>JAZBLB010000006.1:0-46054 GCA_037032985.1 Bacteroidota bacterium
CGCACCTGTTTTATTGAGTGTGCCGGCAATTTCAGAACGGGAAAGGAAGAAATGACACCTCAGGATATTCTGGGTTTAACAAGCCAGAGTGAATGGACAGGTGTATTGTTATCGACAATTTTTAATGAAGTTGGGATTGATGCAGCAGCAAAATGGTTCTTGGCAGAAGGTTCTGATGCAGCAGTGATGACCAGAACCATTCCTCTGGCTAAAGCCTGGGATGATGCGATGATCGTTTACGCCCAAAACGGAGAAGCCATCAGACCGGAACAAGGTTATCCGATCAGGCTATTATTGCCCAGATTTGAAGGGAATATGAACATTAAATGGCTCAGGAGGATTGAATTATCTGAGGAGCCTTATATGACGCGTGAAGAAACTTCCAGGTATACTTATCCCGAGAAGGATAAAATTAGAATGTTTAGCTTTGAGATGGACGCCCGTTCTATCATCACTTACCCATCTTATCCACAGCAAATTAACAAAGGTTATGTTGAAATTCGTGGATTGGCCTGGAGCGGAAGAGGGAAGGTGAGCCAGGTGGAGGTGAGTACAGATGGTGGAATAAGCTGGGAAATTGCAAAACTACAGGAGCCTGTATTGAGCAAAGCCCACACTTATTTCAGATATTTATGGAACTGGAATGGCGTTTCAGCAGAGATTTTAAGCAGGTAACAGATGAAACCGGTTATTTACAGCCTACACTGAAACAATTGGTGGAGGCGAGAGGTGAGAATATAGTTGGCTACCATATGAATCCGGTTACCGCCTGGAAGATTAGGGAAGATGGCTTCGTGTTTTTTAAGCCTGAAAATTATACAAAATAAAAAATGAGTTTGGAAAAGCGTGATTACGATGCGATTGTAGTAGGTTCTGGTCCCAACGGATTGGCTGCAGCTATTTTAATGCAGCAGCAGGGGTTATCAGTCTTAATCATCGAAGGGAAAGATAAAATTGGTGGAGGCCTGGCCTCAGAAGAACTTACATTGCCGGGCTTTTTACATGATGTTTGCTCTGCCATTCATCCAATGGCGGTAAGCTCACCTTTTTTGAAAACGCTTCCTCTGGCAGCGCACGGGCTGGAATTTATTTATCCGGAACTTGCCGCAGCACATCCTTTTGATGACGGTACAGCCGCAATTTTAGATCAATCCATTACACGTACGGCAAGTTTCTTAGGTCGCGATGAACAGGTTTATGAAAAACTGATGAAATCGGTAACTTCAGACTGGCCGCTTATTGATAAAGATACACTGGGGCCGCTGCGATTGCCATCACATCCGGTGGCTATGGCAAACTTTGGTTTGAAAGCCCTTACCAGCGCCACATATTTTGCAGATCATTTTAAAGGGCAGGCTGCACGGGGTTTGTTTGGCGGGATGGCTGCTCATGCCATTCAGCCGTTATGCAATTTAAGTACTACGGCAATAGGGCTTGTACTCATGGCGACAGGCCATTTGAAAGGTTGGCCGATTCCAAAAGGCGGTTCTATCTCCATTGCCCATGCACTAAGTAATTACTTTAGTAGTATTGGCGGCAAGATTGAAACAGGCCGTTTCATAACTAATCTATCAGAATTGCCTTCTGCCCACGCCGTTCTTTTTGATGTAACGCCCAAACAATTACTAAAAATTGCAGGCCACAAGTTCTCTAATATTTATAGGTGGCAGATGGAACGCTATAGGTATGGAATGGGCGTATTTAAAATTGACTGGGCACTGGATGAACCTATTCCGTTTAAGGCTGAAGCTTGTAGAACCGCAGGAACAATTCACCTAGGCAACACTTTCGAAGAAATAGCAGAAGGGGAGTTGATGACAAGTAAGGGCAGGCAGGCCGAGAAACCTTTTGTACTGCTTTCTCAACAGAGCCTTTTCGATTCTTCGCGGGCACCAGAAGGCAAGCATACCGGCTGGGCATATTGCCATGTGCCGAATGGTTCTACACAAGATATGACTTATATTATTGAGCAACAGGTAGAACGTTTTGCACCTGGTTTCATGGATGTTATCTTGGCCAGAAATACCATGAATACTGAACAGATGGAAGCGCATAATCCGAACTACATTGGTGGAGATATTAATGGGGGAATTTTAGATATCAGACAATTGTTCACCCGTCCGGTATTGAAATGGTCTCCCTATAAAACTTCTGCAAAAGGTTTGTACATCTGTTCATCATCTACACCGCCCGGTGGTGGCGTGCATGGCATGTGCGGATATAACGCTGCTAAGGCGGCATTAAAAGATATTTTTAAAATAGCAATCAAATAAATTCACAATAAAAATTATGTCAGTAGAGAATACAGCAACAGCAAATAGTGCTACATTAACCGATGCGGGAATTACACCAGATAAGAAGACATTTCTACAATCTTTAACAGAAGACTGGTGGGCCGTAATTTTAGGTTCCGTTATTATTGCAAGCGTTTTATTTTTAACCAACAGCGGTACAACCATTGCTTTGCCAGCCTACAAATGGAGTGGAAGAGAGGAATTGTTGAATAAAATTTTATCTCCGGGGAATCTGCTCCTCATCCTGGAAACCGGTGTAATTTTTCTTGCTCTGGCCAGCATAGCCATTGCTTTATCTGGTGGCAATGTTGCACGGTTCGCTGCAGGTTTTACCTTGATTTACTTACTCGCCAATATTGCTTTTATTATCGGAGGCAACAAAACGGTATCTTATTATGGATTAGAATATGTGGTTTTCGCTTTGCTGATTGGTATTTTGTTAGGCAACCTGATCAAACTTCCCTCATGGCTAAAGGAAGCTGTTCGCTCAGAATTTTACATTAAAACAGGTCTTGTTATTTTAGGAACAACTATTTTATCTGCCGATCTGATTAAGGCAGGATTACCGGGAATTATCCAGGCCGTGATTGTGGTGAGTGCCGTTTGGTTTTTTTCTTTGTGGTTAAGCAGAAAGTTGAAAGTAGACGATGAATTCGGTATTATCTTGGCATCTGCAGTGTCTATTTGTGGGGTATCTGCAGCCATTGTGGCTGCCGGCGCTATTAACGGCGACAAGAAAAAACTATCGTATGTAACTACCCTGGTATTGATTATGGCCATCCCAATGATGGTGATTTTGCCATGGGCAGTGCGGTATTTTCAAATACCGGAAGTAATTGGCGGCGCTTGGCTTGGTGGCACTTTAGATACCACAGCAACAGTAACGGCCGCAGGCGATTTGGTTGGGCCGATCGCCGTAAAAGCTGGCGTAATTGCTAAATTTTCACAAAATGTATTTATTGGCGTAGCGGCATTTTTTATCGCCATTTGGTGGGCTTACAGAAAGCCTGCAAATTTAAATGGCGAAATTCCTATTGTGAAAACGAAAAGCCCTGGACTTAAAATTGTCTGGGAACGATTCCCGAAATTCGTTTTAGGATTTGTTGGTGCTTCTTTGGTTTTCTCCTTTTTACTTTCACCAGCAACGGCTAAAGGTGTTGGTCCAACCCTTAACGGTTTGCGGACGATATGGTTTGCCATTGCTTTTATTTCTATCGGTATGGAAGCGAAGTTTTCCTCGTTGGTTAAATTACAAGGAGGCAAACCAGCATTGACATTTGTGGTTGCGCAAATCTTTAATATCTTCTGGACTTTGTTATGGTCGTATATTTTGTTTGGTGGTTACCTTTTCCCGATTCCAGATTTTAAGTAGGGTTTTGGTTGGTCGTTTTTCGTTTTTTGTCTTTGCTCTTCTCCCGCACAAAAAAAGGTAGGATGACCTTGGTCATCCTACCTTTAAATTATAATGAATTAGAATTTGGATTAGAAATTCCCTTTATCAATATCCCACCACAGTCTGGTACCACCATTATCAGGGCCGCCTAATAAGCCAACCGCTTTAACTACTTCCTGACTGTTACCATTTCCAAATTCCGTAGATGGATAAGGTAATCTTCTGATCTGTGTTTGCGTATTAATCGTTCCATTACTGAAATTATTAGCTACTGTAAATAATTTAGGGTAACCTGTACGTCTGTATTCAGACCAGGCTTCCTGTCCATCAGGGAAGATGGCCAACCACTTTTGTGTAATAATTCTTTCCAGCTTTTGCTCATTAGAAGCTGCAGCATCCCATTTCACGGTAATTGTACTCACCGCTGCTGAATTATTTGCCGGGTTCTTCGGGTCAACATACCCACTTGGTGTACTGGTTGCATCGGCCAAATAATTTCCAGTGCTCACATTCCACTGTTGAAGTGAAGTAGAAATACCAGTTTCATAATTCGTTTGTGCATCGCCAGAACCTGACCATCCACGAAGTGCTGCTTCGGCTTTTAAAAACCAAACTTCTGCAGCTGTCATTAAAATCTGTGGCGCTTTTTGTCCGGCAGGAGATTTTAGATTATCGCTCGAATTTATACTGGAATAATTTCTATAGCCCGGTTTTCCCAAACCATTGAATGAGGTATTTGCTCCGGCTCTGATTCCAACATACTGACCAGCAATTAAAGGATCTGTTGCTGGCGTAGCATAAACAGGTAAGCGTGGATCTTTATAGCCAGAAAGATAAGATTGTAAAGCCGCACCCAAGGCATTGTCGCCATCATATGATACGGTAACTACCCATAAATCGTTGTCTCTGGTTCCGGATTGTGCAACTGCAGCATTATCGTTCACAGTAGTTAATAAGCCGCCTTGCGCACTTAATGCTTTTTCAGCCTGAAGTTTTGCCGTAGCTGCATCTGCTTTTACAATGCGCATGGCCAAGCGTAACCGGAGCGAGTTTGCAAGTTTCAACCACCTTACCGGATCTCCCTGATAAACTAAATCGCCTTTATCATAAAAAGCTGGTGTTCCTGGCTTAGCGGCAATATAGGCCTGCAAATTGGTTGCTGCGGTATCAATCTGCTTAAAAAAGGCATTGTAAACCGTTTTTTGATCTTCATAAGGTGTAGAAACCAATGAAGAACCTGCCGTAGTATATGGAATAGGACCAAATTTATCTGTTACTCTACTCATTGCCATTACCTGAACAAGAAGTGCAATTCCCCAGGCCTCAGGCGATTTTGTTTTCACTTCGCTCTGGCCAATTTTAGAAATTGGAGCCATCACAAAATTATATTGATCGTTAAATCCGGCACTGTTCCATCCGTTATTAAGTGAATAGTTCATGTTATTGATCCCGCCGTTAAATGGTGTTGGCGCCATCATGTAACCACTAAAAGCATCTGCACTTAAATTTTGTGCAATCTGATAGTTGTGGAAAATTTCCTGCTCAATTGGGCCAATGGCAGATTTTAAAAGGGCTGTTGTTTGCTCTGGAGAAAGCGCCGTTGGGTTGGTATTATACTCCTCGAAGTCTTTGGTACATCCAAAATTCAGGGCCATTAAAGATGCCAGCAAAACAGCAGACAATCCTTTAATCCCTTTATTAGCGGATTTATGATATATAGTTTTCATGTTGTTTTTCAATAGAATTAAAATGATAAATTTAGATTGAAACCTAAAGTGCGGGTTGCAGGTTGATTGAATACATCAATACCTGATAAGCCATTTCCGGTAGACATGGTGATTTCCGGGTCAAACGGTGCTTTTTTGTAGAAATAAACCAGGTTTCTGCCAGTAACGGAAAATTTCATGCTTTTGAAAGTTTTACCAGTTAACGGGAAGGTGTAACCTAAAGCTGCTTCTCTTAATCGAACTACTGTAGCGCTGTATATATATTCGCCAGATACGCCTGATCTGCCACCTACAATAGAATAATAACTCTGCGGGTTGATGTTCGCCGAAACGGCATTGCCTCTGGTATCCACACCGTCAATTTTCACACCGCCCTGGTTTCTGGCGTTACCAGTTGCCTCAGATGCGCCAGCCTCGTCCATCAGTGCTTCGGTTAATGATAAAACCTGACCACCAAATTTTCCATCAACTAAGAAACTAAAACTGAAATCTTTGTAGCTAAAACTGTTATTCCAACCCAATTGAAATTTAGGATTTGCGTTACCAATGTAATTGAAGTCTGAACTTTTCACTGGTGTATAAGGCGAAGCGCTCGTTCCGTCTCCAGCTAATACAATGCGGTTTTGTGCATCACGCTGTAGCGTATAGCCATAAATATCGCCATAAGAACCACCAACTTTTAACCTTGAGATGTAAGAATTATTTCCGCCACCGGTTAAGTCTACGCTGAAAATTCTATCTTCAGATGCGATATCGATAATTTTATTGCGGTTGGCTGAACCATTAATGGATGTATTCCAGTTGAGGCCATCACCTTTAACCACATCAGCTCCTAGAATAAACTGGATCCCTTTGTTCTCCACATTTCCAGCATTTAAATAGCCTGTAGATACCAATGATGATGGTGGTGCAATTACCGGAATGTATTGGTTTCTGGTATTGGTTTTATAATAAGTGAAGCTAAAGTTAATTCTGTTAGCCAGAAAACGCAAATCTGTTCCAAGCTCGAAAGATTTGGTACGCTCAGGTTTTAACTCTCTAAATGCCCTGTTTGTATTAAACAACAATGCACCATCTGCTTTTAAAGTATTCTGAATAAACGTTAAGTAAGGCGGCACCGTGTTACCCACTTCCGCATAAGTACCTCTCACTTTAGCATAGCTGATTGCTTCTGGCAATTTAAACATTTGCGAAACAATGAAAGACAAACCAAAAGAAGGATAGAAATAAGAATTATTCGGCGTGTACGATAAATTGGAAGACCAATCGTTCCTTCCCGTAACGGTTAAGAAAGCCCAGTCTTTGTAAGATAAGTTGGCGTTACCAAAAATAGCTTGTAGCTGGTTATGGTTTGGAATAATCGCCGTAGTATTGGTTAACGTATTTCCGGTAAAAGTACCTGGCTGCGCTACAATTGTATTCGATGGTGTAAAGAAATCAACTGCAGAAAGGTTTCCTGCAAGAGATAAACCTGAAGTTTTCTGGTCATTGATACTTCCGCCAATTAAGCCATTCAGTTTAAAATCAGATCCTGTCAACGGAACGGTAATGTTCGCAATCGCATCTACATACTTTTGTACAAAAGTCTGGTTGCTTTGTGCAAAATAACCTGTTCCGGTAGAGTTAAAGTTTCCGTTGATACCAGAGAACCTGTGGTTTTCATAATCATCGGTCGTTCGATCCATATTTCCCCTCACCTGAACGTTTAACCAGCTGGCTACATCATACTTTACGCTTCCGCTTAATAAGAAACGGTTACGGATAGAAGTGTTCGGGTTTAAATTGGTTAGCCACCAAGGGTTTTGATTAATATCTGCTGAGCCACCTAACCAGTTTTGACGGGCAATACCGCTATTACCGGCAAGTAAATATTGCTCTTTGTAAGGATTAATATCAGCGCCTCTTGGAAAAAGATATAAACCCACTAATGGATTTAAGTATAAACCTAAAGAAGGGCTATTGTTAATTTTTTGGTTAATGTAGTTCACACTTGCATCAACCGTTAATTTGTTGTTTAAAAATTTAGCAGTTTCGCGCAGGTTGATGTTGTTCCTGTTTAACTTATTTCCAGGCTGAATACCACTTGCATAAGTGTTTGAATAAGAGAAATAAGTTTGTGCAATTTCAGATCCACCAGAAAGATTAATCGCATTAGAAGTATTAATTCCTGTTTGGAAAAAATCCTTTAAATTATCTGTGGTATTGTTAATTGCACTTCCCCAGCTATCTCTTGTGGTAGCAGAAGCCGGACCATAGCTATTTTGAAACTTAGGTTTGTAAGCAATGTTATCAATGTTTACACCCGAAGAAAAACCAATTTCAGTTTTACCAGATTTACCTTGCTTTGTGGTAATCAGAATTACACCATTCTGTGCCTGGCTACCATATAATGCTGCCGCAGATGCTCCTTCTAAAACGGTGATGCTTGCAATATCATCAGGATTTAAGTTAGAAATTCCGTCGCCACCATCCTGGCCACCACCAAATACACTATTTTGCTGTCCGTTTGCGTTACCGTTGTTACTAATCGGAACCCCGTCAATCACGTATAATGGTTGATTATTTCCACTCACCGAACGGCTACCGCGTAAAATCACTTTTGCAGAACCACCCACACCAGATGCGCTAGGGCTAATGGTTAAACCTGCAACTTTTCCATTCAGAGAATTCATTAAGTTAGGACTTTTTACCTTCGATAACTCATCACCAGAAACCTGCTGTGTATTATAGGTTAAAGATTTTTCTGATCTTTTAACACCCAATGCCGTAACCACAACAGTTTCCAGGTTTTTAGAATCGCCACCCAAAGAAACATCAACAGTAGTTTCTGCACCCACCGTTACTTCTTTGTTCTGATAGCCGATGAAAGAGAATACCAGTACATCTCCGGCTTTGGCAGGAATGCTATACTGGCCGGAAGTATTGGTTTGCGTCCCGGTTTTTGTGCCTTTTATGGTAACAGTTACACCGGGAAGCGTAGTGCCTGTTTCATCTTTTACCGTTCCTTTAATCACGTCCTGATAAACCCAGTGGAATGAAACCGCGTGATTAAAATGATTGATAGGTGCAGCTGCGTACAAACCTGTTGATGCATAAAGCAGTAAACAAGTGAGCTGTAAAGATTTTTTCATATTCATTAAGAATAATTTTGAATAATTATTTGGTTAATTGTTAGTCGCCATACAGAATCCATCCATATGGTTCATTAGTTAAGAGCATTTGTTCTGCACAAATTGCCTACACGAAAAGCCATAATTTTTAAATTTATTTTTTGGCGAGGGAAGATCAGGCATATAAAATGCCTCCTCTCACTCCAAATAACGTTTTAGTAACTGTTCCGGAAATCACATTTTTCTGTTAAATCTGCCTGACGGCTGAATTATTTTTGATTACTTTACGTTTGATTAATTAAACTAATCAATTTGAAAGCAGCTAAGCCGGATCTGGCCCTTTTATGGAGTAAGATTTGTCTCGAAAGTGATATGATCGCCTTTGAGCAGCTGTACCGGTTTTTATATAGCCGGTTGATCAAATTTTCTGTTTATTACGTTGGCGATAAGCAAGCCGCCGAAGATCTGGTAACAGAGGTATTCGTTAAATGCTGGGAAAACCGAACGGCAAGTACCCATGTTTTAAATCCCGAAAGTTATTTTTTTATCTCTGTTAAAAATCAATCGCTCAAATACCTTAAAAAAAATTCTTCAGTTACGTTTATCGATTTGGCAGATGTAGATGAAGATATTTCGGCGACCTCGCATACCCCGCAATATATTCTTGAAACGAAGGAACTTCACCGTCAACTTAACCTTGCCATAGAAGGTTTAGCACCCCAGTCACGGGAAGTTTTCAGGCTCATTAAAGAAGGCGGGATGAAGTACAAAGAAGTAGCAGAGTTGCTTAATATTTCTCCAAGAACGGTGCAAACCCAACTATTCAGGGCAATAGCTAAACTTCGCTTAATCTTGCGACCTTTGGCAGAAACAGACACTGGTGAAAACCCAAGTGGAAGCTTAATTTCGATATTGATACTGATGGCTACTTTATCTTTTTTACATTACTTGTAGGCAATTTTTTAAAAATAAGGAACCTCTAAATAGAAGACCATAACTAAAATGACAGATCAAAGATTTACAGAATTGCTTGGAAAACAATTGGCCGGAGAAATTTCTGCGGATGAATCTATGGAACTCGAAACCATTTTAGCCAATAATGCAGCATTTAATAAAGAATATAAATTGCTTCAAAATTACCTGGAATCAGAAACTGAAGAAGAAGAAAATATTGATCTGGTTTTTGGGCGAATCAAAAGTCAGATTCAGCCTCCCATAGTACAACCTTTAACAATTAAGAAAAACAAAATTCTACCCTGGCTAAGAATTGCTGCGATGCTTGCGCTGGTATCTGCAGCTTTGTTATTGTATAAGAGAGAGGCGATTTTCTCCAGTGATGCGGATCATTTGCAGTTAATAAGGCTACAAACTAAAGCAGCAGATGTTAGAACGATTACGCTTGGAGATGGATCTGTTGTTAAGATCAATGCCTTGAGCAGGTTCCGGTATCCAAAAAAATTTAGCGGCGATAATAGAAATGTTTATCTATCTGGCGAAGCCTTCTTTGATGTGAAGAAAGACCGGCAACATCCTTTCATTGTTCATACAGAAAAAATGGATGTTCAGGTGTTGGGAACGGCTTTTAATGTTAAAATTTATCCAAATGATCGTTTCGCGGAAACGACATTGATCAGAGGGAAAGTAGTGGTAACGCTTAAAAAAGATAAGAACCAGGAATTCACACTGCAACCCAATGACAAGTTTACCCTTGCAGATGGTAAAGGAGGCATAAGTCAGGTTGATCAGGGCGGCTTGACAGAAACCGCCTGGACAAATCGTGAACTTATATTTAAAAACAATCGTTTTGGCGAGGTAGCCAAACTTTTTGAGCGACATTATAACATTAAAATAATATTCAAAGACCCCGATTTGAAGCAAATATTATTTACTGCACATTTTTCTACAGAAAGCATTAGCGAGGCTTTAAATGCTTTAAAATTTATAGAAAACTTCAATTATTCAATAAAGGGTAAAATTGTCTATATCTTCCGCTAGTACAACAGATTAGCCACGTATATTTGTGGCCATGAGTGCTGCGCAAAAAATTGTATTATTAATCGGACTATTTTTTCCGTTTTTTGCAGGCGCACAAACGAAAGTTACGCTCAATTTTACCGATGCTGATTTTGAGCAGGTCATTACCTTCATTTCAAATCAAACGGTTTATCGCTTTGCATATAGTGAAAACCAAATTCCGAAACATCACGTATCCATTAAGGTTAAAAATAAAGACGCTATAAAAGTGGTCGATCAATTGTTGCTAAATAGCGGTTATACGTATTCACTTTTGCCCAAAAATTTGATCGTTATTAAGAAGAACGCCTTTGGGAAATTACCGGCAGATAGCGGCCGCGTATTGAAAGAGGTAGTGATTACCGCTTTAGGCATTGAAAAGGACAATGAGAAAATAGGTTACGCATTAACCACGATTAAAGGATCGTCTATTGCAAAAGCGCGGGAGAGCAATTTAATTATGGCTTTGCAAGGCAGGGTTGCCGGTTTAAATATTACTGGTGTAAATGGTGGTCCGGGGTCTGCTGCACGGGTTTTAATTAGAGGGGTCTCCAGCATGACTGCTGCTTCACCTTTGTTTGTGATTAACGGCGTGCCGATTGATAACAGCATAAGAGGCAGTGCAAACGAATATGGAGGTGCCGATTATGGCGACGGGATCAGTAATATTAACCCAGATGATATCGAAACCATTACCATTTTGAAAGGTTCGGCGGCTTCAGCTTTATACGGTGCCAGGGCAGCAAATGGTGTGATTTTGATTAGCCTGAAAAGCGGGGGAGAAAATGCCGATCCTAAATTAGAATACAATGCAAACCTGGCCTTCGATGTTCCGGTTAACTCGACTGATTATCAATATCTGTATGGTCAGGGTGCTCAAAATACGCGCCCGGCTGATCTTTCAAGCGCCATCAATACAGGTTTACTGAGTTGGGGAGAAATAATGGATGGTAAATTAACCACACAGGTTGATGGTTCGCTGCGGCCTTATATCCCGGTGAAGAACAACATAAAAACCTTTTATAGAACTGCACCGGCAATTACCAATACACTTTCGCTTACAGGTGGAGATGGAAGTAATAATTACCGGATTTCGGTCTCTAACTTAGATTATAATTCCATTCTGAAAAATGGCTCACTGAGTCGCAAGACATTTAATTTCTATGGTAACCTTGCCTTAACCAAAAAGTTATCACTCAGTTTAACTGGTAACTACATTGATGAGCATAATAAAAATAAAAGCTATTTAAGTGATGGACCTTTAAACGCAAATTATGGGATTTCAGCCTTGGCTACAAGTCTTGATCAATCCATTTTGGCACCTGGTTTTGATGCTGAAACTGGCTTTGAACGGCGCTGGAATGCAGACGAGTATAAGACTAATCCTTATTTTTTGATGAATAAGCAAGCCGATTATGCCAATCGAAACCGCTATATTTCTTCTGCAGTATTAAAATATCAATTGGCCAGCTGGATCTCGCTTCAGGGTAGGGTAGGTTATGATCTTAGCAAAGATAAAGTGGTGAGTATTTTACCTACCGGAACGGCATTTTCCATCAATAGGCAAGGCGGAATCAATGCATATGATCAAAGTAAAACATCAGAATTTAATAGCGATATTTTACTGAGCGCAAATAAAAATCTGAATAATGTATGGAGTTTAGGCATTTCTTTAGGCGGCAACTATCGGGAAAGAAAAGGTGATAGCGAGAGATTGAAGGGTTCTCAATTTATCGCACCCTACTTGTATGTACCTGAGAATTTAATCACCAAAACCAGAAACTTCTTTGTTTCGAGGATCGTTACTGAATCGGCTTATTATACTGCAGATTTGAGTTACTTACGCTTTCTCAACCTTTCTGTAACTGGTCGTTATGATATATATTCAACCTTGCCAGCCAACAACAGGGGCATTTTTGTTCCTGGGGTATCCGGCAGTTTTATCTTTTCAGACTTGCTTAACTTAACGGGCCTTGATTTCGGGAAACTAAGATTAGATTTTGCGAAAACCAGTGGCGAACCCATTGTTCCCTATACTACGCAGATTTATTACAACGTAGATAACAACGTGAACGGAACGCCGGTAGGAAGCTTTCCAGGCGATCTACCCAATTACAATTTGAAGCCTTTTACCTTAAACGAGATTGAAGCTGGGCTTGATCTGAAGTTTTTCAATAGCCGCTTCAATGTAGATTTCACGTATTTCAATAGGGTTACGCATAACGAAATCATCAATGCGAAGCAATCTGTAACCACTGGATTTACCTCTGCATATGTTAACCTTGGCGAAACACGAAACAGAGGGATTGAACTGGCGCTCGGTTACACGCCTCTGCTTACTAAAAATAGCAAATGGCAAATCAACCTGAACATGACTAAGGTAAAAAACACTTTGTTATCGATCGATGGAAATAGTAGTTACACCCTTACCGGAGCATACAGACCGTTAAACGCAAATACAGCGCTGGTTGTAGGCAAGCCAATTACGCAAATTATGGCTTATGATTATCTGCGCGATGCTAATGGGAATATCATTATTGGATCTGATGGCATTCCGAAACGTGGAGATTTTATTCCGATGGGCGGCACCATGCCAACGCTATATGGAGGGTTAACCAACATCATCAGCTACAAGCAGTTTAACCTTTCGTTTTTGATCGACTACCGTTTTGGTAACAAAATTTTATCCGCAACGGCGTATTACAGTTATGTTCAAGGCCTCAACAAGGCCACCCTTATCGGGCGGGAAAATGGCATTATTGCAGATGGCGTATTAGAAAATGGGCAAAGAAATACTTTAAATGTTCCCGCTTATACTTACTATCCTGAGCTGGCCACTAATATTTCAGCTTTATCTGTGCTTAACGGAAGCTTTATTAAACTTCGCCAGGCTAGTCTTGGCTATTCTTTTACTAATCAATTTTTGAAAAAGACGCCTTTTAGCAGCATCAATATCGATCTGGTGGCAAGAAATATTCTCACATTGCTTAAATACAGCGACAATATAGATCCCGAATCGCAATTTTCGCCAACGCTCGGCTATGCCGGGATAGAAGGGGCCTCACTGCCTGCTACACGGACTTTCGGAATCAATTTTAATTTTAAATTTAAATAAACGATGAACATAAAAAAGATAGGTGCAATAGGAATCCTGTTTCTCGTTTTGATTAGTGGCTGTTCCAAATCAAAATTAAATGAGATCAATACAGATCCCACCAAGCTCACCGAAGAGAACTATGATCCGAACAGCTTGCTCTCACAAGCACAGTTAAAATATGCCAATCTGGGATATTATCAGCTGTTATACCAAAGTACCATGACGCAGCTGTTCGCTTCTACCTATAACTATTATAACAATGGCGATAAGTACATTAATGTGGGGAGCTTTACTGATTATCAGGGCCGGATTTTTGACGAAGGTTATAAAGATGCCTCCTATATCCGGGAGATGCAACGCTTGGCCAGATTAAAAGACCCAGGCGCGAACCAAAACTTGATTGCGATTGGTGATATCATGTTTGTGCTGATTCTGCAACGAATTACCGATACCTACGGAGATGTGCCTTATACGCAAGCCGCAAAAGCGATTGAAGGAATTAAGTATCCGGTTTATGATCGGCAAGAGGTGATCTATAATCAAATGCTTAATGATCTCGAAGCTGCAATAGCACAACTGGATAACAGCAAACCTGGTCCAACTGCTGATCTTTTTTACAAAGGTAATATTGATCAGTGGAGGAAGTTTGGTTATTCTCTGATGTTGAGAGTTGCCATGAGGTTAACTAAAGTGGATCCGGCAAAGGCAAAAATCTGGGTGGAGAAAGCCGCAGGCAAAACCTTTGCAAATATCAATGACAATGCAATATTGATTACCGATGCTTCTTCTTTCGATAGCCAGAATGGAAGTTCACTGGCATTAAGAACTTATTCAGACTACTTGGAAGTACGGTGGAGTAAAACACTGATTGATCAGCTCCGCAATACCAACGACCCCAGGCTGGTTGTGATAGGAGAGGTGCCTAATGATGGCCTGGCAAAAAGTGCAGATCAAAATTTAGCAGGCAATACCGATGCAAACGTTCAGCTTGGGCTTCCAAATGGATACGATCTGCAAGGAGGCGTAACTGATATTAGTAAGGCACCAAATTATCCAGGCGGTACAGGAAATGGAAGTGATTTTGCACCGCTTGGAAAATACTCCAGGCCCCGTACTGCTGTCTACCTCAAACTGGGCGGTCCCATTTTCATCCTGAGTTATGCAGAAACCGAGTTTTTATTGGCAGAAGCCAAAGTGAGGGGATGGAACGTGGTAGGAACCGCGAAAGCTCATTATACCAACGGTATTAGCGGAGCCATCCAGTCGCTTTCACAATTAGATCTTTCTGCGACGGTAAATGCCAATACCATTAACGAATTTGTTAACCAGCATCCGCTTGACGAAGGAAATACTGAAAATGCATTGGCTGCTATCAACACTCAATATTGGATCAATGCAGGAACCACCTTTAATTTTATAGAAGCCTGGTTAAACTGGAAGAGAAGTAATTACCCAAAGCTGGTTCCTGTAAATTATAAAGGTAATGTAACCAGCGGCACCATCCCCAGGCGAATGATTTACCTTTCAACAGAGGTGCTGAATAATCCTCAGAATTACAAAGATGCAGTAAGCAGAATTCCAGGTGGCGATGTACTGACCGCTAGGGTTTGGTGGGATCTTTAACAATCACGAAAAAAGAAAGAGCAAGTTCAAAAAACCACTCGGCCCTGCGGGGCACCCTCCAGTGGTGAGGAATTCTAACCGCACCCTAACGATCGACACCCCTGCTTGTTTAAGTAATTTCCCTGCAGATTAAAAAGATTTACGAAGAAGCAAGCAGTGAAAATCTTTGGTAATCATTTAGATCTGCGGGACTAACTTTTGCATTATGGGATAACGGTTCACATCCTAGCGATTGGCATGCTGCTAGCTTAAATCATTTTCCCGCGGATTAAAAAGATTTATGCAGAAGCGAGTAGTAAAATTCTGTGGTAATCATTTAGATCTGCTGGACTAACTTTTGCATTATGGATAACGGTTCACATCCTAGCGATTGGCATCCTGATCGCTTAAATAATTTTCCCGCAGATCAAGAAGATTTACGCAGAAGCGAGCAGTAAAAATCTGTGGTGATCATTTAGATCTGCGGGACTAACTTTTGCACGAACTTAAAGTATAGAACTACCCTAAGAAAGTTCAGAACTACGAACTGAAAGTTTAGAATTCTTAACTGAAAGTACATTACTACCATCGGAAAGTTCCGAACTGCTAACTGAAGGTTAATAATTTTTAACTCAAAGTTCGGAACTGCCATCGGAAAGTACAGAACTTAGCGCTGACAATGACAAACAACGAGTATAAGATTAGTTCAAAAACCACCCCGCCCTGCGGGCACCACTACAATGGAGGAGAATTGCAATCGCACCCTAGCGATCGACAAACTGTTATGGCCACATGCTATTCCATGTTGCTATTTCCACCCTGCTATCCGGCCTAGGAAATGATGGAAGGAAAAAACGTTTAAAGCTTCAACCACAAATTTTCGAACCACCATTACTCAAGTCAGCGCGTCCTCTTGCGATTCTTCATCGGGTGTTTGTGCTGCCGAAATGAAGCTTTAAAGATTTTATCCGACATCAGTTCCAAGCCTCGATTTTTTTGTTACTTTTTTGATCAAGCAAAAAAGTAAAAGCCCTTCGGCGGCTAGCCGAGGCCATGTAGTAGACAGTGAATAGAGCAACTTTTATTCTCCAAGAAAAGACAAAAAAAAGAGGTGATAACTTATGATACCACCTCTTTTTGGAAATTATATCGCTTAATTAAAACGAATAAGTCAATCCACCGAAAACGTTCAAACCATTTACCTGGTAGTACAAAAACCTGTTGTATTTACTGTTTAACAAGTTATTCGCTTTTGCAAAAACAGAGAATTTACTGTTAATTCTATAATCGGCACCAATACCTAAATCAACAAAACCTTTAACGGTTTCAATACGTTCGATTCCGGTATTTGGCACAAGATATTGCAATGGATTTACTGGAGCCTGCACGTTAACTTTCGCTTTCACATCATCCTGAATCACCACTGCAGCATTGAAACTTAATTTCTTGTTGTAAGTGTAAACGAAGTTAGAGCTTACTTTCAAGCCTGGTTTAAACCAAGAATAAGTTTCCTGAGCTGGTTTCCAGTCGTCAAGATTTAACTTTCCAGTCCATTTTAATGCATCGCTTACCTGTACAGAAAGCTCCCCTTCAATACCCGTTAATTTCGTTTTACCGAAATCATAGATCACATCAAATTTATTTAAGTTATCAAAGTTGTTAATGAATAAAGGCATATCATCAAATTGCTTCACATACACTCTTGCTTTGTAACCAAAACCCGGGCCACCAGTACCTTTAATACCAGCGCTAAAACTTAACTTTTCAACCGTGTTTTTAATCAGAATATTACTGTTTAACCATGGGTTCTCTTCAGTAAAGCCTCTTAAAGAGTTACGGTTTACATCACCTTTAATCTCACCAAAAACCTGTAAATAATCTGGGATCAAAGTGAAATCTGCCGTAACCGCAGGGAAAACTCTGGTGCTGCTAAAGGCACCAAACTCCTGAACAAAGTTAACACCTGCAGTTACTTTTGCACCTTTAACCTGTAAGCGGATGTATGGATTTAAGCGAAGTAAATTATTGCCAACGCTCGTCAAAGCATCCTTAGTGTTTCCAAACTCAGTAGATGCAGCCAAACCTAAATTGAAAGAACTGATCCGTTTATTTACGTAACCATTTAAGGTTAAATAGTTTTCCTTTGCATCAAATTTATCAGACCAGATATATCCGTTGGCTTTCAGGGCATAACTCAATGCATCCGGATCTTCCGTAAAGTTTTTCACTAATTCACCTTCAAGCTCCACAAAGGTTAACGCCTGTTTTTGTGGATCGGTATTGAAAGTTGGCCTTTGGTCATCCACGCCGTAGAAATTGGTACCATGGCGTTGTACATTAATCCTTCCGCTCACGGTATTCTGTTCTAAAATGCTGCGTCCAAAAACACTTAATTGCTGGTCGCTGCTGTTTTGCTTGTTCAGCTTTCCTTCCTGACTAAAGTGTCTGAAATAGCCGCCAAATTGCAAACCTTCATCTTTTCCGTTATTGAAATAAGCTTCGCCCAGAATGGTAGCCAGATTCCCGACACCACCTTTTACATAATTATTGATAAGGATGCTTTGTTTTTCCTCGGCCACTGCCTGTGCCTGAAGTTTTTGAATATCACTATTCAACTCCAGTTTCCTATCCGTAATGCTGTAGTTTAGTTTGGCTTTATAAATTTTAACATCATCCAGATTCGGACTTCTCCTCAGTTTCACTGCTTCTGCAAGGATAGGTTTATAAGGACGAACCACTTCGATTTCTTCGTTAACTACTGCCTTTTCCTCTGCCTTTTTCTCCTGCGCCTGAGCGGTCATTAAACCGGCAGCTAAAAAAAACAGAGAACTATATATATATTTAATCGACTTCATAATACTACTTCTTCTGGTTTAGTTTTTCTAGTTTTTCTTTGGCTGTAGGGATGATATCATCCTTGCCTTCATAATTATCAATGATACTTAAGAGCGTACTTTTTGCTTGTAAGTTATCTTTCAATGCAACATAGTTATCAGATAAAAGGATAAAAGCTTTCGCTACCCAATAATCGTAAGATGCCATATTGTTAACCAGGTCGAAACAGGTTTTAGAAGATGTTTTGTAATCGCCTTTGTTATATTCTACCAGCGCGAGGTTGTACTTTGCTTCTGCTGCAGCGATTGTTTTGGTTTTAGCCACAACATTTTTAAATTCTTTTACTGCGGTAGTAGTATCACCTTTTAATAAATATGCTTTACCAGAGAATAAACCAGAACTGTTTTTTTCTTCTTCAGAAGCTTTCTCTGATTCTTTAGTTAACTGTGCATATTTAATCATGTCATCCGGCATGTTTAAGGCGGTGTAAGCCTTTAACAAGTTGTTGATGGCAAAACCATAGTGTGATTTGTAATCTGTGGTGGTTTCTAAACGTTTTAAATAAACAATTGCTTCGTTGTATTTTTTCTGATTCAGGAATAGTTGGGAAATGCTCACCAATGAACGCTCCGTATAATCACTTGTCCAGTCATTCAAAATAAATTCATAATCGGCAATTGCTTCATCCGGACGATTCATTTTTACCAAAGATTCTGCCCTGATAAATTTCGCTTCTTTTTCGTGAATGGCTTTCGGGAATTTATCGAAATAAGCATTTACGGCCTGGAAGGCACCATTCGCATCACCCTTTAAATAAAGGTTGTTTGCGGCGGCAAAAATGATATTGTCTTGCTCGGTATTAGAATAATTCCCTAGTGGTGTAGTGTTCGCATAGGTGATAAATCCATTTGCATCGCCACGGTCTACATAAATGTTTTTGATAGACTCCATCGCTTGTTTTGATTCATCCACCGCAGGATATTCTGTTACCACCTTTTTAAATGATTCTAAAGCGGCATCATCCTGATCCTGGTTATATTGAACCAGACCAATTGTAACCAAAGCTTTTGGTACATAACTGCTTCGTGGATATTTTGCAACTAAGGCTACTAAATCTGATTTAGATTTATCGAAATCACCTTTGTTGAAATAAGTATAAGCGGTTTCAAAACCAGCATCATCAGCATAATTTGAATTTGGAAACTGAGATAGTAAACTTTGCATTGTTGCAATTTTAGCATCATATTGTGTCTCCAATCCTTGAATCATTCCTTTTTGGAAGGTTGCATAATCTTCGGATGATGTGTGTCTGCTGATGATTTTGTTGTAGTTAGTCATCGCCTGCCCATAGCTCTTATTTACAAAATAAGAATCGGCTAAGCGGATGGTTGCATCATCAATCGTTTTCTGATCTTTATCATTTCCAGCCAAGAACTTCTCAAAGTAATTAGCCGCTTTGCTATACTTTTCATCTTCAAAAGCAGCATAAGCCAATGCATAATTCGCGAAGTTATAAACGCCGGTTTTGTCGGCTCCCGGAAGTTTAAGGAACTTCTCGAATGTGGTTACCGCTTCACCAAACTTGCGTAACTCATACATCGATTCTGCTTTCCAATAGGTGTTTAAAGCATAGATTTCATTATCTTCAGGGTATTTATCAGAACGCAAAAACATCGACAATGCATTTGGAAATGCCCGCTCGTTATAGAATTCTAATCCACGGAAATAGGTTACTTTTTGATAAGCTTCTTTTGCTTCTAATGTTTTATCAGGGATAGGCTCTAAGATATCTACTGCCGCCTGGTAATTTTTAGTGGTTAATAAAACCTCACCCAATAGGGTTTTGGCTTCATTTATCTTACGTGATTTAGGGAATGTCTTTAAAAATCCTTGGGTAGCTTCTAAAGCCTGCTGATGGAAATCAAGTTCATAACTCAGTTTCGCATAACTTAACCAGGCTTCTTCTTGAATGCCTTTATCAAAATCTAATCGGGAAGCCCTAAAAAATGCACTTTGGGCTTTTTGTTTGTTGCCCAATTGGATAAATGCTTTACCTAAAGTGTGCATCCCGTTTTGAAGGTAAACATCATCTGTATTTAACTTCTCTAAAACAGATACAGATTCCTTGTATTTTTTATTCTGGAACAGCGAGTAGCCATACTGATAAATAAACAAGTTGTTTTTGGCTTCACTTTTATCCTTTGCATAGAATTCTGCAAAGTATTTTTCTGCATTTTTAAAATCAGATTTTGCAAAATAAGAAGCCGCTACCAAACTCAACATTTCGGGTTCGAACTGTTGTTTTGTTTTCTGGATAGATTCCAGTGCATAGCTAATTACATCATCATAACGCTCATCCAGATAATACATCGAAGTGATGTAATAAGGATAGCTCGCTTCATAAGTAGGTGAGCCCTTTAGTTTTTCGAAGTTGGCAAGTGCAGTTTTGTACTCCTTATTCAGGTAGTTGATATAGGCAAAATAGTAAGTTGCGCTTTCCTGAAAATCGCCTTCATCTTTTTTAACCTGTTCAAATAATGGCTCTGCTTTTTCATAGTCTTTCAGTTCGAAATAGGAGTAACCTTGCTTAAACTGATACTCGTTTCGTTGTTTGGCAGATAGGGTAGATGGGTCGGTTTTTTCAAACCATTCTAATGCTTTTTTATAATTTTTCTGACCGAAGTAGGTCTTTCCAACATAAAAATAAGCAAGTTTTGTATTTGGGTTTAAAGGATAATCGCGTATAAATGCCTGAAATAAGCTTTCTGCGTCGCTATTGGTTAATTCCAGTGCACAAACAGCAGCATAGAATTTTGCATTTTCTTTTAAAAGGGATAATTCGGCATTGCTTTCCGTTTGCGTAGAAGATTTGTATCGCAACTGCTCTACAAGTTTAAACTGCTCCGCCGCTGCGGTGTACTTCTCTTTTTCTAATAATTCTAAGCCGGTCTGATAGTTTCTATTGAGGTTCTGCACCGCGCTAACCTGCGCATACGTGCTAAAACTTCCTGCTAAAAGTAGCGGAATTAGTAAGTATTTTTTCTTCATTATTCTATATCTTTTTTCATTGGCAATACCAACATCCTGACATTTATAGCAGATGCTAATATCATGAGGTTTGCATTGGTTTCAAATATGGTCGCTACTAAATTATAAATTGTAACAGCGTTTATCAACATAAGTAATTAACATGTGTTAATAACACAATTAAACGATGTGTTTTTGGGTTTGGTATCAGACTGGATACGATTGTTGTAAATCAGGAAGATTTAGTTATGATTGGTTCAGGAATTCAGAACTTTAGACTCTAAACTTCAGACTAAAAACTCAAAACTCAACCCTGGCTTGCCAGCAAATAAAGTACAGCCATTCTCACCGCAACACCATTTTCTACTTGCTCGAGAATGATGGATTGTTTGCTGTCTGCAACATCACTGGTAATCTCTACCCCCCTGTTAATCGGGCCAGGGTGCATCACAATAATTTCTTTGTCCAGGTTATCGAGAATTTGTTTGTTTAAGCCATACATCATGGCATATTCCCGAAGTGAAGGGAAATATTTAATGTCCTGACGCTCCAATTGGATGCGGAGCATATTGGCTACATCGCACCAATTCAGTGCTTTGATCAGGTTATGTTCTACTTTTACACCCAACTGGTGGATGTGTTTTGGGATTAATGTTGTTGGGCCGCAAACCATTACCTCAGCACCCAGGCGCTGTAAACAAAGGATGTTAGAAATGGCCACTCTTGAGTGCAGAATATCACCTACGATAACCACTTTTTTCCCGCTTACATCACCTAATTTCTGGCGGATGGAAAAGGCATCGAGCAATGCCTGCGTAGGATGTTCATGCGCACCGTCTCCGGCATTTACAATCTGTGCTTTTACATGTTTACTCAAAAACTGCCCTGCACCGGCATAAGGATGGCGCATCACTACCATATCAACTTTCATAGATAGAATGTTGTTCACGGTATCAATCAATGTTTCGCCTTTGCTTACTGAAGAGGAAGATGCCGCAAAATTAACCACATCAGCAGAAAGCCTTTTTTCTGCCAATTCAAAGGAAAGCTTGGTTCTGGTGGAGTTTTCAAAGAAAATATTGGCGATGGTAATGTCTCGAAGAGAAGGCACCTTTTTAATTGGCCTGTTAATCACTTCTTTAAAATTATCTGCAGTTTCGAAAATTAATTCAATATCATTCCGGTTAATATCTTTAATGCCTAAGAGATGTCGGGTTGATAATTTGTCTGCTGCCATTTTCTATATTATTGTTTTATCTGTTTATTATAATGTTATTAACTATCAGATAGCGCTTGCCATGTCAAAATACCTTTTTTAAAGCAGTGATGCTTATTTTGGCAAGGGCGGTTCAGATAATAAAATCACTTTGTCTTCTGCTCCTTCACTTGCCCAGGTTACCTTTACCTGCTGCGAGTTTAAACTATCTACCTTGTGGCCGATATAATCTGGCTCGATGGGTAAATGCCTGCTAAATCTACGGTCGATTAATACGAGTAATTCCACTTTTTCAGGTCGGCCATAGGCCAGTAAAGCGTCTAATGCTGCACGGATCGTTCTGCCAGTCCAGAGTACATCGTCAATTAAAATCACTTTTTTACCTTCTATAATAAAATCGATAGAATTACTGCTGGCAGTTACCAAACCATCTTTCCTGCGAAAGTCGTCTCTGAAAAATGTGATATCGAGATTCCCTTTCAGAATTTTTTTATTCTTTAAGATGAGTTGGAGTTCCTGTTGAATTCGATCTGCTAAAAAGATTCCCCTTGGCTGGATGCCAATTAGAACGGTATTCGCGAAATCGTCGTGGTTTTCAATTAATTGATGGCAGAGCCTCTTAATTGTTATTTGAATTTTTTGTCCGTCAAGAAGTGTTTTCTTTTGCATTGAAGAAGGATTGGGCAAATATATAAAAATGTTTTAAGGTTGGGAAGTTGAAGTTGAATTGTTTTAGACTTTGACCGCTAAATTCTTCTGCCACAACATTTAAAAAACTTTAGGCGTCGCTCTAGGTGAAATACCTATCAATACACGATAAATTATGCTGAACGATCGTTTTTGTTCCGCGGCTTCCAAAGCCAAAGGGATAAAATAACCAGTGGAACAGACAAGCTCAAAGCAATCACGATGAAGATGCTCCGCTGTTTTACAATATCAGCTTCCGTAGTTGTAAAGATATTGATGGTCTCCTTTAAAACGAATAAGGTAATTAGCGTGGAAATGACGGCAAAAACTTTTCTCATGATTCAAATTTGATGCAAAGATTGTATTTATTTTTAACACCAATTGCCATAAAAACGAAAAAGTCAGCCGGATTGCTCCAAACTGACTTGAAAAATTAAACTTAGGTAATTTACTCTGCTGTTTTTACGGGTACAAGATCCTGGAGTTCTGCTTCTGTAAAGAGGCGGTAATGTATTTTAAAGGTTTTCTGCAAAGGTGTTTCTAATGAAAACCCGCCAACACCAAAGCCATTAAGCACATCTAACGTAAAATGCGAAAATTTCCAGTATTCAAAAAGGTCTCTGTCTACCCAAAATTCACACCCTTCTACTTCGCCAAGGCAAACATCCCGCATTCTCAAATAGTAGCCACCCTTTTCAAAACACTGTGGCTGGGTACCTTCGCAACATCCGCCTGCCTGGTAAAACATCAGTTCGCCATGCTTTTGCTTTAAAATGCCGATAAGTTCATTTGCTGAAGGTGTACTATCAATTCTATTGATCATAATTCTACTTGAAGATTTAAAAGGCCGCTAATGCACTAACGGCGGCAGGCTCAATAGTGCAACAGGTTAACCATTAGCTTTGTTCTTAAGACTACTAAAAGAAACCCAGTTTATTCTTATCATAAGAGATGAGCATATTTTTAGTCTGTCGATAATGACCAAGCATCATTTTATGATTTTCCCTTCCAACACCCGATTGTTTATAACCGCCAAATGGTGCACCTGCAGGATAGGAGTGATATTGGTTCACCCAAACGCGACCTGCCTGAATTGCTCTCGGAACCTGATAAAGCTCATGTGCATCCCTTGTCCACACGCCAGCACCTAATCCATACAACGTATCGTTCGCAATTTCGATGGCTTCTTCTACCGTTTTAAAAGTTGTGACAGCCAGCACCGGACCAAAAATCTCTTCTTGAAAAATTCTCATTTTATTATGGCCTTTGAAAATAGTTGGCTTAATGTAATATCCGCCACCAAGCTCGCCCGGTAA
The DNA here is from genome assembly GCA_037032985.1 of Bacteroidota bacterium. Taxonomy (GTDB): domain Bacteria; phylum Bacteroidota; class Bacteroidia; order Sphingobacteriales; family Sphingobacteriaceae; genus Pedobacter. Next base: position 24,318 of record JAZBLB010000006.1, read on the forward strand.
TTCATTTACCTCACCACCCGTGAGGACTTCTGCACCTTCCTCTTTTCCTAATTTAATGTACTGTGCAATCTTTTCAAACTGAATTTTTGATGCCTGCGCCCCCATCATTACCGTTCTATCCAGCGGACTACCGATTTTAATAGATTCTGTCCGCTCAATCACCTTGGTAATAAATTTTTCATAGATATCTTCCTGGATCAATAAACGCGAAGGGCAAGTACAGATTTCACCCTGATTCAATGCAAACATCACTGCACCTTCAACTGCTTTGTCTAAAAAAGCATCATCTTCATCCATCACCGAACTAAAGAAAACGTTAGGAGATTTCCCACCCAACTCCAGCGTAACAGGAATGATATTTTCAGTTGCATATTGCATAACTAATCTTCCGGTCGGTGTTGAGCCGGTAAAAGCAGCTTTTGATACTTTTGGGTTAGTTACCAGTGCGCGACCAAGTTCTGCCCCAAAACCATTTACGATGTTAATTACTCCTGGTGGCAATAAATCACCGATTAATTCCATTAAAACCATAATGGATATGGGTGTACTTTCTGCCGGTTTTAACACCACACAATTACCAGCGGCCAATGCAGGTGCCAGTTTCCAGATTCCCATTAATAAAGGGAAGTTCCAGGGGATAATTTGTGCCACTACACCGATTGGTTCGTGTACAATTAAGGAAACAGTGTTGGCATCCAACTCAGAGAGCGAACCTTCTTCAGCCCTGATTACCCCGGCAAAATACCTGAAGTGATCGATACCCAAAGGCAAATCGGCGGCTAAAGTTTCCCTTACTGCCTTTCCATTGTCTATCGTTTCTACCGTAGCCAGGTATTCTAAATTATCTTCCATGCGCTGCGCAATCTTATTTAGAATAATACTCCGCTCTGTAGAAGACGTTTTGCTCCAGGTTTTAAAGGCTTCATGTGCAGCATCTACAGCCAATTCTAAATCTTCTTTTGTAGAATGAGCAGCTTTGGTAAAAACTTTTCCATCGATTGGCGAAATATTGTCGAAGTAAGCCCCTTTAACAGGCGCCACAAATTTTCCGCCGATATAGTTATCATAATGGGGTTTGAAGGATGGTTTCTCAATTAAATTTTCCATAATTATTAATAATTTAAATGATAAAAAACACCACGAGGCATTTGTCGGGACTCAGATGAATCGAGTGGCTCATGTTGAATTTTAGCGAATTAAGATTTGGTTATTACAAACCTAACGGAAAGTGATTGGCGGAGATAGTATAATTGAATCAATATATAGCATTATCGTTGCATGCTATGTAACCTTTGTGAAATACTATTATATTTGAGTAAATCGAATTCGCGCTAACCAAATTTTCATATTATGCCACATTTACTGAATCAGGTTGGCTTAAGCAAAACCGAAAGCCTGCAAACACTCGTAGAAAACATAACATCTTATACTTTGTCTCGCTGTGAGCTAAGCGTGTTTGAAACTTATACAGAATCCTACAAAGTTCCGCTAACGTTTAATGATTTTGTGATTACTAGTATGCTTCGCGGAAAAAAGGTGATGCATTTATTTGAAAAAGAAGGATTTGAATATTTTCCTGGTCAAACGGTTATTGTTCCACCATCTGTTACCATGAAAATAGATTTTCCAGAGGCCACCGATCACAATCCAACACAGTGTATTGCCTTGGCTATAGATGAGGATGAAATTCAAAAAACCATTACCTACTTAAACGAATTTTTCCCGAAGGAGGGAAGCAATGAAAAATGGCTGTTAAACTATGATCAGTATCACTTTTATAACAATGAAGAGATTGCATTTCTCATCAATAAAATGATTAGAATTTGTGCAGAGCAATCACGCGAAAAGGATGTGCTGGCTGATTTAACCCTTAAAGAATTATTAGTGAGGATTATGCAAACACAGAATTTGAAGACCATTACAGATGATACTTACCATTCTGCACAAAATCCCTTAGCCTTTGTACTGAATTATATTAAATCTAATTTGAATGAGAAACTCAGTATTAACAGCCTTAGTGATAAAGCCTGCATGAGTAAAGCCACATTTTATCGTTTGTTTAAACGCGAACTGGGCATTAGTCCAAATGATTTCATTCTGGCGGAAAAGATCAATAAAGCCAAAGTTCTATTGTCGCAACCAGGTGCAAAAGTAGCTTCGATTGGTTATGAACTTGGGTTTAGTGATGCAAATTATTTCATCAGGACTTTTAAAAAAATAATGGGTACTACACCCGGTGCTTACCAGCTGCAGGTAATGAATCAATTTATGCACTAATTTTCTAAATACCTTTTGGGATACTCGATGCCCATCAAATCATATCGCTTAAACTGCGTTCTTAATCTCTTTTGAAAGCCAGAATAGTTTCGCTTTTCTTTTGGGCTCCATAAAATTTCACTCAAGGCATCTAATCTTGGAAAAAGCTGGTATTGAACTTTGGCTGGGTTGGTGATATACTCACTCCACAAGCATCCCTGTGCGCCCCAGATGTATTTAGATTCTGCAATTGTTAATTCTTTTGGAATAGGGTCATAGTTATAAACGTCTACCAGTGGTGAATACTTGCTGGCTGTTAAACTGTCTTCTTTAACAAACTGAGCGTGGTTAAAATATAATTTCATTTCTGGCGTCATAATGGCTTTGTGCTGTAGCCTTGCCGCATCAATGCCTCCTTTTTCACCTTGCCAGCTCATTACCACCGCATTTGGAGCCAAGCCGCCCTGTAAAATTTCATTCCAGCCAATAATGGTCTTGCCTTTGCTGTTGATGAACTTTTCCATCCGGCGGATAAAATAACTTTGAAGCTGGCTTTCAGTTTTCAGCCCGTTGTCTCTCATAATTTGCTGTGATACTGCAGATTGTTTCCACCATGTTTTTGCTGCCTCATCGCCGCCAATGTGAATATATTGAGATGGAAATAAATCCATTACTTCAGTTAACACGTTTTCCAAAAATCTGAAAGTGGTATCAGTTGGCTGGAGTACATTGTTGAATTTGTTGAAAATTCCCCACGTTTGTGCTACTTCATACTTTTTATGTGGTGTTGTGCCTAATTCAGGGTAGGAGGCCAGTACCGCTAAATTGTGTGCAGGCATTTCAATTTCCGGAATAATGGTTATGTATCTTTTTGCGGCGTAATCAATCACCTCTTTAATTTGATCCTGAGTGTAATAACCTCCATATCGGATGCCATCATTCCCTGTTCCCGGGTAAAGCCCGATGATACTTCCATTGCGCCATGCACCGATTTCGGTGAGCTTAGGGTATTTTTTAATCTCAATTCTCCAGCCATGATCATCTGTTAAATGCCAGTGGAAATAATTCATTTTATGAAGGGCGAGGTAATCAATGTACCGTTTTACAAAAGCAACGTCAAAAAAATGGCGACTTACATCCAGGTGCATACCACGGTAGCCAAAGCGAGGATAATCGTTAATTGAAACCGCGGGAACTTCTAATAATTGAGATTTTCTTTCAGGTATCAGCTGAATCAGCGTCTGAGTACCATAAAAAATTCCATTTTCTGAACAAGCATAAACTTTTATCTGCTCATTGTTGCTGGTAAGCTCATATTCATTAAAGTCTTTAATCATCCTACTAATTATTTCCAGTTTGATTATATTTTTCTCACTTGTTGAATTAGGAACGATTCGAAGGTTTAGATTATAATATTGCTGAATATAATTTTGTAGAAACAATGCTGAATTTGATAAATCAACAGAGGCAATAATTTCGGTGTTTTTATCGATGATAAAGTTTGTTGCACCTTTTGTTATTTTAACACTTACGGGTTGTGGAATAATGTTAACCTCTTGTGCAGAAAGTTTGATCGAAATAATTGATAATAACAAAAAGATAAATTTCTTCATTATAAGGAGATTTTACTTTTCAAAAGTAATTATTATAGGCGGTTGAAAGGGAAAGGTTTGGTAGAACGAACTACATATGTTACATAAACCCGATAGTATGGATGCCGTTTTTCACGGCAGAAAGTATAGCGGGGGCGGAATTACCGATAATCGCATGCTTTCGTTTTCTAATTATCTTTGACCATATAAGGTATTTGAGAAAATATAAGCTCGTTCATTTCAATCTTAAATGATCTTACATTTCTTATATGGTTAAGAATTGAGATTGCTTCCCTGAAAACTACGAGTAGACTGTGCTTTCGTGCAATGACGGGTCCATTAAGGATATCAATGCATTCCGTGTTTCAGTAGCGAAAAATAACAACAAAAAAATCCCGATAACTTTCGCTATCGGGATCAAATTTATTAGTTAAAAAGAACTAGCCTTTTTTAGCTTTGCTTTCTTCACCTTCTAATTGTGATTTCAACTGAGCCAATACGTCTAAGTCTCCTAAAGTAGATTTCTCTACAGAATCCTTAACTTTCTTAACAGCAGTTACAGCAGCTTTAGCTTCTTTTTTCTTAGCATTTCTTTCTTCTGCTACAGCTTCAGCTTTAACTTCTTCCCAAATACGAGCATGAGAAACAACGATGCGTTTAGCTTCTTTGTTAAACTCGATGATTTTGAAGTCGTTAGTTTCTTCAGCTTTAACTGAAGTACCATCTTCTTTAACCATGTGTTTAGTCGGTACGAAACCTTCTACACCATATGGTAAAGCAATAACAGCACCTTTATCAGTTACTTTAACAACAGTACCCTGGTGAACTGAATCTAACGTGAAGATAGTTTCAAAAGTATCCCAAGGGTTTTCTTCTAATTGTTTGTGACCTAAGCTTAATTTGCGGTTATCAACATCTAATTCTAAAACAACTACGTCTAATACATCACCAACTTTAGTGAATTCATTAGGGTGGTTTACTTTTTTAGACCAAGATAAATCAGAGATGTGGATTAAACCATCAATACCTTCTTCGATTTCAACAAAAACACCGAAGTTAGTCATGTTTTTAACAGTTGCCTGGTGCTTGCTTCCAACTGGGAATTTAGCAGCAACTTCTTGCCATGGATCGTTAGATAATTGTTTAATACCTAAGCTCATTTTGCGGTCGTCTCTATCTAAAGTTAAAACTTCAGCTTCGATCTCATCACCAACTTTTAAGAATTCTTGTGGATTTCTTAAGTTTTGTGACCAGCTCATTTCAGAAACGTGGATTAAACCTTCAACACCTGGGATAATTTCTAAGAAAGCACCATAATCTGCAACAGTTACGATTTTTCCTTTTACTTTAGAACCAACAGCTAAGTTAGCATCTAAATTCTCCCAAGGATGTGGAGTTAATTGTTTTAAACCTAAAGCGATACGTTTTTTCTCATCATCGAAATCTAAAACAACAACGTTGATTTTTTCATCTAATGATAATACTTCTTTCGGATGCTCTATGCGGCCCCAAGAAATATCAGTAATGTGAAGTAAACCATCAACACCACCTAAATCGATGAACACACCGAAATCAGTAATGTTTTTAACAGTACCTTCTAATACCTGACCTTTTTCTAATTTAGAAACGATCTCTACTTTTTGGCTTTCTAAATCGTCTTCAATTAACACTTTATGAGAAACAACTACGTTTTTAAACTCATGGTTAATTTTAACAACTTTGAATTCCATTGTTTTACCCACATATACATCGTAATCGCGGATAGGTTTGATATCAATTTGAGATCCTGGTAAGAAAGCTTCAACACCCATGATATCAACGATTAAACCACCTTTAGTACGGCTCTTAACGAAACCATTGATGATTCTATCATTTTCAAGAGCCTCGTTAATTGCTTCCCATGATCTTTGGGTTTTTGCTCTTTTGCGAGAAAGGATCAACTGACCATTAGCATCTTCTGGTGCTTCAACGAAAACGTCAACTGAATCGCCGATTTTAAGATCTGGTGTATCACGGAATTCTGAAGTAGAAACTAAACCGTCTGATTTAAAACCTACGTTTAATACTACGTCTTTGTTGTTAATTGAAACAACGATACCGCTAATGATTTCACCTTTAGTGATCTGATTGAATGTTCCGGCATACATATCTTCAAACTTTTTACGGTCTGCATCATTGTAATTACCGAAAACTTTTTCATCTGCATCCCAATCGAAATCTTCCGTTGGTGTAGCTAATGATGATTTGATCGATTCGATCGAAACTGAATCAGCTTCTGATTCAATAGTTTCTTTTTCAGTCAGGCGTCCGCCTTCTCCCTGAAGTTCAGCTGTTTTAGCTGCTAATTCTTTTTCTGCTACTTGTTTTTTAGCCATTAATTAATTATCTCCTTTTTTCCCTATTTAGGGACTGCAAAGGTAAAAATATTTTAATAAATAGAAAAGATTTTTTTAATAAATGTTGCTGATTTTTAGCTTATTAAGTAAATGACACCACCTATTTTGTAGCAACTATCATAATTTCCGAAAAATAGCGCTTTGAAAAGAATCATAAAAGCGGACACAATCTATTAGCAAATAGGGGATATACGAAGTTTGTATTCGTTTGCTAAGGCAAAAAAATGCAATATTCGAGGTTAGAAGTAACCAACAATATAGGTGGCTCGGAATAGATTTTGTGGAACAAGTACTTAATCTGAATGAATATTACTCAGGAACGTCATTTAAAAGCTCAAGAAGTTCTTTATCTGAAATATTATCTTTTTCAGATTTATCATAAATAGCTAATAAATATATTGTTGAGTCTGTAATAACGAAGTTTGTGATGATGCGAGCGCCGCCAAATTTACCTTTACCTTTAGATGCAATTGCAATCATGATTTTATAGCAGTTTTTTCCAATTGGTGTACCAATTGTAGGATTTCTTTCAAGATTGTTAAATAAAGAAGTAATTTCCTGTTTCAAGGAATTGTACTTCTTTGCTAGTTTCTTAAGTTCTTTTCTGAAACTGGGAACAGCAATAATATTATAACTCATCTAATAGTTGCATCGCAGGTATGCCGTTCAACTTCCCCTTTTTTATTAGCTTTAGTTCCTCAACAGCTTCCTTTATTCCCGCTATTAAAACATCTTTAGGTTCTAATATCTGCTCTGCTTTAACATATGGAATGCTATTTAGTACCTCTAAAAGAGAAGACGCTTTATGATCTGGAATTTCTAATAACACTTTCATAATACCAAATATACAATTTATCGAGCAGAAATTATTCTCTATAATCTAAGATAATATCCATTAGTTTGATTTAGAATATGGTCAACTGTTTAAGACCTTGAAGCGTAATATTATCCGAAACAGCGCTAATTCTAAACGCTATTTTTTCGTAAAGGTTCCCCTTGTGAAACCCTCGCCAACAAGTGTCTGCTCGTCTCTGATTAACAGTAAAATCATGTTCTGCTGGTCGTAGAGTTTAATCATATTGCCTTCAATTACATATTTTGCAGTGAAGGTAGAATCTGTGTAGGTGTCTTTTACCACCACAGAATCGTTAGCATTGAAATCAAATGTCTTATATTGAGTGTCGCTATCGCTTACAAACGTTCCTGATACTGTTTTAGTCTGGATAAAAGTAACAAAGCAGAAGTAAATAACCACTAAAACTGCTATTGCAGAGATACCAATCAATATTTTGTTTTGATTAGAATATTTGAAAATGAAGAATAAAATCGTTCCGAACACCAACGCAACGATTACAAACAAAATGATGTTAGAGTAATCCTTCGCAATTTTAGGTACTTCAACGGATACAGCACTTTTCTTCACCACAGCCTTTACCGGAGTTACTCTTACTAAAAATTCTTTACTTACCCAGCCTTCGCCATTGGTAACCTTTATTTTGAAATAGTTTGCATTTGTAGAATCAAGAACGGCAACGTTTTCGTTTTCAGGAAGGTAACCAATCACTTTACTTTTGGGTTCTGCCTTTTGCCTAACCCTCAAGTTATCAGTAGTTACCCGATAGATTACATCTTCAGAAACAGCAGTTGATGTAGCAGGTTGAGCTGTATTTGCTGGTGATGGAGTTTGAGCTGGCGTTGCTGAAGGTATTTTCTCAAGAAAATCTTTACTCACCCATCCTTCTTTATTGCGAAGTTTGATCTTGTAAAATTTAGCATCACTGGCATCTAAAACGGTCACTTTTTCATTTTGGATGATATTGGCAATTACTTTACTAGTTGCATTTTTCGTTTCCCTAACCCTTAGTTTGTCTGCTTTCACGCGATACAAATCCTGTGCGGTAACATGGTTGGAGAAAATAAAAAGCGCAATAATTAAGAAAAAAAGTCTGATCATAATAAAGGGATTCTGCAAGCTTGTTAATAGTAACTTCGCAATGATGCTCAGCGCAAACATCGTGCTAAGCGTTCCAAAATTATAAAATAGTTTTGATTAGCAACAGAAAAGAATCGAAATGTAAACGTTTACCAACTTCCACCTGTACCGCCGCCACTGCTACTTCCACCGCCCCAGCTACTTGATGAAGAAGAACTACTACCAGATGACGATGAGCCTGATGATGAATTTGACCTGACCAACATGGCCAGTGTTATTGATTTGATAAATTCAGTTTTTTTACAAAAACTACATTCATTAATAATTTTCGCTTGCCCTTCATTTCTGTAGGTTGCAGCCTTTATGGTTACCTGTTTATCCATTTTATAAGCTCTGAAACCACAAGACGGACATTCACTATAACCTGTATACTTTTCTGCACGCCATGCTTTTATAACATGTTCTTTGCCGTCGGTGCTAAGCCAAATATCATAATCAAGTGCCTTAATTGTTTCTTCTTTTCGCTGTCCTGGTGTTAGATACGGCACTCCATCTACATTTTCATCTCTATCCACGCGGATCATTTTGTTTTCTTTGCTATCTAAAACGGGCTGGAAGCGTTCGGATGCTTTTGCATTATTCGATTTTTGGCGGATTAACGAAATTAAAATTAAGGGAGAAAAAAGAATTAGCCACCAATTGCTTTTATTAAATGTATTTACAGCATCTAAAAAGTTTTCATCATCCTTGTAGGCGTTTCTTAACGCAGAAACCAAAAACAGATACCTAAAATAAAGGATCAATGCTAAAGTGATAAATAGAATTATCGGGATATGCTCCAGTTTAATTTTTTCAAGCAATCCAAATCCGTTGAAAAAAACTAAAACAAAAATGGAAAAAAAAGCGATCAGAAGAGTAATTCCGCAACCTTTTATCAAACTTGGATCGTAGTCTTCCTTATTTTTCGGCTTTGCTTCGTTTTTAATCAGTTTTTTAGCTTGGCGGTTAACAATCTTAAATACTCCAAAAAACGCAACAATGATTCCTATCGTTGGAAACCATAATTTCTCCAGTGGACTATTATTTTCAGGCTGTGTAAATGCTTGATTAAGTTCTGATTTGTTCTCTGGGTTTAAAACAATTATTCCTACTGCATTTATGGTATTAATAATGCCAGCACCGAAGTCGTTCTTTCTAAAAGCAGGAATTAAATTTTGTTCTGCAATATGTTTTAGTTTGACGTCTGGAAGCACACCTTCTATACCAGTGCCGGTTATAAAACGGTATTTGCGACGGGTTTTGGAAATGAAGAGAAGTAGGCCATTATTGCTGGTTTTAGAACCAATTCCCCAGTTGTTAAATAGCTCATAGGCGAAGTCGAAATCTTCCTTATTCTGGGCAAAATTATTAACAAGAACAACGGCAACCTGTACGTGAGTTTTACTTTCAAAACTTGAAATTGTATTGTTCACCGTTTCGATATCTTCAGTTGAGAGTATTTTGTCAGGATCGCTTATCCAACCGCCACCATTTTTTTTGGGGTCTGGAATTTCTGCTATTGTATAAGCTTTCTGCGCGAATGTGTTGAAAGAAATAAATAAAAGAAACAAGATATTGACGTACCGTTTGAAAACCTGGTTATGGAGCATTATTTAGAAATCTAGTACATTAAAGTGTTAAAGGAAAACAGTTAACGTTTTTTTAATTTTTTAACAGACGATCTATAACCTGATCAAGTTTCTGCTTATTTTTAGTGTAAGGTGCCAAATCAAAAAGCTTAACTGTTTTAAATTCTATCGGATGACTTTCGCTTTGCAATGAGATAAAACCAGACTTTAACGGTGTACCATCCACTTTGACTTTAGGGTTGAAGTTGGTAACATTGCCACCACCAATTTGTGGTTTGGTGTATTCAAGGACAACCTCATGGTCTATAATGTGTTTGATAACCGAATCACCGAGAACCAGGAAGTCTGCTGTAACCCATTGGTCACCAGCATAGGTTTTAGATTTAGAATCAAGGCAATGTGTGGTGAAGAGTTTACCCTGATAATTAATCAGCGTACCAGGGGTACATACGTTACTGGTGTGCCGAATATGTTCTCCATCTCCGCCAAGAATTTGGGCTTCAATAGAAATGGGAAAATCCTGGTCTTTCAACATTGTAGCCGGATCCTGACAATGTAACATGGCGCCGCTATTTCTGGTTGCCCAGCCTTCGCCACCCTTTGCCTGGTTACCAACAAACCGATAGGTTACCCTTAATAGATAAGCAGAAAATGGCTTTTTATAAAAAATATGCCCGTATTGCTGATCAAATTCCTGGTAGCCATCATAGCTTACTTTCATTAAGCCATCTTCCACCCGAAAAGTATTGGCATAATTTTCTTTGTAGTTATGCTTGGCAATTTTGATATTCCAGTCCTTTAAATCCTTTCCATTAAAAAGATTAATCCAGCCTTTTTGCGCATGAGCATTAATGGAAAAGAAAAAGAAAAAAAGAAAGAATAGCGCGATAGGTTTTAATTTCATAGTAGCCATATTGTTGCTGCTAAATGTATGAAATTAAAATAAAGAGATGAATTTTATATACTACCTGGCCATCAGCGGTTCAACTTTTTCAATTGCGAAGTTTAGCTGTTCCTCTTGAGTTAAGTTAGTATTATCTAAAATAATGGCATCATTTGCCCTCACCAGCGGACTTTCCTTTCTGGTGGTATCAGCATAATCGCGGTGCGCCAGATTTTCAAAGACTTCTTCCAAGGTAGTTAAGTTATTTCCTTTACTTTCCAGCTCCTTGAATCTTCTTTCAGCCCTGATTTTAGGATCGGCGGTCATAAAAAATTTTAGTGGTGAGTGTGGAAAAACGGTAGTGCCAATATCCCTGCCATCCATTACGATGTTTTTTGATTTGCCCATTCGCTGTTGTTGTTTTACCATCTCATGGCGAACAATTTTATGTGCAGAAACTTCACTCACATTCTGCGAAACCGGCATTAAACGAATTTCGTCTGATACTTCTTCTCCGTTTAACGTAATATGCGATTCGTAATCTCTGGAATGAAAATTCAGTTCAATGTGTTGTAGCGCATCAGTTACGGCAGCATCATTGCTCACATCAATATTGTTTCTTAAAAAATATAATGTAACGGCACGGTACATTGCACCGCTATCAACATAAATAAAACCTAATTTTTTAGCCAGTGCTTTTGCCAGTGTGCTTTTTCCACACGATGAATAGCCATCAATAGCTATAACCAGGTTCTTCTTCATCTATATTTTACAGTTTCTTCAATGGTGAATGGCGTTAAGCTTTCAAGTAAGAAAATATCAAAGCTTTAAATTTAACGCATTTCATTCTGTCACAAAGGTAAAAAAAGACTGTTTAGTTACTAACTTTTTTAGATGGATTATCTTTTATAATTTTGGAACATGTTACCCACAAGAGAAGAAATTTTACGATCCGTTAGTTTTAAAACCTCTAGAAGTGGAGGTAAGGGTGGGCAAAATGTAAATAAGGTTTCCAGTAAAGTTGAATTGATCTTTGATTTATCAGCAAACGAATATTTAAATGATGATGAGAAAACATTAATAAAATCCCGACTTGAAAACAGGTTGGATAGCGAAGGCTTGCTGCACATTGTCTCTCAGGAAGATAGAAGTCAGCTCTTAAATAAAGAAAAAACAGTGGCAAAGCTGCTTGAACTTCTTAAACAGTCTCTTCATGTACAGAAAAAGCGAAAGCCAACCAAAATTCCTAAAGGTGTGATAGAAAAGCGCTTGAAAAATAAGGCTTATACTTCTGAAAGAAAGAAGAACAGATCTGCGCCTGATCTTTAATAAATCATTAATTTTTTATTCTTTTTAAATTAAGAAGATTATTTTCCAAATCTATAATACAAACTCAAGCCGCCATAGTTTTGTGCTTTAGCCACACTTTTCACTTCCTTGGTTTTAAAGATAATATTAAAATCTGCCGTAAATCTTTTAGAACTATAGTTCACACCAAATTGCTGTTCAAAAACAATCGGTTTAACATCAAAAGTTAAGGGACTGTTATCTTTAAACAAGCTTCCCTGAATGGTAGCATCGTAGGCTACAACATTTAATTGCGGTTTAGCATAGAAGAAGAGTTCAGATTTATTAAGCCCGGCCGTTCTTGAATCACCTATAACTGCATTATGGTAAGCACTATTAAACAACTGGTTTAGCCTTCCGGCTCTGAACAATACCGAAGTACCTAAACCAGAAAAAGTGGTTCCTAGATTTACATATCCTTGTCCGCTTAAATCTATTATTTGATCGCTGGAGCGAAGTAGCAGTTTGCTATAATTTGAAGCCAGATTAACTGCCACCTCATTTTTAATTTGATATTCCCATCCGGCAGGTGTATAGAAACCTACTGTTTTATGCAGAAATTTCTGCGCATCCTGTGCCAAAGAATTCGGGCCAACTGTACCAACTTCAATACTGGTTTTTAATACGCTTTCATTTTTGTAAAAAACTGAATAAGCACCGCCAGCATATAAATAGCCAGCAAAAGGTCTGTCCTGATCTTCTCTTTTGGCCACTTGCCCCCAATAAGGCGTATACATTTTCTGTCCAGCAGAAATTTCATAAGTTTTCTTTTCTATTTTATCAGAAAACTTCGCAGGATCTATCGCCCTGCGGAAATAAAGGAACAATCCGTTAGTATAATAACGATCATTTAATGTGGCTAAATAAGCATCATTTTCGGTTTTAAAACCAAATTCATTTTTAAAGGATTGGCCAAAGCCCAACAGGCAAATGAAACAAAGGATAGCGGTAGTAAAAAATGATCTCATAAAAAAGCCCGGATGATTACCCGGGCTATAAAAGTATTTATTGTTATTGAATATTTTGTAGATCACCCAAAAGATTTACCATTTAGTTGACAATCGGAGCAATTTTAATGCTTAAATCTAATGGCTTTTTTACTTTGTTTTTAGTTAACGCCAAGTCAATTACCTCACTCATCTCTGTTACGTAATGGAAAGTCAGGTCTTTAATGTAACTTTCTTTGATTTCCAAAATATCCTTACGGTTGCTTTTACAAAGAATAATTTCCTTGATATTTGCTCTTTTCGCAGCCAGAATTTTTTCTTTAATTCCGCCAACGGGAAGAACTTTACCACGAAGCGTAATCTCACCTGTCATAGCTAAATGCTGTTTCACCTTACGTTGGGTAAATGCAGAAGTTAATGCCGTTAACATGGTTACACCAGCCGAAGGACCATCTTTTGGTGTGGCACCTGCAGGTACGTGTACATGTACATCCCAGCTATCAAATAAAGTATAATCAATACCAAACTCGGCAGCATGAGCACGTAAGTAAGCAAGTGCAATAACCGCAGATTCTTTCATCACATCACCCAAATTACCAGTTAACGTTAATTTTCCTTTTCCCGGGCTTAGGCTGGATTCTATAAATAAGATGTCGCCACCAACGCTTGTCCAGGCTAGTCCTGTAACCACACCTGCAACTTCATTGCCTTCATACAGGTCTTTGTCGTAAATCGGTGCACCTAAAATGCGTTCTACATCTTCATTGGTTAACGTTACGTTATATTCTTCTTCCATGGCAATCTTGGTAGCAACGCCACGTACCAAAGAGCCAATTCTTTTCTCTAAACCCCGCACGCCAGACTCGCGTGTGTAATCTTCAATTACCTTTTCAATCAAGGCTGGTTTGAGGTTAATATCTTTATTCTGCAAACCATGGTTTTCCTTTTGTTTAGGAAGCAGGTATTTTTTTGCGATTTCGATTTTTTCTTCAATGGTATAACCGTTGACTTCAATGATCTCCATCCGATCAAGCAAAGCAGGTTGAATAGTGCTCAACGAGTTAGCTGTTGCGATGAATAAAATATTGGATAAGTCGTAATCCATTTCTACGTAATGATCATAGAATGCATTGTTTTGCTCGGGATCTAATACTTCCAATAAAGCAGATGACGGATCGCCACGGTGATCGGTTCCAACTTTATCAATCTCATCCAAAACAAAAACCGGGTTATCTGCACCAGCTTTTTTAATTGATGAAATAATGCGGCCTGGCATTGCACCTATATATGTTTTACGGTGACCACGAATTTCAGCTTCATCACGAATACCACCTAAGGCCATCCGTACATACTTGCGTCCTAGCGCTTTGGCGATAGATTTCCCTAACGATGTTTTACCAACTCCCGGAGGACCAACCAAACAAAGAATAGGGGCTTTCATATCGCGTTTAAGCTTTAATACGGCCAAATATTCAATAATCCTTTGTTTAACTTTCTCTAAGCCGAAGTGGTCTTTATCTAAAATGCGTTGCGCTCTTTTTAAATCGAAATTATCTTTGGTAAACTCGCTCCAAGGCAAATCGAGTAAAAGTTCCAGGTAATTTAACTGCACTGAATAATCTGGTGCAGCAGGGTTCATTCGCCCTAATTTATCCAGTTCTTTATCAAAATGCTCATTTACTTCTTTCGACCATTTTTTTAATTTTGCTTTTTCTTGTAAGGCGTCGAACTCTAAGTCAGCAGAATTACCACCCAACTCTTCCTGAATTGTTTTTAACTGCTGATTAAGAAAGTAATCACGTTGTTGCTTATCCAGGTCAGTACGAACTTTAGATTGGATTTGGTTCCTCAATTCCAACATCTGCAATTCAATCATCAATAATTCCATTACCTTTTGCGCCCGATCTAACAGTTTATTCATTTCCAGAATCTTCTGTTTGTCGGCCATTTCGGCATTCATATTTGAAGAGATAAAATTGATCAAAAATGAGTTGCTTTCTATGTTTTTCAGTGCAATACTGGCTTCAGTAGGGATGTTTGGTGAAAGCTGGATAATTTGCGCAGACATCTCTCTTATAGACGCAATTAAGGTTTTAAATTCCTTGTCTACTTTATGTTTTTGCTCTTCAAATTTCTTTACTACAGCTTTAATGTAAGGTTCATTCTGAACTTCTTCAATTAAGCTAAATCGTTGCTTTCCCTGAATAATCACTGTAGTATTGCCATCTGGCATCTGCAGTAATTTAATGATATTGGCAACTGTGCCTACGGTGTTAAGTTGCTCAAAGGTAGGGTCTTCTATAGAAACATCTTTCTGAGATACCACCCCGATTATTTTGTTTCCTTTATAAGCTTCTTTGATTAATTTTATTGATTTATCTCTTCCAACCGTAATCGGAATCACCACTCCGGGAAACAGTACTGTGTTTCTCAGCGGCAATATAGCTAAGGTTTCCGGCGTATCCTCATTGTTCATTTCCTCCTCATCTTGTTGAGACATTAAAGGGAAAAATTCGGTGTCCTCGTTTATAATTGGCATAGCAGAATGGAAATCAAATATATCTTGTTTACTCATTATCACGTTTCTCTCTAACGACAAACTGGCAGTTTGATCGTATTCACATTGTTTAATTATGTTAGTAATATAATAATTTCAACTCTTGTGCCAAAGTAAAGACTTTATAAATCTTATGTTAAAAAGGCAGAGAAATATTATTATTCATGTCAATATCATAATTCCGTTTTTTTAGCGTTAAAGGTATTATCTGGGGCTTCCGGTTTAAGGTCTGCGAAATAAAAAACTATTAAATTATCATAATAGGATTATATTGCGAAAAATTTCATCCATAGGGTGCCAGATTTATCTAAATTATTATTCATACATGAACCATATCAAAAAAGCAATTTTAGGATTACTCATTTTCTCATCAACCACAAGTTTTGCTCAAAATAATTATGAGAAGAGTATGCAGGCAATGATGAAGGGCGATTATAAAACTGCTGTTACGCAATTAGAGAAAGCCGACGCCAAAACTCCTGATAATGCACAAGTTTTAAAAATGTTGGGGTATTCTTATTTCCAAAATGCGGAATACGAAAAATGTATCTCTACTTATAGCCGCTTACTCACCCTTAAGCCATCTGAAGTTTCTGCTTATTATTACCGTGGCAAAGCAAGATTAAATATTGCGAATGATCCGAAGGAATCTCTGAATACTATGCGTGAGAATTTCTACCTGGCCGCCATTAAAGATTTTACAAAAGCCATCGAAATTACTGGCGATGAGGATACTCAAATGTTTCAAAACCGTGGTTTAGCGTATAAAGATTATGCAATTTTCAAATCTTACAAAGTGAAGAAAAGTGCTGAGAAAGTTGCTTGTGTAGCGCTGTTTAACAATTCCATAGCAGATTTTCAAAAAGTGTTAACCATGCAGCCTTTGAGAAAAGATATTATTGATTGGGTAACTTACGATAAAGCCCAAATTGCGAGTTTAAAGTAACCCTTAAATAAAAAAAAGGCGGTCAGAGATTTAATTTCTGACCGCCTTTTTTATGGATTAAATTTGGCGATGATACTGTATTCTTTTGGGGCAAGCAGCCGTATCTTTTGTTGTTTTTTAATCTGGTATAATTGATCTGGATAGTAAGTTAGGGTATCAATCGACTGATATAAGATGTTTTTGTTATTAACGATAATTTCTATTTTGCTAATCCTTGAATCTTTGTGCGCTATTGAAACCTTTTTAACCGGAATCTTTTTACTGTTAGCGGTATAACTCTCCACTCCATTTTGCCGGCTCACTTTAAAACTGCCTTTCCATGAAGTTTTATTGATATCAGCGTTCACGAAAATTGCCAGTTCCTTATCCCAGTCTGTAATTAACAATGATTTTTTTTCGCTAATGCCGTTTATACTTACTGTTTTATCAACCTTAACCTTTGCGTTTCGCAGCCGGATAATTTCTTTACCGAAATAGCCTTTTAAGTCAAAGTAGAGTAATTCGGTATTGGCTTTGGCAGCTTCCCTTTGATTACAAGAGAAAAAGGCCAATGCAAATACCAGAATCAAAAGTTTCTTCATCATTATACCAATACGTTTCCTGTCATCTCTGCTGGGATGTCAACACCTAGTATTCTAAGAACGGTAGGGGCGATATCACCAAGCTTGCCATCGGCGACTGTTTTATAATCGTTGTCTATTAAAATGCAAGGAACTAAGTTGGTGGTGTGGGCTGTGTTTACCGATCCATCGCCATTTACCATATATTCAGAGTTACCATGGTCTGCCAGTAAGATAAATGAATAGCCATTTTCAAGGCCTTTGGTTACTACCGTTTCGGCACATTTATCGGCGGTTTCTACGGCTTTAATTACCGCTTCGAAAACTCCCGTGTGGCCAACCATATCTGGATTAGCAAAATTTAAGCAAATAAAATCTGCCCAACCCGTCTCCATTTCTGCGGTAATGGCCGCAGTAATTCCAGCTGCACTCATTTCAGGTTGCAAATCGTAAGTGGCAACTTTAGGCGAAGGAAC
This sequence comes from Bacteroidota bacterium, assembly GCA_037032985.1. Classification (GTDB taxonomy): domain Bacteria; phylum Bacteroidota; class Bacteroidia; order Sphingobacteriales; family Sphingobacteriaceae; genus Pedobacter. Next base: position 41,839 of record JAZBLB010000006.1, read on the forward strand.
CAAGATGCGTTTTTCGTTCGGAAACTCAGTTTCTCTACCGCCAGAGAAAAAGAATGTTACGTGTGGATATTTTTCAGTTTCTGCGATACGAATCTGGTTTTTATTGTTTTCAGATAAAACTTCACCAATGGTTTTTGTTAAATCATCTTTGGTAAACATTACGTTCACTTTATCGAAACTTTCGTCATAAGTAGTCATCGTAACATAATACAATGGCAGTTTATGCATCAATTGTTCAGGGAAATCTTTTTGGGTAAGTGCAGTTGTAATTTCACGTCCTCTGTCAGTACGGAAGTTGAAACAAATAACCACATCATCTGGCTGGATAGTTGCAACAGGTTCTCCGTTAACTTGGGTAAGTACTACGGGATTTAAAAATTCATCCGTAATGCCATTTTGGTAAGAAGCCTGAATAGCACTTAATGCATCCTGGGTTTTCTCGCCAACCCCATTTACCATTACGTCATAAGCTTGTTTAACACGCTCCCAGCGGTTATCGCGGTCCATTGCATAATATCGTCCAATCATGGTAGCCAACTTTGCATTTCCATGCTCTAGATGGTTCTGGAGATCGCTAATAAAGCCTAAACCAGATTTCGGATCAGTATCACGTCCATCTAGAAAAGCATGAACGAAAGTTTTTTGTACCTGCGCTTCGTTAGCCGCATCGCAAAGCGCTTTTAAATGTTCGATGTGCGCATGTACGCCACCATTAGAAACCAGGCCGATAAAATGCACAGCTTTATTATTGGCTTTTGCGTAATCGAATGCTGCAAGTAAAACCGGATTGGTGTGTAATTCTCTATCGGTAATTGCTTTGTTAATTCTACCCAGCTCCTGGTAAACAACCCGACCAGCACCTAAATTCATGTGCCCAACTTCTGAGTTTCCCATTTGCCCTGCAGGTAAACCCACAGCTTCACCAGAAGCTTCTAATTTAGAATTAGGATAACTTCGCAATAAGGAATCAAAAAAAGGTGTTTTTGCAGCGTAGGCAGCATCAGAATTATCCTGACGTCCGTAACCCCAGCCATCTAAAATTATAAGTGCAAGTTTTTTATTGTTTACCATATTTATTCAAAAATTTATTCTTCAATACCAAAACATTTTCTTTTAAAACATGTTTTAGAGTTTTATTCATTGGCAAATATAACTTTATTGGAGGTTATACAAATCAAGAAATCGTTTTTTGATAAGCTAATGGCATAATTTTAGCTACACGGTTCTGTATAAAATACAGAAATGATCCGGAGCTTGTTTTTACTTGTTATTAGTTTGACGTCATTATATCGTCCTGTTACGCTTCAGGCAGATATTATTGATGATTTATCGGGTTATTTTAAAGCCGGAAATTCCAGAGATATCGCTAAAAATTTCGCCTCAACTATCGAATTGATCATTGTTGATGAAGAAGATGTCTATTCTAAAGCACAGGGTGAGCAAATTTTGCGCGATTTTTTCATGAAACATCCACCAGTAAAGACAAGTGTTTTCCATAAAATTAACAACAGTCCGAATTACAGATTTGGTGTGGTGATACTCAATACTTCAAAAGAAACTTTCCGGGTTTCCATTACCATGAAAAAAGTGAACAATAGTTTCCAGATTACAGAATTAAGGATCGAACCAGCAAAGGATTAGATCTTTAATCTTGAAATGGTGCTCAAACTTTCACTAACCCACCTTAATATCTGCTGGTAGATTGCCTGCTAAGAAATAATTTCTATTTTTGCAGCATAAAACCTATATTTTGGATATTCAACTAATACATCAATTCATTAAAAATGCCCTGGCTGAAGATGTTGGCGATGGTGATCATACTTCATTATCAACAATACCTGCCGGTACTCAAGGGCAGGCTAAGCTGATCATCAAAGAAGACGGGATTTTGGCAGGAATGGAATTGGCGCAGGAAATTTTTGCAATAGTAGACGCCGATTTAAAGGTGAACGTATTGTTGCAAGATGGCGCAGCGGTAAAAGTGGGTGATATTGGCTTAACTGTAAGCGGGAGCACACATGCGATACTAATTGCAGAACGGTTGGTGCTAAACTGTATGCAGCGGATGAGTGGCATTGCAACCAAAACACATCGCATTGTTTCGCTTTTGAAGGATACCAAGACAAAAATTTTAGATACGCGCAAAACAACTCCAGGTTTGCGTTATCTTGAAAAATGGGCGGTAAGAATTGGTGGAGGTGTTAATCACCGCATTGGTTTATACGATATGATTCTGATAAAGGATAATCATGTTGATTATGCTGGTGGGATTGCAAATGCCATTAACTCGACAAAAAAATATTTAGCAGATCACCAAAAATCGTTACAAATTGAGATAGAAGTGAGGAATATTGGGGAATTATCTCAAGTATTAGCTATTGGTGGTGTTGATAGGATTATGCTCGATAACTTTAATTTTTCTGATTTGAAAGCAGCTGTAGCATTAATCGATGGAAAATTCACGACTGAAGCATCTGGCGGAATTACCGAAGAAAATGTTGCAGAATACGCAGCTTGCGGAGTGGATTTTATTTCAATGGGGGCACTTACGCATTCTGTAAAAAGCCTGGACATCAGTTTAAAAGCATTCTAAAGTGATGTGCTATAAAATTGAAAGCTTATTTTTTGTATCATTGTAGGCTATGGTTACGGTATATTCGCTTACTGCTCTATTATTTGCGTATCTATTTGGATCCATACCAACTGCTGTATGGCTTGGTCAGGCCTTTTATGGTATTGATGTTAGGGAATATGGGAGTGGCAACGCTGGCGCAACCAATACCTTTAGGGTTTTAGGTAAAAAAGCCGGCATCGCTGTAATGGTGATAGACATAGCCAAAGGCTACACTGCAACCAATCTAGCCTATCTGATCGGCATGTCTGTTACCGGTCCGCAAAACTCAGTTGTGTTTGTTAATTATCAGCTTGCCTTGGGTGTAACCGCTGTGATGGGACATTTGTTCCCCGTTTTTGCTGGTTTTAGAGGAGGAAAAGGAGTGGCTACACTTTTTGGAATGATTTTGGCAGTTAACTTCGAAGCATCTATGCTTTGCGTTCTGGTTTTTGTGATTGTATTACTATTAACTAAATATGTTTCATTAAGTTCAATCTGCGCAGGCTTTACATTTCCGCTCAGTGTTGTCTTTTTGTTTCAGGTTTCTATAAAATCAGAAGTGCTTTACGGCATGGTTGTCTGTGTTTTAATATTAGTTACGCATCAAAAAAATCTCGAAAGATTGCTGAAAGGCAAAGAATCTAAGGTGTATTTGTTTAGGAAGAAAACTAATTAACAACAAAAACACAATCATTAAAACTTATTCAGCAGCTGACTGTTTAAAATTCGGTTTGCCTGAAGGGTCACTAAACTAAATCAAATTATGAAAAAGTTATTTTTAACAGCAAGTGTTGCTGGCGTTTTATTATTTAATTCATGTTCTACTGTTCCGTTAACAGGGCGTAGTCGATTTGATTTAGTTAGTAACGATCAGGTTTTGCCAATGGCATTCCAGGCTTATAGTACATTCTTAACCGAAAATAAAAGCACCGTGCTTTCCACATCGAATGCGCAGGCTTTGAAAGTAAAAACTGTTGGTAATAAATTAATTGCAGCGGTTAAATCTTATATGAACAGCAATAACTACGGTAATTTAATTGCTGATTATCAATGGGAAGTTAACGTAGTTCAAAATAATGAGAAAAATGCCTGGTGTATGCCAGGTGGTAAAATAGTAGTTTACACTGGTATTTTGCCCGTAACACAAGACGATGCTGGTTTAGCAACGGTGATGGGACACGAAATTGCTCATGCGATTGCTGGTCACTCGGCAGAACGCATGTCGCAGGAAATGGTTGCTCAAGGTGTTGGCGCAGCTGCAGGCGTAGCATTATCGAAAAATCCTAAAACACAATCTATTTTCAACACCCTTTATGGGGTAGGTACACCTGTTGCAATGTTAAAATTTAGTCGCAACCAGGAGTTAGAGGCAGATCGCTTAGGTTTAATTTTTATGGCCATGGCGGGGTACAATCCACAAAATGCCACGAGCTTCTGGAACAGAATGTCAGCAGCATCTGCAGGAGCACAGAAACCAGCAGAGTTTTTAAGTACTCACCCGAGTGATGCAACACGTATTGCTCAAATTCAAAAATATTTGCCAGAAGCGCAACAATTCTACAAAAAATAGGGTTGGCGTTATAAGTTATAAGTTATAAGTTA
>JAZBLB010000006.1:46154-197685 GCA_037032985.1 Bacteroidota bacterium
ACTAACGACTAACGACTAACGACTAACGACTAACGACTAACGACTAACGACTAACCTTCCAAAACTTTCAACATTGCGCTGGCTTTGAGTAAACATTCTTCGTATTCTTTTTCAGCATCACATTGATAAGTAATGGCCCCGCCCACCTGAAATGATAGATATTTTTGAGTGGCATTATACAGAATACTTCTAATTACGACATTGAAATCGAAGTCGCCATTAGGGCTGATGCAGCCAAAAGACCCAGAGTACATCCCTCTTTTTGTTTCCTCATATGCTTCGATCAATTCCATAGCCTTGAGTTTGGGTGCGCCCGTCATGGAGCCCATTGGAAATGCATTTTTGATTGCATCAATGAAGTGGACATCGGGATTTAATTCGCAGCTAATGGTGGAAATCATTTGGTGTACTTGCGGGAAGGTATAGATTCCAAACAATTCATCCACTTTAACAGATCCTTTCACTGCAGACTTGGTCAGATCGTGCCGCACCAAATCCACAATCATTACATTTTCAGATTGCTCTTTCAGATCGTTTTTTAATTGAAGCTTAATGATTTCATCTTCTTTCAATACATCACTACGTTTCGCTGTTCCCTTGATGGGCTGAGAGATCAGTTTATTGTCTCGTTTGCAGAGGAATCTCTCCGGCGTAGCCGATAAAATATATTGATCTCTAATTTTAAAATAACCAGCAAAGGGGGTAGGAGACAAGCGGTTTAGGGCTTCAAAAGTTTGAATAGGATTGATGGTTGCATTTTCTGCAAAAAACTCCTGGCAGAAATTAACTTCATAAATGTCTCCTCGCACAATATGGTCTTTCAACCGCTCTACTTTATCCAGATATTGCGTTTTTGACAAACGCTTTTCAATTTTTAATGTTGTATGTTTCTCTTCAGCGCTGATGATCGACTCATTAATCTCAGCTATGATTGTATCATTTCCAATCAGCACATCTACCCCGCCATTTTTAATGCCTATCAAATATTTAGGCACGAAGAAGTATAATGCCGGAAAATTTAGATAATCAGGATGGTTTGATTCCAAATCTTCAAGCTCATTTTTGAGGTCGTAATTGAACAATCCGAAAAGCCATGTTTTATGCAACTCGTGAAATTTCTTCAGCTGATTGAAAGCATTACCAGTTTTACATTCCAGCGCCACCTGAACATCGGCAGCGATCAAGAAGTCGTACGATGAATATTGATCTTCGTATTGATTAGAATCCAGAAGGCAGCAAACCTCGAACTGGTTGGCCCAATGCAATGCTTTTTGTTTAAAGTTGGTTATGTTGTTGATGGTTTTCAAAGATGCTGTTTGTTGCTTGATTTGTTATAAGGCTTACTATTTGCTATTCCAGTTTCTTCTCTTCTTTTTTTTCTGTAAGCCCTTTAAAGTTTTGATTGCTAACTATCTTTTTACCAGACTTTTGCTCCAAATCTTCTCGGGCTTTACCTGCAACACTGCCACCGGCTTTTGCTGCGGTATGGTTTTCATCAAAACCCTTAGCATCTCTATTTTTAGCGATTTCTGTTGTTGAAGCCTCACCCAGCATCGAGAAAATTAATTCCAGATCGGTCATGTGGTCTCTCAAATTCTCATTCGATTTAGTTAAACCCTTCAACTTCTTATAATCACTTGGAATAATGCCAAAGGTTGCTTTGCTAATTTCGGCAGTTAGAATGGCATATTCTCTACCTTCTTTAACACCTCTTTGTTTCCATTCATTAGTGAGTTCATCGCGAACAAGAATACCGCGAATTCGTTTTTCTATCCATTCATCGCTGTATCCTTTGGCTTTATAAGTTTCCCTAATTCTGGCTTGTGCTAATTCTGGATTTTCTATTTCTGCAATCCTTTCTGCGCCAATCTTTGCCAACCACTGTTTAAAAGGTTCTGCTTTTGGAGATGGGATCGATTGAATCAGGCGGAGCAGTTGTTCTGTGTTCGCAACGTCAGTCATCCTCATTTTTCCATCAGGTGCAGGCATTTTCAAACCGTTACAATTTGTAACGGTTTGATTTCCCTCCGCTAAAAGTCGCTTTTTTAAAACTCTCCAATAAACTTGTGGGTTAAGGCTTTCGGTCAGCACTTCCACAACATCAACTATAGAGAAATACCATTTGTCTTCTTGCTCATTCCATTTAGAACGCACTTTTTTGTCTTCAAATAATTTTAAGTCACTCATTTTTATCTAAATTAAACTTGGTGAAATAATCGTATAGAGATGAGATGTCTGTTATTAATAGGGAGTTCTAAGATAGATAAAGGGAACTAAAAAAGCAGAAAATGTTATATACAAGAAAAGCAACCCTTTTCAGGTTGCTTTTCTTGTAAGATCTAATATGGTTTAACGCAGTTCTAGAGTTTGTGCTCTATCTGGTCCTACTGATAAGAATTTGATTGGCACTTCTAATTCTTTCTCTAAGAATGCGATATAATCGTTCAGCTTTACTGGAATCTGATCAACCGAAGTGATTTTAGTTACATCTGTAGCCCAACCCTCAATTGCTTTCAATACCGGTTTCGGTTCGATAGAAATGATATCGTATGGCATATAATCGATGGTTTCACCATTATATTCATAATGCGTACAAGCGTAAATCGTTTCAAACGTATCCAATACGTCAGCTTTCATCATAATTAATTCGGTTACACCGTTTAACATGATTGCATATTTTAAGGCAGGGAGATCAATCCAGCCACAACGACGCGCACGGCCTGTAGTTGCACCAAACTCATGACCTAAAGCACGTAAGTTTTCGCCAACTTCGTTGTCTAATTCGGTTGGAAAAGGACCTCCGCCAACACGTGTACAATATGCTTTAAAGATACCATAAACAGCGCCGACCTTATTAGGTGCAATACCTAAACCGGTACAGGCACCGGCAGTAGTAGTGTTACTAGAGGTTACAAACGGATAAGAGCCAAAGTCAACGTCTAGTAATGTGCCTTGCGCACCTTCAGCTAAAACAGCTTTACCTTCTCTTAGGTAACCATTCACAAAATGCTCGCTATCTACGTGAGGAATGCTTTTTAAGAATTCGATTGCTTCAAAGAATGAAGCCTCTTTTTCCGCCAGTTCATATTCAAAACCTTCGTAATGAGAAAGGATTTCAGTATGTTTCTCTACTAATTTAGTGTAACGTTCTTTAAAATCTGGCAGGGTAGTGTCGCCAACGCGTAAACCGTTACGGCCAGTTTTATCCATATAAGTTGGACCAATGCCTTTAAGCGTTGAACCGATTTTATTTTTACCCATGCGTGCTTCATTAGCCGCATCAAGTAACTGGTGCGTAGGTAAAATCAAGTGTGCTTTACGCGCAATCACCAATTTGCCTTCGGCAACCGGATCATGACCAGCTTTTTTCAAGTTATCTAACTCTCTTTTTAAAATGATAGGATCGATTACTACGCCATTACCGATTAGGTTCATGGTTTTTTCGTTGAAAATTCCTGATGGGATTGTATTCAAAACGAATTTTTTACCATCGAACTCTAAAGTATGTCCGGCATTTGGGCCACCCTGAAAACGGGCAATAAGATCATATTTTGGACTGAGTACATCAACGATTTTCCCCTTTCCTTCATCACCCCATTGCAGGCCGAGAAGTACATCTACTTGCGTCATTATTAAAATATTAAGCTGGTTTTATTTTGTGATTGATTTAATTTGATTCAGGTTTAACCGCTTTTGCAGTCTCGTTTACTTTTCTAGCCATGCTGCAATCTGAGCAAAAGCCATAAAGATTTAACGAATGGTGTTTCACATCGAATTTCAGAAGATCACCAACCATGGTTTGAATCTGGTGAATCCGGGGATCGCAAAACTCAACAACTTTACCGCACTCTATACAGATTACGTGGTCGTGTTGACGGTAGCCATAAGACTTTTCGAATTGTGCCATGTTTTTACCAAACTGGTGTTTGGTAACCAAATCGCATGAAACCAATAACTCTAAAGTATTGTAAACCGTAGCACGACTTACACGATACTTTTGATTTTTCATATGGATATAGAGGGTTTCAACATCGAAGTGATCGTTTCTAGAATATATTTCTTCCAATATGGCGAAACGCTCAGGTGTTTTGCGTAGATTCTTGTTTTCTAAATAAGCTTCAAAAATCTTGCGAACGAGCTCATTTGTTTTTTGTTCAGACATAGTATTTAAACTCCGTTCAAAGGTAGGTAAATTGTTTTTAAAAATGATTACACCTACGAAATGATTACATAGATTCGGTAATTGTATGTGTTGCTATTGTTTAATTGTTATCAGATGCAGTAGGAACTGAACTCGTGTAATCAGTTACAGATTAGGCGTTTTTCAAGTTCAGAGCTGTGTTTCGGCACAAGTAAAACGTTGACAAGGTTATCAATAAACTTTACTTAATCAATTAACCTTTTCTCAGAGCAACTTCTAAACCCATAACCCGTTTAAGCATCAAACCTCGTTACACCGGTTACGCCTCTAACTTTCATCAAATTTTTAATCAAATTCTCCAGGTGCTCGGTATCGTTAACAAAGATCATAATTGAACCATCAAAAATTCCTTCGTTTGTATCCACAGTAATCGACCGCATGTTTACTTTGAAATCAGTTGAAATTACGCGGGTAATGTTGTTAATTAGTCCTACATCATCAATACCCACAATCCTTAAACCAGTTAAGAAAGTTAATTCCTGCTGCTTATTCCACTTGGCTTTCACTACACGGTAACCATAATTTGCCATGAGCTGTGCAGCATTGGGGCAATTGGTTCGGTGAATTTTTATGCCATCGCTGACCGTAATAAAACCAAATACATCATCGCCTGGGATAGGATTACAACAGGCTGCAAGCGTATAATCAATGCGTTGCATGTCTTCGCCGATCAGTAAGATATCAGATTCGCCACCTTTTATCTTACTCTTGATTCCATCTACTGATAAGTTTTCCGGGCGCTCCGGTCCGCGATTTTCGACCTCTTTTTCACTGTTCAGGTATTCCTTAATATCGCGCAACTCAATTTTGCCAAGCGCTACGTTTACAAAGAGTTCCTGTGTAGAAGGAAGTTTGAAGAAGTAACTCAGCTTTTGCAGGTTATCGGTGTTGTAGGTAATCTTGAGCGATTTTAATTTCCGCTCCAGAATTTCTTTTCCATTATCCGCTATTTTGCGTTTTTCTTCCTTCAGGGATGATTTAATTTTTGATTTGGCTTTCGCCGTTACCACAATATTTAGCCAATCCTCTTTGGGGGTTTGTTTATTTGAGGTGATAATTTCTACCTGATCACCATTTTGAAGCTTATAAGATATTGGTACCAGCTTATGGTTAACCTTGGCACCAATACAAGTTGCGCCAACGCCGGTATGAATTTCAAAAGCAAAATCTAAAGCGGTGGCACCCAATGGAAGTTGGAGCAAAGCACCTTTGGGCGTAAAAATGAAAATCTCATCAGAAAAGAGGTTCATTTTAAAATCATCAAGAAAATCTAAAGCGTTGGCTTCAGGGTTACTTAACATTTCACGCACTTTTTGAATCCATTGATCCAGGCCGTTGTCATTACTCGATTCCTTGTATTTCCAGTGTGCTGCAAAACCTTTTTCCGCAATTTCGTTCATCCGTTGTGTCCGGATCTGAACCTCTACCCATTGTCCGCGAGGCCCCATTACCGTGGTATGCAAACTCTCATAACCATTTCCTTTCGGTGACGATACCCAATCGCGCAAACGATCTGGATTTGGGCGGTATAAATCTGTCACAATAGAATAGGCCTTCCAGCAATCGGCTTTTTCGTTTTCGTAAGCACTATCTAAAATAATCCTAATGGCAAAAAGATCGTAGACCTCTTCAAAAGGAATATTTTTTTTCCTCATCTTATTCCAGATGGAGTGAATAGATTTTGGCCTACCATATACGTCGGCAACCAAGCCTTGTTCATGAACAATTTCATCAATTGGTTCTACGAATTTTTTAATGAATAGCGCACGTTCTGCTTTTTTCTCGTTTAACTTTTTAGCGATAAATTTATAGGTATCAGGATCAAGATATTTCATGGAAAGATCTTCTAATTCTGATTTTATGGCATATAAGCCTAAACGGTGGGCGAGAGGAGCGTATAAGTATATGGTTTCGGATGCAATTTTAAGCTGCTTATGGCGGGGCATAAAATCCATGGTCCGCATGTTGTGTAACCGGTCGGCAAGTTTGATCAAAATTACCCGGACATCATCCGCCAGGGTAAGTAGCATTTTACGGAAATTCTCTGCCTGTAAGGAACTGTTGGTGTCGAAAACGCCGGAGATTTTAGTTAATCCATCTATAATTTTAGCCGTTTTCTTGCCAAATTCACGCTCAATGTCTTCTAAGGTGATGTCGGTGTCTTCTACCACATCATGCAGGAGCGCACAAACGATAGAAGTAGTACCCAGGCCTATTTCTTCGGCAGCAATTTGAGCCACAGCGATGGGGTGGTAGATATAAGGTTCGCCAGATTTACGACGCATGTCTTTATGGCTTTCCAGTGCCATATCAAAAGCTTTCCTGATTTCTTTTTTATCCCCCTTTTGTAGCGTAGATTTGCTGGCACGTAATAATGCCCTGTACCTTTTTAAAATCTCCTTCTTTTCCGCCTCTAAATCGATCACTAACTCTGTTTTCATTTGTTTTTTTTGCGTAAAAATTTGCGTCTTATATATGAATAAAACTTATATTAGTTCTGTTAAACGACTAATATATGAAATAACACCTAACTTTGTTAAAGTATAAATTTATGAATTTTAAAGGGCTAATCATTCTGTTTATTGTCATGATTTTTGGTGTAACACTAAAAGCTCAGGATACTGTAGCACCGATTTTTCCTAAAATGAGTAAAACTGATACAATTAGGGTAGCTTCTACGAATGATAACGGCATAATGATTCCATGGATGCAGCTTCAGGATGTAAGCATCTTTGCAAACAGAAGATGGAAATCGCCAGCCGAGCAAATGGCATATAATAGGTTGCGTTACAATGTATTAAAGGTGATGCCTTATGCGTTGTATGCGAAACGGCGCTACCAGCAACTGGAAGAGGATATTGCCCGTACACCTGAGAAAAAAGAGCAGAAAAAATTGGTTAAGCAGTGTGATAAAGAAATTAAAGACATGTTCAACCGCGAAATCAAGGAGTTAACGATCACCCAGGGACAAATTTTAACCAAACTGATTGACAGGGAAGTTGGAAGAACGACATATGATATTGTGAAGCAAACTAAAGGTGGTTTTGCCGCGTTTTCTTATCAGATTGTTGCAAGGGTAGTTGGTCATAATTTAAAAAGTACTTACAATCCAAATGAAGATCGCGATATAGAATCAATTATCCGTACTTCAGGATTTTATCAATAAATATAATGCAGGAAAGCATTCCGAACATCTATTCGTTCAAGGTTAAGAAAATTAATGGTGAAGATCAGTTGCTCTCGGCATATCGCAATAAGGTTGTTTTAATCGTAAATACGGCATCAGGGTGTGGTTTTACACCTCAGTTGGGCGAATTACAGCAGCTGAAAGATGAAATTAATCATCCGGATTTTGAGATTTTAGGCTTTCCAACTAATGATTTTGGTAAACAAGAACCCCTAGAGGGCAACGAAATCGCTTCGTTCTGTGAAATTAACCATGGTGTTAAATTTCCCGTTTTCGATAAGATAATGGTTCGTGGCGAGCATGCCCATCCACTGTATCAGTTTTTAAGTAATAAGAAACAGAACGCGAAGCTGAGTTCTAAACCACGTTGGAACTTCCATAAATATATTTTGAATAAAAAAGGCGAACTGGTCGATTTTTATCTTCCATTTACCAAACCTTTGAGCTCAAAAATTAAAAAGAAAGTTCAGCAATTGCTGAGCGAAAATCTCCAGAAATAGTCATGAAATTAGATATTTTAGTAATCGCTGTACATCCTGATGATGCAGAACTTTGTTGCTCAGGAACAATTTTGAAACACATTGCTTTAGGTAAAAAAGTTGGTATTGTAGATTTAACCCGGGGTGAACTGGGTACGCGTGGCACTGCTGAAACCAGAGATGAAGAAGCTGCTGACTCGGCCAGGATTTTAGGGTTACATGCCAGGGAAAATCTTCGTTTCCGAGATGGATTTTTTCAGAATGACGAATTTCACCGTTTGGAGGTTATTAAAGCCATTCGAAAATATCAGCCTGAAATTATTTTGAGTAATGCTTTAGAAGATCGTCATCCGGATCATGGCCGGGCTGGCGATTTGGTTTATGACGCTGTTTTTCTTTCAGGTTTGCCGAAAATTGAGACGGAAGTGGAAGGCTTGAATCAGGCTGCACATAGACCTAAGTTATTATTGCAATACATTCAGGATCGCTATTTAAAGCCAGATATTATTGTAGATATCTCCGAACATATGGATAAGAAAATCGAATCTATCAAGGCATTTAAAACGCAGTTTTATAATCCTGATGTAGAAGGGTTGCAAACCTATATATCCTCTCCCGAGTTTTTCGAAACGGTAATTGGTCGTTCGAGGGAATTTGGCAAAAGCATTGGCGCCACCTTTGGGGAAGGTTTTACATCGAGGAAGTTGTTGGGAGTGGATAATTTATTTGATCTGAAATGATTTTGTGTGGTTTAACCGCAAAGAAAAAGAAGTAAATCGCAAAGCATGCAAAGTTAGGTAGTCATCTAAGTCTATTTCTCATTTTGTTTGCGCAAGACTTAGCGCCTTTGCTGTTAACTATTTATTTACAAGGCTCTTTTTCGTTTTTTTTTCTTTGCGCAATATTTTGCGCCCTTTGAGGTTAAGCTTGCATCTCCAACAAAATCAATACTCGTTTGTTACTCTTCAAACGAATAATAATGGCGAACATATTCTCATCACTCAAAAATGCCTACAAACTTTTCAAACACGTAGATTTCGATAAGTTGGATGCGCTATCCCGAAAAGTAGATCTGCCGAAAATGGTAGAAACAATCTCTAATCTTGATGAAAAGCAAATCCAGGGCATGATGAAAATGATGGGTGGATCTGGCAAAAAGAAAGAGTTGCCACCTATTGAAGGCGACTTTTATCACCTTGGAGATGAGGCTTTGAAAGATGAAGATCGTCAGCTCCAGTTAAAAGTTCGTGCATTTTTAGAAAAAGAGGTTAAACCAATCGTTAATCATTATTGGAATAAAGCAGAATTTCCGTTTGAGATTATTCCGAAGTTAGCCGAGCTCAATATCTGTGGTTTAACCTACCAAGGCTATGGCTGTCCCGGTAAATCCAATTTAATGGAAGGTATTTTAGCTATGGAAATGGCCAGGATTGATACCTCCATCTCCACCTTCTTTGGCGTGCAAAGTGGCCTGGCAATGGGTTCCATTTACCTGTGTGGATCTGAAGCACAAAAGCAACAATGGCTTCCATTGATGCAGCAATTCAAGGTGATCGGCGCTTTTGGTTTAACAGAACCTGAAGTGGGATCGGCAGCTGCCGGCGGACTGACCACAACCTGCAAAAAAGTAGGGGATAAGTGGATTTTGAATGGTCAGAAGAAATGGATCGGCAATGCCACATTTGCTGATATATTGATGATTTGGGCACGGAATGAGGCTGATCAGGAAGTGAAGGGTTTCATTGTTAAGAAAGATAACCCAGGCTTCGCGGTAGAAAAAATGCAGGATAAAATGGCCTTACGCATTGTTCAGAACGGAATCATCACCCTGACAAATTGCGAAATAGAAGAGGCCGACCGCCTACAAAATGCCAATTCTTTTAAAGATACTGCAAAAGTGTTGCAGATGACGAGGGCAGGAGTGGCCTGGCAGGCCGTTGGCTGTGCACGAGGTGCTTATGAAAATGCGCTGGAATACACCCGAACCAGGAAACAGTTTGGTAAACCAATCGCCTCTTTTCAGTTAATTCAAAACCATTTGGTAGAGATGCTTTCCAACTTAACAGCAATGCAAACATTGTGTTTCAGGCTTTCGCAGCTCCAGGATCAAGGTTTACTGAAAGATGAACATGCCTCATTGGCAAAGGTATTTTGCTCTTTACGTACCCGTGATGTGGTGAGTAAAGCCAGGGAAGTAATGGGCGGAAACGGTATCTTGCTAGAATATAATGTGGCTCGTTTCGTTGCAGATGCCGAAGCTATTTATTCTTATGAAGGCACGAAAGAAATCAATACCTTAATTGTTGGCCGGGCAATTACTGGATTTTCTGCATTTGTATAGTTGGTTCGTTTTTTGGTTATCTAGTTGATTGGTTGTTAAAAAGGATACTTATTAAAGACCACCTGGCTCATGGCACTTTTTTCGTACAAACCAATGCAAGCCTTATTAAAAGCGGGATCAAAATTTATTTCTCCCGGATGTAATTCTTTTGGCACACTCGCATTTTGCATAAAGAAATACACTTTGGTGTTTCCGTATTTGGTATGGGGCATTAGATTCCCGTAATCTTCCATTTCTTTCCAGATGGAATCTTTAACCGTAACTACATAAATACGCTGAACGGGCCCCGTGTTGTTGTCATTTCTAAATTTCGCCACTTCTGTGAAGCCAGCTTTCATATTTTCTACACCAGGCTGATTGAAGGTATCTTTAGCGATAAAGAAAACCAGAATTAAAACAATAACAGCAATGGCATACAGGAGTGATTTTCTGCTCATGCCTACAATAAAGGCAATATTTTCTCCATAACCGTCAAGCCTTCGTCAATATGTTTTTCTTCGATACAAAGTGCTGGTCTGAAACGAATTGTTCTTTCTCCACAACCTAAAAACATCACATTTTGTTCCAGGCCCTTAGCTATAAATGTATTTCGCATTTCTTTAGTAGGGAAGTCGAAAGAGCAGAGTAAACCACGCCCGCGGATATTGCTCATCTGATCAAAGCGCTGTGCCAGGTTTGCCAGGTTATCTTTCAGATAGGCGCCCACTGTTGCTGCGTTTGCGCAAAGTTGATCATCTTCTATGATCTGCAGAATTTGAGAAGAACGCACCATGTCGACCAGGTTACCGCCCCAGGTAGAATTGATCCGGCTCGGTACTTTGAATACATTTTTCTCAACCTCATCCACTTTAGTACCCACCAGAATCCCACAAACTTGCATTTTTTTGCCGAAAGCGATGATATCAGGTCTGGCCTTTTCACTAAAGTTTTGGTGACACCAGAATTTACCGGTTAAGCCTACACCCGTCTGTACCTCATCATAAATTAAAAAGGCGTCGTTTTCATCGGCAAGTGCTTTCAGTTGAGCTAGAAATTCTTCCCGCAGGTGATTATCGCCACCTTCAGATTGTATAGGTTCTATAATAATGGCACAAATATCATCTTTATATTCTGCAAAGGCTTTTTTGATCTGCGCAATTGAGGTCTCCTCAGTTTGGATGGCTTGATTCAGGTTGTCTCCAGATAGCGGAAAAATTACTTCAGGTACAGAAACCCTTGGCCAATCGAACTTGGCAAACCATTTCGTTTTATCCGGTAGGGTGTTGGTAAGGCTTAAGGTGTAGCCGGTTCTCCCGTGAAACGCTTTTTCGAAATGCAACACTTTAAGGCCTTTTTCTCCCGTGTATCCCTTGGCAAAATTCTTTTGTACTTTCCAGTCCATGGCCACTTTAATAGCATTTTCGACGGCTAATCCACCGCCGGCGATAAAGAAAGCATGAGGCAAGTAATCTGGAATACCAATTTTCGAGAAGGTTTCTAAAAACTGCGCATATTGTTGGGTATAGACATCCGAGTTGGATGGATTTGCCATCGCAGCGAGCAATAAATTCTTCTTGAAGCTTTCATCGTTTACCATTTTTGGGTGATTGTATCCTAATGGTACTGAGGCAAAACAGGTAAAGAAATCAAGGAGTGTCCGATTGTATTTAGCATCGTATATATAGGCACCATGACTCTTTTCCATATCGTAAGTCAGGTCGAAACCATCAGCCAAAACATGTTTACTTAAAGATTCATTAACTCGGTCTGCAGATACTGTTAATTGATACATAGATTTCGATTTGGTTTATTTCAAATTTAGTAAAATGTGCCTGGAATCAAAATTTAAGCACTTTTTGTACTTGCACGACAAAAATAGGTTTAAACTGTTTAAAGTATGATTATAGACAAATTAAGCTTTTTGAATTAGGGAATGTGGAAAACTTTTTTACTGGAAATTATTAAAATTGGTTTAAAAGATAATTTTGCAGCTTACGAGTATCGCTTTTGTATACTGCATGATAACCCGGTAGTTGCAGATCTTATTAAGGAGGCCTGTACTTGGAAATACAGCGGTGCAATAATTTTTTGGGGTAAGGGGCTGATGGTTTCAGATGGACTGTATTGGAGATATAGAAATGGACATACGGTATGCGTACGTCAACGAGGAAGTACCTAAAACGCCGACAAACTAAAAAAAGCAGGCCTGAATGGGTTTGCTCTTATTTATCAATTTAGGTTCAGGCTCTAGGCCATGCAATAAATGCCGATGGTTTAATTTAGCACGCTGTAGCTTAATTTTATTAAATCTCCAGGTACCAGGTGTGAACATATATCAGTAGTACATATCAAAAAAGTGTACTTTTCATCTAGTCGGCTTGATTTAGATGCTGCAGCGACTATCTTGTTCGGCTGGCTGGTGATGTTTCATTATGCCTGATTTATTAAACAGTTGGCACGATCAAAAAAGAAAAATAACAGATAAATCGCTCTCAGCACGTTTCTGCAACTTGTACAAAAGTTTCTGCAAAATATCACTTACCCTAAACAGTCAAATTCAATTGCCGAGAAATTTGACAAATCATCCGTGATTTACAATTTCTCCCTAAAGAACGAAGAAATAATCCCCCTTCAGGTTTATTTTAAAGTCACATCCAGGTATACAGAGTGGCGACCATAACTTTCATAAAAAGGCTTATAAATTATGTTATCAATAGTAAATTCAAGATGTTTAGGGTCTCCTTTTATTGATCTACTGAGATCCACGGCATCGAGAGTAACCTTGCGCCATTCTTTTCTCGCCTCAGGCTCCTGAGCGGCCAATAATATTGGGCCGTAGAAAAGGCTGGCGATATTTTGCTGATCCATTACCGGGTCCAAATGAAACTGAAACGGCATCTGTAATTCTATTACATCACCATCTTTCCAGCTGCGGTTGATTTTAAGATAAGTTCCTGGCTCAGCCTGAACTTTCTGTGAAACACCATTAATTTTAACGAAGAAACCTTTGGTGGCCCAGCCTGGCACGCGTACATTCAACTCAAATTTTCCGCTCCCTTTTATGGTTAAACGAGTATGGTCTTCGTTAGGGAAATCGGTAGTTTGTACCACAGTAATCTTGCGTTCTGTCCAATTCAAGGTAGAAGGAATATATAAATTAACGTATAACGCCTGATTATCATTACTCCTGAAATAGATCGTGTTTTGCAACTTGGTACTGCTTTCAATCGCTGTTCCGTTGCAGCACGTAAAACCTGTCATATCAGCATTGCTAAATTGTTTGCTAGACCCAGGTCTGAGTGGTACATGATAGGTATTTGCAGGACTATGCTCTGCTACAGAAGCGAGAATATGATTGTATAATCCACGCTCATAGTAGTCCATTAGGACAGCGCGCTGATCAAACAAGAACAAGTCGCTGGTTAATTTAAGCATATTATAGGTAGCACAAGTTTCATTCTGGCCGCCTTCAGAGAAACCATTTTCATACAAGGTAGCAGGCTGAGCCACAAAACATTCTGCATTAGCAGGGTTCCGTGCGCCAGCTACGCCGCCAATGCTGTACATGTAATCGTTCACCATTTTATACCAGAAATTATCTGCTACTTTATAATATTCCGGGTTTTTAGAAACGCGGTACATTTCAATACTGCCAACAATTTGGGGAATGTGTTGATTGGCGTGTAGGCCACGGAAAAGATCTACGTTTTTAGCGAGGCCGTGGCTGTGAGCGGTGTCGCCATAGAATACTTTAATGTTATCAAACAACTGTGCAGTTTTCAGGTAATTCGATTTTCCGGTGATGCGGTATAACCTTGCCATTGATTCATTCATCCCTCCAAATTCTCCGGCAATGTAGGTGTTCCACATTTTGATCAGCGTATCTTGCGGCAATTTGTTTAATCTTGCATAAACCCAGTCGCTCATGCTACTTGCAATTTCCAGCGCTTTTTTGTTGCCACTTACCTCATAGACATCTATTAATCCCGCCAGGATTTTATGCAGGGTATAATAAGGAGCCCAAACCTGATTTTTTTGTCCGCCATATTTGGCTCCGTTTTCGAGCATAATGAATTGATCGGGAGGGTAGGCACTGATAAAACCCGTTCCCCAATTCCAGTAATCATTGCGGATTCCTGTTTCGCTGAGGTCAGAATCGAAGGCTGATTTGCCAGGACCATACGGAACCGCCCTTGGATCAGCCACATATTTACCTCCCGCTTTAGCCGGTTTACCTGATAATTGTGATAACTCGTAAAGGCTATTTACCATGTATTCCATCTTTTTGGCGAAGTTATCCTGAAGCGCTTTGTCATAACCGGTACCCGCATACGCCTGCGCAATGGCAGAAAGATAATGACCGGTTGCATGCCCCCTTAATTTAGTATCTTCACTATCCCACACACCAAGCGGTTTTGCATCTTGAGGTTGTTTTTGCCCAAACGCCTGACGAAACATATAAAGGAAAGAATTGGGATCAGTTTTAGCCAGCGTGGTGATGAATTTATCACGGTTTTCTATAAACTTAGTGTTGTGGCCTTCTATATCTTGTTGTAACAATACCTGAGTGAGGGGGAAAGGCGCCAGTTTTAATGCCGGTGGACTAATTTTTTCAGCTGGTTTCACCGTTACAATCGCCTGTGGTTTAAAATCAGTTCCCGGAACCCGCCCTGCTATGGTATAACGGCCGGGTTTTAACACGGTGATATTATCTGTTGGAGATGGCCAAATCACCCTAACCTTTGGCCCTTTCACTCCGCGATAAGTACCTGCTACCTCGCTAGGTAAACGCGGTAAATTTCCTACGGTAGTTTCTACGGCTACATCTGATACCCTGGTGAGGTAGGCATTATAAAGTTCTGCTTTGCTCGCTGAAAATTGAGGAAGGTCATCTTCTTTTTTAGCAGTTGTATTTACAGCAGAAACCTGCGATCCGCTTTGTGCATGCTGATAGATCCCTTCAACCTGACTATTATTTAATGGAACCCGGTAAAGGCGGAAATCATGAATCATGGCATCCAGATTTGAAGCTCCTGTTGAAATTGATTTTCCAATATAGAACTGACCTTTTTCTCCGCCTTGCGAATTAAAAATTTCGCTTAACGCAACTGGCGTATTTTTGATGGCTGCTGCCGGTTTGCCGTCTAAATAAGTAATAATAGATTTGGATGGAACATCTATCACTATGGTGATGAAAACCCATTTGTTGGTGGCTAGCGCTGGAGAAACTGCGCTTTTGATGTTGCCTTTCTCTACGAATGCTGCCTGGAAATCAGGTTTGTCTTTTGTTCCCGCGGGTGCGGCGTATAAATGGGTATTTGCATCTTTACCAAAATCAAAAAGATACTGACCAGGTTGTTTCGAACGCAGAAAGATCCACCCGGTAATGCTGAGCGATTCGAGATCTGTCAGCGCTTCTGCTGGAATCCGGATAAAGGAATTTTCTTCACCATTAAGTGATAATACCTGTCCAAACCGATCATTTTTAATGAATTTAACCGCAGTACTTTGAAACTGACCATGGAAATTATTCCTTGACCAATCTTTTGCATCCCCTTTAAATATATATCTGGCACTCAAACCAGTCTCGCCAATGCCATCTAATATCTGATCGCCACTTTGGCCATAGCTGGTCGTAACTGCACCAAACAGAAGTGTAAAAAGAAGGGGAGTGTACAAGAACACACAATATCGTTTCATATTAAATCATTTTGATCAACAGCTGCTGTTCATTTGTTACAATTCATTAGAATAGCATTTCAGCGGCTGATTCATTGTTTGAGAATTTCAGCTAAAATTATAAAGAACCAGAATTGATTGCTTGATCTTTTTTAGCTAATAGCGACAAGATATTAACTAGAATCTGGTGTGCATGCATGTATTCGGTAACGAATTTATTCAAATTTAGCCTTCATACCCAACAAGCCTAATAATCCACCGGTATGGATGGCCAGAATTTTATCATTAGAAAGGATTTGTTGCTGCTCAACAAGATCGGCTATTGCATAGAACATTTTGGCGGTGTAAACAGGATCTATAAGGATGCCCGTTTCCTTTGAAAACGTTTTGATAAATGCCAGCAGTCCCGGCGTAGTTTTGGCATAACCACCGAAATGATAGTCGGTATGTAGTATCAAATGGCTTGAAAGATCAGTATACTTTGCTATTTCTTCCGCTATAAAATTGCCACCTTTCAGTACCGGAATAACGTGGAGTTTGGTTGGTAAAGCAAGGTTTTCAATTCCCTTTAACAAGCCAGCTGCTGTAGTGCCTGTACCAGCGGCAACGAAAATGTGATCGTAAGTTTCGCTTAGTTCGCTAATGATTTCGCTACAACCTTCAACCGCTTCTGCTGATGCGCCACCTTCATCAATGAAATAGGTTTCGCTATTCAGGCCAAAATACTTTTCGTAGCATGCAGCTTTATCCCTGTAAGCTTCGCGATCGGTAAAAATGAGTTCCATTCCATATAATGAACAGATCAGCAGCATCTCATTTTGCACTGCTTCACCCCTTACAAATGCGGTAGCTTTTAATCCCGATCTGGCAGCTGCGGCAGCGGTTGCCACCAGGTGATTCGAATAAGCGCCACCAAAAGTAACCAAATGCATTTTACGGAGTGCTTTTGCTTTTTGTAAAATGTATTTTAGCTTCCGCCACTTATTTCCTGAAATGTAAGGATCAATCAGGTCGTCCCTTTTCACAAATAAATTGCTAAACGGAGGGATCTTGATTTTTTGTACCGGACTAAAGATTTCTTCAAACACGTGTAAAAGTAAAAAGAAGCTGTATCATAATCGTCAATCTTTGTTAATTTGTCATACTGAGCTTGTCGAACACCATTAAAAAAACTAAGTCTTCGACAGGCTCAAGTTAATATTTCTAATCTATGATACAACTTGTTTATAATCAGCTGGAATAATCAAAGTTATTCTCCAATGCCAAAGCCTATACCAGCATTTACCATGCTATATTTGGCCTGGGTGTAAGAGCCGTAGAATTTAAAGAACCCAAATTTCAATTGAAAACCGAGACTGCCGCGGATGCCATCAATATCGGTTTGTTTAACCGAAACGGGATCAACGTAGCTTACTGAGGTTAGCGGGCTGGTGTCAAAACTGTAAGTGCCCAGCGCTTTCAAATTGGTTTTCGCGGTTTGATAACCAATACTTGCAAACGGCGTAAAAAACAGGATTTTCTTTGATACAATCGCATCAATGTTTACACCGTTAAATCGGGCGTCTATGCGCTGGTCTGAGTTAGAAGTATTGTCAATATGTAAATCCAGGTCATATTTATATTGTGTAAATCCACCGGCAATGGCAATATCTACCGGAATCAACTTGTCTGTTGCGCCCAGGATGAGCGGCAATAGTTCCACTTTGGCGCCAACGCCAATCATTGAAATGCTACCAAAATCGTCACCAAAATTAATCTTTGGCATGGCCCGTAAAGAGATGTCGATATTTTTTGGTAAACCTAATGTAGCCTGAATTTGCGGCGCTGGAACGGCATGGAAGCCAATTCCGCTAGGTAAATTAAAGAACCTTCCCGTTGGCAGGCCATCACTGGTGTACACTTCCATCCGGCCACCATCTTCATCTTTACCGAAAGCTGTGGGGCCGATGGATGAGGAACCCACTGCAGGTTTAATGTTTCGCAAACCTAAGGTGTTTACATCATAACTTCTGGCCGATTGTGGAACAAAAGCGGCTGAAGTAGAGATCCTAACCTCAAATTTAAGAAAGCCTTTTGATTTCGCTGTGTTGGTCCAGCCATCGTTTAGGCCCTGTCCGAAGCCTTTGTAAAGTGGATCAAGATAGGCGTTAACGAGCTTTGTTGCATCTTCCGGACCGGATACAAATAGGTTGCCAACATCTTGCTGAGCATTCGCCCGTTGAGCGAAAGCAAAGAATGAGAAAGCCATAATGGCTTTTGCATAGGAGTTTTTCATGGTAGAATGGTTTTGGGCGGTTTGTAGCCCTAAGATACCTGAGTTTTTTTAATTATAAAATCATTTCAAGATTCTTGGTCTTAAAAGATTATTTTTGCAGCATGGAAAATGTGGTAGAATTGCAGGAATCAGAGGAGCAGGAATTATATGAACACTTAAAAATTGTAGTAGATAAAGGGCAATCTTTGTTGCGTATTGATAAATTTTTAATGGTACGTGTAGAAAACGCCTCCCGAAACCGTATTCAGAATGCAATTGACGCCGGTAACGTTTTAGTCAACCAGAAACAGATCAAATCAAGTTATAAGGTTAAGCCTCATGATGAGATTTCGATTGTTTTGCCTCATCCGCCCCGCGATACTGAAGTTTATCCGGAAGATATTCCATTGGATATCATTTATGAAGACAGCGATTTACTGGTTGTGAATAAGCAGGCAGGGATGGTGGTGCACCCCGGGTTTAATAATTACACCGGCACGCTGGTTAATGCGCTCGCTTTCCACTTTGAGCAGCTGCCGCAATTACCCGGTAATGACGGGAGACCTGGTTTAGTACACCGGATTGATAAAGATACATCGGGTTTGTTGCTGATTAGTAAGAACGAAAAATCTATTACGCACCTGGCCAGGCAGTTTTTCGACCATAGCATTACCAGAAAATACATTGCTTTAGCTTGGGGCGATATCGAAAATGATGGTACCGTAACCGGTTATATCGGCAGAAGTGTGAAAGATAGGAGAGTAATGGATATTTACGATGATGAAGAGAAGGGAAAATGGTCAGTTACGCATTATAAAGTTTTAAAACGATTGGGATATGTAACACTGATTAGCTGCGAACTTGAGACCGGACGTACCCACCAGATCCGGGCGCATATGCAACACCTTGGACACCCGCTATTTAACGATGCGATGTATGGAGGCGATAAGATTTTAAAAGGAACCACGTTTAATAAGTATAAACAATTTGTGGATAATTGCTTTGAATTGCTTCCAAGGCAAGCTTTACACGCACAAAGTTTGGGTTTTATTCATCCAACAACAAAAGAATACATGCACTTTGAATCGCCATTACCGGTTGATTTCAAATCTGCTTTAACTAAATGGGAAAATTACATCACTGCATCATAAAATATGTCTCAAGAGTACCTCTTATTTAATGATGAATTTCATGCTGTAGACGCTCCCGTTTTAACCACTTCCAATCGGGGGTTTAAATTCGGCGACGGTTTGTTTGAAAGCATGCGGATGATTAACCAGAAACTTCAGTTTGCAGATTTACATGCCGATCGGCTTGCTGCAGGCATGAAAGCGCTAAAGATTGAAGGTCATGCACTGATGGATGATTATTTTCTCCGTCAGAAAACCGCAGACCTTGTGAAGAAGAACCGATGGAACGGCAATGTGCGCTTCCGTTTTTCTGTCTACCGTCAGGGTGCAGGCGTGTATACACCTGAAAGCAATAAATCTGGTTATGTTTTGGAAGGGATTCCCTTAAATGTAATGGCTTATGAATTGAATTCGAAAGGTTTAATTATCGATGTTTTTGATGAGATGACCAAATCAATAAATAAGCTTTCGAATTTTAAAACTTCAAACGCACTGCTTTATGTAATGGCTGGTTTGTTTAAAACCAGTAATCGTTTGGATGAAGCGATCATCTTAAACCAAAGCGGGTTTCTGTGTGAAAGCATCAGTTCTAATATTTTTATTGTTTATGATAAGCAAATTTATACCCCTGCTTTAACAGAGGGTTGCGTTGGTGGCGTAATGCGCACAACCATTATGGAGATTTGCAAAATGAATGATATCCCAATCATAGAAGCACAGATTAGTCCGGAAATATTAAAAGAAGCCGAAGAGGTTTTTATCACAAATGCGACTCAGGGCATTCAATGGATTATGGGCTACGGCCGTAAAAGGTATTTTAATGAGTTTTCTAAATTTTTGAATGAAAAGTTGAATGCGTTGTAATACGTATTCGCTTTTCTGAAACCAAAAATGCTTTGTGTTGAAGCGGTTTTTAGAAGAGTAATCTTTTACAACAGGTTTTATAAAAACACTACAACCTCATTCCCCTCAAAAAATCTTCAATCAACATGCGCTTTTTTCCTTCGAACTGAATATCGAGCAGCTTAACGAAACCATTTTTCGTTGCAAACTTCAAGAAGGTTTTACCATCTGTGAGGAAGCCTCCCGCGGCAATTGCAGGTTCCTTTTCTTCGGGTTCGGCCTTGAAAATTTTCAGTGTTTTATCGTTTAATAAGGTAAATGCGGTAGGATAGGGGCTTAGACCCCTAATTAGGTTATACACCATAGCTGTAGAGTTGTTCCAGTCGATTTTACAATCTTCTTTAAAAATTTTAGGTGCATGTTTCAATTCGTCGCTTTGTGGCTGCGGTTGTTCAGCAACGTCGCCACCAGCAATTGCAGTAACCGTTTTAACCAATAAGTTTGCGCCGATTACCATCAACTTATCGTGCAGCTCTCCGGCGGTTTCATCAGGAGCAATCGGCGTGCGGTCACTTAAAATAATATCGCCGGTATCAATCTCGTGCGTCAAGAAAAAAGTAGTTACACCGCTTTCCTGTTCGCCATTAATAATGGCATGATTAATAGGTGCTGCACCGCGGTATTGAGGCAGTAAAGAGCCATGAAGGTTAATTGTTCCTTTGGGCGGCATATTCCAAACTACTTCTGGCAACATCCTAAAAGCAACCACCACCTGTAAATCGGCATTAAAAGACTTCAGGCCTGCTAAGAAATCAGGGTTCTTCAGTTTTTCTGGCTGCAAAACAGGAATTGATTTTTCTACGGCATATTTTTTTACAGCACTTTCATTTAGTTTTTGCCCGCGACCTGCAGGTTTATCAGGAGCCGTTACCACAGCAACAACGTCAAAATTTGCTTGTACCAAGGCATCAAGAGAAGCAACTGCGAAATCGGGCGTACCCATAAAAACTATTTTCATACGGAAGTGTTGTGTTTAAATAACGTGAGTAATCAACTTAAGGTTTACAAAATAACTAAAAATTTAATCATCCTGATAAGTAAAAATGGTACAAGGCGAAGATGTTGTTAAAGCAAGTGGATTAGTTTATGTAACCGATTCTATGCCTGGTATTTATAGAAAAGGCACGCCAGGTAAATTTTATTACGAGGATAAAAAGGGCGATAAAATTACTGATGAGAAGCATCTTTCGCGGATCAAAGCCCTGGTTATTCCGCCAGCTTGGCAAAACGTTTGGATTGCCAATAAGCCAAATGCGTATTTACAGGTAACCGGAACCGATGCCGCAGGCCGTAAGCAATATCGCTATCATGCCAAATGGACCAGCAGGCGGTCCGAAGATAAATATTTCAGGCTTTATGAGTTTGGGAAAGTTCTCCCAACTGCCAGAAAGCAAATTGCTAAAGATTTAAAGCGTAAAGAATTAGATGAGCGAAAAGTGCTCGCTATATCGGTAGATGTATTGCAAAAATCGCTCATTCGGGTTGGTAATGAAAATTATAAACAGCTTTATGGATCGTTCGGATTGAGCACCCTGCGTGATAAGCATGTGAAAATAGAAGGAAGTAAGATTAATATCGATTTTATCGGTAAAAAAGGCGTTCGGCAGACGCTGGTATTGAACGATAGAAGTCTTGCCAAACTGGTAAAGAAATGTCGCGATATTCCTGGTCAGGAGTTATTTCAATACTATACCGATGGCAAAGAGCACCGAGGTATCGATTCAGGAAAAGTAAATAATTACATCAAAGAGATTACGCAAAATGACTTTACCGCGAAAGATTTCAGAACCTGGGGCGGAACGTTAGAAGCGTTACGGCAATTTGCCAAATGCTCTGTTGATGCCAATGTAGAGTTAAATACCAAGAAAACGGTCATTAATGTACTTGATTGCGTGGCGAGAAAGTTAGGCAACACACGGGCAGTTTGCAAAAGCTCTTACGTTTATCCCTTGCTGATTACTGCTTTCGAAAATAACGAATTGGTGAAGTACATGAAAAAAATGAATAACAATAAAACAGTCGGTAAATTAGGTTTAGAGCACGATGAAAAGGTTTTGCTCTCTTTTCTTAAATCGACAGGTAGCAAATAATATTTATAGTTGTTTTGCATATGCACCAAAATTTACCAGACAAAGCAGATCTTTTCAATATCTTGATAGAAGAATCAGGAATGCCGATTGGCCTTTATGAAGGCGAAAACTTTATTATAAGGGTGGCGAATAAGGCGATTTTAAAGGCTTGGGGCAAGGATGAGTCTGTTAAGGGAAAAGAGCTGGCTCAGGCACTTCCCGAATTGATTACTCAGCCATTTTTACAAATTTTGCAGACTGTTTTCCAAAGTGGGAGGGCTTATGAGGCAAAAGAAGATAAGGTTGATTTAGAGATTGATGGTACGCTTAAAACATTTTATTTCGATTTTATTTACAAGCCACTGTTCAACGAAGAGGGTAAAGTATGGGCAATCCTCAATAATGCTACGGATGTAACTGAACTCGTAAACGAGAAGTTTAAATCAAAGGAGAGAGAAGCTCTTTTTCGGCTGATGATATATGATGCACCAATTGCCATCGGAATTTTGAGAGGTAAAGATCTTATTATTGAAGATGCTAATGATGACCTATTAAAGATCTGGGGGAAAACCCGGGAAGTCATTGGAAGAAAATTACTTGATGGTTTGCCAGAACTGGCAAATCAGTTATTTCCGGAAATTTTAGCAAAGGTTTATCATACCGGAGAAGCCTATTATGGCTATGAAACACTTGCGCGATTAGAGCGAAACGGTGTGCTTGGGGATTACTACTTTAATTTTGTTTACGATCCTATTTTTAACGAGCAAAAAGAGGTTTCAGGTATTATGACGGTTGCTAATGAAGTGACCTCACAAGTAGTTGCCCGGTTGGAACTTCAGGAAAGTGAAGAACGTTTTAAAAATTTGGTGCTTGATAACCCGATGCCAACTGCTTTTTATGAGACAGAAGATATTGTCATCAAGATTGCCAATAATGAGATGCTTAAATTGTGGGGCAAAAATGCTCAGATTATTGGCCTGCCTATGAGTGAGGGAATTCCAGAACTGGTTGGCCAACCATTTATTCCGATTTTGAAGGAAGTGTTTCGTACAGGAATTCCTTACCATGCTGATCAGCAAGAGGCAATCTTAGTTATCAATGGCGTACCTACGAAAAGCTGG
The DNA here is from genome assembly GCA_037032985.1 of Bacteroidota bacterium. Taxonomy (GTDB): domain Bacteria; phylum Bacteroidota; class Bacteroidia; order Sphingobacteriales; family Sphingobacteriaceae; genus Pedobacter. The sequence goes on from JAZBLB010000006.1 coordinate 69,498, forward strand.
TATAACTTTACTTACAAGGCTCTTCGTGATGCTGATGGAAAAGTTTTTGGTATTTTGCATGCCGCAATTGAAGTAACCAGGCAGGTTCAGTTGCAACAACAAAAAGACGAATTCCTTGGCATTGCCAGTCATGAGTTAAAAACGCCGGTAACAAGTATTAAAGCTTATGCGCAGGTATTGGAACGGATGATTCGTGCTGAAGGCGATGAAAAAAAGGCCCTGATGGTGAAGAAGATGGATATGCAGTTGAATCGCCTTACAGGTTTGATTGCTGATCTTTTGGATGTGACGAAAATCCAGGCTGGAAAAATGACTTTCAATTCAGCAGAATTCGATTTTGATGACCTCATTCGGGAAATGACTGAAGAAATGCAACATACTACATCCAAACATCACATCCAAGTAACGCTAAAAAGCCATACGATAGTTGTTGCGGACCGGGAAAGGATTGGCCAGGTGGTAACTAACTTTTTATCTAATGCCATCAAATATTCCGTTGATGCTGATAGTGTTGAAGTGATGAGTTATCGCAAAGGTGATGAAGTGATTTTGAGCGTCCAGGATTACGGAATTGGAATTTCTTCAGACTTGCAAAAATTCGTTTTCGATCAGTTTTATCGTGTAAGCGGCAACCAGCAACATACATATCCCGGTTTAGGTTTAGGCTTGTATATTTCTGCTGAAATTATAAAAAATGAAGGAGGAAGAATTTGGGTGGATAGTAAAGAAGGTGAAGGTGCAACCTTTTATTTTGCCTTGAAAATTAAACAATAACCCAGGTGATTAAGCCATTTGCTGCTCAATCACCTTGATCAATTAATCTTCTTTAGGTGCTTCTTTTATGGGGTGAACAGGTTGTTCGTCATTCTCTCTTTGCTTCGCCGGTTCATCTGTTTTAACAGGCTTATTCGGTTTACTATCGTTCGGCTTTCTAACCGTTTGATTATCTACAGGCTTGCGTCCTTTAGGCACCTCTTCTTTGTAATTGCTCCCAGGTTGATCACTTGTTTCTTTCGGTCCGCTCATGATGTTAGTTGTTGAATGAATTATCTAATTAATGTTATTTAGCACTAGTTCTAGCGCCGTAAGTAAACAACACAGCATGATTGGGATTGTTTAAATGTATTACTGAATTTTGCAGGATGAATATCACCATGCGCTAATTAGATACTAATCATTTCTAATCCCTTCATTCGCTAACGCACTCATTATTGATAGAGCAGGTATTTTAAACGCATCTTTTTATACGCACTTAATCCAGGCGCCCAGCTTTCCCTAATCTCTTTTTCGCTTTTTCCGGCCATCACTTGCTGCCTGAAATCGGCTACGCCAACCAAACGTTCTATCACACCCATTTCTTTACTTAATTTAGTGTTGAAAAAATCTTCTTTTTTTGGCGAAGCATTGTAAAGTTCAATCATCCAGGAAATATTTACCTGTTTCGTTTTTCTCAACTTCGAAGGATCATAATCCCTTAAATCTAAGCCATAACAAACCTGGTTTTGAAATAGCGGCGTTTCAGACATCCCTTTAATGCTTTTTGGTGTAAAGCTAAATTTGAATTTATTCTTTAAATAAGGCGCGCCCAAAACAGAGAAAGGAAACATGGTTCCACGGCCATGGTTTAGGTAAGTGCCTTCAAATAAACAGGTAGATGGATAAAGTAAAATGGCCTGCTGCGTATTTAAGTTTGGCGATGGCTTCACAGGCAAAACATATTCCATATCGTGGTTATAGTTTAAGTTTTCAATCACCGTGATGTTACATTTCACTTTGTTTTTTAACCAGCCCTCTCCGTTGAGCATCTGTGCGTACTCACCAACGGTTAATCCATGTGCAATTGGAATGGGTTGTACACCGATGCCAGATTTGAATTTGGGGTCTAAAATCGGTCCGTCTATTAAATAACCGTTGGGATTAGGGCGATCTAGAATAATCAATTCCTTGTTATTTGCCGCGCAAGCCTCCATCACATTTTGAAGCGTGTTGATGTAAGTATAAAAACGAACACCAACATCTTGAATATCAAATACCATAATGTCAATATCGGCCAGGTCGTCTGCAGTTGGCGTACTATGTTTTCCATATAAAGAAACTGCTTTGATACCTGTCTTTGCATCAATTGCATCATCTATTTTTACGCCTGCGCTGGCATCACCCCTAAAACCATGCTCAGGGCCGAAAATTTTCTGAATTTTAATTCCCAAACTAATTAAGCTGTCAACAGATGTTTGTGTACCAATTATAGAGGTTGGGTTAACCACCATTCCTACACGTTTCCCGGTTAAAAGCGGCAGGTATTTTTCTGTTTGTTCTGCACCGGTTTTAATGGACGTTGGCAGTTTAATATTATCTTTGATTAATAGTTTGTGGGTACGGTATTGCCCTTGCCCGAGCTGTTGTTCTAAAGGTTTTGGACTTTGACCGCAGGCGTTAAGTGCTATTAAACATCCGAAGGCAAAGCTGATGGGGTTTTTCATATTCAATCTTTATAAATCAACAGTAAAACAATTATAACCTAATAATGATTTAGTAATAGACTATTGGCATTATATTCCAAATATATGTCATTTTTAAAAAGGATTTAAGCATTTTTGCTGTTACAAAATTATCAATATTGAATTTCGAATACTTCATAGCAGGCCGTATCGCCATCAAATCCGAGCGGACTTTTTCTAAGTTAATTGTGCGGATTGCAATTGCTGGCGTAATGCTGAGTTTGGCCGTCATGATCTTATCCATTGCCATTATTAAAGGTTTCAAAACAGAAATTCAGGATAAAGTAAGGGGCTATCTGGGAGATGTTCAAATCACCCGTTACGATTTAAATAATTCTTTTGAGCATTCGCCATTTATATTGGATGCGGAGACTAAGAAACAGCTTAAAGATAATCCGGATGTTGATTTCTACTATCCTTTTGCCACTAAGCCAGCTATTTTATCTGCCAACGATGAAATTGAAGGGATAAATTTTAAGGGTGTAGATAAAACCTATAACTGGGATTATATTAAGCAACACATTATTAGCGGTACCATTATCGATTTTTCTGACAGTACCGCTGCCATGCAGGAATTGTTGATTTCTAATTATACGGCAAACCGTTTGAGGCTTAAAACTGGCGACGACTTCATCATGTATTTTGTTCAGAACCAACTGCGGCCGAGAAAATTTAAAATTGTTGGCGTTTATGATATTGGAGTAGAAGATATTGATAAGGGCTTTGTATTAGGAAACCTGAACATCATCAAAAGGTTAAACAACTGGAAACCGGCAGAAATTGGGGGTATAGAAATCCGGATCAAAGATTTTTCGAAGCTGAAGTCAGTGGCAGATGGGATTTTTGAAAGTTTGCCGCAAAATCTTCGTTCTTATTCCATTAAAGAAAACTTTCCGAACATTTTTACCTGGTTGGGTCTGCTCGACGTAAATACCAGGGTATTGTTAATACTGATGCTGATTGTTGGGGTGATTAATATGGTAACCGCATTGCTGATTATGATCTTAGAGCGAACCAATATGATTGGCATGTTGAAATCTTTCGGGGCAAGCAATTGGTCTATTATGAAGATTTTCTTATATAATTCAGCTTATTTGATCGGGATTGGATTGCTGCTCGGGAATATTTTAGGTCTTGGTTTAGGGTTTTTTCAGCAAGCTACGCATGTCTTTAAGCTGAATCAGGCTTCTTACTTTCTGGCTTATGCACCAATAGAATTCCACTTTATTGATGTACTTGCTTTAAATGTAGTAACAGTGGTGGTTTGTTTAACTGTACTCGTTATTCCTTCTTTATTGATTAGTAAAGTTTCTCCTTTAAAAGCCATCAGGTTTAAATAATGCTAATTGCTTAAATTTACAAATGGCCTTTAAAAACTAATGCGCCAATAAATCAGCGTATTAAGTTATCATTAATAAATCGCCATTTAAGCTTCTCTCTATCCAGAGAGAATACTCATGGCTTAACTAACCTATTCCAAACTGGAATAGAACTAAGAATTAAACTTTTATAGAATATAGTAAGAGCCTACCGATGCTAATGCAGTTTGTGGCTTATCTTCATATATTTTATCATCATCGAGCATTTGCGAAAGGTCTCGTTCAATATTTCTGCAAATTGTAGTGGTTGGTGTATCCGTCGGTTTATTTTCAAACGGATCTTGTAAGTGAACGGCCATTTTTTCAACCAGTAAAAAGAATGCTGCAATGGCGACCACTAGAGGTACTTCCATGTAGCCAAAATATTCGATTAGACCAAATGGCAGGAGCACAATAAATAGATGGATAGACATGTTGATATACTTGCTATAAGTAACCGGAAAAACGGTGTTTTTGATTCTCTCGCAGCCACCCATATGGTTACATAATGCAGTGATGGATTTGTCTATTTCAATCTGTTGGTATTTGTTAATCCAGCCTTCAGATAATGCCTTTTTCAAATCCATTCCATGCAACTCCAAAATAGATGTGGTTACATTTCTCCTTTTCTTAATAAATGCCATTTCTTCAACACTTAAAAACTCTTCTAATCCTTTACGGGCGTTGAAACCTCTCAACGACTGACTTAAGGCGTAACACCATCCAATTTGTCTTTTAATAAAGCGTTCTTTGAATTGCTCTATCTCATCCAGCGCATAAGGGTTTTCTACAAAGGATAGGATTTGGCGGGAGATTGATCTCGAATCGTTAACAATAGCGCCCCAAAGGGTGCGTGCTTCCCACCACCTGTCGTAAGCCTGGTTAGATCTGAAAGCCAGTAACAATGAGATAATAGTTCCCAGTAGAGCCGGCACCGCAACAGGAATAGAAATTCTGGTGACATGAAAATTCTGATAAAGTACTACAATACCAACAGAGTAACTGATGACAAAAAGTAATTCTGTTTTTACCTTTCCAAAGATGTATGTGAGGGGAATGTTATTTCGTAGCAGCATAATATTTTATCTTGTCTTGTTATTAACTAAGCATTAGACTCTTGTAATTGAGTTTCTGGAATTCTGCTTTCAATCAGGTTTTCCTGAGTATGAATCTTCATGATATTTAAATAAACAACTTTGCATCCAGATCTTTCTGTTAAGTATTTTGGATCGATGCTGTATTTATTTATGGCTTTAAAATCGTAATCTTTTGGGTATGCAATGCAATCGACCTCAAATGCCTCTATAAAATTCTTAAAAGCAGATACGGTACTGCCATAGAAATATTCGATCCCAATGTTCTTTACATGAGTTGGATACTGCTTTTTGTAATCATTTAATTTTTGATAAAACTCATCGCTAACGTTTTCGTAATCACGGCTGCGACGGCTCAACATGAGCATATCTGTTATCGAATCTGATAATTTAAAAGCATGAAGAAATATCACGTTCAAGGTTTCATGAGGCTGAGCTTGAACAAGCGCATCAATAATCTTTGTACTTTCTAAATTGAAGTCGGTTGGTACTAATACTGTTTTCATTGCTTAACTTGTTTAAATGAATAATTAATACAAGTTTAAGCCAGTAAGATTACAGCCAAATAAGAGCCGGATTAGAATGAGATTAGAATTTTAGCTGATGGAACGGATATCGTACAAATGTAACAACTTTTGGAACTATAGGCTTAATAAAGGCAGTATTATCTTAATTTCTGTTCCAACACCTTCTTGTGATTTAATTGCGATACTTCCTCGATGTAGCCGGATAATGTTTAAGGATAGGGGTAAACCGACACCGTAACCCTTGTAGGCATTTGTGTTAGATGCGCGGTAAAAGGGTTCGAAAATGTGTTGAATATCCGTTTGGGGGATGCCGATTCCCCTGTCAGTTACTGCGATAGCCACCGTTTGGCCGTTGCTTTCAATTCCGATACTGACAAGATTCTCGTTAGAATATTTACAGGCATTGCTCACCACGTTAGATATGGCGAGTTTAATCAGGTTTTTATTCACTTTCATCGCCAACAGCGATTCATCTTCCGGTAATTTGCTGAAATCAATTTGAATAATGCTTTTTGGGTACACCTGATTAACGGATTCTTTAATTTCCCAAAGCAGTTCATCCATTCTTACTTCTTCCCACGGCTGGTTTTTTCCATTAAAGCCTGATTGGGCCAAGCCAAGTAAGCTGGTTAGGATGTGTTCCAAGCGCTCCGCTTCGTTTTTGATTTTTTCCAGGGCCCGTTGTTGTTGCGCCAGGTCCTGGCCGGGTTTCATGGCCAGTTCCACTTCTCCGCTAATTACCGTTAAAGGGGTTCGCAATTCGTGTGAGGCATTGCTAATGAAATTGTTCTGTGTTTCAAAAGCAGTTTCCAAACGGTTTAACATGTTATTAAAAGTTTGGGCCAGTTGCGACATCTCATCGCTTCCTTTTTTAACATCCAGCCGCATGTGCAGGTTTTCTGCTTTTATCTTTTTTACGCTTTTAATAATGTTTCTGAGCGGCGTAAGCATATAATCAGAAAATTTCCAGCCAACCACAAAAGATAAAATAATGGAAAGTAAAAAGCCGATCACTAGAATCTTTTGAAGGTCTTCCAGTTCTCTGAATCCAAAGGGGTCGTTCGCAGAAATGATTACAATGTAGCCACCTTTGGATGTTTTGAAATATTTGCCTGCATAAAAGTGGTTATCTACCCGATAGCGCGCCATAGTGCCCGAGCTGATTTTTTTATAGAAACTTTTAGGCAATTCTCGGTCTATCTGAGAGGTTGTTTTTTTTGGGTCGATGATAAATTCTCGCTCAGATGGAAGCCGTTCTAAGTATTGATTACGCATTTTAGCATAAACACTATTGTTATCGTCTTCATATAATTTAATCTGTGCTGCAATGTTTACCCTGGCCTCCAGACGTTTGTAAAAATCTTCAAAAGCAAACTCATTTGAGAAATACCAGACAAAACCACTTAATAGGGTAATGATAACCGCCGAAAGAATGGCGAACAGTAAAGTGATCTTTTTTGCAATCTGCATTATTTCTCTTTTAATACATAACCCAAACCTACTGATGTATGAATCAGTTTCTGGTTTGAATTCTTATCAATTTTTTTCCGAAGATAATTTACATATACATCAACCACGTTGGTGCCAAGGTTAAAATCAATGTCCCAAACGTTTTCTAAAATATCAATTCTGGATAAAATCTTACCTTTATTTTTGGACATATACTCCAGCAAGCGGTATTCTGTTGCAGTGAGTATGACTTCGGTTTGGTTCCGTGTAACGGTTTTCGCGCTCAGGTTGATTTGTAAATCTGCGATACTGATGATCTGATCGAGGCTAACTGAACCATGATAACGCCTTAACAACATCCTGATTCTGGCGAAAAGTTCTGCAAATTTAAATGGTTTAACGAGGTAATCATCTGCACCATTGTCCAATCCGTTGACTACATTTTCTGTAGTACCCAAAGCAGTCAGCATAATTATAGGCGTACCTGGCTTATTTTCCTTTATAATTTTGCAGAGCTCCAAACCATTAATTCCAGGAAGCATAATGTCGAGAATAATTAAATCGAAGTTGTTTTCGATGGCCATTTGTTTGCCGATCAAACCATCTGGGGCAATACTAACTGTAAAACCTTCATCTGTTAAACCCCTCGAAATTACTGAAACCACATTTGGCTCATCTTCTACTACTAATAAATTCATTTAAGCGCAAAATAATTGTAAAAACTGCGGATTTGCAAAATCCAACCTTCCGTAATTTTCCAATATAATTGTTTTCAGTTTAAATGAGGCAAATTAATTTGCAGTTTTGTTAAGGAAGTTGGTGAAATGACGGCTGAAAACATCTGTTTTAGCCTTTTTCTGACTGGTACAATATCAAGCCTGCAGTACACAACACTTTCAAAGGGTTCAAAAAATTGGAGTTCATGTCTACCATTCTTTTCGGAATTAGGGTTGAAATTTTCATCTGACCAAATCCGGTTTCTGTCCCTTTGCATTCATATTTTGGTTTGGCTGTAGCGGTTTCCCTGAAAATTTACCTTCATCAACGTCTCCATTTTCACCCTGAGATTCCATTGATAAAAGTTGTTGAAATTGGCAATGTTATTATAAATAACGGCATCGGGAGCATTGATTGAGGTAATACGCTTTACTGAGTAGCTTTTCGGAAGAAAGAACGAACCAGTCAGGAATACAATTACCAATTCGGCCATGATGCTAAACAGCATTCTCAAGAATCTTATATTAAGGTTATCTGGTTAAATAAAATTAATATAAAACATGCGGAATTAAATGCCTCTTAAACGATGTTGATCTTATTGTTGGGTGAGTTGATTTTGAAGTTCATCAAATCAGCGATAGATTGTGCCTTTTGTTTAATGGTTTCTGCATTTTCACCAGTGAAAAGCTGATTAACCGAGTCGAAAAAAATTGTTTTCCAGGCCGTAAACTCAGTTTCTCTAAGTGCGGCTTTATCGTTAAGTGAGAAGTGTGTGAGCATTGGATTACCTTTGTAAATGGCCTTCCCAAAAAGAATACTTTCCCAGAAATCGTACATTTTAGGCAGGTGATGAGACCAATCTACATTTGTAATTTGAGTAAAAATAGGACCAATGGTCGGGTTGCCTTGTACCTCATTGTAAAAGTGATCCACCAATCTGATGATGTCGGCTCTGTTTTCAATATCTTTCATTCTGCGAATCTTTAAAGCACAAATGTCGTTGAAAACGGTTTAAGAAAAATGATTTTGATTATAAAATGAATCCTTTACTACTTATAAAGCCTCATGATGAGTTTATCGTAGTTGATTACAGCCTTGTACTGCATTAAAATATCTCCACCGATAATTCCAATAATGGGTGGGTGACCAAATTGCTGATAAGTTTCACTAACTGATTGCAGATCGAATGCGACGGTTTCATAATTTTTAAGCCTTAATGAACCGATTTTAACCTCTGGAATGGTAGCCTGGATAGTGGTAGTGGTGGTAAATAGTGTGGCTGCGTTAATTTCATCTGAAACATTAATTGTTTCGGAAAGATGCTTTTCTATGATCGCTTTATCAAACACACTTCTGGAGGCTCCGGTATCTAACACCGCAAAATGAGTTTCTTTGAAAACCACAATTTCTACTAAAAGATGGAAGCCGTCGTCTTGTAAATTTATTAATTTTAATTGGATAGGTATAGATCTCATGTGTTTTACTGCTCAAGACAACTAATTTTAACTCACTGGTTTCGTGGGTTTCAAAGGTGGTTGATTTATATTTTTTACCACCAAAGACAAGTAAGTTTAATCACCTGTTGCGCTAAGGTTTTTGAAGTGGTTAATCAGGCTACACTAACTTCATTTCTGCTAAAACGCTATTCATATTTCTAACCGCATCGGCACTTTTATTAAATGCAGTTCGTTCGTCTTCAGTTAAGTTAAAATCGATAATTTTCTCCCATCCGCCACGGCCAATAATTACCGGAACGCCTAAGCAAATATCTTGCTGGCCATATTCGCCTTCCAAAGAAACGCTGCAGGTAAAAAGCTTTTTCTCGTCACGAACAATGGCTTCTACCAAAGCAGCACCAGCGGCACCGGGTGCATACCAGGCCGATGTGCCAATTAAGCCTGTGAGTGTTGCGCCGCCAATCATGGTGTCAGCTGCAACCTTATCCAGCGTAGCCTGATCTAGTAAGTTACTGACAGGTAAACTTTGGTACGTAGCTAGGCGCGTGAGTGGAATCATGGTTGTATCGCCATGGCCACCAATAACAAAGCCTTGTAAATCGTTTGGATTGCAATCTAATGCCTGAGATAAATAGAATTTAAAACGTGAACTATCTAAGGTGCCGCCCATGCCAATGATTCGGTTTTTTGGCAAACCCAGAGATTTTAATGCCAGATAAGTCATAGTATCCATCGGGTTACTAATCACGATGATAATGGCTTCTGGCGAGAATTTCAAAATATTTTCGGCTACACCTTTAACAATGCCAGCATTAATGCCGATGAGGTCTTCACGCGTCATTCCAGGCTTACGGGGGATACCAGAAGTGATGACCACTACATCAGAACCAGCAGTTACGCTGTAATCGTTAGTTACGCCGGTTATTTTAGTGTCGAAACCCAGCAACGTAGCGGTTTGCATCATATCCATAGCTTTACCTTCGGCAAAACCTTCTTTTATATCCAGTAGAACGAGTTCGTTGGCTAATTCCCTGCGGGCAATATTATCTGCACAGGTAGCACCAACAGCGCCTGCACCTACAACCGTTACTTTCATATATCTGTATTTTAATGGTTTGCTTCTCTTAAATATTAATCGAAGGTAGAAATAAATATAAGCTTAAAAAATCCTTTTAAGAAACTAATCATCTGTAGAAAGTAAATATGCTGCAATAAAATGATCTGTTTTACAAGTCAAACTCTTTGCCTGTTTAAGGGTTAACCTTAAGAACATTGATAACTATAAACATGGAAAACAGGCCCATCTCCAAAATTGATTACAAAGCATTTGAAGGCAAATGGTATTCGCTATACTCGATTCCAACTTTAATGGATAAAAACTGGAAACAGACTACCGAAACCTATACCTTAAAGGATGACGATCATTTTGATGTATTGACGACCTATCATAAAGAAGGCAATCCAGAGGAAAAAACCATTACGTCTAAATTGTTCTTCGATCACGACAAACCCGATGGAGATATGAAGGCACAGTTTTTATGGCCTTTTAAAATTGGATATTGGATTATTGAAATTGGAGATGATTATAGTTATGTGGTCGTGGGTCATCCCGATGAGAAATATCTCTTTATTATGGCCCGCCAACCAAAAATGGAAGCTGATTTATTGGTGGATATTATTGAAAATTGCCGGGTAATGGGCTATGATGTGAGCGAATTGGTAAGCCAGGAACACTTTTGACCTGAGTTAGACCCTAAATTGCGTTCGGGAAGAGGATTCGCTGAGTAAAATCGTCTGTTCGAGGAAGTAGAACGAAGCAATCTCCTTTATAGGTTTCTTTGATGGAGATTGCGTCAGTACCGCATTTGTTCTAAATAATTCTCCCGTAGATTAAAAAGATTTTCGCTGAAGTAAATAATAAATTTGCGATGATCATTTAAATCTGTGGGAATAACCTTCACATCATGCTCTTCCATTTACTTCCAAAAAATGCCAAATCAAGTTCAGGAGGATGATTCGCTGAGTAAAATAGTCTTTACGCGGAGGCACCACGAGACAATCTACTCTGTGGTTTCTTGGGTAGCGATTTATTCAGAGCTGAAGTATCCGCTCTGCAATGATTTTTTCAAAAACGCTGTTACTCAACAGCTAGCTTTTGTTGATAAAATCTGACAAATTCCCCTGGCAAATTCCTTATTTTTGAAGAACCGTTATCATTCCTGAACGGCTAATTCTTTAGATTACAATATGTACTTAATTTTTGATACAGAAACCACGGGTTTGCCTCGTAACTACAACGCACCAATTACCGATACGGATAACTGGCCACGTTGTATTCAAATTGCCTGGCAGCTACATGATGAGATGGGAAGGATGGTTGAGCATCAGGATTATCTGGTTAAACCAGAAGGTTTTAACATCCCTTACGACGCAGAACGTATTCACGGAATTTCAACCGAACTGGCCGAAGAACAAGGTGTCACTTTAGCAGAAGTGCTGGAAAAGTTTAATGCAGTTCTTGCAAAATCCAAATTTATCGTCGGCCAGAATGTAGGCTTCGATGTCAATATTATGGGTTGCGAATTTCACCGTTTTGGCTTTGAAAATCGCATGGCGGAGATGCCGGTGTTGGATACCTGTACCGAAGTTACCGCACAACTTTTACAATTGCCTGGCGGTAGGGGTGGAAAGTTTAAACTGCCTACTTTAACAGAGTTGCATTCGTATCTGTTTGGCGTTCCTTTCAACGAGGCACACAATGCAACTGCCGATGTGGAAGCTACTACGCGCTGTTTCCTCGAACTGATTAAAAAGGAAGTTTTCAAAAAGGAAGAGTTACTGGTTGATGCGGAATATTTTCCACGTTTCAGGGAAGTAAATCCGGCATCTATTCCCAGCTTTGGAATTCAGCATGTTAATCTAAAATCAGCTTCTGATGAGATTCGCAAGCGACTGCAAAAAGCCGAAGGTGGTGGCGTTTCCAAACAGGAAATTGCACGAAACAAAGAAGAACTCGCTTCTGCAACCTTTGTTCACTTACATAACCATACCCAGTTTTCTGTTTTACAAAGTACCATTAGCATTCCTTCCTTAATTAAGGCAGCAGCATCTTTAAAAATGCCGGCGGTAGCCATGACTGATCATGCAAATATGATGGGGGCTTTTCACTTTGTAAACCATGTGCTTAATCATAATAAAGCTGCGGAGGCAAAGAATGCAGCGTCTATTGAAGCGGGAGAAAGACCTACTGAAGTAGTGATGACCCCGATTATCGGGGTGGAGTTTTTCGTTTGTAACAATCACCTGGATAGAACAGCAAAAGATAATGGTTACCAAATGGTATTGCTTGCTAAGAACAAAGCGGGCTATCACAACCTGGCTAAAATGTCATCCATCGCTTACACTAAAGGATTTTATTATGTTCCGCGGATAGATAGGCAGGTAATTGAACAGTATAAAGATGATATCATTGTACTTTCAGGAAACCTTTCAGGAGAGATTTCGAATAAAATCTTGAACATGGGCGAGAACCAGGCAGAGGAAGCCTTAATCTGGTGGAAAGAAAAATTCGGAGATGATTTTTATGTTGAGGTAATGCGCCATAACCAGGAAGATGAAGACCGCGTAAATGCATCTTTAATCTCACTGGCCAAAAAGCATGAGGTTAAACTCGTAGCAACCAATAACACCTATTACATTAATAAAAAAGATGCCAATGCCCACGATATTTTACTTTGTGTAAAAGATGGGGAAAAACAGGCAACGCCGATAGGCCGGGGGCGTGGTTACCGTTACGGTTTACCAAACCAGGAATATTATTTCAAATCGGGCGAGGAGATGAAAACGCTTTTTGCCGATTTACCAGAGGCGATTTTAAATATACAGGAGATTGTAGATAAGATTGAAATTTACAAACTTGCCCGTGAAGTACTCTTGCCTAAATTTGATATTCCAGAACAATTTCTGGTGGAAGAAGATGAAGTTGATGGCGGAAAGCGTGGGGAAAATAAATTCTTAAGGCATCTCACTTACGAGGGTGCTAAAATTCGGTATGGAGAACTTACTCCACCGGTTATTGAACGTTTAGACTTCGAATTAGCCACCATTGAGAAAACTGGTTATCCGGGTTATTTCCTGATCGTTCAGGATTTTATTGCCGAAGCGAGGCGTAGAGACGTATCTGTTGGCCCCGGACGTGGTTCTGCTGCGGGTTCTGTGGTTGCCTATTGTTTGTGGATTACCAATATCGATCCAATTAAGTATGATTTGCTTTTTGAGCGTTTCCTGAATCCGGATCGTGTTTCCATGCCCGATATTGATATCGATTTTGATGATGAGGGTCGTGGTCGCGTAATGGAATACGTAATCAATAAATATGGTTCCAGTCAGGTGGCGCAAATCATCACCTATGGTACAATGGCGGCGAAGTCATCCATTCGTGATACTGCCCGTGTGTTGGATTTGCCGTTATTTGAAGCAGATAAAATTGCCAAGCTGATTCCAAACATGAAGCTGGCTAAGATTTTCAACCTTGATGAAAAGAGTTTAAAAGACGCTTTACGGCCGGATGAATACGAGCGTGTTCAAGAATTGAAAGCAATGGGCTTGCTGAAAGATCTAAGTGCCGAAACCATACAGCAGGCACAGGTTTTAGAAGGCTCATTAAGAAATACAGGGATTCACGCCTGCGGGGTAATTATCACCCCGAGCGATATCACTAATTTTGTTCCGGTTGCAACGGCTAAAGATTCAGATTTATATGTTACCCAATTTGATAACTCGGTTGTAGAAAGCGCCGGTTTATTAAAGATGGATTTTCTGGGGTTAAAAACGTTAACCCTCATCAAAGACACCGTTAAACTGGTGAAGAAAAGGCATGGGATTGATCTTAATCCGGATAATTTCCCGATTGATGATGTGATGACTTATGAGCTTTTCCAGCGCGGTGAAACTATCGGTATTTTCCAGTACGAAAGTCCTGGAATGCAGAAGTACATGAAAGAACTGAAGCCAACTGTTTTCGACGATTTAATTGCCATGAACGCATTATATCGTCCGGGACCAATGGAGTATATTCCAAGTTTCGTTCGTCGGAAAAATGGCGAAGAAGAAATTCAGTATGATTTAGATGCCTGCGAAGAATACTTAAAAGAAACTTACGGAATCACAGTTTATCAGGAGCAGGTGATGCTTTTATCGCAAAAGCTGGCTGGTTTTACCAAAGGTGAGGCCGACGTTTTACGGAAGGCGATGGGGAAGAAACAGAAGGATGTGCTGGATAAGATGAAACCAAAATTTGTCAAGCAAGCGGCTGAAAAAGGCCATAATGCCACAACTTTAGAAAAGATCTGGAAAGATTGGGAAGCATTCGCATCTTACGCCTTCAACAAGTCTCACTCCACCTGTTACGCTTGGATTGCTTATCAAACCGCTTATTTAAAAGCACATTATCCATCAGAATATATGGCTGCGGTACTGTCTAACAACATGAGCGACATTAAACAAGTGGCATTCTTTATGGAAGAGTGTAGGCAAATGGGCGTAGTGGTTTTAGGTCCTGATGTTAATGAGTCTGACCTTAAATTTTCGGTAAATGCCAAAGGCGAAGTTCGCTTCGGGATGTCTGCGGTAAAAGGTGTTGGAGAAAAAGCTGTAGAAAGTATCATTGAAGAACGAGGCGCTAACGGCCCTTATGCCTCTGTTTACGATTTTGCAAAACGATCAAATACGCGTATTGTTAACAAGAAAGCTTACGAAAGTTTTGTTTACAGTGGTGCATTTGATGCTTTTGGAGGCCATAGGGCACAGTATTTTTATATTGGTCCTCACGATAAAATGAACGGCATTGAAAAGATCATCAAGTTTGCCAACGATTTCCAGAACAATGAAAATACTTCTCAGGCATCATTATTTGGTGGCTCTAAGGCTGATTTGATTTTGGAACCATCATTACCGGTTTCGCCTGAATGGGCTTTGATGGATCGGTTAAAATATGAAAAAGACGCGATTGGAATCTTTCTTTCCGGTCATCCATTGGATAATTATAAGCTGGAGCTTGATAAATTCTGTACGCATGGCGTGAGGCAATTAAGCATCATCAATAAAGTACGCATGGGTGATACCAATGAAGATATTTTGGCAGAATTTGCCAAACTACAAAATCGCGAACTTTGTGTAGGCGGCTTGGTGGTTGCGGCTTCTCAGCGGATTACCAAAACAGGAAAGCCGTTTGGAACTTTTGTATTTGAAGATTATGATGACGCCTGTGAAATGGCTCTATTTGGGGAAGACTTCCTGAAATTTAAATCATTTTTAACCGAAGGATATTTCTTACAGATTAGGGGTAGGGTAGGCGAAAGATTTGGAAAGGCAGGCGATTGGGAATTTAAAATCACAGCGATTAATTTAATGTCTGAATTACGGGATAAGCTGACCAAAAGTTTAACCATTCAGGTTCCAATTGAGCGGGTAAACGATGAGTTGATGAAGGAAATTGAATTGATTTTAGCAGACAATAAGGCAAATTCTGATCAGCAAAACTGCCAGCTTAACTTCGCTGTTTTTGATAGTGAAAAGCAGATTATGCTGGATTTGTCATCGAAGAATTTAAAAATCAATCCCAACAATAAGTTTCTAGAACAATTGCTAGGTCTTAATGTTGTTAATTACAAATTGAATTAGGTTTTTGAATGTAAGATGGTTTGTTGTTCAATATTTAAAGATATCGAACGATGATTTACAAAATCACAAAAGAACCTATTAACCAACAAACCACAACAATGTCAAATTGACATTACGTTGTAGTTGGCATTGCAATTGAATACATATATTTGAACATAAAAAAAATAATTATGGCATTAGAAATCACAGATGCAAACTTTGAGGAGCTTGTATTAAAATCAGATAAACCCGTATTAGTAGATTTTTGGGCAGAATGGTGTGGCCCTTGTCGCATGGTTGGTCCTGTAGTAGAAGAGATCGCTAAAGAATATGATGGGAAAGCAGTAGTAGGAAAAGTAAACGTTGATAACAACCCTCAAATTTCAATGCAGTTTGGTATCCGTAATATCCCGGCCTTATTATACTTTAAAGACGGTCAGGTTGTAGATAAACAAGTTGGTGCAGTTCCAAAATCAGTTTTGGCTGATAAATTAAACAAGCAGTTAGCTTAATTTAAATTAAGTTAGTCTACATATACTACCCGAATTCGTTACAGAGTTCGGGTTTTTTATTGCGTTATTTTTTTGTTTATTTAATAAAAATATTTGATCATGCCCATCAATCTACTTAACAACAAAACATTAGGAATTATTATTACCGGCTTCGCTTTAAACTGCGTAACCCTAAATATGGTTTTGGCCCAGAATCCGGTTGAAACAGAACAACCGACTGCAGATTATAAACCAGCCTTTGCAGGCCAAACCAGGATTGCTGGCGTAAAAACTGAAACACCTTTAGCGATTTCCATCCTCAATGAAAAATTAGAAAACCCATGGGGAATTGCTTTGCTTCCAAATGGTGGATTTTTAATTACCCAAAAACAAGGGACGATGGTCATTCTGGGTGCTGATGGAAAGCTTTTAAAGAAGATTGAAGGTTTACCAAAGGTGGATGCCTCCGGACAAGGTGGTTTATTAGATGTAACGTTGGACCCGGATTTTGCGAAAAATAGAATGGTTTACTGGGCGTATTCAGAACCTCAGGCCAAAGGTGTTTTGTTAGCCATTGCAAAAGGAAAGTTATCCGCTAGTGAATCCAAGATAGAAAACCAAAGCATTATCTACCGCGCCACGCCGGCACATACAGGCAAGTTACAATATGGATCTAGAATTGTTTTCGATAAATCGGGAAACCTTTTTGTCAGCATTGGCGAAAGATCGGATAAGGAAGTGAGGATTCAGGCACAGGCTTTGAACTCTTCTTTAGGAAAGATTGTGCACCTTACAAAGGAAGGTAAAGCTGTGCCCAACGGACCTTTTGCAGGAAAAGCAAATGCGAAGCCAGAGATTTATGCATATGGATTTAGAAACCCTGATGGTTTGGCGATCAATCCTCAAACAGGCGATTTATGGGAAGCTGAATTTGGTCCAAGGGGTGGTGATGAAGTTAACCTCATTAAACCAGGTAAAAACTACGGCTGGCCAGTAATTACTTACGGTATAGAATATAGCGGAAAAGCTGTTGGCGAGGGAATCCAGCAGAAGGAGGGAATGGAACAACCTGTTTATTACTGGAATCCGGTGATCTCACCAGGATCGATTGCCTTTTATAACAATGATAAAATTCCAGCCTGGAAAGGTAATTTATTCGTAGGTGCATTGAGTGGCTCGCATATCATTCGTTTAGTTATTAAAGACAATAAGATTGTTGGCGAAGAAAGATTCCTGGAAGGGAAAGGCGAGCGTTTCCGCGATTTAGTAGAAAAAGACGGTGCTTTGTATGCCGTAACTGATAATGGCAAACTGTACAAAATAGCGGCGAAATAAGTCATGTTCCTGGGTGTGAAGACACTGCAGATTGAAATGTCAACCTCGTAGGTTTTTAAAATCTACGAGGTTTTATTTTGTCGCTTATGGCTTCTTTAGGCGCTTCAAGATGCCAGCTGTTAGAATAATGCTAAATTAATAACTCCTTTTTTATTAGCTTTACCCTATGCAGGCAGTAAAGTTCGATCATGAAACCAGTTTTGGGAACCTTGAATTGTTAGCAAGCCAGGTAGTAGAAGGCTTTATCACTGGGTTACATAAAAGCCCTTTCCATGGTTTTTCAGTTGAGTTTGCAGAACACCGCCAATACAATAGCGGCGATAATGTTAAAAACATCGATTGGAAATTATATGCAAAAACCGATAAGCTTTACAGTAAAAGGTTTGAAGAAGAAACTAATCTTCGCTGCCAGTTTGTAATCGATGTTTCTTCATCAATGTATTTTCCAGCGCCGAAAGACAATAAATTTACGTTTTCCATCCAGGCTGCAGCATCGCTGATGTATTTGCTTAAGAAGCAAAGAGATGCCTTCGGCCTCAGCCTTTTTACCGACGAAGTTCTGCTGAATTCACCTGCAAAATCAACTACTGTTCACCAGAAGTTTCTTTTTGCAAAACTTGAAGAACTTTTGCAAAAACCAAAGGTAAATGCATCAACGAATATAAGCGAAGCCCTTCACCAGGTGGCAGATCTGATTCATAAACGGTCGCTTGTTGTTATTTTTAGCGATTTATTCAATACCCAAACGAACGCAACACAAACCGATCGGTTTTTCGATGCTTTACAACACCTCAAATTCAATAAGCATGAAATAGTTGTTTTCAACGTGGTTGATAAAGCGAAGGAAGTAGATTTCGAGTTCGAAAACCGCCCTTATAAGTTTATCGATATGGAAACTGGCGATGCCATTAAAGTGCACACCAATCAGGTTAAGGAGAATTATACAGCCGCCGTTACTGCTTACCGTCAACAAATTGCGTTGAAATGTGCGCAATACAAGGTGGATTTGATCGACGCCGACATTGCTTCAGGTTTTTATCCTATTCTTCAGGCTTATCTGATTAAAAGGCAAAAGCTGGGATAATCAATTCTTCACCAAATATTACACTACACTGTAAATCTCCGAAAACAATCCAATGGGTTTTTAAGTATAAATAGTAATCATATTTATTGTGGCGAATGCCTTTACTTTAAGAATTATATCATGGCTAAAAATGTTGCAGAGCAACTGGTAGAAATGCTGGTTGAAGCTGGCGTAAAGAGAGTTTATGCGGTTACGGGCGATAGTTTGAATTATTTTAATGATGCAGTACGAAGAAATGGAAAAATTAAGTGGATCCATGTTCGTAATGAAGAAGTTGGAGCATTCGCTGCTGCTGCAGAAGCCGAACTTGATGGCATAGCCTGTTGCGCTGGCAGCTGCGGTCCGGGGCATGTACACCTGATCAATGGTTTGTATGATGCACATAAATCTCATGTTCCGGTAATTGCAATTGCCTCTACTATCGATACCGGACAGTTTGGAATGGATTATTTCCAGGAAACCAATACTACTAAACTTTTTGACGATTGCAGTTCCTATAATCAAATTGCAACTACTGCTGCTCAGGTGCCAAGAATGTTTCAGGCAGCTATTCAACATGCTGTACACAAAAAAGGGGTAGCAGTTTTTGGTTTACCAGGAGATGTTGCACAGCTGGATGCCATTGAAAGTGAAACATCAATGCAATTGTTTAGAAGTAAGCCAGTAATCAGGCCAAATGATAGCGACCTTAATCTGTTGGCAGAAAGCCTTAATGAAGGTAAAAAGATTACGATTTACTGCGGTATCGGTGCTGCAGAAGCGCATGATGAAGTCGTTGCGCTGGCAGAAAAATTGAAGGCCCCGGTTGGTTTCTCTTTCCGTGGAAAGATGGGCATCCAATACAATAATCCTTATGAAATCGGAATGACCGGATTGCTCGGACAGCCATCTGCCTATCATAGCATGCATGAATCTGATGTGGTCTTGTTATTGGGAACGGATTTCCCTTACGAGAAATTCATGCCGGAGAAAAACAAAATCATTCAGATTGATGAAAGCCCGGAACGATTGGGAAGACGGGCAAAACTTCATATGGGGCTGTGCGGAGATATTAAGGATTCTTTAGCAGCTTTACTTCCTTTAATCGACACCAAAACAGACGATAGCTTTTTAAAGGCACAGTTAGAGTTTTACGAAAAAGTAAAGGAGAATCAGCTTAGTTATGTGAAGGATCAGGGAACGGAGAATAAAATTCAACCAGAATATGTTGCCAATACCATTAATAGATTAAGTGCTCAGGATGCAATTTATACTGTAGATACGGGTATGTGCTGCGTTTGGGGTGCAAGATTTATAGACGGAACGGGACAACGAAAAATGTTGGGATCATTTAATCATGGTTCAATGGCTAATGCGATGCCAATGGCAATAGGTGCGGCTCTTGCTCACCCGGAAAAACAAGTGATTGCCCTCTGCGGTGATGGTGGTTTATCCATGCTGCTGGGCGATTTAGCGACCATTAAACAATATAACCTCCCAATTAAAATCATCGTATTTAACAATCGTGCATTAGGAATGGTAAAACTAGAAATGGAAGTAGATGGTTTACCTGATAATGAAACAGATATGATTAACCCGGATTTTGCACTGGTTGCTCAAGCAATGGGTTTCAAAGGAGTAACGATCAGTAATCCTGACGATGTTGAAACAGGTATTGCAAATGCTCTTGTCGAAAAAGGGCCTGTGTTATTAAACATCATGACAAATCCTAATGCGCTGGCAATGCCGCCAAAAATTGAATGGGAACAGGTAAAAGGAATGACCATTTCAATGACCAAATTAATGCTAGGCGGTAAAATGGGAGAAGTTTTCGATACCATAAAATCTAATTACAAACACTTAGGTGAAGTTTTATAACCTAAAAAAAATAAAAAGATGTTAGAAAAAGGAACAGTAGCACCCGATTTTGAACTGCATGCCACTCCAGATCAAAAAATTAAATTGTCAGATTTTAAAGGAAAGAGCGTTATCCTGGCATTCTATCCTGCGGATTGGAGTCCGGTATGTGGCGACCAAATGGCCTTGTATAATGAAATGCTCAAGTTTTTCAGTAAACATGATGCGCAGATGATTGGCATATCTGTAGATAGTACTTGGTGCCATAACGCTTTTCAGCAAGACAGGAAATTGCATTTTCCGCTCCTGGCAGATTTTGAACCGAAAGGTGAAATTTCAAAAGCTTACGGCGTTTACGACGAAGAAGTAGGAGAGAGTAAACGGGCACTTTTTGTAATTGATAAAGAAGGAAAAGTTGCCTGGAGTTATCTATCACCAACCGCAGTAAACCCTGGCGCTGATGGAATATTAAATGCATTGGAAGAATTAGAAAAATAATAGATCCTTTATGAGTACGTTAAAACCCGAAGTAAGCAGCAAAGATCATGTAGAAGGATCTGAATCTGCATCTATCACAATTGTAGAATATGGCGATTACCAGTGTCCGCATTGTGCGCATGCTTTTCCGATAATCAAAGAGATAGAAGAAACCTTTGGCAATCAGATCAGGTTTGTTTTTCGTCACTTTCCGCTTCAGAAATCTCATGAACTTGCCTATCCGGCGGCAGTTGCCGCAGAAGCAGCTGGCCTGCAGGGGAAATTCTGGGAAATGCACGATGCTCTATACGAAAATCAGTATCGACTAAGTGAGGATCTCTTTGCAGAACTGGCGGAAACCATTGGTTTAGATGTTGAGCAATTCCAAAAAGATGTTTTAGACAGTGGTGTAAAGCAAAAGGTGGAAGATGATTTTGAAAGCGGTGTAAGAAGTGGGGTGAATGGTACGCCTTCTTTTTATGTAAACGACACCAAGTTTGACGGAGGGCCGGATGAGCTTTTCGAAATGCTGAAAGAGAGCGCAGAATAGGAAATAAAAAACCTCATGTATTTTGCAATACATGAGGTATCAGATAAGGGTAACCGGAAAACTAAAAAACTAATTATGAAGTTTTTAGAATTTAACAAAACGGAAATCGCTTCTGGTGTTTTGTTATATCAAAGGTGCACATCGTTTATGAAGTTTTAGTGAAGATTGTCTTATCCGACTAATCAATCTTCAATACTAGTTCCTTAAACTCAGTTAGGTTGCTCCCAATAACATAGGGTAAATTTTCGCCGTTTATAAAGATATCGAACCAACTATATTGATCAACGTTACCACTGTGATCTTTCTTGGTTAAGGATTTCTTTTAGAGTTAGGTTTTTACCTTAAACAAAGTTGATTTAAAAAGAAGAAGTTAACAGTGACTTACCTTATGGGCGTTACTATTTTATATAACTTGTATGAGTTGAACAGTTTACTACATCAATAAAATAAAAACCCGATGATAATTCGGTTTTTTTTAATTTAGTTTTTGCTGTAAAGGCTCTTTAGATGCATGAGGGCCGTAATTAATTGATCCTCGTTGCCCGCCAGGCAATAATATCGTATACCGTTTTTATCATTATCAGGTTCGCCAGGTCTTTTTTCCAAAATTGGATAGATAGATACAAGCGTAGTGCTTTTAATATCAGTACTTACTTTAAAGCCTATCCAAGCTGCAATAGATGATGAAATGTCATGCGCTGAAGTATTTCCCTCGCCCTGTAATTTCGATTTGAAATGACCGGTTTTCCCATCTTCATCAATCAAAAAATCGTTAGATACAATTTTCAATTGCACATCTTTCTCTTTAATTTTGACCTTATCTGTTCCGCCAACCGCGCTTTGCAGCATCTTGTTAATGATTTCAATTGTTTGTGGTTTTGTCTGGGAAAATCCTTTATAGGAAAGAAGCAACAGAATAATCAGGGTGAATTTTGTCCTCATAATGATTTGGTTAATTTGTTTGTTCTGAAATTTAACCATTTTCCATTGAAATGCAAATACTTAAAAATAAGTAATAATAAAGCAGCAAAATACATGGCCGCTTTATTACTCATTCAATATTCTACAAATTTCCTCTTAATTCCTGCTCACGTTCCAACGATTCGAAAAGTGCCTTGAAGTTACCTGCACCGAAACTTTGAGCGCCTTTCCGCTGTATTATTTCAAAGAATAGTGTCGGTCTGTCCTCAATTGGTTTGGTAAAGATTTGCAGTAAATAGCCTTCCTCATCGCAATCCACCAATATCCCCAGGCTTTCTAACAACGCAATTTCTTCATCTATTTTACCCACACGTTGAGGCATCATATTATAATAAGCCTCTGGAGGTGCACTTAAAAACTCTACCCCTCGGGATTTTAATTCCTTCACAGTCTTTACGATATCTTTTGTGGCTACTGCAATATGCTGTACACCTTCACCTTCATAATATTCTAAATATTCTTCAATCTGCGATTTCTTTTTGCCCTCAGCGGGTTCATTGATTGGGAATTTCGAAAATCCATTCCCGTTGCTCATTACCTTGCTCATCAGCGCAGAATATTCCGTGTTGATTTGTTTATCATCAAAAGAAAGGATATTAACAAAACCCATCACCTCTTCATACCATTTCACGGCTTCATTCATACGGTTCCAACCCACATTGCCTACACAATGATCAATGTATAAAAGACCGGCATCTGCAGGTTGGTAATCACTTTCCCAGACCCTGTAGCCAGGAAGAAAAGCACCTGTGTAATTCTTGCGTTCGATAAACATATGCACCGTTTCACCATAAGTGTAAATACCACTCATTTTAACTTCACCATTTTCGTCAGTGAGTGTTTTCGGTTCCATATAGGGTTTTGCGCCACGTTTTGTGGTTTCCGCAAAAGCACTGTAAGCATCATCAACCCATAACGCCAGAATCTTGACCCCATCGCCATGCTTTTTTACATGCTCTGAAATGGGATGATCAGATTTTAATGCTGTAGTTAGGATCAACCTGATTTTTCCTTGCTGTAGTACATAAGACGCACGATCGCGAACGCCTGTTTCTGGCCCGGCATAAGCCAGACTCTGAAAGCCAAAAGCTGTTTTATAATAATGAGCGGCCTGCTTTGCATTTCCTACATAGAATTCAATATAATCCGTTCCGTTAATGGGCAGAAAATCCGGGGCTTTAGCAATCTTCTCTGCGAAAGTTTTTGTTTCCATTTGTTTTTGTTATTAAAGTCCGAGGTCGGAGGTCCGACGCAGGATGTGATCTGTTGTTGTTAAATATTGCAAAGTTTAAATATTGTAAAGTTTGGATGTTATGTGATTGCTAATCACCTATTTCATCTGCTCTTTATCTCCGGACTTCCGACTCGGAACTCAAGATTGTTTCTACACCTGCCAGCTTTTGTGGTAATTTTCATCTTCAATGGAAATTGCATCTTCAGTGAGCATCAAGGGTTTAAAAGGATCAATCATTACCGCCAGTTCATCCGTTTTTTCTTTGCCGATAGATTTTTCCACAGTACCTGGATGTGGTCCGTGCGGAATACCACCCGGATGCAAAGTGATTTGGCCTTTTACCACACTTTTACGACTCATAAAATCACCATCTACATAATACAGTACCTCATCACTATCAACATTGCTGTGGTTATAAGGGGCTGGAATAGAATCTGGATGGTAATCGTATTTACGTGGAACAAAGGAGCAAACTACAAAATTATGTCCCTCAAACGTTTGGTGTACGGGTGGCGGTTGGTGAAGGCGGCCGGTAATGGGTTCAAAATCGTGAATGGAAAAAGCGTAAGGATAGTGATAACCATCCCAGCCTACGTAATCAAAAGGGTGTGTACCATACGTATAAGGGTAAATTAACCCTTGTTTTTTAATCAGCACTTTAAAATCACCATGTTCATCGTGGGTTTGAAGATGCTCTGGTAATCTCAAGTCCCGTTCGCAGTATGGGGAGTGTTCCATCAACTGACCGAACTGGTTGAGGTATCGTTTTGGTGGCCTTAACGGACTAAAACTTTCTACAATGAATAGCCTATTTTGCTCATTATCAAATTCCAGTTGGTAGATTGTTCCCCGGGGGATGATCAGGTAATCTCCATAAGAAAATTTAATTTCTCCAAACCCTGTTTTAAGCTTTCCTGATCCTTCATGAATGAAGATCATTTCATCAGCCTGGCTGTTTTTATAGAAATAATCTGTCATTGATTTTTTTGGTGCCGCGAGTACAATGTGTAAATCACTGTTCACCAAAACGGGTTTCCTGCTTTTTAAGTAATCATCTTCTGGCTTAATATTAAAACCAATCAGGCTGGTATGTTTAAGGTGTTTCGCTCTCGCAATTTTTGGTTCTACGCTGTAGGGTTCTCCTAAATGCTTTACAATTGTGGGTGGGTAACAGTGATATACAAGCGAATACAAACTCGAAAAGCCTTCTGTAGAAACAAGTTCTTCTGCATAAAGATTTCCATCTGGTTTGCGAAAAACCGTATGGCGTTTTGCGGGTATTTGCCCCAATTTATGATAAACAGGCATATAGATTGATGTTAGGTTAGAAATAAAATCTAAAACAATAAGCAATTAAAACAGCAAGGCGTTCTAATTAAATATGTAGGCGGGAAAGGCTATAAAGAATATTGTGCCATGATCAACTTAGATAGCATTTTATAGCGACGTGCAGCAATGGCGTCGTTCACTAAATTGATATGTAATGCTTTTAAGATCATGGTTTTGATGTTACTAAAGTAAGTAATTTTTTGGCAAGAAGAAACTTTTAGGAATTTTAATTCGTTTGCTTTTATAGGTTAGAGATTTGAAATTTTGTAGCGAACGCAGATTTGTTCCTTTGAGCATAAGTCAAGTTATGATGATTTTGAACACTATAGCTTTTTACTATATTTACCACGTATTTTAACCAAATCATATGAAATTCGTATCCTATAAAACCGAAGACACTGTACATTTAGGTCTATTCATCGATGGCCATATTTATAACCTGAATAGCTGTGATAAGTTGCTACCAGATAACATGAATGAGTTTTTGCAAGGTGGAGAAGTGCTGATGGAAAGAGCAAAAAAGGTTGATACACAAATAAAAGATGGAAGCCTGGAAGCAAAGGAAGAAATCTTTTATGAAATCCTGGCGCCAGTGCCAAATCCTACCAGTTGCAGAGATGGATATGCTTTCAGACAACATGTGGCTTCCGCTCGTCTTAACCGCAAATTAGACATGATTCCGGAATTTGATGAATATCCTATTTTCTACTTTACCAACCACAATGCCATTCAGGGTACCGGAGAAATTGAGTGTATGCCAGATCATTTTGATAAACTGGATTTTGAACTCGAACTTGCTGTAGTAATTGGCAAAAAGGGTCGAAATATTAAGGCAGCAGAGGCTGATGAATATATTGCCGGTTATATGGTAATGAATGATATGAGTGCCAGAACCCTTCAGATGGAAGAAATGCTATTAAACTTAGGGCCTGCAAAAGGGAAAGATTTCTCTACTGTAATTGGCCCCTGGCTGGTAACACCAGATGAACTGGAACAGTATAAAGTTGCCGCAAAAGATGGTCATGTTGGGAATGCTTACAGTTTAAAAATGACTTGCAGGGTAAATGGAATAGAAGTATCGAAAGGGAATGCTGCGGATATGGATTGGACGTTTGCAGAAATTATAGAACGTTGTGCCTACGGTGTAGATATTCTTCCTGGCGATGTGATTGGTTCGGGTACGGTTGGCACAGGGTGTTTCTTAGAACTGAATGGAACCGGATTAAGAAATGATCCAAACTATCAAACGCAGTGGTTACAGCCTGGAGATGTGGTAGAAATGGAAATCACCGGCTTAGGTGCGTTAACCAATACCATCACGAAAGCAGACACTAATTTTTCAATTTTAGCTTTGAAGAAATAAGTTTTTTGAAAGGTAAATAGGGAATAGAAAATAGTGAATGGATTGAAGAGAAATAGGAATTAGAAAATGGATTGAAGGGAAATGCGAAGTAAGAACGTGGATCGAATTGTTAGAAATAGATTCATGTTTATATTTCTCAATTTATTGTTCAAACTTGTTAGCATTCGAGACATTCTTAATCTTTGGTTCCCGTTCTAAACTTCAAACCCTAACCCACCCTAACCAATACTAACCCATTTACCCAAAATGTTAACCTTAAAAACAGAGGACTTATCACCTGTACAATTGCAGGATTACCTTCAATATGCGATAGCACCTCGGCCAATATGTTTCGCCTCAACAATCGATATTGACGGGAATATTAATTTAAGTCCATTCAGTTTTTTCAATATGTTTAGCACTAAACCTCCTGTTTGTGTTTTTTCACCTGCCCGGAGAGTGCGTGACAATACAACCAAGCATACGCTTGAAAACGTGCTCGAAGTAAAAGAATGTGTCATCAATATTGTGAATTATGATATGGTGCAACAGATGAGTTTAGCCAGTACAGAATATGCAAAAGGGGTAAACGAGTTTGAGAAATCCGGTTTCACAATGCTTAAATCTGAACTCGTTTCACCTCCCAGAGTGGCAGAAGCACCCGTACAGTTTGAGTGTATCGTAAATCAGGTTATTCCATTAGGGGAGAATCATGGTGCTGGTAATCTTGTTATGGCAGAGATAAAGCTCATTCACATTAATGAAAACATTCTGAATGATGAAGGAAAAATTGATCAGCAGAAGATAGATTTAGTTGCGCGTTTAGGGGGCGATTGGTATTGCAGGGTAACGGCAGAAAACTTGTTTAAAGTGGCCAAACCGCTCGCTAAATTAGGGATTGGTGTAGATGCCTTGCCTAAATCCGTCCGATTGTCTAAGGTGTTAACCGGAAACGATTTGGGTATGTTAGGGAACGTCGAGCATTTGCCAACTGATGAAGCAGTCGACCTGATCGCTTCACTTCCAGAAGTTAAAGAAGTTCTTGACGCTACCATCGGCGATACCACGAATCGTGAGCGGGAATTGCACGAGCTTGCTCGGCAGTACCTTAGCGAAGGTGATGTAGACGTGGCATTAAAGATTGTTTTGCTTTAATACAGAAAGCACCGTGCTTAGCATTTTTTAAAGCCAGAGCATTCAAAAATATAGGAGGATTTTTACTTTAAAATAATTAACTTATCTGATCAGGATATCAAACAACTGTAAGGTAAGGCTAACAGATCAGACAAACATCATTTAATATTTACAGCTATGCACACCTCCGTACAAGTAGATCAATACATTATAAAATCGGCGCCGTTCGCCATTCCAATTCTGGAGCATTTAAGAATTTTAGTGCACCATGCTGATGCCAGAATTGTAGAGACCATTAAGTGGGGCATGCCATTTTTTGATTTTAAAGGTTCTGTTTGCCATATCGCAGCTTTTAAGCATCATTGTGCATTCGGCTTTTGGAAGGGTTCGCTTATTGAAGATGAGTTTGATATTTTTGAGAAGAATACAAGCAATATGGGAATGTTAGGCAAAATAAAATCTTTGGCTGATCTCCCTAGTGATGACGTTTTGATCGCATACATTCAACAGGCTATTCAGTTAAATGAAGATGGCATCAAACTGCCTGCTAAACCAAAGGTGACACCGCAGGAATTGATTATTCCAGAATACTTCATTGATGCCCTGCAAGAAAATTCTTCGGCGCTGCAGGTGTTCCAAAATTTCAGTGCTTCTAATAAAAAAGACTACGTGATCTGGCTGGAAGAAGCCAAGACCGAAGCCACCAGGCTAAAACGTTTAGAGACGTCAATAGAATGGATTAGCGAAGGAAAAAGCAGAATGTGGAAGTATAAAAAGTAATTAAATAATACTTACAATCTTCATGAAGCGATTTCTGTAATGGCCATTTAGCTCGGTAATGGTTACGCTGTGCGCTTTACCAGAAGAGGCATGGATAAATTTAATTCCATCCTGATCGATTGAGTAAACAATGCCAACATGTCCTATTCTTCTCACACGTGAATTACTTCCGGTGAATATTAATACGTCTCCAACTTTAGCATTTTCAAGGGTAGTTTCTTTACCTGCACCGCTAAATTCTCTGGAAGAACGCGGAACTTTAAAACCAAAATTACTGAAAACATAGCTTACGAAACCTGAACAGTCAAAACCGATTTTTGGATTGCTGGTGGCGTAACGGTAGCGAATTCCCAGCATACTTTTAGCAAAATCAATTAAGGTTTCAGAACTTGCAGAAGAACCGCTGCTATAATTTGTGGAAGTATTTCTTGGTAAAGTAGCGACTAACTTTTTAACCAGATCCTGATATTGAGCAGGGATGATGTTTTGAGCTTTCACTGCACTTGCAGACAAAATGAAAAACAGAATTGCGAATGTTATTTTCTTCATATGTTGATTGGCAAGATATAAAAAAAAAACAACCGAGGTTCAGAATGTGGAAAACTCGTTAAAACAAAAAAAGTCCAGAACTGGTTCTGAACCTTTTAAATTACTTAGGTATATCCTTATATTTCTGGGAACAATGTCTGCGCTTTTTCTCCAATTAAGGGAACCGCTTTCTTCTCTCCTTGAATAGCACCAATCAAACCGATTATCAAAAGTACAAACAAAACAATATATAAAATATTGAAAACGTAAAATAAGGTAACCGATCCTGTCGCTGCTAAAATGATCCGTTGGAAAATATTTAGCCCTATAGAAATTAAGGCAAGTAAAAGTGATTGTCTTAAATGAAAGCTACCCAATGAGGTTTTTTTGTCTTTGTGCAATGCAAAATAAGCTACTAACCACCCAATAATGGTAATATAACTTACAATGGAGGCAGTTTTGCCGTCTTCAGTTTTCGTAAAGTTTGTGTTTGTTTCCATGATTTATTAATTTTAGATTTAGACTGTAACAAACAAACCATGAAAATGTTGGAGCAAACCAGAAATTTTTATGGCGTACTTACTGCAACTGGTAAAATCTTGCCATTAAAAAATTTACTACCCGTTTTAGCGAAGTCTGCTACATATTTCCCCATTTCAAAAGCCATTACCGGACTCTGATAACCTGGAAATGCGGTCTCCAACATTTCAGTTTGTGCTGAACCCAAAGCCAGGCAATTTATTTTTATACCAGTTTCCGCCAGTTCAAACGCCAGGCATTCTGTTAATGTATGTAATGCGGCTTTACTGGCAGAATAAGCAGATAGGCCGGGGAATTTAACGCTTCCCTGAAAGCCGCCCATGCTACCAATATTTACAATATGGCTTCCGCTTTGTAGCAAGGGTAACACATTTTGGATCATTCTGAAGTGCGAGATCACATTGCTTTGCAGCATTTCGCCTAAATCAACTTCTGTAGTTTCTATAAAAGGTTTGTTAACGAGTGATCCTGCATTATTAATCAGAATATCAATATGGCCTAATCTTTCTTTTAAGAAGGGAGTAAGTGCTGCGTAATCATCATTTATGATATCAAATTCTACAGGAAAAAGCGTACAATCAGGGTTAATTCCTCTGGCAATTTCCAAGAGTTTCCGCAATTTTTCTGCCGAACGGGCAATGGCAACAATTTTATTCTCTTTCTGTAAACTAAATTCTAATGCGGTTTCAAATCCAATTCCGCTGCTCGCTCCTGTGATTATAATGTTCATTGTAAAGTATATTTTTGATGGATATAAGGATCATTGGTTTATAGAGAATAGCTAATCTCCTGGTCTAACTAATTGACGAATTAAACAAGCCAACTGGTCCATTTATGTTGTCATGTGCAATATTGTTTGTGAAAAGCTTTCCATGTAGTACTTGCGCGGTTGCATAAACAATGGCATCTGGCAATTTAATCTTTTTTTTCTTAGTGCTATCTTTGTATCTACATTATAAATTGGTCAAAAATTCTTCCTCAAACCGATGCATGACCCAATAATCCCTTTTTAGAAATAACAGAAATATGGTAAACTATATCTTTCTCAAATGTTTTTTCTGACTTGATTATTTTTTTAGATAGATAAATTAGAATGTTGGTGTCGAATATAATATTACCATTCATCCTCTTATATTCTTTTGCCATTTTCATGGATCATCAATGTCTGTTAAAAGATCTTGCTCTTCGTTCTTCCGGCAAGAAAGGATGTTCAACATCAACAGTTTCTACAAATGACAATATCCTTAGCCTCTTTTCCAAAAGAGCCCCGTTTTGTGCATTGTCTACAAGTTCAGTTGTGGTTGTCGTAATCGTAAAGTTAATAAATTAATCATTAACGATTAATTGGCTCACGGGATTTTTAATCACATGCAAACCATCATTTATGAGCTTTTTGTGATCTGATTCTCTTCCAGCTTTGATTTCCAAGTAAACCTGAACTTCCTTTTCCAGTTGATGGTAGACTTTTTTATGATAAACAATTTCTAGAATTTCTAACGCGCAGAGCCAATCTTGCCGATGATTTTTTTTCAGTTGATCAAATATCGCACTAAGTTTGTTCATGTTTTGACAGCCTTCACGAATTTCTCGAACTCTTTTATACAATTCATGTAATTGCTTAGTCTTCTCATCATAAACAATCTGATGTGTTTTTTCTTCGCTAAGTAACGTAATTACCTCAAAAGCATCTTTGTCTGCAGCACCGTTAAAAACGGAAATTATTTTCTCCCCAACAGCCATATCATAATTGCCCCATTCAGGTTTAAAAAGGACATTTTTGTTACTCTCGGTTACTGTGCAGTTTGTAAAAGTAATCAATAAAATTTTTCCATCTTTTCTTAAAATATCAGTGATTTGGCCCTCTACTTTTATACCGCTTGCAAACGTTAATCGCGTATGATTAGTACCAGTTTCCAAAGCCTTAATTTCGTCATCACTATAATCTTCCAATGGATGATTTGCGTCTGTTAGCTTGCCAACAGGCGATGAAAATCCATCTTCGTGGTAAGTTTTTCCATGGTTATCCAATTGCTTTCCGTTATAAGCCAGGGCAGAGGCACCAGTAGTTTTAATAAACGTTACCTCATCAGCTAAGCCTACACCTATATCAGTAAACACGCCGCTCACCTGCAAACCAGAAGAATAAACAGCAGTCGCTACATTTTTACAGGCGATGGCTTTCATAACACTTTCCATCCCTCCACGGCGGAAAGCCATGGTGTCAGCAAATTGCTCCAGCACATCTTTCAAATTCTGAAAAGTTTCTGTTACGAAAAGCTGCGGCTGTGTTTTGGTAATATCGTATTGATAATTTATGGTATCGATATTGTACCATATTTTTTCTACTTCCTTCGTCATGCAAGAAGCACTCTCCCCAATAGACGATAAAAGACCAGCGCCATAAATTTTTGGATTTTCCAAAGTTCCAATTAATCCGTATTCAACTGTCCACCAATGCAAACGTCCAAGCAGGGCCATTTCAGAAGGCTCACCCATATTTTCACTGATGTAGCGTAACGATTTTTCAGCCTTTGCTATCTGATCTTCATCGGCATCTACCGCTTCCTTCAAGATGGAAAGCTTCCTGATGGCTTCATAAAGTTCAAAATCTTTAGCAGAAAACATGGCTTTTGCGCCAATTGAACCAAAGTAGCTGAGGTAATTGTTGTAGTCTGTATCAGCAATTATTGGTGCATGGCCGGCACTTTCGTGGATAATATCTGGTGCCGGTGTATATTCAATGTGATTAATCTGGCGGATGTCAGCTGCAATTACCAGCACCCGGTAGGCTTGGTATTCCATAAAAGCAGCAGGTGGAATAAAACCATCAACGGTAACTGCGCCCCAGCCAATTTTCCCCAGGTTATCATTCATAGTTTGTAGATCCGGGATATATTCTATACTTAAACCTGCTCTTTGCAAACCTTTTATGTACGGGTAATATGCAACGTCTTTTAAGTAGCTGTAATTCTGACGCATTACATAGCGCCAGACCGCCTGATCTATCGGAGTGTATTTTTCGTAATTCTGATTAACAATAAATTGCCTTAAATGATTAGGCAATTTTGCTACCTGCGCATTATTAAAGTCATTAAAATGGCTCATAGGGATCATGAAAATAAGTTGGTCGATGGCTAAGTTAGGATGTTGAATTTATCGAAACAAGAAAGCCGTCGACTAAATTAACAGCCAGGCGTAATAATTAGTTTGATCCAAATTGAGCGAGAAGGGTAATTGAAGTTATTTTTCTGGAGTTTTGCTGCTACCGCCAAGTTTCTTTACACTGAAGGTAAAATAATGCTGATATAAATAGCTGAACAATGCCATTAGAATGGAAACAGCGATTCTGGAAAGCATCGCCAATGTTGGGTAATCTCTTAACAATTCAAGCAAAAACTTAAGTAACACATAATTGGCGAGGATATTAATGAACTGAAGATTTAAAAAGCGGAAAAGTTGAACTCTTCCTTTTAATTCGCTATGCGTAAAAATAACGTATTTATTGAGCAAGAAACTGGTGGGGATGGCTACCGCATAATCTATGAGGAGAGAAGCAGTTTCTCTTTGCAAAACGATCAATCCGAAATTTACCTCTGGAGTTTTGAAGATGAAAAAGTAGGCAAAATAGTAACTTAAAATGCCTAGAAGCAAAGTGCCGCCGCCGGTTGCCAGATACCTGAAATTATGAAGAGAGATAAAACGCTTAAATGGTGGGTGAAAAAAATCTATAAAGGCGAGAATGGCTTTGCGCATTGTTGTTTCAGTAGTTTGCCTGCAAAGGTAGATTATTTTTTAAATTGTTGGTTTTTGAAAGTTGAACTATAAATCTAAATCGCATTTCTGTTGCAAACTAAGCTTAGTTGCTATTTTGGTTCATTGCCTGGGAAGATTCAGGCTTGGCAACATAATCAATCACTGCACACCAGGTGTATGAAGGATGATGCTGGATGCTTACGCCAACCGCGTTCAACCTACTTTTCTGATCGAGAATAGTAAACCGGTGACCAAGTGATGGCACGCCGCAGTCTAAAAGTAAATGGCATACAATATCCAAACCATTGGCATTTCCAAAATCGATATTCTCACTCATGGTTCTGTTGGGGTAATACTTGGAGATTCTTTTCGAAAATTTATCGCCGTTGCTGCTTTCATGGATATCTAAATTATTTCTGTTCAGATCAATTGCATGGTTGCGACTTATGAAAGATAATTTATCTTCGGGATAGAACATAGGGAGGTTCTTAATGCCACGTAAATGCGTAAGTAAAGAAAGGTAATAAGGATTGTTTGTCGCGATTTTTAAATCATTGTAATTGCGGTATTTACGCATTTTGGCATTATAGTCGCTAACATAGTCTTCCAGTATAGTATTAAAAAACTTCTCGCCATCTATCCGGGCCAAATTCATATATAATATAATGTTCTTCTCTTCTTTACTTAAATAAGATACGTCTGCGGCGGTATTTGCCAGTTGATATTCTGCATCTGTCCAGCGTTGTGCTTGTGATTTCAGTGCGGATGTGAACATTAGGATGGCAATTAAAACGTATTTTATCATTCAGGGAGATTTGGAATGATAACGCGGCACCAAGTACTTTATTTTTCGGGTCTGCTTATTTTGATCCTGAGCGAGGAACTTTTTTAACACTAAGAATCAATTCTACTCTGCAAGAAGTATTTATAAGCTTGTTGAAGCGATACCATCCTCCAACAAGCTTACATTCACTATTTTTATTTATAAGAACATTCCACCGGAAATCTCAATGCGTTGTGCATTAATCCATCGTGCTTCTTCAGTACATAAAAAGGCAACTACACCGCCAATATCGTCTGGCAAACCAACCCGACCTAATGCAGTTTGCGAGGCTATACCAGCATTCATTTGTTCGTTATCACGTACCACACCACCACCAAAATCAGTTTCGATTGCACCTGGCGCGATGATATTTGAACGAATTCCTTTTGCACCTAATTCTTTAGCCTGGTATCTGGTAAGCGTTTCCATAGCAGCCTTCAGTGCACCATAAGCAGAATAACCTGGTAAGCAGAATCGGGCCAGGCCAGAAGAAATGTTAATGATTGCACCGCCATTATTGATAATGGATAATGCCTTTTGGGTAAGAAAGAACGGCCCCTTGAAATGGATGTTGACCAAGCTGTCAAATTGATCTCCGGTTGTTTCCGCAAAAGGTGCGTTAATTCCAATTCCGGCATTATTGATCAGGAAATCAAACTGATCAGCATTGAATGTTGATTTTAGCGTGTTTGTTACTTCGGTAATAAAGCTGTCAAAAGAATTGCTGTCTGATACATCAAGCTGTAATGCGGCGGCATTTACACCCAGTAATTTTATTTCTTCAACCGTTTTTTCGGCTTCTTCCTTTTTAGATTGATAAGTAACAATTACATCAATTCCTTTTTCTGCAATCTTAAGCGCTGCATTTTTTCCTAAGCCACGGCTCCCACCGGTAACTAAGGCAATTTTATTTTGTTTTTCCATTGTTCTTTAATTTGTTAAACAAAGGTAAATGGAAAGTGATGGAAAAAATGGTGATTGCTTAAGTTAAAATGGTGATAGCTTAAGTATTATGCAGTAACAAGCGCTTGCTGTGTCAAAGCCACCAGGTATGCCTCGCGGTATTGCTTGGGCGTTTGGCCAGCGAAATGTTTAAAAAACTTAGTGAAGTTGGAGGGGTCATACGTTAAAATTCTGGCAATTTCTGAGATAGGTGTATTTGCATTCTCAAGCATTGATTTCGAAATTTCCATCAAACGCTTTTCGAAAAAATAACAGGGAGATTGACCAGTGGCAGCTTTCACGGTGTTACTCAAGTGGACTGGATGAACATGTATTAAATCAGCGAAGTCTCTTACCTCCAGCATTTCTGTTGTTCTTCCGGCCACCAGATCATCAAGGTGTTTATCTAATTCTTTTAAATAATCAGCCGCAATTTCGTGGCGACGGGCAAAGAATTTTTGAGGAAGCTTCATCTTACTGTAGATTTACGTTTAAACAAATATAATTTACAATTCATTAAATAAGAATCTCTAAACTTAAACCTTATCCTTTTTGACTTTTGAATTACGTCAAAACAAATCTGCTGCTAAAGCTGAAATTCATGAAGCTTCTTTACAAAATGTTCACGTTGGTACCAGTCATTATAAACCAATTCAACTTTCTTTACCTCAAAGGTTCCAAACTCAAAGTTTCTGTATTTTGCTACCAAATCCAGCAATTGGTGTTCGTTTTGTAGCGCTTGCCTAAACCGTATAATTGTAGAATGTGCCGTTTGAATGGCATAACGTTTATCAATGCTTTGCTGGAGCTGGGAATTCTTGAATGCAATACGTAAATCATCTCTGATTTCGTTCAGGGTTTCGTTTAAAAATCCTTGAATCAAAATGCAGGAAGGAGAAGCGGTAAGACCTTTAAACTGAATCTTAAAGCTTCGGTGTTTTGATAAGACCTGCTCAATGAGTTTCGCATAATCCTGTATGTTAATTTGCCCCAACTCGAAACCAACATAGCAAGAAATAATAGACATTACCGTGAGGTGAAGATCGTTGTTCTGATAATAATACTGGAATGGATCAATGGCGTTTACTTCGCTTAAAAAGTGCTGAATGTTAGCCTTGGTATTTTCATCCGGTCTGATGATCAGGGTAATCCCAAAACGATAATCATCTTTAGCATCAATCAGTTGATCGATTTCATAATTGCCCGCGGCAATTTTTGCAACAGATTCTTGATATAGCTTATCGTAATGTGCGGATAGATCCATATTATTTCATAAAAAAAGTCGCAGGCTAGCACCTGCGACTAAATATGATACTATAATTAAAAATTCTTAGATGTCTTAATTAATTAACTATGCAAGTAGGTTTCTCCAGCTCACTGCTTTGCCAATAATATCGGCTAAATCTGCAATGGCAACACGCTCTTGTTCCATGCTGTCGCGATGGCGGATGGTAACCGTATTATCCTCCAAACTCTGATGATCAACTGTAATACAGAAAGGCGTACCAACAGCATCCTGACGGCGGTAACGTTTACCAATGGCATCTTTTTCTTCGTAGATACAGTTGAAATCGAATTTCAAAGTATCCATAATTTCGCGTGCTTTATCTGGCAAACCATCTTTTTTAGTAAGTGGGAAAACCGCTACTTTATAGGGTGCCAAAGCAGGGTGCAGACGCAATAAGGTACGGCTATCCTGTTTATCTTCAGTGCTTAAATCCTGTTCTTCAAATGCGTTAATCATGGTTAACAAGAACATACGGTCTAAACCAATTGATGTTTCAATAACATAAGGAACATAGTTGCCATAAGGTTTACCATCTTCATTTAAGTCGTTATCAAAATACTGCATTTTCTTTCCAGAAAACTCCTGATGCTGTGTTAAGTCGAAATCTGTCCGGCTGTGAATTCCTTCCACTTCCTTAAATCCGAAAGGGAATTCGAACTCAATATCCGTTGCTGCGTTCGCATAATGTGCCAATTTAACGTGGTCGTGGTAACGGTACTTTTCTGGTGCTGTTCCCAACGCCTTGTGCCATTTTAAACGTGCTTCTTTCCAGTATGCAAACCATTTTTTATCATCACCCGGACGAACAAAAAACTGCATTTCCATTTGCTCAAATTCACGCATCCGCATAATGAACTGACGGGCAATAACCTCATTTCTAAATGCTTTACCAATCTGGGCTATCCCAAATGGAATTTTCATACGTCCTGATTTTTGAACGTTTAAAAAGTTTACGAAAATTCCTTGTGCAGTCTCCGGGCGAAGATAAACCTCATCACTACCTTCTGCCATGGCGCCAAACTGCGTACTAAACATCAGGTTAAACTGGCGAACATCAGTCCAGTTGGAAGTTTTAGAGATTGGGCAGATTACTTTATAATCAACAATTAAATCCTTTAGTTGTGCCAGGTTTTCAGATTTAAGTGCCAGGTTCATCTCCACCTCAAGTGCCAGACCTTTTTTAACAAATCTCCAACTGGTTTCGTCGATGAATGGATATTTTTCGCTTTCCAGAATGTCATTTTCATCCTTAAAACCTGGAATCCACGCAGCCTGACCTTCATCGCTCAGCCCTAAAATTTCCTGTTGAAATTCTTCGAATTTGGCTTTGTTTTCAACACTGAAATGGGCCAATTCTGAGTATAACTCATCAATTTTATTTTCCAGTAACTGGTCTGCACGGTAGCGTTTATTAGAATCTTTATTATCGATCATTGGATCATTAAAGCCGTCCACGTGTCCGCTTGCTTTCCAAACTTTCGGGTGCATAAAGATAGCAGAATCAATGCCTACTATATTTTCATGCATTTGTACCATGGCTTTCCACCAGTACGATTTAATGTTGTTTTTTAACTCGGCACCCAATTGCCCGTAGTCGTAAACGGCACTTAAGCCATCATATATTTCGCTGCTTTGAAACACGAAGCCGTATTCTTTAGCGTGTGAGATTACATTTTTAAATTGTTCGTCGTTATTCTTTTGAGCCATAATGCAGCAAAGATAATAAAAAGGAGGAGGGTTTAAAGGTATCAGGCTGAAGGTTTTTAACCTACCTTTTATGATAGGCTTACTTGATTATTCACTTAGATTTAGCTAAGGTGCTCTAGGTGGCTTAAGGTTTTAGAAAAGCAATAATCCTGCTAATCGGTTTCTGCAGTCCCCCTGTACGCTTTACTTCGTTGCACTTCGTGTTCGCTGCCATCGGGTTTAGGCGGCTAAAACAGTAATAAAATGGATGTTCTAAAGGCTTAAACATTTCACTTTTCCACTTTAAAACATTGCAAATTTTAATCTATTTTTGCCTTATGAAATTTTATCATCTCATTTTATTGAGTTTTCTGGCAATTTTTTCTGCATGTGGTCAGGAGGAAGCTCACCAATATATTAAATTTAAGAATACTCAGGAATTATATCAGTTTTTGAAATGGACACCAGAAAATCGTTTCCCATTGATTAGTGCACACCGCGGCGGACCAATGCCTGGCTTTCCAGAAAATTGTATTGAAACATTTAATAATGCAACTACGTTTAATCCGATGATCATTGAGTTCGATATCGCTTATAGCAAAGATTCTGTTATGGTAATTATGCATGATGATAATCTCGACAGAACCTCATCAGGAAAGGGCCCAATCGGAAATTATACTTACGAAGAACTTAAGGCCTTCAACCTAAAAGATGATAATGGAATCGAAACAGGATTTAAGATCCCTACGCTTGATAGTGTTTTAAGCTGGAGTAAAGGAAAGGTTTTGTTAACAATCGACCTTAAAAAAGGGGTTTCTTATGCGAAAGTAATCGAAAAAGTAAGGCAATACAAGGTAGAAAGTAACTCGATTATTATTACCTATACTGCAAATCAGGCAGAAGAAGTTCATCGTCTGGCACCAGATTTAATGATTTCTGCATCAGTACAGAAACAATCAGAACTGAAAAGGCTGAATGACTTAGGTATTCCAAATAATAGAATTGTGGCGTTTGTTGGCGTCTCCGCCCCAGATAAAGCTTTATATCAGTTTTTGCACGAAAAAGGAATCACCACTATTTTAGGGACCATGGGTAATATTGATAAGAGTGCGATTGCCAGTCCGGCAAGAAATATTTATTATCATCTTGTTAATAATGGCGCTGATATTTTATCTGGTGATAATATTCTACAAGCTGCTGAGCAACTGGATAAATTCAGATATAATAAAAAATTGAAATCAGCACGGGTGAATTAAATCTTTTTACTCCACTAATTTTGCATCCTTTGCGAAAGGCTTAGTGTGCTTAGCGGTTAAAATAAAACAAAAATGAGTATTTCGGTTAGAAACCTATCTAAACATTATGATGCACAAAAGGCTGTAGATTCAATTAGTTTTGAAGCAAAGCCCGGTCGGATTTTAGGTTTTCTTGGTCCAAACGGTGCAGGTAAATCTACCACCATGCGCATGTTAACAGGTTACTTAACGCCAACAGCGGGTGAGGCAGAGGTTTCAAGCAACGATATCATCAGGCAGCCTATTGAGGCTAAAAAACGTATTGGTTATATGCCGGAAAATACACCGCTCTATCCAGACATGTATGTAAAGGAGTTTCTTCGTTTTGTTGGTGAAACCTATGCCCTAAGCAACCTTTCGAACCGGATTGACGAGGTAATTAAGTTGGTTGGCCTAACGCCAGAGCAGCATAAAAAAATTGGAATGCTATCTAAAGGCTACCGCCAAAGGGTTGGCCTGGCGCAAGCGATTATTCATAATCCGGAGGTTTTAATTTTGGATGAGCCTACATCGGGTTTGGATCCTAACCAGTTAGTAGATATTCGTGCATTGATAAAAGAACTGGGCAAAAATAAAACAGTGATCATTTCCACACACATTATGCAAGAAGTTGAAGCCATTTGCGATGACATTATTATCATCAATAAAGGTCAAATTGTAGCCAACAACTCATTGAAAGGGATAAAGAAAGCACATAACCAAGAATCACTCGAGGATATTTTTAGAAAATTAACTGCCTGATTTGGTTTAACATTTTATCGGTCTTTAGTTAATTCTTGACATATTAGTTAATGACTATTAATCAGTAGTTTAAGTTTTTTTCATAACTTTCTCTCCTCTAAAATAACTTATGAAAAAGCTCTTTACTACATTATCCATCCTGGTAACAGCTGTTTGCGCATTCGCTCAAACCAGTCAGGTTAAATTCGGCATCAAGGCCGGCGTTACTTTTCCAACCATATCTGCTAATGGCGGTGCCTCTGCCTATGATGGACCAGAACCTCCAGATTATAAAATGAATACATCTTTTTATTTAGGTGGTACAGTTGATATACCTGTATCGGCAGTATTTTCTATTCAACCAGGTTTAACATTAATTGGAAAAGGAGGTAAAGCCCAGGTTTATAATTCAAATTTCGAACCTGGATCAAACCTCTATATTTTCGAAGGTTCTTATAAATTAAATATAATGTATTTGGAAATTCCTGTAAATGCAGTTTTTAGTTTTAATGTTGGTGATGGGAATATCTTTTTTGGAGCTGGCCCATATTATGGATTTGGAATAGGCGGTAAAATAAAAATAGATGGCGTTGAAACCAGGGCAGATATTAAGGCAAATGAAAAATCAGAACGAGATGTTAAATTTGGCAATGATGAGGAATTTAAAAGAGGAGATTTTGGCCTTAACCTTTTAGCAGGTTATCAATTAAAAAATGGTTTTAATATTCATGCAGGTTATGGCCTGGGTTTAAAAACTATAACTAGCGAAAATATCAGGTTTTACCAAGAAAAAAACAGGGTGTTATCAGTTGGTGTTGGCTTTTCATTTTAAGAAGTTAGCAATAGATCTTATCGGTTAATAAAGACATGTATAGTAAAATTCTTTAATGAAATTCCCGACTTAGCTTCATTAATATGCCCGAATATTTAATTAACTTCGGCATTTTAACATGGTATGTACGCAGTTTTTAAACGTGAGTTATTCAGTTTTTTAAGTTCGATGGTTGCCTACATTACCATTGGTATTTTCTTACTGGTATCCGGGCTTTTACTTTGGTTTTTTCCGGATACTTCCATTCTGGAATATGGCTACGCGGAAATGGGTGGTTTCTTCAGTTTGGTTCCCTATCTGTTTATGTTTTTAATTCCTGCCGTCACCATGAGGTCCTTCGCAGAAGAGCGTAGGGAAGGAACTTATGAATTGCTGATTACAAGACCCCTTACCCTTTGGCAGATCATTTTTGGGAAATTTTTCGCGAGCCTGGTTCTGGTATTTTTTGCTTTAATACCAACGGTGATTTACTATTACGCGATTTCGAAGTTAGGCTTTCCCGAAGGTAATGTTGATTCTGGAGCAGTTATAGGGTCCTATATCGGCTTATTTCTCCTTGGTGCTGCATTTACAGCAATTGGAGTATTTTCCTCCTCATTAACTAAAAACCAGGTTATTGCTTTCGTAATTTGTGCTGCCTTGTGCGCTTTTGCCTTTTTAGGTTTAGATTATACCAGTCAGGTTGCTGCCTTCAGCGGAGTCCAAAGCAACATTTCAGGTTTCGGTATTAATCAACATTATACTTCCATAAGCAGAGGAGTGTTAGATACCCGCGATTTACTATACTTCTTTACATTTACAGCGCTGTTTTTATTATTAACTAAGTTAACGGTGGGAGGGAAGCGATAATGGGAAAAAATAAAAAATGGCTGAACACCATATTGCTGCTCATCGCCCTCATCGTACTTAATATTATTGGAAAATATTTTTTCTATCGTTTTGATTTTACCGAAGATCATCGGTTCACACTCAGCGAAAAAACGAAATCCATTTTGGCAAATAATAAAAAGCCGGTAATCGTAACCGTTTTTTTGGAAGGCGAATTACCACCAGCTTTTAAACGCCTGCAAGCTGCAGTGAACGACGTGTTAACAGATTATCAAGCTTATTCTGCCGGAGATTTTAAAATTGTTTTTGTAGATCCATTAGCAGGATTAAACCAGTCTGATCAGGATACGGTAATTAATAACTTATACGAAAGGGGCATCGAGGCGACCAATTTAAGTGTAAAAACGGAAGCTGGATTAACGCAAAAACTCGTTTATCCGATGGCGATGATTGAAACCGATAACAAAGAATTTCCGGTTAAGCTTTTCCAAAATCTAGATACCAGGGGCAGTTACGAAGATAATATCAATAGGGCCATTGAAAACCTCGAATACGTATTTACTTCTAGCCTTAAGAAAATCATTACAGGGAAAAATCCACGGATTGGTTTTACGGAATCAAATGGTGAACTCAGCGATTTGCAGGTAGGCGATGCCATTCGTACGCTTTCAAGCAGTTATGAAGTTGGTCGCGTAGATTTAAATACCATAGACAAAGCTGGGTTAGATAGGCTAAATATGCTG
Organism: Bacteroidota bacterium; assembly: GCA_037032985.1. GTDB lineage: Bacteria > Bacteroidota > Bacteroidia > Sphingobacteriales > Sphingobacteriaceae > Pedobacter. The sequence goes on from JAZBLB010000006.1 coordinate 111,809, forward strand.
ATTGTTGCCAAGCCAATTCAACCGTTTACGGAAACAGAAAAATACAAAATTAATTATTTTGTAATGAATGGCGGTCGAATACTTTGGAGTATAGATCAGGTAAAAGCAGAACTGGATAGTTTGAGGAGCAAGAGGGGCCAGATGGCTATCAACAGAAGTCTCAATCTTGATGATCTGCTCTTTATGTATGGCGCCAGAATTAACTATAACATCATTGCAGATCCTGCAAATGCTGCTGAAATTCCTGTTTCAACAGGTGTGGTTGGGGGACAAACCCAGATGGAACTACTGCCATGGATCTACTATCCTATTTTGCTGCCGGATACCAGTCAAAGTGTAGTTAAAAAGATAGACGGTGTGAAATCGGAATTTCCGGGTACGGTAGATAGCATTGGTACAAAAGGCGTCAGGAAATCATTTATTCTAAGTACCTCTGCATTTAACAAAGTTTACAATACACCAAAGCCATTTAGTCTGCAAATGGTTAGTGAGCAATTAGATCCAAGATCTTTTCAGAGTGTACCGCAACATGTTGGTTTAATGCTGGAAGGAAACTTTCCATCCGTATTTGCTGGCAGACCACTTCCAGCGGGGATTCCATCATCATACACCATGGCGACGAACAGTAAAGCCACTAAGATGATTATACTGGGCGACGGGGATATCTTCAAAAATCAGGTTTCTGAAAGAGAAGGAACACCTTATCCACTAGGTTTTGACCGCTACAGCCAGCGTACCTACGGCAACAAAGCATTGTTGTTAAATATTGTAGATTACTTTACGGATGAGGATAACCTGATTACGCTTAGAAATAAAGAGGTGAAAATCCGGTTGCTGGATAAATCCAAAATCAAGCTCGCAAAATCAAAATGGCAGTTTATAAATATTGTGGCTCCGTTGCTATTGTTAATATTCTTTGCGATTTTTCAACATTATTACCGTAAATACAAGTACGCTAAATAATTTTTATATTTTTGAAGAAGACTAAATGATATCATGAGATTTATTGTATCCACATCAACTTTATTAAAACACCTGCAAACTGTAAATGGTGCTTCCAGCAGCAGTACAGTTTTACCTATACTAGAAAATTTTCTTTTCGAAATTAAAGACGGAAACTTAACGATCTCAGCTACCGATTTACAAACCAGCATGACCACCTCATTAGCTGTTGAGTCTAAGGAAGAAGGTAAAGTGGCTGTTCCATCGAAAATTTTATTAGATACACTTAAAACATTACCAGATCAGCCGATTTCTTTTAACATCGATGATAGCACTTTTGCCATCGAAATTAGCGCAGGTGATGGTAAATATAAATTGAGTGGCGAGAATGGTGATGATTTTCCTAAAATTCCAGTGGTAGAAAATGCTTCATCAGTTAATTTGCCTGCATCAGTTTTAACAGAAGCGATTACCAAAACCATTTTTGCAGTAAGTAATGATGAATTGCGTCCGGCAATGACTGGTGTATTTTGCCAATTGTCGCCTCAGCACATTACTTTCGTTGCAACAGATGCACATAAACTCGTTCGCTATCGCCGTATGGATAGTAAGGCAGATAAAGCAACATCATTTATTCTACCTAAAAAAGCTTTAACGCTTTTGAAAGCTGCTTTACCATCCACAGACATTAATGTTTCTGTAGATTACAATGCAACAAGTGCTTTTTTTAAATTCGATAACATTAATTTAGTGTGTCGTTTAATAGACGAGCGTTATCCAGATTATGAGGCAGTAATTCCACAGAATAATCCAAATAAATTAGTGATAGACAGGGGCTTGTTTTTAAATACCCTTCGTCGGGTAGTTATTTTTGCCAATAAAACCACACACCAGGTAAGGTTAAAAATCAATGGAAGCGAACTTAATATCTCTTCAGAAGATTTAGATTTTGCCAATGAAGCTCACGAACGTTTAAGCTGTCAGTATGATGGTGAGGACCTCGAAATCGGTTTTAATGCACGTTTTCTGATAGAAATGCTGACCAATTTAAGTGGTGATGAGGTAACATTAGAACTTTCTACTCCAAACAGAGCAGGCTTGTTAATTCCTCAAACTAACGATGAGAATGAAGATGTATTAATGTTAGTAATGCCTGTAATGCTTAACAACAGCTACTAGTCTGTTAAAGCTTTAGTTTTAAATATTTGAAATGGCTTGGTTTTTGACCAAGCCATTTTTGTTTATAACCAAACCAAACTTATGAAACGCTATTCTAACCAACTCTTATTCCAAATTTCTTTTGCATTCTTATTTTTAATGATATTTCAGTCGTGCAAAAAAACTGAGCCTGATGTTGTGGCAACAGGAGAATCTAAAGTGAAAATGGTTAATGCCGTACAAGCAGATAATATTGAGGATATTTTTGTTGACGGAAAGAAAGTTTCAAATACATCACTGGCATTTGCCGAAACAACCGATTATGTAAAGTTGGTATCTGGAAGCAGAAGTATCAAATTCAAGGGCACAAATGCAATAGAAACTGAAAATGAGGTAAAGTATACGCCAGCTATAACTTATACTACTTTTTTAGTAAGCGATCGGTCAGGAGTGAGGGATATTGTTTCTTATGAAGATAACCTAAGTAATATTGAAGCCGGAAAAGCTAAAATTAAACTCATCAATCTGACGCCGTATTTCGCTACAGGGATAAATGTAAGTGTACAGGCAGGTGCACTTTTTGTAAATGCACTTCAATATAAAGAGGCTTCTAGCTATTTCTCTGTAGATTCAGACTTAAATTTGCGATACAACGTTGTGGGTTCTGGTATTACAAAAACGATTGATAATGGAAATTTTGCACCTGGAAAAATTTATACAATCTGGTTCAGCGGCAATACGGCTGCAACCTTACAAGCACATGTAATCACTGATAATTAATTGCCTGTTTTAATATGGTTTCTACTATCTTTACGTTTTAATTGTGTTTATATATTTATGAAGGTCAATTCGTTTCTAATTCCTAAACTTGTTCTCTTAGCTTTCACTACTATATGTATCAGTGCGTGTATAAAAAATGATAATTTCATCAGAGGAGATGCAAAAGTCAGGATATTCAACAATGTGATCAATGATACCTCAAGGAACTTTTTCTTTAATAATGTTCTACTTCAAACCGCGCTAACTTACAATACCAATTCAGCCTATCTGGTTGTTGAAGGTGATAAAAATTATACCATAGAAGCTAAAAATAACATCACTTCGGCTGCAAGCGGTTCTTTAGTTTTGCGTGATAGTTTCAGGCTGGGCAAAAACTATTCGATCTATTATACGAAAGATGATTCGTTGCCATCAACCGTTCCGAAAATGTTGATGTTTGAAGATGAGGTTAAACAAAATATAAACGAGGCCCGTGTTATGTTCATCAATTTGGGATATACTCTAGGATCGAACGTACATTTTAGAAGCGAAGACCGAAAAGTGGACTTGACCTTAAAAAAAGGTGATAAAACGGAATATATTTCCTTCCCCAATGTAAATTCTAATGCCAGACTTTACTTCAACCTCGTAGATTCTACTACGGTAATCGATACAATCTCATATACCAACTTCGTTAAAGGCAGAGTCTATACCATATTATTCGATGGTACTCGTGCCGGCAAAGTTAAGTACAGAGTGGTAACAAATTAAATTTATTAATCTAACTGTTAATCACTTTCATATTCATATTTTTGCCCAAAATAAAATAACTTGGATTTACTACATCAACTGCTGGATTTTATACTTCATATCGACGTTCATCTGGCTCAAATCGTTAACGATTATCAAACCTGGACTTATCTCATTCTGTTTCTTATCATTTTTGCAGAAACCGGGCTGGTGGTTTTACCATTCTTACCAGGCGATTCTTTATTATTCGCAATGGGCGCTTTAATTGCCGGAGAACATGAAACAGGTTTAAGCATTTGGGTAATGTTGGTTATCCTCATTATTGCTGCAATTCTAGGCAATACCGTCAACTTTAAGTTGGGGAGTGTTCTAGGTGCTGGTGTTTTTAAAGAAAGTAATAAGGTCTTAAAATTAAAATACTACGAGCAATCACACGAGTTTTTCGAAAAGCACGGCGGTAAGGCTATCATCTTCAGCCGCTTTTTGCCAATTTTCAGAACAATTGCACCCTTTGTTGCAGGGATAGCGAAGATGCCTTTCGGTCGTTTCACTTACTTTAACGTAATTGGCGGTGTAGCATGGATTGTTGCATTACTATTAGGTGGCTTTGTACTGGGACAAATTCCGATTATTAAAAATAATTTTGAACTCGTTATTGTATTCATTGCCGTGGTAACCTTCGTGCCTGCAGTTTGGGCAGCAGTGAAAAGCAGATTGCAGCCTAAAAAGATTGAAGAAATCATTGAGGGTGATGATGTCAAAAAATAATATTAAATAGCATAGCGATTTTAAGAGGCGAGCAATCATGTTCGCCTCTTTTTTTTTAAAATTTTGCGTCCGATGATCGCGCCTTTTTGATATTTCTGCTCTTTTTCCACATCCTCCTTTTTTGCATCAGGCTCAAGTTCTATTTTAATTAGGTTCTTGAGTGCAGGCTGCCCGGCATCTACCCAGGCTGAAAACCAAAAATTTCCGATTTCTAAGATTGCAGATCGCATCTGTTTCTCTACCATGTGATTCATTCTGTCGTGATAAGCTTTAAAATAGGTGAGAGCATACTGTTTCTAAACTACATTGTTGCGTTCAGAAAAGCTATATTTCTGATCTGATGGCAAGCATGCACCCAGTTAGGCCTCAAACGTTAATACTGTATCAACAAGGCTATGTATATGTTTTAAAATTCGCCATGCTTCCTTTAGTAGATTCTCTATGTAAATGGCCCGACCAACCACGTAATTGTATTTGGTCGAAAATAGTCTGGTAAACGGCTTTCCCAAAGGCATGGATACCAACTTGATTGGTTAGTTGCCCATTGTGATTCGATGTGGTATGCAATGGAACATGTGCATCTCCAATGTAATGGCTAAGATCTGCTGAATATTTCAATATTTTAATGGAATCATGCATTTTAAAAAGCCTTTACTAGACTGTAGTATGTACGCTGGATTTGCCAGGGCAGCATCCCGTTAGCCTGTAGTGATTTTGTTCCATACTTAGCCAAAGCATCAATCCATTTTTCTGGAATACTATCAATTTGCTGTTCGTAATTCTCCAGATCCAGATAGTGCCTTGGCAGTTCGAGCGTATCTGCATACCGGCGCTTATCTGGATATACAGCGTGCTCAGTAGCATACTTGATGTTCTCTTCATAGAACCCAATCATGCCAGGCGGTAAAGTGAAAATAGCGAGGTTATTAATTCTTTGGTGTGCAAAGAAACCCCAGGATGTACAAAGAAGTAGTGGGATGATTAACACTGTTAAAATTGCTAATTTTTTCATGCCTCAGATACAAAATTTAATCAATTGTCCATCCAATCAACCTGCTAGTTTACCTTTTCACAAAGCTGCTTAAATATACCGATCAAAAGAGCGCCAGTATTTGTCCTTATAAATATCGTAAGTAAGCTCAAAAGAGGTCGTCCTTTTAATTTCATACAATACTTTAGATGGCTTTCTAAAATCTTTACAGGCAAAATAAATTTCCCTAAGGCCTTCAGCAGTTTCTCTACCGATATTTAAATAACCATCTGAATCTTTAAGCGAACGCATGATGTCATCTTCCAGATTATTCAATAATTGGTAGTCTTGCTCATTCGGTAAACCGTTTTCATTCGCGGTATATTTAACCTCAATACATACAATCCACGGATGTGACGCTTTACTATCCCACTTCAATAATTCTTTATTAACAATTGCTAACAACGGCTTGCCATTTTTTAACGTTGCTTCGAGCATGTCATATCGATCTTTTTCAGTATCATGTCTCGTACCTTCATATTTCTCTATGAATTCCTTTTCCCGCCAGGCTAAAAAAGCCTTTAATTTTTCAATTGGGATAAGGTCTTCGATAGCATCATTTTTCCCTGTAACACTCAGCGTATCAATGGTGGTAGTAAAATTGAGTTCCCCTAAATAGTTATCCAGGAAAATATAGGTTCCTCTATTAATTATATCTGCGTTCTCATCATTATAGTCATCATGCACGATAGTAAGGTTAATTTCATCCGGAAGATCAGGATCTTGGTGATACTTGAAACTTAAATTTTCTTTCTTAAATTCATAATCTTCCATTTTCACGTTAAAGCTCTCAATATCAACGGCGGGTTTTAAAGCAGTAAATCTCCAGCCATCTATCTTTGGTGCAGCTGCAACCAGCTCTTCCACAAATACAATATTGGAGATCAGGCCATCGGCAGTTAAGATCAGGTCTGCAGTTTGCTCGTCAATCATCCCTGTAAGAAAGAAATAGCCATCTTTTAATTCTGCCAGTTTTGGAGAAAGCTCATTAAAAAACTCCTTTTCAACGTCTCCACGATTTTGGACTACATTAAAAAATCGTTTTTCATTTTGCACGAACCAATTCCAGAAATCATCATTGGTTTTGATTGTAGTGTCTTTCTCTTTAAATATTTTGTTTAAAAAGCCCATAGTGCGTTTAATTTTTTAGCATTTTGAAAGAAAACCAGCCCAGTAAACCGATAATAATCACCATCAAAGCCCAAAGCCAGATTTTATTTTCAAATAAAGGTTTTTCTGTTTTAATAACAAAGGCTGGATTTTTTTCTTCAGCGCCAACTTCAACGGAGGTTATGCCTTTGGGAATTTTGTCCTCAAATTTCTCAATCTCGTAACTTGGCGCATTGGCATTTGTATTTCCGTAATAAATAGAATAATTACTTTTGGGATCATCAAAACGGGCTATGATTTCGTAAACATTACCCTTCAGTTCCAAATTGCTGATTATTAAGGGTTTATTGTCATTATTCTGAATCGTTATTCTAAGCCTTGCGGTAATGGTATTAGGGAAAGCAAATACAGCCTCTTCTAGCGAGCTAATGGTGCCATCGTAAACGTCAGCATAGTTATATTGCATTCCTTTATCACTTTTGAAACTATCTGTTGCGGCCTCAATTTTAAAAGAACGGTAAAAATCGAAATCACTTTGCGCCTTCAGTTTTAAGGAAGAGACAGGTACGGGGTTCTGAAGGTTAACAGCTATAACTGTTTGTTTCTGTGCAGCATTATTTGCGATCTGGTAGCTTAAAGACTTTGCCTTTTTATATACACCGCTTACGGTGTCGGTTTTGTTCAGCTTTGCTGCAATCAGATCAGGTGAAACATTACTTTTAATCGCGATGCGGAAGTATTGATATTTTGAATCTGGAAACCTGAGCTTGGTGAATTTGTAATCTGTAGCCGCATTCTGAATAGATAAAATCCGGTAGTTTTTCAAAATGGCAAACCACTCTTTATTGTCATTGCTTCCCTCCAAGGTTACTTGCCAATCAAAATTATTTTGTTTAAAACTAAGGTCAATTCCATTGATTGTAGTGATGACGGGTGATTGGAAAGTGTAGTAATACCCATTTTCGTTGGCGCTTTGGTTGAGCTGTTTAAATGAAATTTCTTGTGTATTAATCTGATCAGCCCGTTGTTTAAGTAAGTAAGGAACTTCTGTCGTGTCTTTACCACTTATCCCAAAAATCCGAAGATCATCGAAACCGGTATTTGCATTTTTATAAAGTTCGTCTGGAAGTAAAATGTTATGCCAAATTGTATTTACGCCAGTAATTTGTCGTTTAAACTGATATAGATTGGTTTGTGCATTTGCCGTTGCGATGCAAAAGATAAAAAATAGAAGCAGTTTAATTTTCTTTTTTAACATCATCAATAATTAAGTGTTTGTATTTATTATAGAGGAAAGAAATGATAAGTAACAATATTCCAAGCGATACAAAAACAATTGTTTTCGAAATGGTACTGAGGTAGGAAATATCGTAAATGAAGAGTTTGATCAATGTAATACCGAATAAAACCATAGCGCCGATACGTAAATGTTTTTTATTTTTTGCTATTCCCATACAGATCAGGAACAAAGCATAAATACCCCAAACAATACTTAATCCGAGTTTATAGCTATCTGTTAATCTTGATAATGATAATATATTGATCAGTTCACTGCTAATGATCCACAGTAAAGAAATGTATAGTAAATAATCGAACATTATTTTAAAATCGTTCTTTAACAGTCCTGATCTCATTAATTTATAGCATTGAAAAATCAACCCTGCAAAGAAAGCGATGGATAGATAACGGATACCAATATTAAATGAGTTAATGGAGAAATAAATGTTTTCGTTAAACAGATAGGCATCTCTTAGTTCGCTCAAAGCATATAAGCCATGCGTTAGAAATGCTGCTATTGTAACCAGATTAATTACCAGGTTGGCAATGGCTAATTCACCAATCTTAAGCTTTTTAATGTTGACATAAGTTAACAGCGATACGAAAAACAACGTATAGATATAAGTCCATGCTACATCTAGTTTCTGAAAATTGTAGTTGTATTCATAATTTTCTGAACCTGTTTTAGCATTTGGAGCGATATTGATTTTTGTAAGTATAAGTTGGTTATTGAAGTAATTTGAAAGTTCGATCCTAAAGGTAAGATAGGTAACCAGCAATAAGACAGATGGAACAAAATAGGTTAAGATTTGTCGCATCCAAGGCCATTCTGCAGGTTCAACTGTGGCTTTCTTGCTTATCAGGTATATCCAGCTAAAGCCTGCAATGAAAATTGCAGCGGTTAAAAAATGGACGTTGAAGATTGGCGTAATCGTTTGATCATCATGATAATAACTTTCGTAGGCCTGCCAATCCTGAACCAAACTCATAAAAGCCATAAAAATTAACGGAAATGATAGCTTTTCATAAATAGCAATGCCTTTAACCCGACCCAAATAAAACAATACGGCCGCTTCGGCAGTCCAGAAAATGGTTACCCAGCCGCCATTTAATTGTACGGGAACCGCAAGCGTAATAAAACCAATCGCAACTGCAAGAATCAAGTAAAAAAGGTTTTTATCAGCAAGTTTTCTTTTATAAATAACCACGCTGACCACGAAGTGGATTACTGCATTTGCCAGTGTAAACAAACCCAGTAATTCAACACTGTTTTTATTTTGAGAAAGGATCAAATAGCCAATTCCATAATAAATAAATGCATTTAAAAGAATCAACGCCACGTCACTTAAACCAAATATTTCTTGTTTGCTTACTTTGTATGCGAGATTGGTAATGTAGAAAGTAACAAAGAAAACGCCAGAGAATAACAGTGACAAAAGAAAGAATTGGTTTTCGTTAGGTAAATTCAGCCTCCAGGAGAGAAAAATGATCCAGGTTAGGGCAAAAGATGCATATAGTAAGGGTTTCCAGAATTTTTTGAAACTGAGTATTAAAATGCCAATGTTAATGATCGTCATGTAGGTAAAAAGCACGCCAACCTGCCCGGCGCCGTTGCTTAATAAAAAAGGAACACCATATGCACCAACCAGCCCTATGTGTGCAATAACCTGCTTGTCGTATTTGATGGCTGCAACAACAGTAAATGATGTAAAAACCACCATGAGTGCAAAAGCCAGAGGCTGAGGAATGAGCGAGTAAAAATCGTAAGCAGCATAAGTGATGAAATACATAATCGCGATAGCACCACTGACTAAAACCGCAGAAAAGTTTTCGTACTTGGCTTTCAACTTTATAGCAAATGCCATTAAACCAGCGCCCATCGCGTAACCTAATACAATCCTGGTGAGTGGACTAATCATTTCGTGATCGATGGCATATTTTGCACCAATGGCTACGCCAATAACTAAAATAAGGATACCAATTTTACTGATTAGATTTTCACCAATAAACTTTTCAAAATCAGATTTAACCAGGTTTTCACGTTTAAGTTTATCTGCAAAGTTTGGTTCCTCTCGATCTCTTCTTGGTGGAACAACAACTGGCCTTGATTGTGGTGGCGTAAGGTATGGGGTTTCTGCAGCAGGCGGATTAATGACCGAAGGAGAAGGAACAATAGTTTCTGGTTTTTCCCTTTCAGCTTGTTGATAGTCAGGAGGTTGCAGAGCGGTGACTTCAGCTTTCAAAGCTTTGATTTCTTCTTCAAAACCCTGCTGCCGAATTAGTAAATTCTCCAGCTTAATTAATAACAGGTTCAACTTTTTCGAATCATCCATTCTATATTTTTAAGTGCGTTATATTTTTTAAATATAGGAATGAAGTTACAAACTAAAGAAATTAATACTATTGGCTTAATGGAATGACAAAAGATAGAGGTGAATGTCAAGAAGAATTTCAGTAGATGGTTGTTAGAAAAATAATATCTTAGCTTAAAATTTGTAAGATGGAAATTTCATGTCCCATATCTGCCGAACGCGTAAATGAAAAAGTGGTTAGAATAATTGCTTTCATGGTTGCTTTGACTGCTATTTGCTGTTTAGTTTTTTCAAACTACTGGGCATTTGTGTTTCTTTTAGTCGATTTTGCTGCACGGGCATTTGGCTCTGGAAATTTAAGTTTGCTCAAGCTAGTCGCCATGCAAATTGCTAAAAATTTGTCGCTAAAACCACAGATGAAAGACCTGGCACCCAAAAAGTTCGCCGCAACTTTAGGCTTTGGTTTTAGCTTACTTATTACGGCGATGTTTTTATTTAATGTGCCGCTTGCAGCAATGGCTGCGACTTCGATTATGATGGTTTTCGCGTTATTAGAAAGCCTTTTTGCGGTTTGTGTAGGATGTTATGTTTACAGCTTTATGCAAACATTTAAAGGCGCAAAATATTAACTTTATTTTGAAAGTGCTTTTCTCACAGCTGGAGCGATTTCATTTCCGAAAATCTCAATAGATTTCATCATGGCTTTGTGAGAAGGGCCGCCGACATCCATATGTGCAGAGAAACGGGTTAAGCCAAAAGTTTCTTCCATTGCTAATATTTTATCTACTGATTGATTTGCATCGCCAATAATCAAAGCCCCATCGGTGCTTCTTCCAGCTTCAAACTGGTTTCTTTGAAATGGCGCCCACCCACGCGTTTTACCGATCCTATTCATCTGTGCAGAATACAATGGGAAGTAATAATCGGAGATGTCCTGACTGTTTTCCCCGAACAAAGAGTGAACATGTACGCCAACCTCAAATTTCGCCATATCATGTCCGTAGGCCTGATAAACTTTTTTGTAGTAATCAAAAAGGGGCTTAAATTGAATAGGCTGTCCGCCAATAATGGCGAACATTACGGGCAAGCCTAATCTCCCGGCACGTTCTACAGATTCAGGCGTTCCGCCAACGGCTACCCAGATTTTTAAATGATCATTCACTGCTCTGGGTAAAACTTCCTGATTTACCAAACTTGGCCGAAAATTTCCCTTCCAATTAACTTTTTTTTCACTATTGATTTTCAGAAGCAACTCTAATTTCTCTTCATAAAGTTCGTCGTAATCTTGTAAGTTATATCCAAATAGGGGAAAAGATTCGATAAAACTTCCACGGCCTGCCATCAGTTCAGCCCTGCCGTTAGAGATTAAATCTATTGTGGCAAAGTTTTGATAGAGCTTAACCGGATCAGATGAACTCAAAACGGAAACCGCACTGCTTAGTTTAATGTATTTTGTGACAGTTGCTGCTGCTGCCAAAATAATCTCCGGACTGGAAACTGCATAATCAGGACGATGATGTTCGCCAATCCCATAGAAATCTAAACCCACTTCATCCATGAGTTTAATCTCTTCTATAATTTCCTGAAGCCTTTGTTGTGCTGGTTGAATTTCTCCTTTTGCATTAATCTGCAAATCCCCAAACATTCCTATACCTAATTCCATAATGCTAAAATTGTTTAACAAAGTTAAGGCAATCTTAGTTGCCGGGATTTGATTTATGTTAAGAAAAAAATGAAACTGAGCTATTCAAGTAGACTTTACACCTAATTAATTGCAAAGAATGCGAAGTTTTTGCAAAGTGCGGTAAGGGTTTAACTACTGAGGTAAAGTAGAATTTCATAGAGACCGCGAAGATTGTTTATTGCGTATAAAATTTTTATTTCAATTTAACTGCAAAGTAATACATCGGCTGATCATTAGGTTGGACAAAGAGATTACCATGAAATAACATAGCGGTTTTTAGGGCTATGTTATTGACTTCGGACTCCAAACTCTAGACTCCAGACTTTAGACTCTAGACTCCAAACTAAATTACTCAATTTTCTTACCTTTCATGGCGGTAGAAATCGCAGCATCCATCACGCGTTCAGCAAATGGACGTGTGAATTCATTTAATTCATCAGCTTTTTTAAGGATAGTATCTTTATCTGCACCTGCTAAAGCGGTTCTTAAAGCTTCAATGTGAACTTTAGTTTCAGCTATTTCTTCTGAAGTTAAGTGTTCCGCATGCTTTTCAATGAAGCGGTCTGCGGTGTAAAGTAGTTGTTCGCCTTCACTTCTGGCTTCAATCAACATGCGTTGTTCTACATCGCTTTTTGCATATGTAATGCTGTCAATCAACATTTTTTCAACGGTATCGTCACTTAAACCGTAACTGGGCGTAATTTCGATTTCTTGTTTCACACCAGAGCGGAGTTCAATGGCCTGAACAGTTAAAATGCCATCGGCGTTCAACAAAAAATTAATATCTACTTTCGGTAAACCAGCAGGCATCGCCGGGATTCCTTTTAAATCGAATTCAGCTAGTTTACGGTTCTCCTTTACTAAATCGCGCTCGCCTTGATAGACTGATATTTTCATATTTACCTGTCCATCAATCGATGTAGTATATTGTCGTCCGGCCTTTGTTGGAACTTTACTGTTTCTGGCAATGATCACATCCATTAAGCCGCCCATAGTTTCGATTCCCAAAGAAAGTGGAGTAACATCAAGCAAGAGAATATCAGAGCGGTTTCCGGCGAGCACATCAGCCTGAATTGCTGCTCCAAGAGCCACAACCTCATCTGGATTGATATTATCCTGTGGACTTTTGCCGAAGAAATTTTCTACCTGTTGTTTCACAAAAGGCGTGCGGGTAGAACCTCCAACCAAAATCACTTCGTCAATATCTGCTGCAGTCAGCTCTGCATCTTTTAGCGCGTTTTTGCAGGCCGTTATGGTTTCCGCAACCTTTGCAGAAATGAGTTGTTCGAAAGTTTGTTTATCTAGTGTACACCAAATTTCTCCTACTTTTTCGTTGTATAAATTTTGAGTTGACAGTGCTTTTTTGGCCGATTCAGCTTGTAGGCGTAAGGTTTGCATCAGAATGTTGTCTGCTGCTAATACCTTAATGTCTAAATTATTTTTTTCTATCCAGTGGTTTAATATGGCGTTATCAAAATCATCGCCACCCAAATAAGTATTCCCGTTAGTTGATAAAACTTCGAAAATGCCATTTTGAATCTGAAGAATGGAAACATCAAAAGTTCCTCCACCTAAGTCGTACACAGCGATTGTTTTTTGCTGCGAAGGATCTAAACCAATTCCATAAGCCAAACTGGCTGCGGTAGGTTCATTTACAATTCGCATCACATCTAAACCGGCAAGTTTACCAGCATCGCGGGTGGCCTGGCGCTGACTATCATTAAAATATGCTGGCACAGTGATTACGGCCCTGTTTACTGGCGTTTTTAGCGCATGTTCTGCTCTTGCCTTCAGTTCTTTTAAAATTTCTGCTGATAATTCAATAGGGGTGTAGAACCGATTACCCGCCTGGATTTTTACCAATGCATCGCTGTCATCATCAATAATTTTATAAGAAAAAGTAGCTGCGTGGTCAGCAACGTCTTTATAAGAGCGGCCCAAAAGTCTTTTTACAGAAAAGATGGTATTCGCAGGATCGGTAGTTAAAAATTCCTTAGCCTCATTACCAACAATGGCCTCGTTTTGATTATTGAAATAAACCACAGAAGGTACCAACAAGCCTTTTCCCGAATCATTGATTACCTGTGGATTTTTTTCGGGGTTGATAAAAGCCACCAGGCTATTGGTGGTCCCTAAATCGATTCCAACTATTATTTCTTCCTTCTGAAACGAACCTGTAGCAAGGTTAATTGATATTTTTGCCATGGGAACAAAAATATGCTTTTTTAAGGAAAGGTTATGTCATTCATTTGTTAGCAAGGACAGAATCAATTAAGGTATTTACGGCGATTCGTTGTCTCTAATATTTATGGTTAGGTAAGAATAATTTAGTTTTTTCTCTAAAATTTTCTGTAATTCTATTTTTTTTAGTATAAATAACGTGTTTTCGGGCATTATTTGATCCGTATTTTTATAAAAAATGTTTTCTTGTGTGGATAAGTGTATTTTTAGTTTATATTGCTTGTATATCTAACAATATATCTATGAAAAAAAGACTACTACACATTTTATTTTGGGTTTTTGTGCTTCCTATTACTTCTTTTGCGCAAAATATAATCAAGGGAAAGGTTGAAACTGCGAAAGGAGAAGGTATTATTGCCGCATCTGTTAAAGAAAAAGGTACAGGCAAGGGAGCCGTGAGTGACCAAAATGGCAACTTTCAAATTTCTGTAGCTGATCAGGCATTTTTGGTGATCAGCGCAATTGGTTACGAGACCAAAGTAGTAGCGGCATCATCAGCTTCAACCGTTACATTGGTAGAAAGTTCTCAAAACCTCAGCGATTTTGTGGTGGTTGGAACGCGAGGCAAAGGCCGCTCTTCTGTTTTAACACCTGTTCCAGTGGATGTGATTAAAATTAACCAGGTGAACATGCCAACGGCTAAAATGGATTTAACCTCTATTTTAAATTCTGCATCTCCATCATTTAACTTTAATAAACAAAGTGGATCTGACGGCGCTGATCAAATCGATTTGGCCACGCTCAGGGGCTTGGGGCCAGATCAGACATTGGTTTTGGTAAATGGAAAACGTAGGCACCAAACTGCGTTTGTGGCGGTATTTGGCTCTAGGGGCAGGGGAAATTCCGGTACAGATTTAAATGCCATTCCAGAATCTTCAATTGATCGGGTGGAGATTTTAAGAGACGGGGCTTCCGCTCAATACGGATCAGATGCAATTGCAGGTGTCATCAACCTGATCTTGAAAAAAGACGTAGGTGTTTTGAGTGTTAATACCGGGTATTCGGGATATTACGATCCAAGGAACAATCCTTACTATGCAAAAGAACTTGGTCAATATCGCCATGGTGGTGCAATTGATGGAAATGCAGTTTCATTGGGCACGAATTATGGGGTTTCACTTGGTAAAAACAATGGTTTCATAAATTTCTCAGGAAACTTCTTTGCAAATAGTAAAACTTTCCGACAAAATTTGAATACGGATCTCAGTACTAAAGATGGTTTACCAATTAATACCGTACGAAGAGCAACCGGAGATGGATCTGTAACTTCTGGCGGGTTGATGTATAACATGGAGTTGCCTGTTGCCCGAACAAAAACTGTAATTTATTCGTTTGGGGGTGGTAATTTTAAAGCTTCCGAATCATTTGCTTATACCAGAAACTTATCAGAAAGACCAGAACGCTTTCCTGAGGGCGTTGCCGGTAATCCTATTTTGCAAACTACTATTGATGGAGAAACATATTTTGATCCGCTTATTCAGACTAAAATACTCGATTTATCTTTTGCAGCAGGTGTAAAAGGAATTTGGGGAAATGACTGGAATTGGGATCTTAGTAATACGCTGGGACGCAATAATTTCCATTTTTATGGCGATCAAACTTTTAATGCATCACTAAATGCTGATAAAACTCATTTTGATGATGGCGGTTTCTCATTTTTACAGAACACGGTTAATTTTAATTTAAGTAAAGCGATTCCAGATGTGGCATCGGGATTAAATTTAGCTTTCGGATTGGAGCACCGATATGAAAATTACAAAATTTTTGCAGGAGAACCGGATTCTTACGCTAACTATAATCCCAATAAGGCAACAGGGGCTCAGGGTTTCCCAGGTTACCAGCCAGGTGATGAGGTAGATGCAAGCCGATCGAATGTTGCTGCTTATGTAGATGCAGAGCTAGATGCTACGGATAAGTGGCTAATTGGTGTTGCCGTACGGGCTGAAAACTATAACGACTTTGGTTTTACCAGTAACTATAAATTGGCTACCCGTTATAAATTAACAAATAATTTTAATGTTCGCGGATCCTTAAGCACTGGTTTCAGGGCACCATCTTTGCAACAGATTAACTTCAGCAATACGTTTACAAACGTACAGGGTGGTAATGTTTTCGAAGTAAAAATTGCACCCAACTATAGTCCGATTACCAAAGCTGCGGGGATTCCTGATTTAAAGCAGGAGAAATCTGTTAATGCCAGTTTAGGGTTTTCATGGAAGCCAACTTCGAATATCACGGTAACCCTTGATGGCTACCGCATCAACATTAAAGATAGGGTAGTATTATCTGGTCAGTTCGATGAAAGTATCCCGGCATTGAAGCCCATCTTAAATCAATTAAATGTTACGCAGGCACAATTTTTTGCAAATGCGGTTAATACCACGAACTATGGTTTAGATTTAGTGGTAGATTACACCAAACGCTTTGATAATAAAAGTATCAGGGTGTTGTTTACCGGAAACTTAAACAAGTTGAATATTGATAAAATCAATATTCCGAATGCTTTAAATGGTTCATATGAAAACCAACAGGCTTTTTTTAGCGATCGTGAGCAGGCTTATATCAAAGCATCGGCACCTCCCGTAAAATTAGGTCTTAACTTGGATTATGGCTTCGGAAACTGGATGGTTGGAACGCACTTTTTATATTATGGAAAGATTTCGATTTTAGGCTATGGTTTCGAAAATACCTATCCTCCTTTGGTAGCGTTAGATAACGATCCGGGTACCACTGTTTTAGAGCAATTTAATTATTCTGGAAAAATGGTAACCGATCTTTTCGCCTCTTACAAACTTTCCAAAAGGGTTACTGTGTTTTTTGGTGCAGATAATGTTTTCAATGTTCATCCAGATTACGGTTACGTTCAGGGCGCTAAACTCTCAGCTTATGATGGCGAAACAGGTGGCGCATGGGATGCAGTTCAAATGGGCTTTAACGGAAGAAGGCTATTTACGAAACTCGCATTCAACTTTTGATAGGAATTAATCATTAAAAAAGACGCTTTTGAGCTAATCAAAAGCGTCTTTTTTGTTTATCCTAACCAGGCAGTTTTTTCTTTTTCTTCTTTTTTCCTAACCAGATTAAGAAGCCTGTTGTGGGTAAAGTTGCAATAATGAATGCGGCTAAAAATGCCAAAATCTTTGTCGGCCATCCAAAGATACCGCCATCGTGAATATCAAGATTCGAATTTCGCCACTTCATGCCCAGTGACTTGTCCTGATGTAACATTTTATCGGTAAGCTTTCCTGTATTCGGGTTAAAATAAAAATAACTTAATCCCCGCCAGGCATCACCACTTCTGGTAATCTGAACGTTGGCCATTAAACTCACCTTTTCTTCCTCTGGATAATTAAACAGAATTATTTCAAAATTTCCTTGATTTAAGCGTTTAATGGTATTCAACGCAATATCACTTGCTTCTTTTGTTTTAACTTCACCAGCAAGCTGAACATATTCCTTAATTAGGTTTGGGCGTTTTGCTGTGCCTAAAGATTTATAAATACCAAGTTCCCACCACCTGAATGACCAGACTAACCCTGTTATTACAATGATGAGGGCAAATGGGATCACATAGAAGCCAAAAGTGCTGTGCAAATCCCAGTTCAGGCGTTTAAACTTCGCATTCCATTTAACAGTTAAGCGTTGCTTTAAGTTCTTTAATTTCTTCGGCAGCCAGATGATAAAGCCAGTGATAATGATGATCAGAAACATCAAAACCGAAGCGCCAACAATTAGACTTCCTACCTGCCTTTTTAACAACAGAAATTGGTGAGTCATTCTAACTAGCCTGAAGAATTCATACTTGCGATTGATAACACCGGTTACCTTACCTGTAAATTGATTGATATAAACATCCTTATTGTAAGCAACCTAATCTAGGTAAAAGATAGATTTGGAATCTTTGTTGCTTTTGTTTGCTGAAAACACGTAGGCGTACTGATCTGACTTTACCTGAAGCAAATTGATCTTTTCGCCTTTAGGAAGTGCTTTTTGCGCGCTTTCTTCCAAAATGTAAAGTGGCAGCGGTTTAGCCGCTGCCTTTACATAAACGATATCCTGATGAAATAAATTGAATAACTCTTCTTCGAAAACGAAAATACAGCCGGTAATCGATACGATGGTGATGATGATTCCACTGATTATGCCTAACCATAAATGCAGAAACGCTGCTATCTTCTTAAAGTTCTTCAAAATCGTTAGAAGGTATAGCCCAAAGTAAATAGATAATTTGACGGCGTACCAGGAAATAACCTGATATAGTCGTAACCGCCAACCCAGTGCACCTTATTCGTAATGTTGTTCATATTAAATTGCACCTGTACCTTACCAATGTTGTAATAAAGTGCTGCATTAAATAACGTATAGCTTGGAATGGTTTGAGTTAAGTTTTGAGAAAGGTTTCTGGAATCTACATAGTTTGAACCACCGCCAATCCCCAGGCCTTTCAAGGTGCCACGAACAAAGTTATATTTCAGCCAAACATTGGCGGTATTATTTGGAGCATTAGGTTTCTGTACACCAATTTCTGCTGCAATCGGGCTATCTGTAATATATGCCCTGTTATATGAATAAGAGGCCAGTATGCTTAACTCTGGTATAATGCGACCAATTAAATCAAATTCTATTCCTCTGGATCTTTCCGCGCCTACTGCACGTAAAAGGTCTGGCTGCCCTGCTACATTTGCGGGGTAAGTTACATTCTTTTGCTTAATTTGATAAATGGCAGCAGAAGCCGTTAGGCGATTATCTAACCAGCTGGTCTTTGCACCAAATTCCAGCATATCACTTTCTAAGGGATCAAACGGTCCGCCCGCATTTGGGTTTGAAAGGGTAGAAGCTGTTTGTGGTGTGTAACCCATTACATATGTTCCATATAAGTTGATGTTTTGGGTTGCAGAATAAACCAAACCAAATCTTGGTAATAACGCTTTTGAATGGGTTTTAGCTTCAGTAGGTTTAAGATAATTGGCAAAATCTGTATAATATTCGTAGCGTAAGCCAATTAAAGCCTGTAGTTTTCCAAATTTGATATTGTCTTGCACGTACCCGGCATGAAGGAAATAATAAGTTGGATCGAATGCTGCCTGAACAAAAAAGCTTTTACTATCGTCTTGCAAACGTTGTGACGCCATCACATCATTTAAATTAAAAGAGGGTACGTTGGGAACCAATAAATTATTCACCACCAGAAAGCGTTTAATATAGTTGGTTGGGTCTTTATCGTATTCAGATTTTACAAAAGCAATTGAACCCGTATTTGCTGCATTCCGATAGTTAGATGCCGTAAGTTGCGAAGCACCAACAGGAAGTTTTTCACTCGCAAAATCATATCCGGCAACAATGTTTTGTTCTATTTTTCCAGTCTTAATTTTATAATTGATAAAGCCTGAAAAGTTGTCTACATACCTTTTACGGATCCGGTTGAAGATTTGCATCGCAACCAGATTATCTACTGTTTTTCCGGTAGCGTCTAATGCGTAGCTATTAGCGCTTCTGTGCTCATACAAGTCTTCGCTATATCCGGTTTTCATGTAAGATGCGGTTAAATTTAAATTATCGCTGAAATGGTGGTTCAACGAAAACGACACATTATATGTTTTCTCATTTAAACGGTCGTTTCCGGTATTTAAAGAGGTGGACTGCGGTGTAGAATATAAATTTCCTGTGCCAAACACTGATTGGCCCCTATCTAATCGGCTTTTTGAATCGTTGTAAACCAAATCAAAATTGATGCTGGTGTTTTTTGAAGGTAGAAAAGTTAGTGATGGCGCAATGACAATATTTTTATCAAACTGCAGATCGCGGAATGAATTTGCATCCTCATATCCAAAGTTTAACCGATAAAGCAATGTTGTGTCTTTATTTGCTGGTCCGGTAACATCTGCAAGTGCACGAAAAGTGTTGTAGCTTCCCATAGAAAGGCTCAGTGATTTACGGCTTTCTGCCAAAGGCTTTTTAGTTACTCGGTTAAGTACACCACCCGGGCTGGCGTTGCCATACAAGGCAGATGATGGCCCTTTTAATACCTCAACACGCTCCAGGTAATTGGCCAAAGGCTGTTTCCAAAAACCTGTACTGCTGCGCATCCCATTGATTAATTGTGTGCTGGTTCCGCCGTTTATTCTGAATCCACGGATGGTAATATCATCATAAAAACTGAACTGATTTACGCCACTGAAGTTTTTTACCACGTCGCCAACACGCACAGCACCTTGATCTGCAATTAATTCTTTACTGGCATAGGAAACTGATTGTGGTAAGTCTTTCAGAAGGATTTCAGATTTACTGCCAATAAATGTGGCAGTGTTCTTATATGTCTTTTCTTTGCGTCCGGTAATTTCAACCTGTTGCAAGTCTGATTTTGTGGGTTGCAGGCTAACATTTAAATTAATTTTATCGCGGTTGAAATTAATAGTTCTACTGGTAGTGATGTAGCCCACAAAGCTGAATTTAATTGTATTAGTGTTTTTATTCACTGATAAAAGGAAATTACCCTTATTGTCGGTAGTCGTTTTCTCAGTTCCATTATCAGCATAAACATTTACACCTGGAATAACTTCTCCAGATTCGTCGGTAACTTTTCCATTAATGATGATAACGTCTTGAGCGGAAGCAAAGGCATAAATGCCCATAAAAATGATCAGTAATGACAAATTTTTGTAGATATAATACATTCGATTCTGTTTGGTTTTTATTTAGACTTAATTTAAATAATGCGCAAATCTAAAATATATTTCGGAAATGTTACAAACGAAATTGAAAAATTATAGGAAGGGAGGAGTGAGGTATTAGGGTTTGGTGAAGCAATTCCATTAAACGGATTGTTTGTGTTTATTTTTTTCTTCGATCCAAAGTGACATGTATTTGGTGTATTGTATAGCCTGGTGATTTAGGATTTGACCAAAGAAGTTTTGCTCCCGATGTGCAGTTAAACCGATCAGTAAATCTGAGATTCTTGCATTAAATTCGCCCTTAAAATGGCTCGAATCATAACGTTCGTTAATGATTTTTATCCCATTTGCCTGTGCGGAAATCCACAGTTCTTTATCGGTATATAATGCAACTGATTTTTCTATAAAGGCTTGTAAATCATCCTCAATGAAACCACTCCATGCTAGGCTACCTTTCATCGCTTCGGCGCCAATTTGAGTGGTTATGGCAGGCGTTCCAACCTGCATGGCATCAATAAACTTTCCTTTAACGCCGGCGCCAAATTGGATAGGCGCGAGCAGGATTTTATGCTTCGACAGGGTAGTACGTGCATTATCGGCTCTACCTTTAATGAAAAATTTTTCCTGCTTATTTTCTAACTGTAGCACCTTTTGAGCTGCATAAGCGCCATAAATATTTAAACTAACACCAGGCAATCTTCTTCTTAATACTGGCCAAACCTGAGTTTTTAAGGTTTGTACCGTGTTCCAATTGGGTTCATGAAGAAAATTGCCAATGAAAGCAAAGTCTGCCCTTTGCTCAAAGGCAACCCAGCCGGCTACAATTTCAGGCGTTAATCCATTCTCCAGAAAGGGCAGGTAATAAAGAATTGAAGCGTTAATTTTAAACTGTTCAAGTAAGATCTGCATCTCGGCCTCAGAGATTATTAAAGATAAATCACAGCGTAAAATAGAAGCAATTTCTCTTTTGGCCAGGTCTGAATGTAAATCTATTGCCGTCTGTTTTTTAGTGTGCTCTTCGCGTGCGTTTCTTAAGAAATGGAGGTCTTCTGTATCTAGAATCCGTAAGGCATCGGGGCATTCCTGCTGGACGCGCCAACCATATTGCTCTTCCATAATAAACCTGTCGAAGAGAACAAGGTTTGGATCTAACTCTTTTATGAATGAATTGAAGCGACTATCATTCAATTTAATTTCATGTTCCAGTACATTTCTTCCTGTAAAATCAAAACTATGATCGCTTTTCGATGCAGCACAGGCAAAAGTAATTTGATAACCATTTGCCAGAAATAAATCTACCAACTGGATCATTCTGGTTCCCGCTGCAGATGATTTGGGTTCTGGCCAGACTAATCCGATAATCAATAATTTCTTTGCACCCATGGTTTCATTTTTTTACAAAATAAATGTTTTTTGTTTGGGTTTAGCAAAATTTAACAGGATTTAAGGGGAAGTAATCCGCAGATTTCTTCAGTCGCGAGAATAAAATATAAATCCATTTAGTCGATATTTTATATCTGGAGCTATTAGCGAGAAATTCTTAATTTTGCAGTTCACTTCAAGCACCACATGTTAGGATTAAAATTATTGACAGACCCACGCTGGGCAAATATTGCTGAATCAAATCTAGAAGAAATTTTATCCGATCACGCCTGGTGTGAGCAGAAAGCAGCCACAAATGCCATCACTTTAATTACGCAGAATTCTGAACACCAGGATCTTGTAGAAGAATTAACGGCTATAGCGATTGAGGAAATGCAACATTTCCAAATGGTAATTGATATTATTAAGGAACGGGGTTATACATTGAGTCGCGAGCGAAAAGATGATTATGTTGGCCGTTTAGTTAAATTCAGTAAGAAAGATGGCAGCCGTAACCAGTCGTTTATAGATCGGCTGTTGTTTGCAGCGATGATTGAAGCGAGAAGCTGTGAGCGATTTCGGGTATTGTCATTAAATATCAAAGATGAAGCATTGGCTAAGTTTTATCATGAATTGATGGTTTCTGAAGCCGGACATTATACTACTTTTTTAAACTTCGCCCGTAAATATACCATTGATGTTGATGTAGATAAGCGCTGGAAAGAATGGTTGGAATTTGAAGGTGAATTGATTCAGAGCTTTGGGACGAGAGAAGCAATACATGGGTAGGAGGTTACAGGTTGCCAGTTTTAAGTAAAAGTTGTGGGTTACGGGTTGAGCGTTTGGATGCCTGGCCTTTGCACTTTTAATCTTTAACTTTAACTCATTCTTATGTATATTCCATAACCAAATTACGATATCCTGATAACTGTCAATTCCCTTTTTTTGGTTGTTAAGTTTTAAAAAGCGATCAAAAGCAGCATCCATATAGGCAAACATTTCGCCGTTATATTTACGCCAGAATTCTTTTTCTGTTTTGAAATCTGCTAAAACTGCCGGTGATAATCGATCATGGAGCAATTTATAATCGTCTGGCGAGTTCATCCTGATTTCAAATAAGATATAGCGAAGCATCTCATAATTTGCAGAATACTGGTAATTGACATCAGGACTATTGCTTGCTGTTAAATAACCCAAAAGATTGGCCTCATCTTCATAAGCAATGCCGAGTTGGTGGGCAATTTCATGACAAGAAACATAGGGTTTAACAAAATCAGGTAGATTCATGTTCATATTGGCTTCGCCGGATAGCGGGGCGTAATAACCTTCAATGCCAACCTTACTAACGATCCAAGGAATTAAAACTGATTTTAAACAAGGGTTTGAATATTTAAATAATGAATTTTTTTTCTCCATTAAAAGGTAAGCATAAGCTGAATTTTTTTCAAGAAAAGCAATGGAATGAACGTTCTTTTCCTCTTGTTTGCGTTTCAAATTGTTCGTTTTTTCCACAAAGTAATCACCTAGTGAAACCAGCTCTTTGACAGTATACTTTTCGTTACCGATGCCCAATTCCTCACTGATACTTGGCCTGCTGTAATTCAATCCCCAAACCAGTTTGAAAATAATATAAAGAATTAGGAAGAAGTTTAAAATTTGAACAGGAACTACGATCCTATGTTCACGATTTAAGGTTTTCCTTTTTTTAATAAATCTGATGATTTTGTATAGTACAAAACAGATTAGTACAGCATAAATGATATCGCAAAGGGCAAAGGGAAAAATGGCGGATATCAATCTTAATGAGGAGGAAATATAAGGATAAACCGCTGTAGAATAATATTTTTGAACAAGCGCAGGAAATAGGCCGAAAATGAAAGTCAGCAAGGCGATACCAATAGAAACGAGAAAAGCTTTATATACAGGATGTTTAAACACTACTAATGGCCTTTTAAGCAGTAAATGTGCAACGCACCATCAACTACTTCGTAAACGATCCTGTGTTCCTGATTTATTCTTCTTGACCATTGTCCAGTCAATTCGTATTTTAACTGTTCTGGTTTACCGATTCCCATGAAAGGATTTTCTAAAATGACTAATATTAATTGTTCAATCTTTTTTGAATGGCTGTATTACCTGATTTCTTCCAAAAATCAAAATCAGTAATTGCCTGTTCATGTAATTCTACTTGCATATTGCATACCAATAAAAGGAGTTAAGTTGGGATGAAATAAGTAGAGATGTAAAAAATTATTTCCAAAGGTTTTGAGGATCCATCTTTAGCCCGGGTTTATCAGACTTTCGAGAATTTATACCAGTGAGCACTTTTTTAACAAACTCAGGATTATAAGAGTTTTCTGCTGTTTCGAAATCGATGCTCAAAACCTTCATCACCGCTTTTAAGGCTGCCGCCTGGTCTTCATTTTTTGGGTGTGCAATTAAGTTTCCATATCATTTAAATTCTCTTACAACAAATATAGCAAACAATAATTTGAAATGAGAGGGCAGTTTAAAAGTTTCAAATCTTCGATATATTGAAAATGCTTTTGATTAAAGGAGTTGAAAGTTAGGATGTTTGCAATGGTTTCAAAAAGCGGAAGGTTATGGAATGTTTAAAAGGTTATGAAAAAGGTTAGATGGGTTATAAGGTTATATACCCTGAACTTTTAACTTTGAAAGGGTTTATAGAAGAGGTTAGACGGCTTATGTGGCTAGGCATCCGGGCTGCAGACTAATAACGTGAAAATATTCTATTAATATAGAAGTATCAACCATTATTCGGTTCGCCATTCATTTATCGAATTGGTAGTCATTTTTATTTTTTTGATCTGATCTTTTGAAAACACAGGCCCCTGAAGCAAGAAGTTTGTTAAATTTGGCTTATAGGTTGTTTGAGGTTCTTCTATTGTTTTTGGAGAACTTTGTTTTAATGATTTTACAAAAACAGCTACCTGCTCCCTAAGGTTAGATGGGAGTGAAGTTATTCCGGCAAATCGTTGGAGATACTCATTAAAATTTAATCGATATACTAACAGATAAAAAGATTCTCAAAATTAAACCTCTTATAAATCTATCTCTCAAATGTTAGTCGCTTGCCAATCTGGTCTGTTGTGAATCTCCCCTTCTGGTAGGCTAAATTTCCAGATACAAAGGTATGTGTCACACTTGCCTGGAAGGTATCGCCATCAAAAGGACTCCAGCCACATTTATAAAAGTTATTAAGCGAAGTTACTTTCCATGAATCTTTTAAGTCTACTAAAACAAGATCTGCCCAATAACCCTCGCGAATAAAGCCACGTTTTTCAATATTGAAGCAAATGGCAAGGTTATGCGCAGTTTTTTCGACTATCTTCTCCAGTGTGATTTTTCCTTGTAAATGCATCTCCAACAAAGCAGGCAAAGCATGTTGAACTAATGGTCCGCCTGAAGGTGCTGATGCGTAGGCCTGTTGCTTTTCTTCGAGGGTATGAGGTGCGTGATCAGTGGCAATAACATCGATATTGTCATTTAATACCCCCTGTAACACGCCATTTTGATCCGCTTCAGTTTTTACTGCAGGATTCCATTTAATAAAATTTCCTTTTGCTGCATAATCTTTATCATTAAACCAGAGGTGATGAACGCAAGCCTCAGCGGTGATTTTTTTAACTGCCAGCGGGATGGTGTTATCAAATAAAGCAATTTCTTTTGCAGTAGAAATATGAAGAATATGCAAACGTGTTTGGTAGCGTTTCGCCAATTCTACTGCGAGTGATGAAGATTTATAACAGGCTTCTGCACTGCGAATGAGTGGATGCATATCGATTGTTAAATCGTCGCCATACCTGGCTTTGAATTCTGTAAGATTTTTTCGGATAGTTGCTTCATCCTCGCAATGTGTAGCAACTAATATTGGTGCTTTACTAAAAATATTCTCTAATGTTTTCTCATTATCAACCAGCATATTTCCTGTAGACGAACCCATGAAAACTTTTATACCACAAACATTTTTAGCATTTGTTTTTAGCACTTCTTCTATATTATCATTACTTGCTCCCATATAAAAGGAGTAATTCGCCAATGATGTTTCTGCCGCAATAGCATATTTATCAGCTAATAATTCTTGCGTCAGCGTGTTCGGTACGGTGTTAGGCATTTCCATAAAGGAGGTAATTCCGCCGGCTACAGCGGCCATACTTTCCGTAAAAATATCTGCTTTATGGGTCAAACCCGGCTCGCGAAAGTGAACCTGATCATCAATCATTCCTGGTAAAAGATATTGGCCTTCGGCATTAATCTCCTGGGCTTCAGGTGCGGATAGATTTTGACCAATTTTTTCAATTATTCCATCTTTTATCAATACATCAGCTACAATTTTTTGTCCTTCGTTTACAATTGTGGCGGCTTTTATCAGGTAAGAATTCATGGTTTCAAAGGTAGTAAATTAGTATTAAGTAGAGAGTATCAAGTATCAAGTAGCGATTATTAAGGATCAAGTTTAGGCGAATAAAAGGAAGAAATTGAGCGAAGGATTGTTGTTTTACGTAAAATAAACCTGATAAAGTGGAAATACTTTTTGCTGCAGGGTTTCTACATGCTCAGACTGATAATGGCAAAAAAGATTGAAACGATAGCAGGACTACCAAGCCGAAGAACTACTGCAATTGTTTTACTCTTAAATTTCCGAAAGTGGACTTTGAATTTACGAATGAATTTAAACCTTACACCTTACTCCTTCAAACCCTCAACCTTAATCACTATCTTTGTGCGCTATGGCAAAATCGTTCGAAGAATTTAAATTAAATAGGCAAATTTTAAATGCAGTTGCCGATGCAGGTTATACCGTTGCCACGCCAATCCAGGAAAAAGCGATTGCCCCCGTTTTATCCGGGCAAGATATTTTCGGGATTGCAGAAACGGGCACAGGTAAAACTGCGGCTTTTGTTCTGCCAATTTTAATGCAGTTAAAATATGCACAGGGAGAAAATCCGAGGGCATTGATTTTATCTCCGACGCGTGAATTGGCCATGCAAATTGCAGAACAAGTAAAATTATTTTCTACTTATACTGATTTGCGATCACTGGTAATTTTTGGCGGTATTGGGCCGAAAACACAGAAAGAACAAATCGCTAAAGGTGTAGATATTTTAATTGCTACTCCAGGAAGATTTTTAGATCTTTATTTAGCAGGAGACATTAATACGCAAAGTTTAAAGTTTTTAGTATTAGATGAAGCAGATAAAATGATGGATATGGGCTTTATTGGTTCCATTCACCGGATTTTAGAAATTGTGCCTCGTAAGCGCCAAAACTTACTTTTTTCTGCTACCATGAGCGATTTGGTGCAGAAAATCGCAGGCGATTTCTTAAATAACCCACTTGTAATTGAAGCATCTGCACAGGCTACACCAGCAGCCAATGTTACGCAGGCCTTGTATTACGTTCCAAATTTTAAGACAAAAATTAATCTGCTTCAGCATTTATTAAAAAACGATGAGGCCTTTAGTAGACTCATTATTTTCTGTAAAACAAAAACGGTAGCTGATAATATTTTCAGCTTTATTGAACGGCGGTATGGTGCCGGGAACGTACGCGTAATTCATGCCAATAAAGGGCAGAATACTAGAATTAACTCGATCAATAGCTTTAAGGAAGGAAATATTCGTGTTTTAGTGGCAACAGATGTAGCTAGTAGGGGAATTGATGTGAGTGATGTAAGTCATGTGATTAATTTCGATGTGCCCATTATCATTGAAGATTATGTGCACAGAATTGGGCGTACGGGCAGGGCTTTCTCAAAGGGAGATGCCATTACTTTTGCTACAGATGCTGAGAAATATTATATCCGCAAGATTGAAAAACTAATCCGTCAGTATATCCCGGTAGCCGAAATTCCGGAAGGAGTTTACATTGATGAAACGCCTTATGAAGAACGTCAGCATATTGCTAAAGAAATAGACATGCAGAAACGTAAGGAAGACCCTGATTTTAAAGGTGCTTTCCACGAAAAGAAACATGCAGCAGCAATAGAGAAAAAAGTGAGAGAGAAGGCCAAGGCAAAAGCGGGTAAAGAAATCAAAACCTTTAAAAAAGGGAAACGTTTCGATAAGAAGAAATAGTTAATGAATCTTTATAAAAGGCTCCATCTGCAACATCACGCGATAGATACAAAAAGATGAAATTAAGGATTACACCTTTAAATATAATTGGCGCGGCTGCGGCGGTAAGCTCATGTTATTTATTCCTGACCCCAAATGCGTCATACCCCAATATGAATACAAATGGCTTATTCGCCTGGGGACTATTAATATTGGTACTGGTTACTTTTATCACCGATCTAATTTTTCGTTTTACGTTGAAAGCACTCAAAAGAATCTGGATTGTTGAATCGATCTTTATCGTGATCACCATAATCTTAATGGCGATTTTACAGAAAACAGCGTAATTCGTTGGTAAAAAAAAGGGCATAAGCTCTTCATCGATATAATCAAAATAAAAAATAAGCATCTTTGCATCCGGAAAAATAAAACAAAGGCAGGTTAATCTTTAGAATGATACTAATCTGTAAAATCAAGTTATGAAAACAGCAGAAATTAAAATAACAGTTGAATTAGACGAGGCAAATAATCCAGATAACATTCTTTGGGAAAGTACAGATTCTGGAAATGCAGATAAAGTACCGGCAAAGGCCATGTTTCTATCTGTATGGGATCATAACTACAAAAATACACTTAAGATAGATTTGTGGACTAAAGATATGCCTGTTGACGAGATGAAACGTTTTTTCTATGAAACCTTACAGACCATGGGAGATAGCTTTTTAAAGGCAACTAACGAGACTTTGATAGTGGAAGATTTACGGGATTACTGTGCACATTTTGCAGAAAAAATGGGGATTATAGAGGGGCAGTAGTTCTGTCGTTTTTAGTTTTTCGTTTTTGGAAAGAAAGCCATTAAGCTACCTATAAACTATAAGCTAAGCAATTATAAAATTTATCAAAATCGGTGGAATGCTTACCTTTGTGTAAGCAATCTGTAGGTATATATAAAATCAAGGGAAATCATCGTTATTATGTTAATCTTAAATAAATTCAGGGCTTTTGTAGGTGTTCTGCTTTGCATCATTGCCAGTTTTTGTCCGATGTTAAAGGTGCCCATTAAAGGTAACTGGAACCTTTATCAATCTGATGCTCGGCTTTTTATGATTACTTATGCTATCATAGTGATCTCAGTACTTTTCTTGTTTATCAGGAAAGCTGGTGCATTTAGATTCATGAGCTTTGTAATGGCGATCTGGTATGTGCTTGCCGTTGTTGCTGTTTACTTTACTGCAAATAATTACACCAAATATGGCTTCGCAAATAAGTTAATTGGTAAGGTTGTTCACTTCCAGTGGGGCTGGATTGTATTTTTAGTGGGTGTTTTATTTATGCTATTCAGCACTAAACGCGGCGATAAGATTATCGCAGCAACTAACCCGGAAATTGTGAAGTAAGCTTACTTACCTCATAACCTTTTGCTTTACAGCGGGCAATAATCTCATCATGAGTTTTCTTCGGCATTGTTTGACTGCGACTCATGATGAACAAAAATTTATGATCAGGATGGCCAACCACTACGTACGAATAATCTTCGGCGAGTTCTATAATCCAGTAGTCTATTTTGATCGGCCAGATAAACTGAGCCTGTAACTCGCCATTATGTCTGTCTTCAGATGGAAACATTTTTGAATTTCTGGAGTATACTTTTTCCTCGTTTGGCTTTTTGTAGGTGGTTAAAACATTATAGTAGCCATCTTTATTCAGGGTATATTTAGTCGTCGTCTCGCGGCTTCCCTTGTCGAAAATTGTTGGTATTGAGTACAAAGAATACCAGGTGCCGCAATATTTTTTTAAATCGAGTTTTGCCACTGGCGAATTTTTCTCCATTGGCAAAAAACTAAACAATAACAGGAGAACTGAACAAATCGTTTTCATAAGATCAAAGGTTGGGTCTTATTTACGATGTTAAAGCTGTTATGGTTCTTCTTTTAAAACGATCGTTATTTTACCACCGACGTAAAGCCAGAATAAACACTTTGTGCCCTTTGTGCCTTTTTCTGTGTCCGCTGTGGTTATTTTCTTTAAATATTTTTAATTCTTACATCATTCTTCTCCCTTTTTGCACCTTCTCTTTGCTTTCTTTGCGGTCAGATTTTAACATTTCCCTCAATCTGTAATAAAAAGATCATCCGTATCCTCTTCCAATGGAATATAAATTCGCTCCCATTCATCTCCATCTACAATTTCCCAGGTATGACCAATGCCTGCGGTATCATTGGCAATCAAAATTATTCCAGGCTCAATAATGAACGTTTCGCCATTAGTTACGCCGAATTTTAGTTTACCTTTTATGGTAATCACGTATTGCCGGCGAGGTGCAGCATGCGGGATGCCTTCCAAAGAAGAAACATCAGTCTTAGCGAAGAAATAGCTTGCCTTAATGTTTTTTAGAACAGGGATTTTACCTGTTTCAAATGCACAATCATCATTTTCTATATTGATAAGCCTGATGGCTTTCAGATAACCTTTGGTTTCGTCTTTTTCTGATTTCATTAATCTTTATTTAAAATTTAAGCATGGTTTGTCCTTTTTGAGCAACCTCTTGCTCATGTTCCAATAACCATTGTTTTCGCCTTAATCCGCCAGCATAACCAACTAGTTTGCCGCTGCTTCCAATTACCCGATGGCAAGGGATAGCGATGGCTATCTTGTTTTTTCCATTAGCTGCGGCAATCGCCCTGATGGCTAAAGGTTGATGTTCAGCAAACTTTGCATAAGAAATGGTTTCACCATAAGGAATGTTTAATAAGTTTTGCCAAACCCCTTGCTGAAACGCCGTTCCCTTTTGCCTGATTGGAAAATCAAAGGTTCTCAAATTGCCTTTAAAATATTGTTCCAGTTGGGCTGCAACTTTTCTTGTTAACTCATTGTGTGTTGAGTCAGAAATAACGACCTCCGAAAACGTGATGGTATGAACAAAGTCATCACCTGCGAGAATGGTGATTCTGCCTACAGGAGATTCGAAGGTTGATGCGTAATGATTTTCCATTTGTATGCCGCAGACTCGCAGATTTTGTTTTTGATAATTATAAACCAATAATATTAAAATAATCTGCTAATCTGCGGCTAAAAATTATTTTATGTAGAAGTTTAAATCTAAAATTTTAACTCTAAAATCGTAAATCTGATTGCAATATTACAACAATCCAACAAAATTACACTTCGTTAATTTATCAATAAAAGTATCTTTGCGGTTATGCAGCTGGCCAAAGAGGTTAAATATTTAATCCACAAGGAAGTACTTTTAGAGTGGCGTTCCAAATATACCATCAATGGAATTCTATTGTATGTAGTTTCTACGATTTTTACGTGCTACTTATCTTTCGTTAGTTTAAGTGATAAGCTGGCCTGGAATGCATTGTTCTGGATTATCATTCTTTTTGCATCTATTAACGGCGTTTCAAAAAGTTTCCTTCAGGAAACAAAGGGGCAGCAGTTATATAACTATATATTGGCTAGTCCTGCGGCAATATTAATTTCGAAAACGGTTTATAACATAGTGTTGATGATAGTTTTAACCACTATTGCATTGGGATTTTACACCATGGTTTTCGATATGTTTACGCCGCCGGATTTGTTACTCTATTATGTTGCGGTAATTATGGGAAGCATCAGCTTTTCGACTGTTTTTACCATGGTGTCTGCTATTGCAAGTAAAGCCGGTAATGGCGGAATGCTGATGGCTATCCTGAGCTTTCCAATTATTATTCCTGTACTAATCCTTTTAATAAAGTTGGCTAAAAATGCCGTAGACGGTTTGCCATGGGAAAATAGCTATGATGAAATCGGGATGTTGCTTTTGGTAAATGTATTAACTGTTGCTACCTCTTTGTTGTTATTTCCATACCTTTGGAGAGATTAAATTAACTATTAAACGTGAAAATAATTGGGTGACTTAATCGCTATGTGGTAAATTATTCTCTCATTCAAAATTCACTCATTCAATAATTAAATATATGAATAAAATTTGGTGGAAAATCCTAGGGTCGGTGTTGGTAGTTTATACTGCAATAGCAGGTTTGTTATTGGGTGTTCCACGTTTGCCTATTATTAATGAATCAATCCGAAACTTGTATTTCCACGTACCCATGTGGTTTGCAATGATTGTATTGTTCTCCATATCCGTTTTTTACAGTATCAAATCCTTAAGTAGCAAAAGTGAAATTGACGATTTAAAAGCCGTTGAAAGTGTTAATGCCGGAATCGTTTTTGGCCTATTAGGTTTAGTTACCGGAGCCATCTGGGCAAAATATACCTGGGGGCAGTTTTGGAGTTTCGATCCAAAGCAAAATTTCGCGGCCATTTCCGTACTGCTTTATTTCGCTTACCTCATCCTTCGTAATGCGATAGATGAGGAGCAGAAAAGAGCCAAAATATCTGCTATTTACAACATCTTCGCTTTCCCGATGATGGTGGTTTTACTATTTGTATTGCCCCGGTTGAAAGATTCACTTCATCCAGGTAATGGGGGCAATCCGGGCTTTAACAGTTACGATCTAGATAGTCGCATGAGAATGGTATTTTACCCTGCTTGTTTGGGCTGGATTTTAATTGGCTACTGGTTTTACACCATCCGTTTCCGGTTACGATTAATCGAAAACGTTTCGAATAATGTACAGATTTTCGAAAGCAAAGGTATTCAAGATAGCTTCGCTACAAGTAAAAATCAATCGCCAACCGGCGAAAACAAATAACAACAAAACTAACATGAAAAAGATCTTGTTCTCATTAATATTAATGCTTGCAACCTTCCAGTTATTTGCACAGGATAACGGTGTAGAAATGGCAGATAAGTTGCGTAGCGATGGTAAAATTTACGTGGTGGTTACCTGTATTGTGATCATTTTGGTCGGTTTACTGGCTTATCTTTTCTCTATTGATAAAAGATTAAAAAAAATAGAAAAAGAAAACACCGGCAAAAACTAAGCTTAAACGTTTTAAAGCTATTTTTTCTGCCATTTAAGATTGGTGTTTCCTTTACACTAAGTATTTTTTCATTTGGATATATGCATTTTTTTTAGGCAATTTTGCGGCATACTTAATTCATAAAAGATAAATAATGGCTAATCTAGCAGACGAGAACAAGTTTTTTGCAGATGTATGCAAGAACTTTGACAGTGCGGCTCAATTCACCAACCATCCGGAAGGTTTATTGAACCAGATTAAAGCGTGTAATAGTGTGTATCGTTTCCAATTTCCAATTCGTAGGGGAAACGGCTTTGAAGTGATAGATGCATGGCGTGTAGAGCATTCGCATCACATGAGTCCAACCAAAGGTGGTATTCGTTACAGCGAAATGGTTAATGAGGATGAAGTGATGGCACTTGCGGCCTTGATGACTTACAAATGTGCAATCGTAAACGTACCTTTTGGAGGTGCAAAAGGTGGAATTAAAATCAACACCAAACAATATAGCGTGGCCGAGTTAGAAACCATCACTCGTCGTTATACCACAGAATTAATCAAAAAGAATTTTATCGGTCCTGGTATTGATGTTCCTGCTCCGGATTATGGATCAGGTGAACGTGAAATGAGCTGGATTGCTGATACCTACATGACGATGAATCCTGGTCAATTAGATGCATTAGGATGTGTAACGGGTAAGCCAATTGCTTTGCACGGTATCCGCGGACGTAAAGAAGCTACCGGTCGTGGTGTTGCTTATGCTGTTCGCGAATGTGTGGATGTAGCAGAAGACATGGCTAAAATTGGCTTAAAAGCTGGTTTAGGAGATAAACGCGTAATCGTTCAGGGTTTAGGTAATGTGGGCTATCATTCCGCAAAATTCCTGGCAGAGTTTGGGGCAACAATTGTTGGTTTATGCGAATATGAAGGTGCAATCTACAATCCAAATGGATTAAATGTAGATGAAGTTTTCGCACACCGTAAAAATACCGGCTCTATTTTAGGATTCCCTGGCGCAACAGATTTTAGAAATTCCATGGAAGGCTTGGAGCAAGAGTGCGATATTATTGTTCCGGCGGCTTTAGAAAACCAGTTCACCGAATTAAACATCCGTAACGTTAAGGCAAAAATTATCGCTGAAGGTGCTAACGGACCAACTACACCAGAGGCTGAAGCCATCTTTACCGAAATGGGTGGAATCATCATTCCGGATATGTATTGTAATGCTGGTGGTGTTACGGTTTCCTATTTCGAATGGTTGAAAAACCTTTCTCACGTGGCATTCGGACGTATGGAAAACCGTTACGCGGCCAATTCCAATGCTAACTTAATTGCTACTTTAGAAAACTTAACTGGTAAAACCATCCTTCCAGAACACCGTTTAATGATTGTTAAAGGTGCATCAGAAATGGAACTGGTAAACTCAGGCCTTGAAGATACCATGATTCATTCTTATCATGAGATCCGTGAAACTTTGAAAGTAAAACCAGGTACTGAAACGCTTAGAACAGCTGCTTTTGTAAACTCAATTGATAAAATTGCAGTTTCATACATGAACTTAGGGGTTTGGCCATAGTGGTTTAAAGCTAAAAGCTAAAAGCTGAAAATCCTTGCAGATGTACAATTTGCAAGGATTTTTTATTTTGAAATGAATGGTCCGGTGTGTTTTGGTCGGGTTAAGTCCCGCTAATGTTCCAAGCGCCGAAGAAAAATTGGCGGCTTTCCACTTATATCGGGTTTATAAACAAGGGTTTGCCTACCCACACGCAGATAGTGAATGGTGATAATTACCAGTTACGATTTAACCGTCAGTTCTTCCAGATCCAATCTCCACTCTTCTTTTCTAATAATATCATCATCATAGCTTTTATTCCCTTTCAGGTGATGAAGTTCATCCCGCTGCACCTGAATTAAATCAAGCACAATTTCCCGATATGCTTTCAGGTCTACTTTGTTAATATCCCCTTTTTTAAAAGCGTTTATAGTATGCTTTTTTTCGATAAGTGAATGTTGTAATTCGGCTTTCAGGTTCACCATTAACTCATTATGGGTACATTGATACTGGTAACTGGTTACTAGCTTTTCTAGCGAAAGGTCGATCAGTTTTAATTTAATCTGATTAATTTGCTCCTGCTCAGAAAGCTTGTGCTTGGCTTCAGGGATTTTCAAAAATTTGATAAATAGTGGAAGTGTTAAGCCCTGAAAAACAAGTGTAACCAAAATCACAACGAAGGTGATAAATAGAATCAGATTCCTCAATGGAAAAGGGATTTGATCGGAGATCATCACTGGGATGGAAAGGGCAGCCGCCAACGATACTACACCTCTCATACCGGCATATACAATCACGAGAGAAGAATGCCAGGTAAGATCCTGATAGCGGATTCTGCTTCGCTTATTCAATACTCTGGTGATCGTAGAGGTAGAAAATAGCCAGACAAGACGGACAACGAGTGCCAGTACACTGATCCAAACGCCATAACCAATTGCACGGCTAATCGGATAATCAGGACCTAAACCAGCCACAATATCTGGTAATGCCAAACCAATTAAGATAAAGACCACACCATTAAGCAAGAAGATAAGCGCAGACCATACGGAAACTGTTTTTATGCGGGAGTTTGAAGTAAGGATTACGTGTGATTGGCTGGAAAGCAATAAGCCTCCAGATACCACTGCCATTACACCTGAAGCCTCAAAATGCTCGGCAACGATGTACATGAAATATGGCGTAAGTAAAGTAAGAACGGTGTCAATGTTTTCGGTCGTGGGTAACCAGCGGTGAATTGCATAAAAGATTCCGCCGATGGCTAAGCCGATTACTACTCCTAGGCCTGCAACTGACACAAAGCTAACAGCGGCGTCTTGTAAAATGAACGTTCCTGTCGTTATGGTTGCCAAGGCAAATTTAAATACAATTAAACTTGATGCATCGTTAACTAAGCTTTCTCCTTCCAGTAAGGCACTTACCGTTTTAGGAATTTTCATTCCTTTAAGCACCGCTGCTGCGGCTACCGCATCTGGAGGGGAAACGATTCCGCCCAACAGAAAACCTAAAGCAAGGGTAAAACCAGGAATAAACGCAACTGAAGCATAAGCAACGGCAACGGAAGTGATAAATACCAATCCTACGGCCATTAAAAAGATGGCACCTTTATATTCCCAAAACGCCTTCCATGAAGTAAACCAGGCTGCTTCGTAAAGTAGGGGAGGGAGAAAAAGGAGGAAAACGATATCAGGATCAATTTTGATGTGCGGCATACCCGGAATAAAACCGATAAATAAGCCAGCAAGCACTAAAAAGATGGGGTAAGAAATTTTAAGCTTTTGCCCAACCATTACCAGAAGAGTTACGCCAAGCAAAAGAACAAGGATGAGAATTAAATTATCGTGTAGCATGTAAAAAAGATGATTATCCAAATATCAGAAAATCGGCGCTAAAAATGTAACCGCTGAAACTAAAAATCTTTGAATAGCTGGTATAGCGCATTGATATCACCGTTAACGCAAGTAAGATTCCCATTTAACTGTATCGCATTTGTGCGCACAGCAGTACCTTTTAGTGCTAATACTCTCAAACTTTTTAAGTATCGGCTTGCAACAGACATATTTAATTGAGCATTCAATTTGCTGAAATTAACATAAAGGGCTAAGAAATCTTTGGAATTTTCTTTCCTGGGATTTATTTTAAGATCACGATTTGTTCCCAGAAGCAAGTCTTGATTATTGCCACCGATAAAGATTTTGTAAAGTGGAAAAACAGATTTGTCGACGGTTCCACTATCAAGATTGATAATTTTTTGCCGACTGAGATAGCTTCTTAATCCCTTTGCATCTGCAGCAACATTTATAGTGAAATTTGGAATTTCTTTTTTCTGCAGCGATACTTTTTCAATCTTTTCGAAATCATCATTATACTCGTAAGTGATAATGGAATCGGTTTGTGAAGTGCTATTGGTCCACTCAAAATCCATATATCCATGATAATATTTAAGTAGACTATCTCTCTCGATGGTAGTGTTTTTGAATCGATAAGTTTTATTTAGTGTTGTTGCGAATCCTGCATCCATCCAAATGCTGGCAGTGCTTTCGTTATTGAAAGTGCCGTGTTTCGGATTGGCTGCCGGAACAATAACAGGAGTAGAAAAATCAGCATCAAAATTAATCGCGCCGGTTACAAAATCAGCACTGAAGCTATTTTTAGTATCTCGATAAGCGATGTGGTGGGTAGATGCTTTTATGGCGTTAAACCTGCTTTCCTGAAGCTTCACGAATTTGTTTTGCTTTAACACGTCGACCAATACAGCTTCGAAATTTAAAACTTCACCAGAAACTACCATTGCTGCTTCTTCAGTATTATAACAAATCACCACATTGCCCAGGCTAGAAGTTGCGAAATTGATGCCTTGTTGCCGCCTGGAGATTTTAAGTCTCAACGTTGCTGTTAAAAAAGTTTCAAAATTAGGGTACGATTTAAGGTCGAAGCGTGTAAATACCGCCGTTGCAGGTTGATTTTGTATGGCATAAAAATAGATACTTGCCGGGATTTGTAAGCCACTGGCCAGTTTATTTTTTTTGATACTTGTTTTCTGATTATCATTCGACTTCAAATAAAAACCAGGGTTTGAGATCATATTTGCTGCCATTGTTTTTAAAACTTCGTCAACATTCACTTTCAGCACAGCGGCTGCATTGCCCGGAATGGAAATCTGGTTCGCCTGGTATTGTCTGTATTTAAAAACGGCGACAAAAAAAATAAGCAGCGATACAAGTATCGCTGCTGTTATTTTAAAAGATTTCCTCATAGCTTATTCAATAATGGTTTTGCCACGGAATCACGAAAGCAGAAAACTACTTTTGCGTGGCTTCGGCGTTTTCGTGGCAACTGTTTTTGCATCAATTAAACTGTCAACTGTTTACTTCGAAGCATTTTCAATTAACGTAAATAAATACTTCAACGCATTCTCATGTCCATTAGGAATCTCTGCGCTAATGTCCGCAGAAACCTGGTTTCCTTTAATCGGATTTGATTTCATATATACGTTGCCCATTTTACCCAATGTTTCATTAAATTTCTTAGCTGTTTCTTCGCCGCCAAATTCCTGATCCGGAACTTTTCCAACCAGATTTTTTGCATTAAATAAGAAACTGAAATTATTCTTGCTCAACAACGTTTTATGGGTTTTGCTAATATTCGCCTTGTAATTATTTTGGTTAATTGCCTTCATCTCCACCAAAGAGTTTCCAAAAAACACAATGTTGTCTTTGATCATGAAGTAGATATCCACCGGACTTTTCTTTTCCTCTATTTTGTAGATATTGTCTTCAACGCTCACCCGTTGTTTATTAATGCCATATTTAATGAGCTTGTCCATTAAACGGTGATCTTCAGAAGAGAACATGAAAAGAAAATCTGGCAAAGTTTCCTTTTTAGATTTAGTTACTTCCGTTTGATTGTAATCTTCATCATATTCGTAAGTGGTATAGCTTACATCGCGCGTGTTTAAACCGTTAATGATAAATAAGGCATCACCCTTTACTACCTTGCTTACAGCCGCTTCATCCAATAGAAGTGTAAATAAATCGGTACCTATCGAAATTTCTTCGTCCATTCTTCCGCCAAGGAAAGAACCATAAGTTTGTTGCATCAGCTTTGGAAACTCCTCTAAATAAGCTTTGGTATCAATGGCATATCCCATAAAACCAATTGCTTTATCGCTGTTAACATAGTTCAGGAATTTTTTGTTGATCTTCCTGTTCATGATTTTCTTGTAAGAGTCTGCCTGTTCTTTTGCCAGTTCTAAGCCAGTAGAAATACGGAAACTCTTGTTGTCCATAAACAATTTAGAAGTTAAACTACCATAACCTTTCATAAGGCCAGCTTTTCCATAGCTGCCAAATTCCGGCGAAATGGAATTGTAAACATCCTGCAAGCTGGAAACCCAAATTTCTGCAATTGCATTTTTATCTAAGCTAGCGTTATAGGATTTGTTGTTTTCTATCGATTCATAACTGGTATTGAAAATTTTATCTGCCTGAGCGCTGATCCAAACCAATGTCAAAGCTTTCGTTTTTGCATCTTGTTCTGCTTTTTCTTTTTGATAGCCATCATACTGGTCCGAATCGCTGGATGACCCCACCGAATCCGTTACCGCATAGGCGTCTTCCGGATATGCGGTTGTTACAGTCTCTTCCGCATCGGTGTATTGACGGGCTTTCTTAGCTTTGGCAGTCTTTTTCTTCTTTCCAGCTTTTTTCCTGGTCACTATTTTTTTCTTGGCAGGCGTTTTATGCGCTTTCTTATGAATAACAGGAGGCGCAACATCGGTAATCACTACGGGTTCTTCGGCGTAAGCTGAATCTACCACCGCGGTAGCGCTATCGGTAAGAACAACATCACTTTGATAGCGAAGGTCTTTAATGCCATATTTTGCAGACTTCAATGAATCAGCAAAGAAAGAACTTTTGATGCTTCCGGTTACGAAATACATCATTTTGTTGTTCCACTTAATAATACTGGTACTATCAGGCAAAACCATTGTTCTTGTTTCGCCGTTAAGCGTAAATTTTTTCTCTTTATCGTTAATTAAACTTTCAAATTTTGTGGCATCCTTAATAGGAATCAGAAAGCAATTGTAAGTAATACTATCGCTTAGCTGATTAAAGTAGTACATGTTGTTTTCCAGATCAATTCCGAAATCTTCAATGCTCGTAAAGTTTTTATCGAGCGATTTGGATGTTTCTGTTAAGAGTTTTTTTCCTACAAAAGATTCATTAAAATCTTTAACAAACATGAGTTTAAATACATTGTCGCCCTTAATGGTGGCAACCGTAAAAGCATTTGCAGGAATTTTCTTTACTAAATCCTGAGCATAATTTTGAATGCCTGAGAACAGCAAAGCGAGCGCAATAAGGAGTTTTTTCATTTTATTTCGATAGTTGTATTTGATTGGAAACGTTAATTTTTCCGTTGATTAAATTTGTGATACTGCTTTTCAGCATCACTGCTTTTTTTGTTTTAGAAAGATTGGATGCCGGGTTGGTTACATTTGTTACAGGAGATTCGAATCGATAAATACTGGTGTACATCGCACCGTTAAATACAGCCTTATCCTGACTTTTCAATTTGTTGAACTCAGATTTGGCCGTAGTAACTGCTTGATATTTCCTGGCGAAGGTTCTGGTAGTTTTATTGAAACTATAAGAAGATGTGTTGGTTGCCTTAATTTTTTGCCTGGCAAGAATGTTTCTTGTAATATTATTAATGTTAGAGACGTTTTTGAACGTAAAACCGATCGTGGCGATATAATTGTTGAAGTCGCTGCTACTTTTAACGTTCGAAATCCCTTCTGATTTTTTAAGGTAGGCAACTGCTTCGGCGAGCTCTTGCTGAATTTTTTGCTTACTGGGCACCTTATAGCCCTGCACACTATCAAGAAGCATCACTGAAGCTACTTTTGTTTTACTTTGACTGAGATTAATCGTAAGCACCACATCTCCGGTGCCATCATTACGTAAGCTAATTTCTTCAACAATTTCGAAACAGGATGATAAAATAGGGATTAGAAAAACAAACAGGAGGAGCTTATAACACTGCTTAACATTCATATTTATACAATTAGGCCAATTAGTTCAGGGACAACAATTATCTGGTGGTTCAAACTTACTCATTTAACTTAGTATCAAAAACGTATTATTTCTGAACGGGTGTAATTAGTACTACAAAGATAGCGCTGAAAAGTTTTTTCCAAACCTGAATTCCGGTTTCAGGATTAGTTAATTTTTTAATCGTTTTATCGATGACTTTCGATAATCAGCTAATTGTCAATATAACGACACGAAAAACGTAAAAGAACGTTCGCTACGGCTATTTTTCTATCTTTGTTGCCAGCTTTTACTACAATAACACAACATGAAAAAAAGTGCAATCATTGGATTAATTACTATCGCAATTTCTGTAGGGATCTTATTTAGCTTAAATGCAAATACAGATACTTATTCTAATTTTAAAGAGGCTGCTGCTTCGCAAAAGGAAGAGCATGTGATGGGCTACTGGGAAAAATCTAAAGGAATGTATTATGATGCAGTTAAAGATGCCAATCATTTTGCCTTCCATATGAAGGATGAAAAAGGAGAACTGAGGGAGGTTGTTTACAGCGGTACAAAGCCTCAGGATTTCGAAAAATCAGAGAAATTGGTATTAATAGGTAAAATGGACGGAGACAAATTTTATGCTTCAAAAATTTTAATGAAATGCCCGTCTAAATATAATGATAACCTAGTTGAGGTTAACCAGAATGGCAAGGTTGATACTGTTGGTAAGTACGGCGAGAAAAAATATAACTAATTTTAATGGATATTCAATTTGTAGGCGAAAACCTGTTGTCGGGTAAAATCGGGCAGTTTTTCATTGTGCTGGCGTTTAGTGCATCATTACTTTCAACCATATCATATTTCTTTGCCAGTCGTGATAAAGAATTACAGGATAAATCATGGCTTAATCTTGGGAGAGTGAGTTTCTTTATCAATTTCGCTTCTGTTATTGGCATTGGCGTAATCCTTTTCTATTTGATTTTAAATCATCATTACGAATACAACTACGTTTACAATCACTCTTCTAAGCAGCTTCCTGTTTACTATATCGTATCTGCTTTTTGGGAAGGACAAGAGGGGAGTTTCTGGCTTTGGGCTTTTTGGCAATCTTTTTTAGGTTCGCTGTTAATTTGGAAAGCTAAAACCTGGGAGCGTCCGGTAATGACCGTTGTGGGCTTTTCGCAAGTGTTTTTAACTTCGATGCTACTGGGGGTGGAGATTTTCGGCGAGCGTATTGGAAGTTCTCCTTTCATACTTTTAAGAGATGCACTGGATTTAAAAGCGCAGGCACCTGTTGTTTTTGCAAATCCAGAGAATTACAAAAACTACCTTAAGTTTATTACTGATGGTAAAGGCTTAAATCCTTTATTGCAAAACTATTGGATGGTGATCCATCCGCCAACTTTATTCCTAGGCTTCGCGAGCATGGTTGTGCCATTTGCCTACGGCGTAGCAGCCCTTTGGCAAAAAAGGTACAAGGAATGGATTAAGCCAGCAATGCCATGGACGCTTTTTGCCGTAATGGTTTTAGGAACCGGGATTATCATGGGTTCTTTCTGGGCATATGAAGCTTTAAACTTTGGTGGGTTCTGGGCCTGGGATCCGGTAGAGAATGCTTCTATAATTCCTTGGCTAACTTTAATTGGCGCAGTACACGTAATGATCGCCTATAAAAATACTGGTCATGCCTATTTTACCGCTATTGCATTGGTATTTTTGAGTTTCTTATTGGTGCTTTATGCATCGTTCTTAACCAGAAGTGGAATTTTAGGCGATACCTCTGTACACTCTTTTACAGATATGGGTATGTTTGGTCACCTCATTCTCTATAATGTTGTATTTGCCGTAATTGCTGTGACACTGATCATTATTAGATGGAAGGAGTTGCCGATTACCACAAAAGATGAAGAAACTTATTCGAGAGAATTCTGGATGTTTATTGGCGCCCTGGTGGTTACTGTTGCTTGTATTCAGATCATTTTCTCTACTTCCGTTCCGGTATTTAACAAGGCTTTCGGAACAAACTTTTCACCTCCAATTGATGCAGTAAAATACTACAATCAATGGCAGGCTCCATTCGCGGTGTTAATTACTTTGATTTCTGGTTTTTCTCAATATTTAAAATACAAACGTACGGATCCGCGTAAATTCTACAGCAGTTTGGTTTCGGCTGTTTTATTTGCATTGGTATTAACAGCTGGTTTGGTTTGGGTAGCCGATATCTATACCAACACCATGTATATCTTAATTACATTCAGTTGTGTATTTGCGGTATTATCCAATGCAGCAATTTTATATCAGGCTTTTGGTGGCAAAGTTAAATTGGCCGGCTCTGCAGTTGCGCACATTGGTTTTGCATTTTTAATTTTAGGTGCTTTAATTTCAGCAGCTACGAATAAACCATTATCTATCAACGCGAATAACTTTATTCCGGTTAAAGATTTTGAGAAAACAGAGAAGCCTGGTGAAAACATTATGTTATACAAAAACGAGCCTAAAGAAATGGGCAAGTATACGGTAACTTATGTAAGTGATACTGTTGAGGCTCCTAATACAACCTATACGCTTAACTTTAAGGTATTGGATAAGGAAACAGGTAAGGTGAAGGAAGATTTCAACTTACATCCTCATGTTCAGGATAATGAGAAAATGGGCTTGATTGCTTCGCCAGATACCAAGCACTATTTAACCTATGACGTTTATACGCATATTACCAGTGCCGCAATTAAACAAGAATCTCATGGTGATCACGAAGGTCATTCTGATGATGAAAATTATAAAGCACCTAGAATTGTTAAAGTTTCTGCCGGAGATACCATCCACACTTCAAGTGGTGTCGTTACGGTAAAAGCACTTAACAATAAACCTGTTGCGAAAGACCTGGTTTTAGCTCAAGGTGATTATGCAGTAGGCTTACCTTTAGAAATTAATTCAGCCGGTAAGATTTACAATGCTGAACCAATGTTCTTAATTAAAGGAAATAATACATTCGATTTTGCCCGTAAGGTTGAAGGATTGGATCTTAAATTCCGCTTCTCAAGGGTATTACCAGATGAGAAAAAGGTAGAATTACAGATCTTTGAAAAGCCACAGCAAGCAAAAGACTGGGTAGTTTTTAAAGCGATCGAATTTCCATTTATCAATTTATACTGGGCCGGAACGATCGTAATGGTTGTTGGTTTCTTGCTTTCTATTTTCAGAAGAAGAAAAGAAGCAAAAATCGCATAGGTAATGAAGATTGTGCTATTGGGTTCTGGCA
Source organism: Bacteroidota bacterium (assembly GCA_037032985.1). Taxonomy (GTDB): domain Bacteria; phylum Bacteroidota; class Bacteroidia; order Sphingobacteriales; family Sphingobacteriaceae; genus Pedobacter. Next base: position 155,711 of record JAZBLB010000006.1, read on the forward strand.
ATGTTGCCACACATCTCGCTCAGGCTTTAGTAGCCAAAGGCGAAGAAATTGTGCAGGTGTATAGCCGGAAGCTAAATAATGCAACCTCATTAGCCGATATAGTAGGTGGAGAACCGATTAACGCGTTAACTCAAATAAATGGCAATGCCGATTTATACATCATCACTGTTAAGGATGATGCAATTGAAAGTATTGCAGAGCAATTAAGCGCGGTTAACGGCCTTGTGGTGCATACCTCTGGAACAACTGATATCAATGTGTTAGCCTCGAAAGTGAAACATGCAGGGGTATTTTATCCTTTGCAAACCTTTTCAAAAGCTAAGGAAGTTTCTTTAGATGAGATTCCTCTATGTATTGAGGCCACTTGCGAGGAACAGTTAACAGTTTTAAAACAGCTGGCAGCCAGGATCAGCAAGAAGGTGTACCAGATAGATGGAGACAAACGGAAGGCACTGCACTTAGCGGCAGTTTTTGCATGTAACTTCCCTAATCACCTTTATGCTTTGGCAAATCAGTTCCTTCAGCAACACGAACTTGATTTCGATATGATCAGGCCGTTGATCAAAGAAACTGCCGATAAGGTAATGACTAATTTACCGGAAGACGTGCAAACCGGACCGGCGATACGTGCCGATGAAACTACTTTAAATAAGCATCTTAGCCTGTTAAACGACATGCCAGGACTGCAGAATATTTACCAAACTTTAAGCGACAGCATAAAATTAATGTCGAAATAGCATTTTTACCGCTTTAGCTTATTACTTTTGCAATATATTATGAGCATTTTTAAACTGAAAATAAATTTTGAAGAGGCCGATCACGAGTCTTTAGAGCTACCAATAGCTGCCGGAGAATCCGTATTAGATGTTTGTCTGGATAACGGAATCGACCTCCAACACAACTGTGGTGGTGTTTGTGGCTGTAGTACCTGCCATGTATACGTAACTAAAGGGATGGATAATATTGAAGAAATTTCTGATAAAGAGGAAGATTTTATTGATAGGGCAGTTCGTCCGAGAATTACCTCTCGCCTCGGTTGCCAATGCGTAGTGATTAATGGCGATATTGAAGTAACTATTCCAGATCAGTCTGGTTTTATGGGGCACTAAATAGTCTTCAGTCAAAAGTCTTTCAAGTCATCAGAATGATTTCTAGAATGATGATGATATAGATATCGCACTCCAGACTTGTAACTCTTAACTCACAATCGGCAAGCCTGAATTTTTAACCCTCAACCTTTAACTTTACAACAAAAACATGAACAACGATAAATTTGCATTACCTTTTTACTGGAACGATTATGAAGATATTGCCATGTCTTTATATGAAAAATTTGGCGACGACTTCACGGAAGCTAAGATTTATCGCGTTCGTTTCACAGAACTTTTAGAATGGGTTTTAGAATTGCCTAACTTTAAAGGTACACGTGAGGAAAGCAGTGAGGGTCATTTAGAGCAAATTCAATCTGCCTGGGTTTACGAATGGCGTGATAATCAGTAATTGAGTTCTTACTTCGGAGCCTTTAGTCGGTTCTAACGCTTAACACCAAACGCATAAATGTTTCTGCAAAAACTTATAGAAATAACTACCTTCATTTTTGATGTTGATGGTGTATTAACCGATGGCAGTGTACAGGTGACTGATAACGGGCAATCGCTACGCACATTCAATATCAAAGATGGTTATGCCATGCAACTGGCCGTTAAAAAAGGGTACAACCTCTGTATAATATCTGGTGGAGATGGTATTGCAATGGGCAGGCGCTTTGCTAATCTCGGCATAACCGATGTGTTTCTTGGATCTGGAGATAAGGTTTCTATTTTTAACCAATATCTAAAAGATAAAAACATCACTGCTGCAGAAGTGCTCTATATGGGAGATGACATTCCTGACCTCAAGGTAATGAAACTGGTTGGGCTTCCAACTTGTCCGGCCGATGCAGTAGAAGAAATCAAAGCAATTTCTACTTTCATATCTCCTTTTAATGGAGGTAAAACAGCCGTTCGTGATATTATTGAAAAAGTACTGAAAGTGCAGGGGAAATGGCACGATGAACATCCAAACGCTGCAGATTCTGGTATGTAGATCGGTTTGTTAAATCTGTGTGTCATCTTTCTTAGCAAGGTATCGCAATCCTGTGATCTTTCTGAAAGAGTCTGGTTTCTCAACAGGCACTTATCTATTTTTCATTTGCAACGGCGACGTTACATTTCGCAATTAAACTTTGCTTCACAGGCGTGCTCCAACCATTTCAAACATCAATAAAAACAACAACATGAAAAAATTAATGATGATCTGCGGATTAATGCTTGGGATAGCTGGCTTCGCTCAGGCACAACAAGGTGGTGGAAGAGGTATGATGATGAAACCTGAAGAACGGGTTAAACAGTTAGACGAAAAGTTGAAATTATCTGATGACCAAAAGACAAAGTTAACCGCTGTATTTACCGAACAGTCGGAAGCAATGAAAAAAATGCGGGAAGAGGCTCAAGCTGGTGATCGGGAGGCGATGAGAGATAAAATTAAGAAGTTCCGTGCAGAGAATGATGTAAAAGTTGCTGCAGTATTAAATGATGAGCAAAAGAAAACTTATGAGGCGTGGCAGAAAGAGCAGCGCGCTGAAATGCAAAAACGCATGCAAGGACGTAGCAGTAATTAATAAAATAAAAACATTGAATAAGAAAAGCGGCTTTAAAGTCGCTTTTCTTATTTTAGCAAAAAATTATTTATGGCTACTACTTTTCCAAAGATTATCCTAGCATCAAAATCTCCACGCAGGCAAGAACTTTTAACCTTAATGGGACTAGACTTTGAGGTATTGCTTAAAGATGTAGATGAAAGTTATCCTGAAGGCTTAAGTCCAGCAGAAATTGCAGTTTATATTTCGGAGCAGAAGGCAAAAGCGTTTACAGCTGGAGATGAAATTGTAATTACCGCTGATACCATAGTAGCATTAAATGGCGAAATCCTCGGAAAACCATCCGGCAGGGAACATGCACAAGAAATGCTGGCTAAGTTATCTGGCAGCAAACACGAGGTATATACCGGCGTAACTTTGGTTAAGGGCGATAAGTTCCACTCCTTTTATGATAGAACCGAAGTCTACTGTAAATCAGTTACCAATAATGAGATAGATTTCTATATTGATAATTACCAACCTTACGATAAAGCAGGCAGTTACGGTGTGCAAGACTGGTGGGGATTGGTAGTGGTACAGCGGATTGAAGGATCTTATACCAATGTGATGGGCTTGCCTACTGAAAAGTTGTATGGTGAACTTTTAAAGTTTACTGCATATTAGATATTTGAAAAACACATAAATAATAGTAATATGATCATAGATAATGCTTAAATAAAAATCACGCTCAAAACGGTTGATAATAAGACAATATTTAGAAAACTTGCTATTTGGGGAATAGCGTGTTTATTATTATTTACATTTTTTACTTTGCGATTCCAATAGGCACTTATCAATCAGCGACAACACTTTTAGCTATTACTGGAGCGATTAGCATTACGGTCTGTGTGGTTGTTTTTTTTTCTGGTGTCTTTTATTTGCTTTCTGAAACTGGAAAAAATAAAGAAAGGCCATTTGAAGGAATATTGCTATTGATTATACTCCTTGTATCACTTTTTGCAAATGCGATTTTAATTTTATGGATAGAAGTTAATAGAGAATCCCGAGAATTAGACGAAAATGGGGTGATCACAATGGCTAAAATTATAGATGGTAGCTCATTGACTAGCAATCGTATTGATTTAAGTAATATATCAGTAGAATTTAAAGATTTGAATGGCGCTAAACATAGGTTAAAAGTGGAGCTATCAAAAAATGAATTTGATAGATTTTATTTAAACCAGGAAGTTCCTATTGTATATTCAACTAAATATATGAATATAAATCACGTAATATATCGTGAGTCTGATTTTCGAAAATATCCGAAACAACGGCAATAATAAATTATAATATCTGTGGAATCTTGATTTGTTTCTCATCATGTAGGGAAAACCGGGAACATGAAAAACTTAAATACTAAGATTACGATCGCTAAACCCTGCACACAAAATTGGGCAGAAATGCAAAAAGAAGCAGATTTTGGTTTTTGTACAGTCTGTTCAAAAAATGTGGTCGACTTTACGAATTTCTCCAACGCAGAAATTATTTCCGTATTAACACAAGCCAGCGCTTCGGTTTGCGGTCGATTAAGTGTAATGCAACTTAACCAATTAAATTATTATCAGATTGTTAAGCCCGCCAATAGACACTGGATGAAATACCTGGGCGTACTGGCTATCGGCGCGGCAATTTTTGCCCAAGATGCCAGTGCTACTATTCCACATGTGGCTACCGAAATTTCTATTGGAACGGATCAGAAAAATGGAGAAAAACCGCTACTGGTTAAAAAAATTGCTGGTAGAATATTAGGTCCTAATAAAAAGCCAGTTCCCGGAATTCGTTTAGTTATTTTAAATACGTCATATTATGCAATGACAGACCAAAATGGACAATATGAGATTCTTTTAAAGGATAATCTAAATATCAAAAATAATAAACTCTCTGTTCAAAGTGCCAGGTATTCTGCTAATATGATTATCAATTATACCAAAGTACAGCAGAATGACATCATGTTGAAAGAACAGCCGATGATTATGGGAGAAATATTAATTCCAACACCGAAAAAAAGTTAGTGGCGCTGTATTTGGTCAGCCAGGATACCCATCTTTAAATCATAGGAAGATAGCCGGAGTTGATTGATTTTTAGCCTGCCTAAAACGAAATTTGTGATCATCGCTGCTATCACAATTAGATCTATCCTTAATGGGATAATACCAGGCATTTCAGCCCGCTGTTGATGGGTGGAGTTAATTAATTTAATGGAAAGTACAATGTATTCATCGAAGTCGAAAAAATAAGATATGACTTTATCAATATCAATTGTTTCATTTTTTGCAGCACACACTAACTCGGCGAAGGTTTCGAAAGCACCTGCCGATCCAATTAGTGTTTTGGGTTGATAATGTTGGCAAATGGCAAACAAGTCTTCAAGCGCTTCCTGAATGTGCGCCAGAATGTTATTTTTATCCTGATCTGAAATTGGATCTGATTTAAAAAAGCGTTGCATCAATCGTGCTGCGCCTATGTTGTAGCTTTTCTTCCAGATTAACTTTTCTGTGTCGCAAAGGATAAATTCCACGCTGCCGCCACCAATATCCATTATTAAAGATAAATCATCAATCGCACCACTCAGCTTAACGCCTTCATAAATTAGCTCGGCTTCCTGTTCACCAGATAGAATTTCGATTTCAATTTTTGTCTGTGCTTTCACCGCCGCAACAAAATCTTTTCCATTATCGGCACTGCGTACTGCAGAAGTTGCTGTTGCTTTGACAAGATCTACTTGGTAATTCAGCATGGTTTCGCTGAAAGTTTTGAGGCAGTTAATTCCCCGTTCAAAAGCAGCTGGAATAATGATATTGTCGTTTATTCGCCCTTCTCCTAATTTAACCGGAACATTGGTTTTATGCAATACTTTGAAATCCTGGCCATATGTTTCTGCAACGAGCAAATGGAAAGTGTTTGTGCCGAGATCAATAACCGCTATGCGCATATCTGCTTAATTATATTTATGCTATCTGTAATTTTTGCCTTCAAATGCCAATAGCATTTTAATTGGTAGTGTTTTCCCAATCAAAATGCTATTGGCGCTTACAACCTGAACAATCAAGTTGTAAGAAATGTTATTAAAACTTAAAATTTCAGAACAGATTTTTCAGACCATCAAATATGCTTTCGAAGAATGTAGATAGATTCAGGCCGGCACTGTGGTTGAAATAAACAAAAACCAGGAAGGCGATAACCACGAAAATAATTAGCTTTCTAAAAGCGAATGCAATGATTACAAGCGCAATAGGAATGATGAAGAGCCAGAGGCTATTAATGGTGTAGGGATTAAGATCGTTATCTTTTTTGTAAACATAAATGAGTTTACTATGGGTGCCGAAGTCGTTTTGATGTTTAATGTAAACAAACGTCGATTTATCTATCGGCAAAGGTAGCACCGCAATGCCATCATTAAATTTTAGCACCTGCGTAAAACCGCTCACACTAAATGTATAGGTTCCTCTGATGTTTTCGTTGGGTACGTTTAAGGAATCTGCCGCAATAATGGCAAGCTTATTATTTTTAATCAAATTTTCCTTAACGAGAAAATTATTGATGGTAGCATTTTGAGCTGAACTGATAAAACTAATTAAGCAGAGCGAGCAAAATAGGATAAGTTGTTTCATTCTATTGAACGTTTATTGTAAATTAAATAACCGATATGCAATAATACACCATTTCTTTTAATGGCGTCGTTATATAAGTTATAACTTAAGCTTACCGGACCAATTGGCGTATGGTAAACAACGCCGGCAGTTGCAGCATATCGAATTTTAGTGATGGCTTTCGCATAATCTATTCCCTGTAAATCAACCCTTTCAAATTCCTTATGAGGTAGAAATAAATAGGCTTCCCCGCGGAAGTCGAGATTTTTTTTAATGTTATAGATATTTTTAATTCCGCCTGCAGCATAGGTTGTGGCCCTGAATTTATCGAGAAATAATGAGCGGCTATCTTGTAGTGGATAGAAAGCAGGGGCAACCAACAAGGTAGAATAATAGTTGTTAAACAATGGCTGGTTTGATATTACACCTTCAACAATATAACCCAGGGTATATTTTTTTAAGTGTAAAAAATAATTTTCTTGGGTAATTTTAATGCTGCCCCAGTGGTGTAACCTGCTCATCTCCGGGTTGTTTACAAAACCCAGTGTGTTTCTAAAGATGTTTCCCGGATTATAATTCTCCCTGCCGGTGGTGTAGTTAAAGCTGAGCGAAAAATTTTGTCCGCTGGTGGCATACTGTTTTCGGTTCAGGGAGTTTTTTTCGAGGTTTAATGATCCTCTAAAGCCATTAAAAATAGTTTGATCAAGTAGATCACCAACAGCAAAAGTATTGTTCGGACTATAGCGGTCGTTGTTATTGATGAAAGTAGAATGAAGTACAACTTTAGTGTTGTAATTTAACGGAACGCCCATCATCAGATCAATTTTGCGGTCTGATTGTTCAATATAAATTGGACGGGGATTTTCTATAAAAATCTGACTGGTGTTGTAATAATTCCAGTGGTTATAGGTTAATTCTGCCGCCAAAAAGAGTGGGAGTTTGGTGGGGTAATCTACTCTTCCATTTAGCTGTACAGATTCATAAAAGCGGCCAGAATAAAAGCTGGTGCCAAAAGTATAAGCTTTTCGGTTAAGGTAATTATATTGTGCGCCTAGAAAAACATTGCTTATCGGACGGCTAGATATATTGCCGCCCAATTCCATTTTGAAGCTTTTTTTGGGTTGTGCAACCACCTCAAAAGTATAACTATCTGTTGCCGCCTGGTATGATATTTTTGGATACACGGTTTCAAAAGTCTGATCTGCAACGAGTTTGTAGTAACCGCGTTTAATATCCTGCAGATTGAAAGTAGCCTGATCACTCTTAAATAACCTTTCAATGTATTTTTTCTGTTGGCTGTTCACACCAGAAACTGAAATGGAACTGAATTTAAAATCAGGCTTTTTAGAATTAAATTTTGCTCTTTTCTGCGCCAGTTCTTCATCACTTACCCGTCTTTTAATCAATTCCTTAATCCTGGGCATATCCGCAATCGTAGCGTCGTAACCTTTTTTAATTAATTCTTTTACCGGTGCAAAATTAGTTACGCTGTAGTTTGCCAGCTCCGGCTGAATATAAACGCCGTTTTTGCCAATCATAGTTGAATCTGATTTGGAAAGAAACATGTAGACCAAAAAGCGGTTCATAAGGCGGTCATCGGTACTTTTAGGATACTCATTATAAGTTTTAGAAGAAACGTTGGCACCGATCACGTAATCAGGCTTGAATTCCCGCTCCATCACATCAGCAGGAAAATTATTATATAAGCCGCCATCAAAAACATATTTTCCATCTAGTTTAATAGGACGATAAATAATGGGAACTGTCATTGTGGCCCGCACGGCTTCTGCTAAACTTCCTTTACCTACGGTTATGCTTTTTTGAGAAAGTACATCTGCAACCATACAACGGTAGGGCACAAAAAGGTTGTTAAAATCGTCCTTTGATACAGCCGATGCCTGAGAAAATAACTCGAGAAAAGCAAAGTTTAGGGGGATATCATTGATTAGATTAGAACGAAAACTGAAATGAAAACCGGTGTCTATCGCTACTTTGGCGGTGAGCATAGAGGCGTTGGGTGCATTTTTCTGAAAATAGTAGGTATAATCGCTCGTATAACGACCGTTTACCCAATTCTGAAAATCATTGCTTAGCGCAATCTGTTCAATTTCACGCGGCGAATATCCGGCAGCATACATCGCGCCGACTATACCACCCATAGATGTTCCTGTAATATAATCTATGGGAATGTGGTTTTCTTCCAGCGCTTTTAAAGTACCAATATGTGCTAAACCCTTCGCACCGCCTCCACTAAAAACAAGCCCAACCTTTTGCGCTTGCAATTGGGTATAGCACAGAACGAAAAGGATCAGCAAAATCTTATTAAAAGCTACCACTCCTCTAAAATAGGACTTTCTTTTAAAATTAGTTCAATATGAAGAGGTTATAATTTAAAAAAGCTGCAAAGCTTACCCAAAGTATATACGGAATGAAGATTAAGCCGGCCCATTTATTAATCCTATAAAACAAAACAGCATTTAAAATAATTACCGCAAGCAACACCAGGATTTCTGCCAATGCAAAACCGATTTCGTGAAGGTAAAAGAAAATAAATGACCAGCCGAGGTTTAAAATTAGCTGGATAAAGTAAATGGCTACCGTTCTCGGAACATGTGCAATTTCATCACGCTTCATCCAAACCAGATAAGCTGCAATACCTATCAAAATATAAAGACTGGTCCAAACCGGTCCAAACAGCCAGTTTGGGGGATTGAAAGATGGTTTATTTAATGTGGGGTACCAGGTTTTAACAGATTGAGCCGTTGCCCAACCACCTAATGCACCAATGGATAAGGTGATGGCGATGCTTATGATAAACGCTAACGGCTTAAATTTCATGGTGCTAATTTGAGGTTAAACAATGAAAAAACCTAGCTTTTTTCTAGCGGCCAATTCCAGGTACAACTGGTAAACCTTCATTATCTTCTGTACCCACGCTTTGTACAGCAAATAAATAATTGTCTTTACTATATGGAATCCTTAACTCGGTAGCCGTGGTAAAAAATTTCTTTTCCCAAACCGGGCTGCTGGTTTCACGCATTAAAACGTAGTAGCCTTTTACTGTTCCATTCGCAGGTGCTTTCCAATATAACAGGGATGAATTGCTCAGGTTTTTTACATCTATTTTTACCTCGTTTGGTGCTGAAGGCGATTTGGCCAGGTTGGCGAGAACGGCAATATTAACAGCCGTGTTCTTTCTGAGGTATTCAAAATCCATGAATTCCTGCAAATCGCCATAGCGAATGCCATTTTCTGTTCTTAGATCCTGATGTTGATGCTCAAAATTTTCATTCATTTCTGTGATTCTTACCGCTGTAAAACCATTTTCTACAAAGGGTGTATGGTCGCCTCCGCGTAAAAACCTGTCATTTCTATAGATTAATTTAATTTCAAGCTGGTCAACATAGCGTTCTCCAATTTCTTTAACATATCTTGCCAACTGGCGACTTTTGCCATCATTTTCCAAGCCAAATTGCCTGATGCTTTTTGCATTTTTATCTAATTCATAAGCAGGAAGACCTTCGCTAAATACCCTTAGCCGGGTGTTATCAATAATTTGTGTTTCGCTACTGTTGTTGCTGCCAATCATATCATTATTTAGCATGGCATCAACATTCCAGCCTTCCTTCTTTGCTTTTGCAGCCATGAAACCAGATCCAAGTAAAGACTGTTCTTCGCCGCTAACGGCTACAAAAATGATAGTCGCCGGAAATTTGTACTGGCTCATAATCCTGGCTGCTTCTATCACACCAGCCACACCACTGCCATCATCATTAGCACCTGGAGCATCGCTGGTTCTGTTCATTACATCAGTTACGCGGCTATCTAAGTGTCCGCTTACTACATAAACCCGTTTATCATTTGCATCTGTTCCTTTTAAAACAGCTACGGCATTCCCCAATAATGTCGGTTGATCAACCCTTTTTCCGTCAGACTTAAATGTGATGGTATCTAAATAGGCTGTAAGTCTGCCATCGGTTTGTTTTGCAAACTGGTTAAACTTACCAACTACCCAATTCCTCGCCGCACCAATCCCTTTGGTTTTACTTTTAATGTCACTTAAAGTATTTCTGGTTCCAAAAGCGACCATTTTTGAAATGTAAGCCTTTAATGAATCCTGATTGACTGACTTCACCATTTTATCGATATCGGCATTTCGATTTACCGTTGTCTGGCCATAAATTGAAGTAATTAGCACAGAAAGCAAAAGTATAATGCAAGTTTTTTTCATGGAAAGTGGATTGATGTGCTAAGATATTGAATGTTTGCGCATTTAATTGTTTGCAATTGCAAAATCCTGTAACATTTTGAGCATAAAAAAACTCCCTGAAGCTAATCAGGGAGTTTTCCAGGGATAGACTAAATTATTTTGACACTGTATCGGTTTCAGTTTTTACCGCTTTTTTCCAGTTTCCAAAAGCTTTTTTTACTGCTGCTTTTGCGGTTTCTAATTGCACATCGCCGGCAACAGTTAAATAAGTTTTTTCTGGAGAGATTTCATTATAGAATGCTTGCACATCGGTCAGCGTTAAAGCCATTATTGAATTTTCAGTAACAGATTGATCGAAATCATAATCCTGCATTTTCAAGCTGGCCAATAATTTCGCTTTGCCGTTATTAAATGTTTTCTGATTGAAAGTTGCATTCTGAATTAAAGCACTCATCTCTAGTAGCCCGTTTTCTAAATTGGCGTTATTGGTTGAAAGTTTTCCACTATTATCTTTAAATATAATATGGTCGCTTCCATTAACGCTTTCATTCAATACTGCATTTGTTAATTCAACGATACCATCTTTTTTGGCATGAAAAGATTTGGCATCTAAGGTAAAGCTTGAAAAAGCGCCGGTTGATTTACTGTTTTCGGATACAATAATTTTCATACCATTTTTTAGCGTATAATCAATGGGCTCTTTCATGCCATTTTGTGCATTACTGGTGTAAGCCGATAGAATTATTACTGAAAAAATGGAAATTTTCTTAAGGATGTTCATGTGTTTTTTATTTTTTTTGTCTTGTAAAATTATTCAACATTCTGCCTAACGTATAGCCAAGAGCGTTAGAAAGGCATGTAGTATAGATGAATGGCCTTATATACGCGTTTAAATTTCTATTGGTTTTTACAAATGAACGATTTATTCATTTTGTTCATTACGCTGATCAAAATGTTATTCATACTTTCATGACTGGTTTTAACTAAACTAAATTTATGCAAATGAATTGCTGATTGTGAATGATAACGCGATTGCCAGAAGCACGCTGAGGCAAATGCTAAAAGTTGGGCGATCATTAAATCTCATTGTGGAATGTAAGAATGTAGACGAGACCTATCAGTATCTTGCCAATCAGCATATGGATTTATTGCTGCTGGATGCAGAAATGCCCGGCATTTCAGGTTTAGATTTGAGTAAAGGACTGGGTAAATATAAACCGCTTATTATTTTAATATATTCTGAAAGGCACTATGCTGCGGATGGATTTAAAGGGAACACATTGATTATGGCTAAAAATTTTATTCCAGTATCTGAAGCGTATAAAGTGGCGCTGGCTAAACGCATACACATTTTGTAAGGATATGCTTTTAGTAAACAATCAATATGATACTGTGAAAAGGAATCTACAAGAAACGCCTGTGTTGATTATTGATCATGAAGGAGCAAATCAAGAATAATCATCAACTATTTAAAGGCATATCATATTACCGCAATAACGGTTTCACCGGCAACAGAAGCCCTGAACCAAATTAATAAAGATATCTTTTCATTAATCTTCCTGAATCTGGATTTTTCAGCACTTGATGCATTTGAGTTTGTGCATGCAGCTAGAGATAATTATAATTGCAATTTGCCCCTGGTTGGTGTTAGTACAAAGAACCTAAAGGCCATTAGTTTAAAGTGCTTCGAATCTGGAATAAATGCTGTTTTATCCAAGCCTTTAGAACAGGCAGACCTGGCTGAGGTGATCTCGTTGTTTTACCTGAAATAAACGAATCTTCATCTCCAAAATTGGAAGTTCAAAACAACTACCATTTCATTAATCTTATTTATCTAAGAGAAATCAGTATGGGTGATGCCACATTTGAGCAGGAGATTACGGCGAAGTTCTTGTCTGTAATCAGCGAAAATTTACTGGCATTTCAACAATATCTCGAAGCTGGGGATATCATAAAGCTGAAAGCCACGGGCCATTATACCCGGTCTACAATTTTTATTATGGATTTAAATCGTCTGTTGGATCAGTTTTTAAATGCAATTGAATATGGCAACTTACCACTTAAAGAATCGAATGTGCAGGTAAAAAACGTCGTCAAAATCTTGAATAGGCCAGGAGGTACTGGGATTTTTAAATACACTTTATTAACCGGGATCATTTATCTGTCTGTGCAAGTTTCTCTCTGGTTGTTGCATTTGAAATGAAGTTTTTAATCTCCATGATGGTTTCTTCGGGCTCACTTATGTGTGGGAAATGTCCGGTAGCTTTCATCATCACCAGGAAGTTATCAGGAGTATATTTTTCTATGAATCTGGTGGCATCAGGCGGGGCCATCATATCATTATTAGTGGCTAGTGTAAGGCTGGGGACAGCTAACTCCTTTAATTTTTCTCTATAATCTGATTTGAATGTAGCCATTGCAAATGCCAGTGCAATACTCGGGTTCGTTTCTTCGAAACACGCTTGTAAAAAGGTGGCCAGTTCTGGTTTATCCGGGCTATCCATAATGGCTGGCGAGATCGCTTTTGCCCAACCCGAATAATCTTCTGCAATGTGATTAAAAATAGTTTCGATGTCTGCCGCTTCAAAGCCTCCAATGTAGTCACAATCGTTCATGTATTTCGGAGACGGACCTATAAATATTAGCTTTTTAAAAGCCTCTGGTTTTTGCAGTGCTGCGAGCATCCCAATCATGCTGCTTACCGAATGGCCCACAAAAATAATTTCCTGAAGATCCAGTGCTTCTATAATGTCGATTACGTCACAGGCATAACCATCCAGTGTAGCATATTTGTGGTAATTATATTGACTGATGTCAGAGTTGCCAGAACCAACGTAATCAAACAAGATCACTTTGTAGTCTTTTAAAAAAGCATCAGTAATGTATTTCCAGGTGCTTTGGGCACAACCAAAGCCATGTGCAAAAAGAATTACCTGGCTGCCTTCTCCAAGAATTTGAACATGATTTCTAATTAAAATGGGATGAGTTGCTATGTGATTAATATTCATGGAGCGTAATTTATATATTCATTGAATTTATACATAGTTGCTACAAAAACAAAAAAAAAATAACAATGAACAAAATGCAAAAAAAAACATCCAATGAGGTAAGCTGATCACTTTTCGTTTTCAACCCACTTATTGGATGTTCATGGATTTGCTAAAAAGACTTTAAGCAGGACAGTTAATTTTGAAGTTTAATTTCCGTTCTTCTGTTTAAAGTTCTTCCTTCTTCGTTATTGTTGGTGCTAATAGGTTCTTTTTCGCCATGGCCAACAACGGTGAAATTATCTGCACTTAAGCCAGCATTAATAAAATAAGATTTTACCGCATTTGCCCTGTCAACAGATAATTGCATGTTATGTTCTGGCGTTCCTTCTGATGATGAGTGGCCATGTAATACAAACTTGGTAGTGGGCGATTTTTTCATTTCGGCTACCGCTTTGTCTAAAATAGAAAAGGAAGCTGTTTTTAACACAAACGAGTTGAATTCAAACTGAATGTTATCCAGGTTAAAATCTGGTTTATCAGATGGTGCCGCTTCTGGCTCTTTTTGGGGTATCGGTTCAGGTTTTTTTTCTTCAACAGGTGGTGCTGGTTTGGCAACAGGTGCCGGAGCTGGCTTGGTTACCATCTTTTTGGTTTTGCAAGAGTAAATGGTAAGTGTAGATAAGGCGATGAGGGATGTTAAAAAAATGTTTTTGGTGATGTTCATTTTTGTTAAGGGTTTAAGATTAAATTCTAGTGTTTAAATCAAACATACAAAATTCCGATTATAGCTATAACGATTCTTTTTCAAAGAACTTATATCTTTTGCAAGCAATGGCTTGGTTATAATTGATAAATAAAAGTCTAATCTTTAAACCATCTCTTTCAGAACATTTACAATTTAAAAAACCCCCGGCTAATTTCTTTCGTATATGATGTTACCAAAAGCAAAAACCTATGAAAGATTTCACAATTGCCGCATTATTGGGTGGACCGGAAATGATCATCCTTGGCATAGCCATATTATTATTGTTCGGAGGGAAGAAAATTCCAGAACTCATGAAAGGATTAGGCAAAGGAATAAAAGAATTTAAGCAAGGGCAGGAAGATGAGCCTGTTCCGGCACCTGTTAATGAAAAAGTCAAATAGCTAAAAGAGGCTAATCATTTTTCAGTAAGTAATTTCTTGCAGAACCAAGTTCAAAAGTGGTAGGGGCATCTGGGTTAACTATTTAAAGTAGTAAAAGCCGGAGGCCCCTTTGTTATTATCTGTTAGCGTTTAAAAATGCAAGAATTCTTCGCTGCACTCTGAATGAACAGCAAGAGTGTGTGACGATGCTATTAATGCCCGGCTATGGCCACCCTGCTCTCCGGCCTAGGGACTGATGGAAGGGGAAAGCGCTTAAAGCTGCAACCACAATCCTTCAAACCACCACAACTGGAATTGCTTCGTGCCTCGCAAGGACAAACACTTTACATACCGATCGCCTCTAAGATCGTTTTAGAAAATGGCACATTTGCTATGGCCATCTCGCTATGGCCACCCTGCTCTCTGGCCTAGGAATTGATGGAAGGAGAAAACGTTTAAAGCTTCGACCACAATCTTTCAAACCACCACTACTTAAGGCGGCGCGTCCTCTCCCGAATCTTCATCGGGTGCTTGTGCTGCCGAAATAAAGCTTTAATGCTTTTCTCCAACATCAGTTCCAAGCCTTGAGTTTTGGCTACCTTTTTATCAAGAAAAAGGTAGAAGCCCTTTGGCGGCCAGCCGAGACAAGCCACCGCAGCGTGAAAGCCCCCCATGCACCTCGTATCTCCGCATCTGCAGCCTTGTAGTAAATCCAACAAAAGCGCAGTATCTCAGTCGATACATTTAATCCTGTTTTCAGAACACATCATGCTGATTTAAAAAAGGACAATAGAAACCGAATTGATATAAATGGAACAACCAGTTCCTCTAAATTAACTCATAAACACCATCATTCTTTAGACAATGACCTTGTAAATACAAGCGTGTATACCATTGTAATCACTATTTCAAATTATTATGGAAAAATACGCCGTATAAATTCTGTTTGGTATAGTATTTATACGCTTTTATTGTAAAACATATACTTGCGCTAACTGTTACTGCATTGAAGATGATTGAAAATACGTTTGGCATCAACATCGTGCCCGAAAATGATAATGATAGGTTAGCTGCGCTTAAGCGTTACCGAATTTCAGACACGCCATCAGAAGATAGCTTCGATGGTATAGTAAAGTTGGCCACCCAAATTTTTAATGTACCTATATCTCTGCTTTCCTTGGTGGATGCAGAGGCTGTATTTTTCAAAGCCAACGCTGGCATGGGCAAAGCCAGAGAAGCCAATAGAGGTAAAAGTTTGTGTTCACTCGCTGTACTCGACAAAGATGTAACTGTTTTTGAAGATGCGCTAAAAGAACCTTGTTTAATGGCTAACCCGAATGTAGTTGGCGATTTTGGCTTGAGGTTTTATGCCGGTGCGCCTTTAATTACCAATGACGGTTTTCTTATTGGAACACTATGTATTATAGATAAGAACCCCAGGGTATTTACACCCGCCGATCGTCAAATTCTTGCCGGTTTGGCCAGTAGTGCCATGGATCAGATCGAATTGAGAAGATCGGCACTGGATACCATTGATGAGCTTACCACCGCAAATGCTGTTTTAACAGAGGCACAGCAAGAACTTAAATCTACAATAGAAGAACTTGCGGCAACGAACGAAGAAATCGAGTCAATAAATGAAGAACTACATACAGCACATGAAGATCTAAATCAATCTTATGAGCTAAGCGTGATGCTAAATGACAATCTAAGTAAGAGTGAAAGCAGGTTTAAATCATTTATCAATAAAGCGCCAATTGCCATCGGTATTTTGAATGGGAGGGAGCTTACCATCGAAGTGGCTAACGATATGATGTTAGAAATTTGGGGTGAAACCAGAGACATTATCGGTTTATCATTGGAAACTGCAATACCCGAATTAAAGATACAGCCCCTTTTAACAATATTAGATAATATTTTCGTCACCGGAAAGAGCTACACTGAAAAGGAGCTCGTTATACAAATGCTAAGTGAGGATGGAGTGATGGATCGATATCTTGATTTCATTTATGAACCTTTAAAAAATGAAGAAGGTGAAACTCACGCTATCATTGTTATTGCGAATGATATTACCGATCGCGTGAAAGCACGCGATGAGCAAAAAATGCTCAACAATCAATTGGAGATTGCATTGCATGCTGGTAAATTGGGTTCATACTCTATGGAGATCGCAACTGGTCAGGTTACCTGTTCTGTTCAATGTAAAAGTAATTTCGGATTGAAGGCAGATGATTCACTCGATTTTGCCAGACTGATGGAAATCGTTGTTCCAGAATACCATGGGTACATCAAGGGTTTAATGGAAGATGTGGTTGCTTCGCGATCTGAATATCATTCTGAATACGAGGTGAAATGGCCGGATGGGACGCTGCACTGGATCAATGATTCTGGCATGTTAATTTATGATGCAGATGGAAATGCCACGCACCTGACAGGTGTAAGTGTAGACATTACCACGAGAAAAAATTATGATCAGCAGAGAGATGATTTCCTTAGCATTGCCAGTCATGAGCTGAAAACACCAATTACGAGTTTGAAAGCGAGTCTTCAAATGTTATTGAAGCTGAAGGAAAACCCTACGCACGAAATGTTGCCACGGTTAATTGAGCAGTCTAGTAAAAGCATGGAAAAGATCAATGCTTTGGTAAACGAATTGCTCAATTTGAATAGAATTAGCGAAGGACAGCTGGAATTAGAAAAAACAACTTTCAAAATATCTGAAATGCTTGATGTTTGTTGCAACCACATTCGTGTTGCCGGCGAACATGCCCTAGTGATTAGTGGCGATCTGGATTTGGAAGTTTACGCAGATGAACACCGGATTGATCAGGTAATGGTAAATTTGGTTAACAATGCGGCTAAATATGCTTCTGATTCTAACGAAATTCATCTCATAGTAGAACGGGTTGGCGACCATGCTAAAGTTACTGTAAAGGATTTTGGAAGTGGAATTGGTGCAGAAGTGCAACCATTTTTATTTGATCGGTATTACCGGGCGAGTTACAATGGCAGGGCATATTCTGGCCTGGGCCTTGGCCTCTACATTTCTTCTGAAATTATTAAACGGCATGGTGGAGAGATGGGCGTAGAAAGTGAGCTTGGAAAAGGAAGTAGTTTCTGGTTCACCATCCCGATCAGATAATTCAACGGCTATCTTTTTAATTGGTTTTTAGTCAGTTTTGTTTCAAGAATGAGTTCTTCCTCGGCGAAAAATTCTTTTCTTTCATTTTTGTACTTTGTTCTGAAAGCTTCATTCGCACCAGAAAGAATATAGATGTTCACGCCTTTAAGGTGAGAATTTTCTAAGTTTAGCTGCTTATAAAGCAATACATGTTGCGCCAATTTATCTACCTGCGCTTTACTGTCTTTAGAGAGATAAAGCATAGTGCCGGATGGAAGCCGACCTGGGGATTGAAGCATAAAGCTATTATTA
Organism: Bacteroidota bacterium; assembly: GCA_037032985.1. GTDB lineage: Bacteria > Bacteroidota > Bacteroidia > Sphingobacteriales > Sphingobacteriaceae > Pedobacter. Next base: position 173,736 of record JAZBLB010000006.1, read on the forward strand.
GGCGAAATTACCTGAGGGGTAGAAACTTTAGCGTAATATTTTAATGCACCAGCAATGGCATAACTGTCAGTAAGTATAGCCGTTGGTTTGCCACTTCCATTTTCAACTGAGATGGCGTTGATGTCGCCAGAAAGCGATTGCCATCCAGACATATCTGCAAAAAACTGTGGAATGGTGCCGCTCGTGCCGTCCTCCCAAACCATAGGCCTGGTAAAGGCGGTATAATCAATCATTTTTTTAATATATTCCCTGCAGATGTAAACTGGTAAAACGGGGATAACAAGAGGAAGGCAAAGCAACCCGAATAAATAAATGGTAGCTACAAAAATAAACTTAGGAAGGTTGCGCGATTTAAAAATCATCTCCCAGCAACAACCGCCAGCAGCGAAAAGGACGGGGAACATGCCCAGCCCATAATAAAGTTTGCCCTTTAAAAATGCAAGTAAGATAACGATCAGTACCAGCGTGATAGGCCAAATAAAATTGAACTTGTTTCCATCTTTCTTCATGATCAGAAATAAGAAACCGGCAGTCCAAACGGACACACCTGCACCATGAAAGAAAAATAACTGAAAAAGATAATCAGCAACATCAATGGAGAAAGCATGTGTACCTACTAATTTTAGGTATCCAAAAATTGGAAAGCCGTATGCCCATTGCCAAATCACATTAGGTGCAATAAGTAAAATAAACAGGATTAGAGGGCCAATGAGCTGACGAAATTGAACGCTTAAGCTTTTGTAACTGATGATTATCCACCCAAACACAATTGCTGCAAGGTATAAAACAATGGTATACTTGTTGAGCATTCCAAAGCTCATGGTTAATGCAGTTAAATATAAGTAAGCTGATTGTTGGGTTTGCTGAAAACGAAGAATAGAAAACGCCAACAGTGCCCAGAAAAATTCATCAAATACAACAGGTTGCAGGAGATAAGAGGTGGCAAGAAACGCAGGGGAGCAAATGATTGCAGAGCAGGCGATGGTAATGCCGAGTTTTTTAGCCCCAAGGTAATGGGCCATTAATCCGGTAAGCATAACTGTTGCAGCTGCGAAAATGCAGGGGATTATTCTCCATGCGATAACGGACGAACCGAAAAGTGCAGAGGCAATTTTTGCCATCCAGGTTACGAAAGGGGAGATATCCAGAAATCCCCAGGCAAAATGTTCACTAAGGGAAATATAATAAAGCTCGTCTGCATGAAGCCCATAATTTGCAATGCCGGTTAAATGAATGGCAAATTTGAGCAGACCAAAAAAACCAATTAACAGCCAGATCTCGGGACTCAGATACAAGCTGGATTCAATTGTCTTTACCAAGTTTGCGGTTTCGTCCAGCCCGGATTTTTTCCGGTTTGCTACGTTAAAGGGTCTATCGCTAACTATCTCCATTGCCCTACGCCGGTTTTTTCCAGGTGGCTAACCTCAATAGTGTGAAAAGCTTTAAGCATGCGTTGAATTTGAATGACCTGAGTTAAGTTTAACAATTAATGAAATACATTTCGGGTACAACATCAAACTGTACCAGATGGATTTAAAAATCAGTTATTTATATGGTTTAATTTGCTTTTCAAATTATCAGCTACTCTAAAGCGAATTAATGTGCTTTCATTGTGCACTAAAGATAGGATTTGCTTGTTGCACAAATCCTATCTTTTTACTCAAACGAGGTGAACCAACGGAATTTCGAACCAAAATTCAGATCCTTCATTAATCTCACTGTCTACACCAATTTTACCCGCATGCCGCTCAATTATTTGTGCTGAAATGTAAAGTCCTAATCCCAGTCCGGCAAAGTGATTGGAGGATTCATCTACTCTAAAAAAGCGGTCGAAAATTAATTGTGCTTTGTCTTTTGGGATTCCAATTCCCTGATCCTTTACCGCAAGTCGTAACCTTTTACCGTCAGATTTTGCTGAAATTCTAATCTCTTTGCCTTCTGGTGAATATTTTAAAGCATTAGAAAGGAAATTGGAAATTACCTGCTCAATCCTGTTTTTATCGCCAGAAATCAACACCTCATCAACGTCTTTAATAATCCGTTGTTTGCCCAGGTTGCCTTGAATGCCATCTACAGATTCTGAAACAATTTCATCAATATTGAATGTAGAAATGGTAAAGATCATTTTACCAGCCTGGATTTTCGTTACATCAAGTAAATCATCTACCAGTCTGGTTAATTTTCCAATCTGTCGGTTTGCTTTGCTTACAAATTCTAGAATATGACCAAATTTTTCTTCTTTAGCCATTTTCATGGCGAACTGCAAATAGCCCTTAATACTAGTAATAGGCGTTTTCAATTCATGACTGGCAATGCTCATAAACTCATCTTTTTTATTCATTAGTGCTTTAGTAGTCCGTTGCGCAATCATTAAATCGGTTACTTCAAAGCCGAAAAAGGATATTCCATCTATCACGCCTTCGCCGGAATACACCGGATTTAAAATCAAATCAAACCAGCTATCATTTACTTTGCCTGTTTTTTTATCTTCTTGTTGAAGCAGGTAAGAATTGGCGACAAATGTTTTACCGGTTTCCATCACCTGTTGCTCAATGGCTTTTAGTTCAGGATTGGCAAATTGCGAATCAGCGTTCATCGTTTTACCGATGTAATCTTGGCCACCATCGAAATTAACAAAAGATTCGTTCACAAACTCAAATACAAGATTGCTTCCTCTTCTAATACTAATTAGTGCTGGTGCTTTTTCGAAAATGCTATAAAACTCATCCTGTTGTTTCTTAATTAAATGTTGCAGCTCACTGCGGCGTTTTTCGTTATGCTTTTGTTTGCTAATATCGATCACATAAGTTACCGCATCACTCAAACCATCATCAAGCATAGCGGAACCTACCAAAACATCTAATTTTTTACCACTCTTGGTGAGGTATTGTTTTTCGAAAGGTGGGCAAAAGCCTTCCGTTTTTAACAAATCGGCAGATATTTTGCTAATCGGCATAAACTCTTCCGGGGTTAGTGTTTTCCAGTTAATATTACCCTGCTCAAAATCTTCTGCAGTGTACCCTAGCATATCAAGAAAACTTCGGTTAGCGGTTTCTATTCTGCCAGAATCAATATTTGAAAACATCATACCGATTACGTTGGAATCAAATATTTTTCTGAATTTTCTTTCTGTGGAACCTAATTTTGTTTCGGTATCTGCTAAAACAGAAATATCCAGGATGGAGCCAACCATTCGGTAAGGTACCTGGTTCTCATCCATTAAAATACTTCCTCTATCCAGGATTGTAGCATAACTGCCATCAGCCTTTTTTAAGCGATATTGCGATGTCCACTGCTCGGAGCCCTGATTTACTGCATTGTAAACGCTATCACGCACTCTTTTTCTATCGTCTGGATGAATAATATTAAAATAGAATGTGATATTCTGGTTTTCGAATGCATTTTCGTATCCAAACATGGTGGTGAAATTCTGACTTCTCCACATGGTGTTGTTTGCCAGATTCCAATCCCAAATGGTATCATTTGTTGCCTCGGCCACCAAATTAAAACGGGTTTCACTTTCTGATAACCGCAAGGTGCGCTCATGTACCTTTTGCTCAAGCGCTGCATTGAGCTGTTTCAGGTTTTCGCGGGTTCCAAGCAACTCATTGTAGTTTCTTTTCAGCTTCTCTTCTGCTACTTTTTGCCTGGTGATATCAGTTAATGTAGCGGCAAAGCCATCAGACATTTTAACAGCAACAAGTTCCAGCCAAACCTGTTCGCTCAGCTTAAACTGCATTTGAAGAGGTATACCTTTTTCTACTACCCCAATATATTTTTCGATGAGGTTACCACCAGCAAGCTCTGGTAAATTTTCCTGTATTTTTGCTCCGCTTAACGATTCCTGGGTTCTTTTCAGGATGTTAAGTGAGGCATTATTAAAAGAAATACATTCAAAATCTGTAATTAAATGCTGCTTGTTTCTAACTGCCCTAAAAGCCAGAACACCATTTAGGCTGGCATTAAATACCCCGCTGATGATGTTGTTTAACTCGGTAAGTTTGGAAATATCCACAAAGGTGATCACCACGCCATCTGTTTTTCTATCTTTTCGGATATAGGGCATAATGCGCATCAAACTGCTATTACCATTGCGAATCTGAACTTCTTTTTCGATTACATGGCCATTACTTAATACCTGCTGAATATCTTGATTAAGGTTTTGTGCTTTGATGTTGTTTGAAATGTGCTCAATTGAACGGCCAATATCCGCCTCAATTAAGTTCACCATACTGATGGCTGCTCCATTAAATTTCCTGATGAACATACCCCCGTCAACGAAAATCTGGCCGATGTCTGTACTTCTAAAATAGTTATCAAGGTCATCGTTAAGGTCTACGAGCTCCTTAATTTTGATCTGATGTTCTGTATTTAAGGTATGCAACTCCTCATTAAGTGATTGAAGTTCCTCATTGCTCGACTGGAGTTCTTCATTAGCAGAAAGCAATTCTTCATTGGTAGACTGGAGTTCCTCATTGGTAGTTTCCATTTCTTCTACCACCATCTGAAGGTTGCTCCGGGTTTCATTTAATTCAGCTTCCAGCTCAAAAATATATTCATTCTGGTTACCGTCGTAAACTTCAAACAGGCCCATTTCATCCTTTTCAGGAATGGCTTCTAGCATACTTTCGCCAAAAACAATCAGCGTAAAGCCAATTCCATTGTCTTGCTCTGGCGGCTGTACCGAGATATTTAAATACGTTTCCTGGTTGTCTTTATTAAATCGAACTCTTTTTAGATGGGCGGTGGTGTTGTCTTTCCAGGCTTTTCTAAGTGCTGTATTGAGGATAATGGATACCTCCTTAGGCACCATTTTCAATACATTTAATTCTATTTTTTCTTCCGGAAGTGACAGGTATTGCCGATAATCGCCGATAGCATCCTGCATGATGTATGATTTGTCTACATAGATGCCCGCATAGCCCAAATCTTTTGTTAAAAAGTTACTGAAGCTTTTTTCAATAGGACTCATTGCAAAATCGGTTGTTACCGCTTTCTTTTTGCCTTTTTCCAGTTGAGATTTGCTCCCGGTATTGTAAGTATTATAACTGGCATAATTGATGGTTCCGGTTTTCTTGTAAATTTTCCATTTGCTGGATATTTCTGTGAAACCATCTTTTAATGGTGAAGCTGTTTCGCTCGAGCCTAAAAATAAACATCCTCCTTGTACCAGCGAAAAATGAAAAACAGACAAAATCCTCTCCTGTAGAATATTGTTCACATAAATAAGCATGTTTCTACAGGTAACCATATCATTTTTAATGAATGGTGGCGATTTAATTACATCGTGTTTAGCGAAAACTACCATTTTGCGGATCGAAGAAAGGATACCATAAAACTTTCCATCCTGAACAAAGTATTTCTTAAAATATTTAGGTGGAATCTCTTTGCTAATACTTTCCGGATACTGATTTTTAGAAGCAATTTCTATACTTTTTTCATCTATATCCGTTGCAAAAATTTTGATATCTATTTTTTTTCCTGATTTTTCGACACGCTCATTGGCTAAGATGGCCACTGTATAAGCCTCCTGGCCTGTACTGCAGGCACAAACCCAAATTTTTAAGGTGTCACCATTATTTTTTTTCTGGATAATACTTTCAAGCTGCTCGCTAAATGCTTCAAATGCTTTGTCATCTCTGAAAAATTTAGTTACGCCGATTAAAAAATCCTGTGCAAGAATGCCTGGTTCCTGCTTATCCTTTTTTAGAAAGTTAACATACTCTTCGAGCGCTTTTATGCCATTCTCATTCATCCTCCTCCCAATTCTCCTAATGATGGTTGGCGTTTTATATAAATTAAAATCATTCCCACTTTGGTGGTGAACAATTTTGAAAATCTCTTCGAGCAACTGTTCGTTTATCTTTCCATTTTCCAACACCTTTACCGGCTCTTCATTTACATAATTGAAAAGTTCCCGGTTCATATCAGGAGGGGAGAGAATAAAATCTGCATTCCCGGAGGCAATTGCACTATTTGGCATTCCATCGAACTTAGCCGAAGCTGGATCCTGAACGATTACCATTCCACCGTTCTCTTTGATGGCCTGAATACCTTTCGTGCCATCGGTTCCTGTACCCGATAGAATAATGGCAATTGCCTTCTCTTTTTTGTCTTTTGCTAGTGTATACAAAAAGTGATCGATTGCGGTATTAGGTGCTTTTACCAGTGACTTATCTGCAAGCCTTAACCGACCATGACTAACAGTCATTAATTTATTATTCGGAATAATGTAAACACAATCCTGCTGGATGGCCATTTCATTGGCAGCCTCAAATACTTTCATATGAGTATGCTTCCCAACCAATTCTACCAGCAAACTTTTATAATCTGAAGAAAGGTGTTGGATAACTACGAAGGAGAAGCTGGCATTAGCGGGCATGTGGTCAAAAAATTCGTGAATAGCCTCTAAGCCGCCTGCAGATGCACCTATGGCTACAATGTATTTATCGTATCTTTTTAAATTTTCTTTTGTTTTCTTTTCAGTCATTGCGTACTAATTGTATAGCTGTGTAGAGCAAAATTCGAAAAGGAAATTCCTTAACGATTCGGCATTTTCCAGTTCCATTTCTGACCATTCTTCTGACTGGCCATGGACTGTTTCGAGCCAAAGCTTAAATGAATTTCTGGGATGGTAAATCTTACCATCTTTTTCAAAATTAATCGCCTGGTTAGGGTCGCCACCCCATTTAATGTTTTTCACCGCTTCGGGCCTAAAACAAACTAAAAAATCTCCCTGGCTGGGATTGATCGGGATCACCATTAAACCACAGGCAATATCTGAAAAATGATTTGCTTCTTCATATACTTCGCTGAGGTTATTTGTACTGAAGATATTTACAAAAGCTTTGCCTTCAATCCAGAGCAGTAGGTTTTCCAGGGCTTCGTGTTCTGGTAAAATACCTGCGCTGGATACCGCGCCATCTAAGCGAATGCAGAACCCGCTCGTTTGAAAAAGCGTATTCAGGTTCAAGCTTTCATCTTCTATTAAACCTTTGATGATACTTCCTTTAGCAAAAATATTTTCAGTAATCTGAGCCTTGGTTTTTAGTAATTCTGTGGAGTGGGTGAGTTCTTCCTGTAATATTACAGAAGAAATGCGATAGGAAATTTCCATACTCAGCCACTCAAATATTGCTCTGTTTTCAACACTCAGGTACTTTGCAGTTTGGTGGTGACAAGAAATTAATCCCCAGAGGTTGCCGTCAACCATTACCCTGATAGACATGGAGGCGGTAACACCCATATTGGCCATATACTCCAGGTGTACGCCAGCAATGCTCCGAAGGTTACAATCAGAAAGGTCTAAAAAACCATTTGAAATCGGATTAATAACGGGAAATAGCTTGTAAGACTGATAAGACCTGTTCGGAATGAGCCGGTATGGATTTTTAATGTAAAGTGCTCTGGCTTGCTTGGGAACATCAGATGCAGGGAATGTTTGCCCTAAGTAACTCTCAAGTTCTCCGGTAATTTCTTCTGCGATCACTGTACCGTTCCAGTTTTTATCAAAGCTGTACATCCTGATGCCGTCGAAACTAGAAATGCGCCTGATTTCTTTAATGCTGGATTCGCAAATCTCCTGCAAGCTTCCAGTTTTTTCTATTGTGGAAATAAAGGAACGTACTTCCTGAAAAACATCTGTAAAAGTTCGTTCTGCCGCTTCTGTTTCTTTTTCAATTTCGAGAATAACAAAATCTTGCTTAACATGAGCTAGAATATATAGCGAAATTGGCGTTGATTGACGCTTTAAAGCAAAATGGAATGGTAGTCTGCTGCGTTCGCCCTTGTCGATTTCGGATCGCAAATGCGTCAAATCCTCCTCTGTCAAAAAATCAGCTAAGCGATTACCAACAAGATCCTGAATTTTTGTTTCAAAAATCTGATCAATATTCTCGCTCCCTTGTACTATTTCTAAGGTTGTTTTATCTATCACCAACAAAAATCCATAATCCTGGATGGAGTTGGTCTGGTGTATGGCCAGATTTCCGCAGAATTGTGAATCGTAATTTTTGTTTTCAGCCATTGGTTATTTAATTTATGGTCTTGCTATTTACCGCCAGAATTAAAACGTGCGAATGAGCGCAATAGTTCCTCTCGGCTTATCAAAAACGCAACCAATTCAATATTAAGACCAGTAAAAATATTGAAATAACTTGGTTATTACGAATGCAGCAAGTATAAGTCGTAAACATTATGTGATAAATACGTTATTGGCTGCTAAAAATATCTTTACTCATAATAACGTTACCCACCGTTAGGATTCTTAATGGTTGTTTACTTCTGAGGTAAAGAAATATAAGCCTTTACCCAGTAGCGGGTGGGCTAAAAATTGACTATGATGGATAGTGCTATTAAAAGGTTTACGAAAGAATTCGCATTTAAGTGCTGTTTTTGTTTAACAATTATCGCCCTCATGAAGCGAGGAAATTATATTCCACAAATTTTATTTAAATACGTCAGAATTGGATGGCAAAGCCTATATTTGCCGCTCAAAGTTCCCATAGTTCAATGGATAGAATTGTGGTTTCCGGTACCACCGATGGGGGTTCGAATCCCTCTGGGAACACTAGTGTGCTTTGTAACTGATTAGTTTACATTGATTTATATGGGTGGGTAGTTTTTGTGCGTACAAATTGCGTTTAAAAACTACCTATTTTTATTTTATCGAAATTCCCATCCATTCGATCTCTTATTTTCCAAGTCCTGTCTGGATTTTTTGATACCCCCACTACTTTCTTTTATTTCCTGAATCTCAAAATATGTTACTTTTTTTGGTGGTTTCTTAACACGTTCGCCCTGACTGGTATTACTAAGGGCAAAAAAAGAGGCTGATCATTTTATAACGATACAGCCTCCTTAAGGATTATTTGAAGGAATTAATTAGCATCCCACCACAATCGATCTGTTATTTTTGCTCTTTGCTGCGGTTGGGGGTTCGAAGTAACTTCTGAATTTGGATATAAAACTCTTCTTGGAATTTCAGAAAGTGCATTTCTTACTTTCGTTAAAGCAGGAAATCCGGTTCTGCGCCAATCAGTATAATTTTCAGAATTGAGGAAGTTTGAAATAGATTTTTCTTCTATTATTAAACGAATTGCATTTGCAGAAGTTAGTTCGCCTCTTGCAGCCAAATAGGTGGTCGCATCAGTGGTGCTTACCCCAACCTTTTCCATGTGGCGCAGAACGCCTTCGGTATAAAATGGTTGCGCGGCTGTTGCACCGGAAATAATAAGTGTTGCTTCAGCTTTCAAAAAGGCTGCTTCAGTATAATTTACAAGGTAATTGCTGGCGCCCGCTGCTGCATAAAAATCTGCAGGTGTAGAATAGGACTCCAGGCTTCCAATATCATCTAATCCAATTTGTCTACCGGTAAACAGTCCAGTTTGAACTGCAGGTCTGATCATTTTCGTCAATCTCGGGTCGTTTCTTGTTTTAAAATTATCAACGAAGGTATTTGCAAGCACGAAAGTTGTGCCGGGTAAGAAATTTTGTTGCCAAGGGTTTTCGGCACCGGCAGCACCGCTAAACGCGAGTTTGAAATCGTCGCTGTTGTTTTCCATGCCGTTACTCAATGCCGTTAATGCCAGTTGTGCCTGTGCGGCAGGTGTTGTGCCAGGTGCTTTGCTCAGGTGCATGTAATAGCGGGCCTTTAAAGTATAAGCCAGCTTTCTCCATTTGGCCATATTTCCCGAATAGTTTAGGTCATCGGCACCAGGAGCCAGCCCGGCATTGCGACCAATGTCTGCGATGCTCTCATCTAGCAAGCGCTGTATCTGTCCGTAAATTTGTTGTTGAGTATCATAAACCGGAGTAGGATTTGATGTCCCTTTAAATGCCTGGCTATAGGGAAGATCTCCCCAGGCATCAGTGGCATAACCCAAAGTATAAGCGGTTAAAATTTTAGAAATTGCAGCGTAATTATAGTTTCCATTTGCAGTTGCCTTTATGGTGAGCAGATTGAGGTTGTTTAGTGTTCTAACGTAAACATTGTTCCAATCGCCATCCATATCTACGGCAAACATTTGATACGTACCGAAATTGGGTGCCACCTGGTTGAGTGCCATTACCTGCAAATATTGTTGCAGGATTACACTCAGGTTGGCATCACCGGAGGCATTGATGTTTTGCGAAATCAGCATCTGCACAGGAGGGAGCATCAGCGATTCTTTTACGTCTATTGGCCTGTTGGGATCGTAATTAACGTCTATATACTTTTTGCATCCAGCGAAAGCTGTTATCAATGCAAAACTTAGCATAAAATATATCTTTTTCATGTTGATTAATTCTTTGTGATACCTATAATGTTAACTTCAAAGCAAAATCTACTGATCTTGATGTTGGTGTTGAGAATGAATAAATCCCTTGTGAACCATTTGCAGAACCAAAAGAACTTACCTCGGGATCTCCACCGGTAAAGTGCGGTGCATAAATCCACAAGTTTCTGCCGGTTACCTGTAGTCCAAGCGTTTTGAAAGGTGTTTTTTGAAGCCAGGTTGGCTTGAAATTATAACCAAAACTTACGTTTCGCAATTTTACATAAGTACCATCCTGAATTACTGATTCAAGAACACTATTAATTCTCTGATAGTAGGCCTGACCGGAAACAGTTACTGCATTTGACAAGCCCGTAGTGGCATTAATGCCGTCTACTATACGAGGTTCGCGGTTTTCGGTAACTTTAGGCGTTCCGTAGAAATAACCATATCCATCCACATTATTCTGGATATCTCCTCCTTTTTTCATATCGAAAGAGAAACTCAATGTAAATTGTTTATACCTGAAATTATTTATGATTCCACCCATCCAGTCTGGATTAATGTCGCCAATAATTCCCTGCTCGTCTGCGGCAAATGGTAGTCCATCGTCGCCGGTTAATATTTTACCTTCATTATTTCTGGCGTAGCGGGTGCCATAGATTACACCATATGGCTGGTTCACAAAGATGAAAGTAAAGCCGTTGCCAACCTGATTCAGATTATTATAAATGGATAGTACTTTGTTTCTGATTCTGCTGTAATTTAGCGTAAGGTCCCAGCTAAAATCCTGAGTTTTAATTGGTCTTGCAGTCAACAATACCTCAACACCTCTGTTACGCATAGAAGCCGTGTTTACGCTGGTAGAATTAAAGCCAGTTGATGGAGCTAAGGCTACGTTAGGAATAATTCCATTTTTGGTTTTCTTATCAAAATAGGTAACCTCTAGGCTTAATCGATTTTTGAAGAAACCAGTTTCTAAGCCAACTTCAAATTCGTTGATCCTTTCATTTTTTAGATTGGGGTCACTCAATGTACTGCTAATCAAAAAGCCTGACTGGCCTTGATAAGGGAACGCGATGTTGCGTACATTTTGCGATTCATAAGGTGTTAATAAACTATATGGGCCTATACTGGCATTCCCAACTGTGCTATAAGATAACCTTAGCTTTCCGAAACTCATGATCTCAGAAACTTCTCTTGAAAAGAAATTGGAGAAGATAAAGCTCGTAGCTGCAGATCCATAAGGGTAAAAACTATTGTCTTTTGCCAACACAGAGGTGCCATCGTATCTGCCGGTAAGGGATAAGATCAGAAACTTTTTATAATCAATATTGGATTGCAGATAGAATCCTATTTTTCTGCTAAGGGTGCTATACTCGGAGAATTTTACAGTTGAGGCTGATGCGATGTTATCAAAGCCTGGAACTGTAATGCCAACACCATTTGCGTAAGCATTTTCAAAGTAGGTAGAGATGATGTTATTTCCTAAAATGGCATCGACATTAAAATCTCCAAAATTATGATTGGCACTAACAATCAAGTCGTTATTATACTGCCTGAAGTTGGAATTGCTATTTACGATTCTGCCATTAGGGTTTGAAACTGAAAGTAAAGACTCATGGTATTTACCCTGTTCGGTATAAACGTCGGCGCCGAAACGTTCGGTTATGGTTAGCCAACTAAGTGGTTTATAATTGGCGTTAAAGGTTGGTAAGAACCTGTTTACAACGGATGTATTGCGAATGTTATCTAACACCCAATAAGGATTATTTCTGGAGAAGCGAAACAAGCGCTGGGTTCCGTCTGGATTTGTAGCAGGCTGCAAATTATAAGATACTGGTGCAGAAAAAATGGTCCATACCGGGCTTTCTAATGCATAACCTTCAGGTAATCTGTTGTTTTTAGTATTGGCATAGTTTAGTGAAAAGGTAAAATCGAGATTTTTCAGCACTTGGGTGCTGAATTTTCCGAAAACAGTATTTCTGTCGAAAGAGGTGCTGGGAACGGTTCCATCCTGTGCCAGGTTGGTGTAAGACAGAAAATAAGAACTGTAAGTTCCACCGCCATTTAAACCGATGGTATTGGTATACGTTTTTCCTGTTTTAAAGAAAAGATCAGATTGATCATACACCTGCGCAGGCTGACCGTTTATTTTTAGTGTATCCATTCTTGCACCCCATGAGGTACTGGTTTTTTGTGTAACACCATCGAAATATGTTCCGTTAGATCCTAAGGAATATTTATTTTGAATTTCCGGAAGCAAAGGCGTTTCCAGGGATAGGGACGAAGAAAAACTAAGTGAAGGCTTTTTGTTCTGTGCGCCGGCCTTTGTAGTGATGATAATTACCCCCTTCGCACCATCAGATCCATATAAGGCAGTTGCAGCGCCGCCTTTTAACACGTTAATGCTCTCAATGATGTTTGGGTCTAAATCTGCAATCCGGTTCGTTCCCGGACCTGAGTTTAAATTTCCAGTCTCATCGTTATTTACCGGGATACCATCAATTACCATTAGCGCCTCGTTGTTTCCATAAAGGGAGTTAGCGCCCCTGATTACAATTCTGGATGAACTGCCTGGTGTGCCTGAAGAACTGGTAATCTGCACGCCAGAAACTTTTCCGGCCAAGGCATTGACAAGATTTGGTTCTTTGGTTTGCGTTAACTGATCTCCTTTTACTTCTTGTGAGCTATAGGTAAGGTTACGTTTTTCACGCTTCACGCCCAAAGCGGTTACCACTACTTCGCTTAAGTTTTGCTGATCATCTTTTAGCGCGATAACAATGGCGTTTTGGCCTGCGTAGGGAAATTCGCGGGTTTGAAATCCGATTCCGCTGGCCACAAGTACCGAGGGATTAGTTGTTTTAATTGCGAAATTACCTTGAGAATCTGTTGAGACCCCAGTAGATGTGCCCTTTACTTTTACCGAAATTCCCGGAAGGGCTGCTCCTGATTCATCAGTGATTTTACCGTTTACTAATGTCGTTTGTGCATGTATCTGTATAAAACAGAGCATGGCTACGGCTAGCAAAGCAGTTTTTAGTTTGGTTATCATGTTGTTTTGGTTGTTGGTCTGCCCAAATTTAAGCGACTTTCAAACCAGAACGATTGATGATTTTATCAGGTATTAACCGGAAATTAACAACAATGTTACGCGAATAGGAAGTATTCCATGGTCTCCAATAAATTGTGTAATTATCTGGTATCTTAAGATTAGTGATATTTAACTCCTGAAATAGGTTATTAATCCGTTTCTTTAATGCACCTAATAGAAAAGCCGTATTTCATAAATACCGGATCTCGCTCAATATTGGCAAAGGCCTGAAAGACCCTCGAACTCCAGTGGTACAGTTCGAAAGTTCCTTGAGTAGTCCAGTAATAGCCGTTGCTTTTTTGCATGTAAAAGTCGCCATCGGCATCCCGATATCCACCCGGTAATGCAGAAAATCCGGTTGCATTGGTGCCTGTAGTAAAAGATGGTAGCCAATGTTGATTTCCTGCCTCTTTCAAAAGAGTGGCTGCAATGCTATCTGAACCGATGTGTTTCAGGAGCTCCCTTAAATCAGCTTCAGTTGGAATCCGCCAGCCTTTTGGCGCTATTTCTCTTTTATCGCCGATGCAATACCAATTATAAAGCAGGCCATATTTTTTTGCACGAGCTACGTTATTATCATACGCGGAATAGGCAGGAGTATTCATGCTTTTCCAATTTTTTTTAAAGGCAATCGTATCGCCGTTATTAAATCGGGTCGTCTTTAAATTCTCCACCATCCAGGTCTGCTTCCCAATCTGAACAGTATGGTAAACATTGCCATCAATATCGGTTAATGTATCGGCATTGCCACAAGCCAGGAGGTTAAAGAGCAATAAGATGCCAAAGAGTTGAACTATTCTTTTTAGTGAAAATATCTTCATGTATGGAATCTGGTTTAATATTATTTCATCTTAAAAGAAGCTATTTCGTTATTTTCTTCATATAGGATCAGGTAATCCTGTTCCAGGTTTTTAATGAGAAATCCATTTTTTTGTAATAATAGTGAACGGTTTACGGGTTTAACAAGATCGGTACGCCCGGCTGGTTTAATTTCCATACCAAAGTCTATACCTTGCTTTTCTAAAGGTCCGAGTGTAAACGGCAAAAGCTGATACCGATATTTTTCTCCGTCTGATAGCGCAAGGGCTACTTTTATTAAGTTATGCTGTTTCACGATAAAGGCAAAATCATTCTTTTGATCGTTATTAATATCCGTTGTCGCCATAAATGGCAAGGTACCGGCATCATAAAAATCCCAAAATAACCTGGCATAATCTGATTTTTGAACCTGTACAATGCCAGGGTATTTTGCTTGTATATCTCCTTCAATCTGCGTTGGAAAGCTATATTTTGCATTTTGAATACGAACAGGATCAATTCTTTTTTCTGCCTGGGTTACAGGAGGGTTTTTACAGCTGATGCCAATAGCACAGATTAAAATAACATAGAGAATATTTTTTATTTCCAATAAGCGTTGGTAAAAATACCGCTTATTGGAAAATTGATGTTTACCAGGTGCCATTTGCAGCCGTGTAAGTTTGTCCGTTTACTTTTGTGCTACAGTTTGTTGCATTTTGATGTTGGACATTTGGATTGCCATTACTCACCGTACCTGCCAAAACTTTTGTATTGCTCGCATCCTGTAAGAAAATGCCTTGTAAAGCAGTGTTTGCAATGTCAACAGTATTCACGGTACACCCGTTGCTGCCTGTAACGCTGAAGAAGCCGCGTCCACTACCACGAGAATATACTTTTGCGCAAGTGATGTTTGGACCGTTACTATTGGCACAACGAAAGGTAGCGTAGCCGGTAACTGAACCAGTGGTGCTATTATTTGTTCCTGTAACTGTACCAACGGTACCATTTTTAGATTGATTGAGTAAAACGCCGCAAGCTGCATTATTGCTTGAGGTCACATTTCCTATTGTAAAACCGTCAAGACCATAAGTTTCGATAGAATTGTCTCCGCCGGTAATATTGATGGTTCCGCTTACCGTTAGGTTGCTGGTAGATCCGGTGCTGTTGTCTACCCTGATGCCAAGCCCTAAATCTGTTGCAGGTACTGAAATGTTCATGGTGATGTTACTGATATTCATTCCTGTGCAGCCTTTAAACCAGATTCCATAACGTGGTTTCCCGGTAACTTTCAGGTTTTTCACTTCGATATTTGATTTGCGATCTGCCCATATTGGAATGATAAGTGCATCGCCGCTATTCGCATTGAAGGTGTTTCCAGCGAAATCGAGTCCAGTATTACTTGCCATATTCACATATTTAAGCGATCCTCCAGAACTGCCAGATGCACCGGAGATCTTAATGGTTACCCACTCTTTAGCGGTTCTGCCGGCGGTGAGCCCGTTAATTGCTGCCTGAATAGCTGAAATATAATTCGTACCCGTGTACTTGTTCACACCATTAACTGTGGCTGTAAAGTTGCCGCCAGATCCTGTTACCTCTCCAGCTGCAGTAGCGGCGGTTGCAGCAGCAGTAGCCATGAGTTTCGACGAAGTGCCTAATCCCGATAGCGCAGATAATTCCTGTAAATTGTCTGATGATTTTTTACACGCCGTAAAAGCGCATAACAGCAAAACGAAAGCCAGGCCTCGCCCAGCTTGTTTTTGGATGGATTTTTTCATTGAAGATTTATATTTTGGTTTATTCTAAGTTAAAAAGCATGATGCCTTCAACTGTTATGTACAGTGATGTCTTTTTAAATATACTTGTTGGTTTGTTTTGGAATTTCGCAAATTACTTACTACTTAGGGGAGCGTAATTTTAAATACGGAAGCATACTTTTTATTTAATGCTGATGTTCCTAAAAATCAGACCATCTCAGTTCGAAGGCTGTAATATCTTTAAAGAGACAGGAGATATTAAAAAATCATTAAATCATCCTGCAAAAAGGTAGTATTTACTCATTTATCAATGGTTAACTTTAATTTCAACCACTTAACAGGTGAATTTCAAATGGTAAGATTTGCTTTATTAAAATAAAAACGCACCTTTGCGAACCGTTAATAGAGGTTTAGGCATGTAGTAAAAATAAATAGTTGTTTATGGAAGAGTTGGTTGTAGAAGAGGTTCGGGAAATACTTGAAAGAGAGGATGATAAAGCATTAAAAGAATATCTGGATGAGCTTAATATTTCGGATGTTGAGGCTTTAATAGACGAGCTTCCCCAATGCGCAGCCAAGTTTATCGATACCATTTCGCTCAACCGTGCTGTAAACGTATTTAGAATTCTCGATTTCCCTACACAAGAAAGAATTATTAAAAAACTTTCAGGCAATAAGCTGAATCAAATTATCAAAGATTTGCCACCAGATGACCGTACAGCGCTCTTTGGAGAAATGAAAGGTGATGTGGTGAAGAAAATGATTTCGCTTTTGCCATCTGAAGAACGAAAAGAATCACTTGCCCTTTTAGGTTACAATGAATATAGTATTGGACGTTTAATGACGCCAGATTATATCGCCGTGAAACCTGAGTGGTCTGTTGCCAGGGTTTTATCGCACATCAGGAGGTATGGCAAAAACTCAGAAACCATTGATGTCGTTTACGTCATTGATAAAGACGGTGTTTTGCTTGATGACATTAGAATCAGAGAAGTCCTGTTAGCCGATCCGGACGCCATTATAGGTCAGCTTACTGATAAGCGTTTTATCGCTTTAAAGGCAAACGATCCGCAGGAAGATGCGATTAATATCTTCAGGATGAATAATCGCGTGGCGCTACCTGTTGTTGATGAAAATAATATTCTTCTTGGTATCGTAACTGTTGATGATATCCTGTGGATTGCCAACGAAGAATATACCGAAGATATGCATAAAATAGGGGGTACTGAGGCCTTGGATGAGCCGTATCTGGATACTTCTATTTTTAACTTAGTGAGAAAAAGAGTTGGCTGGCTGGCGATTTTAATGGTTGGAGAAATGCTTACTGCCACGGCGATGGGCTTCTTTGAAGGTCAAATTCATAAGGCAACTGTTTTGGCCTTATTCATTCCCTTGATTATTTCTTGCGGAGGTAACAGTGGCTCCCAAGCTTCTACCTTAATTATTCAAGCGATGGCTTTAGGTGAAGTAACTATAAAAGACTGGTGGCTGGTAATGCGACGGGAAATTACATCTGGTTTTCTTTTAGGTTTGTGTTTAGGATTTGTCGGCTTCCTTAGAATTTTTGTATGGCACATTATCGCACCAAACATCTATGGTGAACACTGGATTTTAATTGCGAATACCATAAGTGTGTCGCTGATCTTTGTAGTGCTATGGGGATCATTAAGCGGATCAATGCTGCCAATTATTTTAAAAAGGCTGGGTGCCGACCCTGCAACTTCTTCTGCGCCGTTCGTGGCTACGCTGGTAGATGTAACCGGCCTGATTATATATTTCAGTTTTGCACTCTTGTTTTTAAAAGGCGTTTTACTTTAACTTCAACTTATGGAAAATAAAATCACAACTTTGTTTACTGATATTGGTGGTGTATTATTGACGAATGGATGGGATAGACATGCACGCGGCGAAGCCTCTGTGCTTTTTGATCTTGATCCTGTCGATTTGGAAGAACGTCATCACCTTACTTTTGATACTTATGAAGTAGGAAAGTTAACCCTTGATGAATACCTGGAACGCATTGTGTTTTTCAAGGAGCGAAGCTTTTCTTACGATGACTTCAAAGAATTTATGTTCAAAAAATCGTTACCCTACCCGGAAATGATTGCACTGATCTGCGATTTGAAAAAGAAATATAACCTTAAAGTTGCGGTAATTAGTAACGAGGGGAGGGAGTTGAATCAATATCGTATCAATACCTTTAAGTTGAATGAGTTTGTTGATTTCTTTGTGTCTTCCAGTTTTGTTCATTTCCGTAAACCAGATGCTGATATTTTTAAGGTTGCCATAGATATTTCGCAAAGTGATGTGGCTACCAGTTTATATATTGATGATCGTAAACTGTTCGTTCAGGTTGCTGAGGGCTTAGGTTTAAAGGGTATTTACCATACCACTTATGAAGACACCAAGGCGCAGTTGGCAGCTTATGGATTGGAACTTTAAGTGTATATCCTGAACTGCAGCCATCTCCATTCACTGGAAGATTACTTCATTCGTAATAAATAATTTTAATCAGATCACGTAGCATGTGGTTGGTCGATAAACAAGAAAAGCCGCCCATTCAGGCAGCTTTTCTTGTTTATAAGCCTTAAAGGCGTCATGAATTCTATTTATACATTAAACCTGAAGTGCATAATATCGCCGTCTTCCACCACATATGTTTTACCTTCCACACCTAGTTTACCGGCATCTTTACAGGCATTTTCAGATCCTAAGGTTACGAAGTCGTTATATTTAATTACTTCCGCACGAATAAATCCTTTCTCAAAATCAGTATGAATCACGCCAGCAGCCTGAGGTGCTGTGAAACCTTTTGTAATGGTCCATGCACGCACTTCCTGAACACCAGCAGTAAAATAAGTAAATAAGTTTAATAATTTGTAAGCTGCACGAATTAGTTTATTTACACCTGATTCATCTAAGCCTAAATCAGCTAAAAACTCCTGGCGTTCTTCGTAGCTTTCTAATTCTGCAATTTCTGATTCGATTTTAGCAGAGATTACCAGAACTTCAGCGCGCTCATCTGCAACGTTTGCTTTCACCAGGTCAACATATTTGTTTCCGGTTACCACCGAGGATTCGTCAACATTGCAAACATACATTACTGGTTTTTGAGTCAATAAACCTAAATCTTCAATGAAATCGAAATCATCTTGTGTTAAAGCAGCCGTACGGATTGATTTACCATTTTCCAAATGTGCTTTAACTACTGTTAGAATCTCATAAGTACGTTTAGCATCTTTATCGCCGCCCGTTTTAGCCATTTTCTCTACCTTTTGAATGCGTTTATCAACGGTATCCAAATCTTTAAGTTGCAGTTCGGTATCAATTATTTCTTTATCGCGAATTGGATCAACCGACCCATCAACGTGTATCACATTTCCATCATCAAAGCAACGTAATACATGGATAATGGCATTTGTAGCACGGATATTGCCTAAAAACTGGTTACCTAAACCTTCTCCCTTCGATGCTCCTTTAACCAGGCCTGCAATATCTACAATCTCAATGGTGTTTGGTTGTACTTTATTTGGTTTAACTAATTCTGCAAGTTTGGTTAATCTCTCATCAGGTACTGTAATTACGCCAACATTTGGTTCAATTGTGCAGAAAGGAAAGTTTGCCGCTTGCGCTTTTGCATTCGATAAACAGTTAAAAAGTGTCGATTTACCTACGTTTGGTAAACCAACTATACCACATTGTAATGCCATTTATATTATTGTCTATGTTTTGAAAAATTAATAGTTTTTAAGCGTTAATCGTTTTCCGCTTTCCGCTTAAAAATCGGGCAAAGATAAGCTTTTAAAGTCTTTAATTAAAGCTGCTAATTTGCTGCAGAGGGATATTTTATCTAAGTTTATCGAAAATTACGGATTATAAATATGGAAGATTTTGAAAACGAAGTGCCAGAGGAAGTGAAATTGATCGTAACAGAGGAGATGCGGAGCTATATTTATGACATCACCCGATGGGCGAAATTTTTAGCTATAGTGGGATTTGCATTCGCTGCTTTGTTGGTGTTGGTTTCTTTTAGTATTCCATCACTTCTGGGAAGTAACCCGGCGCTGGCAAAACAATTTGGTACGATGGGGTCAGGCGGGTCAACGGCAATAACCATCATTTATTTATTGCTGGGCCTATTTTACTTTTACCCGAGTATGTTACTTTTTAGAATTTCAAAAAATGGAAAGCAAGGTGTGCTGTTTGGAGACCAGGAAGGTTTGAATACAGCCATGCAAAACGTAAAATCCCTGTTTAAATTTTGGGGAATCATTACGATTGCTGTAATTGTTGGTTACTTTTTATTAGTCTTTATGGTTAGCGCAGGAATGGCTGTTGCTTAGTAGGCAAAACACTTCTAAAAATCAAACACATAAAAAAAGCCTTTGCTAAAAACAAAGGCTTTCTTATTATATTTTATTTAGAATGAAAAATCGTCAGTCGTTTTGGGGCTATGTTCGCCATTTTCCGAATATTCATAACGTTTTTCAACAACATCCTGGTGAGCTTTGATATAATCAACGGTTTCGTTTAAACCTTCTGTAAATTTTTCAAAGTCTTCTTTATATAAGAAAATTTTATGTTTAACGAATACACCGTCTTCTAATCTTTTCTTGCTCTCAGTAACTGTTAAATAATAATCACCTGAGCGAGTAGCCTTCACGTCGAAGAAATAAGTTCTCTTGCCTGCTCTTACTTTCTTTGAAAAAACTTCTTCTCTTTCCTTGTTGTCGAATTCTCCCATGGTTGGTATTAATGTTGGTTTTTGGTTTCGGTAAATATAAAGCAAATATTTAAAGTTCAAAATACAATTTAATACAATTTAAATACTTCGCGTTTCTTCCTCTAAAAGTTGGTTGTTATAAAGTTCTTTATAACTTCCATTTAGGCTAAGTAATTCACTGTGTGTGCCTTGTTCGATGATTTTACCATCGTCTAACACTAAGATTTTATCTGCGTTTTTGATCGTAGAAATTCGATGTGCAATCAAAATATTGGTTTTACCTGCCATTATTTTGCCTAGGTTTTGTAGAATTTGTTCTTCTGTTCTGGTATCAACAGCCGACAAACAATCGTCGAATATTAAAATTTTAGGCGATTTGATCAAAGCCCTGGCAATGGAGACGCGCTGTTTTTGCCCGCCTGAAAGTGTGATTCCACGCTCACCAAGCATAGTTTCAAACTGCTCTTCGAAATCAATAATGTTATGGTATACGGATGCATTTTTTGCAGCATCATGTACTTCTTCATCTGTAACCTCATCTAAACCAAAGGCAATATTGTTCTTAATGGTGTCAGAGAAAAGAAAGACTTCCTGAGGCACAAAGCCAATCTGGCTGCGATAATCTTTTAGATTGAGCGATTTTAAATCTTTTCCGTCAACAGAAATTGTCCCCTCTCCAACATCGTACATCCGCATGATTAGGTTAGCCAATGTAGATTTTCCAGAGCCTGTTTTGCCTATAATGGCAACAAACTCACCTTGTTTAATTTCAAAATTCAGGTTTTTCAATGCTTCAATACCAGTATCAGGATAAGTGAAGCTCACATTGTTAAAGCTCAGGTTCCCAACTAACGCTGTGCTTTCTAAATTGTCAGATTGAATATCAGATTCGATATCAAGAAATTCGTTAATTCGTTTTTGCGATGCAGCTGCACGCTGAATGAGCGAAGTTACCCATCCCAACATGGTTACCGGAAACGTGAGTTGATTGATATAAATGATAAATTCTGCAATATTACCCGCTGTAATACTTCCATTCATCACCTGGATACCACCAATATAGATCGTTAAGATTGTGCTTAAGCCAATTAAAAGCAACATGGTTGGATAAAACAAAGCTGAAACTTTCACCAGGCTCATCGAATCTTTTTTATAATCGTTACTCTGAATTTCGAACATGTTCCGGGTGTAATCTTCACGAACATAAGATTTAATAATTCTGATGCCCGAAAAACGCTCCTGTACAAAACTTGATAAATCTGACAACCGCTCCTGTATTTTACCGCTCTTTTTAAAGATCAAGGTGTTTACATAATAAATAATAATCACTAAAAACGGGAGCGGGAGCAAGCAGTAAATGGCCAACTTTGAATTTACATCAAACATTGACCAAACAATTAGTACAGATAAAACAAAGGTGTTAATTGTATACATAATGGCCGGACCAACATACATTCGGACCCGATTCACATCTTCAGTTGCACGGTTCATCAAATCGCCGGTATTATTTCGCCTGTAAAAGCCTAAGCTTAAGTCCTGATAATGCAAATAAATGTCGTTTTTCATATCAAATTCAATATGTCTCGACATGAGAATTATTGTTTGCCGCATGAAAAACAGGAATAGCCCTCGTAAAACATATAGCGCTATTACCAAAACTCCGAAGTAGAGCAGGTTACTGCTGAAGATACTATAGATGATCTGCTGTCTCTCAAAACCATTAAACAGGTTATAGATTTGTACGTTTTCTGTGATTAGATCAACTGCATAGCCAATCACCTGTGCCGGTACAACACCAAAAATATTAGAGATGACTACGAAAATACTTCCGGGGATAATCCACCATTTATATTTTAGAAAATACTTATTTAGTCTGCGCAGATGTTTCATTTAATACAAACTTAGATAATTTTGTTATTTCAATCGAATATTATTCAATTCCGAATTCAGGAAAGTGTTCTGATATCAACAACGCGTGGTGTTAAGTACTTAAACCGTTTAGAAAAAAGAATTTCATGATAAATACTGCATATGGATGAAATTAAAATGGGGTTAACTAAAAATTAGAACGGAATTAATTTTGTTATTGTTTAGTTAAATAAGTGTAATAATGGTTTTTTTAATTAATTTTGCAGCCAGTTAGCCGAACGTTAATATGCCAGCAAATTCTCCGTCAGAGTCATCTATTTTAGAGCAACTAAGTGCTTATGGGCATAAAAAGTTAGTTTTTTGTAATGATCCGGATACTGGTTTAAAAGCAATTATAGCAATCCACGATACCACTTTAGGCCCTGCTTTAGGGGGAACGCGGATGTGGAGTTATGCTACTGAAGGAGAAGCTTTGGAAGATGCCTTACGTTTATCTCGTGGAATGACTTATAAAGCTGCTATCACTGGCTTAAATCTTGGCGGTGGGAAAGGCGTAATTATCGGCGATTCCAGAAAAGATAAAACAGAAACCTTAATGCGGAGCTATGGCAGGTTTATTAAAAATCTAAATGGTGAGTTTATCACTGCAGAAGAGATGGGAACCAACACAAAGGATATGGAATATATCCGGATGGAAACCAACTATGTTACCGGCGTGCCAGAATCTATTGGCGGTGCCGGAAATCCAGCTCCTTTTACTGCACAAGGTGTTTATTTAGGAATTAAAGCTAGCGTTAAAGAAGTTTTTGGTACCGATATGTTAGCGGGGAGAACCATTGTAGTGCAAGGGATTGGAAATGTTGGAGAACATCTTGTTGCTCTGCTCAGAAAGGAAAATGCAGAAGTTTTAATCAGCGATATTAACCAGGAGCAGCTTACTTACGTTGCCCGGAAATATAAAGCAAAACCAATAGAAGCCGATAAAATCTTTGGTATGGATGCCGATGTTTATGCGCCTTGTGCGATGGGAGCAACGGTAAACAATAAAACTATAGAGCGGATGAAATTTGCAATTATCGCAGGTTCTGCAAACAATCAGCTTAAGGATGAGGTTCTTGATAGTGAATTGCTATTGAAAAAAGGGATTTTGTTCGCACCAGATTACCTCATTAATGCAGGCGGATTAATTGCCTGCTATTCTGAATTAACAGGTTTTGGCAAGAAACGTACAGTTCAGCTTACCGAAAATATTTACGATGCCACCAGGAGCGTAATTAAACTTAGTAAGTCTGAAAAAATATCAACCAATATCGCTGCAAACCGTATCGCGGAGAAACGGATTGCCGACATTAAAAAAATTAAATCATCATATTAATAATTATTAACAACAGGTTTTATAAACCGCACTCGTTCTTACATTCATGTTAAACAGAAGGCACTTAAGGATCAAAGC
>JAZBLB010000007.1:0-36059 GCA_037032985.1 Bacteroidota bacterium
AAACCGCACTCGTTCTTACATTCATGTTAAACAGAAGGCACTTAAGGATCAAAGCTTTGCAAAATATTTTTGCTTGGCACATGGCAGACAAAAAAGACATTAAAGGGGATTTGAAACTCTTAATGCAAAGCATCGACAGTGTGTATGAAATGTACATCTGGATGTTATCGTTAATGGTAGAAGTGACCGAGTTCACTGCCAACGATGCTGCTGAGCGTGCAAACAAGCACCTCAAAACTGCAGAGGATCTAAATCCAAATATGAAACTGCTTCACAATAAGTTTAGCGTTTTAATGCAGCAAAACCCGGAATACGTTTCGGCCGTTAAGAAATACAAAGTAGACTGGGGTTTCGATCCTGAAATACGTAAAACGGTATTCAATTCTTTAAAAGCATCTAAAGAATACGCAGATTATCTTGTCGATCCTAACGAGAGTTTAGAATCATCTAAAGACATTATCAAATACATTTTCAGAAAAATCATCTTAAAAAATCAAGCTATTTTACAGGTTTTTGAAGAGAAATTTATCAACTGGCAGGTTGATCACGAAGTGATGAAAGGTATGGTTGCTAAAACTTTAAAGAACTTCACCTTTGATGATCCGTTCAAAAATAAATTAACTGAAATTAGTGCAGACTGGGTTGAGGATAGCAAGTTCGTACAGGATTTGTTTGTGCACACGTTACAAAACGATGCCAAATATCAGGAGATGATCGCCGAAAGAACCAAGAATTGGGAATCTGAGCGTATTGCTTTGATGGATACCATCCTGATGAAAATGGCCATTTGTGAGCTGTTGAACTTTCCATCTATACCAGTTAAAGTGACCATTAACGAATACCTGGAGTTATCAAAAGATTACAGTACACCGAAAAGTAATTCGTTTATAAATGGTATTTTGGACAAAATTTTAGGCGACCTAAAGAAAAACAATACCATTAAAAAGATCGGTCGCGGATTAATCGAAGAATAATTATGAAGAAGGTTTTCATTTTGGCCATTGCTGCTTTATCTTTCGCAGCATGCCGTAACGCAAATAACTCAACTACCGAAGTTGCAGGATCAACAGGTAAGACTATCGTATCTGCAGATGCACCTGTAGTTGTTTTTGAACGGGACATTTTCGATTTCGGTAAGATTGAGCAAGGTGGAAAAGTCAATCATGAATTCAAATTTAAGAATACAGGTAAAACGCCATTAATTATCTCAAACGCAACGGCCACTTGTGGGTGTACCGCTCCTGAGTTTCCAAAAGAACCAATCTTGCCTGGAAAAGAAGGCGTAATCAAGGTGATTTTTAACAGCGCAGGTAAAGAAGGCATGCAGGATAAGGTTATTACTATTAGCTCAAACGCAAACCCTAACACAACAAGTGTGCACCTGGTAGGTGATGTTCGTGTTGGAAAGTAATAAACGGTCAAATTCATTGGCCAATTAGAAATTAAATACAAATCAAATAAGTAACAAATGACATCAACAGTAATTTTACAGGCAGCAGGTGGAGGTAATATGCTAAGTACTATCGTACCAATGGTATTAATTATGGTAGTCTTCTACTTTTTTATGATCCGCCCGCAGGTTAAAAAAGCTAAAGAACATAAAAAATTAGTAGCTGAATTGAAAAAAGGAGATAAAATCATCACTACAGCTGGTATTCATGGACGTATTGCAGACATGAACGATACTACTTTCTTGATTGAAGTTGAGGGTGGTGTAAAAATTCGTTTCGATAAATCTGCAGTTTCTTTAGATGCAACTAAAGCAGCCACTACACCAGTTAAAGCTTAATATTTATCAAGTAATGATAAAGCCGTCGCTCAAAAGGGCGACGGTTTTTTTGTTTTTAAGCGTTGCGAAATTTTGAGGCTTGATCTTTTAATGTTTACATCATTTCTGTTTGAGCACCTGTTTAGTTTCGCTACATTTGAAGATATTGTTGCAGTCGTTCATTATTCAATAAAACAGAGTCAATAAAATATGCCTTTTATTAGATTAACCCAGATAGAGAAAAGACGTGTGTTTACAATATTGGCCTGTTTATTTCTGGCAGTAGCGGCATGGCTTTTTATGGCGTTGAATAATAAATATATTTATACTGCAAAAACGGTAATTATTTTCAAAAATACACCCACAAAGAGGGCATTTTATCCGCTACAATCTGATACAGTAGACTTACAGGTAGAGGGAACAGGCTGGCAACTGTTATTTTCACGATTAAGAATCAATCCATCCTCAGTAGTTGTAAGCCTGAGTCAGCTGAATACCAAAGACTTTATTACTTTTTCTGATCAGCTTTATAATGTTAACAGGCAGTTGGAAAGTACTCAGAAAGTTATTTCTGTAAGACCAGACACTTTGTATTTTGATTTTACCAAGAGAACCGTAAAAAAAGTTCCGATCAACCTGGTTAGTAAACTAGATTTCATCAGTCAATATGGAATTTCCAGTGATATTATTTTAAATCCTAAATATGTTAAAGTGGCTGGACCGGCAGAAGAGTTAAGTAAGATCACTGTTTGGCCGACAGATACACTTAAATTGAATAAAATTCAGGGGAGCACTACAGTAAGAATTGGTTTACAGCATAGCATTCATAAAAATGTAAGTATTTATCCATCTTCAGTAGAGGTAAAATTGCCAGTTGATGAATTTACAGAGAAGACAGTCGAGGTTCCATTAAAGATAATCAACAATAAAAATTACAATAGTATTAAACTGTATCCGAAGAAGATTAAAGTCACTTTTTTAGTTGCTTTAGGAAATTACAGCCAGGTAAATGAGAATTTTATCACGGCTACTGTTGATGTAAATGAATGGCAGGAATTGGCACACAAACAGTTTACGGTAAAGATTACCGAGTTTCCGGATTATTGTAAACTTATCAATATCAATCCCTCGAAAGTGGATTTTGTAGTAGAAAAATAATGTATAAAGTAGGAATAACAGGTGGGATAGGCAGTGGAAAAACCACTGTATGTAAGGTATTTGAAGTTTTAGGCATTCCTGTTTTTTATGCAGATACGGTAGCCAAGGCGATTATGGTTTCAGATGAAATTCTGATGGCGGGCATCACTTCAACCTTTGGCACAGAAAGCTACTTTCCAGATGGAAAATTAAATAATAAACACCTTGCGGGCATAGTTTTCGATAATGATGTTGAACTTTCAAAATTAAATGCTTTGGTTCATCCCGCGGTGTTCAGGGCATTTGAGGAATGGGAGAGGGAAATCGATCAAGCCGTTCCTTACACATTGAAAGAAGCCGCGTTATTGTTTGAAAGCGGTTCTTATAAAATGTGCGATACAGCTATTCTGGTAACTGCACCGTTGGATTTAAAGCTGGCAAGAGTGATGCAACGCGATCAGGTATCTGTGGAGCAGGTAAAAGCCAGAATGGATAAACAAATGACCGATGAAGCTAAAGCTAAAATGGCTGATCATTCTATATTAAACGATGAAAAAACCTCGATCATTGAACAGGTATTCGCTTTACATCAACATTTTTTGTCAATCGCTGGAAATGTGAAATTGTAACGCTTATTCACTCCTTTAAATATGTGTAGCTTCTTTAAACTGCTAATTACCTTTGAATCTATGTACGCAGAAAAATGATTTTAGATGATTTTATAACCATAACGCCTACGGGTTTATATTGTATTTACGGTGATTTTTACTTAGATCCGCAACAACCCGTAAAAGAGGCAGTAGTGTCTCATGCACATGGCGATCATGCAATTGGCGGAAGTCAGAATGTATATTGTACTGCAGCTACAGAATCATTTATGAAACATCGTTACCGTAAATTTGCGGCTGTCGATTTTCATATCAAAGCTTATCACCAGTCTTTTAAAATCAAAGGTGTAACCATTACATTTTACGCGGCAGGCCATATTTTAGGTTCTGCTCAGGTATTGATGGAGTACCAGGGCATAAAGTATCTTTACACTGGCGATTACAAAATTGAACCAGATCAAACCTGTGAACCTTTTGAATTTGTTAAGGCAGATGTTTTGATTACGGAAAGTACTTTTGCTGACCCCGAAACTAAACATCCTTCGGCGATAGAAGAGATAGAAAAATTAAATGAAACCCATTCCAACATTATGTTAGGCGCTTATGCGTTGGGGAAAAGCCAACGAATAATTCAATTGCTTAATCAGCATTGCCCGGAAAAAAATGTGATGGTTCACCACAGCATTATGCCTTTTGTAAAGATCTACGAAGATTATGGAACGATATTGGGTAACTATAAAATGTACGATAGAAAAGTGATGAAAAATAATCTGGAACACCAGGTTTATATTGTTCCTCCGATGGTTTTTCATAGCTACCATAAGGCGATTAACGTGGTTCGTGCCTTTGCTTCGGGCTGGAAAAATCTTCAACAACAAAATGGTATCTCTTTATATATTTCTGATCATGCAGACTGGGAGGCAATTTTGGAAACGATTGAAAAGGTAGCGCCAGCGCAAGTATGGACTTTACATGGCGACGGAACCCAATTAAAAGACTATTTTAAAGATCGGTTGATAGTTAAAATTCTTAATTGATTGCCCTAGAACGATAGATGTATAGTGTAAAATCTGGTGATAATAAAATATGAAAGAAGGTGAAGACTTTTATTTCAATGAAGATGGCTTCATGGTTTTTACAGAAGCTTATCATCTAAAACGTGGCTCTTGTTGTAAAAATAAGTGTAGGCATTGTCCCTGGGGATACGGTAAAAAAAAAGAAAAGAAATAAGGTTACTATTGTTAATCAGCCCGAAATTTGACGTGCTGGTAAGTTTCTTTTAACTGGACTTTAAAACCATACTTACAAACTCCAGATCCTCATCAGGGCTTTATATTCTTTTAGTTCCCAGTTCTGTTTTTCGTTAATATGAAAAGCTTCAACTAAAACAGATTCAGCGTCAATCATGATATATTGTTTCAAGGAAGGGATATCCCGGTAAAGTTTAAATTTATTGCCTCTATCGTAATCTTTTGTTGAAGGAGAAAGAATTTCAATGATTACGTTTGGTAGAAGAGCCGTAGTATCATCTTCTTGCAGATGTTAAATATCGTTGCAATAAATGGAGATATCCGGATACGTGAAAAGCGAATTTTGTGGAATGTTCATTCTCATATCGCTACCGAAGGGAATAGATTTTGACCCTTGAAGTTTTCTTCCAAGCGATGAAAATACACTTGAAAATATCAAGTTGTGGGATAAGCCCGCGCCAGACATCGCAAATATTTCACCATCAAAATATTCATGCTTTTGCTCAGATGAAGTTTCCATCTCAAGGTACTCTGCAACGCTATAACGTCTTCGTTTATATTCTGCAGCAGGCTCATTTACAATATCATCCATAAAGCATGATAGCGAAAACTACGCATTATTAGGGGACGAATTTATCAACAAGATGATGATTATTGCTAGTGATGGCCAGCAAAAAAGCCGATCAACGCAACACCTATACCTAATAAAACGGCGATCATTTTACGAAGATTAATTTTATGGTCTGCACTAGATTCAAATAAAATAGTGGTAGAAATATGAAGGAAAATACCAATCACTACACCCATTATTTTATTGAAGTAAGCTTCAACACCACCAATACTACCATTGCTTAGGCCCAGGCTTACATAAAAACCAAGCGGAGCCATAATTGCGAAAACTGCCAGGTAAATAATGATGCTTCCTTTTTTAAAATGATTCTGCATCAAAATACTTCCTAATGCAAATGCGGCGGGGATGTGATGTAAAGATATCCCGAAAATTAACTCGTTATGTTGCTCTTTTGCCAATGGCATGCCCTCTAAAAACGCATGCAGGCAAAGACTAATCATAATACCGAAAGGGAATACATGTCCATCATGATGTTTATGGATATGACCATGTTCCACACCTTCAGAAAACTGCTCTAAAAATACCTGCAGTAAAAAGCCAACTAAAATAAAGATTCCAATTTCACTTTTGTCAGGTCCGCTGAACGCATCGGGGATGAGGTGCAAAACGGTAATAGCAAATAAATAGGCACCACTGAAAGAAAGAATCAGCTTAAGTAATTTAGATTTATCACTTTTAACCAGAAAAATACCAGTGCCACCTATAAAGGCACAAAAGAACAATACGCAGAATTTCCAGATTTCCATAATTTAAAAATCAGGTTGTAATTTTTTGAACATAACCGAAGAGGTGAAACCAATAAAAGTCCCTAATATTGCCCCTGCTGTTACATCAACAGGGTAGTGCACACCAACATAGACCTGTGCAAAGCTGATGATAAAAGCCCAGAATATTCCGATTGGCAGAATTGGTTTCCAGCGACTGTAAAAAACACAGATTAAAAAGATTGCAATGGCGAAGTGATTGGTCGCATGTGCAGAGGGAAAACTCATCCCACTTCCACAAGGAACGCGGTGTATAATATCGTTGGTGAGCGTTAGATCGTTACATGGGCGGACCCTGGCAACCAAGGGTTTAATAAGCTTTGCAGAAATCGTGTCACCAGCGGCAAACGTAAACAACAACATTCCAATAAGGTAATAACCTTGTTTTTTATACTGCCTGATGCAAAAAATAATAATAAAAGCATATAGTGGCGACCAAAAAAAGCGATTCCTCATCAATGGCATTAACCAATCGAAGAAGCCATTGGCAAGCCCGCGATGGATGCTCATAAACAATTCCAAATCAAATTGCTGAATGCTTTCTATCATGCTTTTTTACAAATTAGAATCAACCGGTCTGATTTACTTTCATCAAAATCTTCCAATTCGTAATTGCCAAAAGCTTTATGAACAACCATTCCGGCTTTCGCCATCATCCGTTCGAAATCTTCGACACTAAAAGCCTGAACGCGCTCTTCGAAATTGTATACTTTACCTTTATCGTCAAAATTTATCTTCTTGATGATTTTACCTTCAACCACATTTTTTGTAATGTTAAAAGTGATTCCGTCTAATGATTTTACTTCACAAGAATTAAGGTTTCTGATGATCTTTTCCGTGTTAAAATAATCAATAACTAAAATTCCATCGGCCTTAAGACATTTTCTAAATGTTTTTAAAGCATTAACATGCTCTTTCTCGGTATCAAAATAACCAAAGCTTGTAAACAGATTGAATGCAATATCGAAGTAATTGATATAGAAAAGCTTACGCATATCATGTACCAAAAAATGAAGCTTACTGTTCTCAAACTGTTTGGCGTATTTAATACTCTGTTCGGATAAATCTATTCCGGTAACATCAAACCCTTTTTTATTCAGGTAAATTGAATGTCTGCCTTTTCCGCAGGCAATATCCAACATCTTAGCATTACTTTCCGGGTGAAGAAATGCTGCTAACTTATCGATGAAAAATTCGGCTTCTGCATCATTCCTTTGCTGATAAAGAATATGATAATATGGCGAATTAAACCAATATTGAAACCATTTGCGCTGCATAAATAAGCTGTTTGTATTTTAAAAAGATGCAAACTTAGATAAAATTGGATTAACCATAGAACATTTATTTCAAGCGAAAGCAACTAGCGTTCCTGATGCATCAAAAAAAATAACTGAACTTTCGGCAAATATAAGCTTTTAGTGCTTTATGAGGAGTGATATTAAGTTTTTTTATGCAACAATATTGCAAAATCGTTATTGCCAGATATGTGACATCAGTTAATAAAAAGTTGAATCACTCATTAAAGCGAATTGGGCTACATTTTTTGTTTGCTATTCTTTGGTAGGCAGATATAAACTCAATGTCAATTATCTCCAGAGCATCGCCAAAATGTAGTCTATCTTGTTTTTTTTCTTATTTTTGAGGTTCAAGATATATAAATTCAGTGACTTTAATAAAATCGATTTCGGGAATACGGGGAACTATAGGTGGGCAGGCAGGGAATGGCCTTACACCAATTGATGTAGTGAAATTTACTGCGGCTTTTGGCAGTTGGGTAGTGCAGAAAACAGGAATTAAAAGAATTGTTTTGGGAAGGGATGCCCGTATTTCAGGAGAAATGGTTAATCACCTGGTGATTGGTACGCTTCAGGGGCTGGGTATTGAAGTTATCGACTTGGGACTTTCCACTACACCCACAGTTGAAATTGCCGTGCCAGATGAAAATGCTGGCGGAGGAATCATTTTAACTGCAAGTCACAATCCAAAACAGTGGAATGCATTGAAGTTATTAAATGCCGATGGTGAGTTTATCAGTGATGCTGATGGCAAAGAGGTGTTAGATTTGGCCGAAAGTGCTGCATTTGAATTTGCCGATGTTGATAAGCTAGGTAAAGTAATTTCAAATGATACTTACCTGCAAAAACATATCGATAAGGTTTTGGCCTTGCCTTTGGTTGATATTGAAGCCATCAGAAAAGCTGATTTCAAAGTGGTAATTGATTGTGTGAACTCTACCGGTGGAATTTTTATTCCAGCCTTGCTTAAAGCGCTTGGTGTAACCAGAATCACAGAGTTATATTGTACACCTGATGGTCATTTTCCTCATAACCCAGAACCTCTGCCAGAAAATCTGACTGAAATTTCAAAGGAGGTACAGAAGCAAAATGCAGATCTAGGTATTGTGGTAGATCCTGATGTAGACCGTTTATGTTTCGTTAACGAAGACGGGAGTATGTTCGGCGAAGAATACACTTTGGTTGCAGTTGCCGATTATGTGCTTAAAAATACGCCTGGAAATACAGTTTCCAATTTATCTTCAACCCGTGCACTACGTGATGTAACGGAAAAAGCAGGTGCTGAGTACCATGCTTCGGCAGTTGGCGAGGTAAATGTGGTCAATAAAATGAAAGAAAGTAATGCCGTTATTGGTGGTGAAGGAAACGGCGGTATCATCTATCCGGAGTCTCATTATGGAAGAGATGCACTTGTTGGAATTGCGCTTTTCTTAACCCATTTGGCAAAGTTCGGAAAGTCGATCTCCTTATTAAGATCGAGCTATCCACAATATTATATTTCAAAAAACAAGATTACGCTTACTGCAGAAATGGACATTGACCATTTGTTAAAGCAAGTGGAAGAAAAGTATAAAAAGCAACCATATAGTACAATAGATGGATTAAAAATTGAATTCGACAAAACGTGGGTACATCTTCGCCGTTCGAATACCGAGCCAATTATTCGTATTTATAGTGAGGCTGAAAACGAAACCATTGCAGAAAGCCTTGCGAAAAAGATAATTTCAGATATCAAAGAGATTTTGCAGTTGTAATTACTTACAAGTTTGCTGCAAAATAAAGAGAAAGTTAATTTGAGAGGTCATCTCTCAGGTGAAATCGTTTAAAAGGTGAGAAAATATGAAAAGGGTTTATTTAGATAACGCGGCTACAACGCCCCTCGATAAGGAAGTGATTGCGGAAATGAGTAACGTGATGGAAAACTATTTCGGTAATCCATCTGCAATTCATGCGCTTGGGCGTGAGGTGAGGACGTTAGTAGAGAAAGCCCGTAAAAGCGTTGCAAACCTTTTGGGCGCATCACCTTCAGAAATATTCTTCACCTCAGGCGGAACGGAGGCTGATAATACCGCTATCCGTTGCGGCATTTCAGCCTATGGAATTAAACATGCCATTACTTCCAGAATCGAGCACCATGCGGTAGAGCAAACCTTGAATATGATGCTCAAAAATGGCGAGATCGATAAATTGAGTTTTGTAAATATTGATCGAAAAGGAAACATTGATTATGCGCATTTAGAGGAATTGCTCCAAGGCAATGACCGTACTTTCGTTTCATTAATGCACGCTAATAATGAATTAGGTACGATTACCGATATGGTTAAAGTGGGTGATATCTGTGAAAAATACAATGCCATTTATCATGCAGACACTGTGCAAACCATGGGGCATTATGTTCACAACGTTCGCGAGTTAAAAGCGCACTTCATTGTCTGCGCTGCGCATAAACTCCACGGCCCAAAAGGTGTTGGTTTTTTATACGTTAATAGTAATGTGAAAATCCCACCAATGATTTATGGTGGTGCGCAGGAGCGCAATATGCGCGGTGGTACAGAGAATGTTTATGGGATAGTTGGTTTGGCGAAGGCGCTGGAAATTGCATACGCCGAGATGGATGAGCACAGAAAGTATATTCAATTGTTAAAAGACTATTTAAAACAGCAATTGATTTCAGAAATTCCTGGAATTGATTTTAACGGCGAAACAGAAGCAGAAAATAGTCTTTACACGGTACTCAATGTGTCTTTCCCGGAAATGGATATGGCAGATATGTTATTGTTTAACCTGGATATAAATGGTATCTGTGCTTCAGGTGGTAGCGCTTGTTCTTCAGGCTCGAACATTGGCTCTCATGTTTTAACTGGGATAAATGCTGACCCTAATCGCCCATCAGTACGTTTTTCTTTTAGTAAATATACTACTAAAGAGGAATTAGATTATGTAATAGAAAAAGTTAAAATGGTGGTGAAGCAAAATGCATTAGCCTAAAATATCATTAACCAAATAGGAACGTCCCGACGAAAGTTGGGACTTTTTTTTAGGATAGTTTTTTACCGAATAGCGATCTTTTTCAGTTTTTATTACATAACTCATTAGCCGGTTTTGGTTGTATTGAGTAAATGCCAGGGCTTTGGCAGACTTCTTATTAAACAAAACGATCAACAGAACGGCGTGTTTGTAGTGGATATGCGTATTC
Source organism: Bacteroidota bacterium (assembly GCA_037032985.1). Classification (GTDB taxonomy): domain Bacteria; phylum Bacteroidota; class Bacteroidia; order Sphingobacteriales; family Sphingobacteriaceae; genus Pedobacter. Next base: position 10,650 of record JAZBLB010000007.1, read on the forward strand.
GTAGATCTCCTCGCTTTGAAACAGGATAAAACAGCTAATGCTAATCCATTCCAAAAACGGCTATTGCAAACAATATTATTTTTGATGTGTTCTTCTAATACATCAAATTTAAATCACTATGGAAACCAATAAGGAAAAAGGAAAAATTATTGAGAATGAATTGCTTGATAAAACAGCAGAAGATGTTAAAGATGATAGAAAGCTGAACGAAAATAAGTCATCAAAAGTAGCTACTAATTTATTTCACAAGGATAACGACCGTAAGAATAATTCATTTGGTCCGGGTCATGAGCCAGGTACCACACCGGGTTCAGGGATATAGTTTTAGTTAGCATATTTCATTAAAATAATTAAATTTAAGCCACAGCAGTTTGTTGTGGCTTTTATTGTGAGCAAAAATGGAAAGAAGAAATTTTATCAAAAATTCGGCATTGGCAATGGCATTGCTGTCCATGTGTAAAACCGACCTGTTTGCTAATCAGCAACATTTCGAACATCTTTTCAAACCATTACGAAATAATGTGGGAATCTTCACCGAAAAAGGCGGAACAATTGGTTGGTTGAATTCATCAAGTGGCTTTGCGGTCATTGATTCGCAGTTTCCCACTTCGGCTCCCCATATCATTGAAGAGTTAAAGAAACTGGGAGGAAAGCCATTTAAATACCTGATCAACACGCACCATCACGGCGACCACACTGCTGGAAATATTGCCTTCAAAGGGATTGTAGAAAAAGTCGTTGCCCATCAAAATTCCCTGGTTAATCAGAAAAGAGCAGCGGAAAAAGCAAATAACCTGGATCAGGTTTTACTGCCAGATACGACCTTTGGCACAGGTTGGAAGGCACCGGTTGGAGACGAAAAAATCAGCGCCTACTATTATGGCTCTGGCCACACCAATGGAGATGCTATTTACCACTTTGAAAATGCCAACATTGTTCATGTAGGTGATCTGGTTTCAAATCGGAAATATCCATATATTGATCGTGAAAATGGTGCTCATATTGGGAACTGGATTGTTGCCCTTGATAAAATTTCTAATCAGTTTGATCAAGATACTTTATTTATCTTCGGCCATAGTCGCGAACCTGAAAAGGTTACCGGAAATAACGCAGATGTAAGGGCATTCAAGAATTATTTGGAGGGTTTGCTAGACTTTGTGGGCGGAGAAATTAAAGCGGGTAAAACTAAGGAGACTATTTTGCAAGCTACCACTATTCCAAAAGCACCAGAATGGCAAGGCGATGGCATTCAACGGAGTCTAAGTGCAGCTTACGATGAGTTGAAAGGAGTTTAAGTAAATCCAGGTACCAAATTAGTTTAAATTTAATGGCGATAAGGTGATCTCAAACTTTGATGGAAATGACAAACAAATCTTTTTTCAATTTAAAAACATTCTATATTTAAAATACCACTAAAGTAGTCCGTTAAAAGACTTATAAGTAATTCGCTATCAGTTATATTTGCGTCATACCAATCCTATCAGATATGGATGATTTTTTAGCTGCACGATCTCAGATGGCCTTATCCTTAGGCTTTCACATTATTTTTTCTTGTATTGGAATGGTGATGCCATTCTTCATGGCTGTATCACACTACAAGTGGTTAAAAACCAACGATGAGGTTTATAAAAACCTAACCAAGGCCTGGAGTAAAGGCGTCGCGATTTTTTTTGCAACAGGCGCAGTTTCCGGCACCATGCTTTCTTTTGAACTCGGTTTACTTTGGCCGAAATTCATGGAACATGCGGGTCCCATCTTCGGCATGCCTTTTTCACTAGAAGGTACTGCCTTTTTTATTGAGGCAATTGCATTGGGTTTCTTTCTTTATGGATGGAATAAATTGAATAAATGGTTTCATTGGTTTACCGGAATGGTGGTTGGCGTGAGCGGATTAGCATCAGGAATATTAGTGGTTGCCGCAAATGCCTGGATGAATAGCCCGGCGGGATTTGATTTTGTAAACGGACAATATCTTAATATCGATCCTATTCAGGCCATGTTTAACAAAGCCTGGTTTTCTCAGGCTTTGCATATGTGTTTGGCTGCTTTCACTGCCACGGGGTTTGCGGTAGCTGGCGTACATGCATTAATGATTTTAAGAAATCAAAATAAGGTGTTTCATTTACGGGCATTTAAAATAGCAGCAGTATTTGCATGTATTGGCGCTTTATTACAGCCTTTAAGTGGCGATATCTCCGCTAAAGACGTTGCCAAACGACAGCCCGCGAAGCTTGCAGCAATGGAGGCGCTTTATAAAACTGAAAAGCCTGCACCGTTATTAATTGGTGGAATTGTAAATGAGAAAGAGCAAACGGTAAAAGGCGCGATTAAAATTCCGGGTGCTTTAAGCTTTCTTGCCCATGGCAATTTTAAAGCCGAGGTTAAGGGCTTGGATCAAATTCCCGAAAATGAACAGCCACCAGTGGCCATCACACATTATGCTTTTCAGATTATGGTTGGAATAGGAACACTATTGGCGCTGATCTCGCTTATATTTTTTATCAATATGCTAAGGAAAAAGTCTTTTTTAGAGAAGACCTGGTTACTTAAGCTTTTTGTAGCTGCCATTCCGTTGGGCTATATAGCCCTAGAGGCGGGTTGGGTAGTTACAGAGGTTGGTCGTCAGCCCTGGATTATATATGGGATTATGCGTACGAAGGATGCGGTTACACCCATGCCCGGAATCGCATATTCATTTTACATTTTCTCCGCAATCTATATTTCGCTTAGCCTGGTTGTTACCTTCCTGCTTTACAGGCAAATCAAAATGGTCCCGGTATTGTATGATGAAAATAGCGCTAGTCAGAAAAGGTCTGCGGCAAAGGAAGATCATTGATTCCTGTAATCTAATCGTTGTAACTACTATAATTCTTGTAATCATTTTCTAATCTCTGTAATCACCTACCAATATGGAATACGTCGTAATCACTTTTTTATGTTTGGGCATTCTCCTTTATTTCCTTCTGGGTGGTGCCGATTTCGGAGCTGGCATCATAGAACTTTTCACTTCTACGAAAAATAGAAGCAGGACACGTAAAACCATGTATCAGGCGATTGGGCCAGTTTGGGAGGCTAACCACATGTGGCTAATCATTGCAATTGTAATCTTGTTTGTTGGCTTTCCACATATTTATACCACCATGTCGGTTTACCTGCATATTCCATTGCTTATCATGCTTATTGGGATTATTGCCAGGGGAACGGCATTCGTTTTTCGCCATTACGACGCCATTAAAGACGATATGCAATGGCTCTATAACCGTATTTTTAGGTATTCCAGTTTCATTACGCCTTTGTTCCTGGGTATAATTGCAGGAAGTGTGATTTCGGGTCATATCGATCCGGAGGCAAAAGATTTCGCCTCTGCCTATATTTGGAGCTGGCTAAACTGGTTTTCAGTTTCTGTGGGATTATTTACGGTGGCATTATGCGGATTTCTTGCAGCGATCTACCTCATCGGTGAGACAGAAAATAAGGAGGAGCAGAGTCGTTTCCTCAAAAAAGCAAAGTATATGAATATTGCCGCGGTACTATTTGGTGCGATGGTTTTTATCGCTGCGCAAATTGATCAGATTCCATTAATTGATTGGGTTTTCAAAAATACTGTTGGTTTAACATCGATTATTTTGGCAAGTCTTTCGCTTATTTTGCTCTGGTATTTACTTATTAAGGGGCAAACGAATATTTTTCTACGTGTTCTAGCGGGGTTCCAGGTAACGATGATTTTGGTAGCGATCAGCTTTGCGCATTTTCCTAATTTCATCCGGTTAAAAAGTGGTAATGCGATTTCCCTGTTTGATACCATAGGGCCTGAAAAGACAATCTATAGCCTCGGTTTGGCATTACTTCTTGGAAGCGTTTTAATTTTGCCTTTTCTGGGCTATCTATTTTACAAGTTCCAAAAGAAAGAAGAATAGGCATGCTATTTTTTTTGGCTTCGCCTGATCAATGAACCAGGTTCCCTGAAAACAAAAAGAGCAGCTGGTTACAACTGCTCTTCTCAAAATAATTTAATATTGGCTTACAATCCGCCTTTTCGGTTAGACTTACTTTGAACTGGCCACGTCGCCGGTTTTCCGGTGCGCTCATTTACAGGTAAATCTGTAGCTTTCTCTGTTGATGTCTTTTCAGGATCTTCACAAGCCATATACACCATAATCGCAGCAAGAATTACATTGCTCCGGATCTCATCGAAAACTAATTTATCATAGCTGTCACGATTGGTGTGCCATGTGTAAGTTCCATAGTCCCAACTGGTAGAACTTAATGAATAACCGAGCGCTCCAGCCGCCACGAAGGAAGCGAAGTCAGATCCTCCAGCTCCTGGCATACCAGGGAAGTTCGTTTTAATTTGATTTTTGATGGTATCCGGCACCGCATTTAACCACCGGGTAATGTAATCTTTCGATTTTGCAAAACCCTGTCCGCCGATATTTACCACTCTGCCAGTACCATTATCCTGGTTGAATAATGCTTGCAGGTTATTTACAATCTCGGGATGATCTTCTACAAAGGCTCTTGAGCCATTTAGACCTTGTTCTTCACTTCCCCAATGTCCAACCAGAATGGTGCGTTTAGGGTTTGGATAGAACTTCTTTAGAATTCGCATCGCTTCCATCATCATGATGGTACCAGAGCCATTATCAGTTGCACCACTGGCACCATCCCATGAGTCAAAGTGGGCAGAAAGCATTACATATTCCTTTGGTTTTTGTTTCCCTTTAATTTCTGCAATAGTATTGAAGGTTGGCACCGCACCTAACTTTTTTGATTCTGATTCAATTTTTAGCATTGGCTTGTCACCATTTAAGGCCAGGCGATATACTAAACCATAATCTTCTACTGATAAATCTAATGTTGGAACCTTGGTGGTATTTGCACCAAAAATTTTATCTACGCCAAAGCCCTGTGACCAGTTATTAATCACCACTGCTACTGCTCCGGCATTTTCTAGCGCTACAGGAAGTGTTCTTGCGGTGTAGCCGGTTTTTGCCATACTGGCTGTCCAAGCTTTTGCAGCGTCAGCTTTCTCTTTTTTGAATTTTTCAAACAGGTCTTTAGTTGCAAATTCTTCCCAGTTTTTTTCCGGTCTACCAGAAAGTTGGTTCATGGAAATTAACACAATTTTTCCGTTTACGTTAGGCAACCATTTTTGGAATGCTACCGAGTCGGTAATGGCAGGGAGAATGATCGCTTCAGCATTAATTGCTTTTCCATTGGTAGACGGACTCCAGGCCAGTTGTGTGCCTTCCAGCGACCTGACTCTAGGACTTACCAGATCTATATGCGTGACACCTCTTTCCCATCCAGCCCATTCGCCCCATTTTTCATTTTTTGCTGAAATCCCCCAATCGCTGTATTTTTTTACTGCCCAGTCATTCGCTTGCTTCATTTGAGGAGACCCAACTAAACGAGGTCCGACAACGTCTAATAGTTCATGCGCTAGTTTTTCCAGTTGAGAGTTTTCACTGGCTTCTTTTACAACGTTATCAATTAACTTTTTATCCTGTGCAAAGGCAAAGGATGTGGTAAATAGGAGTAAAGTAGGTAGGAGTAATTTTTTATTCATAATTGAGTTTAGTTTCTGGAGAGCTAATTTATGGAATATGGAGAAGTGAAATGGATGATAATAGAAATGTTGCAGATGCTATGGTTTCTCAAATTAAATTAAACTTGTCAACAAAGTCAATAGCGATGAAATCTATGGAGGCTATAGCGATGGCTTTTGATATCAGCATGGCCTGTTTAAACAGGCGGAGAATATTTATAATTCGCTATTGACACAAGTCAATAGCAATGAGATGCATGGAGGTTATAGCGATCGCTATTGATTTCATCGCCACCTGTTTCAACAGGTGGAAAATATTTGTAATTTGCTATTGAGTGAAGGTTATAGCAATGAAATGTATGGAGGCTATAGCGATTGCTTTTGACATCATCGCCACCTATTTCAACAGGTGGGAAATATTTCTAATCTGCTATTGACTGAAGTCAATAGCAATGAAATGCATGGAGGCCATGGCGATCGCTATTCATTTCGTCGCCACCTGTTTCAACAGGTGGAAAATATAGAGGAAAATGCTGGTGTTGAAAAACAAAAGCCTTGCTTATTTAAAACTGATTGGACTTAAAAGCCGCAATACCGATTTTTAGGGTGCATTTGCAACAAAAAGCAGGACTGAATTAACCGAAGTTATTCAAGCCCTGCTTTTTAAATATAATTATTAGCGAAGTTTACTTAACTAATTACTCATCATTTTAATGAAGGCGCCAAGTTTCGCTTTCATAACTCTTCTATCTACGATAAAATCAAGGAAACCGTGTTCAAGAACAAATTCTGAAGTTTGGAAACCTTTTGGTAAATCTTTCTTAATCGTTTCTTTAATAACCCTCGGACCAGCAAAGCCAATTAATGCACCTGGTTCTGCGATGTTAATGTCACCAAGCATGGCATATGAAGCAGTAACGCCACCAGTTGTAGGATCTGTTAATAAAGAGATATAAGGAATTTTAGCTTGACTTAATAAAGCAAGTTTTGCTGAGGTTTTCGCCATTTGCATTAAAGAAAAAGCAGCCTCCATCATCCGAGCACCGCCTGATTTCGAGATCATTAGAAACGGAATCTTATGCTTAATACTATAGTCAATTGACCGGGCAATTTTTTCACCTACTACAGAACCCATTGAACCACCAATAAAAGCGAAATCCATACAGGCAATTACCAATTCCTGACCTTCAATTTTGCCAACTCCAGCTCTAATAGCATCTTTTAGTCCAGTTTTGGCCTGGCTTTCTACAATTCTATCTGTATACGGCTTATTATCATTAAAGTTTAACGGATCACCTGAGGTAAGATTAGCGAAAAGTTCTTTAAACTCATTGTTGTCAAATAAAACTTCAAAATATTCTTTAGAACCTACTCTCAAATGGTAATCGCAGTAATGACAAACGTATTTGTTTTCCTGTAATTCAGTCTGATGTAGCGGTTTTTTACAATTTGGACACTTATTCCACACGCCATCCGGTGCCTCTTTCTTCTCTTCTGTTGTGGTGATGATACCTTTATTTTCTCTCTTAAACCAAGCCATATAATTTTTTAAAGAATTGGATTGCAAAGAAACGAAAAATATAATAAAGTAATCCTTTATTATGAGTAAAATAGTCTTTGAGTAATAGTGGATTGGCAATTACTCAGATATTAAATAAATAATCAAAAAGTTGCATATATGATTGAATAACTTGATATGGTGAAGCGTAGTGTGTAGTTTCTACACTAAGGATAATGTTATTTTTACACTAAACAGGCTCTATTTACTTGTTAAGCAAATAATTCTGTTGTTACAAAAGCCTGAAATGTTATTTTTTTTTATAACTTCGGACTTAATAAAATTAACAAGAGATGAGTTTAAAAGGCTACAAAGGCGTAATTTACGGAGATGCCGTTCAAGAATTATTTGAGCAGGCTAAAAAACATCAGTTTGCTTTACCAGCAGTAAACGTAACCGGTACAAACACGGTTAATGCGGTATTGGAAACTGCGAAGGCAGTAAATTCGCCGGTTATGATACAATTATCTAATGGTGGTGCGCAATTTTACGCAGGTAAATCTTTAGATAATGAGAAATTACAGGCATGTATTTTAGGAGCAGTATCTGCAGCTAAACATGTACATTTATTAGCAGAGCATTATGGTGTTGCTGTCGTTTTACACACAGACCATGCAGCAAAAAAGTTATTGCCTTGGATAGACGGCCTTTTAGATCACGGTGAAAAATTCTTCGCTGAAACTGGTAAACCTTTATTTTCTTCACACATGTTAGACTTATCAGAAGAGTCTATCGAAGAAAATATGGAAATTTCAGCTAAGTACCTCGAGCGTATGTCTAAAATGAACATGACGATCGAAATTGAATTAGGTGTTACAGGCGGTGAAGAAGATGGTGTAGACAATAGTGATGTTGATAGTTCTAAATTATATACCCAGCCAAGTGAAGTTGCTTATGCATATGAGGAATTGAGTAAAGTATCTCCTCGTTTTACTGTTGCTGCAGCATTTGGTAATGTTCACGGTGTTTATAAACCGGGTAACGTTAAATTACAACCAGTAATTTTGAAGAATTCTCAGGATTTCGTGAAAGAGAAATTCGCATTAACTGCTGAGAAACCAATCAACTTCGTATTTCATGGTGGATCAGGGTCTTCTCAGGAAGAAATTAGAGAAGCAATTTCTTACGGTGCGATTAAAATGAATATCGATACCGATATGCAATGGGCATTCTGGGAAGGTATTTTAGAATATTATAAAAAGAACGAAGCATTTCTTCAAGGCCAGATTGGTAACCCTGATGGTGATGATAAACCAAACAAAAAATACTATGATCCACGCGTTTGGTTACGTAAAGGCGAAGAAACATTTGTTAAGCGTTTAACTGCTGCATTCGAAGATTTAAATTGCATCAACGCAAACGATAAATTATAGGCAAATTGTATTTTTGAGGTTGAATTATATTATTCAATCATTTGAAAATCATTGATTCAATAATCGAATATAGGCGCCATAGGTTGAAAAACTTATGGCGCTTTTCTTTGTTTTATAATTACTTTTAAGCAAACGAAATGTGATGACAAATTCTAAAACCAACAGCAAGAAAAATAACTTTTTCGAGAAGTTTGCTAATGCTGCAACCAAGTTTACAGGTAGTTCTTTTGCTTTTATTGCTGCAACTTTAATTGTATTGCTTTGGGCGGTAACCGGTCCGGTATTCCATTATTCAGAAACATGGCAGTTGGTTATTAATACAGGAACAACGATTATCACTTTCCTGATGGTTTTCCTGATACAAAAGGCCCAAAATAAAGATGGCAAGGCAATTCAGTTGAAATTGAACGAACTCATTGCGGCTCAGCAAGGTGCAAGTAACCGGATGGTTGATATTGAAGATTTAAGTGAGCAGGAGCTGGATCAGTTGCATAAATTTTATGTTACGATTGCCAAACTTGCAAAAAAAGAGGCCGATATTCACTGCTCACATTCCATCGATGTTGCGAAGGAATTGAATGAAACGAAGTTAGAAACGAATAAACATTTTAAACACCCTAGATCATGAGCTTACAGGTTCAAAAAGTTATCCACCCGGAAGAGTTAGACAAAGTATTTGCAATACGTAAAATTGTTTTTGTTGATGAACAGAATTGCCCGCCGGAACTAGAGTGGGAGCACGAGGATGAGTCCATTCATTTTTTAGCTTCACAGAATGGGCAACCTTGTGGAGCCTGCCGGTGGAGAAAGACCGACTTGGGTTACAAGTTAGAGCGCTTTGCGGTATTAAAAGACTTTAGAGGGCAGGGAGTTGGTAGGGCCTTAATTGCGGAGGCACTTTCTGATCTGCCTGAAAGTGCAAATTATATTTACTTAAACGCTCAATTAGATGCAATGAGTTTATACGCCAAATTTGGTTTTATAGCTGAAGGCGATCAGTTTGAAGAGGCGGGCATTCAGCACTTCAAAATGGTGAAGAAGGTTTAGCTATTGCCAGCCACGTAAGCACTTAAACCAAGGATTTGATTCTTTTCCTTGTATCTGAGCTTTCGTGGCAATACTATCCAAATATCTTCGCTGATAAAGCCATCGCATCCTGCCATTTCTCAATATTCAGATTGAGGTCTTCGCCTTTTGAATTTAGGAAGCTAATGACTTCTTCGGTAGCGATGTTTCCGGTTAAATCATCAGCAGCCATCGGGCAACCACCAAAACCTTTTAAAGCACTATCAATGCGTTTTACGCCAGCATGATACCCCGCTTCAATCTTCTCAAAACGCTCAGCGGGAGTAGAGTGCAAGTGAATTCCAATTTCGGTATGCTGGTACCTGGATATCAGCTTTGGTAGAATTTCTTCGATCTTTTCAGGTGTCGAAATTCCTGTTGTATCAGCAAGAGAGATTATTTCAACGCCTTTGCTTACTAAAATATCTGCCCATTTTTCTACAATTTCGTAATTCCATTCATCACCGTAAGGATTTCCAAATCCCATAGATAAATAGACTACAGCTTGCTTATTTTTATCAGCGCAGCGCGAAAGCATCTCCTCTACAGTTGTTAATGATTGCGCTATACTTGAGTTGGTATTCCGCTGTTGAAAGGTTTCTGAAATAGAAAACGGGAAACCGAGATAAGAGATCTCCTGGAATTTAATAGCTGCCTCTACGCCTTTTAAATTAGCAACAATCGCCAATAACTTAGTCTTTGTTCCATTCAAATCTAAATTAGCTAAAACCTCTGCAGTGTCAGCTAGCTGTGGAATTGCTTTAGGAGACACAAAACTGCCAAAATCAAGGGTATCAAACCCAACTTGCAACAGTAAATTCATGTATTCTGATTTTAATGTTGTAGGTACGAACTGATGTAGCCCCTGCATTGCATCCCTGGGGCACTCCACTAATTTAAATTGTTTCTCGCTCATGGATTTTCAATAGGATTGAAGCGCAAAGTGCGCAAAGTTTTCCGCAAAGAAAAGAAGTAAAATAATTTACAATCGGTAAGTTGATTAAAGACTAGAGACGATGCGGAACTAAAAATGATCAACGAAAGACGGTCAACTAAAAACGATCAACGAAAAACGAAATCCCTAATTTACCTCCTTCACACTTTCCACTTCCTTCCGGTAATCAACACTTCTGTCTTTCGCAAATGTCCTGATGATTAATCTTGTGCCACGGTCGTAACTGAAGTAGCTCCAAAGCCAGTTCACAAACACAATAATCTTATTCCTGAAACCAACAAGGCTCATCAGGTGGACGAACATCCAGGTGAACCAGGCAAATACACCCTGAAACCTTATTTTGCCGATATCCACTACTGCTTTATTTCTACCTACAGTAGCCATAGAACCTTTATCAAAATATTTAAATGGTTCCACTGGCTTCTTTTTAATGATATTTACAAGGTTTTTTGCTAAATGATGTCCTTGTTGAATAGCAACAGGCGCAACTCCAGGATGGCCATTTGGCGTCTCCTTATCAATGATAGAGGCAACGTCTCCGATAGCATAAACATTTTCATAACCCACAACTAGGTTTTGCCGGTCAGTTTTAAGTCGTCCACCACGAACAACTTCTGCCCGTTCCAGGCCTGCTACCAATTCGCCTTTAACTCCAGCACTCCAGATTACGGTAGAAGCCATAATAGGATCTTTATCCTGAAGCGTTAAAGTCAATCCATCATAGCCTAAAACCCTGGTTTCGTTCATCACCTGAACACCCATTTTGATCAAAAATTCTTTCGATTTTACTTGCGCCTGTGGTGACATCGGCCCTAATAACTCAGGAGAATTTTCTACGAGGTAAATATTTATTTTATTCAAATCCATTTCTGGATAATCGTTTGGAATGACATGTTTTTTAAGTTCTGCAATGGCTCCGGATGTTTCCACACCGGTTGGGCCACCGCCAACAACTACAAAGTTTAGCAAAGCGTGTTTTTTGATCACATCAGTCTCAATGAGCGACTTCTCAAAATTCTGAAGAATTAAACTCCTCAGATCTAATGCTTCAGGGATCGATTTCATTGGCATCGAGTTTTGTTCTATCTCCTTGTTGCCAAAGAAATTGCTGGTAGAACCAGTAGCAAGAACCAGATAGTCATAATGTATGTCGCCAATATCGGTTTTCAAACAGTTAGTTTCGGCAAGAATTTGCTTAACCTTCGTTACTCTAAAAGTTAGGTTTTTTTGACCTTTAAAAATTTTACGAAGTGGAAAGGCAATAGATTCAGCTTCTAATCCACCTGTGGCTACCTGATATAGAAGTGGTTGAAAAGTATGATAGTTATGTTTATCTAGCATCACCACCTGAAAGGGCTTATTTTTAAGGCGCTTTGCAAGCTCAATCCCACCAAATCCGCCACCAATAATTACTATTCTAGGGTGTTCACTTTTAGGAAGTTGTAAATCCATTCTCGATCAATTTATTCGTATACTAATCTAACAAAAAGATGGTTAAAAGGTTTAGAATGGGCCGTTTTGGTACTCAAACTTACGTTGATATTGCAATTTGAGTCTAATCGAATTTCGGCGATTTTTTTGGTTCTTGTAAAAATAATGTCGGCGCCAAAGGGCAAAAAAAAACGCCTCGATCTTAATCGAGGCGCCTAATATATTTTAAAAAGTTTAATCTTATTTTTTCTCTGCAGAACTACCTAAATCAATTACGATAGGAGTAGAGATACACAATGATGAATACGTACCGATGATACGGCCAATCAACAAGGCGAAAATAAATCCGCGGATGCTATCACCGCCGAAAATAAAGATTACCAATAAAACAAAGAATACGGTTAATGAGGTCAGAATTGTCCGACTCAAAGTACTGTTCAATGCGAAGTTGATCAATTGGTTGCGGTCTTCACCATGTAAATCTTCTTTACCAGATTCTTTCAATTTCTCACGAATACGGTCGAATACAACAACAGTCTCTGTCATGGTGTAACCCATTACCGTTAATATTGCCGCAATAAAGTCTTGCCCAATTTCTAATGAGAATGGCATTACGCCGTCTAAAATCGTATAGAAAGATAGTACCATTAAAACATCATGGAATAAGGCGATAACTGCACCTAAACCATATTGCCATTTTTTAAATCGTACTACAATATAGATAAACATGAATAAACATGAAATTAACACCGCATAAAAAGCACCATTTACAATATCGCTGGCGATAATTGGTGTTACTTTTTGCGAGCTTACAATCTCGTATTTAGTTCCTGTTAACCCCTTGTTTAAAGCATCTTCTACAAGTTTATCAGTAGCAATGTTCTGATCTTCGATGTGGAAAGTGGTGGTTATTTTAACCTGACTATCTTCTCCTGCAGTTTTAACTTCTGGAGTTTCGTTACCGAAAACAGGTGTTAACTTAGATTTTAAATCTTCTGTGTTCACCGCTTTATCGAAGTGTACCAGGTAAGTTCTACCTCCTTTAAAGTCTACACCTAAATTTAAACCACCATTTTTAAAGTACATTCCAATACCAGCAATAATGACGATGGTTGAAATTACGTAATAAATTTTACGGCGACCAACGAAGTTGAATGCTAGATTCTTGAATGCATTACGTGTTAAGGCATTATCAAAATTAATCTCAATTTTACGTGTCAATAACGAATCAAAAATAACTCTCGAAATGGCAACAGCGGCAAATAATGAAGAAAGAATACCAATACATAAGGTAGTTGCAAAACCTTGAACTGGTCCGCTACCAAATATGTAAAGGATAGCACCTAATATAAATAAGGTAACGTTTGAGTCAATGATTGAAGGCATTGCATGTTGGAAACCTTCTTTAATCGCAGCACTCATGGTTTTGCCATGAGCAAGCTCTTCCCGTACACGTTCGAAGATTAGAATGTTTGCATCTACTGATAAACCTATCGTTAGTACGATACCGGCAATACCAGGTAATGTTAACACTGCACCTAATGATACCAGGATACCAATAACGAAGAATAAGTTGATTAACAACGCGAAGTTAGCTACCCAACCTGCACGGTGATAATATAAAGCCATGAAGATCAAGATCACAATAAATGCGATCACGAAAGAGATTAAACCATCGTGAATAGCTTGTGCACCTAAGGTAGGACCAACCACATAACTACCAGCAATACGTGCCGGAGCTGGTAATTTACCTGCTTTTAAAATGTTTGATAAATCTTTAGTATCAGCTTGTGTGAAGTTACCTGTAATTGAAGATACACCACCAGCAATTTCATTCTGTACAGTTGGTGCAGAGTAAACCTGGTTATCTAATACAATAGCGATAGATTTTTTGTTGTTTGCATCAGCGGCAGCTTCAGCAGTAATTTTTTTCCATTTCGCAGCGCCTTCGCTGGTCATGTACATGGTTACCTCTGGTTTACCTTTCTGATCAAAGTCATCTTTCGAATCACTAATGGCATCGCCACCTAAATCAGGCTTACCATCTGCACTTACTGCTTTAATAGCATAAAGTTCGAAAACTTTAGAACCTTCTCTCGGTTTAACGCTCCACATAAATTTCATCGTAGATGGAATTGCGGAAGCAACCTCAGGTAATCTTAAATATGAATTCACTTTAGCGGTATCTTTTTGCAAAGACATACCCACTACAGCGCCTGGCATTAATTGTTGTTGTCCGTTTTCTCCCTGATAAACCGGAAGGCTAAGTACAGCGTATAATGGATTAGATTTTGCCAATTCAGCTTTTACAGCAGTAGAATCTTTTTTACCTAAACCAGCAAGTTTACCACCTTTAGCAGTAGAATCTTTTGTTGCAGCTTTTTCTAAACCAGCTAACTTACCACCAGCAGGTGCTGAAGCAGTGTCTTTAGCGGCAGCAGCAGGAGTTTCAGCTTTTAAAGTAGCAGCTAAGGTTTTGTTTATGTTTTCAAGCAAAGGAACAACTTCCTGAACCTGATAAACCTGCCAGAACTGTAGTTCGGCAGAACCTTGTAGAAGTTTTGCAATACGCTCTTTATCCTGTACACCTGGCATTTCGATTAAGATACGGTTACTACCTTCTTGTTTTTGCATGTTCGGACTTACTACTCCGAAACCATCAATACGCGAACGCAAAACAGTAAATGAACGATCAATCGCGCTGGTAGCTTCTTTTTCTAAGAAAGATTCTACTTCGCCATTGCTTGCGCTAGGTTTTAACTGAGATGCATTATCTTGATTAGAGAAATAATCCGCTAGTTTAACTCCAGGACTTAATTTTTCAAACTCATCAACAAAAATTTTGATGTAATCCTTACCACCGGCATTTAATTGGATTTGTGCATTTTGAACCGCTTTGTTAAAATTAGCATCAGTAGGGTTGCCCGCTAAAGATTTAACCAACTCCGCTAACGATATCTCCATCGTTACGTTCATACCACCTTTTAAGTCTAAACCTAAATTAATCTCTTTAGCTTTCACTTCCCCGTAAGTAAATCCAACAACTGGATAAACTTTTTCGGTACTCATAGAATCTAAATAAGCTTTTTCTTTAGCCAGATCACCCTTCGCATAGTCTTTGGCGGCTTTTTCTACATTGGATGCTACCAATGTAAATGAGAGCGCATACGCACAAACGATAGCTAAAACTATCGCTATAAACTTAATAAAACCTTTTCCTTGCATTGTTTGTTTAAAATAATTTGTCTTTCGCTGTTTTTTAACAAGTCGGCAAATCTAATTAAATTTTTAAATTATAGAACCCCTTAACTGATAATTTATTAACATTAATTCTTAACAGAGAACAATACCGTTGCAATCGTTACGTTTTATCCAATTTCCTGCCCAATTTATTAGAGAAACTTTATTTGAAAGGCATCTGTAGTGGCTTTATAATGGCTTTGGTCCCGCTAATGCTGCAAGTCCCGAAGAAGGATCGGGAGCTTTTCGCGTATATCGGGTTTAGGTGGCACGAATGGTATTTCTATTCTCGGCTAAGCGTATAAAATATCGGAATTACTTCCGCTTTAAAACCTCAAAAGTATAATCGTACTTATTCTTTTCGTCAGCCTGATTAGGTTCTGTGCTTATAACATTCCATTCGTTTCTGTCAAACTCAGGGAAGAAAGTATCCGCTTCGAAGTTATGGTGAATAATTGTTAAATAAAGTGTTTCTGTTTTAGGTAAAGCCTGACGATAGATTTCGGCGCCACCTATAATGAATACTGGTTTTTCTTCGTTTTGAGTAATACTTAAAGCATCGTCTAAGCTATTCACCACTTCTGCGCCTTCTATTTTCAGGTCTTTATCCCTAGTGATGACAATGTTTCTGCGGTTTGGCAAAGGTTTGCCTACTGAATCGAAAGTTTTACGCCCCATTACCACAGTGTGTCCAGAGGTGGTTTGTTTGAAAAACTTTAAATCTGCTGGCATGTGCCATAATAGTTTGTTATCTTTTCCTATAGCGAAGTTTTCTCCAACGGCTACTGCTATACTTAATCTCTTTGGCCCCGAAAGGGAATTTGAGTTGTCATTGCTCATGCGATAATGCTTAATCTATTCTTAGTGATGACGCTATTGGTGTTTTGATTGTACTTTTCCTTTTGGGACAGAAATCTATACCGCCACAATCCCTTTAATATGTGGATGTGCTTCGTAGTTCACTAGTGTGAAGTCATCAAACTTGAAATCAAATATGCTCTTTACTTCAGGATTAATTTTCATGGTTGGAAGTGGCTTTGGTTCCCTGCTGAGTTGGAGGTTTGCTTGGTCAATATGGTTATTATAAAGATGTGCATCGCCCAATGTATGAACGAAATCGCCTGCTTCCAGGCCACAAACCTGTGCCACCATCATGGTTAATAAGGCGTAAGAAGCAATGTTAAAAGGCACACCTAAAAAAATATCCGCACTTCGTTGATAAAGCTGGCAACTTAATTTTCCATCGGCTACGTAAAACTGAAAGAAAGCGTGGCAAGGAGGCAAAGCCATATTTTCGATCTCCGCGACATTCCAGGCAGAAACAATAATTCTCCTTGAATCGGGGTTGTTTTTAATCGTGTTAATGATATTGGTAATCTGATCGATGTGTTTACCATCTGGTGTCGGCCAGCTTCTCCATTGAGAACCGTAAACTGGCCCTAGATTTCCATCTTCATCAGCCCATTCATCCCAGATGCGTACGCCATTAGCTTTTAAATATTTAATATTGGTATCGCCTGTTAAAAACCAGATCAATTCGTGAATGATAGATTTCAGGTGTAGTTTCTTGGTTGTTACCATAGGAAAACCTTCCTGCAGATTGAAACGCATCTGATACCCAAAAACACTCACTGTCCCTGTTCCCGTACGGTCATGCTTTTGAGCACCCGTATCCAGCACATGCTGCATTAAATCTAAATATTGTTTCATATCCCGGACCCGTTAAGCAGGCTTTCAAATTTTAAATAATCAATTGCCTGCAAATATCTAAAATTTATCAAAAGTAAAGGGTTTTAATTATAGACAATATGCCATTTTAACATTTTGATAACTTGATTACTTTTTTCTCACACCGTAAGAATGTATGTTTGCAGTGAGGTGGTTGCCGCTTTTTGCAATTCATACTCATGACTTACGACTCAAGACTCCACACTAGAAATGATATCCTTTCCAAATGCAAAAATAAACTTAGGTTTAAACATCACAGAAAAGCGGGCTGATGGATATCATAATCTGGAAACGGTTTTCTATCCCATCAATATTAAAGATGCAGTGGAGATTGTGGATGCACCCGAAACTTCGTGCATTATTCATGGCATAGATATTCCAGGAAACACAAATGATAACCTCTGTTTCAAGGCCTATCAACTAATTAAGAATGATTATGATATTCCTGCACAGCAGATTAATCTTTTGAAAAATATTCCGGTAGGTGCTGGTTTAGGAGGCGGATCTGCAGACTGTGCATTCGTTATTAAGCTTATTAATGAAAAGATTAAATTGAACCTTTCCATTGCGCAAATGGAAGGCTATGCCCGAAAATTGGGTGCCGACTGTGCTTTTTTTATTGAAAATAAATCGGTTTATGCTTTTAATAAAGGCGATGAATTTGAGCAATGTGAAGTTGATTTATCCGGCTGGTTCAAAATTTTGGTGAAACCGCCTATACACGTTAGCACAGCAGATGCATATGCTTTGGTAAAACCTCAAAAACCTTTGCAATCTTTAAAAGAAATTATACATTTGTCTCCAACAACATGGAAAGATAAGGTTATCAACGATTTCGAGCAATCGGTATTTGTAAAGTTTCCCCAAATTCATCAAATAAAAACCAGTTTATACGATGCAGGCGCAACATTCGCTTTAATGAGTGGTAGCGGCTCGTCTGTTTTTGCAATTTTTAACAAACCTGTTAAACTGCCCGAACTGGAAAAAAACAACTTAGTTTATTATAATATTTAAAAGCTGAATGGTAAAAGCAGAAAGACGAAAGTAAAATTAGTCTTGATACCTAATACTCACTACTTGATACTGATAATATGAATATAAATCTCATCCGCAAAAGCGGGAAATTCAATTTCGAAGCAGAAAACGAGAACGGATTTACTGTAGAATTAGATGCAAAGGCTGCCATTGGCGGCGAGGGTAAGGGTTTTAGACCAATGGAAATGCTATTGGTTGGGCTTGGTGGCTGTAGTGGAATTGATATGGTGAATGTGTTAACCAAGCAAAAAGAGCCTTTAGATGATATCCGGATTGCCATCAACGCTACCCGGAAGGAGGAAGAGATGCCGCCAATTTTCGATGAGATCGAAATTCACTTCTCACTTACCGGTAATTTAAATATTGGAAAAGTAGAACGAGCATTGGCGCTTACATTCGATAAATACTGCTCAGTTTCCAATATTTTAGGTCGCTCTGCAAAAATTAACTTTACATACGAAATAAATAAATAGCTAAATTAAGGAGTAGTAAGTATCTGTTATCAAGTCTGAGAGGCGAAAATGATGTCAATTTTTACTCCATAAAAAATATTGATACTAGATACTAAATTTGATACTTACTTTAAACTCTTAATCCCAAATACTTGATACAAACAACAAAATGAAATCCGAGCACTTTGAAACCATAGCCATTCGCACGCAAACCGAACGTAGTCTGCATAAAGAACACTCTGCACCCATTTACCTTACCTCGAGTTATAAATTTGATGATGCCGAGGAAATGCGTGCACTGTTTGCCAATGAAAAAGAAGGAAATGTTTATAGCCGTTATTCAAATCCTAATACTTCAGAGTTTATCGAAAAAATGTGTCTTTTAGAAGGTGCAGAAGATGGTTTCGCAACGGCAACCGGTATGGCTGCAATATTCACCACTTTCGGTGCATTTTTGAAAGCAGGAGATCATATTGTTTCCAGCCGCTCTGTTTTTGGTTCTACTCACCAGTTGCTAACCAATGTGTTTTCTAAATGGGGAGTAACATTTGATTATGCGGATTTGGACAAACCTCAAGATTGGGAGGCTTTGATTAAGCCGAATACCAAAATGATTTTCGTAGAAACGCCATCAAATCCTGGAATAGATATCATTGACCTGGAGTTTCTTGGTCAGCTGGCAAAAAAACATAATCAACTTTTGGTGGTTGATAATTGCTTTGCCACGGCTTATTTGCAGCAACCTATCAAATTGGGTGCTCATATTTCTATTCATTCGGCTACCAAATATATTGATGGCCAGGGACGGGTTTTAGGTGGCATAATTTTAGGCTATAAAGATTTAATCGCAGATATTATTGGCTTCGCCCGGCATAGCGGTCCGGCTTTGTCGCCGTTTAATGCCTGGATTTTATCTAAAAGTCTAGAAACTTTAGCTGTTCGTATGGATCGCCATTGCGAAAGCGCATTGAAAGTTGCGGAATACCTGGAGAAACACCCGAAGATCAAACTGGTTAAATATCCATTCTTACCGTCGCACCCTCAATATGAAATTGCTAAAAAGCAAATGACCCAAGGGGGTGGCATTGTAACCATCGTGGTAGAGGGTGGGATTGATGCCGCCCGGAACTTTATGGATAGCCTGAAGTTATTTTCTATTTCTGCGAATTTAGCAGATACGCGGTCTATTGCCACACATCCGGCTACGAGCACGCACAATAAGCTTACTGAAGAAGAAAGAAACGTGGTGGGTATAGAACAGGGCTCTATCCGTCTATCTATCGGCTTAGAGCATATTAATGATATTTTAGCTGATATTGAGCAGGCGTTAGCATAATTACTTAAACTCAAGAAAGGCGATGATAGGCGAGATTGGTAAATATGGTTTACTGATCTCGCCTTTTTTTATGTTCGATTAGAAAACCGAGTATGGAGCAAGTGAGCAGTTAAAAAACTTAATCAACTCAAAAAAGCTTAAGCTTAGCCTCTGCATCCAGCCAGGCAAAGACGATCAACTATAGACGGGCAACGACAGACAAAAACTTGATACGATTACTGGTCACCATTTTTCACACTCCCTTTCCACTTCTTATCTTACATCAATGCACAGCCAATACGGCCGCAGTACATTTGTATCATAAACAAGAAAGGAAATTTATGTCACAGTTTATTTTGCACAAAGAAAACACCAGAGGCCACGCCAACCACGGCTGGTTAGATGCTCACCACTCATTCAGTTTTGCAAACTATTATAATCCTGAACGATTGCACTTTGGGGCTTTAAGGGTTTTAAATGACGACTTGATTGATGGAGGAATGGGTTTTGGAGCGCATCCACACGATAATATGGAAATCATTACCATTCCCTTAGCTGGTGCAATTGCACATCAAGACAGCATGGGTAATACTGCTGAAATTAAAGCTGGCGAAATTCAGGTAATGAGTGCCGGTACAGGTGTAAGTCATAGTGAGTTTAATGCGCTACCAGATGTTCAGTTAAATTTGTTGCAGATCTGGTTATTTCCAAATCAAAAGAATGTAACACCAAGATATGACCAAAGGGCTTTAGATGTAGCTGCCCGTCATAACAACTTTCAGCAAATTTTATCGCCAAATAGCGAAGATGATAATGTTTGGATCCATCAGGATGCCTGGTTCTCATTGGGTAAATTTGATGTGGATTTTGAAACGGAGTATCAAATAAAAAAAGAAGGCAATGGAGTTTATGCTTTCGTTATTAATGGTGAGGTAAACATCAACGGACAAAGCTTAAGTCGCAGAGACGGGATTGGCGTTTGGGATACAGATAGTATCAATTTCAAAGCACTCTCTGCTGATGCAGAAGTATTGTTAATGGATGTTCCGATGGAATTATAATTTAAGTTGTCTGTTAAAAGTTGCAGGGTACAAGTCGATAGGCTAAGCTTGCAACTTTAACATTTAACTCCTAACGTAAAAAAGAAAATATGCCAACTCAAATACTTTATATTGGCCGGGATCCGGAAATTACCGTAGTGATGAATCGTTTATTAAATGCCAGGCCAGAATGGAAAGGAATCTGTGTTTGTGCAGATGATGAAGCTGTTGCTGTATTTAAAGAACAGGCCGTTGATTTGGTGTTGCTGGGCAATGGCATTACCAAGGAATGTGAACAAGCCCTTAGATTTAAATTGGAAGCGATTAAACCAAATGTCAAAATTGTTCAGCACTATGGCGGTGGCAGTGGATTGCTTTACGGCGAAATCATGACTGCTCTGAGTTAGGATCGTTTATGGTGATTTGATTTAGAACCTTTCTCGTCAAATGCCTTTATCATATTTCTTGAGCCAGCTGCGCATCCGTCAGCTTGCTTGCTGCTTTTAACTCAAGTTGATGGTATTTTTAACGAAAAATCCTACTCTTCTATACCAGTTTTTGTTTAATGATTAGATACTCATTGGCGTCTCTTCCTTATAAGAAAGGTTTTGAGGAGAAATTTCGATAGCTAAAGCCTATGATAAGTCTTTTCTTGAAAGCATGATCCAAAGAATATTGAAATTCTAGAGTCGCCGAGCAATGTTCGTCAATTGACAAAAAATTCTATTGCGGCTAGTATAAGCATTTCAAATCTTATAATCCTGCAATCCTTAAAATCCTAGCTAATGTAATCCCTGTCTTCGTCGCTTAATTCTTTTTTATTCACAATAGGCTGATTTCGTTCGATTTCATTATCATAACTGCTCAAAGTTCTTTTCGGCCGACCAACAATGTAGCCGATGATGAAACCGAAAATTACACAAATGCCGATGACCAAAAGTTTAGACACGGGAACGGTTGCGACCAGAAAATCAAAATCAACAGGATCGGTGTTAACTGTTAAGAAGATTGTTAGCAATACGGTAAGGATGATGATGAAGATGGTTTTAGCGCTCATGTTATTTTTTATTTGTCCTTTTCAAGGTTTTAGTTTAAAAGCTGTAATTGAAAGAAAACTCTAATATCGGATTTTGATTGTATATCTTGTTTACGAAAACCAATCTTGCACCAAGATCAACAACAGGTTGATACCGTAAAATGTTTACACTGGTGTTCAATTCTATTCCATAAGTTTTAGGTTCAGCGATGTTGGTGTCTTTTCCGATGTTTTCATAATGAGAAAATAATCCAGCCCGAAAATTTTTGAAGTAAGCCAGCGGTCCTAGTTCCCAATCGGGAAATGCAAAAGGAAAACGATAATTAAACAGCAGACTATTTTGCAATTTGCTTTTTGCGAGGATATTATTGTAGCCATAAACTGTAGCGATTTCTGTAGCATACTGATTTACGCCATTTGCCTTTTGGTAGTTAAAACTTGCCAGAAAAGAATGATTTTTGGCAAGGCCTGGAAAATAGAAAAAACTTTCCAGTGCCATAATTTCGCCACTAAGATTTTTATCGAAAGGTTGGTGATGATAAGTAGCCCGCAAAATCTGAGCCCACCTTGGCGCAATATCTCTTTCAGTTGTTCTCACACTGTGGTTGAACGTCAGATTATACTCCATCGGAAATTTTAAAGTTTTAATAAAATTCGAAGGCATATTTTCGGGTGAGTACCGTTGCGTATAACTCGTTGCTGTATTAAGCGTGAAAGAATAATTCTGATTTCTGGCATTGAATGACAATGGAAGTGACGCATTCAACTTGATATAGTTCTCCCGCCAATCTCCCTGCTGAATGAGGTTTTTAGCACGGTAGAACGTTCGCTTCGGTCTGTTCCGATAAGTTAGGCTAAAAACGGGATATAGTGCCTTATAACGAATGTCTGCAGTGTATTCAAAACGTTTCAAATCCCTGTGGTATTTTGCTCCTGTATAAAAGTCCATCGTGTTCAGTAAATTGTTAGACTGGAGCTCCAAACCGAAAACATACTCGTTGTCAATTACAGGGATCAAACTGTGTACACTAAAAAGATTTAGACCCTGACGATAATGTTTAGATTTAAAGTTACTATCCGGAATATTTGTAAAAACGTTTCCAATATTTTCTTGTTTTTCCGCTGATGCGGAGAAATCCACAAAGCTGTTTTCCTCAATAGATTTTGGTTCAATCTGGGTTTCCGCTATTTCATATCCATTAATTTTGTAATCATTGAAAATGATATTTCCGTCAGATGTTTCTGACGGATTGAAAGCGCCATATTTGGATGCAGTTAGTGCAGCTGTTTTTTTCGAGTCGACATCAATTTCGTAAATATTATCGATGCCATTGAAGTGTGCATTAAACGCAATTTTATCGCCAATAAAAACCGGCCTGCTCAATTGTTGCCGGCTATCAGAAATGAGGACAGTTTTCTTATTGTCTTCCATTAAGCATAAGCTTTTTCCTTTTTCGGTTACGCTAATGTAAACTATTCTGTTTCCTGTTTTATCAAAACCTGGGGTTTGTAAAATTTCATTTTCTAAGTTTGGAAACGTCTTTAAAATCTTTCCGGTATTCGCATCAATTTCAACCAGATTAAATTGGTTATTGAGTTCAACCTTTACCGCGACGATCTTCTTGCTGTCGTTTGATAGGGTGGGGGAGAAGAGTCTGCTTTGGCTACTTAATTTTTTGAATTTTTTAGTCTCTAAATTGTAGGAACAAATCACACTGTAGCTTCTTTGTTTGTAGCGCGGATCATATCGGATTTCGTCCCATACGAGCAGGTTATTTTTTAAGCTGAACCAAGGTTGTTCCTGGTAGCCAATTCCAAATAATTTTTGCTCAGATTGGTCATCGTTTATAAGTACAAAATGCCTGGCTTCCTGCTTGCTTTCTTTGAGTGCTAAAATCTGATTTTTGTTCCATTGCACTGGTAGAAAATAATTGGTCGAAAGGTTCGTTTTTTGATTAACCGATTTGTAGTTTTTAATGGCTAAAATTTCCTGCTGATTTTTCCATTTTTCGGCGACATTATTCTGTGTCTCTATGAAATATTCTCTGGTGTTTTTTCGAGTATATTTTTTTAAACTTTTTGAGAAAGGGTAAATTCTGAATGGGCGTTTTCTGATGTCGCCGAGTAAACTGTCTGATATAAATCGCCCGAACTTTTCTCTCATATCTGCGACCATTAAATATCCGGTTTGATAGTAGCCTGGGGTAACGTCTTTGCTCGAGCCGAAATAAGCTTTGCTGTATGATAATTTTCTGCCTTCTAAAAGTGATGTCCTGTAAGGCATGATCCAATTGGGCTGGCGACCTCGGCCAGACTCCGTCAGTGCAGTCTCGTTCACTACCGCATCACCCTCGAAAAACCATATCGGAATGCCGGCACCGAAATATGCAAAGTAAACTAATTCAGGGAAGGGATGAGCCTTTGTTCCTGTCAATTTGTCAAACTGGGCAATGTGTCTAAGCTCATGAACCGCTAGATTATTTAACCAATCCTGACTATCAAAATACTGTGGGGGCGTACTGTAGAACTCAGACTTCTTTGGACCGAGCTGGACAAAGCCATTTGCAACGGTTCCCTGATTTTGAAGTAGGAGTGGAATAGCGGTCTTTTGTTGCCGTAAACCTAATCCAACTTTTGGATAGATGAATGGGAGCGTTCTGGCCATTCGTTGCGCGTCATTTTCCAACTCCTTTGGATAGATGATTTTGAAACCGCCAGATTCAATATACTTCCAATGTACACTAAGTGGGTTCTGTGCTGTGCTGAAGATCTGACCAAAAACAGGATATGAAACGATACTTAATGATATTGACGTTAAGTATCTGATAATTAGATTTATGTTTTGTTTATTTAACCACATTAATTTACTTTGCTAAAATTATTAGTTTTATTAGGTTTGTTTGGAAATGTAATCCTCTTATTATTGTTTATATGAAATATTTTTAAATATTCATTATCAATTGGTTATGTTTATTATATTATGTTCGTGATTAAGATTCTTATGTAAAAAACGATGAGTAAATCTCCATTCTTTAGTACTTGAAAAAATATTTTGTTACCGATCAAAATCAGTGCTTTAAATTACACTTATTAATTGATTTTAAGCATTTATTTTCGGAGATCGATTGGAATTTGTTGAGAGATTAGTAGAGGAAAGCAAATCTTTTGCACAAAGATGCCTTGGTAAATTTTTAGTTTACAAGGCTAAGAATCCTCACCTGGTTAGAAAAGAGTTGACGCTTTTACCACCTAACTTCGAATCGATTTCTTTTTTGAAACTATTGGAGATTCTTCCAGCTTTTTGAAGGAGGCTGAATTTGCCAATGTTCTAAATCCTAACCTTATCTTACCATTACGTTTTATAGCTGTTATGATAGTATTTTGTTAGCTGTCTTTATGGCATGTTATACGGTGTGTATATTCTGCTCATCAGTGGTTGACGGTAGAATATTTTAAATTTTCAACAAGCAGAGGGCTAATTTAAACAGGCCGACAATCAGCAAAAGGACCATGTTCTTCTCGGTATCTACCCCTCTATTTAAGGTGTTTTTAGCTTCTGATTTTAGACAGGTTCAAGGTTTGTCTCACAAAATTTGTATAAATTTTAATCTGAAGATGATCGAAAACGGCACAA
>JAZBLB010000007.1:36159-157737 GCA_037032985.1 Bacteroidota bacterium
GGGAAATTAGGGGTTGTATTATCCTTCAGCTTCTTGTATTTAGATGATTAATTGGTTAAAAAAAGACAGTTTTTTACGTGTATTAAAGTGCTAGAAATTCAGGTTTATTTACTGTGCTTTTCTTAGTTGTTTGCACGCAAAAAAAAATGCGAGTTGTAGTCGCCTAATATGACTGATGTTTTACCTAAGTTCCATGCCTTGAAAGATTTCTTTTAGTCGTAATTTAAGTAAATAAATATTGCTAATTGAAGAAGTGAAAAGAGGCGTGTTTTTAAAGCTTGTTTCTTCTTTTTTTATAGATAGGATAAAAGAAGATGGTGCTTAAAATAATGGCTGCTCCGATGTAAAATCCAACGGTCATTTGTTCCTTATCTTTGAAGAAAATAAAGGCTAATAAGATTCCGTAAACGGGCTCTAGATTTGTGATCAAAGCTACCCGGAATGCAGATAAAGTTCTCATCACAGATACGCCAGCAACGTAGGCTACTGAAGTGCAAAGGGTGCCTAAAATGCTGATATAAATCCAGTCATTAGAACTCAGATTGAAAGAAGAGTTGATTAATGAGCCGTCATATAGACGGTATAAAGTGATCCAGAAAAGTCCACCAACCAGTTCATAAAAACCAATAATAGACGGTTCACTTTTTTGCACAAGTGTAGAGTTTATCGTAGAAAAAAGACTAGACGCAACAGCTGCCAGAAGTCCGAAAATAATGCCAAGGGTGTATCGGCCTTCGAATTTAAAGATCATGTAAATGCCGAGAATGATAATCAATCCAACCAGAATATCGCCTATTTGAATGGGTTGTTTTTTAATCAACGGTTCCAGAATTGCAGTAAATAAAGTGAAAGAAGACAGGCATACTAAAGTCACCGAAACGGTTGAAACTTTAATGGCATGAAAGAAAAAAATCCAATGAATTGCAACGATACCCCCGGTTAAAAAGAATTGAAAAAACTGTTTCTTTGAAATTCTAATATTCTTTTTAGTGAGCAGAAACCATGCGAAAAGAGTCGTCGTTGCAATTAATACCCGGTACCAAACCAATGGTACTGCATCTATCGATATCACTTTACCTAATACGCCGGTAAAGCCCCAGATGAGTACAGTGAAATGGAGGATCAGTAAGTTTTTTTTGGTACTTTCCATAGTTACTTTGGCGCTCTCTTGAGAAGATAAATGCCGAGCAGGCCAAAAGCGATTGTAGGCGAAATTACCGCGATTACTGGCGGTAATCCACCCTTGGTTGAAAACATCTGAGTGAATTGATTAAAGACGATATAAGCGAAGCTAATGAAGATTCCAATACCCAGTGAAACGCCTACGCCACCGCGAACTTTGCGAGAGGATAACGCTACCCCAATCAGGGTTAGGATGTAGGCAGAAAGGGGGTGTAAAAAGCGTTTATATTGTTCAAACTCCAGGTCATTCATGATACCGGTTCCCCTTATTTTTTCCTTACGGATCTTATCGGCAAGTTCAGATGTAGATAGGTTTTGAACGACATTTGCATAGGCGGAAAAATCATCTGGGCGCATATCTAGAACAGTATCTTTCAGTTTGCCGTTACCGTAAATCATAGACTCCTTTAAGCCGTTTATCTTCCGAATAGAGTAATTGCTGAGTTGCCATTTTCGCTTCGTAGAATCCCACTTAATATTGTCTGCAACTATCTTTTGTACCAGTTCGTCGCCCTTAAAATTATCCAGCGAAAAGCGGTATCCATAGTTCGTTTTATTATCAAAACTTTCCAGATAAATGTAAGTTTTATCATCCAGTTTCATATGGATATTCGTTTTCGTCGAAGGGTCATTACGCTTAACGTAGGTGTTTTCGAAACTGTTTTTTAGCGTATTGGTGTAAGGCAGGACGTATAGATTTGAACCAAGATTGGCTGCAAATATCACTGTTGCTGATACGAAATAAGGTAAGAGAAATCTGTTGAAGCTCACTCCGCCACTTAAGATTGGAACAATCTCTGTTTGATCAGCCATCTTAGCAGTGAAGAAAATCACCGCAATAAAGTTGATTAACGGAGAGAGCATGTTTACGTAGAACGGAATCGAGCCTGCATAATATTTAGAGAGAATGCCCCAGAAGCTCAGACCACTTTTCATAAAGTCATCCATTTTTTCAGAGAGATCAAATACCACTATTATGATCACGAAAATGGCCAGGGTGTAAATAAACGTACCCAGATATTTTCCAATAATATACTGATCAATGATTTTAATCTTTCCTTTTAACAGACTCATTCTTATAATTTTTGGCCTAAAACCTTCACCATTTTATTTTTCCAGTCGTAAAATTCTCCCGAAATTATCTTTTCCCTTGCCTGTTTAACCAACCATAGGTAGAAGTGCAGATTGTGTAATGTAGCAATTTGCGCTCCAAGCATCTCTTTGCTATGCACCAAATGCCTTAAATAAGCTTTACTGGTTACCTGGTCTGCATGCAAATCGCTTTCAGCATCCAGCGGAGAAAAATCATTTTCCCATTTTTTATTTCTGATATTGATGATTCCATTCCTGGTGAAAAGCATTCCATTTCTGGCATTTCTTGTTGGCATTACGCAGTCAAACATGTCCACTCCAAGTGCTATGTTTTCCAGAATGTTGATTGGTGTGCCTACGCCCATTAAATAACGTGGTTTCTCGTAAGGTAAGATGTCGCAAACCACCTCGGTCATGGCATACATTTCTTCAGCGGGTTCACCAACGGATAATCCGCCGATGGCATTGCCTTCACGGTTCATGCTGGCGATAAATTCTGCTGATTTTATTCTCAAATCTTTATATACAGAACCTTGAACAATAGGGAATAGTGTTTGATCGAAACCATATTTTGGCTCCGTATTATCAAAATGCGTACAACAGCGCTTCAACCAACGGTGCGTCATTTTGATCGACTGTGCAGCATAGGTATAATCACAAGGATAAGGCGTACACTCGTCGAAAGCCATAATAATATCCGCGCCAATCGTGCGCTGAATATCCATGGCATACTCCGGCGTAAAAAGGTGTTTCGAACCATCAATATGCGAATGGAAAGTAACACCTTCCTCTTTAATTTTTCGAACTTTGCTTAAAGAATACACCTGATAACCACCACTATCAGTCAAAATCGGACGATCCCAGCCAATAAATTTATGTAAGCCTCCGGCGGTCTCCAGAATTTCTAATCCTGGTCTCAGATACAAATGGTAAGTGTTACCTAGAATAATCTTCGCATCAATATCATCTTTCAATTCCCGCTGATGCACGGCCTTAACTGTTCCGGCTGTGCCAACTGGCATGAAAATAGGCGTTTGTATGTCGCCATGGGCAGTGGTAACGGTTCCAGCTCTGGCTTTTGAGAGCGGATCGTTGGCCTGTAAAGTAAATTTCATATAGGTTACAAAAGTAACAAATTTAACCTACCTATATATACTGTTCAGGAGTTTAATAGTGTGGCAAAGCAATGAAACGGTTAGGTTAAGATCTTTTACCGTGTTTGAAAAATAATAATGTCAAGGTTTTTTTGAACATCAGACATATTGCAGATTTAAAATGCGAAATTTGCGCCTATTTATTTGACCATTGTGATATTAACCTTACCAGAAATTATCCTGCTCTCGATATTGGCTTTCTGCCTTTTAGTCCAGCTTTATTACGTTTTATTTGTTCATTTTAAGTTAGCTACCGCTACCATAGAAGCACTTCCGTTTATTGGAAGAAAGCCGTTAAGCGTAATTGTATGTGCCCGGAATGAGATTGTAAACTTAAGGGAATATTTACCTTCTTTAATGGCTCAACACTATCCTGAATTTGAAGTAGTTGTGGTAAATGACCGCTCGTGGGACGGTACTGAGGAATTTCTGGAACAGATGGAGAAAAAATACAGCAACTTGAAAGTGGTAAAGATATTAGATAATGATAAATTTATTGCGGGAAAAAAGTTTGCAGTAACCATGGGTATTAAGGCCGCTAAGCACGAATGGCTGGTTTTTACAGATGCAGATAGTACTCCGGCCTCTGATCAATGGCTGATGGATATGCAGCAACCTGAAGATGAAAATACAGAAATCGTACTTGGCTATTCGCCATATATTAAACGCCGTGGATTATTAAATGCATTGATCAGGTTCGAAACGTTTTTTACCGCGGTGAATTACCTTTCATTTGCTTTGAAAGGTATGCCATACATGGGCGTTGGCCGTAATATGGCTTATAAAAAAGCACTTTTCTTTAAAAATAAAGGATTTGCAGCGCATATGCATATTCCATCAGGTGATGATGATCTGTTTGTAAACGCACATGCAAACCGATCTAATACAGCAATTCGCATCCATCCAGATAGTCATGTTTGGAGTGAACCAAATCGTACATGGGTAGGGTATCTTAAACAAAAGAAGCGTCATTTTGGTGCCGGAAAAATGTATAAGGCGAAGCATAAATTCATTTTAAGTTTACAGATCATCTTTCAATTTCTTTTTTACGGCTTTTTTATCGCCAGCATGTTTTTAAGCAGGGAAGCGCAATACGTAGCTGGTGGAATTTTGTTATTAAGTATTATTATCAAAAGTTTTATCTATCCAAAACTGCTGAAACGTTTAAACTACGGTGACTTACGTTGGTGGTTCCCAATATTAGATATACTTTTGTTTCTGTTTTTAACATTGAACGGATTCTTAGCCATGTTTGGCAAGAAGAAAGTAAATTGGAAATAAGTTACAATCATTTTTAAGAGTTACCATATGGCTGATGTAAAACCTGATATCATTTTAAAATATTTTCCAAACCTGACTGAGAAGCAGGTTGCGCAATTTTCGCAATTGTTCGAGCTGTATAGTTATTGGAATGCGCAGATCAATGTGATATCCCGAAAAGATATTGAGGAGCTATACGAACGCCATGTGCTACATTCGCTTGGAATAGCCAAAGTGTGTACTTTCAAAGCAGGAGAATCTGTTTTAGATGTTGGAACCGGTGGCGGTTTTCCAGGTATTCCATTGGCTATTTTATTTCCAGAAACGCAATTTCATCTGGTAGATTCTATCGGTAAGAAGATTAAGGTAGTAAAGGAAGTGGCTTCAGCATTAGGCCTGGAAAATCTGCAAGCTGATCATTTAAGGGCAGAACAGATTAAAAGTAAATTTAATTTTGTAATCTCAAGAGCGGTTACCCGTTTAGGGGAATTTTATCCCTGGATTCAAGGAAAATTCAAAAAAGACGCCATAAATGCCATTCCAAATGGGATCTTATATTTGAAAGGTGGTGATTTGGAAGAGGAGATCAAAGAATCAAAACTGAAAGCAGAATTGTACCCGCTTTCAGCTTATTTTGACGAAGAATTCTTCGATACTAAATTTGTGGTTTATGTTCCGCAGTAAGTACTAGCTTTTAGGAAGGACGTCTACATAAACTACCTCTTTTTTAACAGGTTTTGTTTTGCCTTTAATGGTACCGGTTCTGCTATCACAACAGTTAATTCTTCAGGCTTATCCATCACTTTTGCGCCCTTAAGCATGGTGATACTATTTTTTGACTCTTTTCCTTTTCCCTTTGGCTCGACCGGAGGTGGCGGCGGAAGTGCTGGCGCATTAGGTGATTTCGGGATCTTTATCTTAAAAACGGCTGGCGGCAGTGGAGGTGGCGGCGGAACTTGTTTTGATCCTTTTCCAGTAGGTACTGGCGGAGCAGGTACGATCTTAATTTGTTTTACCTCCCTCTTTTTTGTGGTATCCTGCACAGTTGTTATTAACAATGAATTCTTGTTTGGATAAAGGTCTACCACGCCGTAATTTTTAGTAAAAGCCATTGTTGATGCGCAAATTAAAGCGCCCGTAACAGGCAATACCAACAGCAATTTGAGCCTGGCCCATTTTGCGGATTTTTTCTGATTTAACATGTTTATTCTTCTTTTTAAAATGGATGAATTAAATATCTGATTCGTTAATTGGATAGATTGGTCGCCATAAGAATTTTGGATCAGGAACATTGCATATTCATATTTGTTGATCCCTTTATCAATCGTTTCTTGGTCCGCCAGGTATTCATGTAGTAGTTTTACGTCACTTTTAAGCTTATAAATTATAGGATTAAACCAGTTCAGGCATCCAATAATCTCAAAGAATAGCACATCAATGCTGTGCCTCTGCTTAATATGAGCCATTTCATGATTCATGATCGTGCCTTTCTGAGGCAAATCAGGATCGATAAACAGTAGGTTGAAAAATGAGAATGCCGATTTGGTATCCTGTAATTCTATAATCACGATACCGTTTTCAGTTTTACTATCTGATTGTTTGAGCAATCTAAATAAATGTCTGAACCCCCAGGCCAATTTGGAGAGAAAAAACAATGCCGGAAGGAGATAGACAATAAGGATAATTTGGGCTGAAATTAGACCATCTGTACCGGATTTGGTTTGTTGATTCATTATGATTTGACTTTCAACAGCGTTTGTCTGCAAAAATCCAAACTGGAAAAAAGGAATAGTGAAAGCGGTTAAAGTGCTTATAATCAGAAAGTACCTGTTTAAGGTATAAAAGGTTTCCTTAAGCAGAAATATTTTGTAGAACCCATAAAATATTATTAGATATAGGTTGGCTTCGAGTAGATAGTACATCAGATTCATGATTGATCTTTTTTAAGTTTTTCTGCAAGCCGAATTAATTCTGTCAATTCATTATTGCTCATGATTTCATCATTTACCAGGAATGAAACAAGATTTTCGTACGAGTTCTCAAAATAATTGTTCATCACTTTATCGAGAGCAAACTTCTTATAATCTGCTTCTTTAATGATAGGGAAGTAGATATAGGTATTGCCAATGGCTTTGTGGTCTACAAAACCTTTTCCCTCTAAAACCCGAATCACCGTAGAAACGGTATTGTACGCAGGCTTAGGTTCATTCATTTTTTCAATCACATCTTTAACCAACGCTTCTTCCATATCCCAAAGAATTAGCATAATCTGTTCTTCAGCTTTAGTAAGTTCTTTTATCATAATAACTATTTATATAGTTTGGTTATTTGAATTTACGACTATAAAAATAGTTAACAAACTATTTTTATAGTTTATTGTTAAATTGTTGTTTATCAGTTAATTAAATTTTACAAGAAAATACTGGCGTATAAAAAAACCTGCTTTATGGGCAGGTTCAGATTTTTAATGCAATTTTCTCAGTTAGTTTTTCATAATCATTTTATCTTTTAGTGATTGTTGCAAGCCTGTTTGCCTATCGATATTTTTAACAACATCTAAAACAGTAACAGCAGCATCGCTGAAGAACTGTTTGGTGATGGTAGAATATTCATCTGTTGCTTTATGATAATCTTTATGATCTTCTACACCAAAATAAAGAAAGGGAATGTCTCTCGCATTGAATGCACCCTGATCACTTTGATTTGTCCAATCATCATGACCTAGTTTCGGATCGTCATGTCCCAAGGAAACTTTAATATCTTTCCTGGTGGTATCAATATACTTTTTCAGGTTTGGATATCTATAGGTGCCACAAACATACAACTCAGATTTTTCGCTATGACCGATCATGTCCATATTTAAGTTTACTGCAATTGTACCAATTGGAACAGGCGGGTTTGCGACAAATGCTTTAGCGCCCTGTAAACCCATTTCCTCCGCGTCAAAAGAAGCAAAAATAATGGTGTTGTTCGGCTTATTTTTTGTGAAGTAAGCAGCAATTTTCATCAATCCGGCTGTTCCTGATGCATTATCATCGGCGCCATTAAATACTTCATCTTTTACCATTCCAAGGTGGTCATAATGTGCGGAAACTACGATTACGTTGTTTCCTTTACCTGGTATATAGCCAATTACATTGGTACCATTTACTTTAGCACCACCTCTTGAGTTAAAGGTAAACTCCTGTGCATAATTGATGTGTTGGGGATACGATTTTAGTCCCAGCTTTTGAAAACGAGCAATGATGTAAGCTCTAGCCATTTCTGCACCTTTTGTGCCTGTTTTTCTACCTTGATAGGCATCAGATGAAAGTATTTCAACATCTTTTAAAAGCTGCGCATCTAATTTGCCGGAGCCTGCTGTGCTTTGATTTTTTACTGATGAACAGCAACTGAGCATCATGGCAAAGGGAATAATATAAAGGATTTTCATGGTTTTTTATTTACATCATGGTAAGGATTCAACCAAGCTATATTCTAGGATGAAGCGAATTCAACTTTTTTCAAAGATATTAATTATTTGGATATCGAATTGAACGCTATTTGCATTATGGTATTTCATTTTCGAGCTTTAACTAAAACGGAAAATATGCTTTATCGAGATCCATTTTATGACTAATGGCTATAGAAAGTTTTGGCTTTCCTTTACAAAATAAGTTTCTTCATCGCGTTAAGAAGCCTTCTCGCGATAATAAAATACTAAGGTTGCTTTCAGCTTTGATCTTTAACCTTTCGCCTTTGGTTTTTATTCTTTGCTCCTTAATCTTTGCTCTTTGTTCTTTGCTCTTTATTCCTTGATCTTTACTCCATTCCCCTAAGCCGCAACTTCTCTTAAATCTACTGCTACTACTCTAGATACGCCCTGTTCTACCATGGTTACACCATAAATTATATCTGTACTGGCAATGGTACGTTTATTATGAGAAACAATAATAAACTGCGATTGATCTGAAAACTTCCTGATGATATTATTAAACTTATCAATATTCGTATCATCCAATGGGGCATCAACCTCATCGAAAATACAGAATGGCGCTGGTTTTAACAGGTAAAGTGAAAAAAGCAAGGCAGTAGCGGTGAGCGTTTTTTCTCCACCTGATAATTGGTTAATAGATAGTGGTCTTTTGCCTTTTGGACGCGCAACAATGTCGATATCCGCCTCTAATGGATTATTGATGTCTGACAAGATCAAATCGCAGCTATCCTCCTCATTAAAGAGCGAACGAAAAACAACGATAAAGTGATCTCTCGCCTGAGTAAAAGCATCCATGAACTTTTCTTTTGCCGTATCATCAATTTCTTTAATGGTCTGCAAAAGGTCTGTTTTCGCCGCGTTTAAATCTTTCTTCTGGTTTTGAATGAATACATAACGTTCTTCCATCTCCTGGAAAGCTTCCATTGCCATTGAGTTGATGGCACCGAATTCATCCAGCTGGCGTTTCATTTTTTCCACTTTCTGGCGAATTTCGAATTCGCTTTCCATGGCATCGGTCTCCATTTCAGTTTCCAGAAGATCGTTAATGTCGATGTTAAACTCAACCGCCAGGCGCTCTTTCAATGCGTTCAGATCTATTCTAAGTGTATTTTTCTTATCCTTAATTTCCGTTAAGAGTAAATCTGTATCCTCTCGATTCCTGCGGATATTGGAAAGGTTGTTTTCTAACTCATTGATATTACCTTTACTGTCAAAATACTCTTTTTCTGTCTCAGCAAGGCCCTTTTCCATTTCTTCACGTTGTTGATACATTTCCAAAAGCGTATCATCGCTTAGATCTGTGTGCTGCAAAGTAGCCTTAATTTGCAATAGCGTTTCCTGAAATTCCTTATCGTTTTGAGCAATTCTTTTGTCCAACGCTTCTTCTTGAACGAAGCGATAGTCAAGGTCTTTCTCTAAACTTGATAATTTGTTTTGCTGTTGGTGAAACCTAATATTATCCTGGTTGTATTTTTGGGCATTATCGTTCACCTTGTCTGCAATGTCTTGATAGTGAAGTTGCTGTTCTTGGAGGTTCACATGATCTTGCTGCTGCTTCTTTTGCAATTCAATCAGGGTGGGTAACTTTTCTGAAAGCGATTTTTCTATGGAAACGATTTTTTGCGCAATATCAGTTTTACGATTTTCACTTGTTGTGATAAATTCCTGATACTGATCGCGACGGGTTTGAACAGAGATTTGTTCATTGGTCAGTCTGTTAAGCTCCTGCTGTAAAACGCCAATCTGATCAATCTTAGAAGATGATTTTAGTTGCAATATTTCTGCTGTTGCAGTTGAGATAGATTGGTTATACTGGTTAATCAACAATTCAGCTTGTTTAATTTCCCTTGCTAAATTTTCTAAATTTTTTGCGCGGCCAATTCTCTTTCCTTCAAATAGCCCCACAGAACCACCAGATAACGTGAATTTTGTTTGTGCATATTTACCATTTTTAGCCAGTATCGTGAAACCTTCAGTAGGCATTTTCTTGAACAAATTCTCCTGCTCACCAATGGCAATGTATACGTTTTGCAACAGCAAATTGCATAGATGTTGGTATTTTTTATCGACTTCGATTACAGAAAGCGCTGAAATTAAACCCTCATGATTGCTTACTGAAACGTCTTTTTCCGGGATATTTTCCAAAATAAAGAAGTTAGCCCTTCCGCGTGATGCATCAGTTAAAAGATTAACGGCTTGAACAGCATCTGCATAATGATCAACAACGTAGTGATTCATTACCGGCTCCAGATAATTTTCTATCGCAATGCGATAATCTTCACTGCAAAATAAAACATCTGATAGGAGCAGTGCACTTTTTGCAAAAGTGTTATTCTTTTTGAGGAAACGGATAGACTCCGGAAAGCCCTCTAAACTCTCTACCAGAGATTTGGTGAGGTTATATTCGTTTTGTTTAGCATCTTTTTTACGGTTCTCGAAGGTTAGCTTTTCCTTATTGGAATTCAGATTTGACTCAGTCTCTGCCAGTTGTAATGTTAAAATTTCCTCTTCTTCTTTTAATTGTTTAATGAAGCTTTGTTTTTCATTGATTTGGATATCAAGTTCAGCCAAAACATGGTCGAATGCTTTTAATTCCAAGGTCTTGGTTTCGGTATCATCCACATTTCGATTGGTTTCCTGCACTAAAGCATCTTTTTGAATGTTGAAAATATCAATTTCTTTTTGAGCCTGGTAAACCTGATTTTGTAATTCACCCACTGACTTTACTAGGTTATCGATCCTGTTTTTTTCTGTTTGTTGCTGCTCCCTTAGGGTGTCAAGTGTCGTTTTTAGTAACTTTAAGTCAGTTTCCAGGCGATTATAAATTTCTGTTTCCGTAAAAACTTCTTCATTTAACCGCTTGATATTATATTTAATATGATTTAGCTGATTCTTATCTTTTTCTAATTCACCAGCAAGGCGCGTTTCTTTTTCCTGAAGAAAGCGCATTTGTTCGTTCTTTACTTTTTTTTCGCTCTCGTAAGCCCGGATCCTTGAAACTAGCTCATTTGTTGCTTTCTGTTGTACCGACAGGTTTTTCTCCTGGTGTATGCTACCTAACTTTAGCTTCTGTAATTCAGCCTCGGTTTGGTCAATTTTTGTGCTTAAAGCCGTTCTGTTAACTTGCTGATCTTGTTCCTGTGTCTCCAGTGCATTCAAATCAGTGCGGAAGAATGCAATTCTATGTGTAGCCAATTGAATGCTTAGCTCACGGTATTGCGCTTTTAGTTTATAATACCGTTCGGCTTTTCGAGCTTGATTTTCGAGTGTTTTTAAGTTCTTTTCGATCTCGAATAGTAAATCTGCTACGCGTTCTAAATCTGCTTCAGTATCTTTTAACTTATTGAAGGTTTGCTTTTTACGTAGTTTGTATTTTGAAATTCCGGATGCTTCCTCAAACAAGGAACGGCGACTATGTTCTTTATTGGTAATAATCTCGTCGACCATTTTCAATTCAATGATAGAATAACTGTCAGAGCCGATTCCAGTATCGAGAAAAAGATCTGTAATATCCTTTAAACGGCATTGAACATCATTTAATCGGTATTCGCTATCTCCATTTCGATATAATTTTCTGGTTACCGTCACTTGTGAATAAGCAGTTGGGAGAATATTTTTGGTATTGTCGAAGCTAAGGGAAACCTCTGCCAGTTGTGCCTGCTTGCGATTTTTGGTGCCATTGAAAATGATATTTTCCATTTTCTCCGACCTCAAAGCTTTGGTGCTTTGTTCGCCCAGTACCCAACGCATGGCATCTATTACGTTCGATTTTCCACAGCCGTTAGGACCAACAATAGCGGTAACTCCTTCATTAAAATTGATGGTCACCTTGTCGCCAAAGCTTTTAAAACCTTTAATTTCTAATTTGGTAAGTTGCATGGTTGCTAATCGGGGAACCGAACTCAATTATAAGCAAAATTCCGTAGTTTTTCAAGTTGAAGTTTTATGGTTAACCGCAAAGGAAGTGAAGGTTTTCGCAAAGAACGAAAAGGCTTTTAAATGTAGCGAGAACAAATTTTATTTCAAGATACTGTTGGCTAATTAAATAGGGCCTTTAAATTTATAGCCGCGGAAGCACGGAATTTAGGGAAAGTGTTTTCTTTAGCGCCGTGCTTCTGTGTTTCCGTGGCAACACAGCTAAGACTATATCCTTAACTATTTGCAGTGATTAAATTCACAAACTTCAATAGCGATTGCTATTGCCTAACCACTAACATGGCCTTTAAAATCATTGCCACGGAAGCACGGAATTCTGGAGAGGTGTTTTCTTTAGCGCCGTGCTTCTGTGTTTCCGTGGCAACATAGCTAAAGACTAAATCCTTATCTATTTACAGTGATTAATTTGGCAAACTTCAATTGTCTAACCTCGAGCAGGGCGTTTAAAATTATTGCCACGGAAGCACGGGATTTAAAGAAAGTTACTGTATTAACTCCATGCTTCTGTGTTTCCATTGTGAAATAGTGAAGTTTCCAACCTAAGCTATTTCACAATCATCAATTTCGCAAACTTCAATAGCAATTGCTTATTTCCTAATCCCTGGAAAAAGACAGTGGCTTTAACATCAGGTAAGTTTCCTTCCAAGCTGATGATCTTACCAAATCCAAATTTTTCATGTTCTACTTCCATACCTCCCTGAAATTCTTGTGGTTGAGATGGGGTGAACCCTGGTGTAGGTATATGCGCTTTTGCCAGTAAAGACGTTGTTTTCGGTCGTGGTGGGGCAGAGGCAGTTGTAGTAGGTTTCGGTTTACTCATAAAATCCCGAGGCTGTGAAGTCCAGGTTTTGCGTTCATCATCAAAACTGCCTTCAATCATATTGCTTTTAGAAGGTTTAACATCGAGCTCCAAAAATCTCGGATTGATCTCATTAATGAAACGGCTAGGCTCACAATTGGTTAATGTTCCCCAGCGATAACGCGAGGTTGCATAAGTAATGGTGAGCTTAATCTCTGCCCGCGTAATGGCTACATAAAATAACCGGCGTTCTTCTTCCAGATCAGAACGAGAGTTTACCGACATCTGTGATGGGAAAAGGTTCTCTTCCAGCCCAACAATAAATACGTTTTTAAACTCCAAACCTTTGGCAGAGTGAATCGTCATTAACGAAACCGTATCCTTGTTTTTATCGCCGTCCTTATCATCATTGGTTAGGAGCGCCACATCCTGCATAAAGATATCCAGACCTTTTTCCTCGATATCTTCACGCTCTGCAAACTCTTTTATACCATTAAGTAACTCCTGAATGTTTTCATATCTCGAGCGACCTTCCACACTATCATCGGTATAAAGCTCTTTCAGGATACCTGCATGTTGGGCAATAAATAATGCAGAATCATAAGCATCTAGCTTTTTGGCCTCTGCCTGAAAGCTTTGAACCATCATCGAGAAATCATTCAATTGATTCGCTAAACGACCGTCGACATATTGATGTGCATTGGAAATTACTTCCCACATCGTTACGTTATTCTGATCGGCAGCTACTATGATTTTATCGACCGATGTATCCCCGATGCCTCTTTTTGGGTAATTAATCACCCGCTTGATGGCTTCTTCATCCTTCGGATTAAAAGTTAACCGGAAGTAGGCAATTAAATCTTTAATCTCTTTTCGTTGGTAGAAAGATTGGCCGCCATAAATTTTATATGGAATATTTAGCTTCCTCAAACCTTCCTCCATCGCCCTGCTTTGTGCATTGGTTCTATAAAGGATTGCAAAGTCGCTATGCTTGTAACCTTTTATTCCACGCTCCTGAATGATGGATTCTGCTACGAGTTTACCTTCTTCGTTATCGGTGAACGCACGAGCGACTTTGATTCTATCGCCTTCAGCATTTTCAGAGAAAACATTTTTTTCTAACTGATTTTTGTTATTGGCGATAATGCTGCTTGCTGCATCCACAATATTTTGTGTAGAGCGGTAATTCTGCTCTAGTTTATAAACTTTTAAATCAGGATAATCTCGTTCAAAATTCAAAATATTCTGGATGTTTGCACCACGGAAGGCGTAAATACTTTGCGCATCATCACCAACCACACAGATATTCTGGTAAGCGGCAGCCAGCTTTTTCACAATGGTATACTGCGAAAAGTTAGTATCCTGATACTCATCCACCATTAAATACCTGAATTTTTGCTGGTATTTGTTTAAAACATCCGGATGATCTTTTAAAAGAATATTAGTTTTGAAGAGCAAATCATCGAAATCCATTGCACCGCCTCTAAAACAACGCTTAGCGTACTGTTCATAAATTTGGCCTATTAGCGGACGTTTATTTTGAATGTCCTCTGCCTGGATCTGATCATTGGCCTGGTATTCACCCCAGGATATCAGGTTGTTTTTTGCAGAAGAAATTCTGCCAAAAACAAAATTGGCTGCATATAATTTATCATCCAGTTGCATTTCTTTCAAAATGGCACGGATTACACTTTTACTATCGTCGGTATCGTAAATGGTAAAATTACTCGGATAACCAATCTTCTCCGCTTCAACTCTTAAAATTTTTGCAAAAACGGAGTGAAAGGTTCCCATCCAGATGTTTTTTGCCTCTGCACCCACCACCTTGCCAATACGCTCTCGCATATCTTTACTGGCTTTATTGGTAAAGGTTAAAACAAGAATATTAAATGGGTCGGTACCGGTCTGAATCAGGTGCGCCACCCGGTAAGTTATTACACGCGTTTTGCCCGAACCAGCACCCGCAACAATCATTACCGGTCCTTTTGTATTCTCTACTGCTGCTCTTTGTTGTGGGTTTAATCCTTCTAAATAGTCCAAATTGGCTCCTGTTTTTTTGAGGTTCAAAAATAACAATTCTCATGTCTTTTTGCTAAAAGTGTTGGTAATTAGTTTCTCATTTGTATCAGGAATGGATCTTTGTTATCAGAAGGGCTTGCCCGGAAACCAATTTTAGATTTAAGCAATCATTAATACCCAATGAAAGTTTTTTGTTACCTGATGCCAGGCATCCATTAGCTACATCCAGTTTTCATTCACATCTTCTACCTGATACAACCAATAGTTAACCAGCTGTTTAACTTCCGAGTAGTTTCCATATTTAAACCTGATTTCTCCTGCCGCAGTATGCAAACAAAGGTGACCAACATCTATACTTTTATGCCACGGATATTGTGAAGTGGTGATGGCCTGGATTTTCGACGGAACTATAATTTCATTGGAGATATCCCAGATACCACTCGTTTTAATCACAAACTCCTGATTTACAGAAAGCCTGTGTTTACGATAGCTGATGAAGATCATTAGAAAACCAATGGTAAGATAAACAATTGCAAAGCCGATGAATGGCTTGATTTCTGGAATTTTAAAGGCTAACACTAAAAAGATGGCAACTGGCAGGATCAGTTTGAAAAATACAGGGAGGTTCAAAAAGCGCCAGTCGGGAACGAAGGTTTTACCTTTGAGGGGTATTTTTCCCAACATCATTTTCAAGAGCTCGTCCTGTTCCGTTGAATTGCAACCTACAATTTCTAAAGTGTTGCCCTGCATTTCGCCGTCTTTTGTATTTCCACCGAAATGGGCCTGTTTCAAAGTCATGTTAAGCATATTCAACTTTCTTTGGAAATAGTTCTGACTATATTCGGTTATCTGGACTTTTTTTGGATTGATTAGCGTATTCTTTTTCGCAATCAATCCCGATGATAGCAGCAGGGATTGATTATACTGAATAATTTCCAGTTGAAAATATTTGTAGAATGTACGTGCAACATTGAAAATTAAAAATGCAATGAGGAGAACAGCGACAATAATTGCCAGCGAAAAAATTGTTGCAAAGCTCAAAAAAGTGCTTTTTATAATATCTTTATTAATATGGAATACCTCCATAATATGTCTGGCTTCTTGTATTAAATACAAAATGAAAGCCGTAATCAGCGCAATACTTTTTCCGTAATTAGAAGTTAATCCCACCTTAAACAAGGTCCAGGAGCTGATCTTCAATACGCCATCAGGCTGATCAAGCACCGTATCTGCTAGAGTTCGTTCCGTTGTTTGGGTTCGGCTACTGAGCAAGTGATCTTTCAAATTGTACGCGGAAACTTCATCTATTGCTTTAATGCTTACTTCTTCACCTTTGGAGCCCGCGGTATCGATTTTTAAGCCATATACGCCGATAATTTTTTGAAGGATGCTTTGATTAATGTTGACCTGCTGGATTTTATCCAGTTGGATAATAATTTGATCCCGGTTGAAAATCCCTTTATTTATTATAAACTCCTGCTTTTCTTTATCAAGAAAGAATGTGAAATTAAGGTAAGAGAAGTAAGCGTAAATTAAGCAAATCAGCAAGAGAATGC
This sequence comes from Bacteroidota bacterium, assembly GCA_037032985.1. Lineage (GTDB taxonomy): Bacteria > Bacteroidota > Bacteroidia > Sphingobacteriales > Sphingobacteriaceae > Pedobacter. The sequence continues at coordinate 52,633 of JAZBLB010000007.1, forward strand.
CTATTCCAATTAAGGTATAACGACTATAAGATCCACCCATTTTAACAAAGGCGTAAATCAAAAAGAAAAAAAGCGCTTTCGTCAGCTTTATAATGGTATGAACGGCCATTACAATAATGCCAAATGCAGATTCGCGTTGCGGTCTACTAAAATCTCTATTCATGAAGCGCCTCGATATTGGTAGAAGGGTTGCCAATTAAATCTAGTTTTTGTAAAATTAGATCTCTGATACTCTTAGCCTCATCTATCGGTATACCCGAAACTTTCAAGTGCCCGGACTGACCGCCGGCAGTGAATATTTGAAGTGTAGCCAGCTTGAACATTCTTGAGAAGATACCCTCATTTAACTCAATGTGCTGAATTCTATTCAATGGAATAATAGTAGTTGATTCTGCAATTACACCACTTTTATAAATTAGATCTTTTGTTCTGACTGCATAACCACGCTTGTTAAAACCAATGTGGTAAAGACAGCAAACCATAATTACAATGATCAGGTATGCAATGGAAATAGAGGTAAAATAAGGTTTCACCTCATCAATAAACAATAAACTTAAGATTAAAGGCAAACCAGTGAAGATGATCCAAATGAAAAGATTAATCCAGATGATTTTTAAATAATCTGCATGCGGCTTTTTTAAAATTACCTCCTCAAATTTGGGAAGCGTATCAATGGCTATTGGTTCGTTAGTAAAACTTTCTGCAGACATGGCTTAAAGATATAAACAAATCTCGTTTCATTTAAGACCCGGCAAAAGCCAATTAGTTACCTGGCTACGATGAATTTTTTAGCGGTGTTGTATTTGCCCGAATCGGATGTAATTTTGAAAAAGTAAACTCCGGATACAAAAGAGGTGGTGTTAATTTCTAATGTGTGCTTTCCTGTGTTCAAATATTCATTCACAACCGTTTTAACCAGGCGCCCCATCAGATCAAAAACTTGCAGATTAATTTTATCGGTTTCTGGTAAAACAATGTCTATCGAAGTTTGAGAGCCTGCTGGGTTGGGGTAATTTTGAGATACCACAAACAGTAAAAATTTATCAAAGATAGCCTTATTAATGGCATCAAAAATTACATAGCTAATTAACCGATAGCCTCTTGCATTTGGATGAAAGGCATCTTGATATAGCGAAAAATCTCTTCGCACTGCGGCGTTTACATCAGCCAGGTAAATTTTATATTCGGTTACCAAACGTTTGTAAATAGTATTGAGGGCCCTGATATTGGCATTTGTAGTGGCTAATGATGGGTTATTTCTATCATCAGTGTTTTGCAACGTGCATAAGATTGGTACCAGGTTTTGCTTCAGGCTAATGGTGATTAATTGACGCATATTGGCTTCAGACTCTGATAAGCTGCCTTTGCCATTTGTGATGGCGAGTGCATCGTTAATTCCCATCGAAATCACAATAAAACCAGTGCGATCTCTTACCGCGTTATCTATGCGTAACAGCCCCTGGAAAGTAGTCTGGCCACCAATTCCTTGATTAGTGATGTCAACCACTTTATTTATATAGCAGTTTTCGAAATTGCTTTTCAACATGGATTGAAAGCCAACGCCTCCAACACCTTCAACCGTACTTGCGCCGAAGGTTACAATGTTTATACTGTCTTTTGCATAAAACTGAGCAGCTTCAGGACAACTTACCCTTGGTGGATTTTGCGAATACGCAACACTTGCGATACCTAAACCAAAAAGCAGCAGCAGAAAAGAAACTAATCTTGCGCTAAATTTCATTATAAATGATCATTCTGGTCTATTTTTATGATATCTGTTAAAGCCGCAATTTACAAAAAAATGGATTAAAATCTTTTTCGATATTGAATTTTTATCCGCTCAAAATTTCTACTCCTTCAGGTTTTTTAGTTAACAATCAGCAGGTTAAAAATGATGATCTACCGTGTTTTTTCAGAATTTATTTAAACAAAACTTTTAAACCCAATTCGCTTATTCGGCAATGGCTTTGTTGCTAAAATCCTATATTTGCCCAAATTCATTTTGTTATGCAAGAGATTAAAAATTATGTAGAAACGCACAAACAACGATTTTTAGATGAGTTGTTCGAGTTATTACGTTTCCCATCAGTGAGTGCCGATCCAAAATATAAAGGTGACGTATTGAAAACGGCAGATTACGTAGCCCAGAAATTAAAAGATGCTGGTGCAGATCAGGTAGAAATTTGTCCTACCGCTGGTTATCCGATCGTATATGGCGAAAAAATAGTTGATTCTTCATTACCAACGGTTTTAATCTATGGTCATTACGATGTGCAGCCTGCAGATCCTTTAGAACTTTGGCATACCCCACCTTTTGAACCAACAGTTCGCGATGGCAAAATTTATGCTCGTGGTGCTTGCGATGATAAAGGACAATTTTATATGCATGTAAAAGCATTTGAATTGATGATGGAAACCAACACACTTGCCTGTAACGTGAAATTTATGATCGAAGGTGAAGAGGAGGTAGGTTCTGCTAATCTTGGTATTTTTGTAAAGGAAAACGCTGAACGCTTAAAAGCTGACGTGGTTTTAATATCTGATACATCGATGATCAGCATGGAACATCCTTCCATTGAAACTGGATTACGCGGTTTAGCTTATATGGAAGTAGAGGTGGTTGGCCCGAACCGTGATTTACATTCTGGTGTTTATGGTGGCGCAGTGGCAAACCCTGCAACTATTCTTTGTAAAATGATTGCGTCGCTCCATGATGAAAATAACCACATTACCATTCCTGCATTTTATGATAAGGTTGTGGAATTAACAGATGATGAGAAAAAAGCGTTAAATGCTGCGCCTTACGATGAGGCAGAATATACAAAGGATCTTGATATAGCAGAAGTTTGGGGCGAAAAAGGTTATTCTACATTGGAGCGAACCGGTACGAGACCAACTTTAGAAGTAAATGGCATTTGGAGTGGATACATTGGTGAAGGTGCAAAAACAGTTTTACCAAGTAAGGCTAATGCAAAAATTTCGATGCGTTTGGTACCAAATCAGAGTTCAGAAGAGATAGCAGAAATTTTCACCAAACACTTCGAAAGCATAGCCCCTAAAAATGTAAAAGTAAAAGTAACGCCTCATCACGGTGGCGAACCGGTAGTTACGCCAACTGATAGTGTCGCTTACCAGGCTGCAGAAAAAGCAATTGAAGATAGCTTTGGCAAAAAAGCAATTCCTACCCGTGGTGGTGGAAGTATCCCGATTGTAGCCTTATTTGAAGATGTGTTAGGTATTAAATCTGTGCTTTTTGGTTTCGGTTTAGATAGTGATGCATTACACTCGCCAAACGAAAAATATGATATCTACAACTATTATAAAGGCATTGAAACCTTGCCTTTGTTTCATAAATATTTTGCAGAATTAAGCAAGTAAACGTTTAATACCTGTAATTAAGTGTTGCACTATAACAGTAAAATCCCTCTATAAATTTGGAGGGATTTTTTTTGCTGCCTGTTTTTCCCGCTCATGCTATTAAGGGATAGTAGTCGCTTGCCGTTCTTCTTAACAATATTGTTTTAGTGTGAATTGTAAAGCTCAAACGATATCAAAAAGATTTAAACTGCTCATGAGTTTAATAGAATATTTTTCTAAATTGTACCCATGAAATATTCAATCTCATCTCTTTTACTTTTAGCAGGATTTGCTTCTTTTGCTCAATCTACTAAAACGATTCAGCAATCAGGTAATCCAATTTTTAAAGGCTGGTACGCAGACCCGGATGCAGCTATTTTTAATAATAAGTATTGGGTTTACCCAACTTATTCAGCCAAATATAGAGAGCAGGTTTTTTTAGATGCTTTTTCGTCTGATGACCTTGTATCCTGGAAAAAACATGAACATATTTTAGATACATCAGCAGTAAAATGGGCGAACAAAGCCATGTGGGCACCAGCTATTGTTCAGAAGGATAAAAAATATTATTTGTTTTTTGGCGCCAATGATATTCAGAACGATCAGGAAATTGGTGGGATTGGTGTGGCAGTTGCAGATAAACCGGAAGGGCCGTATAAAGATCATTTAGGAAAGCCTTTGGTAGACAAATTTCATAACGGTGCACAGCCGATAGATCAATTTGTTTTCAAAGATAAAGATGGTCAATATTACCTGATTTATGGAGGGTGGAAACATTGTAATATAGCGAAGCTTAATAAAGATTTTACTGGCTTTTTACCTTTTGAAGATGGAACGATTTTTAAAGAAATTACACCTGATAAATATGTGGAAGGCCCTTATATGTTCATTAAAAATGGTAAATACTATTTTATGTGGAGCGAAGGGGGATGGACTGGTCCAGATTACTCAGTAGCTTATGCCGTTGGCGATTCTCCGTTCGGACCTTTTAAACGGGTGGGTGAAATTTTGAAACAAGATCCTGCAATTGCAACAGGAGCTGGGCATCACTCTGTGATTATCAATGAGAAAAAAGGTACCTATCATATTGTCTATCATCGCCGCCCGCTAACCGAAACTGACGGTAATCATCGCGTTACTTGTATTGATGAAATGAAATTCGATGCAAATGGCTTAATCCTGCCAGTTAAAATAACCAACGAAGGCGTTAAAGCACAGAAGGTAAAATAAGAGTAACTTCGTTTCCGAATGATTAATTCGGAAACGAATATTAGGTAACTTCCAGAATGGCTTTCTCTTGTTTTTTATCAAGTATACTAAATCCATAAGCGCATAACATTAATACACAGGCTAAACCAAACCAAAGCCAGTTATAGCTAAACTGTCTGGCAATATAAAAGCCGGCAAATGGTCCCACCACTTGTGCGCAAGACCAGCTTAAGGTATAGCCTGCAGCATACAATCCGCGGTTATGCTGGTTACTTCTGCTAATTACGACTGTATTGATAAACGGCAACACAAACATCTCTCCGATAGTGAAAGTTATGATGGTAAGTACTGCTGTTGCAATATGGAAAACAATTGGTGCGCTTAATAGCAGATAAGATACGGCGAAGAAGATAGAACCAATAATAATAAAGAACATTGGCGATTTTTTCTTCTCAATCTTATTAATCATAATCATTTCGAACAGTGCGATGATCGAACCATTGATGCCGATGATAATACCAATCGCAAATTCATCAATATGCCATTCTTCTTTAAAAAAAACCGGAACTACCCGAAACATCAGAAAGGCACAGGTAATAAACAGTGTAGTTAACAGGATAAATTTGACAAAAAAAGCATCCTGCCAAGGCTTCATAATCACCATATTGCTGCGGTTTTCTTTTGCCTTTTTCATAAAGCCCTGTACTTTTGGTAGCAGCAACATAATGCCTATACCCACCAATATGCTTACTGATCCTTCAACAATAAAGAGGAGTTTATAATTTATTGATGCAATTATTCCAGCCATGCTAATCCCTACTGACCAGCCAATATTTACGGCCAATCTATTTAAAGAATAAGAACGGGTGATGGTGTCGTCTTTAGCATAATGCGCCACTGCGGTAAAATTTGCAGGTCTGAACGCTTCAGAAAAGAAGCTAATAACCACTGCCAAAATACAAAGCGTCGAAAAATGAGTAATGGTAGAGAAGAAAATGAAAAGAATGCCGCCAATAATGGATGATAAGATTTGTACTGGCCTAAAGCCAATTAGATCGGTCAGTTTTCCACCAGTTGCGGAACCCAAAATAGAACCAACCCCAAAAAGGGTGATGATCAAGCCTGCATCCATCTCCGTTCTGTGCAAACTTTGGGTAACATAAAGCCCCATAAATGGCACAGCCATGCTACCACAACGGTTAAACATCATCACAATACTGAGCAGCCAGGTTTCCCGGCTTAAACCACTAAAAGAAGATTTATAGGTGTTGAGAATGAGTTTGAACATGATGTGTTTTCCAGCGCACAAAAGTAATAAAGCCTGGGAGATTTACGCTTATAAACTCCCGAAATCGGTGACAAATTTTATCGTATTAATATCAACATAAGAACCGCTGTGTACTTTCAGTCTGCTAAGTTTTTAACGGGTTCCTAATGTTGAAAAAATAATGCTGGAAGCTTTAAAAAAGATAAACCAGCGAATGGAGTTTTTAATTAAGGGGATTTTATTCAATTTAGCGGCAGATTAGCTATGCCGCCAGAGAAAAGAATCCCTTCAGAAAAGAAAATAGTTACCAGAAAACCTGTTGAAAGAAAATCAGGTGCCCGAAAAATCGCAAGCAGGAAAAAAAAGCCTGGCTTCCTTTCTCCGCCAATGAAGGTAGCCATTGCTGCTTTACTTTTAATCTTGCTTTCTCCTTTTTATTATGGCTATGTATTAAATGGTTTTGTTGGCACTTGGAGATGGATAAAAGATTGGGGGCAGGATCCGAATTACCGCACTTACAAAAGCTTCAATATTAAAATACCAAAAAAATATTCTATACATGGTATTGATGTTTCGTACTACCAGGGGAAGATAAACTGGACGAAAGTAAAGGCGATGAAAGAAGATGAGGTTAAAGTTAGTTTTGCTTTTATCAAGGCTACGGAAGGCATTTTACAAGTGGATCCTTACTTTCAGCGCAACTGGCGCGAAGCGCCGAAAGCAGGAATTATTTGTGGTGCCTATCACTTTTTCAGACCAAAAAAAAGTGGGAAAGCACAAGCAAAGTTCTTTTTGCAAGTGGCGAATGTAGAAAAAGGCGACCTGCCTCCGGTTGTGGATATCGAAACCTTAGACGGTGTAACACCGCTAAGAATGAGGTTAGAACTTTCAGATTTTCTCACCTACGTAGAAATGAAAACAGGGGTAAGGCCAATTATTTACACTGGTTTAAAGTTTTATGAAGATAACCTGGAAGGTAAGTTAGATGACTATCCACTGTGGATTGCCCATTATTACCAGCCAAGGTTGCGGCTAGATAAAAGCCGCTGGAAGTTCTGGCAACATTCAGATAAAGCCAGGATCAATGGGATTGGTCATGTGGTAGACTTTAACGCTTTTAATGGTGATAGTACCGCGCTTGTGGAAATGTTGGTTCAATAGTCATGGGGTTGTTGGTCAGGAGGATAACGTGATTAGCAATGGTTTTTATCTGACCTGTTGATAAGGAGGGATTTCTTGCAACCAAACTAATTTACTATTGCCTAATCAACTAAATGCTCCAGCTTTCACATTCTTCTAAAAAGAATTCATCAGCCTCAGCACCAATACCAGGAAGTTCGGGCACATCCAAAAAATAACCATTGTAAGTTAAGCCATCTACAACAGGATCTACCAAATGACCAAGCAATGCGGTATCCAGGTCAAAAAACTCAACATTTGGACTTGCTAAGGCGAAATGTAAATTGGCGCTTAAAGCAATCCGGCTTTCCAGCATACTCCCGATCATGCATTTTACCCCTTTTTGTAAGGCTTCTTCATGTATCTTTTGCGCTTCTAAAATACCACCAGATTTAGAGAATTTAATATTCAGGTAAGTGGTAGACTGACTATTAATCAACTTTCTGGCATCGTGATGATTATAACAACTTTCATCTGCCATCAATTTAATCGGCGAATTTACGTTAAGTGCTGGCAACTGATCATCAAACCAGGTACGCATAGGCTGCTCGCAGAACTCAATATTGTATTTTTCCAATTCTCCCAACGCGAACAATGCTTCGTCAAAGCTCCAGCCTTGATTGGCATCCAGGCGTAAAATCATTTCTTCGCCAACCGCTGCTCTGATTTGCTTTACCCGCTCAATGTCATCATGCACTTTCTTTCCTAATTTAATTTTTAAGATCCTGCAACCATGACTTTGATATTTTAATGCGGTTATTGCCATTCCCTCTGGCGTATCAATGCCAATGGTCATATCTGTTTCAATAGTTCGCTTAGTTCCACCAAGAAATTTATAGAGAGGCAAGCCGGCATGTTTCGCAGCGATGTCAAATAAAGCCATATCGAATGCGCTCTTAATGGTGGTGTTATGATCTGCATAACCCAAAAGGTCATTCATCCGTTCGGGAATTTCGAGCGGATCTTTTCCTTTCAGAATGGCTGCAAAATCTTTTGCAATTGCAATGCAGGTTTCTTGCGTTTCACCCACGATCATCGGGAAAGCAGAGCATTCACCAATGCCATGGATGCCTGCGTCAGTATAGATTCTAATTAATACATTTTGAGCAAAATGCATGGTGCCTGTGGCAATAACAAAAGGCTCCATGGGGATACTAAAGCGATATATTTCTGTATGTGTGATTTTCATTTTTTGATTAACATTAAAATGCTGAAGGTTCAGGCTTATCGTCTCTTTAACAACGCCAAATTATTTTTTTTGATTATGCTATGAATGCAAATTGATTTCCATCTAAAATAGAAAAACAAAAACTAAAATAAACCACGTTTGTAGATAATTAATAGCTTTATGGTTCCACTTTTTATCTTAAAACCTATGTCAAATCTACATTCAGAGCCTAATAATTTAATTAATGCTTCTTCGCCATATTTACTTCAACATGCTTATAATCCGGTTCATTGGTACGAATGGGGTGTAGAAGCTTTAGAAAAAGCAAAGGCAGAAAATAAGCTGATTTTAGTGAGTATTGGTTATTCTGCCTGCCACTGGTGTCATGTAATGGAGCGGGAATGCTTTGAGAATCATGAAGTTGCAGAAGTAATGAATCAGCATTTCGTATGTATAAAAGTAGATCGTGAAGAGCGGCCAGATATTGATCAGATTTACATGTATGCCATTCAGCTTATGACGGGCAGTGGCGGCTGGCCATTAAATTGCATTTGTTTACCAGATCAGCGGCCAATTTATGGTGGTACTTATTTCCGTAAAACGGATTGGATTAACGTTCTGGGAAATGTGGCTGCACTTTGGGCAAATGAACCGGATAAAGCTACTGCCTATGCAGAAAGACTAACGGCTGGAATAACTGACAGCGAAAAAGTAATCGCCGTTCAGAATAAACAAACCTATACTCAAGATCATCTCACAGAAATTATTGAACCCTGGAAACATCATTTCGATATTGGTTACGGCGGCTACAATCGTGCACCTAAGTTTCCACTGCCTAATAACTGGGTTTTCCTTTTGCGCTATGGTTTTTTAAATGATGATGAATCTGTCTTTACAGCCGTTTGCCATACATTGGAAGAAATGAGCAGAGGAGGGATTTATGATCAGATTGCCGGAGGTTTCGCCCGTTACTCGGTAGATGATAAATGGCATGTGCCGCATTTTGAAAAGATGCTTTATGATAATGCACAGCTGATTAGCTTATATATTGAAGCATATCAGTGTACAAAATTCGATTCTTTCAGGCAAACAGCTGTAGCAACAATAGGGTGGACCTTTAATGAGATGACTTCGCCGGAAGGATTGTTTTATTCTGCTTTAGATGCCGATAGCGAAGGAGTAGAAGGTAAGTTTTATGTTTGGGATAAGGCAGAATTTGATCGTGTTTTAGGTGACGATGCATCTTTGCTGGCAGAATATTACAACGTAACTAATGAGGGAAATTGGGAAGAAGAACAAACCAATATCTTAAGAAAAACAATTGATGATCAAACCCTTATGGATAAATATGGCATTTCTGCGGAAGACTTATTTGATAAGGTTAACGACGCGAAAGTGAAACTGCTTGAGGTAAGAAGCAAACGAATCCGGCCCGGTCTTGACGATAAATGCCTCACCGCATGGAATGGGATGATGATCAAAGCCCTTGCAGATGCTGCTCAGGTTTTGGGTCATGATTTTTATTATGATAAAGCAGCTACTGCGGCTAACTTCATTCTTGAAAATATGAAATCTGACTTGGGTGGCCTATATCGCAATTATAAAAACGGAAAAGCATCCATCATCGCATTCTTAGATGATTATGCCTTTTTGATTGAAGCTTTAATTGCTTTGTATGAATATGATTTCGATGAGAAATGGCTGCATGAAGCAAAATCATTAACCGATTACGTTTTAGATAACTTTAGCGATGCTGATTCTCCAATGTTTTTCTATACATCGGCTGCGGGAGAAAGCTTAATCGCCCGTAAACACGAGGTTATGGATAACGTAATCCCAGCAGCAAACTCTACCATGGCTTTAAATTTGAGGAAACTGGGATTGATCTTCGATATGGAAAAATATACTGAGAAATCTGCAGAAATGATGGCTGCGGTCCATCCGAAGATTAAAACATATGGCTCCGCATACTCCAACTGGGCTATTTTATTACTCAATGAAATTTATGGCATTAATGAAATTGCCATAACTGGTTTAGAAGCTGATCTAATTAAATTAGAGTTAAGCAATCATTATATTCCCAATAAAATCACCTTGGGTGGAACGGATAGCAGCTTGCCACTATTAAAAGGAAAGCAAAGCAACGAAACAAAAATTTATGTATGCCGAAATAAAGTATGCCAGTTGCCAGTAAGTACGATTGAGGATGCATTAGCGTATTTGCAATAGATGAATACTGACAATAAAAAAAATAATAATTTTGCATTTAATAGCTAATTTCAATCATATAGAATAAATAAATCATCAAGAAAAGACTTGCTCGCTAAGTCTTTTCTTAGGAATTGGGTTTAGCAATCATAACTTGATAGCGGTAATCTCAAAAAGTAAAAATGATAATACGTTTTTTTGCTGAAGTTTGTAAATTAATAACCAGAGGAAATGTAAAACCCTTTTTTAATTAACATATCCTTGAATAATTCCGCTTTTCTTATAAACTGACAAGCTAACAATTAATTAGACCTTTTATGATCAAAGCCGACGTTACTGATAAGGCGCTAATTATTGACATTTTAGCCAACGCTTTTGATGAGAATCAAAGTGTAAATTACATCGTAAAGCAAGACGGTAAAAGAAAGGAACGGATCCGTAGTTTAATGGCCTACTCATTTGAAATGTGTAATATATTTGGAGCTGCGTATCTTGCAGACGATAAAAAAGCATGTGCCTTGGTACTTTATCCAGATCAAAAGCGGTTTACTATTAGTACTTTAATTTTGAATTTAAAACTGCTCATAAATGCTATTGGATTGACTCGTATAAGTAAAGTTATGCGACGAGAAAGTGCAATAAAAAGTAACTATCCGAATGTGCTGATATATCATTTATGGTTTTTAGGTGTATACAATTCTGAGCAAAATAAAGGAATAGGGAGCAAGTTGCTAACAGAGATTATAGCCGATAGTAGACAGCAGGATAAAGTGATTTATTTGGAAACCTCAAGTCCTAAAAATGTCCAATGGTATCAGAAGTTTGGTTTTAAGATCTACAATGAAGTTGATTTTAATTATAAACTATTCATGCTGATGTGGAACAAGTAATGATCAGTAAGGAAACTATTTTGCATCGACAAAGTCAAACATTGAAGATTTCATGGTTGAGTTTAATAAGTTATTATATCCGATCGTATCAAAAACATGGTAAACACTCCCTTAGCGTCGTTCAAAAAAAATACACTCCCTTTCACGAACAATCAGCGCATCTTTTTTGTTAGCTTAATAATTAACTTATCTTTGCCCGGCAATGGTTAAAAGGCTTTTAAAAGTTGATTGATATTTGCCGAGATAGAGTATGCCAGTTACCAGTTAAAACTGTTAAGAAAGCATTAGCGTATTACAATAAAAACAATCTGAATGAATATTTCACCAAACTCAGTAGTTGCATTAACTTATGAATTGCACACTACCAACGAAGAAGGACAACAAGTTTTTGTAGAAAAAGCAGACGAGGAAAACCCTTTAGTATTTTTATATGGCGTAGGCATGATGTTGCCTAAGTTTGAAGAGCATTTAGCTGGTTCTAAAACTGGTGATGAGTATAGTTTCGAATTATCTGCAGCTGATGGCTATGGAGATATTGATCCGGGTGCTTTTGCTGATCTTCCAAAATCAATGTTTATTGATGCCGGCGGTGAAGTTCCTGCAGTTGGCGAAGTAATTCCTCTGCAAGATAATCAAGGAAACAGTTTCAGAGCTGGCGTAACTGCTGTACATGATGAAACCGTTTCTGTAAACTTAAATCACCCAATGGCTGGTAAAAACTTATTGTTTAGCGGAACAATTTTAAACGTTCGTGAAGCTACGCAAGATGAATTGGCACACGGCCATGCGCACGGTGCAGACGGACATGCTGATCACTAGGTCTAATAACAAGAGCACTTTTATCAAAAAATCCCGATTTCGATCGGGATTTTTTTTTATAATAATTTTGATGCGCTGAGCTCAACAGGAGGGTTGTTCATGGCGTTTCCCTTATTTAGTTTCAGGGTACCTTTCACGGTAATGGGTTGGTAAGTAAACTTTATCGGCTCTGCCATTTCCACTAACACCATAATTGGAATTCCATTTTTGCCACAGTAGAAGCACTGGTTAATTGGTAAGGTAGATAGCATAAACTTAGTTTGCTTCATCCCATCTTTTATAGGCACAATATAACCAGACAGTTCAAATGCCTTACTTTCATACTTTTGGATGGTTGGGTTGTAAATGGCGTAAGTTTCCGTCGGTTTTACCGTCTTCATTTTTACTCCACCAATAATATCCCAGTTGGGAGAGTCCATCTGGTCGCTAGGATCATGCTGTGCTTTAGCAGATAATCCAATAAATATTAATAAAAAAAAGGCTAATGATTTCATCTTAATTCGTAGTATAATCACAAATATACAAAAGAGATGATGCTTATGGAGTGAATAGGAAGATACTGTTTTTAAAAATCAACTTTCAAACGCAGTCCGCCATTCGTCAGGTTCAAATTTTCTTTGGAGAAAGTCTTCATCGGAAGTCTTAAAAACGGTTCAATAGCAATGTTATTCTTTTTAGATATTTTCTGTTTATAACCCAAAGAGAAATTGTAAAAACCAATATATTTATCGGGATCAAGCTTGGATTCTGGCTGCGATTCTGTTTCTTTACCAGCCACAATAAAGCTTCTAATGTCTGTTGTTCCGTTAACTGAGGGAGCGGCCATGCTCTGAACCTGATTCACAATGTAAGTGTTTTGTTGCGAATTATTAATCACAGCCAATGCTGAAACGCCGACACCGGTATATAGCTTTTCAGAAATTTTATACCGCAATTCTAGTGGGACATTGATTCCACTTACTTTTGCATTAACAGCTTCGAGATTCCTGCCAGACAAGCTTTGAGGCGCACTTGCATTTTGCGATTCCGTAGAACTTACAGATGCATAAGAAACACCCGAGCTAATAGATAATTTATTTGCAATGGCATAAGATAGTGAGAAACCGTAATTCATATTTACCTTGCTGTCATTACCCATAGAAGGTGCTACGTAAACATCTTGTTGCCATTTAGGATGCTGGTTTTTTTGATTTTGAGTGTTTTTTCCCTGGCTTGTTTTACTGTCTAAAGCTAGTAAATCCTCAAAAGTCATTTTATTGGCCATCTTTGTTTCATCCTGGGCTACTTTCGCTTCGTTATTGGGGAAACCATTATTTGCGGCTGTAGAGTGACTATTCTCAACTGGATTGATTTTCGGCATATTTCCCTCATCCATAACCTGATTAGCTGCATAAATTGGATCTTGGTTTGCTACTTCATCTGAAGGTGATTTATCAATTTCTTCAGTATTGGTATCGGGAAAATTTTCATGGTTTTTTAAGGCAGTTCTTGTATCTTCAACTGCGCTGTGGTCAGTTGTTACGTTACCCCTTTTTTGTTCTATTTTTGGTGAGACAGTATTATCTGTCTTGGACCTTACAATGGAGTTTTTGTTTAGTTTGTCACCATCACTAAAGAAAAACAGCCCAAAGCAAACCAGAATTATTGCAGCGGCAGTCCACAGCGGCCAAAAAACAAATCCACGTTGCTTCTTTTCCTCCTTCTCAGAAAAGCGCTCCCATGCACCAGAAGCATAGTTCTCCTCATGATTTTGTAACTGGGTGGTGATATGTTCTATTAATTCTTTATCCATTTTTTTTATATGAACCAACTAAGGTATTGGTGTACAGGGCACGCAACTTATTTTTCGATCGGGTTAGGTAAACGCGACTGGAGCTTTCGGGAATATTCAACATTTTAGAAATTTCATCATGGGCAAAACCTTCAATTTCGTATAAATTAAATACCAGTCTTTGCGTATCTGGTAAATGATTCAATAAATTCATGATGTCAGTTACATGAAGATCTGATGCCACAGAAACCTGTGTAGCCGGATGCTGATCTTCCTTTAAATCATCTACATAAAGATGAGCTTTCGAAGTTCTGATTTTATCTATTGCCGTTCGGGATGCAATTTGTGCAATCCATCCTTTAAACGATCTTTGCAACTCCTCTGGATTGTTAGGTGATTTAAAACCAGAAACATTCTTGAATATCTTGATAAAAGTGTCATTTACAAGCTCTTCACTATCTGCGGTATTTTTAGTGTACCTTAAAATAATACCCATTAAATAGCCATAAAATGATTTATACATCATTTCTTTACAGCTACTGTTGTTATTTACACAGCCTTTTAAAATCTCCTCAAAACTGAGTATTTTTTTGATCACTCCTGTAAAGGCCTATTTAATTTAGAATGGTGTTTCGCTTTCGCCTGTCTGTTGCAAAAATATAAAATAACACCACCCGATTTGTCGAATGGTGCTAAATTCAACGGGGCGATATTATTTATTTGTCATTACTGCCAATGCAAACTTAGTACTATCTGTTTTGCTGCTTAAGCCTTTAGCCCAAATGGTGTAGATTTTGCCTTTTTCAATTTTTACCGCTGGTAAAGTTGCGCTCACATTGCCGGCTTGTTTAACTTGGAAAGTATAACTGTCTGATGGGTTAATTGATGTAAAGGCCGTAAATTCTTTAAACGCTTTAGCGGTAAACAATGCTGTAGGATTACCCTCAATGGCTAAATCCAATGGCGAAGACCCGGGGCTTAAGTTGATGAAACGAATTTTGGCTTTATCAGTTTCTGGTGCTTTTAAATCATCTTCTACCAATAAAAGTTTGGTAGATTTTAAAGTGTCAACTACAAATACAGAGTAGAATCCACCGCCTTTTAGATTAGCAGTTCCGTTTGTCAGGTATTTTAATGAGTCTTTTTTAGATACACCAACCAATCTGGTACCTGGATAGGCTGCATAATAGCCACGATCATTTGTATAGCTAAAGCTGCCAATTTTTTGGTTGTCTAAAATAAAGTCTAGCGGGCCAGTACCAGGTGATGCATGTACAAAGCCTATTCCAGCGGCTTCGATTGGATCATCGTTCCAATCTTTTTTACAGGCAGAAAATGTTAATGTTATAGCGAAGAGCGTGCAGATTAATTTAGTAGTTAAGCCAAAGTAGTTTTTAGTTTTCATGTTTTAAGTAAATCAATTTTATGAAGAAAATTGGTTAATGGCCATTAACGCTTTTTTGGGTTAAACGATTGAGGCGGCTAAAACGCTACAGCATGTGCAATTTTTTTGCAAAAAAAAAAGCCACATGGCTTTCATGTGGCTTTTTTGATTGAATTGGTTATCGATTAGGAATACATTTCCTCGCGAAGTTTTGCAACATCAGCGCTGTTGATATACTCATCATAAGTCATTAACTTATCGATCGTTCCTTTTGGTGTAATTTCAATAATCCTGTTTGCAACGGTTTCCGTTAATTGGTGATCTCGGGAGGTAAACAAAACTGCCCCTTTAAAATCTTTCATGCCGTTGTTCAATGCCTCAATAGATTCTAAATCCAAGTGATTGGTTGGCTCATCAAACATCAGTAAATTAGCCTGTTGTAGCATCATTCTAGAGAACATGCAACGCATTTTTTCACCACCGGAAAGCACTTTAACGTTCTTTAAAACCTCTTCGCCAGAGAATAGCATACGGCCCAAAAAGCTTCTTACAAATTGCTCATCAGCTTCTGTGCCAGAATATTCTCTTAACCAGTCTACCAGATTTTCGTCTTTTCCTGCAAAATATTCAGAGTTATCATTCGGGATATCGGCTGTACTGATGGTAACACCCCATTTAAATTCGCCTTTATGATCTGTATCGCGACCAGTTAATACATCGTAAAATGCTGCGGTTGCTAAACTGTTTTGAGATAGAACAGCAATTTTATCACCTTTATTTACCATGAAGGTAACTTTGTCAAATAAAATACCATCATTTCCAGATTTTCCTAAGTTTTCAACCTGTAAGATCTGGTCACCCGCCTCACGACCAGTATTATTGAAGATAATAGCCGGATATTTACGGCTGGAAGCTTTAATTTCGGTAATATCAATTTTATCTAAGGCTTTTTTACGAGAAGTTGCCTGCTTTGATTTTGATGCATTCGCACTAAATCTGCGGATAAATTCCTGCAACTCCTTCACCTTGTCTTCCATTTTCTTGTTCTGATCGCTACGTTGTTTTAACGCCAGCTGACTAGATTCGTACCAGAAAGTGTAATTACCGGTGTAGATACTCATTTTGGCAAAATCGATATCCACAATATGCGTACAAACCGCATCTAAAAAGTGCCTGTCGTGAGATACCACTAATACAATGTTCTGATAATCAGCGAGAAAATTCTCCAACCAAGCGATGGTTTCAATGTCCAAATCGTTGGTAGGCTCATCCAGTAACAAAATATCAGGATTACCAAATAATGCCTGAGCCAGTAATACGCGTACTTTTTGTGTATTATCCAGTTCTTTTAACAATTTATGGTGATTATCTTCTGTAATGCCAAGGTTACTCAACATGGTTGCTGCGTTGCTTTCCATGTTCCAGCCATCCATTTCTGCGAAGATGTTTTCCAGCTCACCGGCACGTTCGCCGTCTTTTTCTGTAAAATCTTCTTTCATGTAAATGGCATCTTTTTCTTTCATGATGGCATAAAGTTCTTTATGTCCAATCATTACAGTTTCAAGTACCGAAACGTCATCAAATTCATAGTGGTTCTGTTTCAAAACCGCCATTCTTTCGCCTGGGGTAAAAGCCACACTACCAGAAGTCTGGTTTACCTCACCCGATAAAATTTTCAGGAAAGTAGATTTACCTGCGCCGTTAGCCCCAATAACGCCATAGCAATTGCCTTGGGTAAATTTTAGGTTAACGTCTTCAAATAATGTGCGTTTGCCGTATCGCAGAGATAAATTAGAAACTGAGATCATAAGTAAATTGAAATAAGCCGCAAAGATAAGGAAAAAGGTTGAGGGTAAAAAGGTAGAAGCTTTGAGATTAGTAATTTGAAAATGAAAGTTTAGCAATAATAGCGCATGCAGTCCCGCTTTCACTGCAATCTTTTTATATAATGTTACTCATCCCAATCGGGTTTATGTTCCTCAAGCTTTTGCTTTTGGTAAATAAAACTCCTGCGCGTTACCAGATCATTCAGTGCTATAGGTTAGTATCTAACCAACAAAATGCTCGTGCTTATAAATTTAATGAATAGATTGAAAAGATAAAATTAGGCCCGCTTGGTGCGAGGTCAGTAGGTTGAGGTTGGTTACGATAAAAGTAATTCATTTGTTTTCAGTCCTAGCATTACTTCACCTATCATGGCTTTCAGAGATTTCAAATAAAAAATAGATTCATTTATTGTTGTTATTTTTTCTAATTTGTATCACACACAAATGAATAATCTTATGAAAAAATTAACACTAGGCATTCTCATGTCTGCAGTTTCGGCTATTGGGTATAGTCAAGACGTTCAGTACAAGTACAAGGTAGATTTCTTTGGAGATACCATTCTGGTCGATGCCAACGATAAAACTGTTGGTAAGCAAAAGAAAGATTTTTTTGGCAAAACTATTATTGTGGATCAACATGATAAGACCATTGCGATCCAGAAAAAAGATTTTTTCGATAATATCATTTTACAAGATGAATCAGGGGCGGTAATTGGAAAACAAAGCAAAGACTTTTTTGGAAACACTATTATCCAAACAGAAAGCGGACAAACATTAGATAAAAGGAAAAGAGATAGTGAAAGCTTAGCTGATGAAGAGTTTTCAAATGAGGACGCCTTAACCGGACGAAAGGATGCTTTTGGAAATACAGTAGTAGCAGAGGGAAATGGGAGAACTATTCGAGTCTACAAAAAAGATATTTTTGGGAACAATATCGTTGAAGATGGTAGTGGAAAAACGATTCGGGTCTACAAAAAAGATATTTTTGGTGCCCGTATTGTTGAAGATGGCAGTGGCAGAACTTTAGGCGTTTTTAAAAAGGATATTTTTGGTAATAACATCGTAGAAGATGGAAGTGGAAAAACGATTCGGGTATACAAAAAAGATATTTTTGGTAGCGATATTGTCGAAGATGGAGCCGGGCATGTTGTAAGCATAGCAAGAAAAGATATTTTTGGAAATACGATAATAGAGGATGGCAGGGGTAAAACTTTAAGAGTTTACAAGAAAGATATTTTTGGTAATGACATTGTAGAAGATGGGAATGGGAAAACCATAAGTGTATCCAGAAAAGATATTTTTGGAAATACAATAGTCGAAAATTAGAAAGATAGGGTATTGCGAGTTAGGACTTAACATCTTAAGAAACAAGTGTTAATACCAAAATATTAGTTTCAAACCACTTATTAAGCTTAGAGAAAGTTACTCATAACCTGCATGAATAAATACTAACACTGAACGGGGGACTTTTCGGTGTTAGTATTTCAAAAGGATTGTTCTTAGCTAATCCAATTGCACTGTCTGTACTTATATGGAAATGTGTCTTAAATTTGATCTTAGGAACGATTTTGGCTTAAAGATTATTTTTTTCGCCTTAGTTTCAACTGTTTTTCTAAAACTTCTAATGCAAAACTTAATTGAAAATTTTAAAATACCACTTGGCAAGGCTGATGTAGTGGAATTGGGCAGGAATTGCGCTGATGATGCCTTTGCTATCCAGCAAATTATTGATTGTAGTTTTCATCATGATCAGCAGATCGGATTCAGAGCCGCTTGGGTATTAGAACAGGTTTACTTTAATCATGAAGCTTCATTTTTACCATACGTCGAAACATTTCTAAAACGTTCTTCTTCGCAAACAAATCAGTCGGCTTTAAGGATTTTTGTTAAAATTTTAGCTGGCATTACCAGTAAGAATGCATCTTCGGAAATTAAGGGCGTTATTTTATCATATAAAACTGACGATTTAGTCGATGCCGTTTTTGGTTGGTTAATAGACGGAAAAATTCCCGTCGCCATCAAATCTCATTGCCTTAATATCCTGGCTAATTTGATTGGTAAGCATCAATGGATTAAGGAAGAACTGATTCAAACTATGGATTTTTTGGTAGAAAAGGAAAGTATTGCCTTTTTCGCAAAGGTTAAACAAATCAGAAAACAGCTTAAATAATGTCGGTTAATGAGAATCAGTCAGGGAGTAGAAAGTGCAGAGTCGAAGGTATCGAGTATCAAGTATAGGGTATCAAGTATTGAGTATCGCGTAGAAAGTATGAGGAGTAGAACATTGTGTTACAGCTGCGAATACGCTATGCCTTAACTTTGACTTTAAGCTTTAAGCTTTCTGCTTTAGCCTTTAAGCTTTAGTCTATCCGCTTTTAGCCTTATCTTTACCGCATGAGTAACTATGAAATCGTATCACAAGTGATCAAAGAACGCCGCAGTATTTTTCCGGCTAGTTATATAAAAAAAGAAATTCCGGTGGAAGTTATCAATCAGATTCTGGAGACAGCTAACTATGCGCCAACGCATAAACTAACCCAGCCATGGCGTTTCACAGTAATCAGAAAAGCTGGCCTTGCTAAATTTGGGGAGGAGTTAGGGAAACTCTACAAAGCAAATGTTCCGGCGCACCAGTTTCTTCAAAAGAAATACGACAGCTTTGCAGAAAAAACAAACCAATCTGATTGCATCATTGCCATTAACATGGCGTTAAGCGGTAAAATCCCGGAGTGGGAGGAGCTCGCAGCCGTATCTTGCGCTGTTCAAAACATGGCTTTAACCGCTGAAAGTTTAAAAGTGGGTGCATATTGGAGTTCTCCTCCGTTAATTGATGACTTAGGTGTGTTTTTGGGTTTAAAAGAGAATGAAAAATGCATCGGTCTTTTTTATATGGGCTATCACAATGAAAGACCATGGTTGCCAAACAGGACTCCAATAGAAGAAAAGGTAACCTGGATGGAAGAGTAGACTTGAGTTGAGAGTCTGGAGTTTTGAGTCCAAAGTATAGCTTCTACAATCTTTAGCCTATACTATTATATCTTTTCAAAGTTTATGCTGAATCCGCTTGATCATTATTTCGGCCAAAAAGATGAAGCCTTTAAAGGTTGCCTTCAATATTTGAGGTCGCGTTTAAGGGGGCTTGAAGATGTCACTGAGCATTGGAAATATGGGATACCATTTTATTACCATAAAGGCAAAATGTTCGCCTATCTTTGGGTTCACAAAAAGCTTCATCAACCTTACATTGGTTTTGTTGATGGAAGCAAAATTGAAAACATAGATTTGTTGCAGGAGAAAAGAGCATGTATGAAAATTTTATTAATTAATCCTTTTGAAGATCTGCCTGAAGAAAAAATAAAAGGGATTCTGGATCAAGCTTTGTCATTGCGTAAATCATCCAATCATCTATTTCCCACTTCCCATTTCTAAATATCTATTCAACAATACCTTATGTCTACCTTAAAATCTCAACTATATCAGCTTTGCCTAACTTTCATTCAAAATAGAATAGAAAATATAGAATATTCGATGTTGCAAGCTCGTCAGGCATCTAATGATGACACAAAAAGCAGTGCTGGTGACAAGTATGAAACTACGCGCGAAATGATGCAGCAAGAAATGGATCGCAACAGCAAATTACTTTATGAAGCTGGCCAGCAGAAGATAGCCTTGCAGCAAATTGAAAATGTAGACGCGGCAAAAGAAGTGAAAAATGGCAGTTTAGTCTTAACCGCTAACGGTAATTTTTACATCAGCATCAGTGCGGGAGAATTAAATATCGATGGAAAGAAATTTATAGCGGTATCTCAGGCAGCACCGATAGGAAGGGTTTTCATCGGTTCGAAGAAAGGAAACGAAATAACGTTTAATGGAAATAAATATCTAATCCACGATATTTTATAATTGTTATAACTCAAAATAACCTCATCTAAATCCACAAATAACCATCTGTAATAATCGCTTTAAATCTGGGAGATCTGCCGAATCATCGGAATACAGATTAAGGGGGATATCTTAGTCGATAAGTCGTTCACCCTAAAAAGCTGATATTTCAAATTATTTGAATCCTATACGTTCTGCAAACGCAGGAACCAGATAAGATTTCAACTCGTTAAAAGGAATGAAAACCACGATCTGCCCTTGCGCGTAGCTTGCCACTTCGTAAGGGTTATACATAAAAGCCAGTCCTTTATCGTTGAAATAGAAATTTTTGTTCGGCTTCAAGAAATCATCAAACAAAACTTTATTTATATTTTCACCTGCCTTAATGTTATATTGTTTACGAAGATTTTGCTCCAACAGCTTCTGCAGGCTATTAGAATCGATTGTTACAATATCGCTAAGCACCATTTGCTTCTTACGCTTAACATCCAGGCAATACATTAAGCTGCTGTAATTTCCATGAGCGCCACCGGTGTAAGCATCGGCCAGAAAATCAATTACAACGAAGTCTTTATCATTGTATAAAACAGATTGCTGACTGTTGTTGGTATAGTTCAGCCAGGCTTCTTCACCGTCACCTCTGCTGCCTTGCTGCTGACTGGAAACTTCATTTTTATAATCTTTTAAATATGCTGCTGATATAGCTTTGAAGCTTATTTCGCGATCTGCATTTGTTCTTAAACCAGCTATTTTCTTCAGCTGGATATCGAGCCACTTTCCGGCATCGTCATTATCTTTCGCCTTTAAATATTCAAAAGTGATGTGTGCAGAAGGTGAATCTTCCTTGTTTGCATAAGCTTTCACCGAATCCTGAAAAATACCAGTACTAAACTGGTAGCTGCCATCCGGATATTTTTCCGTTAAAACAGCAGGAAAGCTTTTACTTCCGTCACCGCTTTTCCAGATCCCTTTGAAACCATTGCCTGTCCATTTTAAGGAAACTTGAGGCTGCTTGGGGTCTTGGTCAAAGTATGAGCTATAAAAACTATACTCTCCAAGTACCAAGCTATCCTGGCCCACCAAAGTATCAGTTGATAAATTTAACCAGGACCCATCATAGTAATAATCTCCATCAAAGTCGTCATTTATTCTTTGTAAATGCATAACCACGGGCTTGCCCGCGATTGTACCTTCTAATCGTTTGTAAAAATTCCCAGTAAATGCCTGCGTTTTGGGCGCATCTGTTTCAGCAGTTTTTGAATCACTTTTGTTATTATTACAAGCGGTAAAGAGTGTTGAAATCAGGAATAGAAATATTAGAGGCTTTTTCATAAATTCGAGTAGTCACAACTAATAACC
Organism: Bacteroidota bacterium; assembly: GCA_037032985.1. Classification (GTDB taxonomy): domain Bacteria; phylum Bacteroidota; class Bacteroidia; order Sphingobacteriales; family Sphingobacteriaceae; genus Pedobacter. The sequence goes on from JAZBLB010000007.1 coordinate 74,952, forward strand.
TTACAGTTGAACTTAGGATTTTGTTTTATTAAAGCTTTTATTAATGCTGTAATAGAGGTTTTTTGCAGTATATCTTCCCGGATCTATAATTCGGCGGATGGTTAAGAGTGGATAAGTTTCATCTCTGGCAGTAGAAAGAATAAATGCAGCTTTGAACCCATGCTCTTTTAATTTGTGTAGGGTAGAAGCTTTGTAAACGCCATAAGGGTAGGCGAAATATTCTATTTTCTTGCCGGTAATCTGTTCCAGCTTTTTAGTGGGCTCATCAATTTGCGTTTTCCAGTCATCCTCAGTAAACTGCGCGAAATTTTTGTGATCGTAAGTATGGCTTGCGATGGTGTTTCCTTCATCTGCCAACTGTTTGATCTGCTCCTTCGTCATGTAATTGATTCTGCCTTTTCTGCCGATAGAAACTGTCATAATAAAATAAACGCCCTTAAAACCATATTTTTTTAATGTTGTGGCACCAACGGTAAACTGGTCTTCATCGGTATCATCAAAAGAAATAATGATTGGCTTCTCCGGAAGTTTCCCGTCAAAAACAAGGTAATTATATAACTGATCAGGCAAAATGGTATGATAGCCACTGTCTGCCAGCATTTTGATATGCTCGCGGAATTTATCGGGAGATATAATGTCGTCATGCGCCCGCTTACTATCGCTGGCTAGACTGTTTCTAATCTGGTGATAACATAAAACAGGCACTTCGCGTTTAGCTAAAATTGCTTTTGTGTCCGCAGGCTTACGATTTGTGGTATCCAATACCTCAGTTTTCTCAACTGTTGGATCTTCGGTTTTTTTGCTTTTCGAATCTGATCGACAAGCAAATAACAGTGCGGGAACAAGAGCGGTAATGGCTAATAATAGTTTCATAATCTGATTAAAGTACGTGCTGAGCTAATATTTTTTGAACCTGATAAACATCTACAGATTTATTAAACTGCTTTTGGATACTTGGAACAGTCTCGTTAGAAATCCAGATATTTAATACGGCATCTAAATCAAAAGTACCCGCGGTTTCTACACTAAATCTTGTTATTGCTTTGTAAACTATGCTTTTATATTCGGTTTTGTTACCTGTAATGCCTTGTTTATCTATCAATATTAATCTTTTGTTGGTGAAAATGAAAGTGTCACGAACCAATTTAAATCCCAGTTCAATCCGCTCTCCATCAATTAATAGGATGCCGTATTGCTTTGCTAATTCATTAGGATTGACGGCTCCTGCATTGCCTAATAATGCTGAAAATAATCCCACGTTAAAAACTGTTTTTAATGCTGTTGCTTAATGTTTTCGGACTCCAATAACCACTTGCGATAATTCTTCTGATGGTAAATAACGGATCTTTCTCATCGCGTTTCGTAGATAATTGATAAGCCATTCTAAATCCTCTTTTCTTTAATTCGGGAATGCCTTCTGCGTTCCACAATCCAAATGGATATGCAAATTCCGTCATTTTTTTTCCGGTAATTTCTTCTAGTTTCTTCGTCGGCTTGTCCAATTGTTCTTCCCAATCTTTACCCGCGTATTTTTTAAAATTTTTATGGTCATAGGTATGTGATCCAATAACGTTTCCTTCATCAGAAAGTTGTTTAATCTGTTCTTTGGTCATGTAATCAACAAATTTTCCTTTTCTGCCGATAGAAACCGTCATGATGAAATATACTGCCTTATAACCAAGCTTGTCCAACGTGGGGCGAACAATGGTAAACTGATCCATATCCGTATCATCAAAAGTTAGCATAATGGGTTTGCTGGGTAATGCCGCGCCAGTATTTAGATAAGCATAAAGCTGATCAGGCAGAATGGTGTGGTAGCCACTGTCTGCAAGCATTTTCATTTGATCCTTAAAATTTTGAATTTCTACAATGTAATCCTTTCCCACTTTGCCATCGGTAGGTTTCCAGTTTCTTACCTGGTGGTAACATAAAATTGGTACTTGCTTGCGTGCCAGGATGGTTTTAGCATCGGCTACTTTTATTTTTGAAACATCAACACGTGTAGCGGTAGATTTTGTAGTAGTTGTTTTAGTAGTAGAATCTGGAGTTTTAGCTGTTTCTGTTGATGATCCGGCCTGGCAGCTCGCTAACAGAATCGTGCTCGCGGCTATAACGGTAAGTAAGCTGTATTTCATGTTAAATATATATGGATGCAAAACTATAAATTCTGCCAACTAATTGCGTATCAAATAACTGGTGTTGATAAATATTTACTAATCTGAATTTTGCTAAATAACGTTTTTATTACACGTCTTAACCGCTTTAATTGGCTTTAATTAAATAATTTAGCCAGTCCAAACCATTCAAATGAATAAAATTTACAAATTATTAATTAGTGCGCAACTTTTATCGCTTACTGTTGCTGCACAAACCAAAACTTTTACCATTACCGAAAACATTCAGGCCCAACCAAAGGCTAATTATCAACTGGCATCACGTTTTTCTCCGAATAAATTGAAAAAGATGGTTTATGCTACTGCTGTAGACCCACATTGGTTAAAGTTGAGCAACCGTTTCTGGTACACTTTTGAAAATCCGAAAGGAAAATTCTGGTATTTAGTGGATCCATCTGCAAAAACCAAGAAGCAAATTTTTGATAATGCTAAATTGGCTGCGGAAATTACACTAGTAGTTCGCGATCCCTTTGATGCTGAACATTTACCACTTGAGAATCTAAAATTTGCTTCTGATGAAAAGAGTGTTTCTTTTGAAGTTAAAAGTTCTATAGACGAATTGAAGCCTGATAGAAAAGATAAAAAGGCCGCAGACTCTTTGCAAAAGAAAATCTACTCCTTTAAATATGAACTGGCATCTGCAAAATTAACCGAAGTGCCTAATTTCAGTAAGCCGAAGCCAAAACCAAGTTGGGGTTCTGTGGCTCCTGATTCATCTGCCATAGTATTTTCACGGAATTACAACTTGTACTGGATGGATAAGGAGAATTACAAAAAAGCAGTAAAGAATGAAGATGACAGTACTATTGTAGAGCATCAGCTAACAAAAGATGGCGTTAAGTTCTACTCCTACGGCAGCGATGGTGATGGCGAAAACAATGTTGAAAACGAGAAAAACAATAAAAAGCGGAGAGGCGCCTATGTGCTTTGGTCGCCTAATGCTAAATATTTTGTTTTAGATAGAACGGATTCCCGTAAGGTGAAAGACCTTTGGGTGATAAACAGTGTAACACCCGGGCGTCCAACTTTAGAAACCTACAAGTATCAAATGCCAGGTGAGGCAGATGCGCCACAAGATGAAGTTATGCTTTTTGATTTTGCAGCTAAATCTTACAAAAAATTAAATGTTGCTGCTTTTAAAGATCAAAGTATTTCTGTTTGGAGTAAACCAGTTTTAGCGAAAGACCGTGATAATGAATTCCGTCCATCTGTCTGGTTAGGTAATGATAATCGTTTTTACTTTTCCAGAACCAGCCGCGATTTAAAGCGGATTGACATTGCTACAGTTGATATCACCACAGGTAAAGTTACGCCGCTTATTGATGAGCGTTTTAATACTTACGTGGAGGTTAATCGCCCGGGTTTAGTGAATGATGGACGAGAACTTATTCATTGGAGCGAGCGTGATGGATGGGCGCATTTCTATCTTTTTGATGGTAATGGCAAGCTTGAAAATCAAATAACGAAAGGCGCATTCCATTGCGAAAGTATTGTGAACATTGATGAAAAAAATCGGGTGCTTTATTTTACAGCGAATGGTAGAGAGGCAAAGGAGGATCCTTATTATCTGCATTTGTACAGTATCAACTTTGATGGTACTAACATGAAGTTGCTGAATGCTGGTGATTTTGATCATGCTGCTTTTATGAATGACAACAATACTTTTTTCGTAGATAACTATTCAAGGGTAAATACGGCGCCAAAATCTACACTTTATGATAGAAGCGGAAAAAAAGTAATGGAGTTAGAAACAACTGATCTTTCATTGTTAATGGCTGCAGGTTACAAATATCCGGAACCATTTAAAGTAAAGGCTGATGATGGGATTACCGATTTGTATGGTGTAATGTATAAGCCGTTCGATTTCGATCCGAATAAAAAATACCCGATTATCGAATATGTGTATCCTGGACCGCAAACTGAAGCGGTAAACAAAGCTTTTAGCAAAAGTATGGATCGTACAGAGCGTTTAGCGCAGTTTGGCTATATTGTAATCACAGTTGGTAATCGAGGTGGAAACCCATCTCGTTCAAAGTGGTATCATACTTATGGTTATGGTAATTTAAGGGATTATGGTTTGGCAGACAAGAAAACGGCGATCGAACAATTGGCTGCGAAATACTCTTTCATAGATGAATCTAAAGTCGGCATCACCGGTCATTCTGGTGGTGGCTTCATGTCTACTGCGGCAATGTTGGTTTATCCTGATTTTTTCAAAGCTGCAGTTTCGAATGCTGGTAACCACGACAACAGTATTTATAATCGCTGGTGGAGTGAAAAACACCATGGCGTAAAAGAAACGATTTCTTTGAAAGGAGATACTTCCTTTAAATATAGTATTGATAAAAACCCTGACTTAGCAAAGAATTTAAAGGGGCATTTATTGTTGATGCATGGTGATGTAGATAATAACGTGCACCCGGCAAATTCCATCCGTGTGGCTAATGCGCTTATGAAAGCGGGTAAAAGGTTTGATTTTCTGATTATTCCTGGCCAGCGTCATGGCTTTGGCGACATGACAGAATATGCTTTCTGGAAATTAGCTGATCATTTTAATAAATACCTGATTGGCGATTTTTCAGAACCTAACGATGTTGATTTGGTAGAAATGGACCGAGATATAGAGCAGACCGGAAAATAACAGCTATCATCACAATACATCATCATGGCCTGTGGAAACCGCAGGCCATTTTTTGTTTCAGATTATTTGTGTTTGGTAGGAAACTTAGCGTTCTTCTGATAGGCGTTGAGTGCTAACTGTCTAATTAGCTGCTAGTAAAAAACAATTGCGGTGGGCTCATGTTATTTTAATATGAATTATAAAGGTATCACAATGGCAGCGTTCCTTCTGGTTGGAGGGATTGCCACTAGCCAAGCCCAGGATATAGATAGTAAAAATGTTCCTGTCGCTGTTAAAACTACTTTTTCAAAGGCTTACCCAAAAGCTACAAATGTAGATTGGGAAAAGAAAGGAGCAGATTATAAAGTGGATTTTGATTTGGGTAAAACCGATCACAGCGCCATATATGCTGCGTCAGGTAAAAATATTTCATTTGAAAAAGATATTCCAAATAACCAACTTCCGGCAACTATTGCTAAAAGCATCAAAGTAAAATATCCTAAAGGGAGGGTAGATGACGTAGATTGGATTAACACTGGCGGCAAAATAACTTATAAAGTGGATATTGAAGGTATGCCTGATGTTAATGTTTGGTATAGTGCTGATGGTAAGTTTATTAAAGAACTGGCTGACTAAACAAAATGTAAGTAACTTGTAATAGTATAAAGTTATCGCATAAAATAAAAGCGCCCCGAAGTTCGTCGGAGCGCTTAATAAGGTAATCCACAATAGTTTTTAGTAAATGTAGTTTAATGCAACAACATCGTTTGCATTAAATGTACGGTTACCGCCGTTAGAACAAGCCAACATAAACGAAGCTGCATCTGGAGTTGATGGTGTTCCTGGGATTAAAACAGCTCCAACGTTTGATGCACCTTCATTTCCTGCACCACTTGCACCGCAACTAAATGCACGGTTCATATAATCTGTGTGGCGAAGACCTATGCAATGACCTACTTCGTGCTGGATCACAGAAGCAAGGTATAATAAGTTTGGATTTGCACCATACGCAGCAGCATTTGTATTCATTCTGATCTGGTTAAAAGGATTGCCGCCCGTTGGGAAACCAGCAGAACCTAAAGTAACAAATCCACCGCTTGCACCTTCATTGAAACCAACAACATTGATGTTTCCTGTTGTGCCTGTATTAGCTCTTCTAAAAGTGATTCTTAAGCCTAAAGAATTATATCTTGAGATCATGGTATTTACTGCATCGCTATAAACCTGAGGCAGGTTGGTAACAGAAACGGTAATTACACGAGGCAGAGATGTTACTGTGTTGGTAGTTCTGTATTGCTCAGTTTCAGCAATATTTAACTTAGTACTCGAAGCATTTTCAGCCAAGTTCGCTTCAGTTAAAAGGATGTCGCCTTCTACTAAATAGCCACCTTCAATTTGGCGAATGTTTTCTGTACTAAAGCCAAGAGATTTAACTTTTTCAAGCGTAGCTGTTGATATATCAGTCTTCTTTTCGACAACATTTTCTGTATCATTACTCTTACATGAGTATAAAGTTGTGAACAATAAACATACTGCAGCAACTGATAAAAATTTGGTTTTTTTCATTTTAGTTTAGATTTGATTGGGGATAAATAGACAAGTTAGTTAATAATGTTTGTGAATTACCTTATAAATGCTAATTTAGAGAAGATTTGTGGTGTAAACAAAATTTTACAATAAAATATTTCTTGAAAGTCAATACTGTATTTTTAATTATATGTTTTTGTGTGTGCCTATTCCGCTTAAACGCACAAGGACAACTTCCTGGAGTAGAAAAAAAAGTTCAAAAATTTATTTCCGATAAGGTAAATAATCATGAATTTCAGAAGAATAATGTCATACTTGTAAAGTTTGATCGTCGGTTAACGCCTACAGAAATCAGGAACTTAAAACCAAAAAAGCTACTTACTGATGATTATTTTATCGCAGATAGAAACAGTATTAATGCGATCTCCAATCGTGTAGCTTATCAAGCTTTAGCCAATGGATTATGGAAAGCAAGCGATGGCTTGATGCAATTGCTCAATAAAGGTAAAGGCACCGACTCCATTACTGTTAGGTTAGCGCTTAAAAGTAGTATCGAACAAGCAGAATTTTTTAAGCCATTCAGAATTAAGTCAGTAGATCAACAGCATGGGCTCTATACCATTTACATTACCATTAACGATTTAAGATCTCTGCTTAATGAAGATGGAATTCTTTACGCAGACCTGATTCCTATTGCAAAGCCTGAAGTTGTAATCAGCGGATTAGATCTGGACCTCAATCAGATTACAAATGCAAGGAGTTTATATCCGGGTATAGATGGTTCGGGGATAAATATTTCTTTTAAAGAAGGAATGTATGACCTAACGGATCTTGATCTTTTGGGAAAAACAGTTTCTGGAGCTATAACTGGAGGTACTGCAACTACTCATGCAACCAGTATGGCTACGCTTGCGCTTGGTAATGGCAATTCTTTTATTCGTGGGTTAGGCGCTGCACCGAAGGCAAAATTAGCTTTTTCCAGTTTTGATAATTTAATGCCCGATCAAAGTTCGGATTTAAACCGGCTGCAGATTCGCGTTCAAAACCATTCATATGGTACAGGGATAGATAATAATTATGGAATCGAAGCTGCCGCGTATGATCGGCAGGTTTTTGAAACGGATACCATTGTTCATGTATTTTCTGCCGGAAACAGCGGAACGACAACCCCCACAAATGGTTTCTATCAAGGCTTAACTGCACGTGCAAATTTAACTGGAAACTTCAAACAAGCCAAAAATGTTCTGGTAATAGGTGGGATAAACCGAGAGAATATTTCAGAAAACCAAAGTAGCAAAGGTCCCGCTTATGATGGCCGGGTAAAGCCAGATTTGGTTGCTTTGGGTGAAGATGGTACCTCGGGTTCTGCAGCAATTAGTAGTGGTGCTGTTGCGTTGTTATCACAGTTTTATCATCAAAAGTTCCTAAAAGCACCTTCTGCGGCCTTGATCAGGGCTACATTAATTAATGCTGCTGATGATTTGGGCACACCGCATGTTGATTATGTTTTTGGTTTTGGCAGACTAAACGTTGCACAATCATTAAAAGCCATTGATGAAAATCGCACAGCTTTATATGATGTGGCGAAAGAACAAGATCTGAGCATACCACTCAATATCCCCGCTAATGTTGCCGAGGCTAAAATCACCATCGCCTGGAATGATCCGGCGGCAACCGTAAATGTAGCACAAAGCTTAGTAAATGGTTTAGATCTAAGTCTTGAAACTCCTTCAGGAGCAACGGTGTTGCCCTGGGTATTAAGCAGTGCATCAAGTCTGGATTCGATTGGGTTGCCTGCTACAAGAAAAGCAGATCTGATCAATAATATTCAACAAGTAAGTGTCGACAATCCAGCAGCAGGGAATTTTAAAATCCATGTGCAAGGTAAACGGATTATGCAGGGTGCGAGGCAGAACTTTGCACTTGCCTATCAGTATAAATATAAAAATACGTTTTCATTCATCACGCCAGGCAAGGACGTCTACTTTTTTGCGAGTGAGGATAATTACATTCGATGGGATAATACCTATCCGCAAAAAACAGGGAAGCTTTCCGTAAGTTATGATGATGGCCTGAGCTGGAAACTGATCGATTCAAGTGTTGATTTAGCCAAAGGATTTTACAACTGGGGTGCACCTGATTTGTTTACGAAGGCCATTGTGAAGATGGAGATTGGCGGTGAGGTGGTTTCCAGTCAAAGTTTTGTTATTTCTTCACCCAGGGTGTTAAAGGTAGGTTACGTATGTGCGGATGGTGTAGTTTTGAATTGGAATCCACAAACTGGCGCAAAAGATTACACCATTTATAGTATCGTAAATAACTTACTCTCGCCGGTTCTAACCGTTACAGATACTTTAGTGAAGTTGAATATGAGCAGCATTCCCAGTAAATATTTTGCTGTTGCGGCTAATGGGTCAGGCTTTTCAGGTTTGAAAAGTTACACGCTTGATTACACACAGCAGGGGGTAGCGTGTTATGTAAGGGGTTTGTTTGCTTCTACTACTGTTGATGAAAAAATACGGCTTGATCTTAATATCGGAACGACATTAAATATTAAAAATATAATTTGGGAGAAACAAACTGGTGTAAATACCTACACTACTTTGCAACAAACAAAGCCTGTAAATAACATATTGGATTATTCCATTTTTGACGATAAACCTAAACCAGGAATACAATTTTATCGCGTAACATTCGAAACTGCAAGTGGAAACATTGTGAGCGATTTGGTTTCTGCTACATTTCTTAAAGAGAATGATTTTTCTTTCTATCCGAACCCGGTAACAGATTATTTGAATATTTTGAGTGGGTCTTTTGAAGATTACAGCCTTTCTATATTTAATATTTTAGGTCAGAAAGTGTTTGAGGAAAAGGCCACAAGTTCAAATCGATTTGGTTTAACTGCCCTTGCAACAGGTGTTTATGTCGGCGTGATTAGTAAAAATGGTGGACAGGTTAAGAAGTTTAAGCTGATTAAGAGATAAATCCAGTCACATTTAGGTCTAGTGATAAAAATAAGATCTCTAGGTTTTAAACTATCTCTATTTACTCCTCACAATAGGAGTGAATGTTCGGATAACGTTTTTCTTCGCGGATATGGCAACTTCTGCAGCAAATGTTAAATTTGGGATTATTGCCTTTTGCAAAATATGATTCTCCGCAGGTATCTGTTTTGAATGCACGTGCTTTTTTTTTCTGTCTTTGCTTTAGATCCGAGTTTATTTATACCAACGAAGCTGGCTGTAAAAAATAATAAAGCTAACTACACTTAACTTTAAGGTATTTGAATCCATTCATTGGGTTATTTACGAAGACATGTATGGAGTAGTATCTAATCTTTGATAACAACACCTTCAGTAGTTTTAAGAAAACGCAGTTTATAAATTAAAATGTTAGGGCGAGCGAAGTCTAAATTGCTGGCCTGTCCCTTATTCATAAATTGTTGTTTGGCAGCATGCATCCTTTTGCCAATTTCTTTGTAATTTCAAAACATGACGATGATGAAAAAAACAATTCTCTTATCTGTTTGTGCACTCCTTCTGCTTGCATCTTGCAAACAGGCAAGCGAAGATCAGGGTGCTTCTCCAGATTCACTTTCCGTAAAGGCAATTAACGATTCGAGTTTAACACGATACCTTTCTGTAATTGCTGCAGATAGTTTAGAAGGTAGAAAACCGTTTACTATTGGTGAAACAAAAACCATTAACTACTTAAAAACGGAGTTTTCAAAACTAGGACTAGAACCCGGAAATGGTAATAGTTATTTTCAGGAAGTGCCTATGGTAGAAATAAAATCTGTACCTCAAGAGAAAATGATTATCAAAGGAAAGACTGGTTCTCTTGATCTTACCTATTTAACAGATTTTGTGGCCGGATCCCGAAGGTTAAAAGATCAGGTTAATATTGCCAACTCGCCGTTGGTTTTTGCAGGATTTGGTATTGTAGCACCAGAATATGGCTGGAACGATTATAAAGATTTAGACGTGAAAGGTAAAACGGTAGTGGTGATGATAAATGATCCGGGTTTTGCAGATTCTACTTTGTTTAAAGGCAAAAACATGACTTACTACGGCCGCTGGACTTATAAATTTGAAGAAGCATCAAGACAAGGTGCTGTCGGAATTTTGATTATTCATGATACTGAGCCGGCTGCCTATCCTTGGAGCGTAGTAAGAAGTGGCTGGTCTAAATCTAAACTCAACCTTCAGTCTGAAGATAATGGAATGAACAGAACTGTAGTAGAAGGCTGGATCAGTTTCGAAAAAGCCAAGGCTCTTTTTAAATTGGCAGGACAGCGTGATGAATTAATGGAAGCGGCTAAAAAGACGGGATTTAAAGCTGTTGATTTAGGTTTAACTACATCATTAACCATAAAAAATAAAATTAAAAAATCACGCTCTTATAATATACTCGCGAAAATATCTGGCAATAAACGTAAGGATGAAGCCATTATCTATTCTGCCCATTGGGATCATTTAGGAATCGGCGAGAAGGTAAAAGGAGATTCTATTTACAACGGTGCAGTAGATAACGCAACTGGGGTTGCCTCTTTGTTAGAACTTGCTGCGGCTTTTAAGAAATTACCTAAACAACCGGAACGTACTATTTTGTTTATCTCTTACACGGCAGAAGAACAAGGTTTATTAGGGTCTGAATATTATGCAAAACACCCTGTTTTTTCATTGCCTAAAACAGTGGCTAATATTAATATGGATATGATGGGTATTGCAGGTAAAACGAAAGATATTGTAGTTTATGGTTTTGGCCAGTCAGAATTGGAAGATTACGCAGCAGCATCTGCTAAAAAGCAAGGAAGGGTAGTGGTTCCAGATCCTGTTCCATCTTCTGGCTTATACTATCGCTCCGATCATTTTAATTTGGCAAAAGTAGGCGTTCCATCTTTATTTACAGGTTCTGGTGTAGATAACATAAACAAAGGAAGGAAATGGGGCTTGAAGCAGGTGGCAGACTTTACCAAATTCAGGTATCATTCTCCTCAGGATAATTTTGACGCTAAAACCTGGGATCTAGCTGGTATTGTTGAAGATGTAAGACTTGTTTTTGATTTAGGTTATCGATTAAGCAACGAAGCATCCTATCCAAAATGGAAGGCTGGTTCAGAATTTAAAGCCATTCGGGAAAAGAAATAAAAAAGCGCGTCTCGATTTTTAGGTCGAGACGCGCTTTTAAAATATTTTAGCGCTGAGCGCTAGAGACTAGAAGTGAAATTGAACGCCTAATTTTGGAGCTAACGTACTGGCTTCTAAACCGAATGAGTTAACCGTAGTTTCATTACCTGTAATTTCGTTAGTTACTTTACGGTTGTTGTATCCTAAACCGTTAACAGAAACTTCGATACCAATTTTCTTAGTTGGGAAGAAAGCGAAACCTGGTGCTAGATTAACACCGATATCTGTAGTTTTTGCAAGTTTAGCACCTGTATCACCATTATTATCTACAAATTTATTGTTCCCAAATTCCATTGGCACAGCTAGTTGACCAAAGAATTTAAATTGATCTGAAAGGTTGACATAGTAACGACCGAAAGGCGCAACTTTGAAAGCCTGGTTTAAGTTGTTATCGCTAACTTCTTTGTTTGATGTGTAACCTACACCAGTACCAATTGCAAAGTTATCACTTACGAAATAACCAACATTCGGCACAATACTGAAGCTTACGTCAGATTTTGCAGCACCTTCTACTTTTGTAGAATTGAAGCCCAAACTCCCACCTAACATGATTTTTCCTTTTTCAGTTTGTGCATTTGCACCATAAACTAAACCCGCAACAGCTACTAATGATAATAATAATTTTTTCATCGTTATATTATTTATTTGTTTAAAAACATAGCCAGTTTTAAAGTTTTTATGTCTGACTATATTTGACTAAAAGTCAATATCGGTGCCAATAAAAATTGCCAACGTCATGAGAAAATCAGTTTTAAACCAACTGCTTAGTTGATAACTACATATGAAATTTAGGTTAAGCCAATATTATTTTAGTGTGACTAAAGACTAATCAATTGATTGGTTTTTATGGCTAAAAAAATTGACAATCTGACTTTTTTGGCATAAATGTCAGATTTTTTAGCTGTAAATATGTCAGCGCTTTTGGGAATGGTGTGGATTGTTTTGCGATCAGTTGAAGCAGATCGCCATAAAATGGATAGTGGTTATCGCTATTGCTTTATAGCGCTTTGCTTGATATTCATCGCCATCGGTTTTCAAGGGCAGACGATGTTTTATTTATATCGCAGTTAGTTAAAGCAAATCGCCATGAAATGGATGGTGGTCATCACGATTGCTTATTGCGTCTTGTTTAGAATTCATCGCGTTAGTTTCAACCAAGGGCACACTTTATTTTATTGACGTTGCGGTCAGCTAAAGCAGGCCGCCATGAAATTCATGATGGTTATCGCGATCGCTTTATAACGACTTGTTTGGTATTCATCGCCATTGGTTTTGATGAAGGGCAGACGTTGTTTCATTTATATCGTAGTAGGCTGAAGCAGACCGCAATTAAATGAATGATGTTTAAAAATGGGATATAAGTTCTTCTTTGTTAGCTATGGCCATATGGTATAAAGCCAGAATGGCTATCTTTGTAAATTACATTAACGCCTTATGACTGAAAAAAGTAACGTTTCTCCGATTATTGAAAAAACTGTTTTCCCTATTCTTTTCGCACTCAGTTTTTCGCATTTACTAAATGACACTATCCAATCACTCATTCCTGCAATTTATCCTATTATTAAAACCAGTTACCGTTTAAGCTTTTCGCAAATCGGATTAATTACGCTCACTTTTCAAATGGCGGCATCGTTACTGCAACCATTTGTTGGTTTATATACAGATAAAAGACCGCAACCCTATTCTTTAGCTATCGGGATGGCTTTTACGCTTACCGGATTAATAACCTTATCACAGTCTACACATTTTTATACGATGTTAATTTCTGTTGCTTTTATTGGGATCGGATCTTCTATATTCCATCCTGAAGCTTCGCGAATGGCACATGCCGCATCTGGTGGGAAGCGTGGTTTAGCACAATCCGTTTTTCAACTGGGTGGTAATGCCGGAAGTTCTTTAGGACCATTACTGGCGGCTTGGATTATTGTGCCCTACGGGCAGTTTAGTGTAATCTGGTTCTCGGCAATTGCATTACTGGCCATTGTAATTTTAACCTATGTTGGCAACTGGTATAAAGGATTTGTACTGGCGCGAAGTAAGAAAACAGCCATTCAAACCGAAATAAGTCAATTCTCAAGAAATAAAGTTATTTTTTCTGTGGCGATTTTATTGCTTTTAATTTTCTCGAAATATTTTTATATGGCGAGTTTAACCAATTATTTTACCTTTTACCTGATCAATAAATTTCAGGTTTCCGTTCAAACCTCACAAATTTATCTATTTGTGTTTTTGTTTTCTGTTGCTGCGGGAACATTGTTGGGTGGGCCAATTGGTGATAAAATTGGAAGAAAATACGTAATCTGGGCATCTATTTTAGGTACGGCACCTTTTGCCTTACTACTGCCTCATGCCAATTTGTTTTGGATAGGTGTACTGATTGTTCCCATTGGGATGATTTTGGCTTCTGCATTTTCTGCCATCTTAGTATACGCACAAGAATTAATTCCAGGAAAAGTGGGACTCGTAGCTGGTTTATTCTTCGGCTTCGCTTTCGGAATGGGTGGAATAGGATCAGCACTTTTAGGAAGGCTTGCTGATTCAGAAGGAATAGATTATGTATTTAAGATTTGTGCTTTCCTTCCTTTAATTGGTTTGTTAACAGGTTTTCTGCCTAATATAGAAACGAAGAGAAAATAAGGATAAATGATTTTCTCTTTCGTTGTTCAACGGTCGATTATCGAAGTTCGTTGATCGCATGTGAAACAATCTATCTATTGGTTCGGTGTCTCACCAACCGAAAAAACAAAATGGCCTGCTCAATTTATGAACAGGCCATTCTTTATTTTTTGATGCACGTCTATTGTTTATCTTATAAGTTGGTTTACTTTTATTTTAATTCACCGTTATCTTATTTATAGCGCCGCAGATCTTTATTAAAAATGGTAATTTAGTCCCAGGCTTGGATTAAATGAATCGAGTCCGAATTGAAATCCTTCATTTTGGTAAGCCTGAGATCCGACATTATTTCCGTCATCTTTCATTTTGTATTTGTTATAGGAGAGTAAAGAGAAAGAAAACTCGAATGCCCAGTGCTTTGTAGGAAAGAATGCAAAGCCTGGATTAGCAGCTACCGAGTATGAGGTCGTTTTGTATCTAGTACTTCGAGGAATAACCGTAACTGAACCTCCATCCTGAGAAATGGAATTTCCAAAAGCCACAAAGGCGTTAGCCTGACCAAAAAATTTAAATTTATCAACGATATTGACGTAATATCTTACGAACGGGCCTAAATTGAAATTTTTGTTTGTAGTTTCAGAATTGCTGACTAACGTACCTGTACCATTGTAAAAGTTTGATTCGTAGAAAACTTTGTTTCTCGAAAAGCCAGCACTCAAACCGATTGCTAAATTTGTGCTTACGAAATGGCCGAAACGAGGAATGATACCGAAGTTAGTCTGATCTAATGAATTCAAATTATTTAAATTTTCAGGCGTCCGTTTATCTTTGGTGTAATAAATACTTCCTCCAATTAGGTTATCTCCTTTTTCAGTTTGTGCATTTGAAGCAAATGCAACAGCGCATAGCATAGCCAGCGATAGTAGTTGTTTTTTCATTTTCATTTGTGTTTTATGTGCTACAAAATAGAATAAAAAACGTATAAAACTACATGATTAGTTGTTGTTATTTTACATGGATACAACTGATGAAAAGACACTTTGAAATAAAGATTGTGATTGATGAAATAGGCCGTTTTGCATATTTATTTGACGATGATTGTTTTCGTTTATCGAAATGAATTTTTCTCTAGTGAACCGACTCATCAATAGGTTAGTTGCCTCACCAACCAGAAACGCAAATGGCCTGCTCATGATTTATGAACAGGCCATTTGCATTTATTTTTATGGCTATTGTTTATAGCTTTTGTAAGGGTCTTTACGCTTTTCGCTTTCAGCTTTTAAACTTTCTGCTTTTCGCTTTCAACTTTTCTTATGCTTGTTCAGCCAATACTTTAGTTACTAAATCTGCAGCTTCCTTTAACGCGATTGCTGAGTAAACTTGTAATCCAGAATCATCAATTAATTTTTTAGCTTCCTCAGCGTTTGTACCTTGTAAACGACAGATAATCGGCACAGGGATATTTCCGATTTCCTGATAAGCATCAATTACACCTTGAGCAACCCGATCGCAACGAACAATACCACCAAAAATGTTAATTAAAATTGCTTTCACGTTAGGGTCTTTCAAAATAATATTAAAAGCCGCTTTAACCGTTGTGGCGTTTGCAGTTCCACCTACGTCTAAAAAGTTAGCAGGTTCACCGCCAGCCAATTTAATGATATCCATAGTAGCCATCGCTAAACCAGCACCATTAACCATACAACCCACATTACCATCCAGGTTAACGAAGTTAAGGTTAGAAGCACTTGCTTCAACTTCTGTTGGGTCTTCTTCTGCAGTATCTCGCATTGCAGCATAATCCGGGTGACGGTATAATGCGTTCTCATCGATGTCTACTTTAGCATCTACAGCGATTACTTTATCATCAGAAGTTTTTAATACCGGGTTGATTTCAAACATAGAAGAATCTGTGGTATCATAAGCTTTATATAAAGCAGTTACAAATTTAACCATCTCCTTGTGTGCACCACCACTTAAACCTAAGTTAAATGCAATTTTGCGTGCCTGAAAACCTTGTAAACCAACTTTAGGATCAATTTCTTCTTTGAAAATTAAGTGTGGTGTATGTTCAGCAACTTCTTCGATATCCATACCGCCTTCAGTACTGTACATAATAATATTGCGACCTTTTGCACGATCTAACAATACTGAAATGTAAAATTCTTTGGTTTCTGAAGCACCTGGATAATAAACATCCTGAGCAACTAAAATCTTACTTACCAATTTACCTTCTGGTCCGGTTTGAGGAGTAACCAATTGCATACCAAGAATATCGGTAGCACGTTGTTTAACTTCTTCAAGGTTTTTAGCTAATTTAACACCGCCACCTTTACCGCGACCACCAGCGTGGATTTGCGCTTTAATTACAACCCAATCAGAGTTATAATCGATCTTTAATTGCTTGGCAGCCTCAACAGCTTGCTCCGGAGTATCGGCTACAATTCCTTCTTGAACGTTAACACCGAAACTTTTTAATATTTGTTTACCCTGGTATTCGTGAATATTCATTTGCTACAAAATTTGCCCAAAGCTACAATTCTAAAGCCTTTAAACAAATAGTATTTACCCTTTTTTTGCAGAAAATGAAGCTTTTGTGTGAATACGCGAAAAGTGAATTATGGCAAGCATGATTATTTTACTAAAACGCTGAATTATTTCAGGTGCTTAGCCCAAATTTCTTCACTAACTTTTAATTTTAATCAAAAAGCCTCTATACTTGGTTTGATGGTGAAAGCAGGTATAAGCGCGTAAGCTTATACCTGCTATCTTCCAATTCAATAGTTAAGAATAAAAAATAAATCGCTTAACTTCCAACGAAAGGCGAACCGAAAATCCCGACAGCCAGCTCTGCCCATGTTAAAAATAGGAGCAAGAGAATTACCACTAAAAGTATGGTTCTCGATAAACCAGTTTTTACATACCTGATGACCAGGTCTATTGCTAAGCCTGTGCCTAATAATAACACTGCTGCTATCACAAAGTCTGAAAGTGTCCAGTTTACTTTTTTGGTAAACTGCATGGCTATCAATGGGATGCTTAAAATTAAAGCGGTGGTAACCAGAATAATCCTGATCCTAAGTTTTGATGAGTTACCTGTTTGTTGATTTATCATGATGTATTAAATTTAACGAATTTTATAACTATTTATGAGGTGATTTTTTAATCCCAAAATACCTGGCTGCATTCCAATCCTGAAAATTCCATGAGGCCCAGCCCGCGTTTTGATAGCGTTCTTTAAAAAAGCCAATCCGTTCATTAAGTTTTTTGCTATAGAAGTCAGCGGTTTCCGGCTTTGCAATCTCTCTGCCATCACTTACTTTCGGAGAAGTATAGTGAAGTTTCGAGCGGTATTTATCCAGTACAGGCAACGTTTTATCAGAAAGAGAAAGTAGGTAATCTGCATCCAATGAAATTTCGTCGCTTTTAGATAAATTGTATTTTGCAATGGCTACATCCCAGTTAATTACGCTAGAAGCCAAAAGCAAGGCGAACCATATGCTACCATTAATTTTGAAGAGATAAAATAGCGTTTTTTGTTTTGCTACTTTTACATAAACGGTAGCCAGACCTATGGCACAAAGCATCGCGAATACTAAAACGCCAATCCGTTTATGGGTGAGGCCGTAAAACTCGATGTAATATCCATCCCTGATTAATACCGAAATTATCAGAATAACGTTTTGAATCATCCAGGCAAAAGCAAGTGTTTTCAGCGTTTTACTTCTTTGATAAAAATTCAAGTTCCCGCGGAAAAAATACAGGATGATAGCCATCGCCATCATGATGCTGAAGATTAGTGAGTTGGTACCTTCATGTAGCGCGCCAGAAAGGTTCCCAGATGGTTTATAGCCAAACCAAAGCGTTGAGACATCGATAATATTTAATAGTAAGAGTAGAAGGTTAAGCGCTACGAACGAAATAATACCGGTGATGTATTCAGTTTTGAGTGCCATTTTTCTGGTGAGCAAACTCCCTGCAAATGTTTCCAATAGGAGGTACCATATGCTTTTTTGTGTTGCTTTTCGTCTAACCCTGATTAAATCTTCAAGCGCTTGTAGTTCTGCATTTTCGATTGGTTTTTTATGAAAAGCTAATAATAAACCACTGGTTAGGATCAATCCAAAAACGAAGTGGAAGAATCGTGCAACATCAAGATCTTTAAAAAAGAAACGGAGAACACTTTCGAAAAAACTGAAAACGCTGGTGAGCGCCTTTTCTACGTAGTGTGCAAACAAAGAATTAGCCGCAGAATAAAGCATGGTGAAGAAAATCACAGCGATTACAGGAATCAAGATGTATTTAAACACCCTGAAGATGGGTTTAAGGTTAAAGTTGCCTACACTTATTTTACTGAGGTTAATAATTGCATTGGCTGGCGTTGTTATCAATTGGAGAACTGCTGACAGGAGCGCTGCAAAAACACTTCGAATTTGCTGGTGATGACTGATTCCGATAAAAACCAGGAGACTGATGTAGTAACAGGCAATGGATAAATCACTGTTGTTGACCACTACCAAAATGGCAGCAAAGAAGTGTGCTAAACCATAAAATTTAAATTTTCTGCTTTTTGTTACTTCTGGATTTGAATAGGTTACCATTAAAAGATATACGCTGTAGATCAGTAAGTTAATGGCTAATCTTTCTTCCCAAAATAAGAAGCTGAACAGCAAACCGCCGAATAGGCTGGCCAGTAGTAAGAGGTTCGATTTATTTTTCATAACATGTATAATTATTATTTAATGATGATTGACAGATAGATGATGCTTAGCGGAATGTTGAGCAATACACAAATAATGGTGGCAACTGTCTTTTTCCAATGCAGCGTGTAGGTGAAGAGCGTGATAATCAATGCCAACAGGATTAGCGAGTTAGCCACAAGAGCACACATGATGTAACTCAAACCTATTGAAATCAACGAATCTTGTTTGCTTAGCAGGTAAGCAAGAAATAAAAACGTACCAATAGCTGCAGAATAAATCGATGCTTTTTTTCCAATCTGGATAATTTGTGGTTCCATATTTTGTTTTTTTAAAAGTGCTTTGAATTTCAAAGTAAATGGGTAAAAAAAATATTATAGTTTCTTGATCATTTTTTCCAACGCATCTAAATGTGCTTTGAAGGCTTGTTTGCCGAGTGGAGTTATGGCGTAAGTAGTGCTGGTTTTGCGGCCAATAAAACCTTTGTGTACTTTAATAAATTCAGCTTGCTCCAGCGTGTTAAGGTGCGAGGCCAGATTACCATCAGTAAGTTCCAGCATTTGTTTCAAATCATTGAAGCCGATTTCAGTGTTCACCACGAGCATAGACATTACACCTAACCTGATTCTGCTATCAAAAATTTTATTTAAATCTGCTATCGGATTTTTCATCTTACTCGCCTCTTTCGTATTTAAAATACATTACCAATCCGTAAATAATGTGCAGCACACCAAAACCAAATGCCCAGAACCATAGTCCGTAACCTACATAAAACATACAGATAACGCCAAGGATCACTTCCAGATAACCCAAATAACGGATATCGCTAAATGTAAATTTACTGGCATTAATAAGCGCCAAACCGTAGAAAATTAAACAGGTAGGGGCAATGATGCTGTAAGTGTTTGGATGATTGATCAGTAAGGCGATAATAAAAAGGCCGCCAGCTACTAATGGAGTCATTAAATTAACCAATAGCGCTTTAGATGTTTTATCCCAAATGGGAAGATTATTCTGCTGACTTTTTCTGTAGGTAAACAATACACCGCCTGCTAGTGCCACGAAAAGGACGATTAAACCGAGCTTAACCAAATTAAACTCCAGGTCAATTTCTCCCTGAACGCCGTAAGCATATCCGCTCTTTCTAAAGAATTTATCAATTTCACCGTGTGCGAAATAAGCACCAATGAGGGCGATACCGCCTGCAAAAACGCCAGACAGGCCGCTTAAAGAAATAAATCTGGTGGATCTATCCATCATTTGTCTGATGTCTTTTAAGGCATTCAATTGTTCTTCTGATGTGCTCATTTTGAAAGTGCTTTGTTTTTCAAAGTTAAATAAGAAATTTGAATTTGCAAGTTTTTTTAAAAAAGAAAGAAATTAGTGGGGAGGGAATAGGAAATAGAGAAAGGAAAATGGGAATAGGACAGTTGGGGGGGATATGGAATTGGTTATTTAGTCGAGAATAGAAAGGGATAATCCAGTTAATCACTTGGTTTCCGTTATTAATAATAATTGTGTAGATTTTAATATAACTACGCAAGCAAGACTAAGGAGGAAAGATTACAACCTCATGCTATGCTCCCAAGACTTCCAACACAAGACTCACAACTCAAAACTTTATTCACTTCAATTTGTCTTTTTTATTAAATTTGAACCATGCTTAAAGCGACTGGAGTAAAAAAATCATACGGAAATCTGCAAATCCTGAAGGGGGTGAATTTCGAGGTGCAAAAGGGTGAGATCGTAAGTATCATTGGTCCCTCTGGTGCCGGAAAGAGTACTTTATTGCATATTTTAGGAACGCTTGATAAGCCTGATGAAGGCCATGTAGAACTGAAAGGATCTGTAATTAGTAAGCTTTCTGGTGATTTGCTAAGTAATTTTCGTAATCAGAATATTGGCTTTGTGTTTCAATTTCACCATTTATTGCCCGAATTTAGTGCTATTGAAAATGTGTGCATTCCTGCTTTTATTGCTAAAACGAATAAAAGTCAGGCCGAGACCAGGGCTTTGGAATTGTTGGATTTGTTCGGACTTAAAGACAGAGCGCATCATAAGCCCAACCAATTATCTGGCGGTGAACAGCAGAGAATTGCAATAGCAAGGGCGCTCATCAATAACCCATCTATCATACTGGCGGATGAACCGTCTGGAAATCTGGATTCTGAAAATGCATCAGCTTTACATCAGTTGTTTGTTACTTTGCGCGATAATTTCCAGCAGACTTTTGTCATTGTCACCCATAATGAACACCTGGCCAAAACCAGTGATCGGGTTGTTACCATGAAAGATGGATTAATCGTTTAAACCTTAAGATCACTAACATTTCTACCATCTGCAATTGGTCTGGAATAGTCAAGTCAATTATTCAAATAAAATCAATACATTGAAAATACTTATTACTGGCGGAAACAATGCAAAGGCATTGAAGTTGATGAAAGCTTTTCCAAGCCATTTTGTTTTGATGGCAGATTATGGTGAGGTGCCAAGTATAACTACTGAAAACTATGCTTTTGCTACCTTGGGTGAATTGAATAAGGAGAGCATTGCTCATCTTCTCTTAAATTTTTGTATTACCGAAGCCATCGATAGTATCATCCCATTACACGCTTTTGAGATTGAGCCTTTAGCAAAATCTGCAGTTCTATTTGGAGAGTACGGAATTCAAGTGCTTACACCACAACCTGAATCGATCCAATCATACCTTTCATTAGAACAAAATTCGTTTAATCACTTCGCGGTATTTATTCATGGTGAATGCATTTTCGCCAGCGGTGGTGAAATTTTCATTAGACGTGATGATGAATCAAGCGGCGTTTTCGGTTACAATTCGCCTGATGATGACCTAAAACTTTTTACCGTTTAGCACTTATGGAGATTTCCGAGTTACTGAAAAACAAGCAAGCTGTAATTTTCGAGTTAGATGACGTGCTGTTTCCTGAAAAAGATTACCTGCTGCAGGTGTATTACCTGTTTGCACAATTTATAGAATATGCAGAGCAAAAAGAAGCGCAACCTATTCTAGCATTTATGCGGTCTGAATTTGAGCAAACAGGTTCTGATTGGCTTTTTGAAAAGACAGCCGCGAACTTTAAGATCGATCAAAAATATCAGTATAATTTTGATCTGCTGCACCAAAATGCCAGATTGCCCTTAAAACTTTTGCTTTTTCAAAAGATGCTTATCTTTCTTCAGGAACTGGTCGTTAATAGGATTAAAATATTCATCGTTACCTCGGGAGATCCGCTGCAACAGCTTAACAAAATCAAACAAACAGAATGGAACGGATTGGAACAATACCTCACCGTTTTTTTTGCAGACGAGTTGAAACAATCCAAAGCAGAAATTTTCCAAAACATGCTTAGCAGCAGTAATTTATCAGGGGAACACGTGCTGGTTGTTGGTGCAAATAAGTTTGATGCAGATCAATCTAAACTCAGTAATTTGCCGTATATTAAATCGGTTAAAATTTACGAATAGAACATGTTTATAATATATAGCAAAAAAAAGGCCCTAATCGGGCTTTTAATGGTTGCATCAGTATTAGCTACCTCTTGTAAGAAAAATTCACCGGCAGAAGAGGACCAAGCTACTATGCCGGAAAAAAACGACTTGCAAACACCCACAACTAATCGTGATTTCTTAACCAGGGATTCGATTTTTCTTTATGCGAAACAGACCTATTTCTGGAATATCGGAATGCCAGCATATGATGACTTTAATCCACGCAGGTATAGTAATAATGATCAGGTTTTGGCGGCACTAAAGGCATTGCCCAGTACAGGTGGTAAAGACAAGTATTCTTTTATAGATGATGGCACGGTTGCCACGCAATTAGGTGGGGTAAGTGGTGATTATGGTTTCTCTGCAAATTACGATAGTGGAAGTGTTCTTCGTGTGAAATATGTTTATCCTAATTCTCCTGCAGCACTGGCTGGACTTAAAAGAGGTGATATCATTTCCATGATAAATGGCCGCACGACACAAAGAGATAGTCAGGCAGATATAGATAATATCAACGATGGTATTTTTGGAAGTAATCCCACAATCGCATTAAGCGTTACCAAAGCTGATCAATCGATTCAAAGTCTGGTGGTGGCTAGAGGAGCTTATAATATTAATCCCATCCTATTTAGTAATACCTATTCTGTTGGAAATAAAAAAGTAGGTTATCTCGTCTATAATAGTTTTACCACTAATTCCGTTCCGCTACTCGATGCAGCTTTTAGTAAGTTTAGCACAGATGGTGTAACCGAGCTTATAGTTGACTTGCGTTACAATGGAGGAGGCTCTGTTGCCACATCTGAAGCTTTTACCAATTTGATTGCACCTTCTGCCCAGAACGGTAAAGTGATGTACACCACTTACTGGACCAAAACCATGCAAGATAATCAGGCAACGATACTTCAGAACCAAAAGTTTTATGATACCAATTCAAGTGGTGTCAAAACATTGTTTTCAATGTTTGACTATAATTATAAACCAATTGCAGCTGCCGGCAATCAGGAATTCTTTAAAAAGAGGGGCGCTGTTGATGGCTTGACTAGGGTGTATTTTCTGGTGACAGGCAGTACCGCTTCAGCCAGTGAGCTGTTAATTAATAACTTAAAGCCTGTAATGGATGTAAAATTAATCGGTCGTAAAACCTATGGAAAACCGGTAGGCTTTTTTGCGATTCATATTAATAAAAGCGATCTATATATTCCGCAGTTTCAGACTAAAAATTCAGCCGATTTTGGCGATTATTTTAATGGTATGCCCGTTGATAGAGATCTTGCAGATGATCTAACCAGAGACTTTGGTGATCGCGCCGAAAGCTTTCTTGCTCAAGCCCTTAGTTATGCTGAGAATGGCCGTTTTACTGCTTTTGTAAAAGAGAATTCCATTAGCAGCACTAGTGGAATTTCCAGAGTACAACTTGATCAGGCAAATGAAAAGTTGGACCATGAATTTAAAGGAATGATCGAAACCAGAAAGCCAATGTCGAGATAATCCTCAAATCATTGATTACCAGCCGGCCGTAATTACTGCTGGCTTTTTTTGTTAGTTATTTATATTAAAAGCACCTTTGAGCTTGTTTTTTCTCGCAAAAATCAATAAGCTTGTTTAAGAAATAGTTAGAAGCAGATTATGTCAATAGAGATTATAGCGAAAGAACACATAGAATATTTGAATATCATCAATGCCAAAGAAGACCATACTACAAACCTTAAAATAAAGCTTGATGAGGCGCAGCGACTTGGTAACGAATTCAAAGCCAAAGCTGTTATCACTTTCAATACCACCATAGGCCCTAAAAAAGTTGATGCTACCGTTTGGGCGGTAACTGAAAAATACATCCAACTCAAAAACAACGTTCACATTCCACTAAAAAGCCTGATTGATATCGAGTTTTAAGGTAGATGTCGAAGCACTAATAATCCCGATTGGTCCCAACTAGACCTTTAAATAATCAGGATCCAAAAAGGGGATTTAACTTTTATGCAATCCCCTGGTCAGCTCACGTTAAAATCCATTGACTTATCCTTGCAGTGCTTTCAGGGTATTTACGGATAGACTTTACAGGGGTATGGAGAGGGAAAAAGGCAATGTATTTTCAATACACCTACAGTGCCAAAGGCTCAGAAAGTTAAAAAGTTATCCATAAACGCAATGGAATTGTCCTTTCTATTGAATGTCCTCCAAAGCGCTTATTTTTTTTAGTGTGCTAGTTGTGCTATATTCCAGAACGGCAAATTTCAACTTTTGACCCATCAGCGTATGGTGGGGGAGAGAAATGCTATGGAAAGAGGGAAAACGCTTTACAAGTAGTTTTAAGGTTGCGGACCGTTAAAAGCGATTAAGCGTTCTGGATGATGCACTAAAATGACTGCAGATTTTGCGCTGGCGCTAGCATGCCGAAAGCAGCGGGGAATTGGGATGATTTTAATGAGCTTTTTGCGAAGTAAAAAGTGTTTTATAGAAAATGGTTCGAATGTTGATTTGCCTTAAAGGTTCCAGCGATAAACTTATCCTGCAGGTTAAAGCTTTTCTGAGCGATATCCAGTGATCGATATTATTGCTGATGCCACGATTTGCAGGTTAGCTTTAATAGGGTAGAGCGTGTTACTTAACGCCCAGGGGATAAATTTAACACTAAGAATCTTTATACCTTCCCATTTGGAACAGGGCTGCTTATGCTGATTAAGCCAAACTCATCGAGCCTATGCTGGAAAGACCGTGAAAAAACGTTACCCAAGAACATTCGTATAAGATTTTACCAAATAATCAATCTATAATACCCATAGTAGAGGTAGATTATGAAATATAATTCGTTTAATTTAGTTATGTTAATATTTTATTTCAAATAAAATATTGTTTATGAAATAGTTAATGCCTTTGCTTAATTTTGTAACATGTGGTATAATAATATTTTAGAAACTATTGGGAATACACCTTTAGTTAAATTGAATACGATAACGAAGAACGTTCCAGGTACGATTTTAGCCAAAATAGAAACTACTAATCCGGGAAACTCGATAAAGGACCGTATGGCGGTAAAAATGATCGAGGATGCGGAGAAAAGTGGTAAGCTAAAACCGGGAGGAACTATCATTGAGGGAACCTCGGGGAATACAGGTATGGGCTTGGCGATGGCTGCCATCATTAAAGGTTATAAATGTATTTTCACCACAACAGATAAACAATCCAAAGAGAAAGTAGATGCACTCCGTGCATTTGGCGCAGAGGTAATTGTTTGTCCAACAAACGTTGAACCAGAGGATCCACGTTCTTATTATTCTGTTTCATCTCGTTTGGAGCGTGAGGTGCCTAACTCTTGGAAGCCGAATCAGTATGATAACCTTGCCAATTCACAAGCGCATTACGAGCAGACCGGGCCGGAGATTTGGGAACAAACCGAAGGGAAAATAACACACTTGGTGGTTGGTGTTGGTACTGGCGGCACCATTTCTGGCACAGGGAAATTTTTAAAGGAAAAAAATCCAAACATTAAAATTTGGGGGATTGATACTTACGGTTCAGTTTTTAAAAAATATAAAGAAACAGGCATTTTCGATAAGGATGAAATCTATCCATACATTACAGAGGGTATTGGTGAGGATTTTTTACCTGCAAACGTCAACTTTGATGTGATCGACTTATTTGAAAAAGTGACAGATAAAGATGCGGCTTTAATGACCCGCGATATCGCCCGTAAAGAGGGTATTTTTGTAGGTAATTCTGCAGGCGCAGCTATCGGAGGATTAATTCAGTTGAAGGATCAGTTGAAGCCTGAGGATATTGTGGTGGTTATTTTTCATGATCATGGAAGCAGGTACATGGGAAAAATGTATAACGAAGATTGGTTACGTGAACGTGGATTCTTACAAGATGAAAAACTAACAGCAAAATCAATTTTAGCGAAGAAAGATGCAACTGAGATTGTAACACTGGATGCAACAAAATCTGTTTTAGAGGCAATTAATACCATCAAGTCGATGAATATCTCTCAAATTCCGGTAACGCAACAAGGAATGATTGTAGGTAAAATTGCAGAGAGTGATATTTTATCGGCATTGCTTGAAAATCCGGGTTTAAAATCGGCTGCGATTGCTGAAATAATGACCGCTACTTTCCCTTTTGTTGATTTAAATACCTCGATTGATAAAATCTCCTCATTAATTAATAAAGAGAACTCTGCGGTTTTAGTAGAGGATGAAGCCGGTAAAATCGAAATTATAACCCAGTATGATATTATTAATGCAATTTCTGGTTAGTAAATTGCAAAACAAAAATTTAGGTAAAATTAGCTCCGGTAAAGCTGTATCCTAAATTTGAATGGCCTGCAAAGGCTGTCGAAAAGCTTTAATAACAGTTTTTCGACAGCTAATGGTGGGTTAATCCTACACCCAGTTAAAATGATGATACGGCTTCCAACTTAAGTAGCGAAGGTGATCTGCCAAATTTTTTCTTAAACGCGGTGGAGAAGTGTGCTAAACTTTCAAAGCCCAGACTCAAGTAAATAATCGACGGCTTCTGGTGCCTCGTTTCAATGAGATGTTTCGCTTCGTTTAATCGCTTTTCTTGCAACCAACGACGGGGTGGTAAGCCAAAAGTTTTCTTAAAATCGCGTTTAAAAGCCGCTAGGCTGCGGCCGGTAAGCATTGCAAATTTTTCGACTGGGATATTGAATTGAAAGTTGTTGCTCATGAACTTCTCCAGGTCTATTTTGTAAGGTTCTGAAAAATCAAATAAAAGGTTTCGCAGTTCCGGTAGCGCAAGTAAAAGCAATTTTATTCCCTCCTTCAGTTTCATAATTCCCATTTTATCTGTCATACTTGCACCTGAACTTCTTGCGTAGGGCACAATAGATTGAAAATATCCTTCGAGATATTCGTTTGTTGGAATGAGCAGGTTTGACTTTCCGATATATTTTCCTTTTGGTTCAATATTTTCTTCTAATACGATTTTCCTTAGTACATCCTCCTGCAGGGATATTACAATGGTTTCGTAGTTCCCTCCAGATACAGGTGTTTTAATCAGCTTACCCAATTGATTTTTGCCAATCAATAGCATCTCTCCGCCCGTCATCGAGATATTTTGTGTGGATGTTTCCAAAGTCAAATCTCCGGAAACCTGCAGTATTAGTGTATGGTGATTCCATAGACATACCTTTTCTTTCCGCTCGGCGGATTGATAAGAATAAAAGATTACACCAGGTAGAATTTCTGCTGGGCTTGTCATGATTACCGTTGTAAGTAAGTTTCGCCACGGATAGCGCCAACTGCAAATGTAGTGTTTAACGCGTTGATTTCTTCTGATGTGAATACAATATCCAAGGCTTCCATGTTTTCTGATAATCGTGAACGGCGACTCATGCTTACCAAGGGCATAATTTGCTCACCCTGTGCCGTCACCCACGCAATAGCAAGTTGCGTCGGACTAATGCCCTTTTTAGCTGCCACTTGCTTTAAAAATTCAACTTTTTCCAGATTATAAATTAGGTTATCACCTTGGAAACGGGAAAAATGGTTGCGGTAATCATTTTTATTTAGTGGTGCTTTCAATTCTCCAGTTAATAAACTTTCGGCGGTATTTGCAAAAGCCACTACTGTAATATCCAATTCTTTTGCTACCGGGAGCAATTCCCTTTCAATCTGCCGGTCAGCAAGTGAATAGCCAATTTCCAGTGCGCTAATTGGATAAATGCTGTTGGCCTGACGCAATTGCTCATGGGTAATCTCAGATACGCCGATGTACCTAACTTTTCCTTCTTTAATCAGATCTGCAACTGTGCCAATAATATCCTCAACGGGCACACTGTTGTCCATCCGGCAGGGCTGGTAAAGGTCAATCGTGTCAATGCCCAGTCGGGTAAGGGAATAGTTTATAAAGTTCTTAATCGCAACAGGGCGTAAATCTATTCCTAACGCCTGACCGTTATGAAAAATAGCACCGAACTTTACACTAACAAAGGCATCGTCTCGCCGCCCTTTAATTGCTTTGCCCACCAGCAATTCGTTGTGGCCTGCACCATAAAAGTCTCCTGTGTTCAGGAAATTAATCCCCAAATCCAAAGCTTCATTAATTGTTGCAACACTTTCTTTTGTATCCGGTGTTGAACCACCCCATATAGAGGACATGCGCATACAGCCTAAACCAAGTTTGGAAACTAACGGGCCGTTCTTCCCCAATTGAATTTTTTTAATGTTTTTCATCTCACAAAGATCAATTATCAAAGTAAATAAAGGTTTTCTGTAGGGCTCAAATAAGTTGCCTCTACGGCTCAGTGTGATTTTGATTCTGCTCGGTATAATCTACTTTTAACTTAAAACGCCCAGGTAAAAAATATTACCCGGGCGTTTTGTTTTTTGCTTTAGTCTTTAAGTGTTAACCTGCTAGCGTGAAGCGTTGGCTTAGTGGCTGGGTGCATCTGCGTTTACACGCTTAATTTGAGCGCCTAATGCCCGCAGACGCGTATCGATGTCCTGATAGCCACGCTCAATTTGTTCAATGTTATAAATGGTTGATTTTCCTTCTGCAGATAGCGCTGCGATTAATAAAGAAACCCCGGCCCTGATATCCGGAGAGGTCATGCTGATTCCCCGAAGTCTATATTTTTTATCTATCCCATTTACAGTTGCACGGTGCGGATCGCAAAGGATAATCTGCGCACCCATGTCGATTAATTTATCTACGAAGAACAAGCGGCTTTCAAACATTTTTTGATGAATTAATACATTGCCCTTCGCTTGTGTTGCCACGACCAAAACGATACTTAATAAATCGGGTGTAAAACCGGGCCATGGAGAATCCGCAATCGTCAAAATGGAACCGTCAATAAAGGTGTCAATTTCGTAATGCTTTTGTGAGGGAACGTAAATGTCATCACCTCGGCGCTCCAATTTAATTCCTAATTTTTTAAATACTTCCGGGATGACGCCAAGTTCATCATAACAAACATCTTTAATGGTGATTTCAGATTCGGTCATGGCGGCCATACCAATAAAGGAGCCAATTTCAATCATATCCGGCAACATTCTGTGTTCAGTTCCGCCTAAAACGGTAACACCGTCAATGGTTAATAAATTTGAACCAATCCCAGAGATTTTAGCACCCATACGGTTTAGCATTTTACAAAGCTGCTGTAGATAAGGTTCGCACGCTGCATTGTAAATGGTAGTGGTTCCTTTAGCTAAAACTGCAGCCATTACAATGTTTGCTGTACCGGTTACTGAGGCTTCATCGAGTAGGATATAAGCACCCTGTAAATTGGTCGCGTCTACATTAAAAAATGCTTTTTTACTGTCATACACAAATTTAGCGCCTAGCTTTTCAAAGCCAATGAAGTGAGTGTCCAGTCTTCTGCGACCGATTTTATCTCCACCGGGTTTAGGAATAGCTGCTTTCCCAAAGCGGGCTAAAAGCGGACCAACAATCATAATTGAACCACGAAGACCACCGCCTTTGGCTTTGAAAGTATCAGATTCAAAGAAGTTCAGATCAATATTTTTAGCCTCGAAAGTATACGTGTCTTTATCGATCCGCTCCACAATAACGCCGAGGTCACCTAATAATTCGATTAGCTTGTTTACATCCTTAATATCCGGAATATTACTAATGGTTACTTTTTCTTCAGTAAGTAATACCGCTGATAAAATTTGTAGAGCTTCATTCTTGGCTCCTTGTGGGGTAATTTCGCCTTTTAATTTAATTCCGCCTGTAATCTCAAATGCGTTCATATCTTTTCTAATTAGTATGGGTTCATAGGAAAACAGAATACATCAGTTTTTAAATTGTAAGCATTTTGTTAATCCTTGACCGACACTTTTAATATTTAGGTTTATTATTGTTATTGCTTCTTCCGCGGTTATTGTTGTTGGTATTGTTCTGGCGGTTTTTTCCGTTGTTATTATTGGTATTACTGCTTCTTCCACGGTTATTATTACTGTTATTCTGACGTGGGTTCGGCGCTCTGAATTCTACCTTCGCCAAATTAACACCCTCATCAAGGGATAACAAGCCGCCGGAAAGGTATTTCAAATCCTTAATAATTGTTTCATCAGAAACATTATCCTTGTTCCAGGTTACATAAGCCATTTTCATGAAATTTGCAATCCCTTGAACCATTACTTTTCTACGTTCTGAGTCTTGCTCGCCCATTGCTTTTTCAATTAATCCCTCAACTGTTTTACCATAATGTTTATAGGTAATTCGTTTCTGAGGATAGGCTAAAGGAGCCGGCTTAACATAAGCATTCTCAAGTAAAGGCTTTGGATATGGACTATCTACATCAATCTGATAGCCAGAAATGATATGTAAGTGATCCCAAAGCTTATGTTTAAAATCGGCAACATCGCGCAAGTGTGGTTGCAAGAAACCCATCAAATCAATGACCGCCTGGGCATATTTATTACGTTCTTCAATGGTGGGTAACTCGCAAATGTATTTCACCATGTTTTGAACATTTCGGCCATATTCAGATAAAATCAAATGGCTTCGAGTAGTATTATAATCAAAATTCATGTAAGATAATTTAATGGATAAATATTCCGGCGATATGAATTATGAAATAACCAGAAGAGTTTAGGTTATGAATTCACCGAAATGTCTATTGCCGGACTTTCGTTTTCTATAGTCCAAATATAGTTAAATTTAGGATGTTCGTATGATGTTTTCAGATTTTATTTTAGTGGAAGGTTTATCGCAAGATCCCAACTTGCCGATCAACCATTTCTACCCGCCTAAAGATAAGAAAAGTTGAGCGGTGAATCTTTGGTTCAAGGTTCATCGCTTGATTGGCTCGGGGTTCTGTGGAAGCGAATTTGATTATTTCAATTGGAGATCAGTAGGGTTATTAAAGAACGTTTCATCACTGAGCAGTTTAAGTGGTTGGATTTGCTCAACTCATTTCAAAATGGGGAAGATCTCGATCCATGAGGATGGATAGGTTTAATTCCGATACTATCTTTTTAAACGCTTCTCCCTGTAGCTAGGATTGAACTAAATTACCCCCGGGAATGTGAGATGAGAATTCATAACTGCAAGCTACATTTCATCACTATTCTTTGGATAGTCAAAAAACACCAGTTCGCCTGTTCCTTGACTGACCATCGACCAGGAATCGAATGGGAACGAAATAAGCACCATACCAGCGGTTGGTATATTATAGATATCTGCCCCGCTCAAATTATTTGCCAGATCCGTAAAACCTGGATTATGACCAAACATGATGACCGTACGGGCAGTCTCGTCCAAGTTGTTGATTAGCTGAAGCAATGTTTTCGCACTCGCCTCATAAATGGATTTTTCAAATTGAATCGCTTTGATGTGGAAAGCTTCAGCAAAATATTTAGCAGTTGTTTTAGCCCGTTTAGCAGGGCTGCTTACCATTAAGTCAAATTTAAAGCCTTTATTAAGTAAACGTTCAGCCATTTCAGGTGCATTTTCTTTGCCGCGTTTGTTTAGCGGTCGGTCGAAGTCAGTCAAATCCAGATTTCCCCAGTCAGATTTTCCGTGTCGGACCAATAATACCTCTTTAGCCATTTAAATTTTCTTTAATTTTATCTACAATAGTTTGAGGATCAATTAAGTCCATACAGCTTTCAACACCACACAGGCACGGTTTGTTTCCGTAAATGGAATTTGGCCTTGCCGGATGTTCGACCTGTATGCAGTTACTTTCTGACTGCCCGTAGCCTAAAAAGCCTGCATAAGGATGCGTTGGTCCCCAGATGGAAACTACCGGAATACCCACTAAGGAGGCCATGTGCATTCCAGATGAATCCATGCAGAGCATTAAATCAAGATTGGAAATGATGGCCAATTCTTCAGTAAGATTGAACTTGCCAATTATGTTTTGAGTATTGACATGGGTTTTTGCCCAACGCTCGGCGGTACCTTTCTCAGATTCGCCACCGCCGAAAATTAGCAGTTCGTAACCCAGTAAACTTAGCCGCGAAATTACCTGCTCCATTTTCACCAGCGGATAAACTTTGTAGATGTGCTGTGCGAAAGGGGAGATGCCTATTTTTTTTACTTTTGAATTTTTGAAGAATATTGCTGCCTCTTCCGGTAATGCTCGTGGGAGGGGTTGAAGTTGGTGGGCCAATTGAACGGTAAAATTCAGTTTACGAAAGACATCTGCATAACGTTCAACAGTTGAACGAAGGGGTTTAAAAACCTTGTTTATCTGACGAGTTAAAGCTTTTTTTTCGGCTCTTCCTTTATCAATTCGCTCAATTGGTATTCCTTTTAGACGCAAAAAAGTACAAAGCAAGCGGCTGCGTAAATTCTCATGCAAATCGGCCACTACAGTTGGCTTGTACTGGCGTAGTTCCTGGTAGAGTTTAAAAAGGCCAAAAAAACCCTTATGAATCGTTTTTGGCTGAATCTCATGAAAAATTAAATTTGGAATCTCGTTAAAAAAGGGCTTAAACAATCCACGACTGACCATCACGATTTCAGTCTCCAGGTTTTGCATAGCGAATTCTTTTAAAACCGATGCGACCATTGCGACATCGCCCATAGCCGAAAAGCGGAAAACAATAAGTGTATTTTTGGTTTGCATTGATTTTTTTCCTAGCAGTTTTGCATCGGTAGGCGAGTTTCAGCCTGCCCGAATTCGATCCAAACCCAATTTGGTCCTATAGGGGTGGGATATAAGGTGATTTTGGTTATTCGTTTAAGCTTTCTGCATTTAGCATATTCTTTTTCGATTACTCTTTGCAGATTACTCATCCATCGGTCCGCTTTGTTCTTTAATCCTTCCGGTATAGCACTGGATTTAAGCTAGGATCGTTATACATTTTCATTTGCTTGTACACTTTCATGTATTTTTTTCCGGCTTCAATATCCGATAAGAGTTCATTGATACTGGTTGATAAATCTTCACGCTGCGATACTAAAATATCCAGCTTAATTTGACATTGCCTGCGGTGTTCTGCTGAAGCGCTGTCACGCGCCGCCTCTTCATTCATATGATAAATTTTTAAGGCCAGAATCGACAGCCTGTCTATGGCCCAGGCTGGACTTTCAGTATTGATTTTAGCATCAGGTAAGGCTAAAATACCCTGATATAAATTTAGAAAATAGCCATCGATAAACTCAACCATGTCAGTGCGCACCTGGTTCTGCGCATCAATCCTCCTCTTCCAGCTCAGTCCTTCGACCGGACTAATGTCTGGATTACGAACTACGTCTTCCATGTGCCATTGAGCGGTATCAATCCAATTTTTCAAGTATAACAAATGCTCCAGACTTTCTGCATCATATGGGTTTTCCATAGGATGGTCAATATCGTCATACTTGTGATAATCGGTAATTACTTCATTAAATATTCGGTTGGCAATTTCACTGATCATGGGGCAAAGATATTAAAAGATTAGATAACCTTCAGAATAACAGGTTTCGCTGATTACACTGGCTAGTCGATTACTTTAAAGACGATCGAATTAATTCCCCAACTGCTTAACCTGTTCATAAGCCTTCTTATTTCTATTCTCAAAGTATTGCGAAATTTCGGATAACGAAAATGCATTCAAACATTTTTCAGCGCCTAAGCCACCTTTTCTAGCGACCAGTACACCATATTTGGTGTCATGAAAGCCATCGGTTCTATGTGCGTCCGGATTGATGGAAAGCAAAGCACCTTTATCTAGGGCATATCGGTGCCAGCGCCAGTCCAAATCCAGGCGTAAAGGATTGGCGTTAATTTCTATCACCACACCGTTTGCTGCACATGCGTCAATTATTTTTTTGTAATCGACTGGATAGCCGGCGCGAGTTAACAGTAACCTGCCCGTTGGGTGACCTAAAATTGTCGTGTATGGATTCTCAATTGCCTTTAACAAGCGTGCAGTGGCTTTGACTTCATCCATTCTTAAATTACTGTGCACAGATGCGACCACAAAGTCAAAAGTTTTTAGAATCTCGTCAGAATAATCCAGAGAACCATCACTTAAAATGTCACTTTCAATACCCTTGAAAATTTTAAAAGGAGCTAGTTTTTTATTCAATTCATCAATTTCCTGGTGTTGGCCAAATATCCGTTGCTCATTTAATCCTTTTGCGTAAACTGCGGTTTTAGAGTGATCGCAAATACCGAAATATTCGAGATTCAGCACCTCTTTACAGTAAACAGCCATCTGTTCTAGGGTATGGACGCCATCACTCCAGGTAGAGTGATTGTGCAAACTGCCCTTTAAGTCTTCATTTTTAATTAAAACAGGCAAATTATTTGCTTTTGCACGTTCAATAATTTCAATGTCTTCGCGTAGTTCAGGTTCTATGAAAGGCAATCCAGCGCTGCTATAGATTTCATTTTCATCGGCAAAAGGTCCATTACCAGCTAGTTGAAGTACCTTATTTACATGTTCAGTATTCCCGGTTTGTTTAAACCATTCCAGGTAGAAATCTGCCTTCTCTACCACAAATATTTTTACCCTCAATCCCGCTTCTGTTGTGGTAATAAAGGAATCTTCACCGGCAATCAGCGAAAGCGGCTCGAACAAATTTAAATTTTCATGTACCTTTTCCAGGTTTGCTGCACCTATCACAAATTCCAATTCATCTATAATTTCACATGCCCGGCGGTACTGACCTGCAAAACCTAATGAAGCGTGATTATCAATTGTGATCAACCATTCCGAAATTTGTGCAAACAAACGGTTAGCGAAACCTTCAACTTGTGCGTATAAGAATTTTCCGTTCGCCGCAAGGTTAAATTCGATGACATTTTTAATTTCTTCCTGTGTTTTTAAACCAAAGCCTTTTGCTTCTATCAGGCGATTCTCGTTACAGGCATAATACAATTCACCAATGCTCTCAATGCCGAGCACTTTCCATATAATCAAAATCTTTTTCGGGCCAATTCCCTTGATACCAAGCATTTCCACTACACCTTCAGGCGTTCTGGCAATAATCTCGTTCAGCTCTTTCAGTTCGCCCGTTTCTAGCAGTTCGATGATCTTCGTGGCCAGGCCCTTTCCAATCCCATCAATTTTATCAATATCTTCGATGGGCTTCTCTTTCAAAGCAAAAGGTAACTTATCTACTTTAAAGTAGGCATTGGCGATCGATTTTATTTTGAAAGGATTCTCTTCGTGCAGTTCCATTAACTGCGATAAAAAGCGTAAAGTGCGGGCAATGGTCTTGTTTTCCATAAAGTGTAAAAGTAAAAAATAAAGCTTAAAACTCAGGAGGGAGCCAGTTTTTCAAACAGAACGAATTAATACGTTGTTATACAGGCATGAAAGCTATAAAACTTATCATTCTGGCATTAACCTTTAGTGTTATTGCCTGTAAGTCTAATCGTAAAGCTGGGGTAAACGGCGATTCTGTTGAAACGAGTGACGAGGAATCCTTCCGTATTTCGGATAGTCGTTTTTTGATTGTGCCGGGACGTTCAGTAGGAGAAATTTCTTTGGGTGATGACATGCAGTTAGTGGGAAAGTTATTGGGTAAACCAGATGCGGGTGATGCTGCAATGGGGAAGGCCTGGGGAATTTGGCAGGAAAAGGATTCAACAGCTGGAAAAGGTGAGCTGGCTATATATTCTGCTTATCGCGATACTTCCATGCGGGTGAAGGAGGTGAAGCAAATCCGGATTACAAATGAGCAATTTAAAACACAAGATGGATTTTCTACAGGAAGGACGATAAGTGATACTAAACTAATGTTTCCTGCAATGGAACAAATTGCTTCCTATATTAATGCCGAGAAAGATACTGTTCTTATTTATGATGCTAAGCAGGACGGGATTGGATTTGAATTTCTGAAAAGAAAAGGGATCGCTTTAACCGTTCATCCAATGAATCAACCGATAAACAATACCTATCTTACCTTACATCCGGAATGGAAGCTGATCCAGTGATCACAATGAGAAGCTTAGCTCGGCTTGAATAAGTTTACTTGTAATGCGGAAAAATTATCTCCATTTTGCGATCCTGAATTTATAACTATGAAACAATATTCTTTAACAATACTAGCCATTGCTTTGAGTACAGCTGTATTTTCTCAATCGGTACAGCCAATTTTTATTCAGGATAGCCTGAAGCTGATTTCTTCCCAATTCAAATTTACGGAAGGTGCTTCTGTGGATAAGTCGGGCAACGTGTTTTTTACTGATCAGCCAAATGATAAAATCTGGAAGTATGATACCAATGGTAAATTGAGCTTATTTATGGAGAAATCCGGAAGGGCAAATGGCACCTATTTCGATAAGAAAGGTAACCTGATCGTTTGCGCTGATGAGCGGAATGAAATCTGGTCTATAGATATGAATAAGAATGTTAAGGTATTGTTTTCAGATTTTGAAGGGAAGAAGGTTAACGGTCCGAATGATCTTTGGATTGATGGAAAAGGTGGAATTTATTTCACAGATCCTTATTATCAACGGGATTATTGGACTAGAAAAGCATCGGAACTGGATGGCGAAAAAGTATATTATCTTCCAAAAGGAAAGAAAACAGCGAAAATTGTGGCCGATAAGATGGTACGGCCAAATGGAATTGTTGGAACGCCGGATGGTAAATACCTATATGTAGCAGATCGGCAGGCAGATGTTACTTACCGTTATCATATCAACAGTGATGCATCTTTAAGCGATAAGATGCTGCTTTTTAAACAAGGGTCGGATGGAATGACCTTAGATACTAAAGGAAACATTTATATCACCGGAAAAGGCGTTGATATTTACAAGCCGACTGGTGAAAAAATTGGCCATATTGATGTTCCTGAAGATTGGTGCGGGAATATTTGCTTTGGCGGAACAAACCGCGATACACTTTTTATTACCGCATCAAAGTCGCTTTATAGTATTAAAACGACCGCTAAAGGTGTTGAATAACAGTTGTTTAATGTGCGTTCCCTTTCCTATTCACTGTAGGTTTAAAAAATGAATCGCTATTATTTTCTGTTCAGTTTATTCATACCCCGTATTTATTAAAGTGATTATTTAGTTTTGGGCTCCTACTTATAGGGATAGACAACTAAAAAAAGCCCTTTCAGGATTGAAGGGCTTTTTTCTTTTTCACTTTTTTTTTTAAGAAGGACTAGTGATTCTGTGTGTATTGTGATACAAATTCGCTAATAGTGAGCAAAATGTGTGGCATAGTGTAAAGGTAAGTTACAGTTTTTGCGCATACTGATCTAAGAGGATTGAATTGACATTTAGCTAAGCTAATTTTGAGTCAAATCTCCTCACAATGAAAAGGTTATCATTTTTATTTCTCTTCTTTTTTTTATCTGTTAAGCTTTTTGCACAGCAGAACAGCAAGGCGCTTACGGCGAAGGTGGTCTATAATGCTACCTTTAATCAGGAGATGGGCATGAAAATTTATCCAAGATTTAATCTTCAAGAAAAAGCGAACATAGATTTATTAGTCAATACGTGTTTCTATCTGGAGAATGGGAAGGAATTAAAAAGCTTCAGTAATATTTACTGCTGTGATAATGGAGAGATTTCATCAACCAGTCGTCAACCTGCAGGAGCGCCCAAAATCACAGCTGCTACACCTTTCATCTTTATACCTTATGCACAGCTTAATCTTAGTCGGCGTAAGGTTCATAAAGTAAAGTTTGCATTAAATGCATCTGCTCAAAATCAGTTACCTGCCACCAGTAAATTCTATCACAGCATCATCAATATGCTCTAATGTGTCTTGATTTTTAAGTTTAGAATCGAAAGGCGACATTTATGTAAGCAGATCTTAATTCTACTGCTCATACCGCCTGGGAACGGGTAACTACAGGACGGCTTAGAAAAATACTTTGTGCATATTTGATTGGTACATCGTTTAAGAATAGCTTTAACCAGGTATTGTTTGTTTCCATTCGCTATTCTGCGAACCATCAATTATGAGAAAAAAAATCTTGGTCCCGATCTTTGTTGGATTATTCGGATGCTCTTTTGCTGGACAAGGATTGCAAATTGGCATTCAGCAGATACAATCAGTAAGGCCATTTAAAATGTCGGCATTTAGCTATTCCAGTTTGCTTAAAACCGAATGTTTTTCAAATTTTGTTTTTGGTACAAAGACGGCGATATGAAGAAAATATTTTAGATAAGCACAATTTGTTCAAATCATAACTAACCCACAATGAATTATAAAAAGATCTTTTTATTAAGTGCCTGTCTGCTGCTTTTCTCTACTGTATTAATTGCGCAACAAACCATCTATAAATTTGACTTTGGTACCGATAAAACAGCCAAAGGCTACATTAAAATTCTGCCTGGAACGCAGTTTAATGATGGAAAAAAATACGGTTTTGACTTCGACTCAAAAGTAGAGGGGTTAAGCCATAATGGAAAAAACATCCTCACAACGGATGGCGTAAAGAGTGAAAAGCCATTTTATTTTTCAGTTGCCGTTCCAGAAGGTAATTACCAGGTAAAGGTTACTTTAGGCGATGGAAAAGTACCGACGTCTACTACCGTTAAAGCAGAATCGCGCAGATTAATGCTTGAAAATATAAATACAAAAGCCGGGCAGTGTGTAACGAAAACCTTCATTGTAAATATTAAGGATAGAAATATCTCTGGTGGGCAAATGGTTTCGCTAAAATCTCGGGAACTAACCAAATTGGACTGGGATGATAAGCTTACCCTGGAATTTGATGGAAAAACTGTTCTGGCCGCTTTGGAAATTAAAAAAGTAACAGATCAAATTACCGTATTTTTAGCGGGCAATTCTACTGTTGTTAATCAGGAAGAGGAGCCATGGGCATCATGGGGGCAAATGATTCCACGATTTTTTAAACCAGGCGTTGCGATTGCTAACCATGCGGAATCTGGCTTAACACTTGGCTCTTTTGCCGGAAGTAAACGGTTAGCAAAGGTTTTGAGTGTGATGAAACCTGGTGATTATCTTTTTGTGGAATTCGGACATAACGATCAAAAAGACAAAGGGCCAAATGATGGTGCTTATAAATCGTATACTGAGCATTTGAAAACGTTTATTTCTGAAGCTAAAAAGAAGGGTGGCATCCCGGTGATCGTTACTTCAACCAGCAGGAGATCTTTTGATTCAACGGGTAGAATTCAAAATACGCTTGGCGATTTTCCAGAAGCAGCGAGGAAGGTTGCAACAGCTGAAAACGTAGCTTTGATTGACCTAAACGCCATGACTGTTCAGTTATTTAACGCTTTGGGTGAAGAACAATCTAAAAAAGCATTGGTTCATTATCCTGCTAATAGCTATCCAGGCCAGGATAAGCCACTTGCTGATAATACGCATTTTAATCCCTATGGCGCGTATGAAATTGCACAATGTGTAATTTTGGGCATTAAAGATCAGAAATTGGGTTTAGCTAAATATTTAGTAGATGATTTGCCTGCTTTTGATCCATCCAAGCCAGATGATCCATCTGTTTGGAAATGGCCGGAAAGTCCGCGCAGCAGTTTGGTAAAACCTGATGGGAATTAGTTGTGGCGTTCGGAGCAAAATATCCTAAAGTTGAAGCCCTGTTATGGGTTAACTCTAATAAGTTTACAAAAGGCGACCAATGAAGATTGATCGCCTTAAAATTGGAAAAATGAGCGTTATTAGGATTTAATAAATTCCAGAATGTCTTTATTAATGGTGTCAGCTTCTGTGGTTGGCATGCCATGAGGGAAACCTGGATAGGAAATTAATTTTCCATTAGACAATAAATCAGCAGCTCTTGGCGCTTGTCCGTAAGGAACAATCTGATCATCCTCGCCATGTAGTACCAATACAGGGATCTCCACACTTTTTAAGTCTTCAGTAAAATCAGATTCTGAAAAGGCTTTGATGCCTTCATAGTGTGCTAAAACCGAACCCATCATGCCCTGACGCCACCAGTTGTGTTTAATTCCTTCCTGCACTTTTTTTCCTTCACGGTTCCAACCGTAAAATGCTACCGGAAAGTCGTAAAAGTACTGTGCTCTGGTGAAACCAGTTCCCTGCCGAATTTCATTCAATACCGATAAAGGTACACCTTCAGGATTGCTCTCATTTTGAATCATAATAGGTGTTACAGCGCTTATCAACACCACTTTAGCTACACGATCTTTGCCATGTTTAGCGGTATACCTAATGGCTTCACCACCACCTGTGGAGTGACCAATGTGAATAGCGTCTTTTAAATCCAATGCTGCGGTTAATTCAGCAACATCGGCTACATAGGTATCCATATCATTGCCATTTGCACTTTGACCAGAACGGCCATGTCCGCGGCGGTCATGTGCAATTACACGGTAGCCTTGTTGCAAAAAAAACATCATTTGTGTATCCCAATCATCGCCAGATAATGGCCATCCATGATGAAAAACGATTGGTTGTCCTGTTCCCCAATCTTTGTAGTAAATCTCTGTTCCGTCTTTTACTTTAATCGTACTCATAGCTTTTTTAATTTGATGAATATTATTTATTTAAACCAGATTCGGTGAATGCTGCCGCTTAAGTTAATTTGAGCGAAAGTGATCACCTGGCTGGAAATGTTTTGATTTATCTATTATTGCAATTTGTAAGCCATTGTTTTAAGTTGTTGTTGGACAGTGATTTAAGTAGTTTTTAATGGAAATTCAATTGCTATATTTCGTTAATTTACGATGGCATCTGATAAGATAGCTGGGTTGCTTCATCAATTGAATAAAATTTATGTTTGATTTTTCTGAAACAAGGCATTAAAAATCTTACTTCACAAATTCGAACTTAATTCCTAGTTTTTTGATTTTTGAATTTAAAGTTGTGGATGGAATATTTAAAACTTCCGCTGCGCCACCGGGCCCAAAGATTTTTCCTTTACAGATTTTCAGGATCCTTAAAATATGAGCCCGTTCCATCTCTTCCATGGTCTTAATTCTTGACTGATCGACGTCGGTAAATCCACTCAGGGGAGGGGCGTGTGGAAGATCTATTTGAGTGATGGTTTCGCCTTCGGTTAGCAGCATGGTCCTCTCAATCAGGTGCTCTAGTTCTCTGATATTTCCGGGCCAGTCATAGTCCTGCAACTCGTTTAA
Source organism: Bacteroidota bacterium (assembly GCA_037032985.1). Taxonomy (GTDB): domain Bacteria; phylum Bacteroidota; class Bacteroidia; order Sphingobacteriales; family Sphingobacteriaceae; genus Pedobacter. The sequence goes on from JAZBLB010000007.1 coordinate 116,246, forward strand.
GGCATCGCTTGAAATTCCAGTGACTTTTGATGATCCTTTTTTACGATATTTATCAATAAAATGATACACTAAACCAGCAATATCTTCTTTCCGCTGTCTCAATGCGGGTAATTCTATTGGGAAAACATTTAATCGATAATACAAATCCAAGCGGAATCTACCTTCTGCCACTTCTTTCTCGAGGTTTCTATTGGTTGCGGTAATAATTCTAACATTGATTTTCCTGGTATAATTTCCACCCAATCGTTCAATTTCTTTTTCCTGCAATACCCTTAACAGCTTTACCTGAGCTTCTAAAGGAAGTTCGCCGATTTCATCAAGAAAGATAGATCCACCATCGGCCTGTTCAAATTTGCCAATCCGTTTATCATTTGCACCCGTGAAAGCACCTTTCTCGTGGCCGAACAATTCTGATTCAATTAATGTTAAAGGTAATGCTGCGCAGTTTACCGTAACCAATGGTTTGTTTTTTCGGGGTGATAATTTATGAATAGTTTGCGCAATTCTCTCTTTTCCGGTACCACTTTCACCCAATATAAGTACAGATGTGTCATCGGACGCCACCAGCTCAAGCTTCTTAAAAGCTGTTTGCAGCAGATTACTTCTGCTAATAATTCCGTTAAAGTCTTTTTGCACAGCTGGCTTTTCAGGTTGAATGATAGCTGCCTCTGCAGATTTTTGCTGATTGAAAGGTGTTTCCACCTTTACTTCCGGTCCGAAAATGATTTGATCCAACACCAGTTCAAGGCTTTTATTGAATTGATTAATCAAACCGATATGCACTGGCGCATACAAGTTACTATCGTGATGAAAGAAAATAAACTGAAATAATTCTCCGTCTCTTTCCAGTTCTGTTAGCAGTGCGGATCCAAGTTGAAACTGGTCAGAAAGTGCTTGTATCCATTGGTTTTCCATCCTTAACCTCCGGAAATCGTAGCCATTAAAAGTAAATTTCTCTTGGTGATTGAGGTTGGAGGTGTTCCATGCTTTAAAATCACGTGTACTAATACGGATTTCCTTTAATAAGGTTTCCGTATTTGATACTTTCAATTTCCCTTCGGGAGAAGCGGTAATATAGATGTCTTTTGTAGAAGAGCGGGGAGAAGATTTTGTGATCCACATCAAATTGAAAGGCAAAACAGAATGTAACACATTGCCTACCTGTTTTAGACGTTCTGTAATTGATTCTTTTTTTTCTGCAATATGTTCAATTTGTTTGTGTACGGAGGGCTCCCGGTGTTGATTGTAAATTAAATTTTGCTCATGTCTGTAGCGGGCAATGTCAAGCATCACCAATAAGTCTTTTTCCCGAAAGGGCTTAACCAAAAAACCATAAGGTAAAGTAGCTTTTGCAGCCTCCAAAATTCCTTGATTGGTATTTGCAGAAATATAAATGAAAGGGATCTTCATTTCGGTTAAGTGTGCGGCTAAATCAATTCCTGTTTTATCACCTTGCAGAAAGATATCCAGCAAAATCCAATCAGGTTCTTTGTTTTTGATGAGTTCCACCGCCTTCATTACCGATGGAGCAATTCCACATACTTTATAGCCAGCCTTTTCCAGCATCATCCGGAGATCGTTCGCTATAATAAATTCATCTTCAACAATTAAAATTTTCTGTTTCATTTTTATTTAATCCAGCATGATCTAAAAACCGGCAAACCACATTTATGACTACTGATGCTCTTGGGAAAAATCCATCAGTACCTTAAAAACAATTTGAGCAGGTTGAAGCAAATCCAATAGTTCAAGAAAAATACCAATTTATAAACTGCTTATTATCAGTATTTATTTTACTTTTGGTTTTGAAACTTGATGATACGTCGTTGATTTACCAAATATCACTATCGTTTTATATCTAATTTTTTGATTTTAGAGTTTAAAGTCGTTGCCGGGATGCCTAATAACTCCGCTGCGCCACCGCTACCGGCAACCCTCCCTTTACACAATTCTAAAACCCTTATAATATGGTCTCGCTCGTTATCACTAATGGTTTTTATGCCTTCCTGATCAATATGCGTTTCATTTGGAATTCCAAGCTGAAGTTGTTTTTCGTCTAGTTTGCCATCAGAAGATAGCAGTATATTCCTTAAGATAACATGTTCCAATTCCCTGATGTTACCAGGCCAATCGTACTGCATCAATCGATCTATAAAAGCAGCTGAAACAGTGGGGATATTCTTGCCAAGTGCCTTGGCATGCTTGTTTACAAAATATTCTGTCAATAGAGGGATATCAGTTTTCCTTTTACAAAGTGATGGAACATGAATCGGAAATACATTCAGGCGGTAGAAGAGGTCGAGCCTGAACCGGCCTTTAGCGATTTCCTTCTCTAAACTGAGGTTAGTGGCTGCAATAATTCGTAAATCGACAGGGATTGGCTGCTTGCCCCCGATGCGTTCAATTTCTTTCTCTTGCAGTGCCCTAAGCAGTTTAGCCTGAAGATCGAAAGGCATTTCACCTATTTCATCGAGAAAAATAGTACCGCCATTGGCTTCTTCAAATTTGCCTGTTCTGGCGTTAATGGCTCCGGTAAAAGAACCTTTTTCATGACCAAATAATATCGATTCAATTAAATCGGCAGGTAGAGCGGCACAATTTACCGCCACCATAGGTTTTTTATTTCGTTGAGACAATCTGTGCAGGCTCTTGGCGATTTCTTCTTTACCAGTGCCACTTTCTCCTGTAACTAAAACGGAGGTATCAGTTGCTGCCACAATTTTGATCTTATCCAAAACGCTTAGTAAGGCAGTACTTTTGCCAATAATGTTTTCGAAATCGTTTTTTGCAAGTCGATTACTCTCACTGGTTACCTTGTTTTTCCCGTTGTCAGATTCAGCGCCTACATGCTCCAAGTCAATAATATGCGTTAGCTTTTTTTCCAGTGTGCCCGCTAAAAAATCAAGCAATTCCATATGTGCCTGCTGGTAAATGTTTTCTGTCCGGCTGTAAAACGAAAAGCTGATTTTATCTCCATTTTCCAGGTGGAATGTTTTTACCAGATTGGCATAGAGGTGATAAGTATCTGCCATCAGCTTTTTCATGGGGGCAATACTTTTAACAGTTTCAAAGTCGCCACCAATGTATACGGCATCTGCAGTGGTTTCGGGCAGAAGCTGATTTAGTTCATTGTATGTTGTGATTTTTAACCCGGTTTCTTTCAAAAAGTCGTTAACTGTGAACAAGTCGTACTGATCGAAATGTTTTCTTGTTATCCCGATCTCGCCATAGCGGTTTCCATTTTTTCCGATGCCTGAGAGTGCAATAAAATCAAACGGAATATATGGCTGGAAGGCGCTGGCAATGGCCAGGGTTTTTTTCTGCCAGGTTAGTGATTTCATGGATATGTCTACAATAAAATCCTGCATAAACAGCGCGCTACTGATTTTCATGTTATTGCTGTTCTCTTTTCGGTACCTTGCAATATCGATGCTCAACAGTACATCACGTTCTCGGTAGGGCTTCACAATAAAACCAAAAGGGAGGGTAGCTTTTGCGGCCTCAAGCACCTTTTCATTTGAGTTGGCAGAGATGTAAATGAAAGGTATCTGGCTTTTCATCAAGTCGTGCGCCAGGTCGATTCCGGTGAGCCGGCCTTTTAAGTAAATATCTAAAAGCACAAGATCAACCTTGTTCTTTTCGAGCAAAGTTTGCGCATTTTTAACAGAATCGGCAATGCCGACAACCTTGTAACCCGCTTTTTGCAAAATCATTTGCAAATCGTGTGCAACAATAAATTCATCTTCAACAATTAAAATATTTTCGCTCATTATTGTTGCTTAATCATTTTCTTCTACTATTGAATCGTTTAATCCTGAAAAAGTAAGGCTTACCGAAACGCCAGTTTTACTCTCCATTTTAAATTCTCCATCAATTTGGTTACTCAGACCTTTCATTAAAATCAGTCCAAGTGTTTTACTCTGCTCATAATCAAAATCCGGAGGAAAGCCGACGCCGTTGTCTTTGATTAACAAGTTAAATTGATCTACCTGCTGTTCTTTCAGGCTGATTTCAATCCTGCCTTCGTGGCGATCCGGAAAAGCATATTTAAAGATATTGGTAATTGCTTCGTTAAGGATCAGACCAAGCGGAACGGCTTTCGAAATATCAAGTTCAAGATTCAAAATATCCAGATCAAAGCTTATTCGCTTTTCATCACTTAAACTTTCTTTTAAATATTCAACCAATTCTACAATATATGGCTGTATGTTTATTGTGGCAACATTTTCAGTTTGATAGAGTTTCTGGTGAATCAGGGCAATGCTTTTTAACCGATGCTGACTTTCTTTTATGGCTTCAATTGCCGATTGATCTTCCAGATAATAGCTTTGGCTATTCAGCAAACTCATGGTTAACTGAAGGTTGTTCTTTACGCGATGATGCACTTCCTTAATCAGACTTTCCTTTTCTTCTATTAGGTTATTTTTTTGTTGAATATTTACTTCCAATGCTGCATAAGCAATATCAATATCAGCCTTTTTTATGGCTAAGGCCTCATGTAGTTTTTTCTTCAACCTAAACCTGCCATACAGTAAAAGCAGCACGATAGATAGGAAAACCAAGCCGCCAAACGTGAAATTTTTGATGAGCTGGATTCGATTAAGTTCCTGACTTTGCAGCTGCGACTTCTTTCTCAGGATTTCGTTTTCATTTTCTTTCTGAGAAGCCTGAAATTCTATTTGAAGTCGCTCTATGGTACTTAAATTTTCCTGACTAAGCATGGAATCCCGTAGTGCATGGTAATTTTGAAAATGAACAATAGCCTCCGCTGGCTTGCTCGTAGCTAAATTTATCTTGTATAAGATTTCGTTTAGCCTGATTTGCCGGGGCAAAGTCATCCTGATTTGATTCACCCTTGCCTTTTCGGCATACTGTAACGCCAGGTCGTACTTTTTCTGGGCAAAATAGAACTCGCTGATGGAGAAAAAAAGTGACGTTTTAAACGGATTAGATAGAATCTCACTATCGGCTTGTTTTAGCAAAATTTTAAAATAGTAGTCTGCAAGTTTATAGTTTTTTAAAGCGGTATAACTTTCTCCGTAACCTAGATAGATGAAATAATTAAATATTGCTTTATCAGGTACCTCTGTCCAGGTTTTTTTTAACAGCGATAGGGCTTTATCAGCCTGCCCTAATTTGATCATTTGGGTAGCGAGCATGTAGGCCGGTATAAAGCGAAAAGGATCAGTTTTGTCTGGCGTATTGAGTGTTTTTGTATACCATTTTATACTTTCTTTCGGCTTGCCCATAGCTTCATAGGCTGCACCAACACGGTTTCGATAAGTGTCGAGCACCTCTTCGTGATTAATTTGCGCAGTTTTTACACTTTGCAAGGCCATGTTTAAAGCCTTACTGAGCTCACCTTTTTGTTGGTAAACTGCAGAAAGAAGATCGTAAGCTGAAGGTAAACCTGGAAGTCTATATTTTTTATCGAGTGCGATTACCTCATTGAGTTCTGTTATCGCCAGATCGAATTTTTCTTCCTCCAGATGGAAATCAGCCATGATTTTTAAAAGGATAGCCTCGCGGTGTTTTTCATCAAATGATTTGCCGATTTCTTTGTAGATGGCATGTGCATTGGCTGCCCGATTGTAGAACGATTTGTTTCTGTAATCTGCTACAGTATCGGGTATGTTGAAAAAGTAAGCGGTCCATGCGCTTGCTTCAAGGTGCTTATTGCCCATATTTTTGGCAATTGAAATTGCCTTTTCATAAGTTGCAGCTTGTTGTATTCGCATTTTCTTTTTATTATAAAACCTGGCATATACAATAAGCGTCTTAAACTCCCAGTAAGGCGATTTAAGCTTATTGCTGAGCACTAGCGCTTTATCTAAACAGGGAAGTGCCTTGGCTAAGTTTTCTTTTTGGTTTCCCGGCTGTTTAATAAAGTGATTGGCGATTTTAATCAGGTAGTTAACACGGTTTGTATCTGCTTTTGATTTGTATAAAAGCAAGCTCAAGGTTTGAAGCGAATCTTCACCATTGATATTTTCCTCCCGATTTCTTGCCACACTGTTTTGGGTACTAAAGATAATCAGGCAGAAAACCATAAAGGAAACGCAGGTGATCAACCGCCTGATGTAGGGTGATTTATAAAGGTCTCGAAATGTAGGGCCTACCATCATGCTGATCTATTATTTATTTAAAATGTGTTCCCTTTTAATCTTGAATTTTTTCATTTTCGAATTCAGAGTAGTTGCTGGAATATTCAATACCGCAGCAGCCCCTCCAACTCCCGATATTTTGCCATTACAGCGTTTTAATATAGAAAGGATATGATCCCTTTCGTTTTCCTGGATGGTCTTAATTTTAACTTCAATCCCATGGTTTAGTGATTCCGTACGGTCGATTTTTGGTAAGTGGATTTCCTTAAGAATGTTCCCCTGGTTAAGTAAAATGCTTCGCTCAATTAGGTGCTCCAGCTCTCTGATGTTCCCAGGCCAGGTATAAGCCATTAATTTATTTAGTGCGCTTTTTGAAATCGCTTCAACCGCCTTACCCATTTTCTTCGAAATGCGCTCAATAAAATGGCCAGCTAAATAGGGGATATCTTCCAAGCGTGATCTTAACGGGGGTAGCGTAATCGGAAAAACATTAAGCCGGTAATAAAGATCACTTCTAAAATTCCCCTTTTCTATTTCTTTTAACAGGTTTCTATTTGTGGCGGCAATGATCCTGACGTTGGTTTTGATAACGGTTTTACCACCGATGCGCTCAATTTCTTTCTCCTGTAATGCCCGTAACAGCTTAACCTGAAGGGCTAGGGATAACTCACCAATTTCATCCAAAAAAAGCGTTCCCTGATCTGCCAGTTCAAATTTGCCAATCCGGCGGTCGGTTGCGCCGGTAAAACTGCCTTTCTCATGACCGAAAAGTTCACTCTCTGCCAGGCTGTGTGGCAAGGTAGCGCAATTAATTTTTACCATGAGTTGGTTTTGCCTCGGGGATGTATTATGAATTGCCCGTGCAATCAATTCTTTTCCGGTGCCGGTTTCTCCAAGGATCAGTACCGTACTGTCTGATGCAGCAACATGGTCGATGAGGTGAAAAACTGCTTTTAACGACTCACTCTGGCCAATGATTTCTGAATGGTTATGTTGATGTTTTATTTCATCAAGCAGGTAGCTTTTTTCGTCTTCTAATTTTTGTTTATAAATATTGATTTCTTGCAGTTGCCGCTCAATTTTCTCATTGGCAATGATGTTGGAGACGGCAACAGATATTTGCATAGAGATACCTTGGAGTAAATCAAAATAGATATTGGATATCGAATTAGCATTCTTGCTGTATAGGTAGAAGAAACCCACACATTCGGCGCGGTCTACCATTTTTAAACCAATCATTTCCTTTATGCCCTTATTATGCCAGAAGCTTAGCCAGGCAGGTGCATCAGGCCAGGTTAACACTTCTTCTACGTTGAAAACGATCGGTTCTGCTGTAGAGATCATGGCCCGGCACATTCCATCATCCAAAGTATATTTCTTTGATGATTCTGGTGCAATTCCTGCTGTTGCGAGGAAATCTTCTTTCTGGTTATAAATGAAGGGGCTGTGTGTCTCTTTATCTTCATTGATTAAACAGATTACAAAATCATCAAAATTGAAAAGCTTTTTTAGCTTTTCATCGATGACTTCAAAAAGATCCAGCTTGTTGCGTATAGAGGCAATAGAATTACTTAAGGAAAGCAACACCTTTGTTTCTTTTTCTTTTTGTTCGAGTTTTTTTTGCAGGGTCAGGTAGTTATCGTCAGTAATTGATTGCCCGGTTTTACTGACTTTGGACTTTGAGTTGTTTTGGATGTCTGCTAAATGGCTTTTGCTTTCCATGTGGCTAAGGTAAGTTTTATTATTTAAACTAACTTTTATTTTCAATTAAATTGGTAACGAAATTTCGTTAATTGCTAAGTTTATGTCCTGATATTTAGTGAGTTAAATTAATCCTAATATTTCGTTTATATTGTATAATATCGCCATTTGAGGGTGAGTTGGTCAAATTTGTGATGATAAATAGGTGTTGCCTTGAGGTGATTGCCTCGTTATTCAGATAAGCTCATATAACCTGCGTAGGGAGGAAATGAAGCCTTAACATGCATGTCGTAATTTATCAGCCATACTGCTCACCTCTAAAATCTCAAATTAAAGTATATCTGCGAGCAAGAATCGTAAATCGACGATATATAGTTAATGGAAATTGCTTTATCATTTATTAACTATTTGATAGTGAATGTTTTATCTGGTGGTATGTTTCTTGGAATAAGGTGGCAAACATGAATATTTAATTATGAAACCATCACCAGATTTATTATCCCCGGAAAACCACGCCTTAGTACTGATCGATTTCGAAGGACAAATGGCTTTTGCAACGAAAAGTATTTCCATTACGGAGTTGCGTACCAATGTTGCCATTATTTGTGGAGCGTCTAAAATCTTCAATGTGCCTACAATTGTAACTACTGTAGCAGAAGAATCATTCGCAGGTCCTGTTTTTCCAGAGATCGAAGAATGCTATCCGCAAGCTACTTCTAATTATATTGACAGAACTTCCATGAATACCTGGGAAGATGGGCCCGCTTACAAAGCCATCACCGGAACAGGAAAAAAGAAAATTGTTTTAGCCGGTTTATGGACAGGCGTATGCATAGTTGGGCCTGCGCTATCTGCCTTATCTGAAGGTTTTGACATTTTTGTAATTACTGATGCTTGTGGCGACGTAAGTAATGAAGCACATGAAAGAGCAATTCAGAGAATGGTGCATGCAGGCGTGAAGCCAGTAACCGCTGTTCAATATATTCTGGAGTTACAGCGCGACTGGGCAAGAACAGAAACCTATGTACCAGTGACAGACTTAATGAAAAAATATGGTGCAGGTTACGGAATTGGGATTCAGTATGCTCATAAAATGGTAAAGCACTAATTGTTGTTTTCAAAAATGAAAATGATTTGTCCATATCTGGCGATTAATGTCACTATTTTCCTTTGCTTGTTTACAGCAACTGCATTTGGTCAGGCGATTAAGCTGATGCGCTACGATGAGGATTATAGTGGTTTAAAAGATTCAAGCAGGAACTTTTATAACACCTTAAAGTTCCTGCCACTTTCGGGCAGCAAGAAGGTTTATATTACTTTCGGTGGAGAGGCGAGAGCAGAATATGGCGGAAAAATAAACGAAGACTGGATCAAAGATCAGGGATTTAATTCTTCCATTTTACAGCGTTACGCACTCTATACGGATTTACATATCGGCGAGCGATTGCGACTTTTTGCGCAGTTAAACAGTGCACTCGAAAATGGCAGTAAATATGGCCCGGCGCCTGTTGATGAAGATCAGCTTGCAGTTCAAAATCTTTTTGTTGAATACAATATTCCGCTTGATGGCGAAAAAAAAATAGCCGTTCGTTTGGGAAGACAAGAGGTTAACTATGGCTCCGGCCGGTTAATTTCGGTAAGAGAAGGTACTACGGTTAGGCAATATTTCACGGGTGGCAAATTGATGTATGCCGCATCCAAATTTAATTTAGATGCATTTGTTTTAGAAGCTGATGAAGTGAATTTTGGCGTTTTTGATAATCGTCCCAGTCATCAGGCCAATCTTTGGGGTGCCTACGCCAATCTATATATTGAAAGGGGAGGCAATCTTGATTTTTATTATCTGGGAATCAAAAGGGATCAATCAGCATTCGAAGAAGGTATCGAAAAAGAAATCAGACATACCATTGCTACACGATATTGGAAAAGTGGTGGCGGGTTTATCTATAACCTGGAAGCAGCCTATCAATTTGGAAAATTCGGCAATGGCAATATAAATGCCTGGACAATGGCTATCGAAATGGGGTATATGTTCGAGCAAATGAAGTTTAAACCTTCCATCAATCTCCGGAATGATTATATCTCAGGAGATAAAAAAGCAGGAGATGCAAATTTACAAACCTTTAATCCACTATACCCAAAAGGAGGATATTTCGGTTTTAATCCGCTGATCGGTCCTGCTAATTTGATCGATTTGCACCCGTATGTAACACTTATCCTTACAGATAAATTAACGGCCCAGGCTGATGTGGTAGTCAACTGGCGATACTCCCTAAATGATGGTATTTACCGTCCTAGTGGGAATTTTAATACCGCTGGTTCCCTTTCCAATCATCGCTTTATCGGTACAACTTATTTGCTTAGTGCAGATTATCAATTCAATCAAAACCTTTCTTTTAGTATTGGCGGACAATATTTTAAAGTTGGTTATTTTATAAAAGACATCGTTCCGCTTTGGGATAATTCTAAGTTTTTTAACGCTCAGGTATCATATAAATTTTAACCCATAATCACATGAAAAATAACAACATTCCACCATCAAAATTAACCCTCATAAAGATGAGGATCGCCATTATTATATTCTCTGTATTCATTACCGGATCAGTTGCATTTGCCCAGGCCACTACTGCCATCGGCACTGCCAGGGTTTGGGGAACTGTAGATGGAGTCGCCATTGAAGGGGTGGTACAAGGACCATCGGCACAGGTAAGCGATTTGCAAGTAGCCTGCGTTTTCGAATACACCGAAGGAGATATATACAATAGCCCGCCTGCGCTTCCACCTGCATTAAATGGTTTAGTTCACCTGGATCAAGACATGAAGGGTTTGCTTACGGAGATCCGCAAGAGTGGCAAATTCCTGGGACATGCGAATGAAACCCTACTTATTACGCCGGCCAAAGGAGCTATTGGTGGTAAACGGTTATTGCTGATCGGTCTTGGGGACCGCAATAAGTTTACACCTGATTTAATGACAGGTATTGGTGGCGTAGCCATGAGGGAAGCACTAAAACTGGGCGTAAACAATTTTTCTTTTGCCAGCGATTTGAAAGACGCTGGAATAGATTCGCCAACGGCCCTGGTAGCTGGAAATGTAGTTAAAGGCATTTTCGAGGCTTACCGTACCCAACTGTGGTTAAAAGAAAAGCAGCTTACCAAAATAAAACCCATTGCTAAAGTGATTTTACTGGCCGGTCCGGCGTTTTTCACCACGGCTGGAGAAGGTATTCAGGAAGCCATCACTGCCATTAAAAATTAGTTCAACTGAATAGCATATGGAGACTATGATTGCAGACATGATTTTGTTCAATGGTAAAATTCATACCATTGCCAGGCACAAAGAAGAAATAACAGCAGTGGCCATTAAAGATGGGAAATTCATCGCGATAGGAAATGATAGTGACATACTGGCTTTTTCTGGTTCGGCAACCAAGATCATCGATCTGAATAACAAACGAGTGGTTCCGGGAATTAATGATTCACATATCCACCTGATTCGTGGTGGATTGAATTTTAACCTGGAGTTGCGTTGGGATGGTGTTCCATCACTAGCTGATGCTTTGCGGATGTTAAAAGAACAGGTAGACATTACCCCTTCGCCACAATGGGTGCGGGTGGTAGGTGGCTGGTCTGAATTTCAATTTGCAGAAAGACGAATGCCAACGCTCGAAGAGATCAATGCGATTGCACCAGAAACGCCTGTATTCATTCTTCACTTGTACGATCGGGCATTTATGAACCGTGCCGCCCTAAAAGCGGTAGGCTATACCAAACATACACCGGCTCCTCCGGGTGGAGAAATTCAACGGGATGCTGCCGGAGAACCTACCGGATTAATTATTGCAAGTCCGAATGCCATGATTTTATACTCCACACTGGCGAAAGGTCCGAAGCTTTCTTATGAGCACCAGGTAAATTCCACACGTCATTTTATGACGGAACTGAACCGTTTTGGCATCACCAGTGTAATCGATGCTGGTGGCGGTTTCCAAAATTTCCCGGATGATTATAAAGTGGTAACCGAACTCAATGCGCAAAAGCAACTCACGGTCAGAATTGCCTACAACCTTTTTACACAACGCCCGAAACAGGAATTTGAGGATTTTGAACACTGGACGAATTCTGTTGCGCTTTATCAGGGAGATGATATGTATCGCCACAATGGCGCAGGCGAAATGTTGGTGTTTTCGGCAGCAGATTTTGAAGATTTCCTTCAACCCAGGCCAGATCTAGCAGATGATATGGAGCCTGAACTGGAACGCGTGGTTCGGTTGCTGGTAGAGAAAAGATGGCCATTCCGGCTCCATGCTACCTATAACGAAAGCATCAGCAGGTTCTTAAACGTATTTGAAAAAGTAAACAGGGATATTCCTTTTAATGGTTTGCCTTGGATTTTCGATCATGCAGAAACCATTGATGAACGAAACATTGAACGGGTGAAGTCACTCGGTGGCGGCATCGCGATTCAAAGCAGAATGGCCTATCAGGGAGAATATTTTACAGAACGTTACGGGGAAAAAGCCGCCTTGCAAACGCCACCAATAAAAAAGATGCTAGAAATGGAAGTGCCCGTTGGCGGCGGATCCGACGCCACAAGGGTGAGCAGCTACAACCCCTGGGTGTCCATGTTTTGGCTCACCGCAGGTAAGACAGTCGGCGGCCTAAAAATTTATGACGAGGAAACCGTCTTAACAAGAGAAACAGCGCTGGAGCTTTACACACGAGGCAGCGCCTGGTTTTCTAATGAGCAACAGAAAAAAGGCGATATTGAAGTTGGCATGCTGGCAGATCTGGCTGTATTGAACCACGATTATTTTGAAGTTACTGAAGAGCAGATTAAAAGTATTGAGTCTGAGTTAACGGTAGTGGATGGCAGAATTGTATATGCAAAAGGTGATTTTAGTTCCTTTTCACCTCCAAAAATCCCTATCCTGCCAGATTGGTCGCCTACCAAAAGTTATAATGGATACTATTCCCCTGCTACGCATCAATTCAGTGGACAAGGTAAACTGCAGAGCACGAATGGCGAAACTTCTGTTCTGGCGATGGTGCACAGTTGTGTAGGAAATTGTGGTGTACACCAGCACAACCACGATGCAGTTAGAACCAGCAACCTGCCGGTAAATAATTATACCGCTTTCTGGGGTGCACTTGGTTGCTCATGCTTTGCATTTTAACTATGGAAAACATCATCAAATTCTTGCTTTATTCTGATCTGGGATCGGAGATCAACAATTGGGCCGTATTGGGATTTCGTGTACTGCTTATGCTGGAACTCTTCCGCGTACACGGCTTAAAAAAGTTTCGCGTTCAAAATGGTGAAAAAGAACATGTTCCCAATCCAATGGGTTTGCCTGATAAATTAAATGGCCTGGTGGCTACTTTTTCTGATACTGTGGTGCCTTTCCTGGTGGCCATTGGGGTTGGAACGAGGCTTTTCCTTTTACCATCAATCGGTGTAACTGCAATCGGCTACTTTATTGTACACAGAAAAGATGCTATTGAAGTTCGCGATGTGCCCTACATGTACACTTTAGCCATGCTTTTTCTCTGGGTGGTAGGCCCTGGAACTTACTCAATTGATCATTACTTACTCAACTTATTTTTTTATTAATATTTAGACATCAAAATTATGGAAGCTAAAATTGGAATCAGTGCAGAAAATCTTGCGGAAGTTGCACACTCGTTAAGTAAAATACTTGCAGACGAATATGTTTTATATACCAAGACGAGAAAGGCGCACTGGAACGTGGTTGGGCCAGATTTTTATAACAAACACAAGTTTTTTGAAGAACAGTATACCCAACTGGAAGAAATTGTAGATGAGGTTGCAGAACGCATCCGAAAACTCGGCCACTATGCACCGGCATCTTTAAAACAGTTTTTAGAATTAACGCACCTTACAGAAGATGATCGTGGAGATAATGATGCGCTGACCTTCATCAAGGCGCTATTGTCAGATCATGAAAGCATCTTGATTCATTTAAGAGAAAATACCAACAATTATGCGGGTGCCTTAAAGGATGCCGGAACCAGCGATTATATTACCGGTTTAATGGAAACCCACGAAACGATGGCCTGGATGTTACGGGCACATTTGTCATAAAAATTTGTTATGGAAGAAAAACAGCACAGTATCTGGTTTGTCACCATTGTATTAACACTCGTTGGCGGCTATTGTGATAGCATCACCTTTGTTGCGGCAGATAAAATTTTTTCGGCCCACGTAACCGGTAACTTTATTGTATTTGCTTATCAAATAATTAAAGGCGCTGAAGGTGATGCGTGGATCAAGTTGCTCACCTTCCCGATATTTATGGTTTCTGTAATGGCTGGTGGTTGGATTTCGGCAAGATTTTCGAACAGGCATTTTCTGCTTTTGTGCGAAGGAATCATTCTTTTAATTGGTGGTATAGTGGCTTATTCGCTCGGTTATATTGATAATGGCGAAGTTACCTGGTCAATGTATTTAGTAACCATGATCGTGGTTGTTGCCATGGGGCTACAAAATGCATTCGGGAAGCTTTTCGCCAAGGAAACCTATGGACCAACAACCATGATGACCGGGAATGTGACGCAGTTTGCACTGGATATCAGGTCTTTCTGCAACTCCGGATTTAGCAACAAAGATTTCCTTTCCGCAATCTACAAGGGTTTAATTACACTAGGTGGTTTTCTGATTGGCTGTATACTTGGCGCACTTGTGGGGAAATTGTTCGGCTTAGTAGGAATTTTATTGCCTGGAATCGCGATGGTGATTTGCTATTTAAGTACCAAGCCTACAAGAAACGATTACTAAGCTAAAGATGTCAATCAAGGATAAGGCAATCACTTTCTCGGTGGTGATGATTAGGTTTCTTTTTATCATAAGTAGTATACTAAGCCCTGTCTTTTTGAAATGGCAAGGCATTAGAACCGAGTCAGAGGTGAAGCAAGCCAAAGCAATTGCAGAACGTTCTCACGATCCGGCCTACCTGAAAACCATAATTGCAAATCTGAACAGTCTACTCGTGAGGATGAAAAAATTTAATAAAGGCATCACTGTATTGAAGGAAATGGCAAAGAGATATCCTCCTAGAGATATGCAAATGAAAGTGAGGGTTCCATATCTTCTATTCGACAGTTCTTATGATCTTGAACAAGATGATCAGGCAGCTCCCTATTTTAAAACATTGTCGGCATTTCAACATCAACTACTCAAAAACGATCCGAACCAGCTTTATTTATACCTAAGTATTGTTAAAAAACTTATTCACGACCGCAAATTTGCATCAGCAGCGCTTCATTTGAAAGCACACGAGCAACAGCGTATCCTACAGAAAAATTTGCTCTCATTTGCCCAACTCCACAGGCTCTGGTTTAATGTAGATTCTGCACTTAACAAACCACGGACAGCTATTGAACATTACAAAACACATAAGAGACTGACGGACTCGATATGGAATAACGAAAAAGACAGACAGATTTCGGGTCTTGAAATCGAATATCAAACAGAAAAAAACGATAAAGACGTTGCCCTCTTACACCAAAGAAACCAGCTACAAAAGATAACAATAACAAACAATGGAGTGTTGCGCTACTTGTTTCTGGCAGGGCTCTTTATCGCTACGTTATTTATAGCCTTGCTTTATAGCCGATACCGCTTAAAAAAGCGGAGCAATCTTATCCTTGAACAAAAGCAGTCGGAAATTAATGCGCAAAACGAATTGTTAAGGAGGCTTTTGGCAGAGAAAGAGTGGCTTCTTCGGGAAATCCATCATCGGGTTAAAAACAATTTACAAATCGTAATTAGCCTCCTGAACACGCAATCTGCTTATCTTGATAATGAAGATGCATTGATGGCTATTCGCAATAGTCAAAACCGGATGCATGCAATGTCGCTCATTCATCAAAAGCTTTACCAATCTGATAATCTGGCCCAAATAGACATGAGATGGTACATTTCCGAACTGGTGGAATACATGATTGAATGCTTCAGTACGGAAAAGAAAATTAGATTTGAGCTGCTTGCCGATGAAGTTAAACTTGATGTAGCCCAAGCAGTTCCGCTTGGGTTAATCTTAAACGAAGCCATCAACAATGCGATAAAATATGCCTTTCCGGGTGAGAAAAAAGGCATGGTAAAAATTGCGTTCCAGGTGGCAGAAAAGGATTCCTGTAAACTAACCGTAAGTGATGACGGCGTTGGTCTACCTGCAGATTTTAATCAGCATTACAGTGATTCTTTGGGCATGAGTTTAATGACCGGGCTCAGCGATCAGCTTAACGGCGAAATTAAAATCTGGAGTAATAATGGCTTAACGCTCGAAGTGAGTTTTACCAGGCACAGCGAGTTGCTTGCCGATACAACGGATCTGGTAAATTAATTTAAATATAACACAATGGAAGATCAGCAATACACCATACAAAACAACGAGGTAAACCTTCAGTTTGAAATTGACATGCAAGGAGAGATTGCCTACTTGACCTACCGGTTTTACAAAAAGAATATTGCTTTCATGCACACTTTTGTGCCCGAGAAATTAGCAGGAAAGGGTTTGGCATCAGCGCTTGCAGTTTATGCTTTTAACTATGCAAAAGCACATAAAAAGCTAGTGATGGTTTATTGCCCCTTTGTGTCAAAGTTTTTAAAAAAGCATACCGAATACCTTACTCAGGTGGATCAATCCTATCTGGGAAGATAAATTAATCAATCGTTAAAATAAATTTAATTACAATGGAGAATAATATTCTAGGCTTGCATCACATCACGGCAATTGCCGGCAATGCACAACAAAACTTCGAATTTTACACCAAAACACTTGGTTTAAGATTAGTAAAAAAAACCGTAAATTTTGATGATCCAGGTACCTACCACCTTTACTATGGAGATGAAACCGGATCTGCAGGCACCATTCTTACGTTTTTCCCTTGGGATGGCATTGGTGTAGGTACAGAAGGTGTTGGGATGGCGACCGAAATCGGTTACGCAGTACCTGCAGGAAGTCATGAGTTTTGGCTCGAAAGATTTGGAAAAGCACTGGTTAAAACGAAGGATATAACCGAACGTTTCGGCGAGCAGGTGCTTGCTTTTAAAGATCCGGACGGCTTGTCGCTTAGCCTAATCATTCCGAAAACAGCAGACAGCAGAATGCCTTGGGAAACCGGCGAGATTAAAAAAGATACCGCTACCCGGGGATTTCACAGCACCACCTTAACGCTGCAAAGTATAGACGCTACAGCAAAGGTGCTAACCGATTTATTTGGCTACCGTTTATTAGGCCAGCAAGAAAACCGTTATCGGTTCATTACAGATACGGTAGAAAATGCAGCTATTGTAGATTTGCTGGAAGTTCCGTCAGGCCATCGCGGTAGAAATGCTGCGGGAACGAACCACCATGTTGCCTTTAGGGTGAAAAATGAGGATATCCAAATGGAGTTAAGGGAGCAAATACTAAGTAAAAACTTACAGATCACACCTAAAATAGACCGTGATTATTTCTACTCGCTTTACTTCCGTGAACCAGGGGGCGTGCTTTTCGAAATTGCAACAGAAAATCCTGGTTTTACCGTGGATGAGCCGCTGAACGAATTAGGAACGCACTTAAAATTACCACATCAACACGAGCATTTACGTGAAGATTTAGATAAATTACTTCCAAAATTAGGATAAATACCATGGTAGAGATAAAGCTAAATGTTCAGCAAGGTGAACCAAGTTCTTTTGATGTTTATGACGAAGATGGAAAGGTTGGCGAGATGATTTTTGATATTAGCGGCGCTAACCTCACGGTTTACCATACAGAAGTTGATGCTGAGAAAGAAGGAAAAGGATACGCTAAGTTATTGCTTGATGCAATGGTGAAGTATGTTCGGGAAAATAAGTTAATGGTTATCCCGATGTGCCCGTATGTACATATTCAGTTTAAAAGACATGAAGCGCTATACCGGGATATCTGGAATAAAATAAATGAAGAATAAAAATGGAAGATATATTAAAAGCAGGCAAAAGCCTTGATGAGGCGGATAAAGTATTAATTATGATTCACGGACGAGGCGGTTCGGCAGAAGATATATTAACTTTAGCCGAACACTTGACTGTGCAAAATTTTGCACTGGTGGCACCACAGGCACCTGGAAATACCTGGTATCCGCAGTCTTTTCTGGCACCACGGAACAACAATGAGCCGTCACTTTCCAGGGCATTAGGCACCATCAAAGCAACGGTTTCACAATTGGAAGAAGCCGGTTTTACAACAGGTCAAATTTACTTCCTCGGTTTTTCGCAAGGCGCATGTTTAACACTGGACTATGTAGCAGCTAATGCTGCACGTTATGGTGGTGTGGTTGCTTTTACCGGCGGGGTAATTGGCGATCAGGTAGATCATCGCAATTATCATGGCGACTTTGATGGTACGCCGGTTTTCATCGGTAGTAGTAATCCGGATATGCACGTTCCGGTCTCCAGAGTAAAAGAATCTACTGCCTTATTAGAAGGAATGGGCGCACGGGTAACCGAAATTATTTATGAAAATATGGGGCATACCATCAGCCAGGCAGAAATTGCACAGGTAAATAAATTAATATTCGAAGCTTAATATGGAGAAGGAAACCGCTAGGATAGAAGCATTTAGCGACGGGGTATTTGCCATTGCAGTGACGCTTTTGGTACTGGAACTGCATGTGCCTGAGGTGAAAGATGGCAGCAAGGCTAGTTATTTATTGGAAGAATTAAAGCTCCAATGGCCGGGTTACATCGCTTTTATCATTTCCTTTTTCAGCATTTTTATTATTTGGGTAAACCACCATAAAATTTTTAAACAAATTTACAAGCGAAACACAGGGCTCATGTTTGCCAACGGATTGATTTTATTCCTGGTTTCGCTTGTTTCTTATCCCAGTGCCTTACTCGCAAAGTTTTTTCTTACAGACTCAAAAGAGCTTGCGGTAACCATTTATACCGGTTTATTTGTCCTGATCAACTTAGCGTTCAATTTATTGTGGAATCAGGCCAGTAGTGACAAAACACTGCTGAGGCCGGGAATCAGCGATGAGGCCATTAAACAATTGAGAGATAATTATCGATATGGATTTCCAACTTACTTGTCAGCCTTTATCCTTTCGTTCTTTTATCCTAATTTAGCCTTGTTGATCTGCGTGTTACTTTGGGTATTCTGGGCTATCTCTTCAAAGAAGATCACCTTCACTAACAATTAACCACTTAAATTTTGTACTAATTATCCTTAAACTATGAAACTTGTGTCTATTCGAAAAAACGTTTTAGTAATGCTTTTAATAGCTTTTATTGCCCTCTCGAGCCTTGCCCAATCTCCCGCGGGTTCTTCCGGGAAGCAACTGAATGCGCTTCAGCAAAAATTCGTTGATTTGCGCTTTGGCATGTTTATTCATTACAATATCCCCACGTATGCGAACGCCGACTGGCCTGATCCGGACACTGATCCAAAATTGTTTAATCCAACAAAATTAAATGCGGATCAATGGGCAAAAGCAGCAAAATCCGCCAATATGAGTTATGGTTGCTTGACCACCAAGCACCACAGTGGTTTTTGCATCTGGGATACCAAAAGCACCGATTATAATGTCATGAACAGTCCCTATAAAAAAGATGTAGTCAAACAATTTACCGATGCTTTCCGGGCGAACGGCTTAAAGGTGATGCTTTATTATTCGATTTTAGATACCCATCACAAACTCCGTCCAAATCAGATTACGCCTAAACACATTGAAATGATTAAGCAACAACTTACCGAACTCCTCACCCGGTATGGAAAAATTGAAGCCTTGATTATTGATGGATGGGATGCACCTTGGTCACGAATATCCTATGATCAGGTACCCTTTGAAGATATTTATTCGCTGATCAAAACCTTACAGCCGGATTGTTTGGTGATGGATTTAAATGGCGCTAAATACCCTGCCGAGGGGCTTTACTACACGGATATTAAAACTTACGAAATGGGTGCCGGACAGCAGATGAACAAAGAAAGTAAGTTAATGCCCTCGTTGGCCTGCCTGCCTATTAATACCTCCTGGTTTTGGAAAACTGATTTCCCAAGTGTTCCGGTGAGAAAACCGGCGGAAATTGTCGATCAACTGATTAAGCCCCTAAACGATGCAAGCTGTAATTTTATCCTAAATGTAGCACCAAACCGCGATGGTTTGATCGATGAAAATGCCCTCGCATCCTTAAAGGAAGTTGGAAAGCTATGGAGAAATGAAGGTCCCACTACGCCACTTCCAGCTTTAGCACCCCCGATTATTTCGAGTAACCTGGCCATCAATCAGGCTGCAAATTCGAGCTGGAGCGATGATATGAACATCATGGATTTTGCAACCGATGACAGCTATAAGTCTTCCTGGACCAGCAATAGCAAAGTTAAAAAACCATGGTTTGAGGTGGACTTCAAAAAAGAAAAAGACATCAATATGATTGTGGTGGCCGAACAAAAAGTGACTATTGATGCTTATATACTCGAATACTGGAATGGCGTTGAATGGAAAAAGGTTTTTGAAGGTAAAAATGAAGAGCGCATTAAAATCCATCGCTTCAATCGTGTTTGGACAAGCAAAGTGCGCATCCGAATTGAACATGCAAAGCAAACGCCATCCATAGCCGAATTTCAGGTTTATAATGAGAGAAGATCTTAATTTGTTCAGGATGTCTAACTATAAAATAGCAATACTCGATGATTATCAGCAGGTGGCAGAATCATTTGCAGATTGGACCACCATTGCCACATATGCAGATATTGAAGTGTTTACCCATCACCTCCATGCTGAAGAAGAGGTAGCTGCACGCTTAAAGCCATTCGATATCGTTTGCGTGATGAGAGAACGGACGCCCTTGTCCGCCCATTTGCTCAGGCAACTTCCTCAGTTGAAACTCATTGTTTCAACTGGAGCAAAAAACCGCTCCATTGACCTAGAGGCGGCAGAAGAGCTTGGTATAGAAGTTCGAAACACCGGCTATCTTGGCCATGGGGCCTTAGAATTGACTTGGGCGCTGCTTTTGGCAATGGCAAAACATATTCCCCAAGAGTATGCAAACTTCCGTACAGGGGGATGGCAGCATTTGGTGGGGAATGATTTAAAGGGTAAAACCCTTGGCATTCTGGGTTTGGGAAACCTGGGGGGACAAGTTGCGGCCGTTGCTAAGGTCTTTGGAATGGATGTAATTTCCTGGAGCGAAAACCTCACAGCCGAAAAAGCAAGTGCTGCAGGCGCGCGTTATGTAACTAAAAATACACTCTTCGAAGCGGCTGATTATTTATCTATCCACATGGTACTTAGCGAGCGGAGCAAAGCAATCGTAGCTGAGCAGGAACTTGCACTGATGAAGCCCACTGCTTACCTGATCAATACCTCACGGGGGCCATTGGTGGATGAAAAAGCATTGATTGCAAGTTTGCAAAACAATCAGATTGCCGGGGCGGCCCTTGATGTATTCGATCAGGAACCGCTTGCCCAAGATCACCCGTTTAGAACATTGACAAATGTGCTGGCTACCCCCCATATCGGTTTTGTAACCCAGGATACCTATAAGGTATTTTTTAACGATACGGTTAAAGTCTTGGGAGAATGGCTGGAAAAGCAGGCCGGTAGCGCCTAAACCTTGTTATTTTGAGCGCAATTAACGCAAGGCTGATGTGAGAGTTAGCGTTAGTTGCTTTTAGGTTTCTAATTCATAAACTCGTTCAGGCTCCGCTCATGCTCATCCTTTAGGGGCTTTTAGCAATTGCTCACTTATATTGCCCTGCAACGGTATTTCGTTTCAAAAGTCGCTTTTTAGCGATATTTCGTGAGCTACTGAATTGAAATTTCGCGTACTCGCTATCCTGAAGGCAGATTATCGGCTTTGGCATATTCTTTGAATTTGCGCGTTTGAATTTAATTTCCTGCCGGATAACGGTTTGTATTGGGAGAAATGAAACATAACAGTAGCGCTTGCAGTTGTGAAGGCTATTTTTTTTCCATCAACCCTATTGCCAGGACGAATGCTGCGGATAAAACTAAACGAATGAACCTACCGGAATACGATTTCAATGCCAGAATCCTTGCAGATCACGCTATAGCGCAGATCTTAGAACACAGGAAAGAACCAAATCTTCATTTTGATCTGGTGGATCTTTTAAAAGGAATCTTTTCTAAAATCCATCCGCTATTCGCTATTGATTGCAGTGCCTTGTCGCTATAAAATAAAGAAAAGACGCACATCATACGGGCTTATCACTCTCAGATTATCGATGGTGAGGCAGCATGTATGGAGTATATCTCTGATCCCGTTCACCTCTCGCCAGTCAATAGCGAAATTGCTGCATTTAATTTTCCCATCCTTAAATCCAGAGAGGATTGGATCGAGGGGTTTGGCCAAAATCATTCTCCAGCCAATTCTCCAATTGATTATCGTTTTCATTGCTACCTTCCCTTGGAATATGCCGGCCGGATTCTAGGTACTTTTGAATTGCATAATCACCATCGCGAATTAAGTGCTGAAGGACTAACTTTTTGCTGTACTATTGCCGATTTAATTGCCGGACTCATCGGTGTAAATGAGATAAAATCAGCTCATCCGTATCCTTTTGAAGCGAATACAACTCGGCGGCGGGATCCCTCCGAGCTGCCCGTGTTTAACCATGAGCGGATTAAGGAACTGGAAACCGAAATAAAAAAGCTAAAGGAAAAACTCGCAGAATTTCAACGATCTGAACCTGTGCTTTCCTTGGAAATAGATCAATATCAGGGAATCATTGGCAGTAGCGTAGAAATGCAGGCGGTTTTTGGCCTCCTCAGGTGCATCTCTGCGACAGAAACCACCGTATCGATTTTAGGGGAAACCGGTACCGATAAGGAATTAATTGCAAAATCGATTCACCAGGGTTCGCACAGGAATAAGCGGCAGATGGTGAATGTAAACTGTGCCGCAATTCCACCAAACTTAATCGAATCCGAGCTTTTCGGACATGAAAAGGGGAGCTTTACAGGAGCTACTTAACGCCGGATTGGCAAGTTTGAGCTGGCCCATCAAAGTACCATCTTTTTAGACGAGGTGGGCGAGTTGCCACTCGAATTGCAAGTAAAACTATTGCGTGTGTTGCAGGAAAAGGAAATTGAGCGGGTGGGTGGAAAAGCTAGTATTCCAGTTGACGTGCGCATCGTTTCTGCTACAAACCGCGATCTTTTAGCAGAAGTAAAAGCGGGGAGATTCCGACAGGACCTGTTTTACCGGCTCCATGTGTTTCCGGTTTCACTGCCAGCTTTGCGAAATCGGAAATCGGACATTGCTGCGTTGGCTAATTTCTTCCTGCAGAAATTTGCAGGACATGCTAAGGGAAATCAACTTGGTTTCTCAAAAAAGGCCATCTCCACGATGAAGGGTTACCATTGGCCTGGAAATGTCAGAGAGCTGGCGAATTTTGTGGAACGGCAGGCGGTAATGGCGCGAGGCTCCCTTATCAAAAATGTGGAATTGCCATCCCATGCCGAGGAAGGTCAATCGCTAATTGCACCGGTTAAAACCATTTCCCAAAACGAACGTGACCATATCTTTTCGGTATTGGAGCTGTGTAATGGAAAGATTTCGGGGCGCCATGGCGCGGCAAAGCTACTAGGGGTGCCGGCCACTACCTTGAATTCGAAGATTAAAAAGCTGGGCCTGCAGAAGAAGCATGTATTTTAAGTTTTACCCGGCAAGGGTTATGCCGGAAAGAATTTTTTTTCAGTTCCAACACGATAGCAATGCGGATATTGTCATAAATTTACTTTATATCGTTAATTTTATCTGAGCTGATTATTGGTATTTAGCTAGTAGATAGGGTGTTGTGGATTGGTTTATTGTTTGCTAAAGAAGAGCAACGTATAAGAAATCAAAGATTATGGATACAGATATTTTAAAGCATATTGGAGAAATGAGTACGCTTTCACAGGTCATCAATGCCCTTTCCGCTCAAGGTTATATTATCGATTTCAATCTGCATGGCGATCAGACTGATCCTGAAAAAAATTCTCTTCAGGAGTTTCCAGATGAATATCTGATCGATAACCACTTCCGTTTCGAAGGAGAATCTGACCCCGATGATGAAGCCATTGTGTATGCCATATCATCCATTGACCGAAAAACAAAAGGCCTTTTAGTTGATGGTTACGGGACAACTCCTCAAGGTACTTTAGCTGAGGTGATTAGTAAACTGAAATTCCGAAAAGACTAAGGCAGGTAGGATGAGAAAGCTAAAACTATACGGCAGACCAGATTCTCCGGAAATATATCCCATCAGGGATTTTTTGAAAAGAAGCGTCGTTGATTTTGAATGGTTTGATCTTTCCGGCGAACTGACGGGCTGCGGGCAAGCGGTTCGGTCCCTTGACAATCCAGATCAACACCCGATAATAGAATTCCCAGATGGAACCATCATTTTAAACCCAACCCTTAAAGCAATCGCCTGCAATCTGGGCTGGATAACCCAGCCCAAATACGCAGAATACGATCTTTCCATCTATGGCGCAGGGCCAGCTGGATTAAGCGCGGCAGTATATGCCGCTTCAGAAGGATTAAAAACCATTTTAATTGAACGGGAAGCCGTCGGCGGACAAGCAGGAACGAGTTCGTTAATCGAGAACTACTTAGGATTTCCTGAAGGAATATCTGGAGCTAACCTGGCGGAGCGAGCGCGGCAACAGGCATTAAAATTTGGAGTGGAGATCCTGCTGTTAAAAGAAGGAATTAAAGGAACATTTTATGATAATAAGATTCATGTCGACTTTGCCTCCGGAGAGAAACTTGTCGCTAAAGCAAATATCTGCGCTACCGGAGTGGAGTATGCGCGGTTGAATCTTGCTGATGAAGATCGGTTTTTTCATAAAGGCGTTTACTATGGCGCAGGTGCCAGTGAGGCGTTCTTCTGTCAGGATAAAGATCTCTATATTGTTGGTGGAGGCAATTCTGCAGGGCAGGCGGCAGCTTATTTTTCCGGATTTGCCAAACAGGTTTTTATGGTGATTAGAAAGGGAAGTCTTGCCGATACCCTTTCTGAGTATCTGATCCAACGTATCGCTTCCATTCCAAACATTCAGGTCTTCTATCATTCTGAAGTAACTGCTCTGGATGGCGAGGATTATTTACAGCGCATCAAGATTGTCAATACCCAGGATCAGACGGCAGAATGGCATGAGACGTCCAAATTATTTATTTGTATCGGCGGAAAACCAAATACCGAGTGGGCCGCTGACACTGCAATTTGCAGAGATCGAAACGGATACCTTTATACCGGAAACGATTTACTCACTTTAGATCAGTATAAAAATTGCTGGGAAGCCGACCGGCCGCCGTATCATTTGGAAACCAGTGTTCCCGGATCATTTGCTGCGGGCGATGTGAGGTTTAATTCAGTTAAAAGAGTGGCCTCTGCCGTGGGAGAAGGTGCCATGGCCGTCACTCAGGTTCATCAATACCTATCAAAATTATAATTATGGAACAAAATGCAATCTGCAGCCATCTTTTAGCTGCTAAAGTGCTCAAAACAGCAAAGGAATTTGTGTGTGAGAGCTGTATAAAGAACGGTACCAATTGGGTTCATCTGCGAACCTGCCAAACGTGTGGAGTAACCCTATGCTGTGATTCTTCGCCGATGCAGCACATGTCCCATCATTTCGCAGCCAGTCAACACCCCGTTGTAAGCTCATCAGAACCGGGTGAGCGGTGGCTGTATTGCTACCTGGATGATGAGATAGTGGAGTATTAACTCAAGCTATTAGCACGTTAAATAGAAAACCATTGTAGCTGCTAGGTGTTCTGTTCTGTAGAATAATGATCCAAAAAAAAGGAACTATGGAACAGAGAAATATAAATTACAGTAACTTGGAAGAACTGTCAAACAGTAGCTATCAATTAACCGAAGGAGAATCCGATATTCGAGGATGGCTGGCCAGAAATGAAGCGGGTGTATCTGTAGGAAAAGTACGGGACTTATTATTTGATCCGGAACAGAACGCGGTAAGATATGTGATCATTGATTTGGATAACCTGGCGGCGGATGTGGAAAACAAGGCCGTGCTGGTTCCCATAGGCCTGGTCTCTTTGGCTGATAACAAGGATGAGGTAGTCTTGCCTGATATTCATTTAGATCAGTACCGGGCATTACCGCCATACATCATTGCGGAGGTTACCCATCAAATGGAAGATAAGATCCGGGATGTGATTGGAAGTCCGGCGGCGTTGCGAATGGAAGAAACGATTATGGAGATTGATCGCGCTAATTTTTACCGTCATCATCATTTTGATAAAACTAACTTTCTCAATCGGGGAGATCAATTGAAAAAGTTTGATACTAACACAGGTGGCGATGGTCTTGGGGGCTGAGGGCAGTTGCTGTAATTCTTTAAACGTATCGACTATTGAAATCCAAAAAGAATATTCTTACTAATACAATAAATGGCTAAAAGATGCGTCTTAATATCGAGAGCGTTAATTTAGATTAAACGGGAGTCGTCCATAGGATGATTCCCGTTTTTCGCTTACGCCCAGTAGCTAATCAATTTTCTGCATGAACCACGGGATTCTATCAGGAATCCATCCCGGGTAAGCTTAAGCAAGCAAAATACTTTAAGTATAATCTTTATGGGCTTTCGCTATGCATTTAGCTCCACCGATCAACTTTTATTCTTTTCAGGCATAATAACCCTTAACTTCATATACAAATTCTCCAACAAAGCAAAATTCATACAACCTTTATGTGATAATATGGCTTTTTACAAACAAACATAATGTAACGATGTTGTGATGTAGCCTTAGCTAAAGGAGGGATATCCGGATATTCTTCTCCAGCAAAGGTCTCAATTAAAAGTTCTATCTACTAAAAAAAGGAAAACATGTTACAAACTACTCAATCAGTTAAAGATAAACCTGCTTTAGGTTTTATCAGTCGCTTATCTTGGAGCGCAATTATTGCAGGCGTTTTTATCGCCATTGCAGTTCAACTTTTATTAAGTTTTTTAGGTCTTGGCATTGGCATGGGCAGCATTGACCCGGTGGAAGAAGCTAAGCCATTCAGTGGCCTGGGAACGGGAGCTTTAATCTGGTGGATGGTGACCATGATGATTTCGTTATTTACAGGAGGATGGGTAGCAGGTTGGTTTTCAAATCATATACAGAAAACAGATTTGATTTTACATGGATTGCTCACCTGGTGCTTATTAACGTTCTTAAATATGTACCTAATCACCTCCTCGGTAGGTAAACTGGTTGGAGGAGTAGGCTCTGTGATTACCAAAGGCTTCTCTATGGCTGGAGAGGGTATCAAAGCTGCTGCACCAGAGGCTGGCGATTTGATCAAAGATCAACTAGGGGTGGACAAAAACACTTTTGGAAAAATGAAACAGGAAGCCGAATTGCTATTAAAACAAACTGGTAAAAAGGAATTACAGCCAGGCGCGTTAAAAGCAAAAGCCAATCAGGCCACCGGCGCAGGAGAAGAGACAGGTAAAGCTATTCTTGAAAATCCACAACAAGCACAAGAGAGGTTAGATGCACTTTTTTCTAAATTATTTTCTGCTAATGATTCGACTTTCAATGCTGCCGATAAAGAGGCTTTGATTAATATTGTTCAAACCAGAACCGGTAAAAGTCAGGTGGAATCCGAACAGATTGTCAACAATTGGGTAACTACGCTAAATATGGCTAAAGAAAAAGTGAAACAGGTATCTGCAGAGGCGGAAGAAAAAGCGAGAAAAGTCGGTGACGAGGTGGCATCTGCTTTATCTAAATTTGCAATTTTCTCTTTCATCGGAATGGTGCTGGGCGCAGTGGTTTCAAGCTTCGGGGCATTGGTTGCCTCGCGTAAACGGCTCACCGTTCAGGCCTATAGTACGAGTGAAGAAACGACGGGTTAAAATCGTATTGGACTACTTTTAGGGTTAATTATAAACGCCATAAGAGTCCGGTTTTGCCGGACTCTTGGCTTTTAACTGCGCTGCAGAGCGGCTCAAAAACCAACCCGCGCAATTATTAAGCGATATCCTTGGCCATCACTTTGTAGACTAACTGAAGCTTAGAGACTCCTTTTAACTCAATGCCGCTAATCGGTTCGTACCCATATGCGGATTCCGAGGCCACCTTTTGATAAAAATCTTCCGAGATGACAAGCGGACTATCATACTCTCTGCAAACTGTTTGCAGTCGCGAACAAAGGTTGAGAACACTTCCATGATAGGCAATCTCACTTTTATATACCCCTACTAACGCTGCCGATACCGATCCACAATGGATGGATGACCTGAATTCAGGAAGGATTCCAAAATCTGCCAGGTAATATTGGCTTGCCTTTTTAAGCCGCTTTTGGAAAGCAAAATGTAAATCCATACAGCTAGAGAATTTAAAATTTTCCTTTGCCAGCCAGCTAACAATCACCTCATCGCCCACAAACTGGTAAATTTCTGCTCCAAAATCCAGTGCGGTAGCTGAAAAGTCTGAAAAGCATTTTTGGATGAAGCGGCTGAATTCGAGACTGCCCATCCGGTCTGCCAATGGAGTGGAGTTTTTTAGGTCAATGAACATGAAAACGCGGTATTCATTTCGTGGAGAAAAATACGTATTGCGCATTAACTTATTGAAATAACCACGTCCAAGGTTCCGCCTCAAGGTAATGTTGAGTCCATTAATCATTTCTACAATTAGCAGATAGGGGAGAATATCTACGACAGATCTGCTGAAAAAAAGAAGTCCTTTTTCTGAATTTAGCGGGATAGGGGTGCCAGATAATGTTAGGAACAGGTAGAGCGCAAAAAAGGTGAGGAAGGTGAAGACAACTAACCTAAAGAGCAGACCCAGGAGAAAGTTCCTGCTTTTGATAATTAAGGGATACAGGAAAACATGGGCCACACTCATTACCACCCCTAAAACAAGGCCAATTACCAGAGCGGTTTGGTATAAGTCATAGCGGTTAACCTTTGAAGGTAAATGGTAAACGCTATGGATAATGTGATCGGGAATATCATTAAACTTAATGTATACCGATACTAGCGCAGCTATAACCCAGGTCATGATGATGGAGGATACCTCAATCAGGAAATACTTAATTCTATGAATACTCAGTTTACTCATCTCCGGTAAGGATTAGTCCCTAAGGGTTATACAGCTATTCATTATGAATCTGCATGGAATCACCTTCCCCAAAGCTAACATTTAAATGGCGCTAATGTGTGCCCGTTTTCTGTAAAGCGATACGGTAAACAATAAAGAAGTCGAAAAAGATGAGCGGGTGAAGCGCAACACCAGCCCATGGTGCGAAAAATCACCCGCTTAACTCTCGAGGACATCTGTCAAAACTGCAGTGGGGCGGGTTATAAACTAAAGACCAAATCCCTAGCTTCACTAATCCTACACGATACTTCAGGAGCGCTATTTGAACACCTTAACGGATAAAACGGTAGAGACGAGGATTTTAGGATTACACGATGCAGCACTACAACAGGGCAGATCTGCACCTGGGGCTCAGGGTAATGCAACGCGTTTTATGGCTATCCGTGACGCGCAAGGCGAGTTCCTTTATTTTACTCAGCACCTTTAAATAAAGCTAAGCAAATTGTTGAGTTAGGCTGTTCTTTTGGAATTTCCACCATTTATCTCGCAAGTTGCAGCCAAAGATAATGTGGAGGAGTTACCACTACCGAGCGGGGAGCATAGCTTAGGGATGAGGCCCTGAACAACATGAAAAGAGTTGGGCGTAAAAGCTATGTGGAGCTTTTAAAAGGGAATGCCCTGGTCACCCTTAAACGGTAAAACCTTCATCGACCTGTTGTTTTTGGTTGGGGCAAAAGCCCTTTAGCTCCCGGTTTTCAATCTGCTAAAAAAAATTCCTCCTCCAGGGAAGTATTGTTTTTGCCGATAAAATTGATAAATTAGAGACCATGCCTTTGTTTAATTTACTCAATGGAAATGAAGATAAAGTATAGTACCTCCGCTTTGGTTGAGGGAAGATCGTTAGGGGTTTATGTACAATAACAGCGTTTTATGCGCTATCAAAGATTTGCCCGCCACAAAACACCACCGCTTAGGGTTTAAAGATACAGATTCGCCATTTCTGGCCTTTCTGATTCTGTACTTCTTCCCAGGCTAAAAAAGTATACTGCTCGGTTAGTCTTTTCCAAAGCTGCGCATGTTCGGCGTAGTAGAACATGGATATAATCACATGTCCGCCGGGATTTAAATTTTTCGCAAAGCAGCCATTCAGCTGCTCAATAAGCTTGTTAAAATAATAGATACACTCATTGAAAATGATCACATCAAACTTTTCATCGGGTGTGGAAATGTTGAAATCTGCCTGTACAAACCGGTAAGGCGGAAATTTCGCTCGTGCCTCTGCCACCGCGTTTTCAGCAATGTCGAAACCCAGATAATCAGCATGGCCTTTGATATAAGGCTTTAAGTAGTGAAACAAGACTCCCTGACCGCAACCGGCATCCAATACACTGCCGCCACCATATTGCTTGTAAAATTTCACAATGCTTTGGTAATGCAGCGCTTCGGTTTCAGAGTAAAGGTAATCCCATGCGCCATTTTTGAATTGTTCTTCCCAAACATTTCTGCCCACTGGGCTGCCAATACCAAAGCGGTATAAAAATTTTCTAATAAATTTCTGTCTGAAATAATAATATACTTTTTCTGCGGTTACCATATGAGCTTTAAATCAGACGAATATATTAAAAGATTTGCATAGTTAAGCTCT
Organism: Bacteroidota bacterium; assembly: GCA_037032985.1. Taxonomy (GTDB): domain Bacteria; phylum Bacteroidota; class Bacteroidia; order Sphingobacteriales; family Sphingobacteriaceae; genus Pedobacter. Next base: position 146,765 of record JAZBLB010000007.1, read on the forward strand.
CCGTTATCTAATAACCCTACAGGCTATGGTAAAGTAGTGATAGTGCAGGGGCTAACCATCGGCCTGGTTAGACAGCAAAAGCTTCCTTCCTTCAGTGTAATATCGAAGATTAAAGGTTAACCAAGTCGGCGATTTCGGACAAAACTTTCTGACTAAACGTATGGCGGCTGTGGAGCCACCGTTGAATTTCCTCAGGATTGATATCTAGCGAGATAGCAAGGGCAGATACATCTAACTTGTTTTGAGCAATAACCTCAGTAGCTTTTTGAGCCAAAATCTTATTGCGTTGGGCCAGCTCTTCAATTGCTGGATTTCCGGTTTCTTGCAGCCAGATGGAAACAAAATCGTTATCTTCTAATTTAGTCATCTTTTGTTTTTGATCGTCCTAGTTGAACATTGATAATCAATGCTCCATTATCGCCGCAAATTTAATCATTAAGGCTAAAACTATGATCTCTTGCTGGTCAAATTTTCGCTTTCCAGCCAGGTTGCAAATCACTGGTTAATGTGATGGTTATCCTAAAAAAATAAGCTCATGTTCGCTTATTGGCTTTGCCGTGGGAATTTTAACGTAAAAGTAGTGCCTTTATCCGGAGTGGCAGAACAAGAGATTTCTCCTTTGTGCCAGCCCACAATTTCTTTGACAATAAACAGGCCAAGCCCAGTGGTCGGTTCGCCATAAAGTCCCGACCTTTTTGCAAGGGTGTACCTGTCAAAAATGAAGGGCAGCAAATTTTCTGGAATACCGATACCATCGTCTTCAAATAAGATGCGGATGTGGTGAATATGATCCTCAACAGTGATCGATATGTTGCCATTGGGCCGGGTAAACTTCAGGGAATTGGTCATTAGGTTGTTGATGATCTGCATAAATTTAGATTCATCCAGCTCCACCAAAATTTCATGGTTTGAGGCATTTAAACTGAAAACCCGCTGGTTTATGGATTCAAACTTCTTGCACTGCTCGATATATTCTCTTAATTTCTGAACAACATCTATTCTTTTTTTTACCAGCGGAGCATCTGCAGTTTCTAAAAATTCCTTATCAACCAGATCTTCAATCAGACCGATCGTACTTTCAATAATATCCGAAATAAGGGTGGTCTTTTCCAGACTTTCTGGTTTAAGGTCGTCTTTTTTGAGTATTGAAATTACAGACTTCGCAATGGAAAGCGGCCCGCGTAAATCGTGCGAAAGCATTTGAAGAATCGAATTCTTTTTATTTGCAAACTTCAACATCGTCTCGAGATTCTCAACCTCATCGGTAATTACACTGAGGTTTGCCAGCATCAACGATTGCTGCTTGTCACGATACAAAATCGGTGTCATTCCGATCCACGATAGGTTTTCTTCGCCCACAATGCGCAGTTTAACCAAGCCCACAAATGCTCCCTGAAGGAGTTGTTGACAGGTTTGTTCTACAAGTTGCCAATCTTCTTTATGAATTAAAGATTTTAGTCTGGGCAAGTCGAGATGACCGCTAATCCCAGCTAACTGCATGAAGGCTTCATCGAGATGTTCGATTTGGTAAGTGGCCAAGTTGAATACAAAATTGACATTGCCGAAGTTGTGATCCTGATTTCTGATCCTATACATACATTCCTAGGTTAAAAAGAGTCCTCGCTTATCAACAAAGCTAAGGAATGATTTTTACTTGCCACTACCTTAAATTCAAGTAGTCGGTGTAGCCCCTTCGCCTTGACAGGAAAATAGCATCGGTTAAACAAAGCTGAATAACTGATGATAGCTGGTAATGTGGTCTTTAAAAAATCTCTTGACACGCATAGTGTCTTTAGGTTTAACCTGGGTTATTTTTTCAGGCATTAGGGGAGTCCCTATTGTAGGGGGAAAGGGTAGCGGTATAATATTGAATACCTGACGATTCGGCTATACTTTCCATGGCTCAACTTTTCTCACTTCCCGAGACTTTTTATAGATCTGTTTTCGTAGATCTTTTTGATTTCAGAAGAAGATCCTATGAGCGTTTTCACCAATAACTGCTAAAAACTTATGACCATTGAAACTTCGCATTTTAACTATTCCTGAATCGTCTTTTTTTAAACCATAAAAGCCATCCATTGGATAGCTTAAACTAATTGTAAACAATACTTTTTATTTAGTTAAAACTGTCGAATTGTGTTCCACCTCCAGTACATTTACCGAAGCATATGTTTTTGACCTGAAACTGGTAAAGGCAGCTGTTTTTACATTTTTCATGTTACTGGCAATGAGTGTACTTTCATCAGCTGTCCCGTTTAATTTCAACACCGCATCATCCTTAACGACAGTGTATAAACTACCTGCTGTGGTTTCAATTTTCGCTGTTGCACTCTGGCTCAGGAATAGCTGCAGGTATTTTACATCGAAGTTATTGCTGGTAACTACTACCGACTGGCCATAGGCTTCAATTCTTTCTAGATCTTTTACCGTGATTTCAAGTGTTACCTGCTGGGTTTCCTCTGAGTTAATAAATAAGGTTCTTCCATCTGTTGATACGGAGGTTTTTGCTGCATCGTAGTTGCCTGCGCCTTCTATCTTTTGCACATTTCCCTGCGTTAGGATAATTTTTACATTTCCACTCACCCAGATCCTATTGAATTTTGATGAAGGAGAAGCTGTTGTTTCCAGGTTAACCCGTTCAGCAGCAAAACCGCTTAGCATTGCTGAAGTAACTAATAGTGCAGTTAATGCTGCTGCGAATACTGTTTTGGTCAAGGTTTTCATATCGTTTATTATTTAAAGTTTTTGCGATTGTTCGGTATTAAGACGCCGGCTGATATCAAAGGTTGCAAGGCAAAACCGTGTATTATACCACCGCCGATTACTGCTAGACCAACCCCTGTATTTTCTAGACGAATACGTGTTCATGTTTTTATGGTAGGGGTAGGTTCGCGGTTTAATGGTGAGTGGTATGGTTGGTAAGGTTTATTCGACCCTGGTGTCTGCTGTGAATCGGGCTTAAAGCGACTAAGGGTGAAAGGTGTTAACGAAGTAGCAGAGCCTTTAGGTCTGGTTTTTACCAAAATCGGGAAGGGCAATAACGCTAAAGTAGGCCACTTCTGTCTGATGTGCTGCGCTAAACTGCCTGATCCTAAAGCGGAGTTACAGCTGCGAAAATTTAGTTTGACCAAATTTTCGCAGATGCATTTACATTCCGCTAATACAAGGTTAATCGTGAAGCCTTTTAGCCTTTAAATATTCAATCAGTTCTTTCGGCCGGTCAGTCTGGATCAGGTTTGCCTGATGACTAATTAGCCATCCCCAGCTTTCTTCCTTTTTATTTTCTTCTACCGCCAGATCATCGTCATGTCCACCGTTTTGTTCAGGCCACAAACTGTTGATCCATAAGCCAAAATTTGTTCTTAGGCTTCCAATATTTTTTAATATAGATAAGGTATCGGTATTAAAGTTAGCCTGGATAATGGTTTTTTTATGCGGTTTATAACTGTTGATAATTGCTGCGGCGTCGGCTCTCTTCATGTCAACTATTGGCATGATGGTAATATCGTCTTCGATTTTACCTACCTCATTTTCTATTTGCGGTAATCGAGTGCTGCCCTTTACATTCACGATAGCCTGTCCGATCATTCCATGTTCACGCAGTTCTTTTATCACCTGAGGATAATAATCATAGCCTTTATCCACATCAATCACTATTTTATCTTTGGCCAGTAGCAGTATTTCATTGAAGGTTGGTATCAGGTGTTTAGTCGGATGCCCTGAGCCCGAGCGCAAGAAAAATGTTTTTAATTCAGCGAGGGTATAATCGGAAACATTTCCTTTTCCGGTTGTCGTTCGGTCAATGGTTTGATCATGCATAATCACCAGATAGCCGTCTTTGGTTTTCTTCAGATCGAGTTCCATAATGTCTACCCCCATAGCAATACAATTTTTAAGTGCCTGTAGCGAATTTTCCGGGGTATTGCGCCAGTCGCCGCGATGGGCAGTAACCAGCACCATTTTACTTTTGGGGTTAAATACACCCTTTAGGTTGGCCTCTGGTTTAGCTTGGGCAAATCCGCTTAAAGCAATACCTAGCAGCAATAGCTGTAGAATCGTTGTTTTCATTTCGTAATTTTTAGGATGAAGGGGGTTATTAAGGATTTTGTTTGATTGCAGGGTCGGTGTCTATCTGATCCTGTGGAATAGGCTGGAGGAGGTCACGTTCGGTGATCCTGGTGGTGATATTTTGGGCGGTGAACCAGGCATTCATCACCTGAATCGCAGTGCCGGTTCTGAGTAAGTCGAACCAACGATGCCCTTCACCAATCAGCTCCAGTCTTCTCTCTAGAGATATTGCAGCCCTTACATCCCCCTGGGTTTGCTGGGTGGCATCGGGCAAGCCAGCTCTTTTTCTAACTAGATTCAAATAGGTCTTTGCGTTTTCAGGATTTCCCAGTTCATTTTCATCTTCTGCCAGCATTAACAATACATCTGCATAACGCAATACCACAACATTGCTCCCCCCATCAACCGGAGTAGTTGCTGAAGCTTTCAGCTTGGTAGAAAAGGGTATTCCCGCGCTTGTCAGGCCAACATACGCTGTTCTGCGTTTATCAGATGGGATATACAACTGATAGAAGCTTTTGGTGGGCAGATTGTGGCCTTTGGCGCCGCTGATGGTACCCGACGGACTGAACTGCTGGTAGGCTGAACTGCCCTCACTGTTTCCATTGATGCCTGAAGAAAACTGAACAGCAAAAATAATTTCGTTATTGTTCTTATTCGTCAACGAGAAAATCTCCGCTGGATCCGGGAGCAGCTGGTGTCTTCCTGAAGCAATGACCTCGGTCAGTACTGCTTTGCTTTCTGCAAATTTGCCTTGGGTAAGGTAGACTTTACCCATCAAAGACTGGGCAGCAGTTTTAATCGCTTTTCCGGGTGTGGAAGTAGTTGTGGGCAGCTCCTGTATGGCATTGGTCAGATCAGAGAGGATTTGAGTGTAGACTAAGTCTTTGCTATTTCTTCCTTGCCCGAAAAATTCGTTCGGGTTGGTAGTTTCTTTTATAACCAGCGGTACATCACCAAATACCCTGACCATATTAAAGTAAAGTAGCGCCCGGATAAAGTGCATTTCTCCTTTTCTGGCCTGCTTTACTGAAGGGCTTCCATAGGCAATACCCTCAATTCTGTTCAGCACCGTATTGGAACGCTGAATACCCTGATAGGAATTTTTCCAAAAATCAGACAGCATGCCATTTGAGGCAACTGTTGTAAATTGATCGAGCTGGCCATACATCCCGCCGTCATTTGCCGGAACCTCATCAAAGGTGTTATCGGATGGAATTTCTCCCAAGGCCGGAAGATAAAGGCCATATAAACCGTTTGATTGTAGGGTACCGTATACCGCATTAATATATTCCTCCACCTCGGTTTCGGTAGTGAGAAAATTAGCCAGCGATTTAGCGGTAATGGGCTGCTGATTGAGTTCTTTGGTGCAAGAGCTAAGGGCCAGGAGACCGAAAAGCCCAGCTGTACAAATCAGCTTACTGATTGGATTTTTCATCTGAATAGTTTTAGAATACATTATAAGGTTAAGTTAAAGCCAAATACAAAAGACTTTGCTACCGGATAGTTTGAATAAGAATACCCTGAGGTCAGCACATTATCGCTGGTGGCATCGGGATTGAAACCGCGAAAATTGGTAACGGTGAGCAGGTTATTACCGGTAAGGTATACACTGGCCCGGGATATTTTTAGTTTAGAAAGTAATGTTGAAGACAAGTTATAGGTAAGCTGAACATTGCGCAGTCGGAGGTAATCAGCCTTTTGAAAAAATACACTCGAGGCATTGGTATTTAGTCGATTAGCGGAGTAGTTGGTGTTGGGTTGTGCTAAAAAGCCGTCTGGATTGTTTACAGGATGGTACCTGTTCTGGTAATAGTATTGATCAGCCATCGAAAAACCTTCTCCCGATTCCATGTTGACCAACCCATTGTCGTAAATTTTTCTACCCCATATCCCGTTGACCGAGAAACTCAGCTCGAAGCTTTTATAGCCAAAGCTGCTGTTAAATCCATAAGTAACTTTTGGGGCGTAGGTACCAAAGCCCATACGGTCATCAGGGGTAATTTTTCCGTCACTGTTCACGTCCTGTACGATATAATCACCCAGCAGCGTTCCGGCAACGTGGGGAGTACTGTCTATCTCCCCCTGGTTTTTATACACGCCGGTTACGTTATAGCCATAAAGTTCAGCAATCGCCCCCCCGACTTTGGTTCGGAATGCACTATTGCTACCCGTTACAATTTGGTTCTGGCCGGGGCCGAGTTCAAGTACTTTATTTTTATTGGTTGCGATGTTGGCGCCAAAATTCCAGTTTAAAGGTCCCAGTTTTATAGATGATCCCGAGAGTTCAAGTTCGAAACCTTTGTTACTCGCCCTACCAACGTTTTGCAAAGCACTATCATAACCCGATTGCGAGGGTACGGGAACCTGCAATAACAGATCCGAGGTAACCATCGAATAATAGTTTGCAGAAAGGTTCAAAACTTTGAACAGCCCTAAGTCCATTCCAAAATTATACGAGGTCTTTGTTTCCCAGGAAAGGCTGCTGTTGGCTGGATTAACAGCCGCAAATCCTGGAAGAAGTGTTGACCCGCTGACGTAACTGAGCGGATTGGCTAGGGCAAATGAACTGTAATTTCCGATCTGATTATTCCCTGCCTTTCCATAAGTAGCCCTAAGCTTTAATAAGTCGATCCAGCTTAGTTCGGGAAAGAAGTCTTCCCTGCTTAAAAGCCAGCCGCCGGTTACCGATGGAAAATTACCCCATTTGGCATCCTGGCCAAACCGTGAAGAACCATCTCTTCTAATGGCCGCTGAGAACAGGTATTTGTTTGCATATGCATACTGTAACCTGGTCAGGTAAGAAAGCTGTGTCCAGATGTACCTTTGTGGGACCACAGAAAAAGAAGAGGCTCCTGCAAGGTTATCAATATTATTATCTGGAATCCCGGTTCCTGAAACCAGCGTACTGTTCCCGGATTCTTTTTGAAAAGTGGTTCCGGCCAACACTGTAATCTCATGCTTCCCGAATGTTTTCTCGAAGGTGAGGGTGTTTTCCCAAAGGTAATTTATTACCGAACCCTTTGTTTCGCTTGCCCTGGCCGGTTTTGGTGCCGCGGTACGATACTCGCCGACATCTGAAGGGGTAAAAAAGTCAATAAAATTATTGGTGTAATCTCCACCCAACAGCGATTTAAAAGTTAGTCCAGAAAGGGGTTTGAAATTGAGGTAGGCATTTCCAAAAGTCCTGAACAGGTTCCTTTCGTATTTTGTTTTTTCCATGATCGCAACAGGGTTTTCACCAAGGGCTCCGTCTTCGGGGGTATTGGCTGAAATCTGCTGGCTGATAATTAAGGAGCCATCAGCATTTCTAGCACCAAAGAAAGGATACATAATCAATGCCGCGCCAATGGCATCGCTGCTCCTGCTTGCATCGTTCTGGAAGAAGTTTTGTTGGTTAAAGCTCGGGTTAATGCTTAACCCCACATCAAAAGCGTTGGAGATTTTGGAATCAAACTTAAACGACATGCTGTACCGTTTGAGTCCGGTTTCTACTACTATACCCTGCTGATCGAAGTAATTGCCTGAAAAATAGTATTTGGACTTGTCGTTGCCTCCGGAAAGGGCAAGGTTATAACTGCTGATTGGCGCAGTGCGGAAGATCTCATCCAGCCAGTCGGTGTTGGTTAGCCCGGGCTGATTAGTTAAATAAGGCTGGATATAGTTTAACCTTAAGTCTCTTTTATTTGCACCCTTTGAAACCCTTAACGCGTAATCATCAGCGATATTCCTGGCTGAAGGATTTCTGGATACATACCCCCAATCCCTCGCTTCGGTATTGAGCTGGGCGAACTGATACCCATCGACCAGATCGACGCCATCTGCACGTACTTGCGCACCGGTATAAAAGTCAAAAGAGACTGTATTTTTATTGGCCTTACCAGTTTTAGTGGTGATCAAAATTACCCCGTTAGCAGCCCTGGATCCATAAATTGCGGCAGATGCAGGATCTTTCAGAATATCAATCGTTTCAATATCCTGAGGGTTTACCGTATTAAGCGAACTGCCCTCAGAGAGTGGAAAGCCGTCCACCACAACTAAAGGACTCACCCCTGCAGTAAGGGTACCGATGCCGCGTATGACGATCTGTGGATCCGTCCCGGGCTGGGCAGATGCGTCATTAATGACTACACCAGCTGCTTTACCGGCGAGTTGCTGGGCGAAATTACTGCCGTTATATTTATTCAGTTCTTCTGATTTGACCTGGGAGATCGCTCCGGTAATCTTGGTTTTCTTCTGGCTTCCATAGCCTACCACTACCACATCATTTAAGCCCGAAGAACTGGTTTCCATACGGATAAGCATAGAGTTATTGGTGCCCGGATTGATTAAGAAAGCTGGCGAGGTCTTTTTTTGATACCCGATATAGTTAAAAGAAAAGTCGTACCTGCTGCCTATTTTGACGGTATTGAAAACAAATATTCCTTTTAAATCGGTAACGGTATTCTCCTGTTTTTTACTCTCCTGGTTGATCATCACCACCGATACTCCGGGAAGTGTCGCACCGTTATCGTCTACTACGGTGCCTTTAACCGAAGTGGTCTGCTGCCCGTGAACCGAGAGGGTGAGCAGGGTCAGTAAAATAAAGGCTGCAAAACCTTTGAGTCTTCTGATAATCTTTTTTAGTTTTTTTGTTTGCATGATGTATTTAAAAAATTAAGCAATAGTGTTCCCGTTATCCTTTTTAAGGATATTCAGTTGGCTAAAAACCAAGTATTTAGAAATTATTTTTGTTTGCTGATGATGATGCTGTTTTCGGTCTGTTTAAAGATTAACCCGTTCATCTCACAGATAAAGGGTAATATCGTATTCAATTTGTCGGTGGCACGTATGCTACCGGTAAAGTATAATTTATGAAGGTCGGCCGCTTCAATTCCGTCATACTGGATAGTAACTTGGTAACGAGCGGACAAGCTGCTAAAGACCTCGCTTAATGGCGTTTCATTAAAGAGGAGTATATCTTTGAGGGGAACAGTTAAAGCCTTTAGCGGTTTGGGCTCTTTAGCTGGATCCTTGAAACCTGTTACCGCATAGTCCTTTAGCTTGGTATTGATTGACAACTGGTTACCCGGGGTTAAATAAACATCCTTCATGCTCATCTTACTTGCTCGATTCGCTTTAACCACGACTTTACCTTCTAATAATTTCACCGTTACCCTGTGCTGATGAACGGTACTGATGGTAAAGATTGTACCCAGGGCCGTTGTGGTAAATCCATCTGCGTTTACGATAAAGGGATGATGCTTATCTTTGGCAACCTTGAAAGTCACTTCTCCTTTCATGCTGATGTTTCGGCTTCTACTGTCAAAAGGCTCATAATAACTAAGGGAACTCTTTGGTTGCAGGATAACCTGAGAGCCATCAGGGAGTTCCAGGTGCATTGCGCTATTGCCCGAATTATAGGGTTGCCTAAGGACGGGTTTGGTAATTTTCAAAGGGTTGACTGCTACTTCCTGCTTCGGGGTAACCCTCGACCTATTAAAATACAGTACGCAGGCCATAGCGACAATAAACAGCGCCGCAACTAGTTTTATCCAATGGTTTAACGATCGCACTTTTGCTTTCGCTTGTACTTCTTCCGCATGGATACGCGCATGAAGTCGTACTAAAATATCCTGAAAGCGCTTTTCTGAAAGGTTTGCCTCTAGCGGTATTCGTCCCTGCTCAAAATCCGCTTTTAAACTGCATTTTAATTCAGAAGGTTCCCGGGTTATCTTCTCCAGGAGTTTGTGCTGTTCTTCCAACGTAATTTCTTTGGACCAGAATTTAGCTATCAGCTCTTTTGTTTCGCTCATCTGTGAATAAATACGCAGAAGGGGCAAATAGGGGGGGAGGATTAATGTTATCAAAACATTAACTTACCATTAATAAAATCAGAGGCTAATAAGGATCACCAAAATGGAAATACTGATCAGTTCACCGGATGGATTTCTGGAAATGATATATTCCTTGATGAAGTGCTTTGACTGCTTCAGGTAATCTTTTACCGATTCGGTAGATAGCCCTAAAAGCTGGGCCGTTTCTTTTTGTGATTTTCCCTCAAACCTGCATAACCGAAATACCTTTTGTTTTTGTGGGGAAAGTGCATTAATGGCCTCTTCAAGCATATTGAGTTCTTGCTCAATTAAGATTTTATCCGGATAGATTTCCTCAGCGACGGTATGAAAAGATTCATAACTATCCACATACCGGATTCCCTCTTTGAGTTTTTTTCGAAGGTAGGATATGGATTTATTATAGCTTACTACAAATAACCAGGCGGACACCCCTTGTTTGGGATCTATTTTGGCTTTGTTTTCCCAAAGGGCGAAAAATACATCTTGTAGAATATCCTCAGCAAGGGTACTATCCTTGATCAGCTTAAAAATATTGGCAAAAACAACCTGATGATACTCCGAGTAGATCTGATCGAACACGCCCTTATCTATCAATGGATCATTTTGAAATTGATACTTAACCATAAGAATTGAGATTGACCAAAACTATTTTAGCCAAAATTACTGCGGCCATGTTAACTGCATATTAAGTTTAGACCGATTTCAGTTAAAACCATGTTATTACTTCCCTCGCGCTTAACCAAATACTTTCGAAGAGGAGTGTTGCTCATGTGAATAATAGATTTATAGCGAATACATCAACACTATTCAACAGGAGTCCCGCAACGGTCAGAAAAGTCAAGCCGCTACACCAGCTGAGGTACATGGCTAAAAAATGATTAACGGCTTCCTGTAAATCAGAGTGGGGGGCTATGCACTCGAAAGGATTTACATGAAACAGTCAGCTAAATTCAAAGCCTCCCTTGGTCATGTTAACCTGTTCAAGGAAACATCAGCTTGGCGGCATTCTTTCCAAAAGGAAACAAAGGTGCGCAGGTTAACTTTTTGCAATATAGACCGTACAAGGTG
>JAZBLB010000007.1:157837-185690 GCA_037032985.1 Bacteroidota bacterium
AAAAGGAAACAAAGGTGCGCAGGTTAACTTTTTGCAATATAGACCGTACAAGGTGATAAGCCCTTTGAAATGCAGTTCGGTACTAACAAGGCTGTTATCCGCGAGAGCTATGCTACTGAGAGAGAGAACAAACTTGACGTATTTCACAGGGAGCGTAAAATTAAAAAAGCACCTGTTGCTTATCAGGGTTACAACTTATGAGGCGAAACTAAACAGGTATGCTATTGGGCTGATAAAGACGGAAGTTGCTTTGGAGGAGTTGTTTTTACCTGATTGCAAGACCTTAATAGGGTTTGAAAGGCTTCCTGTGTCGGTTTGTTATCTTTACTGATAAACCAAAATTTAGGTAAACAGCTTATGAAATTACCCTAATTCTATTACCGCATTTGCAAGTATTTACCCTAATTCTGTTACAAGAATGGCAAGTATTTACCCTAATTCTGTGACAGGCGTACGCTTATTTTAACTAGCTTCATTCCAAATTATCACTCTTTCTAGAGCTAATTTACAGGCGAAATAGGAAATTAATTGGTGCGAAGCGAAAAAAGGTTTAGCATCGTCAAGCTAAAAAGTAAATCTTATTTAGCTAACGGGTACTGGTGAGTTTTTGCTACAGGCACGAAATTATCGACTATTCGCCTTTATGGACTGCGGTAATGTACGTCGCTGTTCAAAGATATTAAGCATGAGCTGAACGAGACCGAGCTACCCTGGTTAAAAGCAAAAATTGATATCCCTGTTATAATTGCCGTGATATGGGCTGTTCAGATTTTAACAATGTTCCTCCCCAACAGATTATCCTGCAACACCGCGCATTTGGTATTATTTGTTGCACTTACTATACTTTTACCAATTAAACCTGATAAGAATTAACTGTTCGAAGACTTTCTACCCACATATTTCACAAATAAATTAGCCCATGTCCCATACAGCTTTTCTCTCGCCTTTACAATTAACATTAGGTTTTGCACCCCATATTTCAAAGCGGCTATCTGATAGATCCGTTCTAATATTTCGTCCAGCTTAGCCGGATTATCCGAGTTCAGCCTGTTGTCACGGTCACTGTCAATTTTGCTGATTAGTTTTTTCATAAATTCTTCCGAGGAATACAGCATTAACTGCTTGGTGTAAAGCAAAATGCTATCGTAATCTGCACTTTCATCCAGATAAACTAGCAACCCTTTAAAATCCCCTTCCAGATTTCGTAGCGCTAAAGAAAAATCTGCAGCATATTTATGAAAATCCGCGAGCTGTCTTGCATTTGCCAAAACCCGGTTTCTCCATTTTTTAAATTCCCCATCAGCTTGACTATTAGAAAGCACCAGGGTATAGTTGTCAAAATTAGGTTTGTACAGCAGTTCCTTTCTAAGCGCTCCGATAAATTTCTGGTTATCTTTTGTTAGGGTGTAAATCTGTTTCAATCTTGCCACATAATCCCTATCGTAAATAGAATCAGTATTTTCACCCATTTGTTCAATGCAGTAGGTTTCTGCAGTTTTCAACTCTCCGAGCTCGATTAGCGCATCTATCAGTCTAGTGTTATACACTAAAGCATGCCGGATCGGCCGAAAGATATCCTTGTATTGGGAAAAGTTTTTATTGATGACAACCATGTGCAGCAATAGCTGCAGTAATTCTCTTGAATCAGCAACTCTGTCAACTTTCCTGGTCTGATAAATTTCCGCTATAATGCCTACTAGTTCACCACGCATCAGTGCTGAGCTGGAATTGAATATATTTACAAATATATTGGTGTATTCCCGGCGAATCCCACCATAACCATCGAGAAAAAATTCTTTCGAAAAATAGGATAGGCACTTACTAGCCGTCTCAATATCGCGAATATTTACGATCACCTCTTCTATTTGCGTTAAGATCTGTTTGAAATAGGTATCAAACCTTTTACTACTAGTTAGGATTCGAAATTTGTATTCAATAACCGTGTCCAGTAGCGCATGGACCTGCTTAAAAGAATCTTCATTGGCTGGCTCCGCAAAATATTGATCCAAAATTGGTTTATGAAGCTCCATCCACAGATCGATGATCTTTTTCACCTCAAAAACTTCGGCTTTTCGTCTTTTACCAATTACTGCCCTTACCGCATCTTGGGTTAGCGCATTTATTTCCTCTGGCGTATACTTCTCGGATTTATCCGAAAATTCATTCAGGAAGGCAATACTCAGATCCTTATTCTTCTTTAACGTCTTTAGAATCCAGTCTCTAATTTTCTCTGGATCAGCTTGCTCCAGAGCCTGTTTCAAAGGGTCGATTCTTTTAGTGACAGCCGCCTTAGCGGCGGGTTTTGTACCTTTTGCAATAAAAGCTAAAAGTGCAATCTTATGCTGGCAGAATGAGAGATTACTTCCACATTCACAAGCAGAGTTGATCACGGCACCCTTTTCTAACAGTAGCTTTACGTCATAACTTTTATCAAGTTCATCTACATAGGATTCAAAATCATTAGGATTAACCTCATCACACTCTCTGACGATACAGCGCTGCGACTTTTTGATCAGCTCACTATCCAATTTAGTTTTAAAATTCTTGCTGGTAATTTCCTCTTTCATTTTGCAAATACAGATGTATTCAAAAATAGGTTTTTCTCTTCTTATCTAGGAAATAATTAGTTCGTCTACCAAGCAAAAGGTCTTATAGGCCACCATGAAGCAAGTCTTGGCGCTTAGTCCAGAATACCAATAAGTTTAGCTGAATTAAAACCGGTATGCTCCCGTAATCTTATGTAACCAAGCTGGTTGGTAAGCATTGTTGTTTCACCGATTTTAAAAGGTGAGGTGTTTTGGTGATGGTGACCATATATCCAATAAAGAGGGTTATATGCTTCGATCATCTCCGTTAATTCTACCGCAAAAGCTTCGTTCAATATACTTCCCAAAAACCTGGACGGATAATTCATTAAAGTTGGCACATGATGAGTAACTACAATCTTTTGCCGCCCATTTTTATTTGATATTTCGTTATGAATAAAGTTCAAACTTTGCTGATGAAGTTTATTGTAATCAGTTGGCCTCAAAACTAGCCCGTTATTGCGGATCACGTAGAAATCTGACATCCCATCAGCTATCCTTCTTTCATTTTGAGGACTAATTTGAGACCACATGGTTGAAAAGATTAAATCGTAATCTGTAGCTTTGATTGTAATGTTGTTGACCAATTCAACATTATTCTTGATCTGCTCTTGATGGGGGCCAGAACATCGGGTGATATCACTGTAATAGTATTCGTGATTACCTGGGACCCAGTATACCTGTTCAAAATTATCAGAAACATAATTAAAGAAATCCATGCGTTTTTCAAGCTGACTAAAAGTTACAATATCGCCAGCTAAAATCAATACATCAGCTTTGGGTTGAATTGGGAATTTCTTCAGATAATCATAATTTTCAGGGAATTCTAAATGTAAATCAGAAGCGTATTGAAAGTTCATATTTATTCAGTATTCTACAATTAAATAGGTCGTTGATAATATTTCCAGAAACTATAGTTATTTATATCCAAATTATTAAGTTCAGCAAAGAAGATTTTGCCATTACAACAAACCAAAAACATTATCTATTAAGATACTATCGGTATTTAACTCAAATTACTTACCAAAGACTTTGCCGACGAAACCAGAACAAGTTTTATTTAAATAACTTTCTGACTATCAATTACTTGTAAAATAAAATTTCGACTCACTAACTGTCAAAATGACGGTTTTTTTGGATCAAATGTTATCATTCAAATCTACAAAATTGATTCGTTTTACACAAGAAAAATCATCTAACTACAACCAGCTACACAATATTTGGAAATTAAAAAATGATTTTCCGCGAACATTTCAGTAACTACAACACATACATTTACCCTAATTCTATTACAATTTTTAATTATTTACCCTAATTCTGTGACAGAAAAGTAATTATAACCCTAATTCTGTGACGAAAGATTCACTAATTACCCTAATTTTGTTACAACAAGTAGTTTTGCAATTAAAGTTGTCAAATGTTATCAGGTATCTTAAATCGAGAATAACCTAACCTGGTTCAAAACACAAATCTAGATTGCCATAGCAGGTTTTGTGGATTATGTAGAGGCAATGGGACAGAGATGATTGGTACATGGGAGAGATAAATAATAATTTACCTTTGCAGCTCATCAACCTCTAATGACAAAAGCGGCCCATCGTAAAATACAGTTATTCCTTTTTGCCTTATGCATGTTGGTATGTGGATTTTATTACCATTACTATTAAAAGAACAGGGAACTCGATGCTTACAGATTACAACTCTGGGAGGAATTGCAAAGCCACTCGATCACTAAGCAAGAATATTGGAGGCTATGGGATCCGAAAATAAAAGAATGGAAAGAATCGTTGAGCAAATGTGAATCATTGGAAACACTTCAGGTTCTTGTATTTTTACTCAGCGCGGCGAACCTTATTGTGTATTCGCAGTATAAGAAAAAAGTTTTAAGGGTAAAAGCAGGATATTTAAAGCTTTAGTGTCGGTGTCTATAAATAGGGTGCTGGTTGTTGAAATGCTTCGATGATCATCCTTTTTACCTCGTGCCTGCTGTTGAATATCAATTTATCTGATCGGCAAAAACCACAGCTCCAAACCAAGAATTTAAAGGGCTTTCTCAATTGGTATTTGGTCTTGGTTAATGGCGTGTTTAATTGTTTACACCGCTCACAATAACATTTGTCACGCTCCTTGCATGGGATCATTAAGCGTTCCATTTCAACGAAGATCTTAAATTCTTCTAAGATAAATTCTTTTGAATTTTCAGCTGTCAGCCCAGAGGTTATCCAAATTGAATTATCATATTTTATATAATCCAGGTCTTCATTAATATTAAAAAAAGGTAGGTAGCGGTGTTCATAATCAGAAGCATAAACGATTTTGAGCATCTGGCTGAAAGCATAATCAATACCGATTTCCTTTTTGATGGCCTTACGGGCAATTATCAATGCATAACAATAGATCAATTCGCCTTCGGTTCTTGCTACCTCAATATCGAGGTCTTGCACTGATTTCCAGAAATATTTTTCCCGTTCCTCAGTGGGCTCATCATCCAAGCCTGCCAGAACAAAAAGATTTTCACTTTCACAGCCTAGCTTTAAAGCGTTGACTGCCCATTCAACAAGCTTTTTGCTGTCGAAATGGGTGAGTAACTTCTCTGCTAAAACTTCAAGTGTTAATTCGGCTACTGTCATTTATCTAAGATATAGATTTTGGTGGAAAAAAGCCTTGGGAATGAGGCACCCTAAGCAAATTTTGGACAGGTAGATAATCAGGTAGATTTTAAGTTATTGCATTATTTTACGGTGCTTAATCTTCTTTTCACCACGGTAACTAATGGTTTCACCACCTTAATGCCAGGTTTTGATTGAATGAGGAAAATGATTAAACAGGCTATAATTAAGTTCCCATATTCTTAGCTTCCTGTTTTGCAATTAATATACCCATTAGTGGGGCCGTAAATATGGTTTGCCTTCAGGTACCCTGGGAGCTTGGCTCAAGAAGCATAATTTAGCTACCCTAATGCATTTGAAGACCTCTGATCTACAAATAAACCTTATTTTCATTTATCATTTTTTGGCCAGGAGATGGCTAGGAAGGTGATTACTGTTAAAGGTTCTTTCACTATTAACATCAGGGAAACCATGCAAGCAATACTAGGTTAGGTGTCCGGGACCGGTATTTAGGAGGGAGGTGGGAAAAAAAAGAATCTGAACAGGGGCAACAAATGGCCCGGAACGGGACGGGAACAAATTTGATAAAAGATATTAGGATAAATTTGATAAACCATTATGTCCGCATGAGTGAAAGTATCTTGTTATTCTAATTTTGTTTGATGGGAAGTAAGGGATATCGGTAATTATTGCATATAATCCCTGTTTTACGGTTTCCCGTATCCACCTGCTGGATGCCTGATTTAACTTTGTCTTCTGTATTCATGCCTATCGGGGCGTATCAAAATATTAACCTAAATTATTCATATGGCAACATTAAATGGTTTTGTCCGCGCTGCAAATGCATCCTACAAGAGGTCATTGAGGGCAAATGAGCGCAGGGCTAGAGAGCAGGCAAAACAGTACCAGCAAAATTTAAGAGCGCAGATCAGGAATGAAAATGCCCAGGCTGCGGACAGTTACGGTGATTATGTGAATATGCTGGTTTCGCTGCATAAGAGTTGTAGCGCTAAAATCAACTGGAACAGTTTTTTAAATGAACCTGAACCGGAAAAACCTAAGAAAACAAAAAAGAGGGAAGAACAGGCAATAGCTTCGATGCAGTTGTACAAACCCTCGTTTTTTGATAGGATGCTGGGCCGGGAAGTCGGGAAAAGGGCAAAGCTGCAGTCGGAGCTTGACCGGGCAGTACAGGCGGACCTGTCCGAGTTCAACAGGGAGGCCGCAAAATACAGTGAAGATTTTGAGGACTGGAAAACCGTTAAGGGAATAGCCCGGGGGGGTATTGGCTGCTGATCTGGTAGCCTACCGTGATGCCATTTCTTTTTTTGAACCTTTTTCAGGAATTAGCCAATTGGGTAGCCAGCTTAACTGTGTGATCAACCAGCACGGTTTAACCATAAATATTTCTGTGAATTCAACGGAAATCATTCCCGATTATGTGCTCTCTGTTACCGCTACGGGTAAGCTGTCCAATAAGAAAATGACTGTATCCAGGTTCAATGAACTCTACCAGGATTATACATGCAGTGCTGCCATCAGGGTGGCAAGGGAGGTTTTTGCACTTCTGCCTATTGAACGGGTACAGGTCAATGCGATTGCGGACCTGCTAGATTCTTCTGCTGGAAGGATCAGTCCTATGCCGGTACTTTCAGTAGAGTTTATGGTGGATAATTTAAGCAGGCTGGATTTCGGGCGGATTGATTGTTCGGATGCGATGCGGAATTTTGTGCATAGGATGGGGTTTTCGAGGAATAGTGGGTTTTCCGCGGTGGAGGTGCTGGAGGGGTAGAAGAGCTGAAGGTTTGGTTTAGGAAATGGAGGTTGTGCTTTTTTATTTTTTTGGCTGTCCCGTGCGGGACGGGCCATTTGCTGTATCTTTTGTTCCAAAAGGATGCCGCTGCTGTCCCTGACAGGGATGGTTAGAAGGGTCTTGATAATTTGTTTAGTAGAATATGATTTTGTTTCCTATGCCTGGAGATACTTGGAACGAGAGGAGCCTTTAAGTATTGAATATTAAAAATCATTAGCAATAAACGTAATGACGCGTCTGGATGTTACCTTTTGTTCTCCCTTTAAGTTAAGGCATCTTCTCCAGCCAGGACGCACAGGTTTGCCAAACGGCCACAAATAAAAATAAATACTGAAAAATAAAGAAAACATACTATTATTGCATTCGTCTAATAAACACTCCAAAATTAAAAAAATGAAATTTCCGCTCCTTCAGTTTCTGCCTTGCATTCTTTTATTCCTCTTACTATCCTCCTGCGGTATTAAGCAATCGACATACGATGATGCCATGGAGCAGATCGACCGATTAAACAGTGCGAACAACGACCTGCAGATAGAGATTCAGAAAAAGGATAAACAACTCTACCAATTAAAGGTTATGCTGCAAAATGCAGAGTCCCAGGCTTCCAATAACCTGAACCTGAATGCGGCCAAAGGCAAGCAAGAACTGGAATACGTCAAAAAAACAATTGACGACATCATTTACCATGTTGATAATTGCCAAAGCAGGGATGATCTGAACAGCATCATAAGTGAGCTGGAAGATGCCAATAGAAAGATAAGTTCCTCACTGTTCTTTAATTACCACTGATTTTTTTGTATTGCTTAGCCCCTACCTCATTTTCGCTTTTCTGAAGAGATCTTGGTTATGCCCTTAAGTTTTATCAAACAAGAATCTTAATGCTGCTATCGTTTGGTCCTGGCCCGGGCCTGACGATTCTTTAAAGCAAGATCGAAACTGCAAGGCTTAGAAAGCGAGGGGGGGGGATAAGACCCCTAAAAAACTCAAATCACCTTCAAAATAATCATAGCCCAAGTTATGGCCAATCTACTCTATACTACCAAGGAAGTATTCAATACCTACTTGAAAGCACGAACCTTTAAGGTTCCCGAGTATCAGCGGGGATACAAATGGAGCGACAAACAGATCGCTCAGCTGCTCAACGACATAGCTGAATTTGAACAGGTAACAGACGATGAAACATTTTACTGTTTACAGAACATTACCCTTTATCCTTCCAGTACCCAGGAAAATGTACTACACATCGTAGATGGACAACAGCGCCTGACCACGATATTATTGCTGTATTGCTACCTGGGAATGGAGGAGATACTGGCTGGCAAGTTCCATTACGCTGTCCGGAAAAGCTCTAACCGCTTCATCACCATGCTCCAACAGGACGGGCCGACATTCATCTCTACTATCCTGAAACCCGATTCCTTTGATACTTTCTGCACTCAGCGCCAAGAGGAGGATTTTGATCATCAAGATATCTTTTATATGTACCAGGCGATCAAGACCTTTGAGCACTGGTTTTCCAATCGGACCGGTAGCATCGAGGAGATGCGCGAAAAGCTGCTATACCATGTCAAGTTTATTGTCAATGAGATCCACTCTGACATCAAGGAACAAGAACTATTCATGAACCTCAATACCGGAAAAGTCCCCTTGGATGGCGCAGACCTGGTTCGAGCGGTTATCATCACCCGGGTGGCCAGAGAAGAGATGCAGCAGTTCAGCGCCAGTTCGGTCAAGGACCTGATACGGCTAAATGAAAAGCGGACCAGAATTGGATGGGAACTCGACCAGCTCAACCAGTGGTGGGCAGGAGAAGACGTCAAACAGTACTATGGAGCCTTTTGCAGACTGGGTACAGACCCTGGTGAAACCATTGCCTTTGACAACGAGATCAATCCAATCAACATTCTATACAAGCTTTGGGCAGAGACCCGCGTGGAGACAGGCCAGCAGATCAAGCTCCGTTTGTTTGAAAATACTGATATTACCTCTGGAGAACTTTATGCGGACCTGATTTTTCTGAATAGAACCCTGCAGGACTGGATATCCGATCGTCAGATCTATCATTTTCTGGGCTATCTGGCCAACAATAAGCGGTCCTTCAGCTTTAAGCATTATTATCAAATGTGGCTGTCTAGTGATACCACTCGAAACCTGTTTATCCAGGAGCTCAAGGAAGATATCCGTTCGAACCTCTTTGGAAGTGAGAAAAGCGAAAACAGCGGCGCGGGTTATTATCTGGGCTGCATCAAAAACTACCAGGACGAGAACAAGACCAACTGGTATGAGCACCCTAAGGTAGAGGAATTTCTGGTGTTGGTTGATGTCATCGATATCACGCAGGACAGTCGCGCCCATTTTCTCTCTCCAGCCCATTTTAAAAAGAACAAGGAAGACAAGGAGCACATATACCCTTGCACTCCCAAGAGCATCAGGGAACTGGAACACTTGGAGAACGGCTTCGAGGCCATCTACGCCTATTTGGAAAAGATCATGCTACCCTTGGACGAACTATTCCCCTTTACTAAGAAGGAATGGGAGAAAAAGGGCATCGAGGATAGAGTCGCGCACCTCAAGACGATGGAAGGTAAGATTCATCAATTGACCCCAATCAACTCCATCGGCAACCTAGTGTTGCTCCACTACTCGATAAACAGGGGCTTCGGGAATGATTATTATATCGACAAACGGGCCTCCGTCATTAGGAACGTCCAAGAAAATGAATATGTCAGGCAGCACACCCTCAATGTTTTTGTCAAGGGCCGCTCTACCTCTAAGAATCTGAACGACTGGAGTTTTTCGGATATCTGCGATAACGCAGACTATATCGAGCAAAGCATCGCTACCTTTTTTAACCTAGAACAAATCATTGATGAATCCTAACAAACAGCAACTCAAGGAGCAAAGCCTCCTATACCTTTTGTCCCAGAACAACTTTATAGTACCCGAGATCCAGCGTGAATATGTATGGGGCCTCAACTATATGGTAATCTCCAGATTTATCGATTCGCTCGCCGAGAAGATCGTCACCGTGTGCGACCAGTGTGGAAATCCGCTGCGCAGTACTAAGATCAATATCGGTTTCCTTTATACTTACAAGCCAAGTTACGTCACCTATAGCCATGAACGCTTTTTGGATGAGAACCTCATCGATGGACAACAACGTTTCACAACCCTGGTATTGCTATTGTTCTACAGTGCCCTAAAGGAAAATCGGATCTCAGATTTCAGGGAGGCTATACGCTTTGATGGTGAATCTGAAATGGCCTTCGACTATAAGGTCCGCAGCCTGACTCATGATTTTCTGATCCAGCTCTTTCGCAGAGTCACTAACCTTGTGACCCTTAACAGCATTTTTGAGGAGAACAGCACCTGGTTTTTGTCAGATTACAAAAAGGACCGTACTGTGAGCGCCATTATCCAGGCGCTGATGATCATCAATGAAAAGTTCCTTTCTAAAAAGGAGCGCTTTTATGATTATATCCTGAACAACATCAAATTCTACCACTTCAGAACCGAGGCAACTAATCAGGGTGAGGAGCTCTACATTACTATGAATGCCAGGGGCGAGGCTCTGTCCAAGAATGAGGAGAACAAGGCCGCCTTGATGTTTGACGACTCTTCTATGTATGCCTTTGGGCGTAAATGGGAAGACTGGCAAGATTTTTTCTGGAAGCACCGCAATAAGCGCAATCCCAAGTCCAACGCCGATACTGGCTTCAACGAATTCCTGCGCTGGATCCAGATCATCGAGATGACCTTGGCCGATACCGGCATAGATACGGATGAGGATGAAAAGATCTCAGAGGAATCCATCACCAATGAAATTATCACCCTGATCCAAGGAGAGAGCGTCATCCTGCAAAAACAATACTTCTCCATCCACAAGATAGAGCAATACATTGAAGCGGTGCGTTACCTTTTTACCGATTATCTTACGGATGAGGGTTACAAGGAGCACTATCACCAGGAGCTGGACCGTTCCATACTGCAAAGAAAATACCTGCATCCCGATAAGAAGTTCATCGAGCAAGGCGAGAGTTTTGAGCTATTGCCAGCCATCCTCTACGTGGCCAGGCTTAAGCAGGCACAGCAATCAATCGACAACCAAAAGATCTACCGCCTGCTGCGATACCTAAGCAACCTGCGAAAGGATATTACAGTGAGAAAGACCATCAATAAGCAAGTGATCAATGCCATCAAGCTTGTGGATATCCTTGTTTCCACTGATGATGACATTGCCGCGATCAGTCGACTTCAGAGCGGCAAGGTGTCCAGGACGCTGCTTACGCCAGAAGAGCAGTTTAAGTTTCGCATCTACCTGAACAGTCCCAGACGCGAAGAACTAGAGAATAAATTTTGGGCGATGGAGGATAACAACATCCTTAATGGAAAGATCGCGCCGCTACTTCAATATAGCTACAGCCCTACCAGGGAGCGAAAGAACTTCGACTTTCAAAAGTCCTTTGAGCATTTTAGTCCATCAGGATTTGATTACCTAGCGTTTGATTTGCTGACTACAAACTTCCTAAAGCTGACCAGCCAGGATGAAAAACGCATATCCAACAACATTTGGGCAAGCATGTTGTTGACCCCTTATTATGAGGTTAAACCCTACGACCAGACGCATCAGGTAGTAGTTTGCAGGAATGCAGATGATTTCCACCTGATCAGGAATGCATTATTCCTGAACAAGCTCGACGAGATCGATCACTTCCCGTCCGCCGTGGAATATTTTCAGCACATCTTCAATGGCTTTCTTTCCGGCTATGCGTCCCTGGAGGCACTTGGCCAGGAAACAGACTATACAAAGCAACTGTATGCCTATTATAATGCCTTGGTCAACCAAAGTGGCTGGGACTATTGGAAAGGAAAAAACTTTGGTGTTTACCTAATGCCAGGAAGTTACCGTTCCTTCTTTGATAACAATGTGCGGTATCAGCACTATAAGCAAAAATGGGTAGGGGCCGAATACAATTATTTTGATGACAATAAATCCATGATCAAAAAATTCTATCAGCAGTCCTGGTTTTCAGGACACGGAAAATAAGCCCAGTGAACCTGGGCATTTCTTGTGGCCGGAACAGAACTTGAAACCCGTAAATTAAATTTTAAATATTGATAACGAGATTTATTTTTGAGTGGATTAGGATGGCCTTATAAGCATGTGTTTATCACACCCTTTGAGGAATTAACCAAAATTGATTCTTTGAATGAACTTAACTATATTGTAATCCAGATAACGCTAATACATGAGTACTCCAAAAGATAAAACAGATTTAGAAGTATCCTACTTTTCCAAACAAGGGATCAATAATTTAAAAGTTTACAAAAAAGTCCTCGATGCATATCAAGAAGGGAAAGATAAAGCGCAGGCTTTAGATAACAATCTGCCTATTTTTATAGATACCAATGTACTATTAAGCTACTACGAAGTGTCATTTTCTGCGAGAGAGAAAATTATGCAATTTGTAGAGAAGCATAAAGATAGAATTGTATTAAGCGCGCAAGTGCAGTATGAATTCATTAAGAACCGTGAGAAAATCATACATTCCTTTCAAGCAGCGGTAACAGAACAACTGCCCAAGGATTTCCAGTCCAATGTTATTAACAAACTCCAGCATTTTCAAAATGAAAATAAAAAGAAACTGGAGGACTATAGTAAAATTCAGGAGGAATTAGATAAACTGGAGAAAAGACTTAAAGCGCTTAGCGAAAAAATAGGTAAAGAAATTGAGGATAAACGAGGCATTGCAAATAAACTGGTATTGGAAGATAAATTCCTGGACCTAATTACAAAACTTGAAATCGTTGATCCAATTGAACAAGATACGCTTGGAAAAGTCAAAGCAGAGTATGATAAACTCAAAAAAGACTATTCTCCTGAAAAGGAAAATACAACTGAAAGTTATTCGATGAATGTGTTTCCCGGATGTGCAGAAAAAGGAAAGGATGATCCTACTGGAGATTACATCATTTTCCATGAGATGATGGGATATTCCAAGAATAAAAATACGGATATTATCTTTCTTACTAATGACACGACAAAGGGAGATTGGATAAGAAAGGACGGAACTCAACATCTACACTATCTGGAAAATTTCTATGAGAATACCGCCCAAATGATATACATACTTAACTCCGAGCGGGTACTTACAAACATATTCGAAAATACTTCTTTTGAATCGTTAGTTCCAGAAGAAACGCGATTTGAAAAGTATCTAAATTACGTTCCAAGGCTGTCACTAATTAAAACAAGTCAATTATCGGATTTTATAAATAGTTATCCTCTATTTAAAGCCTTATCTCCACAGCAAACCCTACCTAAAACATTGGTAGCAGAATTGCTCCTAAATAACTATTTCTATCTTTCTGATATTGAAAATGTGTTGGAATCGAACAAACTTATTCTAGAGTTTAATTCGAGATTTTTTGAAGGTTCTAGATCGGAATTTTTACAAGATTGTTTAAAACAGGTCAATGACAGTTACAAAAAAAATGAAGAGATAGATTTTAATAATTTTATTGATGTACGCGAAGATGTGAAGAAATTGATGGACAGGATTTCGAAAGGTTCTGCGTAATTCTTTTGACTCAACTGAAATGAACCAATGATATTTTTTGTTAAATAATTTTCATCTAAAAATCTTCATTCAAGTTAAGAACAATAATTATGAAAAAAATAATAAATCCAAATCTTCTTTCTTGGGGATTATTCTTTCAGGTTTCCTGGTTCTGCTTACTGCAAAATCCTGTGCAACATGATCATAAGCCTAAATCAAAACCCACCTCAAAACGGAAAGGATTTTTTGATTTTGCTGACTGTTATTGCCTGGATTCTGTTAACCATTTCTTTACTTTACCGAAAGGTAAATAAATTCTTTGATGGAAAAGCAATAGATAGGTTATTACCCTATTTAGCTGTCGCATTTCTGTTTTCATTTTTACCTGAGCTTTTTTTTGCAAAGAGCAAGTTGTTTAATACCTATGTTGGTACGCAGATTGTCTATGGTTGTAATTCAGGGGATGGTGAAATAAAGGTGATCGGTCATTCTGGAATTGCTTATAAGGCAGGTGAGGTCGATTTGGCAGCTAAAGAAGCTTACAGCGAAGGAAATTGCCTTAGGGAAACTAGTAGCTTTCTGTTCTGGCAGACAGCAATGGCCCAGGGATATCTGCCTAGCAGCAATGTGCCGTTTTCAAAATTTTATTCCATTAGCACTTTCATTGAGCTCGCTTTTAGCCTTGGGCCAATCTATTGCATAGAGAATGTATTGAACATGTTGCTTTTTAATTTGCCAATATGTTTGCTATTTTTCATAGTTATGCGTTTTGGTAAGAGAAGTCAGGATTAATTGATTGGAAATCGGTTTTTGACGTTTAAGTTTATACATGAAGTTTTGCTACGAACAAAGTTTTTAATAATAAAATTAAACCACAACTTTCAATTTATCGATTATTTATAGATTTCAATCTGTCTTTTGGTGACCGACCCATCTCTGTTTTGGGTTTCCGTTGTTTCTCTGCTCACGAGCTTATTTTCACTTATGGATAACCACATCGTCAGCAGACAGACCAAAAGACTAAAAATGCCGGTTATGATAGCAGGAAGGATAGATTGTTGGAAAGTGATATTTCTTATTCGCATATACTAAATATTATGTAGTCGCGGTTAATTCATTGTAAAGCAAAGTTCAGCAGTTTCACCAGTATCCGAAAGGACAGCTAAAAAGCCGCTCTTGCTCCTGAAACGAGCATATCAAGTAAAAGGTAATGGTAAACGATACGTCGTTTTGAGATTTAAATCGAGAATATTATTACGTAATCAATTCATTATTAATTGCTTGTCGATTCAGAAGGTATTTAAGAAGCTTTGACTACTTACCTGTAAGTATACGCCCACAGGGGACAAAAACGTGAAAATGCCTGTAATGAATTGATTATCAGTGTTGTTTTTATGCTGCAGCTTTCTTGGTTAGCCGACAGATTTAGAAGTAAAACATGAAATTTGTCCTTCATGTGGTTTGGGACTATATTTTTCTTTTATATTTATAATGCATTGAATATAAAGCGGTTCCCTGTTGTTTATCTCAACATAAAGGCAAAATTTTACTCAAGAAAGTGCATAGCTCTGCAATAGTTGGTAAATTCTTACATAAGAATGCAAGAGTTTGCACGATAATTTGGCATCTTTGATTCTATATTTTTATAGAAAAATTTTGGCTTTTCATATCAAAAAATGGCATTAGACTTAAAATTCTTAGAACAAGAAATCATTGACCAATATCTCAATGATGAGAATCCACGCCCGTGGATTTTAGGTTTTTCAGGAGGGAAAGATTCGACTATGCTCTTGCAAGTTGTATGGTTAGCAATCAGAAAGATTGATCCAGTTCTACGGAGCCGCCATATTTATGTCGTGTGCAATGATACTTTGGTAGAAAATCCACGCATTGCAAAATTTATTCATATCACTTTAGATCACATACAAAAGGCAGCCGCAGCCGAGGGCATGCCTATTTCAGTACAACAAACCAGTCCTCGTTTAGAAGATACCTTTTGGGTAAACTTATTAGGGAAAGGATACCCTGCACCTAATAATTCATTTCGCTGGTGTACAGATCGTTTGAAAATTGATCCTACTACGCAATTCATCAAATCGAAGATATCTGAAATTGGAGAAGCCATTATTTTATTGGGTACGCGAAGTGATGAGAGTAGCAACAGGGCAAAAAGTATCGCTAAACACGAAAGCTATGTTAAAAGTGACCGCCTAAGAAAGCACATTTTACCAAATGCTTATGTATTTGCTCCCATTAAAGATGTACTAACCGACGAACTTTGGCCATATCTTTTGCAGGTAAATCCGCCTTGGGGAGGCACACACCGCGATTTAATTACACTTTATAGAAATGCATCAGGTGGAGATTGCCCATTGGTAATAGATACAACAACACCATCATGCGGCCAGAGTAGGTTTGGCTGTTGGGTATGCTCAGTCGTTAAACGCGATAAATCAATGGAGGCTTTGGTTGACAATGGCGAAGAATGGATGGAACCATTGGTAGAATTCAGAGATATGCTTGTTGATGAACGTAATAACCGGGAGTGGCGACAAACTTGGCGCAGAAACCAAGATCAAGATGATGCGGACGAAAATAACTGGGGGCCCTATTTACCTGAAAAGCGTGCTTTCATGCTCGAAAAACTCTTGAAAGCTCAAAAGGAGGTACAAGAAGAAGATCCTAATTTGATATTAATCAATTATCAAGAGCTTGTTGCCATTCAAGTAACCTGGCACCGCGATTCCATCTTTGATTATAACGTAGCAGATATCTATAATTCGGTATATCAAACGCAAATGACCAAAGAAGAATTTTCAGATGAGCAAGTGTTTGAGAAAGATCTATTAAAACAAGTTTGCGATAGCGATGAGGATTTTACTTTAATTAACGAACTATTGGAACTTCAAAAAGCAAAAATCATTTTGGTAAATAAATACGGTATACAAAGCGACATCGAAAATCATTTAATTAATCACGCGAATAAACTCCAAGCATGTTAATTGATCAGATTAACTTAAATAACTTTAGGGCTTACCAGGGCAATCAACAACTTGCACTATCCACCAATCCAGAAAAACATGTAACTATTATTTCTGGTCAAAATGGTTTTGGCAAAACTTCACTGCTCACAGCGCTGGTGTGGATTCTTTATGGAAAGTTGATGGTTGATGTAGATGAGCGGTACCGCAAAGAGGTTAACGAAAGCGGTGGTTATTGTCGCTATGCCAATAAACTAATGAATAGAAATGCTTTGTTAGCTGCTAGCTCAGCAGAGCAGAGTCTGATCGAAGAAAGAGCAGCAACAAAAAATGTACTCGAACAGCGCAGAATCGATCTTGCCATCGATGCATTATATAGCTTTAGTGGAACTATTGTTTTAACTAACATATTTATTCCACACCTATCTTGCAACGAAGTAACCATTACCAGAACTTATAATTCACGTAAAGAAAAGGAAGAGCTAGAAATTTTAATTGATGGCCGAACAAACGAACTTACTAAAACGATAGGCCAAGAGATCTTTATAAACGATTTTGTTTTACCTAAAGAAATTGCCAAATTCTTTTTCTTCGATGCTGAAAAAATTACGGCTTTAGCCGAAGTTAAAAACATAGATGAAAAGCTATATTTCAGTAAGGCTTACAACGAGGTACTAGGCATCAAAAAATATACAGATCTTAAACAGAATCTAGAAAACCTACTGCTTCGGATCAGCAAAAAATCAGCATCAAAAGGCGATTTGAAAAGGATTGAAGAATTACAGCAAAAACTAGCACAATTGGAAGAGCTGGCCGAACTACATAAGGCCGACTTAGAACGTAAAGAGCAAGAGTTACAGATTAAGAAAGCAGATTTAGCCGCAGCACAAGAAAAGTTAGTGAGAACAGGTAATGCCATGACTGATGAGGAATTGAACGAATACCGGAAAATGCGCACGAACTTAAGGGAGGATTTGGCTAAAAATAAGGCTGACTTTGCCCAACTACTTGAATTAGCTCCATTTGCCATGCTCATGAACAAAATGCAGCAGGTAAAAGAGCAAATCACACTCGAAGAACGTGAACAACATGCTCACCTGATTAATCAGTTATTAAAAGAAAAATATACCGCCTTATCCAAGGCCTTTGATAATGTTAAATCAATTAATAAAACAGAGGTTGATTTCATTTTGCAGGAACATTTATCGGCACAAGCAACTAATCAATCTAATATCTTAATTGCCTTTACGCAAGACCAGGTTAATGCCTTTAATAATGTCTACAACAATTTAACAGATGCTTACGCGAAGAAATTTAAAGCACTAGTTGCAGAAGGTAAACGTATTCAAAGCAGTTATAATATCACAAATAAAAAACTACAAGATGCTGATCTAAAGTCAAACGATCCTGTAATTAAAGCATTAAAAACGAATTACAATGAGTTAAATGCTGATGTAGAAAAGTTAATCACTAAAACGCTAGCAATTAGGGTTGATTTAGGCGTTGCAGAAAAAGAGATTATTACGTTACATCGCCAATTATCAGAGCAAAGCAAACATATAAAAGTAGAAAGACAAGATCAGGAAAAGGCTACAACCGCACAGCGATTAATTAAGCAACTTGGTAATTTTATATATCAACTTAAGCTAAAGAAAAAAGCCTCTTTAGAAACCAACATCAAAAAGGAGCTTAATAACTTAATGCATAAAAATGCATTTGTTGGTAAGGTTGATGTGAAAATTGAAGGTGATTTAATCGACATTGATTTGTATGATGCTTTTGATCATATCATCAATAAGGAAGGTTTATCTAAAGGAGAACAGCAGCTTTATGCTACCGCATTATTAAAGGCACTCGTAATCGAATCAAATATTCAATTTCCGGTATTTATTGATAGTCCTTTACAAAAACTGGATAAAAAACATGCAACCAATATCATCAAAGAGTTTTATCCCTCTGTATCTAACCAGGTGGTATTATTTCCCCTTTTAGAAAAAGAATTATCTGAACAGGAATATGCGCTATTATTACCTAAAATTGGTAAAGCCTACCTAATTCAGCAAAAAGCAAATTATGCTTCCACCTTTGCAGATTTATACCCTGCAGATTTATTTAGCCAGTTTAACCAAAGTTTAGCTGCCCATGTTTAACAACATCAAAACATCAAAGGCCAATAAAGAGTTGGTTACGCAATTAACCAACAAGTTAAATTTAGGCCCTGAAAATATTATTGCCCGCTTGGCCTTTAGCTATTCTTTAGCGCAAGAGCGCAAATTGGATTTGAAAAAAATGGCCGATTCTCAAGGAAAAGAATACAATGTTAAAGTACTCTTTGGTAATCAACCAGAGTTCTATCTATCTTTACTAGCCATTCATTATCAAATTAATATTAACCATATTGATATTGCTAAGTATGCTAAAATGCATATTGACGATGGGCTAGAACTAATTAATCATGAAGTTCAGAATCGCAGCTCAATTACGGGAAATGATTTTATTATTAATGAAATAGAAAAAGGATTATATAAGTAGCCCTTTTTCTATTCTTTGCTTATTCCCAGTTATTTGAAATATAACCAATCATTTCACTAGCGTTTAATGCAACAGTAGATGCAGCTCTTCTAATATAAAATTCCTCTGTTTTCTTTGATTTGTTTTTAACGTAAACAGGCCCTTTTTTACTAAACTGCACGTCTAATCTACATACTTTCTTACCATCAATTTCTGGGAAAGTTAATGTAATTAATGAATAAGCAGAATTACCTATGTAGCTTTCAATTAAATTGTCTAAATGCTTTTGGAACTCATCCATTAAATCAGGCTTTTTACCAAAAGAATTAAAATCTGTGTCTAAACCAAGTATAATTTTCGCATCAGACACTCCAATTAATAAAGTACCTGGCTTAGTATTCATGTAACCCGCTATTGTTTTAATGCATGACATTTCCATCCTTTCATCAGGTTGTCCTGTAGCTAAATTTACCCTAAGCGTGGATTTGAATTCTACTTTAGAGTTTTCGCCACCATCAATTAGGCGTTTAGTGTCTTCGACAGTGTTTTCCGTTGCTTCTTGAGCTTCTAAACTAATTTCAGCTTCTTCCTCTACTGATAGGTCCTTAAATGTCGAATTTTCTGCTAAAAGATCTACGAATAAATAAGGGCTGTTAATTAATTGATTGGTGTCATATTGTTCCTGTAAATATTCAAGACCACCATTAGCGTATCCCTCAAAAAATGAAATAATTTGACCGATGGCTTTATCAACATCCTTTTCGTCCATCTCTTCTAATTCATTCCAATCAAATCCAAGCTCATCGGTGTGCGTTAGGGTTATCATCAATAGAAAATCTACCAATGCACTACCACCTTTCCATTTTGCGATCTCTACAAAATCCTTGGTCAAATTATTACTTGGCAAAGGAAGAAAGGACTTTCTTTTTAAACCTAAAACAAAAGCATAAATAAATAATTCATATATAGGGCCGAACTGAGCATACTCAGATTTAGATTGCCCTTTATTCGCAAAGACTTCTATCAACGGTATACGGCTTTTAGCATACCTCGGTTTCTTTATTAAAATTTGCGTCCTAAAGTCTTGTGAATTCATTATTTCAATCTAATTTGACTGGTTTCTAAATCTTTTTGTTCTGCCCCTTCCGGCACTGTGTTCAAATACATAACTTTTACAAAAGCTTCTGCACGTAGTTTCTTTCCTAGTGTAGTCAACTTCTGCTCATCATTTCTGTCAAACAATTCCTTCACTAAAATTATGCTTTGAGGAAAAACCTTTCCCGTAGCTTCAAAAAAGCCTTCTGTAAAGCCCTCACCAAATGCAGATAATGGGGCATCGGCAAGAAGGGGATAATTGTATTCAGAATTGTTCGCAGTTATGATCGCCATTACAACAGAAAACTTTTTCATTCGTTGAAAGCCTTCGGAGGCGCCAGAAACGATATTACCATCTTGGTCGAGATAGTTGAAGTTTACAGCACCACTTGGCGTTTTTTCGAACTTTAAGATACCTCCAGCCAAATCATTGTTTTTGATTAGGGATTGGAAGTGTTTATTAGCATGCTCTTCTAATTGTTTAATCATTTTATCATAAACTCTTTCTTTCGCTTTAGTTGTTGCGCTAGCCAAATCTTTCGCAATAGAAAAGTTCTCTTGAAAGCCCTGCGGGATATCTTGCACTTTGCTTAAGTTTTCTAACTCAAGTTCTGTAGCTTTTACCTTCTGTTTATAATCGAATATTTTAGGTGAAATAATTTCGTCGATTTTAGCACGAGCATTTTCCATTTGACGAATGGCACCCTTATAATTATTTATGATATCATTAGCATTTGCTTCAGTATCTTCTCCAGATATTAACAAATCTTTTCTTTGGTCTTTTAAGGATTTTACTTGAGTACTAAGTCGGTCTATCTGCTGAATAAATTCAATTTCTTTATCTTTAAAACCCGCTACGCTTAGCGGAATATTCGAAATTTTATTATAGAATGGTTGAGCATTAATTTGAATGTCTCCGAAAAAGTTATTGAAGTTGTTTTTTACATACTCAACTTCCTTAGTAACTGAACTAGGCCGATTTTTTAAGGCATTAATATAAGTATATTCCTTACTTCCTTTCTTTGCCGGCCGATCACAAACATAGCAATGTTCATGATCGATCATGTTTTGTAAGCTCACTGCATCTGGTGAGTTTACGGGCAAGAAGTGAAAATAGTTATTTGGATTCGCATCCATGTTTTTTAATGCCTTTAATTCAAAATGTCTCGAAGTATATTCGTCCCTCATTTTTCGGAACTTGTCAATTTTATCTTCGAATCCCATAGCAATCCATGAGAATTGCCCATCAAACACTCTGTTGTTTACTTTATCCAGGAATTCTTCAAATTCATCTTTCTTTTCCTTAAGGCGTCTTTGTATGGGTCTAATTTTTTCGTCTAATTCTCTACGTTTATCAGCGTTAGCGTAAACTTTATCTAGATCATTTTTTTCTTTCTCGGCCTTACTATAGGTTTCTTCCCATTCACCTAACTTTTCTTCCTCTTGCCTCAATAATAGTTCTAATCGTTCCTTATCTGCTATTGCATCATTTAATCTTTTAGACTGTGCATCGTTAGACTTCATTTGATCTTTTAGGTCTTCATATGCTTTACTGTTTACATAATCAACCAAGTCCTCTAAATTTTCGTATTTAGAAATATGGGTTAGATTTTTGACTGCAGCTTCAATACTTTCCTTCTTCGTAAAATCAATAATTTTATCAACCTCCTCACCCTGTAGGAATGAATACTGTCTAAATTGGGGTAGGATCAATGCATCAATAATTTTTAACTTTTCATCTTCATCATAAACCGGTTTGTATTTCGGTAAAACTAAATCTGTCTTATTTACTTCAAGATCATTCAGTATATATTGCCAGCTATTTGGGTTTGTAAAATCATCATTGAGTTTTACGGCTGTAAAAGATTTTGTGATTTGAAACTTTAAACGATTGGCCTGAGTATACTCAATCTGAACACCACAAATCAGCTTCCCTTGAACCGGAGTTTCGCTTTTTGCTTTATCGGAAATAATCTTTACAAACGCGTCCTTGATGAGTTTGATTTTCTTGTCGTCAGAATCAAGTATTACATTTTCAAATAACCACAAAAATGCATTGAAAAACTTTGATTTGCCAGCACCATTATCAGCTACGATAATGTTTACGCCCTCTTTAAGCTCATAATTGTTATCTTCAAAACTCCCATAATAATTGAAAAAATTATTAAAGGATATACTGTTAAGAATAGCAGCCATCTTTATATTTTATGTATATTTTTAATAATTGGATAAATTTGTCTTGGCGTTCTATTATTATCTGTTTCATTAATCATTGTTGCCATCACCTCAATAATTTTCTTTGAATAAGGTGGAACACACCGTATTTTCCCGATGTCCTCTCGTCGAAGATTGTACTTTTCCATCAACTCTGGGTCTGAAAGAACTTCTCTCAGCATTTCATCTCTTTTACTCATAGTTCGTTAATTATTTCATTCAAATTGAGTTCATATTTTTTACATACCTCTTCGATGTTTCCCTTAGTATCATAATAATTCATTGATAAACTGGCGAAATAAGCAACCCTATTTAGTTCATTTCTTACCAACTTCTTTTCCATATTATGTAACTCATGCTCAGAGGTAGCTTGATTGGGAATCACAACCATATCATAAATAGTTGCAAAGGCTTTATTGATATGTTTTCTTAAAAGGCGCCCCCGGCGTTGAATAAATTGTCTTGGATTTCCGGTACTACTACAAAAGATTCCTATCTCTGCTCTAGGTACATCCACACCTTCATCAAGCATTTTCATGGCAAAAAGCATATCTATCTTACCTTCAGAAAAACCTCGTAAAATACTTTCTAGGTCTCCATCCTCTGTTGTGTACGAATTCATTTTTATACCAGGGATAGTTTTTGAACCAACCAAAAGAAATTGATCTAGAAGCTTTTCTCCTAGGCCCTCATCATTGTACATATATCCTTCGGGTACATAGGTGAAAATGTAGTGTAGCTTATTTTGCTTTTTAAGTTCATTGAGAATAATTTTGAACGCAGCTAGTTTGTTATATGCTTTGTGAATTAGATTTTTACGCTTTAATAACAGCATTTCTACTGTAGGATCTTTTTTGAATTCACCTTTTTCAAAATCGAAAAATTTTAACAACTGTTTTGAAATTTCTATATATTTCTCAGTTTCTTCTTCTGTCAATTCCACAATTATTGGGAAATATTTATATTCAGCTAAGAAGCCTTCATGTAAAGCTTTTTCCATGGAAAATTGATAGCAATATGGAGGTTGGTCATTAAAGAAGGTATTTAATGCATCGGTGCCTTCTGGATCGTAAACCCTTTTAGGAGTTGCAGATAAGCCAATTTTTTTGCTAACATTAATTTTTGGAAGTAAAGCTCTTATAGATGTTGCCCCAATATTATGTGCTTCATCGGCAACTAAAATTAGGTCTTGTTGTATTTTAGAAAAGTACTTCTGAAATCGATCTGTTACAAAACTGCCGTAGGTAGCAATTAATATATAGTTTTCCTTTTTCTTCCATAGCCTATTACTTACAATGGCACCCATATTTGGCTCCCAATTGTATCCACCTCCAATTTTAAATATTCTTTTAAAGTTGAACTGCTCAACTTCTTTCTCCCACTGATTAAGCAAGGCTATTGAAGGAACTAGGATAATAGCTTTATACTCGCCAAATGCTTTGTACTCATTTAAAATGCAGTTAAGAGAAGTTATGGTTTTTCCAGTGCCCGTAGCCATTGCGAACACGCCTTGATAATTATTTTTCTTCCAATTATCATATGCTTCTTTTTGGTAATTACGAGGCCCAGCGGAATATGGGAATCTAGGTTCGTTTACTGTTCGCTCAAACTCATCTTCTAATGTGCTAATATATGCAGCTAATTGATCTTCGTTGAAAACTAAATTTTTCTTACGTATCAAATCTGCCTCTTCTACCAACAACTCTTTCAAATCATCCCCGGTAAATTCGTTTTTAATTGCAGTAGTTATTTCATGAATATCCAAATATTCTAAATGATCTGCTTTACCTTCAAAAATCCGGTTAAAATATGCTTGATCTTCTAAAATTTTATGTTTAGAAGCCTCACTATCACTAGCTAAAAAACAGTTTAAGCTTTCTGCATTTTCTAATAACCCAAATGCTGTAAAATTGCAGGATGCATGAAATGATACACTATCATTCTCATCTTTAAAAATGCCGTCTTTATAATGAGCAATACCTTTAGATTTTGGTTTAACAATCTTAATTTCAATTCGATTATTAGCAATTAGATAGGCTAAACATTTAAAAAAATGTTTGCCATATTCATCCAAACTAGCTCTAATGCTTCTAATATCTTCTAAGTCAAATGGAACTTGTACATCTTTACCTTTACCTGCTATTACAGCCGCCTTATCTTCTTCTGAAAGGATATGGTTAGCCACAATACGCATTTTGCCACCTTTGTAAATGAATTGGGCAAAGCCTAGAGAAAGCACATTAATAGCAGCAGAGCTAAAATAGCCCAGTAGCAAATCAAACTCCTTCGCATTGCTAAGGCAGTCTAAATAGAACTTTAACGGCTCATGGTCTGAACCTGTTCTATAACTTTTGCTTTTAGGAAAGTGGATCTGGGGTATCATTAAGGTTGTCAATTGAGAGCCTAATCATGTTGCCTTTATCATCTGCATTTCTAATTTCGTCAAGCATTCTTAAACCTATTCTAATAGCAATAGCATTATAGATACGGTTTATTCCAGAGCCCGAAGGACTTTTGAAATAATTATCTGTGAAGTCAATATTCTTAGCTCTATCCAGTTTGTACCTGAAATATTCGATACTAATGTCTTTATCTTGGTTTAAGTTTTTTTCTAGAATTGAATTTAAAATCTTAAAAAGTGCAGCTATCCCAATAGTTTTCGTAATAAAAGAATTATTGTTTGCTTTTTTAAAGAAAAGCGAATCGGCGACATTAAAGAAATTTAATATGCATTTGTAAACGAAAAAATCATTTTTATCAATATAAAAAGATCTTAAAACTGAACTATCTTTCAACTCATTTAGCATAGTTCGACGCCTAATTTCCAAACTATATCTATTTAAGAAATTAGCATCCCTTTTTGGATTATTGCTTATTAGGCTTAGAATTCCGGTAACACATGTAGACATCGACACAGTC
This sequence comes from Bacteroidota bacterium, assembly GCA_037032985.1. GTDB lineage: Bacteria > Bacteroidota > Bacteroidia > Sphingobacteriales > Sphingobacteriaceae > Pedobacter. The sequence goes on from JAZBLB010000007.1 coordinate 183,125, forward strand.
CATTTTAACTCTTTTTGATCAATCTTTAACAAAAAGTTATCATTTTGTGGAGCTACTTTAATGTGATTATAAAATGACGAATCTAAATCAGTATTAAGTTTTCTACTTAGGAATACTGCAAGTAGTTCTGGAGACCAAGTATTTTCATTATTTGTATCCAAAAGATAACCAAATTGTTCTAACGCAAGGCTCTTACTTACTGGCTTTTGATTATAGTTTATAGTAGCAAAAATATATGCTTGATAAGCTAAAGGTAAATCGAAAAAGACGGATACTAATAATTCGGTGTTAGCAATTTTTTCGTCCGAAGCTCCCTTAAAAGCGAATAACCTATGCTGCCCATCAATGACTGCTGCAAGTGGATCCTTCGTTGGTATTTTGAGAGAATACAACCCGTTTTGAAGTTCTTCGAAAGACCATCTTATGTTTTCGTCTTCTTCGATATAACCTTTCTTATTATAATTAGCACATATTACAATAGAATTAGGAAATGATAAATCTTTAGAGTTTATATAATCTGTAATGTCATTTAATCGACCTTTTTCATCTAGTTGTCTTTGGCTTCCAGCTAAAGTTCCATCTTCATTATACCTCATTGTGTCGCTGAAACATAACTGTAACAGATCAATAGCTTTAATTGATATACAAAAGAAGTCTGCAAAGGTTTGTCTTACTCTTATTGCCTCAAATTCTCTAAACATATCTTAAGATTTAAATTCATCTGGTATGTCTCCAATTGGTTGTTTGTCAGTTTTTCCACCGCCAGTATCATCTGTTTGGATTATTTGCATTGGATATTTTTTTATTAAAACGCCATATCTGGCGTTTCCAATAAACCAAAGTATTATAGATACTAATGCTACAAAAGCTGATAAAGAGATCTTTAATTGAATATTATTCGTTAAATAAGAACTGATAGCAAGTATAATTACCATTAATAAGGTAGTAAAACCGAACATCCTAATGGAGTCTCCACTTCTTTTATAAGCAATCTCTTCGTCGTCAAAACTTGGATATAAATATTCACTGGTTGAGGAGCAAGCTAATACTATCGCATATCCTATTAGAGATATATTAAAAGTCTTGGCATCAAATTCATTATTTAGAAATTCTATACTCCCTAAAAATGAACCTAGCAAACCAATAATAAGTATGATAACTAAAAAGAAGCTCATAAAAGAAAATGACGATCTAGCCTTTTTTAATCTATGATAGAAAAAATCCATTAAAAGAAACGTTTCTGATAAATGCTCATTCGTAATCTCTTTATTATAGATTCGCCAATAGTTGAATATGTATCGCTGTCCTCCAATTATTTCTGTCTTCTTACTTATATTTAATGAACTAAAATAACTTTTTAGATTGATAGCTATGTTCTTTTTATTCATTAGTCTTTGAGCTTCTTTGATGCTCACATAATTTAAGCTTTGCTCTTTTAGATGACTCTGGATTTCTGCTGAAGCCTTTTGTAAAATATTACTACTATAACCTTGTTTTTGCATAATTAATCATAATTCGTTTAGTTCTCCTTTGGCCCTTTTTTGATATTAATTGATTCCTTATTTTAATTAATCTAACTTATCTATAATGGAAAACTTAAGAAAAGGCCTTTCAAACATGCTATCCCTAATTATCCCAAAAGAAAATGGCAAATACTATTCTTGGAGAGAAATTGCTATTGGCATGTTACTTTTATTAATCTTCCTTTCAGCTTGTGTTCTTGCTTCTATCGCCGTATAAAGATTTATTCAGTTTTCTTTATTGGCACAAAAAACTTTTTTACATCCACATTTAAACCATCTGCAATATCCAATAGCGTTGACAGCATAAAATCTTCCTTTCCGTGTTCAATGTCACTTATTTTTGAACGATCACCAAAAAATTTATCTGCTAACTCCTGTTGGGTTAAACCAGCCTTTTTTCTGTAAGCTTTCACATTCAAACCAATGATTTTAAATATATCTTTATGTTTTTTCAATTTTATTTAAAATATTTTGTGGTTTTATTGCCACGTTTAATATTTATTATTATATTTGTTATCAGTTATTTATAGCGACAAATAGAGTAGGATCTAACCTTGCTTTAACGATGTCTCTCATGAAACGAAACCGCTAATTTCCCCATGAGTCGACCGTGAGTTCGCCAATACTATTGAGTTTTGTATCTTCGCATACTTATTCAATAGGGCGGACTTTGCGTGAGCCTTTCGGGGAGCTTGGATTAATTTTCAAGTGGTTCTTAGCGGTACCAGTTTCGAAAGCAGTAAAGTTCGCCCTATTGGTTTCTCACCAATCTGGTTTTTTCTGCTTTTTGAGTCCGCATCGTTTTACATAAAAACTAACCGTTTATGAAAACGAAAAAATTAACCGCCGTCAACATGTATCACTTCAAGGAAGTGGTACAAAATCATTCCCTCCAAAATTTGTTAAAGAACGTTATCTGTTCTCCATCGTAATACGTGCCAGAATTCCAAGTTAAAATATAGCCCAAAAGATCAGAGGCTAGTGTGTGGAGAGCGCACAAAGTCCCGGCGGGTTAATTTAGCTTGGTACCAGCCCTTTATTGC
>JAZBLB010000008.1:0-166672 GCA_037032985.1 Bacteroidota bacterium
GAGTTATTCATAACCTGTTTATGTTTTTATTGGCATTCATGAGCTCGCAGAAAAGTTCGGTTTTGGCGACCTTTTTATCAAGAGAAAGGTAGAAAGCCCTTCGGCGGCTAGCCGAGGAAAGGATGGTTGTAGAGGCATAATAATTTCGTTTAGCGAGTCAGCAACCAGTAGACTATGCTCGTTAAAAAACTACCCCGCCATTGCCACCCTGCTATCACCACCCTGCTCTCCGGCCTAGGAAATGATGGAAGGAGAAAACGTTTAAAGCTTCGACCACAATCTTTCATACCCCATGATCCAAGGCAGCGCGTCCTCTCCCGATTTTTCATCGGGTGCTTGTGCTGCCGAAATAAAGCTTTAACGCTTTTATCCAACATCAGTTCCAAGCCTTGAGTTATTCATAAGTTGTTTATGTTTTTATTGGCATTCACGAGCTCGCAGAAAAGCTTGGTTTTTATTACTGTTTTGATCAAGCAAAGAAGTAAAAGCCCTTCGGGGGCCAGCCGAGGCAAGCTAGTGCAGAGAGAAAAAGCCCCTATCAGCCAGCGCAGCTGAAAACCATTCTGTAACAATCAAACTGCCACTTCATCTAAACCCAACGATATCAATCTTCAATATGAACTGGAAAATCTGGCAAAAGAAAAGTGCTCCTAAAAAGAAAAAAACAAAAACCCGCGAATGGTTAGACGCCATCGTTTTTGCAGTGATTGCTGCAACCATTATCCGTGTGTTTTTTATTGAAGCCTACACCATTCCATCCGGTTCGATGGAAAAATCTCTTTTAATAGGCGATTTCCTCTTCGTTAGTAAAGTGAATTATGGTGCACGGATTCCCATGACCCCTGTCGCGTTTCCTTTTGCACATCATACTATGCCAATAACAGGAACAAAATCTTATTGGGATGGCATTCAGTGGAAATATCACCGTTTGCCCGGATTATCAGAAATTAAGCGAAATGACATAGTTGTATTCAATCTGCCTGTAGGCGATACTGTCGCGCTAGAAAACCAGGAGCCAAGCTATTATAATTTAGTTCATCAGTCTGGTTGGCAAACAGTAAATAGCCAGTATACCATCACTAGCAGACCGGTAGATAAACGCGAAAATATCATTAAAAGATGTATAGGGGTTCCTGGCGACATTGTTAGTATGAGCGCGGGTATAGTAAGCATAAATGGCAAAGCGGAACCACTGAAAAACACCGGTCAGATGCCATATCGAATTAAGTTATCCACAACAAATATCAACTTAGAAGTGCTCAGTAATCTTGGCTTCAAGGTTGGAGAGATGCAACAACTTGATACGAATACTTATGTTGGAAATGCCACGCCAGAAATGATTCAGAAATTAAAGGCCTTTGAGTTTGTAAAATCAGCTGAATTATTTGTAAAGCCACCGTCTGTTGATGATGGCGATCTTTTTCCACTGGATCCTAAACGCAAATGGAACGTAGATAATTTTGGCCCAGTTAAAATCCCTGCGAAAGGATGGACCGTTAAGGTAGATAGTAATACGATGCCGCTTTATTATCGTGCCATTCGCACTTACGAAGGAAACAAAGTAGAGCAGAAAGGTGGCGTTTGGTATATCAACGATAAGGCAGCAACTAACTATACTTTCAAGATGAACTATTACTGGATGATGGGTGATAACCGACACAATTCTACAGATTCCAGGTATTGGGGTTTTGTGCCAGAAGATCATGTGGTAGGCAAAGCACTGTTTATATGGATGAGTTTTGATAGTGAAGGTTCCTTCTTTAATAAAATAAGATGGAGCCGTCTTTTTAAAGGAATACATTAGTAGGAACACAAAAATTGTTGTTGCTTTAAGTTATGACATGGGAGTTGACGTAGCTTTTAGTCGTTTGGGTGTAGAACTGCCAGTCCAACTTTGGTTTCTAATATAAAAGCTAAGTAATCATATATAAAAGTGATATTATCTTATTGTTATTTTAAAATTTTGCCACATTTCCAGTAAAATGCTACAGTAAAACCAAACAAAAAGAGGCAGGGTTCGATCCGGGCCTTTTTTTGTTTGGGAAAATACTTTTAAAAAAAATTAATAAGTCGGTTATTGTTTTAAAAATATTTATTAAGTTTGTTCATAAACCAAATAAAAATGTCGGTAATCATTAAGAAAGGTCAGCGGCTTCGGGCTGATATTATCAAGCATCTTTATTACAAAAAGGCTTTATCCTTAACGGATTTAAGCAAACTCACCAAGAAGAGCTTGCCTTTGGTCACTTCAGTTGTAAATGGTTTAATTACAGAAGGATATATTATAGAACAAGGTTTAGCCCCTTCAACAGGAGGAAGGCGCCCATCTATTTATCTTTTAAATCCAGATCATCATAAATATATTGTCGCAGTTGCGATGGATCAGCTCATTACGCGGCTTACCATTTATGATTTATCCAGAAAAGTTATTTTACCAATCCAGTACCTGGATCTCCACATGTCTGATTCATTTGAAGACGTAGATACACTGGCTAGCTTTATTAGTGATAGCATTGCGAAATCTAAAATCGATGTAACTAATATTATTGGCGTTGGAATCGGTATGCCGGGATTCGTTAATGCGGAACTGGGGATTAACTCCTCATTTTTATCCATCAAAAATGGCGAAACACTTCAGGATTACCTTTCCCGAAAAATTAATTTATCTGTATCGATAGATAATGATTCGAGTTTAATTGCCCTTGCAGAGCTTAACTTCGGTGAAGCGATAGATTTAAAAGACGTAATGGTGATTAACATTGGGTGGGGAACTGGTTTAGGAATGATTGTAAATGGCCAGCTGTATCGGGGAAGTCGCGGTTATGCCGGAGAGTTTAGTCACATTCCATTGTCTGATAGCAACAACTTATGTACTTGCGGCAAAAGAGGTTGCCTGGAAGTTGACACATCGCTGTTGGTAATGGCAGAGAAAGCAGAGCGAGCACTGGAAGAAGGTGCAGAATCTAGCATGAAGCAACTTTTTAAAGACAAAACCAAGCACCCGAGAGATCATTTCCTGGATGCCGTTCAGGCGCAAGATCCACTTGCCATTTCAATTTTATCAAAAGCAGCCTTTCAAATTGGTAAAGGGATTTCCACACTCATGCATATCCTGAATCCCGAGTGTATTGTGCTTAGCGGTAGGGGAGCAAAAGTAGGCAATATGTTTTTACCATCAATTCAGCAAGCCATTAATCAGTTCTGTATGCCACGTATTTCAGAATTTACAACCATCAAATTATCAACATTAACAGATGAGGCCGAACTTTTAGCCGCAGCTAGTATCATGGTAGAAAATAGTCAGTTCGAGTAATTAAATAGCTAATCATATAAACAAAACAAAAACCTAGAAGTATCAAGTCAACTATAACCTTAAACAAAGCAAAATTATGAAAAAAGTGTACTTAAGGTGCTTAAGTATATTGTTGTTAACCCTGTTAACAATAACAACCTACGCACAAAAAAGCATCACCGGAACGGTGAAAGATGCCTCGGGACCGCTTCCAGGAGTGAGTGTTTCCATTAAAGGGACATCAAAAGTTACCCAGACAGATGGGAACGGACAGTTTTCGATTGCTGTAAACGCCAAAGAAACGTTGGTTTTTACTGCGATTGGATACACAAGACAAGAATTGGTATATGCCGACCAGAGCACGTTAAATGTAACATTAAAAGAGAGTTCTAATCAACTTGATGAAGTAAGTGTTGTGACGACAGCCCTTGGTATCAAGAGACAGGAAAAATCTCTTGGTTATGCGGTAAGTACCGTAACCGCAAAGCAATTAACGGAAGCAGGTAATACCAATTTTGCATCTGCATTATATGGTAAAGCTGCGGGTGTTAAGGTTACCACTGCACCAGGTGGCGCAAGTAGTGCTGTAAACGTTCAAATTCGTGGTATAAACTCCATTAACTATAATCAACAGCCATTGTATGTTGTAGATGGTGTAATGATCAGAAATGATGGACAAAACGGTGCTGCTGGTGCGAACAACAATAATTATTTTGATGATCAGCGTGTTCGTGGTAATGGTATCCTGGATATTAATCCGGCTGATATTGAAAGTTTAACGGTATTAAAAGGTGCAAGTGCATCTGCATTATACGGATCAGATGCAGCAAGTGGTGTAGTTGTGATTACTACTAAAAAAGGATCTAAAAACCGTGGCTTAGGTGTCGATTTCAACTATCAGGGATCAATTGATCAGGTTGCATTTTTACCGAACTTTCAAAATACTTACGGTCCGGGTTACGATCGGGAAACAAACGTTGCAAATGGTGCAACCGAAGAAGGATGGATTGCAGATCCACTTTCACCAACAGGATTAAGACCATATTTCAGAGCCTATGCTAACTTTGGTCCTAAAATGGAAGGTCAGCAAGTGAGATGGTGGGATGGATCAATTCGTTCTTATTCACCTCAACCAAACAACTATAGAGACGTTTATCAAAATGGCTATACTTCAAATGCAAACGTTGCTATTTCGAATCAAACAGACGCGTTAAACTATAGATTTTCAGCTTCGCGTTTAGATTATAAAGGAACACAACCAGGTAATACTGGCGCAAAAAATTCATTTAACCTAAACTCCACAATCAAATTAGCGCCTAAATTATCAGCTGATGTAATCGTGAGCTATGTAAACACTAAAACTGTTAACAGACCATATCAGTTAGGTCAGGTTTTAGGGTCGTTCGGCGGTTTCTTTAGCCGTGCAGAAGATATGGATTTGATGAAAGAAAAATTCCAAACCAGTAATGGCTACAAATATTCGCAATTCAATCAAATAGATAGACCAGAACCATTTGTTTATAATATCAGAGCGACTAACTTATTAGATTTTTACTGGCAACAATTAAAGAATCAGTATACTGAAAATGAGAACAGGTTGTTATCAAGTTTCACATTGAATTACGATTTTGCGAAAAATTTAAAATTCAGAGGTCGTGTAGGTAATGATTATACCAGTGTTAAGGCAGAAAACAGGCAATTTACTGAATTCCCAAGTGCCTTCAATGGCAATACAAGTACAGGATCGTACACTACCAACCAAGGTCAGTATGCCGTTTTATATGGAGATGCATTGGTGACTTATTCTAACAAAATTGGTGAAGACTTTGGCTTATCATTAAGCGGAGGTTATCAAGGGAGAAAAGAGACCTATAAAGATTTAAGGTCTAATACCAGAGATGGATTAGTAACCGAAAATTTCTTTGCACTATCTAACTCATTCAATGTTGCAGAAACTGTTGAATCAAGAAAAGAACAATTGAAATATGCGTACCTGGGTATTGCGAATTTTAGCTATAAAGATTTCCTTTTCGTAGAAGCAACTGGCAGAAGAGAGTATGTTTCGACTTTGCCTCCGCAAAATAATCAATATTCATACTTTTCTGTAAACAGTGGTTTTGTATTTAGTGATGTTGTGAAGCTGCCTTCATTCTGGGATTATGGTAAGTTGAGAGCATCTTATGGTGTAGTAGGTAATGCTCCGCCAATTTATGAAGCAAATATTGCATATACACAGAATTCTCTTCAAACCATTAATGGATCTGTACCTTCTATTTTAGCACCAAGATCTTACGGTAACCTTAATTTACTACCTGAGAAGAAGCATGAGGCTGAATTTGGATTGGAAACCCGTTTTCTAAAAGGGAGATTAGGGTTCGACTTCAGTTATTACGACAACAAAATCAAAAATCAAATATTGCCACTTGATTTAACCGCAACGAATGGGGCGCAAAGTCAAATCATAAACGTTGGAGAGATCGGTAACAGAGGATTTGAATTGGCTGTGAACGGAACGCCTATAACAGGAAAATTCAGATGGGACACCAGATTTAATTTCTCAACGAATAAATCTAAAGTAAACTCTTTAAAAGATGCTAATTCAGAGATTAATTTCTATAATTCAGACCAGGCAACTGCTAAGATTGTAGCAAGAGCAGGCGAGGATCTTGGAAATATCTACGTTCGTCCAAGAAAAACTGATGCGAATGGAAACTATGTGATTAATGACGATGGCTTTTATGTAATGGATAACTCAGTTTATGTTAAAGTTGGAAACATCATGCCAAAAGCAGTTGGTGGTTTTTCAAACACATTCAGTTATGGTAACTTCTCATTAGATTTCACGATTGATTATCGCTTTGGTGGTAAAATGATCGCTCCAAACTTAAAGTTTATGCGTGGTGCGGGGATGCTAGAAAATTCAATGGAATTTAGAGATGCTGAACACGGCGGCTTAGCGTATACTGCTAATGGAAAAAACTACAATGACGGTGTTTTACTACAAGGCGTAAACGAGACTACAGGCTTGCCAAATACAAAGATTCTTTCTGCAGCTGAGTATTATATTACAACCTATAACTGGGGTGAAGGATCATTAACTGAAGCAGAAATCTTCAAAAATAATTTCATCAAAATGAGAGAAATTACTTTGGGTTACAAAATTCCTTCAACTTTCACGAAGAAAATCGGTATTAGTAATATGAGGTTCTCATTGATCGGACGTAATTTGTTCTATATCCACCGCACATTAAAAGATTTAGATCCTGAAGCTCCTCTAGGTAATAAATGGTGGTCGCAAGGTGTTGATGTAGGTTCTACAGCTGCATCTAGAAACTTTGGTTTCTCTTTAAATGCAAACTTTTAATCAGCTAAGAAAAAAGAATTATGAAAAAGTTAATCATAAAAGCAAGCTTTCTTTTAATTGCAATAACAACAGTAGTTGGTTGTAAAAAAGAACTTGATGAAAAATTTAATAATCCAGAGAAAGTTCTGGATCCGAGTTTGACCGGACTCTTTACCGGCATGCTTAATAACGACCGTGTTGCAGCTAAATATTGGAATGTTCGAACATTCCTAACGCAGATGCCAGGTGTATATGCGCAAACAAACTACATCGCTAATGGAAACACAATCTATCAGCAAAGCGATAGCTATTCTCAACAATATTGGGATGATTTTTATAGCACTGGTGGGAACGGTAGTGGTGTAATGGCACAATACAGAACGATGGAAACGAAGTATAATACGCTTTCTGCAACAGATCAAGCCAGTCAAAAAGTAATTATGCAAGCGGCAAAAGTAGTGTTATTAGAACAAGCTGCAAAAATGGTTGATCTATGGGGTGATATTCCCTTTTCTGCTGCGGGAAGTTTAAATACTACAAACACCATCAGTAATCCCAAATATGATGAACAAAAAGCATTATATACTTCCTTCATTTCAGATTTGGATGCTCTAGGTACTTATTTTAATACTAACACAACATCGGCAGCATTTTCTAAAGCTGATATTCTATTGAAAGGAAATATGAACCTGTGGGCACGTTACGCCAACTCATTGCGTTTACGTTTGCTAATGCGTATCTCAAAAACAGACGAAGCTACTGCCAGACCTGCAATTTTAGCAATGCTCGCTAATCAAACTACTTATCCTCTGGTAGATGGTGGCAATAACGGAACTTACAATCCAGGAACTTCTGATATCCTGTTACAGGCATTAACCAACAGCAGCAGTGATTTACGTGATGCCTTTTTTGAAGGAAGCTGGTATGCCACGGATTATGCGCTTAATAATGTGATGTTACCTGCCAATGATCCGCGTATCGATGTGATATATGATAAATTTGGCCGCACGGTAAAAATTAACAACAAAGATGTTTTTGTTCCAAATGCAACTTATAAAGCAATGCCAATCACTTTCACCACAGCGGATCAAGAATCAAAATTCCCTGACTATTCGGTGTTAGATTCTGCAACCTTCTTATTTAACCAAAAACTTCCTGGAATTTTGATTACAGCGTCAGAAGTGAACTTTATTAAAGCTGAAGCCTTTGAAAGATGGGGAAGCTCTACAGATGCAAAAACAGCTTATGATAATGCGTTGAGACAATCGGTAAGTTTCTACCATTACCTAAATAACTTAAATCAAGGTGGTGGTTTCAAAAATGTAACCGCACCTAATGCTTCAGTTGTAGATGCTTGGGTTAACGCTTCAACCGCAACTTATACTGGATCGTCAACCGCAAAGCTTGCACAAATCTATACGCAAAAGTGGTTACATTATGGTGTATTGCAATCGACAGAAGCATGGTCTGAATATAGAAGGACAGGCGTTCCGGCGTTAACATTCCCAACTACTGGAAAGTTATCTGGTTTTGATACGCCTCCTACAAGATTAATCTATCCTGCTAAAGAAAAAACGCTTAACAGTGAAAACTATCAGGCTGTAGCATCTAAAGATACAAGGAAAACGAAAATTTTCTGGATGCCATAACTTGAATACCTTACCGATCCCAGCCACTAGAAATGGCTGGGATTTTTAACTTTAAACATGAATAGAAAATTACTCATCATCCTTCTTTTAATTTGCTGCGCTAATCTTATTTACGCGCAACGCAATGATATTGTAAAAGAATCTACCAAATACGAATGGCCTACAGACCCGCTTGTTAAAGCTAAATTAGATACCTGGCAGGATAAAAAGTTTGGAATGATTATTCACTGGGGGCTATATGCCGTACCAGGTATTATCGAATCATGGTCGATTTGTTCTGAAGACTGGATAGAAAGAGATTCAACAATCGCTTACGATGATTACAAAAAGTGGTATTGGGATTTTAGTAAAAAATTCAACCCCACAAAATTTAACCCCGAACAATGGTCGGCCGCAGGAAAAAATGCAGGTATGAAATACCTTGTTTTTACCACTAAACACCATGATGGTTTTGCAATGTTCGATACCAAACAAAGTGATTTTAGTATTGCAAAAGGTCCTTTTGCCAATAACCCAAAAGCCGATGTGGCCAAGTACGTGTTTGATGCATTTAGAAAAGATGGCTTTATGATCGGCGCCTACTTTTCTAAACCAGACTGGCACTCGCAATATTATTGGTGGCAAAAGTATGCAACAGCAGATCGCAATAATAATTACGACATCAAAAAATATCCGTGGCGTTGGAACATGTTCAAAAGTTTTGTTCAAAACCAAATTGGTGAATTAATGACCAATTACGGAAGCGTAGATATTCTATGGCTTGACGGTGGTTGGGTACGTCCTTTAGAAAGTGTAAATGAAGAAGTGTTATCATGGGGAGCGCCAATTCCTAAATGGAGTCAGGATATAGATATGCCCAAAATAGCAACGATGGCGAGAAAAGCACAACCTGGATTGCTGATGGTAGACCGTACGGTGCATGGCCCTTATGAAAATTACCAAACACCAGAACAAAAAATTCCAGATACTCAGTTAGATCATCCATGGGAAAGCTGTATGACTTTGGGTGGGGCCTGGGGTTTTGTTCCGAATGACCAATACAAACCGGCAGCAGAAGTAGTTCATAAACTGGTAGAAATTGTTGCCAAAGGCGGAAGTCTGTTGTTAGGTGTAGGACCAAATCCCGATGGAACATTGCCGCATGAGGTTACTCAAAAGTTAAATGAAATTGGGCAATGGACGTCTAAAAACGGCCTGGCGATTTACAACACCCGCATTACCAAAAACTACCATGACGGACAAACTTGGTTTACGCAGAGTAAGGATGGCAAGAAAAGGTTTGCCATACACTGCTTAAACGCAGATGAAAGCAATCCAAAAACAATAAAATGGAATAATAATTTACCTAAAAAAGGAACAGAAATGGTACTGTTGTCTACTGGTAAAAAAGTTAGATGGCAAAGTATTAATGGCGAAACAACATTAACGCTACCAACAGGTATAGACAAAACTGCCGCCTTGGCATTCGCATTTATCCCTCAATAAATTAAGAATGAGATTTACAAAAATTATAGTTTGCTTCGGAATCAGCCTACAAGTCTTGGCTTTTGAAAATAGCTTTGGTCAACATAAGCCTGAATTAAAAAATGAGAAGGGATTCATTTATAAAGATGCCCGGGCAAGCATTGATGATCGCGTAAAAGACCTCCTTGCAAGAATGACGCCTGAGGAGAAATTCTGGCAGTTATTTATGATTCCAGGTGATTTGGACGGCGTAGATAAAAGTCGCTATAAAAATGGAATCTTTGGATTACAGGTAAGTGCGGTAGCGCAGGGCGGTGGCGGCGCAAACCAGATGATGACTTATAATACCTCTGAAAATGCGTTTACCTTAGCGAAAAAAATCAATGCTATTCAGAAATATTTTGTTACTGAAACTCGCTTAGGAATTCCAATTATTGCTTTTGATGAAGCACTTCATGGCCTGGTAAGACAAGGGGCAACTGCATTTCCTCAGGCTATCGGTTTAGCTGCCAGTTTCGACACTACCAATATGGCTAAGGTTGCAAATGCAATTGCCAGAGAAACGAAACTTCGTGGAATCAGGGATATTCTAACGCCTGTTGTAAACATTGCTGCGGATGTACGTTGGGGAAGAACAGAAGAAACTTATGGAGAGGATCCTTATCTATCCTCCCAAATGGGGCTCGCCTTCGTTGGGGCTTTTGAACAACAAAATATCGTAACTACACCTAAACACTTTATTGCAAACGTTGGCGATGGCGGACGCGACAGCTATCCCATCCATTATAACCAGCGGTTGATGGAAGAGATTTACTATCCACCTTTTGAAACTGCAATTAAGCAAGCTAAAGCAAGGTCTTTAATGACTGCCTATAATTCTGTTGATGGCACACCAGCTACTTCCAACTACCAGTTGCTAACGCAAAAGTTAAAGAAAGACTGGGGTTTTAAAGGTTTTGTGATCTCTGATGCAGGTGCTGTGGGCGGGGCGAGTGTACTGCACCATACTGCTAAGGGATATGCACAATCTACAAAACAGGCCATTGAAGGCGGACTTGACGTGATCTTCCAAACGGAATTCAATCATTATAAATTGTTTATTCCACCGTTTTTAGATGGCTCGATTTCACAGGAAAGAATAGATGATGCAGTTTCCCGGGTATTGCGGGCTAAGTTTGAACTAGGCTTGTTTGAAAATCCATACGTATCTGAAAAAGATGCTCAAAAAGCAGTTACCGATAAAAGCAATAAACTGATTGCAAAAGAAGCAGCAGAAAAATCTTTTGTTTTGCTTAAAAATTCCAATGCTACTTTGCCGATCAAGAACGTTAAAAACATGCTCATTTTAGGTGAGGATGCGATTGATGCGCGCCTAGGTGGCTACAGCGGCTCTGGAAATGGGAAGGTGAATATTGTAGACGGGATTAAAAAAAGAGCAGGCGCTGCGGTTAATGTGACCTATACTAAAGGCAGCAGCCGCGAATCAAATTTATTTAAACCAATTGCAAAGCAATTTTTGAAGGCTGATACTGCAAGTGGGCTGAAGGCAGAATACTTTGATAACCTTGATCTGTCAGGAACGCCAGTAGTTACCAGAATAGATGAGCAGATCAATTTCATGTGGACACTTTATGCACCTGATCGAAAACTTAGTAAGGATAATTATTCTGCCCGCTGGACAGGTAAATTAACAGCGCCGAAAAAAGGTGAATTTCAGATCGGTTTGGAAGGAAATGATGGATTTAGGTTATTTATCAACGATAAATTATTGATTGATCAGTGGGAGAAAGTTTCCTACCACAAAAGATTAGTCCCATTCACTTTTATAAAGGATCAATCTTATTCCATTCGGGTGGAATTTCACGAAACGAAGGGTAATGCTTACATCAAGCTACTTTCCAATCTTGATGTGGAGGATGAGAGTGAAAAAGAAATAGAAAAAGCAGTTGCATTGGCGAAACAAGCAGATGTAATTGTGGTTGCTGCAGGAATAAAAGAAGGTGAATTTCTAGATCGGGCAATGTTAACCCTTCCTGGTAATCAGGAAAAGCTGATTACCGAAGTGGCTAAAACCGGGAAGCCAGTGGTTGTTTTGCTGGTAGGTGGAAGTGCCATTACCATGAACAACTGGATTGACCAGGTTCCGGCGGTACTAAACATTTGGTATCCTGGTGAAGAAGGTGGAAATGCAGTAGCAGAAACACTTTTTGGTGATTATAATCCGGCAGGCAGGCTTCCAATTACTTATCCCGTACATGAAGCACAGCTGCCTTTGGTTTACAGCCATAAGCCTACAGGTAGAGGAGATGATTACAATAATTTAAGTGGCGAACCTTTGTTCCCGTTTGGTTACGGACTCAGTTACACGAAATTTGAATATAGCAATCTGCAGTTAAGTAAAAAACAAATCAACAACACAGAAAGCATAACCGCGAAGTTTAAGCTTAAGAACACGGGTAAAATTACAGGTGAAGAAGTGGTGCAATTATACATCAGAGATATGCTGGCAACAGTTGCAAGACCTCTTTTAGAGTTGAAAAATTTCAAACGGATTTCGCTCAAAGCTGGAGAAACAAAAGAAGTTACTTTCGAAATTACTCCTGATATGCTAAAAATGTTGAATGCAGAAATGAAAACAGTAATTGAACCTGGAGATTTTAGGATTATGATTGGCTCATCCAGTAAAGAATTAAGTTTAAAAGAAACATTGGAAGTTTTGGGCGAAGCCAAATAGATTTTTCCTCTTTATGGTAGGTTAACCATATGTACTTATTAGTTTACCGTGAGTGCTAGTTACACTCACGGCTTTTTTTTGTCTTAGTTTAGGGTCTCTATTCCAAGATTTTCCGCGAGTTCATTGAGGTCTTTTACAACAACATCAATTAAAGGAATTCCAGAGATTTTTCTTTCCTGCTCAAATTCGTGTTCCGGTTCGCCCGGAATAATTACTTTTTTATCCGGATCGATAGTTTTCGCGCTTTTAAAGCGCTCTATCCAATTATCTAAGTGGTCTTTAAACTCTGCTGCAGGGCGAAAACCATCAACCCGCATCGCGCCAAGAAAATGGCCTAATCCTTCACCTACAGGATTTGCAGATGGTTCTAAAAATGCAACAAACGGAGGAACCCATGGGCCATAATTTGCACCAGATAGCACAGCAGATAAGATATCAACTGTTGCACTTAATCCATAACCTTTGTGGCTGCCATGATCTTTATCGCTTCCGAGGGGTAATAATGACCCGCCGTTTTTCAGTTCATTTGGATCGCTGGAATTGTCGCCATTTTTATCCTGAACCCATCCATCCGGAATGCTTTTATTGGCCCGTTGTGCAATCTCCAGCTTACCGTTGGCCGCTGCTGCAGTCGCCATGTCAACAATTACGGGTGCGTATTTTCCGGCAGGGAAGGCATAACACATTGGGTTGGTACCCAACAATCTCTCATTTGCATAAGTTGGTGCAACCAGCGGACTTGCATTTGTCATGCTGATACCAATCATATCTTTTTCTACGGCCATTAACGCGTGGTAACCTGCAATACCGAAGTGATTGGAGTTTTTAACCGAAACCCAGCCACTGCCATATTTTTCTGCTTTTTCTATCGCAACTTGCATCGCAAAAGGTGCCACCACTAAACCAAGGCCAGCGTCGCCATCAATAGTTGCTGTAGTTGGCGTTTCATGAACGATTTTTATGTTCGGTGTGGCATTAATCCTTTTTTTCTCCCACAAACGAATATAACCGCTTAACCTTGCTACACCATGTGAATCGATTCCACGTAAGTCAGAACGAAGGAGGACATCTGTGGCCAACGTAGCATGCTCATCAGAACAACCCATTTTTTTAAAAACGTTGTAAGTAAAAGTTCTCAGGTGAGATTCTGTGAAGGTGATGAAGTTCATTTTGAAAATTAGTGTTTAAGAATCGTATCAGGTATTTAGTATCTAGTAGCAAGTATCAGGCTTTAGAATAATGTGTTACTAGTTATATTTTGGACAGGTTTCACGACTTTGGACTCTCGACTCAAGACTCCAAACTCAATCATGGTAACAGCAGTGTAAAATCTCCGCCAAGCGGTTCGAAGTTTTCAATACAGCTAGACAGAAAATCTTCACCATAGTTTACATACATTGGTGCGATATTTAAGGTCCTTTCCTGCATGGTTCCATTGGGGAAAAGTCTTTTTTTAACGTTTTCAATCTGAATCAGAGCCATTTCATGCTTGCGTTTCTCCGCTCTGAATAATTTTTTTTCTAGGTTAGCCAACAGGTGATTGGTTTTTTGCTTTGCCGTATCGGTAGAAACAGAAAGCGTTTTATCTATCTTGTAGGCATTAAGTTTAATCTGGTCGAAGATGCTGTTAATGGCACGTGTCTCATCAGCCAAACTCAATTGCGCTGTCGAATTTTTTCTAACCCACAAGTTTTTCAATTCTTCTATTGGCAGAAATATGTCTTCCAGTGCGAAACCCAGTTTATATAGGTTTTCCGCACTTCTTTTGTCAATTAATAAAGCAGAGTTACGCAGTAGTAATACAGGGAAATCAACTTTGTAATAATCAAAATTAGCTTTTAACTGCATCCAGTAGGCAACCTCTGCACCACCTCCAATATAGGCGATGTTCGGTAAGATCACTTCCTCGTACATTGGTCGCATTACCACATTCGGGCTAAACCTTTCCGGGTGAGCATTAATCTCCTCGCGAAGCGCTTCTTCCGTAAACTGGATGTCCGTATTATTAACCGCATACTTTCCTTTTTCGAAAAGCAAACGTTCACGCAAATTATCCTTTAGATAGAAAAAGTTAATATCGCGACCATTTACCTGCGTTTTATAGCCTGAATCTTCTAAGCCTTTAGAACTTTTTTCAATATTCTTTGCACTGTTGTGCTCGATGATATCGGCGGTAATAATATTTTTGAAAATGTTTTTTAAAGAGGCATCATCCGCGTTTACAATAACTAACCCGTATTTTTCGAATAATTTATTCACCAGATATCGGGTAGCATCCGCAAGGTTATCATGTTCAAGGTAGGCCTTTTCAACAAGCTTTGCAAGGTGTTTCCCATTTTTGGAAATGCCCAGATAGCCCTTATATGCGGTAACAGCTGCCGCAACCGTTTTAGTGCTCAATCTGCCTGTTGCACCATTTGTTTTTTGAATCCAGCTGATGTTTTTTTCATCAACACTTACATGGTTGATTTCTTCAAAATCATGATCTTCCGTGGCCATCCAATATACAGGAACGAAATTTTTATCTGGATGTGCAATTTTCAACTCAATTGCAAGGTTTATAGCCGTTACAATCTTATAGATGAAGTAGAGCGGACCTGTAAATAGATTGAGCTGATGCCCGGTGGTTACAGTAAAAGTCTTTGCATCTGCCAGAAGTTCGATATTTTTGGCTACTGATTTATTGGTTTTCAAGTGCTCGTATTGAGACTTTAAAACGTCAACCAGAACATTTCGGTCGCCAAGAAAGTTCCTGTTTTTGATCGCTTCTCCCAGGCCTTCCATATCTGGACGATAACTATAGAAAGGTTGTAGCGCTTCTTCGTTATTGATATAATCTAAAACCAGTTTTGAGAAAGAGCCGGTTTCCTGATAGGAGATGTATTTTGCCTGCATAATTAAGCGAAAGTAATGCAATTTAAGCATAATTGTAAAGCTGTATAACTATTTTACAATTGTTAAATAATTAAAAATCACTTCAAAAATGCCTTGCTTTTCATGACAACCATAGAGTATCCAGAGCTTAATGATTAACGGTAGCCGTATTGGAAAAGCCCTTTGCTGATTAACTCAGCTATCTATCGCTATTATGTGAAGATGATTGCAATAATTATAAATAGAATCGGGATGGACAGTAAAATTAACCCAATAAACTGCCAGATAGGAGTTTTGGTTCTTTGTGCAATTTCTGAAACGGCATTATGGTAGGTAGCAGGCATCTGGTTTCCTGTTAAAGTTTGTTTACAATGTACACAATGCGAATAATATTTCTTACTTATTGGGAAAACAGGAATCCAGAAAATGTGAAAATAGCTTGAAGTTACTGAAGCATAAATAGTATCCGGCTTGTTGCAATAAGCACAGTTGGCATGGGAAAGTTTATCTGTTAATAAAGTTGAACTTCTCGTTCCAAATAAAAAAATCATATTTTTTTAATTATGAGATGATTAAATTAATAGGGAATATGATTTGCAATACAAATATATAATTATTTTGACGGTAGCCTAATTGTAGTTGAAATAAGGCAGAACAAAAAAGCCGTCCCGATTTTTCGGGACGGCTTGTAAAATATTTGGTTTAGTGATTTACCACTTTTTCTTGCGTTCGCCGCTTCCGCCTTCACGACTTCCACCTTCTCTGCGTCCGCTACCGCCAGTGCTTCCACCTTTATCTTCACGACTACGGCCAGAGAAATCTCTGAAACCACCGCCTTCACGACTTCCACCTTCACGTCTGCCGCTACCGCCAGAACTTCTGCGCTCACCGCCGCCGCTACCGCCACGGTAACCACCGCCACCGCCGCTTCTGCGTTCTCCGCCACCGAAACCACCGCTACGTCTTTCACCGCCACCGCGTCTTTCGCCACCGCCTTCACGACCACCATCTCCGCTTTTTTCAATGCGAACCTGGCGACCATTAAATTCAACAGATTTAAAGCCTTCAAAAACTTTGTCAGCAACGTCATCTTCTACTTCAAAGAAAGAGAAAACACCTTTTAAATCAATTTTACCAACGCTTTTGCCACCAATCTTACCGTTGTTACAGATAAATGATAACATATCACCACGGGTAAATTCATCTACAGAACCTAAGTTGATAAACAAACGGGTGTAACCTTCGCTACCACGTCCGCGACCAGCACGTTCGCCTCTTTCGCCACGATCATCACCAGCTGCTGCGTTTAAGTCAGGAGCTTTAGAATAGTAATCCAAGAAACGGTTAAATTCTAATGAAGCAAAACGTTTAATTACATCCTCTTTAGATAAATCTTTAAATTCATCCATGATACGAGGAATATATTGATCAATTTGCTCTACATTAACTTCTACGTTATGTACTTTATGTACTAAAGAGAATAATTGTTTTTCACAAACATCAAATCCCGTAGGTAGTTCAGCTTTGGTAAATTGTTTACCAATGATGCGCTCCAATGAACGGATTTTTCCTATTTCTTTAGAGTTGATGATACAGATTGAGATACCTGTTTTACCAGCACGACCAGTACGGCCAGAACGGTGGGTATAACTTTCAATCTCATCAGGTAACGAATAGTTAATTACGTGTGTTACATTGTTTACATCGATACCACGTGCGGCAACATCAGTAGCAATTAACAATTGCATGTTACGCTCACGGAAACGTTGCATTACTTTATCACGTTGTTGTTGCGATAAATCGCCGTGTAAAGCATCAGCATTGTAACCATCTTTAATTAAATGCTCAGCAACATCTTGTGTGTCCAGTTTGGTTTTACAAAATACTACTGCAAAAATTTCAGGGTTGAAATCTACAATACGTTTTAAGGCAGCGTATTTATCACGGGCACGAACAATATAATATTCGTGTTCAATGTTTACGTTACCAGTGTTTTTGGTGCCCATGGTTAATTCAACAGGCTCGTTCATGTATTTTTTAGCAATACGGCGAACTTCTGCTGGCATTGTAGCCGAGAATAACCAGGTTTTTTTGTCATCAGGAGTAGTTGATAAAATGTCGTTAATGTCATCCTGGAAACCCATGTTTAACATTTCGTCAGCTTCATCAAGCACAACATATTTAACACTTGAAAAATCAATGGCTTTACGGCCAATGATATCCAACATACGGCCGGGCGTGGCCACTACGATTTGAACGCCTTGGCGTATTTCACGTAGCTGTTGCATAATGTTCGCGCCACCGTAAACGGCAACAACGTGGGCATTAGCAACGTTTTTAGAAAAGTTTTTAAGGTCGTTAGCGATTTGCAAGCATAACTCACGGGTAGGGCATAAAATCAATGCCTGTGGTTTATTAACTTTGAAATCGATTAGTTCTAACAGCGGCAAACCAAATGCGGCTGTTTTTCCTGTTCCTGTTTGGGCCAAACCAACAAAATCATTAGTGCCTTCTAACAGTACAGGAATACTTTGCTCCTGAATAGGCGTTGGATTTTCAAATCCAAGGTCCTTTACGGCATTAACGACGTCATCACTTATCCCCAATAATTGAAATGGGTTTGTCATTCGTCTTTTATTTTTAATTGAGCCGCAAAGGTAAGGTTAATAATTGAGATTCTACGGGTATTTGCTTAAATAGTTTTTAGGCGTAATGAATTGAAAATTAGGCGATAAGGCTTTTGAAGGATGGACAAGTTCGATTCGATGCACTCATTACGGTTTTTCAATATCAATGCCCGCCAAGGTGTGCCTAAAAATAGGCTCGCATTTTTCTTTACAACATTCATAAAAATGACCATGTTTCCAGAAATCTGACTTCGGCGATTGCCCCCACCAGAATTCTGCCAGTGCAACTGGCCTCATTTCATGAGCAAAAGCATATTGTAAAAGTTTGGGTGCAGCGCATTCGCCTGCACCAGCTGGTGGCTTTTTATAGCCGGCATCATTAAAAATTGAGATTAAGCTTTTCTCATCTCCAGCTTGGTTTAGGAAATGGTAATGCTCAAAAATCTCATCTTGCAATGCAATGGAAAAGGCTTTACGCGCAGCTTTCAAACGTATAATTTCTGGGTTTTGAACTGGCTGGTGCTCCTCTTCAAGTGTTCTGATCAAAAGATTCATCCGGGTAAGTTCTTCCATCCCGACATTAAGGAAGCCATTCTCCGTAAGCAAATCAAAAACTGGTGGAACAAACTGTCTATGTTGATTGCTGCCAGCTAATTTCCCTGAGAAAGCAGAAAGATACCCAATCTCGCTAGAATTATTCTGAACCACTAACACACCAAACATTTTACCAATTACCGTTCCTTCATTTTGATCGGATAAGCCAAAATTATGAACCCAATCTTTTTGGTTAATCAGGTAAGATTGCAGTTGGTTGGCTGCCAGTAAACACAATGGATGTGGTTTAGTAGTCATCAAACTGAATTTTGCTGGAAGTAAATCCAGACCAACTGCGCTTTCAAATGCGGTGAAATATGGATCTATCGATGCTCCTGGCATAAACTGCTGCTTTAAATTAAAGCCTATTTGAGCGTTTGCCTGAATAGCCAGTTGGGAAGTTCTTCGCCTAAAAAAGGAATAGAGAATACATTGTTATGTACCAGGTTATCAAGCTCCCAGAAACGCATTTTTCGATTCTGGCTTGCCTCCTTATAAAATTGTTCGTCGCTGGAAAATGGATTTTCAGTATCGAAATTTCCATGGATTATCCAGAGTGGAATTTTTGATAGTGTTGGAAGCTGATCAAATTCAGGGATCCCGGAGATACTGATTCCAGCTGCGAACAAGTGAGGCTTTAACGCCATTGCATTAATTGCTGTTGATGCACCCATCGAAAAACCGATTACATAAATTCTTTTTGGGTTGATGTTAAGTGCTTTTTTCAAGCTATCAATTAACGCTAAAGCTGTACTTAAACAAGGTTGAGGCTTCGAAGTGAGCAGATTTCTTTGTTGATCTAATGAATAGTTCGACGATCGGGAAGGAAACTGAGGGGCGAGTACATAAGCCGGGTACTTCTCTTGTATTTCTTTCATTGCGAAAAGCTTGGGTAATATTCCAAGCTGAGTAATATTATCGGTTCCAATGGCATTAGAACCATGAAAGAAAACAATTAATGCATGTTTTCGCAGGTTGTAAGTTGCAGGTTTAAATAAGCGGTAAGCGATTGCTGTATCTGATGTGCCCTTGAATAATCCTTCCTCAAAACTTTCCAGTGGAAGACTTTTGATGGTTGATATTCTTTTGTTTAACTGTTTTATATCTGACCGTTTCGCAATTTTTGTCTTTCCGAAGGTTGAAATGCTCTTGCTGCAGGAGGAGGCCAGCAGCCATGCAGTCAACATTGAAAAAAAATAAAGCTTATACGGAGCAGGCATCAACAGTGGCTTTTTTGACTTATCTTAACCGCTCAGCAGAACGGATTAAACGCTCGTCTTTATTAATGCCAAAAATTGCCAGAACGATAAACAGGATCGCTACAGCTGGTAAATATGCACCTGCACCAAAACTGGCACCTTCAATTCCGCCTGGAAGTTCTTTCGCATAAATGCTGCACCAGAAAGCAAAGCCAATGATGGCCACTATAGTAAAAACTGCTACCCGTTTTTGCGAGCTCCTTCGTTTGAAGTTGAAAATATTTACGAAACAAAGCAGAATGATCACAATGTTAGCTGCTAGCAATGGTAAAAAAACTTCTGCTTTTAATACCTGTGCACCCGGCGCCGGCGTAATGTGATGAGATCCGCTGGTGTAAATGATCCATTCGGAACCATCAGTTACCTTCGTTACGATTGGTAAGAAAATCATCAGGATTAAAACAAGGGTTGCCAGGAAAAGCCAGACTGATTGTATGCGTTGTATCATGCTAATAGTAAATTTTCACAAACTTAGCTAAAAATGCATTTGCTTGCAAAGTAAGGTTTTGCAAATATCCGGAAGCGATATTTATTTTGAATTCAGTATGCCGAAATGAGCATCAGAAAGATAGAACTCATAACGGCCATTTAGGATCAGTTTGATGGAGGTTCCGCATTTTGCATTGTTTAAAAAGAAGTACTGCCGTAGAAAGCCGCCTTTATCTACAATTATTTTGGGATTGCGCATTACCAGTTTATTAAAGTTTTTGCCAATCTCTTTAATGCTTAGAATGGTCACATTTGGATGGTCGTTTTGACATCAAGATACGTAGGCGTTTCTACTTTCAATTACGCTCGAAATATATTGATCACTTTGACCATCAAGTACATTCCAACAAGTTTCGTTATCAAATTCATATTTTATCAATACGGTATCTTGGATTTGTTCTCCCAAAATTTTGTCCAGGTAATGTCTGATACTATCGGCTTTGGCTTCTGTGAGAATTCCAGATTGCTTGTTATTCGTCAAATAAAGTTTTGAAGTAGTGCAGGAAGTGATCATCGAACAAATAGCCAGAGACCAGATAAAGAGAGCGCTACGAAAGTTCATGAGTGTTCTAAGTTAGTTAATTGGATGATTTAATATAGTAAATCTTGATGCAAATAAAATCGTTACAGTCTAAATATATTTAATTGCAGTGTACTATCCCTGCTAATTAAAATGAAAAAAGTATTTTTGCAGCGTTTTGATCAGAAAAAGGTACTTTATCCAAATCGCTTACGATGGCAGCTTATATCATGGCTGGCAAATTCAACCGAATGCAATTACCGTACAAGAATTGTTGGATAAGGCTATCTCGACCGTTTTAAGGCAACCTGTAGAAACCTTGGGTTGCGGTAGAACCGATGCCGGGGTACACGCTAAAGATTTTTATGCACACTTTGATTTGCTAAATGCTGATGAAAACAAAGTGTTAAGGTCCATTGCAGGTATTAATGCATTGTTGCCTTATCAAATTGCAGCGAAACAAATCATTCCGGTTCATGAGGAGGCCCATGCCCGTTTTGATGCGACTTCCCGGGCTTATAAGTATTATGTTCATTATGAAAAAGATCCTTTTAAACTCAATCTTTCTTGGCTGGTGAAAGATAAACTGGATGTAGCGGCCATGAACGAAGCAGCGGCAGTGTTGTTGAATTACACAGATTTCTCATGTTTCAGTAAATCCAACACCCAAACATTCACTAATAATTGTAAAATTGTTCAAGCGGTTTTTGAAGAGCTGGATGGCGGGTTAGTTTTCACAATTCAGGCCGATCGTTTTCTACGGAATATGGTAAGAGCCATTATGGGTACTTTGGTTAGAATTGGTAAAAAAGAAATTAGCCTGGCAGATTTTGAAGCCATTATAGCGAGCAAAAATCGCAGCAGCGCCGGCCAGTCTGTGCCCGCCTGTGGTTTATATTTAGTGAAAGTGGAGTACCCGTATATCAAATGATAGCTTAAGAGATTGATTTAATGTGAAGTTCAGCAATCATGAAAAAATGAAAAATTTATGAGTTAGCACTGGCTTTAAAAGATGAGAATATAAAATTATTGATTAAACCTTATTAAAAGACAATTCCTAAATCCATAATCCATAACTCATAACCCTAAAAATGGCAGTAACAGGCGAAGTATATAATACAGGATTACTTAAACGTATTTTTCAATACGTAAAGCCGTATCGTGCTGTTTTTGTTTGGTCGGTAATATTAACTGTACTGCTGGCTGCAATTTCTCCCGTTCGTCCCTTTTTAATTAAATATACGCTCGACCATTATATTCTTGCCGGAAAGTACAGCGGTTTAGTGAACATGACTATGCTGATGATTTTCATGCTGGTTTTGCAAACGCTCATTCAATATAACCACACGCTATTAACCAATACACTCGGACAATCTGTTATCCGGGATTTGAGAATCAATGTTTTTAACCACATCACTAAACTCCGGTTAAAGTTTTTTGATCAAACACCCATTGGCCAACTCATCACCAGAACGGTATCTGATTTGGAAACCATTGCCGATATCTTTTCTGAAGGGCTCATTTCTATGATTGGCGATTCCCTGCAAGTAGTGGTAATTGTAGGGGTAATGCTTTATACCGACTGGGAACTAAGCCTGGTTGTGCTCTTGCCGATTCCATTATTAATAATAGCGACGAGGAAGTTTCAAAAAGCAATAAAAGTATCCTTTCAGGAGATTAGAAATGAAGTTTCCAATTTGAACACTTTTTTGCAAGAACACATCACCGGCGTTTCCATTGTACAGTATTTCGCAAGAGAACGGCAGGAGTATAACAAGTTTTACGCCATTAATAAGCGTTATCGCGATGCAAACATCCGATCAAATTGGTATTATTCTATCTTTTTTCCGGTTGTGGAGCTAATTTCTGCAATGTCATTAGGCTTACTGGTTTGGTATGGTGCCAAAAGCATTTTAGCCAAACCACTCGATGTAACACCAGGTACAATTACTCAATTTATTATCTATCTGGGTATGGTTTTTACGCCAATTCGCCAACTGGCGGATAAATTCAATACCCTGCAAATGGGAATGGTTGGTGCAGAAAGAGTATTTAAAGTTTTAGATACCAAAGAAACAACTCCAAATAACGGAACATTAAAGCCAGCAAAACTGGCAGGAAACATCGAATTTAAAAACGTATGGTTTGCTTATAATGATGATAACCAAACAACCAATGAAAAGCAGCTTCAGCAAAATGTAAATTACGTATTAAAAGACCTTACTTTTGAAGTAAAAGCTGGCGAAACGGTCGCACTTGTCGGGGCTACCGGGGCTGGAAAATCGTCTACCATCAATATCCTCAACCGCTTTTATGAAATAGGTAAAGGGAAGGTCACGGTAGATGGAATCAAAATTCAGGATTTTGATTTAGATTACCTGAGGGGTAATATCGCTACTGTTTTACAAGATGTTTTTCTGTTTTCTGATACGATCTTAAATAACATCACGCTCAACAACGCAGAAATTACCATAGAAGAAGTGGTTGATGCCGCCAAAAAAGTAGGCGCACATGAGTTTATCGAACGTTTGCCCGGAGGTTATCAATATAATGTAATGGAAAGAGGTGCAACACTTTCTGCCGGACAAGCGCAGCTGATTTCTTTTATCCGTGCACTGGTGCATAATCCTGCTATTTTGGTTTTAGATGAAGCCACTTCATCGGTGGATACAGAAACAGAACTATTGATTCAAAAAGCCATTGATAACTTAATGGAAGAAAGAACGTCAATTGTTATTGCTCACCGTTTATCGACTATACAGAAAGCTGATCAAATTATTGTATTGGATAAAGGCGAAATCAAGGAAAAGGGAACCCATCAACAACTGTTAAAGCTTAACGGCTATTACAAACGGCTTTACGATTTACAATTCTCCTCAGGAGGGATTGCCAAAGCTTAATTTAGTAGTATTTAATTAGAATTTCTTAATTTAACATCTTCAAAACCTGAAGATGAAAATACTTAAATTATCAGCCTTCCTGCTGATCTGCCTAATTACTTTAAACCTTTCTGCCCAGCAGAAGAAATATGTGATGGTTATTCATGGTGGTGCCGGAACCATTTTAAAAAAGAACATGACACCGGAAAAGGAGGCCGCTTACATTGCCGTTTTAACGCAGGCTTTACAAGCAGGCTACGCCAAAATTAAGGATGGAAAAACCAGTTTGGATGCAGTGGAAGCAACCATTCATGTGTTAGAGAACGATCCGCATTTCAACGCTGGTAAAGGTGCCGTATTCACCCATGAAGGTAGAAATGAACTTGATGCAGCCATTATGGATGGCAAAACGCTCATGGCTGGGGCAGTTGCCGGTGTAACCACCATTAAAAATCCTATTACTGCTGCACGTGCGGTGATGGAAAAATCTGAACATGTAATGATGGTTGGGGCGGGTGCGGATCAGTTTGCTAAAGAAGTGGGTGTAGAAATTGTAGATCCTAAATATTATTGGACTAAAGAGCGTTGGGATGGTTTGCAACAAGCCATTAAAGAAGATTCCACCAAAGCCGTTTTAGATCATGGCAGTAAAAAGTCTGAATTACTTGGTTCAAGAAATCATGATTATAAGTTTGGAACAGTTGGATGTGTGGCACTCGATCAGGCTGGGAATCTCGCTGCCGGAACGTCCACGGGTGGCATGACGAATAAAAAATATGGACGGGTGGGCGATGCGCCAATTATTGGTTCAGGAACATATTGCAATAATGAAACTGCTGGAATTTCATGCACCGGTTGGGGAGAGTTTTATATTCGTAGCGTAGTGGCCAAAACCATTTCCGATTTAATGGAGTATAAAGGTTTATCAGTAACAGCCGCCGCTAAAATAGCATTAGACAAAGTGGGAAAAATGGGTGGCGACGGTGGTTTAATCGCCTTAGATAAAAAAGGAAATGTAGCGATGCCATTTAATACAGAAGGAATGTACCGGGGTACGATTACAGCCGATGGTAAGATCGAAGTGAATATTTATAAATAATGAAGACCTTAAATTTAGTAGTCACATTAATCTGCTTATCCTTTTTTGTGAATGCGCAAAATAAAGGCAACTTATTCATTATTGGTGGCGGAAATCGTTCGGATGCTTTAATGAAACAGCTTTTGAACACAGCCGCTTTTAGCAATAGCGATTATATTGTAGTTTTACCAATGGCGAGCGAAGTTCCGGACGTTGGCTTCAAAACGTTTGCCGCACAAATGCAGAAACTGGACAACCGGGAAATCAAGAACTTCAATTTTAGTAAACATGACCTAAATGATAAGCAATGGATCGATTCGCTTGCTGATGCAAAACTCATCTATATATTAGGCGGAGATCAAAGCAGGTTTATGAAATCAGTTTTGAATACCCCCATTTATGCGGCAATCCACAAGGCTTACAAAAACGGTTCAACTATCGCCGGAACCAGTGCCGGAGCTGCGGTAATGAGTAAATTCATGATCACTGGAACGCAACTCCTGGATAGTGTTTATAGAGAGACCTTTAATAAACTCTGGGATAAAAATATTGAATTTGCCGAAGGTTTAGGCTTGCTTGAAAATACAATTATCGATCAGCATTTTTTAAAGCGGAACCGCTATAACCGTTTAATTTCTGCCTTGGCAGCACATCCTGATTTGGTGTGTGTTGGGATAGATGAAGGTTCGGCGATTATTGTTCAAGGTGATAAGGCAACCGTTGCAGGCGAAAGCCAGGTGATTAGAATTGCTGCACCAAAAAACTTAGAGAAAACAGATCGTGGACTAATAAAATTCACCCAGGCTGAATTTGGCATTTATACCGCAGGAGATGTAATCGATATCAAGCCCTAAATGTAGATGCGGGGCCAAGGATCTGTTTAAATAGCAAGAACAGATTTGTATGCCTAATTGAGTTTTTGCCTTTAAAGAACTTCATCGGACTTAAAATCAACTTTACTATAACTTTAAAATATTACAATGAAATCAATCCTTTCCAATCTAACCTTTCAGGTGCTGGTTGCCATTACCATCGGGATTTTGGTGGGTGCGTATTTCCCCGGTTTTGCCCCTTCAGCAAAACTGATTAGTCAAGGGTTTATCAACCTGATTAGCATGTTAATTGCTCCCATCATTTTCTTTACCATCGTTTTGGGCATTGCGCATATGGGCGATATGAAGAAAGTTGGTCGGGTAGGAGGGAAAGCCTTGCTGTATTTTGAAATTGTAAGTACCGTTGCTATTGCAGTGGGTTTGTTAGTGGCCAACATTATTAAGCCTGGTGCAGGCGTGGTTGCAAAAACTGGTGATGCTGCGAAGATCACAGGTTATGCTGAACAAGCTAAAGATATGAATTGGGCAGAGTTCTTTCTGCACATCATCCCGCACAATGTTATCGCTGCCTTCGCTGAAGGCAACATCCTGCAAATATTGCTTTTTGCCATTTTGTTTGGCTATGGTTTAAATAAGCTGGGTGGAGAGGGCACTTCGGTACTAAACGCATTTGATAAAATATCTAAAGTGCTGTTTAAAATTATGAAAGTAATTATGCGATTGGCTCCAATTGGTGCCTTCGGTGGAATGGCTTACAGTATCGGTACGCACGGTTTACAAAGCATTTTTGGAATGGCAAAATTAATGGGTTCCGTGTATTTAACCTGTTTACTTTTCATTTTTGTTATCTTGAATGGAATTTGCAGGTACTACAAGTTCAGCCTTTGGCAATACCTTAAATATATCCGTCAGGAAATTTTAATCGTTCTGGGAACATCATCTTCAGAATCTGCTTTGCCAAGCATGATGCAGAAAATGGAATCTATTGGTTGCGATAAATCGGTTGTGGGCCTGGTTATTCCTACCGGATATTCTTTTAATTTGGATGGTACGGCGATATACCTGGCCATGTCAGTGATTTTTCTTTGTCAGGTTTTTCATGTCGATTTATCAATAGGTCAGCAGATTACCGTGTTGGGTGTGCTCATGGTAACTTCCAAAGGAGCTGCGGGCGTAACAGGAAGTGGCTTTATTGTTTTAGTTTCTACATTAACGGCATTAAAGATTATGCCAATTGAACACATTTCGATCCTCATCGGAGTTGATCGTTTTATGAGTGAAGCCCGGGCAATTACGAATGTTATTGGCAACGGAATTGCCACCATTGTGATTGCGAAAAGTGAAAACCAATTCGATGAGAATAAGTATCAGTTGGCAATAAAGGAAGTGAGGGAATAAGCATTACTTTTCTCAGAAACTGTCTGCAAAAAGAAATCCTATCATTAAACCTTTCATCTGAGCGACTTCTAAACCCATAACCCAACTATTTAAACTACCTTTGTAGCAGAAACATGCACACAGCTTGTTTAATTAAATCCAGATCACATTGGCTCAAGAAGAACAAAATAACCGCAAGGAAAAAAGCGAGTTACATCCACGCAACAAACACCGTTCGCGTTACAATTTCAAACAACTTATATCAACATCAAAAGAATTAAAACGTTTCGTTTTTAAAAATGAACATAATGATGATTCTATTGATTTTGCTGATCAAAATGCAGTAAAGGCACTAAACAGAGCGTTATTAAAATATTTTTACAACGTATCACAATGGGATATCCCTCAGGATTTTCTTTGTCCGCCTATTCCGGGCAGGGCAGATTATATCCATTATGTAGCTGATCTTTTAGGTTCAAGCGCGAAGGGAAAAATTCCAAAAGGAAATAAACTGAATGTGCTTGACATCGGTGTTGGTGCAAATTGTATTTATCCCATCATTGGTCATCAGGAATATGGTTGGAACTTTGTAGGCTCCGAAATTGATCCGCTTTCAGTAGAGTCTGCTAAACGTATTGTAGATGCAAATAAAGAATTACAGGGAGCAATCGAAATTCGTCAGCAATCTTCAAAATTAGGTATATTCAGGGGTATAGTTGGCGGGAAAGAACGTTTTGATGCCGTCGTTTGTAATCCTCCGTTTCACTCTTCATTAAAAGAAGCAGAACAAGGTACGCGTCAAAAATGGCGTAATTTGGGTGGGGCAGAGAAAGAAATAAAACACGTACTAAATTTCGGTGGGAATAAAGCTGAACTCTGGTGCCCGGGCGGTGAGCGTGCATTTGTAGAGCAAATGATTATTCAAAGTGCTCAGATTCAAGATCAGGTGTTATGGTTTACGTCACTGGTTTCGAAAAGTGCAAATTTGAAAAGTATTTATAATGCTTTGGTAAAAGTCGATGCTTTCGAAGTTCGTACCGTTCAAATGAGCCAGGGCCAGAAAATCAGTCGTTTTGTAGCATGGACTTTCAAAGATGATCAAGAGCAGGCCGAATGGTCAAAAGGTTGGGCTAAATCCGCTATGGAGGCAGCAAAGCCTAACATCTAGCGCATTGTAACCAAAATGTTTCCATAAAACCAGATTAGCTAACAGGCTTTTCTGGTTTTTTATTATCATTTCTTTTCATAAACGATCATAATAACCAGGTCGTTATCTGGGTTAGGGGCAATTCCATGGGAACTTCCCGGCCTGGTCAATATCGCATCACCAGGCTTAACAATGAAGGTTTTTCCATTCATTTGCATTATTCCGTTGCCACTGATGACGTAGTAGATCTCATCTTCTTTTTGCAAGTGATAGCCAATGGAAGAGCCGGGTTTTAGAACTCTTTTCTTAAATACTGTTTTTAGGTTTTTAGCGCCGCTGAAAAAATTAAATCCTATCGTTTCGCCTCCGCCCTGATGTGTTCCAGGCTCTTTTTTAGCAATTTCTATATCGTTTTGCAGAATGTATTTGTTGGTATCAATTTGTTGAGCTTTCGCCCAGCTGGATACTAACATTATCAAAAATGTCGCTAATATTAACCTCACTTTCATGGTTCTGTTTTGTAATTTAAATTAAAGTTACTAACTCTTGGTTCAGTGCGTTAGTCTGCGTTGGTAACTTTTTGCTGACTTGTTTGATATTATTCCACATGTATTTGGCTATTTGCAGTTCTTGATAAGTAAATCAAGTTGCGACAGATTAAGGGGAGATAATGCGGTTCATTACATTTTCGTGAAAAAACGCCTGAAATAATATGCTTTTGGGTTTGACTTTCCACTCCAAAATATTAGATTTGCACAAAAAAAATGATACATGAGCGTTTTAGTAAATAAAGATTCTAAGGTTATCGTTCAGGGTTTTACCGGAAACGAAGGAACTTACCATGCAGAGCAGATGCTGGCCTATGGTACACAAGTAGTTGGTGGTGTAACCCCTGGCAAAGGTGGGCAATTACATTTAGAGAAGCCTGTTTTTAATACTGTTAAAGATGCTGTTGATCAAACAGGGGCGAATGTATCTATCATTTTCGTGCCACCGGCTTTTGCTGCTGATGCGATTATGGAAGCTGCCGAAGGTGGTATAAAAGTGATTGTTTGTATTACTGAAGGTATTCCAACAAAGGATATGATTCAGGTTAAAGAATATATTGCTGATCGTGATGTTACTTTGATTGGCCCGAATTGCCCAGGTATTATTACTGCAGATGAAGCGAAAATCGGTATTATGCCAGGTTTCATTTTCAAAAAGGGAAACGTAGGTGTGGTTTCGAAATCTGGAACGTTAACTTATGAAGCGGTAGATCAGGTAGTAAAAGCTGGCTTAGGTATCACTACAGCGATCGGTATTGGCGGTGACCCAATTATTGGAACCCCAACCGTTGAAGCGGTTAAATTATTAATGAACGACCCTGAAACACACGGTATCATCATGATTGGTGAAATTGGTGGTGGAATGGAAGCTGAGGCTGCTCGCTGGATCAAAGAAAATGGTACTAAACCTGTTGTAGGTTTTATCGCTGGTCAAACTGCACCTGCAGGACGTAGAATGGGCCATGCTGGTGCGATTGTGGGCGGTGCAGATGATACTGCTGCTGCCAAAATGAAGATCATGCGTGAGTGTGGTATTCGTGTTGTTGAAAGTCCGGCCGAAATCGGTGCTGCAATGGCAGAAGAATTAGCAAAATAAGATTCTAAATCTCATAATAAAAAAGCGTTTCGATTAAGTTCGAAACGCTTTTTTTGTTTGGCTAACACTTTAGGGCATCCGTATGTTAATTATTATTTAGTTGCCACGGAAACCGGAAAGCACAAAAATTAAAAAGGGGAAGAATTTGCAAATTTGACTAGCGTAGTTAAATTTCGATTTGGGATTATCAAATACGACAAGATAATCTTCCCTATAAAAATGAAACAGATTTTATTATTAACACTGCAATCGAAGTTCACAAGGCTTTAGGTGGTGGCTTTCTGGAAGTTGTATACAAGAATGCGCTTTGTATAGAATTTAAAACCGAAGATACTTTGAGAGAGAAAACAGTATCCCGTAACTATAAAAAAGTTTTACTTGGACACAGCTATTATAATTTTTTGATACTGTATTGTTAGTTAGTTGCCACGGAAACACGGAAGCCACGGAAACAAAATGAGAAGAATTTGCGAAGTTAGCTAGCTTAGTTAAAATTTCGTTTTTGGGTTATCAAATACGACAAGATAATCTTCCCTATAAAAATGAAACAGATTTTATTATTAACGCTGCAATCGAAGTTCACAAAGCTTTAGGTAGTGGCTTTCTTGAAATTGTTCACAAGGACGCATTTTGTGTCGAGTTTGAAAGCAGGGGATATTTTTTTGAGAGAGAAAAAAAATATCCTGTCTATTATAAAGATGTCTTACTGGCGCACAGCTTTTATATTTTTTGATACTGTAATTCTAGAAATCAAGTGTAAGAGTGCCATAGCAAATGAATTTAGCCCAAGCCACAAACTACCTAAAATGCTCAGGATGTAGTGTTGGATTAGTGTTAAATTTCGGTAAGTCTACTTTGGAAATAAGACGTGTTGTGTTTTAAACTTTCCGAGTTTCACGTGCTTCAGTGGCAAATATTTTTTGAGGATGATTATCTTGTGAAACTTCCCATGTCTTCTCTGCTTTCGCTGCAAAAGTGTTTTATAAATATGATTTTATTCCATATAATTTCCATGTGTTCGGTAGCAAATATTTTTTTAGGGATGATTATCTTCTGAAACTTTCTGCGTCTTCCGTGTTTCCGTGGCAACAAAACTTTTTGAACATAGCCATATTTCGTTAAACTTTCCGTTTCTTGTGTGCTTCGTGGCAACTATTTTTTGAGATGGTTATCTTTTGAAACTTTCCATGCCTTCCGTGTTTCCGTGGCAACAATGCTTTTTAACTCGGCCACATTTTGCTAAACTTTCCGTGTCCTGTGTGCTTCCGCAGAAAAACGGCTTTTGAGCGACAATATGTTTTGTAAACTTTCTTTGTCGTCTAAGTTTTCGTGGCAAAAGTACTCTTGGTTTAAATTTTATGACTTCTGTAGGTTACGTATTGCCTTCCCATTAAGATATTTAATCAAAATCTAAATCACTATCTTAATTATCATCCCTTTGTAAACACTAGCCTCAGCGACTAAACCTATAATCCAAAACCGTTTCTATAGCGTATATTGATCTATGAAAAAGATGTTAAATAAACTATTTTTAATCTCTGCTGTTGTTTTAGTAGCAGGTCTTTCAGCTTGTGCACAGAAGCAGGAAAAAAAGGAAACGAACAAAGTAGCGCAATCAGAAAATATCACAACAAAAAAGAAAATGAACTGGAATCCATTAACACCCGAAGAAGAGAGAGTAATTGTAAATAAAGGAACTGAATATCCTGGCACAGGAAAGTACGAACACACCACAGAAAAGGGCACATATACATGTAAACGTTGCAATGCAGCACTATATCGGTCAGAAACTAAATTCGATGCACACTGTGGCTGGCCGGCATTTGATGATGAAATTAAAGGAGCAGTAACACGCATTCCAGATGCTGACGGTTCCCGTACGGAAATTGTTTGCACCAATTGTAAAGCACATCTAGGTCACGTTTTTGTAGGTGAAGGATTTACCAATAAAGACACCCGTCATTGTGTAAATTCCATCTCTATGAATTTTGTGCCAGATCAAAAATAAGGTGGGTATAGTAGGGTTAGGTAAAGGCGTACAGCGAAAGTTGTACGCCTTTTTTATTGAGCGATTTTTCCTGTTTCTTTTATTGCGTTTGAAGCATTACTAAGGGCTAAAACCAGATTTTTTGATGGCCGTATCTCGATGGTTTCCATCCGGTTAACCCTTCAAGTTTTCCACAAATTGCTGATTATAAACTAAATGCTTATATTTGCAGACTCGATAAAGAAATTTTAGCCTATGAAGTATTTTCTGTTATTAAGTTTTTGTCTCGTTTTTACACAAGTTAAAGCACAGCAATCCGGACCATCAAATGACCCGGTTAACACCGAAAAAACAGTTCTTGCAACTTATTATCACAGAAAATTTGAAGGTAGGCGAACGAGTAGTGGCGTTAAGTACAGAGCCAAACAATTAACCGCCGCACACCGCACTTTACCCATGGGAACCTTAATCACTGTAACCAATCCCGATAACGGAAAATCAGTCATTGTAAAGGTCAACGATCGTGGACCATTCTCCAAAAAACTCGCTATAGATCTATCAGAAAGTGCCGCCAAACAAATTGGTATTTACCGTAAAGGCATTGCTGCTGTAAACTTAAGTTACACCCTCGAATAAATCTCTTTTTTGCCCTGTTTAGTACGATAAATTTAAGTTATTAACACTCATTTTTGTTTACTAAACCCTTGAAACTAAACAATTAGCTTTTTTTTCGCCTGAAAATGATATTTAGCTGATAGGTTTATCCACGAAAATCAAGGTAGTGTTAACAACTTTGATTCACAAAACAAGCCTTCCGTATCTATATTTGTTGCTACAAAGTTCTTTAACTTCTTGCACTTGAAAACAAATACAAAAGCTTAGTTTTTAGTAATTTACAGGTATATCTCTCTGATTACGAATTTAAATTTTCCTAGCTAAAAACTCAGTTGTTTGTCAGGTAAAGAGTTAGCACTTTCACAACAGCGTTTTGATAAAAGACATTATAATCACCATATAAAATTGGCGGATGGATGCTTATGTCGGCTCTGATTACATGGAAAACATTAAATTTCAGCTATGGAACAGGAATTATTGCTACAAGAAAACAAAGATAGATTCGTGCTATTGCCGATTAAGTATCCGGCAATTTGGGAAATGTATAAAAAAACCGAAGCCAGTTTCTGGACTGCAGAAGAGATTGATCTTTCTGACGATCAAAAACACTGGGATAATTTAAATGATGGAGAAAGACATTTTATCTCTCACATCCTTGCATTCTTTTCTGCTAGCGATGGTATCGTAAATGAAAACCTTGCCGTAAACTTTATGAGCGAAGTGCAGCTGCCAGAAGCACGTTGTTTCTATGGTTTCCAGATTATGATGGAAAACATTCATGCTGAAACTTATGCATTATTAATTGATACCTACATCAAAGATCCAGAAGAAAAAGATCGCTTATTCCATGCCATCGACACTGTTCCTGCAGTAAAAAGAAAAGCAGAATGGGCACTTCGCTGGATAGAAAACGGAACTTTTGCAGAAAGATTAGTAGCATTTGCTGCAGTTGAAGGTATTTTCTTCAGCGGAAGTTTTTGCTCTATTTTCTGGTTAAAAAAACGTGGTTTAATGCCGGGATTAACTTTTAGTAATGAGTTAATTTCTAGAGACGAAGGTTCTCACTGTGAGTTTGCCTGTTTATTGTACAGCATGTTGAGCAACAAACTAAGTGAAGAACAAGTACACGGAATCATCAGTGATGCAGTAGAGATTGAAAAAGAATTCATTACAGATGCATTGCCAGTTGCCTTAATTGGTATGAATGCAAAACTAATGAGCCAGTATATCGAATTCGTAGCCGACAGATGGTTACAAGAACTGGGTTATACAAAAATATACAATGCAACCAATCCTTTCGATTTTATGGAAATGATCTCCCTGCAAGGGAAAACCAATTTCTTTGAGAAACGTGTAGGTGATTATCAGAAAAGTGGTGTATTAACATCTGCTGATAATAATAAACAGGCATTTTCATTAGACGAAGACTTTTAGAAAGAAACTTGAATAGCGAGTGATAGATTGGATCCAATGTTCTTTCTTCACTCTGAAAATAACAAATATTATGAATTAGTTAGGGTGGGTGAGTCATTGTTCTCTTATTCAAAACCTACTGTTTCAATACATTAACAAAATTAGAATCTCATAACATATGTTTGTACTAAAAAGAGATGGCCGCAAAGAGCCGGTGCAATTTGATAAAATCACAGCTCGTATTCAAAAGTTGTGCTACAGTCTAAACTCAGATCTTGTAGATCCAATTGATGTTGCAAAAAAGGTGATTGAAGGCTTATATGATGGCGTAACCACATCAGAGTTAGATAATCTTGCTGCTGAAACAGCTGCATCGTTAACCACAAAACACCCTGATTATGCTTTGTTGGCATCGCGAATTGCGGTTTCTAACTTGCATAAAAACACCACGAAATCATTCTCAGGTACAATGAAAATGTTGTACGAATATTTCGATCCAAAAGCGCAAAAGGCTGCACCACTTATTGCTGATGACGTTTTCGAGATCATCGAGAAAAATAAAGACATTTTAGACAGTTCTATCATTTACGACCGGGATTTTGGTTTCGACTATTTCGGTTTCAAAACTTTAGAAAAATCTTACCTTTTAAAAGTAAACGGTCAGATTGTAGAACGTCCACAGCATTTGTTTATGCGTGTATCTGTTGGTATTCACAAAGAGGATATCGAAAGTGCAATCAAAACATATAATTTAATGAGTGAGCGTTGGTTTACACATGCTACGCCAACATTATTCAACGCAGCAACACCAAAACCGCAAATGTCATCATGCTTCTTGCTTACCATGCAAGATGATAGTATCGATGGAATTTATGATACATTAAAACAAACGGCGAAGATTTCTCAAAGTGCTGGTGGGATTGGATTAAGTATTCATAATATCCGCGCCACAGGTTCTTATATCGGTGGAACGAATGGTACGAGTAATGGAATTATTCCAATGTTACGCGTATTCAATGATACTGCCCGTTATGTAGATCAGGGTGGAGGTAAACGTAAGGGTGCTTTCGCCATTTATTTAGAGCCTTGGCATGCAGATGTTTTCGAGTTCCTGGATTTACGTAAAAACCATGGTAAAGAAGAGATGCGTGCACGTGATTTGTTCTATGCGCTTTGGATAAACGATTTGTTTATGCAACGTGTTAAAGACAATGGCGAATGGACATTATTCTGCCCACATGAGGCTCCAGGTTTGGCGGATTGCTTTGGTAAAGAATTCGAAGCATTATACGCTAAGTATGAAGCAGAAGGACGCGGTAGAAGAACCATTAAAGCACAAGAACTTTGGTTTGCAATTTTAGATTCACAAATTGAAACCGGAACGCCTTATATGTTGTTTAAAGATGCTGCAAACAGCAAATCTAACCAACAGAATTTAGGTACGATTAAAAGCTCGAACCTTTGTACCGAAATTATCGAATATACGTCTAAAGATGAAGTTGCGGTTTGTAACTTAGCATCATTGGCATTACCTAGATTTGTAATTAATGGTCAGTTTGATCATGATAAATTATACGATGTAACTTATCAGGCTACTTTGAACCTGAACAAGATTATCGATCACAATTACTATCCGGTTCAAGAGGCAGAAAATTCAAACATGCGTCACCGTCCGGTTGGGTTAGGTGTTCAAGGTTTAGCTGATGCCTTTATTTTATTACGCTTACCTTTCGAGAGTGATGAGGCAAAACGTTTAAATAAAGACA
The DNA here is from genome assembly GCA_037032985.1 of Bacteroidota bacterium. GTDB lineage: Bacteria > Bacteroidota > Bacteroidia > Sphingobacteriales > Sphingobacteriaceae > Pedobacter. The sequence goes on from JAZBLB010000008.1 coordinate 35,585, forward strand.
TTTTCGAAACGATTTACTTCGCGTCGATGACAGCCTCTCACGATTTAGCGGTGAAGAATGGTCCTTACCAAACTTTCAAAGGTTCTCCTTTATCTAAAGGTCAGTTCCAGTTTGATTTATGGAACGTAACGCCTGATAGCGGAAGATGGAACTGGGAAGAATTGCGTGAGAAAGTAGTAAAAGATGGTGTTTACAACTCTTTATTAGTTGCTCCGATGCCAACTGCATCTACTTCACAAATTTTAGGTAACAATGAGTGTTTCGAGCCATATACTTCCAATATCTACACACGTCGTGTACTAAGTGGAGAATTTGTGGTAGTAAATAAACACCTATTAAAGGATTTGGTAGCGCTAGGGTTATGGAACAACGATATGAAAAATCAAATCATATTGGCTAACGGTTCTATTCAGGCCATTCCTTCGATTCCAGATTATATTAAAGAATTGTATAAAACAGTTTGGGAAATTAAGATGCGTAACATCATCGATATGGCTGCCGATCGTGGTGCTTATATCTGTCAGTCGCAATCATTGAACTTATTTGTTAATGCACCAAATACCTCAAAATTAACTTCAATGCACTTCTATGCATGGGAGAAAGGATTGAAAACCGGTATGTACTATTTACGTACACAAGCAGCATCACAAGCAGTTAAATTTACGGTAGAGAACCAGGGTGGTAAAGCCATTGAAGCAGTAATTCCAGCAGAAATGAGTCAAGACCAGGTTGCAGAAGAAATTGTTGACGGACCAGTTTGTTCAATGGAAGAAGGCTGCATTAGCTGTTCAGGTTAAGTAGAAAGGTGAAAGCATAAAGACCGAAGCGAAAAGCTGATATCTTGTTGTCATTGTGAGACTAGGTTTACAGCCTGCCGAAGCAATCTTTTTTTTTCTTCAAACTTGAAGAAACATATTCAAAATTACGTAAGGTTTTGGGCAAACGCTCAAAACCTTATTTTTTGTTCATATTTTTGTAATGCAAAAGGTTTAAAAACCTCCAACCTTTTTACCCTTATGCCTTTAACCTTGAAACATAGCAAACACGAAATTATTCCTTGCGAAAGATGTGGAACTGCTATCGAATGCAAGGCAAATTCCTATACCAAGTGTCAATGTAGCGTTGTTCAGCTCAGCATAAATGAAGTTCAATACATTTCAGAATTGTATGACGGTTGCCTGTGTGCCAGGTGTTTGTTCGAATTACAGCAAGAATATCGGGAAGATATAGAGGCATAAGCCAACTTACGAAATTTAGTAGACCTGCACGGAAGGGAAATTTCATCAGCTTAGAATCAAAGTTTTTATGCGACTCTGCAACCACAGATAGCAGCACATATCTTTCCCATCTAAACGGGATAGCAGTGGCAGCCTATTGCTCATCTCAGGATTATCGAAGCATAGCAATAGCTATTAACGAATAGCCCGGCAAACCTCAACAAGAACCACTGCCTGTGCTTTTTATGAAAAACAATTACATTATTATGCCGTTCTACTTTTAAACAAAATAGTAACTTTGACGAAAATTTTGAATGAATGAATTTTGAATGCGTGAATGAAGCATAAGCGAAACATTCTATCATTCTATCATTCACTAACTCATTTACATACATGAAGAAAGTAAACGTTGGCTTGGTACAGATGAGTTGTACTAAAGATAAGCAAGAAAATTTAGACAAAGCAATCGCAAAGGTTAGAGAAGCAGCTGCAAAAGGTGCTCAGATTGTGTGCTTGCAGGAGCTTTTCACCTCTCTTTATTTTTGCGATGTGGAAGATTATGACAACTTCGATTTGGCTGAAGCTATTCCCGGCCCATCGACTGATGCTTTACAGGTGGTAGCGAAAGAATTGGGTGTCGTCATTATTGCTTCCCTGTTTGAGAAACGTGCCGAAGGTTTATACCACAATACAACGGCAGTTTTGGATGCAGATGGGTCGTATTTGGGGAAATATCGGAAAATGCATATTCCTGATGATCCCGCGTATTATGAGAAGTTCTATTTTACGCCAGGCGATTTAGGCTATAAAGTTTTTGAAACCAAGTTTGCTAAAATCGGAATCCTGATCTGTTGGGATCAATGGTACCCGGAAGCATCGCGCATTACCGCATTGATGGGCGCAGATATTATGTTCTATCCAACAGCTATTGGCTGGGATACTACTCAGGATGAGGAGACAAATCAAGATCAATATAATGCGTGGCAGACTATTCAACGTGCTCATTCGGTAGCCAATGGCGTACCTGTGGTGAGTGTAAACAGAGTTGGATTTGAACAAGATGGCGCAATGAAATTCTGGGGCGGAAGTTTTGCTACAAATGCACAAGGTAAATTACTTTATTTGGCATCGCATGATCAGGAAGAAACACAAGTAGTGGAGTTAGATCTTGATCAAAGCGACTTCATGCGTAAACATTGGCCATTTCTAAGAGACAGGAGAATTGACTCTTATCAGCCAATTACCAAAAGATATATTGACGGGGATTAAGCAGAAAGGTTAAAGAGTAAAGCTTAAAGCGAAACCATAAATGGGTGTCATACTGAGCCTGTCGAAGAACCTAACATTTCGATAAGCTCAATATGACATCTTTAAATTTAAAGACTACACGAAATGTCAAATTTCCCTCCAAAAAAAGATTTAAATATCAATCAATTCGATTATTCACCGAAAAAACAAGGTTATGCTTTCCCTCCCGAGTGGGTTAAACATGAGGCAACCTGGTTAAGCTGGCCGCATAAAGAGGAAAGTTGGCCTGGTAAAATTGAAACCATTTATGCGCCATATTGCCAGTTTATCAAGGCTGTTGCAGAAGGTGAAAAAGTGCGAATCAATGTTAAGAATGAAGAAATGAAAGCTTTTGCTATTTCTGAATTAACAAAGGTAGGTGCAGATTTAAATCAGATTGAATTCTATTTTAATGAAACTAATGATGCCTGGTGCCGCGACCACGGACCTGCGTTTTTGTTAAAAGGAAATGAAAAAGCGGTGGTGGATTGGGGTTACAATGCCTGGGGCGGAAAATACCCACCATTTGACCTGGATGATGTAGTGCCCACAAAAATCGCAAAGCACTTTAACCTACCGCTATTCAATCCAGATATTGTGATGGAAGGAGGTTCGGTAGAATTTAATGGCGCCGGAGCGGTTTTAACCACCACAGCTTGTTTGTTGAACGAAAATCGCAATCCACATTTAACAAAAGCGCAGATTGAGCAATATTTACTTGAATATTATGGTCAGGAACAAGTGCTATGGCTCGGAGATGGCATTGTTGGCGACGATACCGATGGGCACATTGACGATATCACGCGTTTTGTAAATGAGGATACAGTTTTGACTGTAGTAGAAAGTAATCCATTGGATGAAAATTACCTGTTATTGCAAGAGAATCTGGAAGCTTTGAAGACAATGACTTTGAAAGATGGTCGCAAATTAAATATTGTAGAATTGCCCATGCCATCACCAGTAATTTTTGAAGATACGCGTTTGCCAGCCTCTTATGCAAACTTTTATATTTCAAATGCTGCCGTGATTGTTCCAGTATTTGATGATGTTAATGATCAGAAAGCTTTAGACATTATACAGGATTGTTTCCCTGATCGGAAGGTGATTGGCATCAATTCAGTTGATATTATTTGGGGATTGGGAAGCTTTCATTGTTTAAGCCAGCAGGAACCAGCAATTAGTTTGTAGCGCGACTTAGAAAGTCATTAGTCAATTTGGTTTTAAGTATTAACTTTACAACATTAAAATATTTCAACTTTACAACATTTCATAAATGAAATTACTAGAAGGAAAAACGGCATTAATTACAGGTGCATCGAAAGGTATTGGCCGTAAAATAGCTGAAAAATTTGCGGAGCAAGGTGCAAATGTTGCTTTTACATACTTATCATCAGTAGAAAAAGGTGAAGCCTTAGAACAAGAATTACAAAGCTTTGGTACAAAAGTTAAAGGCTACAGATCTGATGCATCGAAGTTCGATCAGGCTGAACAATTGATTGCTGATGTTGTCGCTGAATTTGGAAGCATTGACATCGTTGTTAATAATGCTGGTATTACCAAAGATGGTTTGTTAATGCGCATGAGTGAAGAAAATTGGGATGATGTAATCAATATTAATCTAAAATCAATTTTCAACGTTACTAAAGCAGCATCTAAAGTGATGATGAAGGCCCGTAAAGGTGTTTTCATTAACATGAGTTCTGTTGTAGGCGTTACTGGTAACGCTGGTCAGGCGAATTATGCAGCATCTAAAGCTGGTATTATTGGCTTTACTAAGTCTGTGGCGAAGGAATTAGGTTCAAGAAACATCCGTGCCAATGTAGTTGCACCAGGTTTTATCCGTACTGAAATGACTGAAGTTTTAGATCCTGCAGTCGTTGCCGGTTGGGAAAAAGATATTCCATTAAAACGTGCAGGTGAAACTGAAGATATTGCAAATGTTTGCGTATTTCTAGCCTCTGATATGAGTGCTTATGTTACCGGGCAAACACTATCTGTTTGCGGCGGAATGCTATAAGGAGGCTAAAAGATTGAAAGGTTGGAGGTTTAGATGTTTTGGGAGCAGAACATTTGAGCTTCCAACCTTTACTATTTTACAACATATTTTCCTTTAACCTCAGTAATTTTCGCTTGATTTCTATTCTTTTCAAAAGCTAAATACCCTGGCTGCAACGATTTCCAAAAACTGGCCTGTGTAGCGAATAGAGCGATGTATTTTTTCATATTTGCATCAGTCATTCTGAACGGATAGATGTTAACTGGAATCCTTTCCTGACCAAAATTTCTGGCTTCTACGGCTAAAATGTATACTTCTTTAATTTTATCATCTGTTAATGGAATACAGCCAACCGTTATGCAATTTCCATGGATATAGATATCACTTCCAGGTTTTCTATCTTTTCCGGTTCGGGTATAATCTACAGCGTTTGGATAATTCACGCCTAGCGACAGATGAAAATTACTCATCGGATTGAAAACGTTGATGTAGTAAAATCCCTCAGGTGTTTGTTTGTCGCCCTCTACTACCTTCGGGCCTAATGTGCCGGAATGTGCACAAAAATCGTAAGTTCTAAATAATGAATAAGCGCTGGTTGATTTGCTTTTTAGCCAAACTTCCAGCTTTCCCTCTGCTTTGTAAGCATTAATCAGCATGGAGAAGTTATTGTTAAACCTTTCTTTCTTCAATGATTTATCCAGACTTGTCCATTTCTCGTTGTATGCTTGTGCAACCCGCTCAAATTTGACGTGAGATGCCTTGAAATTATTTTGTGCGTTGGCTATCATACTAAGTGATAATATAAGCGTTAAGCATAGTAGTTTCATAAATTGTGTTGGCTATAACTGATCATTTAGAAAAGCGGATGATTTATAGATTGGCCGAGTTCAAGGAATATCAACATTATTTTACTAAATATTGGGATCTAGTTTGTGTATATCTGGGTCTAACGCTATGTGTTTTCCTGTCAAAAATCTAACCTAAGCATTTCTTTGCGGTTAATCACAAAATTAGCATCTTTATAAAATATGAATAGCTTTTTTGCTGGTACTTCTATTTTGTATTTTCTAGCTTGTCTAGCACTCGGTGCTTTATACTCAGTGTTGCTTTATAGCAGAAATAAAAATCTTGACAAAAAGCTTCTCTATAGTCTAACGGTAATAAGAATAGTTGCGGTGACGGGCATTGCCTGGCTATTGTTTGCGCCACTAATAAAGACGCTCAACTATACACTCGACAAACCCGTAATCATCATTGGTCAAGACAACTCACTTTCAGTGGGACAAATCAAGGCTGCAGGTTTTAATCAAAAGCTTTATGAGGAACAACTTAGAACTTTAGAAACAAGGCTATCAGAGAAGTTCGATGTAAAAGTTTATAATTTTGGAGACACGATAGCTTCGGGCTTCGATTTTAAGAATCAGGGAAAGTTAACCAATGCCTCTGGTTTTTTTCAAAAAATCAGGGATGAATATACAAACAGAAATGTTGGTGCGGTGATTCTCTCAACAGATGGAATTTTTAATAGTGGAGGAAATCCGCTTTACAGCATCAACCAGATAAACTCACCCGTTTACGCCATTGCGCTAGGTGATAGTGTGCTGAAACGGGATGCATTGATTGCAAATGTAAACTACAACAACATCGTTTATCTCGATGATGATTTTACAGTAGAAGTTCAGGTTCAGGCGTTTCAAAGTGAACGTGAAAATACCATGTTAACGGTCACTCAGAATGGAGCAAAAGTTTCGCAGCAGTCGGTTGAGATTAATGGAAGTTCTTTTGTAAAGACGATACCCATTAAGTTGCATGCAGGTAAAATCGGGGTTCAAAAATATACTGTTCAAGTTGGTGTACTGGCAAACGAAATTACAGCAAAAAATAACTCACAAACATTTTATGTGGAGGTAATTGATGGTAGGCAAAAGGTCCTGCTTGCTGCCGTTTCCCCACATCCAGATTTGAGCGTGTTAAAGGAGGCGATAACAATTAACAAACATTATGAAGCTAAGCTTGTATTGGCCGATGATTTGAATACTATAGATCTTTCAAAATACGATCTTATTGTTTTGTATCAACTGCCAGATGCTCTAAATATATCTGGTTCTTTTCTCCAAAAGGTAAGTGCGCTGAAGAAACCTATTTGGTATATTTTGGGCGCACAAAGTGGAATAAATACCTTCAATAAGATTCAGAACCAGATCAATATCAGCTCGTCTGATGGCTCTGTTCAGGAGATTTATCCAGAAATTGCAAATGGTTTTACCAGTTTTAACTTAACGGATGAAGATAAAAAGACCTTTTCTTCATTTGATCCATTAATTTCTCCGTTCGGCAGATTTACGATAAAATCAAACGTAACACCGGTTTTTAATCAACGTATTGGAAGGGTGAGCACAACGCAGCCATTGTTGTTTTTTACAAATGAAAATGGTTTAAAGGCAGGCTATTTAATGGGTGAAGGACTTTGGCGTTGGAAATTATCTGAAGCTAAAAATGAAATTGACCACTCTAGCTTAAATGATTTAATTTCGAAAACTGTCCAATATCTTTCTGTTAAGGATGACAAGAGGAAATTTAAAGTATTTACTTCAAAATCTGCCTATGATGAGAATGAGGCGGTTCAATTTAATGCAACACTTTACAACGATAGTTATCAGGCGGTGAACGAACCCGAGGTAAATTTGCAGGTTAAAAATGAAGCTGGAAAGGTATTTAACTATACATTTTCTAAAACCGGCAACGCCTATCAGCTTGATGCGGGATCCATGGTTGCTGGCAATTATTCTTACGTAGCTAATACTGCTGTGAGTGGAAAGAAATTGACGGCTTCTGGAAGTTTTTATGTGAATAGCATGATTGCAGAATATCAGCAGACTACCGCAAACCACCAATTGTTAAATACAATTGCGAAACAGAGTAATGGAAAGCTTTTTATGCCTGCTGATTTACTCAAAATTGCCGACGAGGTGCTTAAAAACGAGAACATCAAGACGATCAGTTATGAGGACCGGAAATTTGATGAGCTAATTAATATGAAGTGGTTATTCGGGTGTATTCTGGTGCTATTAAGCATTGAATGGTTTTTACGGAAGCGCAATGGAGAATTATAATATTTCGACTTCAGAAATCATTGAGGTTATAGGAACTATTGCTTTTGCAATATCGGGCACCTTCAATGCAATGCAGCGTAAGCTGGATCCCTTCGGTGTACTGATCATTGCATTCGTAACGGCCATTGGTGGAGGAACAGTCCGTGATTTGCTTATTGGTGATACGCCTGTTGCCTGGATGCGGGATATGCAAACCTGTCTGATCATTCTATTTACGGCAGTGGCGACTATGTTTTTTAAAACCCATGTGCAGAAAATGAAAATTACGCTTTTTTTGTTTGATAGTTTAGGGCTTGGATTATTTACGATGGTGGGAATACTTAAAGGGATTGCATTTGGCTTAAATCCTGGAATCTGTATAGCACTTGGCACAATTACAGGCTGCTTTGGTGGGATTATCAGAGATACTTTACTCAACACCATTCCCTTGGTGTTTCGCAGGGAAATTTATGCTACTGCTTGCATCGCAGGTGGTTTGCTTTACTTTTTATTGATTTACATTAACGTAGAAAGTGTAGTAGCCAAGCTGTCAGTGGTCGCTTTTATTTTTATGCTCCGCATTATAGCCGTTAAATTTAAGCTATCGCTCCCAAAGTTCGACTATTGAGATATGAAGTGATTGTTAACTTTTACATTGATTGAGATCTGCTAATCAAATTAAACCTAAATCCAAGGTTAGTCTTTCTTTTCCTCATGAATAATTACGAAAACATCTTCGTTATCTTTTTTCATGAAGTATTTTTCACGGGCAAACTTTTCAGCGGTATTTAAGTTGGTATTGAGTTCGTTTAGATCTTTCTTAACCTGGGCGGTTTCTTTCTCGAAATATTCCTTTTCTTCCTGCAATTTATTTGCCTGACTGCGGTATTCGTACTGCGACATCATATCGTTTTTATCGAAGAACAACATCCACATGGCAAATGCAACAGTTGCCAGAAAATACTTGTTACGGAAAAGGTCTATTAAACGTTTCATATGCTTTTACAAAGGTCATCATCTCAAGTCATAGCGCAATCTTTAAAACCCTGTTTCTTTCGTTGAACTGGTTGTATAACTGCCTGGTAACTTTAGATGAAGTAAATGTAAATAAAAACATCCGAAGATTTAAAATCTCCGGATGTTTCACAAATAAGTTTCTCAACTCGTTAGTGCGATCTCATTAGGATTAACCCTAATAGCGTAATTATTTTTTTGCGTATTTGAATTTTGAACCAATGAAGCGAGCATTTTCGCCTAATTCTTCTTCAATACGTAATAATTGATTGTATTTTGCTATTCTATCTGAACGAGATGCAGAACCAGTTTTGATCTGACCACAGTTTAAAGCAACAGCTAAGTCAGCAATGGTAACATCTTCAGTTTCACCAGAACGGTGACTCATTACAGAGGTATAGCCATTATTCTGAGCTAAAGTTACTGCGTTGATTGTTTCAGTTAAAGAACCAATCTGATTAACTTTTACCAGGATTGAGTTAGCCGTAGCTTCGTCAATACCACGTTGTAGACGCGTAACGTTAGTTACGAATAAATCATCACCAACTAATTGAACATGATCACCAACTTTATCAGTTAAACTTTTCCAGCCAGTCCAGTCGTTTTCGTCCATACCATCTTCAATAGAAATGATTGGATATTTTGCAGAAAGGTCAGCTAAGTACTGCGCTTGCTCTTCGCTAGAACGAATCACTCCGGTAGCACCTTCAAATTTAGTATAGTCGTATTTGCCATCTTTGTAAAACTCAGAAGAAGCACAATCTAAAGCTAAGCAGATTTGAGAACCTGGCTGGTAACCAGCAGTTTCAATTGCCTTTAAAACAGTTTCAATTGCATCTTCAGTACCATCGAAAGTAGGAGCGAAACCACCTTCATCACCTACTGCAGTAGATAAACCTCTATCGTGAAGAATTTTCTTTAAACTATGGAAAACTTCCGTTCCCCAACGTAAAGCTTCAGAGAAAGAAGGTGCACCAACTGGCATAATCATAAATTCCTGAAATGCGATTGGAGCATCAGAATGTGAACCACCGTTGATGATATTCATCATTGGAATTGGTAAAGTATTAGCGTTTACACCACCGATATAACGATACAAAGGCTGTCCAATTTCATCAGCAGCAGCTTTAGCAACCGCCAAAGAAACGCCTAAAATTGCATTAGCACCTAAGTTCCCTTTGTTTTCGGTACCATCAAGTTCTAACATTAATTTATCAATAGTATTTTGTTCGAAAACATCAATACCTCTTAATGCATCTGCAATTTTGGTATTTACATTTTCTACTGCTTTCAAAACACCTTTACCTAAGTATGTAGATTTATCACCATCACGTAATTCAACAGCCTCATATTGCCCAGTAGATGCACCGCTTGGTACAGCTGCACGGCCAAAAGCGCCTGCTTCTGTAACTACTTCTACTTCTACTGTTGGATTGCCCCTCGAATCAAGGATTTGTCTGGCATGGACATTAACGATTATGCTCATTTTTATTTGATTTTTTGTTGATTTTTAACCTGCTTAGTGTACAAAGTACAATTACTAAGCCTAACTTCAAAGTTAGTATATTTTTTAAATAAATAAAGCGTTTTTAGGGTTAATGTTACGATCGTAATTTCTAGCAATTTGTCTTTTAAATTTATTGATATGGCCTGAATTAATCCATTCAGAAAAGTGATTGTTTCTTGGTTTCCATCAGTTGAAATTGATGGCAGTGAATTGGTTGGCAGGTTGCGTTTCATAGGGCTTGACTTCAGTCAACACGATTAGAATTTGTGCTTCTAATATGCCACTTGTTGAAACAGATGGCGACGAACTAACTAGCAGGTTGCATTTCACAGGGCCTGACTTCAATCCGCTCGGATAGTTTTTCGCTACAAATATGCCACCAGTTGAAAACTGATGGCGATGAAAAATACTGAATTATAAAATGATTTATCCTGCTAGAAATCTATAGAATGATTCGAATTCCCTATGCCAGAACCATTCGGTGTGTTTTCCATCTTCACTTTCAACGAAAATGATATTTTCATTTTTACCATCGGGATTTAATAGCTTGTAGACTTTTTTAATGTTATCGATCATCTCACCGCCTTCTTTATCACCGGCAACAAAGAATATTTTGCTGTTTTGTAAATCAGCTAATCTCTCACTAACATGATTGTATATTTTCGGCGCTAACCACAAGGCTGGACTAAATATTCCAGCTGAGCCGAAGGTTTGTGGGTATTGTGCTATTGTAAAAAGAGTAATCAGACCGCCCATAGAACTGCCTGCAATAGAAGTGTTATTAACATCGGGCAATGTGCGGTACTGCTGATCAATGAAAGGCTTAAGCGTCTTAACAAGGAACTCTGCGTAAGCTTTTCCTTCTCCTTTACCATTTTCACTATCATATGGATTATATTCGTTTAATCTGTCAATTTCGCCGTGTGCTATACCCACAATTATAGTTTCTTTCAAGCCTTCACGAATTAGATTATCTGTAGTCGTGTCAACGGCCCACTCTTCGTGTCTGGCGGGTTTGGCATGAAATAAATTTTGCCCATCATGCATATAGAGAACAGGATATTTCTTCTGAGTGTCTTTATAGCTTTTCGGTAGATAAATCCAAATTTGCCTGTGTTTGTCAAGCTGAGGCATGTAAAATTCTTCATCTATTACATGAACATGGTCGCCAAAGTGATATTCCGGCTTTGGCTGTTTTAGGTTATCCTGCCAATTTTCAATTCTTACATCCATATTAAATCAACATCTTAAATGAATATCCGGTTTTACAAATAGCGCATCATTTGCAATTCTGACTTGCTATAGACTTAGAATATTCAGTTGAAAAGCAGTTGACTTCTTCGAAATTTACAGATCAGCTCATCGAAAGATTGATCATAAAGGATAGTGGACTAACACTAAATTGATAAACGCTTCCCTGTCTTTTTGAAGATAGGGAAACGCGCACTTATTGGCTAAATCTTAGCAACAGTATAATCATTAGTATGCTTTACTAGGCATGATGTCGGATGGCTAAAATGACCTTCAGAAAAAATTGATCATGTGTTAAGCCTTCTGACTAAATCTGTGAAAAAACAAAATTCAGTCTGGTGAGTTCAGTTTTGATTTGTTTCATGCCAATCAGACCGCCGGACATGCCGCTTGACTGCTGAAAAACGTTTACTGTAAGTTCATTTTTGGCAGTTTGAGCCATGGTTACACTAAACTTATAGTAAGATACGAATGCTCCAAATAGAATTCTCATTACCCTGTTGCCTTTTTCTAGAACCAGATTTCCGAATTGTTGGTCAGTAACTTTATAACCCTGTAATGCAAAATAATGATTAATTTTTTCTGTCATTTCTGCAATGGTAATGTCTTTGTACAGGTTTGAGATTAGACCATCAACTGTTTGGAGGTTTTTTACAAAATGTGTCATAGCGTTTTATTTTGAGTTTATTTTAGTTCATCGAGTACCCTGAATAATTTCTTGTTAATTCCACCTCCGCTGTAATTGTTAATATTAATCACAATAATATATTTATTGCCCTCAGTATCGGTGTGGTATCCGGCGAATGCCGAAACATCATTTATAGTGCCACTTTTTATTTTCATCCCATTGTAGTCGGGCAATGCCTTATAAAAATCTGCAAACCAACTCTCTTTCTGGATCTGAAATAGGATACCGGCCATTGCTGATGTGGTGATTCTATTTCCTGGTGAAAGTCCGCTTCCATCTATAATATTCAATGCTGATTTATCAATGCCTTTTTCCGACCATAAGTTAACTTCAGTTTCGACACCTTTTGCAGTGGTTGCGGCTTTGCCTGTCTTTAGGGCAATTGTTTTTAATAAGGTTTCGCCATAGAGGTTAACACTTTTTTTGAGAAACCAATAAGTAATTTCACTTAACGTTGGGGAGGTGATTGTGTTGATTTTTGTAATCGCCGGAATTGGTAAACTATTTAATTCCATTAATCGCGCTGTTGTGGCTTGTTGGCTGGTTTCAATGCCTAATCTTTTAAGCGTATCCTGTAAGCGATATGCACAATCGAAGGCAGGATCTGGCAAAGCCACAGAAATACTGGATTTGGCAATGCCTATACCCCAGGTTCCTCTTAAATACGCCAGGTTTGCATAGGGTGGAAGGAAAGCATAAGTCCGGTCGCCTGTGCCTGATCCACCTGTTTTTAATTCGTTTTTTATTTGAATATATGGCATAGCTGGTGATGTTTTCACTACCGTAACAGCCGCAGATGTATTCGATCCAGGACGTAAATGGATGTCAAACTGGTTTTCCCTCCATGCTAATCCAGAAGTGCCGGCACCATAGTAATTTCCTATGTCTTGCCACACCCAGCCTTCAGGTGTAGTCTGTGTGCCAAAAATACGGTCATCTCCAATGATTGAGCCGTCAATCTTCTTAATACCTGCTGCTTTGATAGCTGCTACCCATTGTAACAGTACAGCATTTTCTTTATTCTGATAACGCCAGGAACCCAGAGTTGGATCACCGCTGCCTGTAATGATCAGGTTTCCTTTGAGTGTTCCATCAGCCATAATACTTCCAGAATAGCCCAGTGAAGTTTGATATTGAAAATCCTTACCCAAAATGCTGAAGGCTGATGCGGCTGTGATTGTTTTTAAGGTAGATGCGGTTGCCAACCCAATCTGCTCGTTTTTTGCAAATAGTATTTTTCCCGTATTTGCATCCAATACACAAAGTGACGTTAGCGCATGTTTTGCTTGTTCATCTGCCAGAAGATTATTGAAAGCCTTCTCCAGATTTTGGATTTTATTTTGAGCATAAACAAAATTTGAGGCGAGAATTAGAAAGAAGAGTATTGGCGATTTTATTTGCATAACTAACCTATTAAAGGGGAACAAAGATAAAATTATTTGAATGCAGCAGATGATGCATTCAATTTCGTTACAGGTTTATCTATTGAATAATTTGTTGCGTTTAATTTCTTTGCCCTGTCTTAACTTTGTCGCGTGGTAAATTGTAGGGACATCATTGGTCCATTTCTTCAGGATGATGACAATAGCTAGAATTTCCAGTCTCGTTAATAGCCCAATCCAGAGGCAAAATTCAAATAGCACCACAGATTGACAATGAACCATGATTTCAACCAATGTTGCGAATAATATAAGCGTCCAGATTTTGGCGCCGATGGAATGAGTTGCGATTTCTTTTTTGAACTTGATATAACTAACCAGATAGGTCAATGCTTCTGCGCTGAATAGAATAATCAGTTTCACGAGATTCAGCTTGAAAAAATCTGGGCATTGAATGTAGGTGGCAACGGCAACGGATATGAAAAACACTTGGTCAATGCCAGAATCTAAACGTCTGAGCTTTTCTGAAGAAACGTTTAATTTTCTTGCGATTATACCATCGAATACATCTGTTAATAAACCAATGGTTAATAAGCTAATGGCAAAAAAAGCGTAATTAGTGACATGAAAAGTACTCAGGGTAATAATTCCAAAACCAATGAGTAGCCTGGAGTAGATTAAGATAAGAGGAATATTTTTCATTTTAGAGCGCGCATAAAAAAGCCCATGCTTTTGGCACGGGCTTAGATTTTATTTTAAACTAATTCTTTTCGAATTAGGTATTCTGCAATTTGTACAGCATTGGTAGCAGCGCCTTTGCGTAAGTTATCGGCAACAATCCAAAGGTTTAGTGCTTTAGGAGCCGATTCATCTCTACGGATACGACCTACAAAAACTTCATCTTTCTCATGTGCATCTTTGGGCATTGGGTATTTTAGGTTTGCTACATCATCTACAACGATAATGCCTGGAGATTTTTCTAAAATGCTGCGTACTTCAGCTAAATCGAAATCATTTTCAAACTCAATATTTACAGATTCGGAGTGTCCTCCCATTACTGGAATACGAACAGTAGTAGCCGTAACCTTAATGTTGTCATCACTCATAATTTTGTTGGTTTCTTTAACCATTTTCATTTCTTCCTTGGTATATCCGTTATCCATGAATACATCGATATGAGGAAGTACGTTCAAATCGATTTCGTAAGCATAAGCTTTTGGTCCATCAAGAATGCCATTACGCTCATTCATCAGTTGTTCTACTGCTTTAACACCTGTACCGGTAACCGATTGATAAGTTGAAACCACAACCCGTTTAATTTTATATTTATCGTGTAACGGTTTCAAAACTACTACCATTTGAATGGTGGAACAGTTTGGGTTGGCAATAATTTTATTATCAATAGAAAGCTCATGTGCATTAACTTCTGGAACGATAAGTTTAATGGCCGGATCCATTCTCCATGCTGATGAATTATCGATTACCGTAGTGCCTGCTTCTTTAAAACGTGGTGCATGCTCTAGTGATGTGTTTCCACCAGCAGAAAATAATGCAATATCTGGTCTCATGCCAATTGCAGTGTCCATGCTAACGATTGGAAACTTCTTACCCTTAAAAGTAATTTCCTTACCAACACTCTTTTCTGATGCTACGGGAATTAATTCTGTTAAAGGGAAATTTCTTTCCTCCAATACTTTTAACATTACGGTACCCACCAAACCGGTTGCACCTACTACTGCTACTTTCATTTTAGATTTTGATTATTATATTTTATAAACATTTGATATAAGTCCAAATATGAAGAAAATTCTGCTTATATCCCTATTGTTATTATGTAAAATTGCATTTTCCCAGGTTACCGAATCATTTTTCGATGGCGATTTCTCCCAAGATCCCATGTGGAAAGGTAATGTGAATGATTTTCAGGTTAATACTCAAAAACAACTTCATTCCAAAGGTCAGCGAGTCGCATCGCAAACTATTGCTTTAGCAACCTCCAATCAATTGAGCTTAAGTACCAGTTGGGAGTTTTTGGTGCAACTTAATTTTAACCCTACATCAACCAACTTTGTCCGCATTCATTAAATTCCCGATAAAGAAGATTTGAAAGGACGCTTATACGGATATTTTCTGCAGATAGGGGAGACCGGTGCCACCGATGGATTTCACTTATATAAACAAACCGGAACAGCGAACTCAAGAATTATTACCGGACCTAAGAAAACCAGACCCAAGGCAGGCACTGTTTATGCAAAGGTTAAGGTAACCAGAGATGCCTTGGGTAAATGGGAACTGTTTACTGATATTGCCGGTGGAAATAAATTCAACCTGGAAGGCGGTGTTAACGATGCTACTTTCAGCACCTCCACATTCGCTGGTGTTTATTGTAAGTATGTAGTCGAGTTCGTTATTAAAGATCTCGTGCCTGATACCACACCGCCCACCCTGCAAAGTATTGCTGTGATTAATGCGACTACTTTAGACGTAAATTTTTCTGAGCCTCCGGATTCAAATACAACATTGATGAGAAAGCTGCTTAAGAATCAAACGATTGCTACAAAAAGAACCTTAACCTGGGAGGTTTGGATGATCATGGAGCGCAAGCTGCAATTGGTATTTATGTGGTACTCTTTGATGTGTTTGATTTACAGGGAAATACAAAGCGATTCAAAAGTACTTGTGTGCTTGCCGGAAAGCTGAATTAGCAGGCTTGATTCCAAAATAAAACTGGTCATAGCCTATGGGCTATGACCAGTAATTTTATCATTAATCATCAGATAGGTATAGTCGAGATGCCGCTATACAAATGATGAGTTAAACCTATTTTAAAATATTTGCTTTGATGTAAGCACAACTAGCTGCAACCGACTCCATTGGGTTAGGTTTGTAATTGGTTTCATGCTCAACGAAGAAATGTTTCATTCCTGATAATTTCGCATCAGCAAAAATAGGTTTCCAGTCGATACTCCCTGTTCCAACTTCTGCATTTAGCGCAGGGTTTGTTTTGTCCATATCTTTTACATGCCACATGGTAAAACGTCCTGGATTATCTGTAAATAATTTAATCGGATCATTTCCAGAGCGAACTACCCAGTACAAATCTAATTCAAAGTCTACCAGCTTTTTATCCGTTTCGTTTAACAAAATTTGATATCCAGTGGTTTCTCCCTGTTTTTGGAATTCGAAATCATGATTGTGATAGGCTAATCTTAAACCAGCTTCTTTACACATTTTGCCGGCAACGTTTATTTTTGCAGCAATTTTTTTGTAATCTTCGGCATTTTTTCTAATGCTTGCGTCAAGGTAAGGAATGGTAACATACTCGCTGCCTAATACCTTTGCCGCAGCAATTGCCGCTTTTAATTCATCGGTATTTCCATCTGCCATGTAAGAACCTAAGCCGTAGTGGCCACTAACTGCTTTAAGTCCGTTGGCAGTAAGCAATTTTTTAAATTCAGCAGGTGTTAATCCCCAAAATTGATCTTTAATAGAAAAGCCATACGTTTCAACTTCTGTAAAGCCAGCTTTCGCAACCTTTTCAATAGTTCCTTTTACATCCTTTGGCAGGTCTGTTCTTAATGAATAGAGTTGTATGCCAACTGCTTTTTTCTGGGCTACACAAGCAAATGATGGAGCCAAAAGTAACGTTGCTATAGCTAAGCAACCGTTGATAATAAAACTTTTTCTTGATAACATAGTAAATTGATTAAATGTCGCAGATTTCAACAGCTTTTTTTAACGAGCCAATTTTATCTGCATTTTTTGGTATAAATTCTTGTGCAACGAAACCTTTAAAGCCGGTTTCCAAAATGGCCTTCATAATTGCAGGATAATATAATTCCTGTGTTTCATCAATCTCATTTCGGCCTGGAACACCAGCTGTATGGTAGTGTGCAATATATTGATGATTGTCTTTTATCGTACGGATTACATCGCCTTCATCGATTTGCATGTGGTAGATGTCGTAAAGTAATTTGAAGTTTTCAGATCCCAAACGCTTGCAAAGTTCAGCACCCCATGCGGTTTTATCACATTGATAATCGGCATGGTTTATTTTACTGTTGAGTAATTCCATTACCAATACCACACCATGTTTTTCTGCCAGTGGCATTAATTGTTTAAGCCCTTCCACGCAATTATTCCATCCGGTTTCATCGTCTTTTCCGCGTCTGTTACCGCTAAAGCAAATTAGGTTTTTATAACCGGCAGCAGCAACCAGCGGAATCATAGCTGAATAGTTTTTGATCAGCTGTTCGTGAAACTTCTTGTCATTGAAACCATCAACAAGGTTAATTTCGGCACCGTTACACATAGTAGATTGCAGACCATGCTTTTTTAAAATAGGCCAGTCTTTCGGCCCAACAAGATCGATACCTTTAATGCCAATTTTTTTTGCTTCTGTACATAACGCGTCTACATCAAGCGTGCTGAAACACCACCGGCAAACCGAATGGTTGATGTTACCTTTAAGTGCTGTTGATTGTGCTGGTTTATCCATTGCAAAGGATGAAATACCTGATGATACACCGATTGCGGCAGTGCCGGCAATGATGTTTTTTAATGCATTTCTTCTGTTTAAGTTTGAAGACATTTCTTAAAGGGCTTTAGCTTCTATTTCAGATTTAGTTTTATCATTAAAGAGAACGGCGAAAAGTAAAAACACCGCCGCAGCAATACCTGCGGGGATAATCCAAACCATTTTCCAGTCTACAGCTCCATTAGCAGCTTTATAAGTATCAGTAATCATACCAGCAACTTCAAACCCTATCAGCATGCCTACACCATAAGTTGCCAGGGTAATTAAGCCTTGGGCAGAACTTTTGTAGCGCTCGCCAGCTTTTGAATTGGTATAAATCTGTCCTGACACGAAAAAGAAATCATAGCAAACACCATGCAAGGCGATTCCTATAATTAACATGAAACTTAAGTCGCCAGCGTTACCGAAAGCGAACAGGACATAACGCAGAGCCCATGCGAGCATACCAACCAGAATCGTTTTCTTAAACCCATATTTCGAAAAGAAAACTGGGATAGCCAGTAGGAACAAAGCTTCGGAGATTTGGCCGATAGCCATTTTTCCTGTAGGATTTGATACTTTGATATCAGCCAAAAAGAGGCCAGCATTTTGGTAATAAAAAGCTAAAGGAATACAAATTAAGATCGCTGAGATAAAAAAGATCGCGAAATTTTTATCCTTCAGAAGTTTAAGTGCATCCAATCCAATTAAATCTCCAACTTTGATTTTTTCAGTTGATGAAACTTTTGGTGGCGTTTTTGGAAGGGTAAAACTGAAGAGTCCTAATGCTAAAGAAACAATACCCGCCATTAAAAACGTGCTTCGTAACAAGCCAGATTGAATACCCTCTGGTGAATCCCAATGGAAAACGAAGCTAATCAGTAAGCCTGCAATGATCCAACCAATGGTTCCCCAAACACGGATTTTAGAGAACTCTTTTTCTGGATCCTGCATTTGATTAAATGAAACAGAGTTTACCAATGCAAGGGTTGGCATAAATAAAATCATATAGCCAAGTACATAAGGGTAGAACACGCTTACATTAGCTGCATTGTACATTTGATACATTAGAATTGCACCAACAATGTGTAAAACGCCTAATATTTTTTCGGCGTTAAAATATCTATCAGCGATTAAACCAACAATAAACGGAGCAATAATTGCTCCCCATGATTGGGTGCCGAAAACGGACGCAGATTCAGATCCTGTTGCTTTTAAGTTATTTCCTAAAAATGTTCCTAAGGTAACAAACCATGATCCCCAGATAAAAAATTCGAGGAACATCATGGTGGAGAGTTTAAAGCGGGTAGTGGTATTCATTTGGTCAGTAGTTATATGGCTTGTGAGGTGGATTATTAAATCTAAACCAACCTACACATATTATTTAAAAGTGCAAAAAGAAATGTGAGGAGCGCAAAAATATTCACATTATACTGCTCTTCCTACATTTCTATTTAATTTATAATTCTTTTATAGTGATGTTTTTGTACCAAACTTCATCGCCATGATCTTGCAATGCGATTTTACCAGATTTGTAAGTTCCCCAGTTTTCCCACTTTGCGAACTTGCTTCCTGCAACTAAATTTTTCCAGTTTTCATCCCAAAGGGTAGTTTTAACTACTTCAACGCCATTTAAAATTAGAGTTAAATTTCCTTTTTTACTAATGATTTCTGCTTTGTTCCATTCGCCAACAGGCTTAACAGGTTCAGATGAACTTTTAATTAGGTCGTAAAGATCGCCGGAACGGTGTTTGGTAATTTTTCCGTCAGGGTGACCATCATTGTCCAATACCTGCTGTTCTAATCCGGTAGAATAGGTAGCATGGTATTTAGGATCTTCATGCACATAAAAAATCAAACCGCTATTGGCTTTTGGTGCTACTTTCCAATCGTATTTTAGGTGGAAATCTGCGTATTCTTTATCAGTTACCAGGTCGCCACCACCATCGGTGCCTTTGGTTTTAGGATCAAGGTGTAAAGTACCATCCTGAACTTGCCAGCCGCTACCTACATTTGCTTTATTATAAGTATGCCAGCCTATAGTCGTTTTGCCATCAAATAAAGGCTTAAAACCCTTTTGAGCTTTTGTTATTTGTGTTACTGCCAACAAAATGCAGGTAGAAAGAATTAGTTTTTTCATGGTGTTATAAGTTCATATCATTGCGAGTTGCAAAGCAATCCCTTGTGTAAGCGATTGCTTTGTATCTCACAAATGATGAATGTTCATTAAAGAGTTAAATCATTCCAGCCTTTACGGTACTCGCGTTTTACGAACTGGTTGGCTTCATCAAAATTGGTGATCTTCATCTTATCGTTATCCCAAAGCATCTTCATATATCTGCCTGGATAAGTCACTTTTCCGTTCACATTTTTCTGAATGTCGAAACTTCTGATCGCCAGGTTTGCCATTAATAAAGCTTCGGTCAGCGGACCTGCAATTTCAAAAGGAGAACTTACTTCCTGCTTGCCGTAGCCTGCAATAGAAGCTTCAACCCATTGTGCATAGTGTCCGTCAGCACCGCCTTTTACGCGGGCATATTTTTCTTTTACGTTAATGTCTTTGTTTCTGCTTAACGGCAATAATTTTGGATTTGCACTATAAGTTTCAGACATCATTTTTCCCTTTGTTCCGATGAATAAAGTACCGTTTCCACCATCGCCAAAGGTTTCATTAGCTTCTAATTCTGCCGGGCGTTCCGGCTGTATACCACCGTCCATCCAATGTAAGGTTACTTCACCCTTGGTTTTATCCGTTTTAGGGAATTTTAAAGTGACATGACTTGATGGAGGGCAACTTTCAGGGAAATATCCGCGTTTAAATTCATCAACATAAACAGAGCCAACACTGGCCTCTACTTCTTTTGCGTATTTTAAATTTAACACACTAAAAGGGGCTTCAATTAAGTGACAACCCATATCTCCTAATGCACCTGTTCCATAATCCCACCAGCCGCGCCAGTTAAATGGCACAAGTTTATCTACATAATCTTTTTCTGGTGCCGTACCTAACCAAAGGTTCCAATCTAATTCTTTTGGTATCTCTGACTTTTTATCTGGCCATGGAATACCCTGAGGCCAAACGGGACGATTAGTCCATGCGTAAACTGTATGAACATCACCAATTAAACCCGCTTCATACCATTCTTTCATTTGGCGCGGACCATTATTAGATGCTCCCTGATTGCCCATTTGGGTGACCACTTTATATTTTTTTGCGGCAGCTGTTAAAATACGCGCTTCATAAATGTCGTGCGTGAGCGGCTTCTGAACATATACATGTTTGCCTAACTGCATGGCGGCAAGCGCCTGGATGGCATGGTTATGATCTGGTGTTGAAATGGAAACAGCATCAAAATTTTTGTGCTCTTTATCAAGCATTTCCCTGTAATCTTTGTAGTATTTGGCTTTTGGAAATGCCTTTACACTACCTGCTGCACGACGATCATCTACATCGCACAAGAAAGCGATATCTGCTTTGCCACTTTTCGAGAAGCCGGCAATATCACTCTGTCCTTTTCCACCAACACCGATACCTGCAATAAGTAAACGATCGCTAGGCGCCAGAAAACCTGGTCCGCCCAATACGTGGCGAGGAACGATCATAAATGCAGCTGCAGCAATAGCGCTGGTTTTAATAAAGTCACGGCGGTTACTCGTGGTTTTATTTTCTTGCTCTGTTTTCATTGGGATGTTTTGAAGTTTTGATTCCGGTTTTGTTACTTCTTTTTAAGAGATAGAATATATTTTACCATCAATTTGGCATCGGCAGGTTTTAATGTTGCGTGTGCAGACATTGGCATGGTACCCCAAACGCCTGTACCACCTTTAATGATTTTGTCTGCTAGGTAATTGATGTTTTTTTCTGTTGCAGGATATTTTTTAGCAATATCCACGTATGACGGACCGATGATTTTGTTCACCTTGTTGTGGCAGCCAATGCAATCTGATTTGTTAATTAATTTTTCGCCTGCACTCATCTGCATAGCGTGATTCGATAGGGTAGCGGTGGCTACTATCGTTTTCTCTTTCTCTAAATCTGCCTTGGTAAAAGAGGCCATAAAAATTACTACAGCGCCTAAACCTAATAATGTTTTTTTCATGTGTGTGTTGTTTTTACTTGCATGTTAAAGTACAATTCCGGGAGTTAAATCGAAAATGTATATTAATATGCTCGTGTGTTAGTCTTATAATCCTAATATTTTTTTGTTGAAAGCGCTATCACTACCTGATGCTGCAAAGTCATCAAATGCTTTGTCGGTTACTTTAATGATGTGATTTTTTATAAACTCGGCACCTTCACGGGCACCATCTTCCTGATTTTTAATGCAACATTCCCATTCCATAACTGCCCAGCCTTTAAAGTCGTATTGCGCCAATTTGCTAAAAACGGTTTTAAAATCTACCTGACCATCGCCTGGAGAACGATATCTACCTGCACGATTGGCCCAACTTTGGTAGCCTCCAAAGGTACCTTGCTTACCTGTTGGATTGAATTCTGCATCTTTTACGTGGAAAGCTTTAATTCTTTCGTGGTAAAAATCGATGTATTGAATATAATCCAACTGTTGTAATACAAAGTGTGATGGATCATACAATAAGCATGCCCTATTGTGATTGTTAACTGCTGCGAGGAACATTTCATAAGTTTCGCCATCAAATAAATCTTCGCCAGGATGGATTTCGTAGCAAACATCCACGCCACAGTTGTCGAATTCATTTAAGATAGGCATCCAGCGTTTCCCGAGTTCGGCAAAACCTTCTTCCACTAAACCTGCAGGACGCTGCGGCCATGGATGGAAAAATTGCCAAAGCAGCGAGCCACTAAATGTTGCATGTGCATTTAAACCTAGGTTTTGAGATGCTTTTGCAGCATATTTCATTTGTTGTACTGCCCATTCCGTTCTGGCTTTTGGATTTTTATGTACTTCCTTTGGTGCAAATGCGTCGAATAAATCGTCATAAGCAGGATGAACGGCAACCAACTGGCCTTGCAGGTGAGTAGAAAGTTCTGTGATTTCCAACCCGTAAGAAGCAATGGTGCCTTTCAGATCGTCTGCATAGGTTTTACTCTCCGCAGCCTTTTGTAAATCGATAAACCGCTTATCAAGCGTTGGCATCTGGATGCCTTTAAAACCTAAATCAGCTGCCCATTTACAAATGTTATCCAATGAATTAAAGGGTGCTTCATCGCTAATAAACTGCGCTAAAAATACCGCTGGTCCTTTTATTGTTGTCATGCTGATTGTTAGATTTTATAATCCCACCATTTCTGGTCTGATTGGCTGGAGTTTACTACATTTTCAATAAATGCCATTCCACGAACGCCATCCTCAGTGGTTGGGAAATCCAGCATTTCGGCGGTCGGTTCTTCGTTATTTAGTTTAGCATTTACCGTAAGCGCGAAGTTTTTATAGATGTTGGCAAAAGCTTCCAGATAACCTTCAGGGTGTCCTCCAGGTGTCCGGGTATTGTGTTTTGCAAAACTGCCCATATAGCCGTTTCCGGTTCTGTAAATCTGAGCGGGTGCATCGCTCCACTTTACTAAAAGTGTGTTTGGCTCCATCTGGTGCCATTCTAAGCCACCTTTTTCACCGTAAACTTTAATTTTCAAAGCGTTTTCTTCGCCAGCTGCAATTTGCGATGCGATTAGTACACCGTTAGATCCGTTATCGAATTTCAATAACACATTCCCATCATCATCTATTGCTCTTCCAGGAACCACAATATTTAGATCAGCACAAAGTTTGGAAATTTTTAAGCCTGAGATATATTCGGCCAGGTGTGCTGCGTGCGTACCAATATCACCCATGCTTCCGCTTTTACCGGTTTTCGATGGATCTGTACGCCAGGCGGCCTGGGCATTGCCTTCGCGTTCTGATAATGTACTTAACCAGCCTTGAGGGTATTCCACTATAATTTTTCTAACTGCTCCAATTGCGCCTTCGCTAACCATCTGTTTAGCTTGTTTTACCATCGGGTAACCCGAATAAGTATGAGTAAGGCAAAGGGTGAGGCCAGTTTCTTCAACTTTAGCATGAAGCTGTTTAGCTTCATCCAGGGTAAGCGTCATTGGTTTTTCAATTACCACATTGAAGCCAAGTTCCAGCGCCAACATTGCAGGGGCAAAGTGCGCAAAATTTGGAGTAACTATGGTAACGAAATCTATTTTTTGATCTGCAGGCAATTCACTTTCAGCCTTCAGCATTTCTTCGTAGTTATTGTAGATTCTGTTATCTGGTAAGAATAACAATTTACCAGATTCGTACCCAACCTCAGGGTTTACACTTAAAGCGCCCGCAGATAGTTCTATTAAACCATCCATGTTTGCTGCAAGGCGATGTACGGCGCCGATGAAGGCGTCTTTACCGCCTCCTATCATGCCCATTCTTAGTTTTCTTTTCATAAAGGCTTAGGGTGTAAGGTGTAAGGTTTAAGGCTTTGGACTCACAAGCCTGTACCTTAAACCTTATCCCTTTACCTATTTATTTAAATGTTGTTTTTCTTCAATTCTTTCACTGCGTAATCTGCAGCGCGAGCGGTTAAAGCCATAAAAGTTAATGACGGGTTTTGACATGCGATTGAAGGCATACAAGCGCCATCTGTCACAAATACGTTATTTACCTCATGCATTTGGTTCCATTTGTTAAGCACAGAAGTTTTAGGATCGTTCCCCATTCTAGCTGTACCCATTTCGTGGATTGCCATACCCGGATAGCAACCTGCATCGTAAGTTTTGATGTTTTTCATGCCTGCTTTTTCTAGCATTTCAGCGGCATCGTTCATCATATCCACACGCATTTTCTTCTCGTTCTCTTTGTATTCGCAATCAATTGCCAATACAGGCTGTCCCCATTTATCTTTTTTGGTTTTATCAATGTAAACGTGGTTCTCATAATAAGGCAACATCTCTCCGAAACCACCTAATCCCATGGTCCATTTTCCAGGTTTTGTCATTTTTTCTTTCAAACCTGCACCGAAAGATAATTCTGCAACATCACTTTGCCAATTTGCTCTGCTTGCACCGCCCTGGTAACCAAAACCACGCAGATAATCACGTTTATCATTACCGATGTTTTGATAACGAGGAATGTAGATTCCGTTTGCACGGCGACCATAAGTGTATCGGTCATCAAAACCTTCTGCGTCACCAGAGGCACCGCAACGGAAATGGTGATCCATTAAGTTGTGACCCAGTTGTCCGCTTCCATTACCCAATCCGTTTGGATGAGCATCTGAAGTTGAATTTAATAAAATGAATGTAGAACCTAATGTAGAACCGTTAACAAAGATAATCTTCGCATAGAATTCCATTGTTTTGTTGGTTTCTGCATCAATAACCATTACACCTTTTGCTTTTTTAGTATCCTTATCATAAATGATGTGGTTTACTATGGAATATGGTCTTAACGTTAAACGTTTAGTGGCCATTGCAGCAGGCAGGGTAGAAGATTGCGTGCTGAAGTAAGCACCAAACGGGCAACCTCTGCTACATAAGTTACGGTATTGACAGTTTCCACGGCCTTTGTGCGGAACGGTTAAGTTGGCCACGCGACCAATCATCATAATCCGTTCTCTTTTATAATGCTCTTCGATACGTGCTTTTACCGATTTCTCTACAATGTTCAAATCCATTGGTGGCAAAAATTCGCCATCAGGGCAAGTAGGCCAGTTTTCTTTCGAACCACTGATGCCTGCAAATCGCTCTGCATAATCGTACCATGGCGAAAGTTCTTTATAGCGGACTGGCCAATCGCTCCCGTGACCATCTTTTGCGTTGTCTCCGAAATTCTCGTCACTTAAACGGTAACTCTGACGGCCCCACATTAATGATTTACCACCTACATGGAAACCACGATACCAGTCGAAACGCTTATCTTCTGTGTAAGGACATTCTAAATCATTTACCCACCATTTTTCATTGGCTTCGCTATAAGGATAATCCCTTTTTTGTACCGGGTGGGTACGTTTTTGCTCTTCGGTTAACTTTCCAGCGTGTTCAAACTCCCATGGGCTTTTCATTGCCGTTTCATATCCGGTAATGTGCTCGATGTTCATACCTCTTTCGAGCATTAACACCCGTAAGCCTTTTTCTGTAAGTTCTTTTGCAGCCCAGCCGCCACTAATTCCCGATCCTATTACAATAGCATCGTATGTATTTTCTGCTTTTAAATTTGTATTTAAATTCATGATGTTTTGTTCGTTGTGGTTAGAAATTAGGTTGCCCAGGATTTTTGTCCAGGTTTAAGCTTGGTGTTGCCATCAAATCGTCCCGGAACAAGAACATATTCGCGTGCTTTGGTACATCCAATTTCTGAAGAATAATAACCTAGTAGGGTTAAATCTCTTGCTGTGGTAAAAAAGTAAATCAGGTCTTTGTTTTCTTCTGATTTATTTTCTTTATCAGCGATAGACATCAGCCTTAAATCAACCATTAATTTGGTGCGCTCGGGAACGGTTAAGGCAACATAATTTTTTTTGAAATCTTGCATTGATTTATCCTGAAGTTGTTTAAAACCTCTTGCGAATGAGGTTTGCATTTCCTTCGGATAACAATCCTGCATCATCATCGGAATAAATTTGCCTAAGCCTGCTGCTTTAGCGCCAGCTGATGATTTGGTTGTTGGGACGATAATGTCTGCAAATTCGGCGAAAATTTTCTGATCCTGTACCGAAAATGAAACAAAATTTTTCTCATTTTCAGGGAGGGTAAAACTTTCAAATAGAACGCCCATTGTGCTCGCTGAGATGGCTCCTCCCAGTAAAAATGCAACGTTTTTGAGTGCTTCTCTTCTGTGCATCGTTTTTGTATTTTTATATATTGGTTATTTATGC
The DNA here is from genome assembly GCA_037032985.1 of Bacteroidota bacterium. Classification (GTDB taxonomy): domain Bacteria; phylum Bacteroidota; class Bacteroidia; order Sphingobacteriales; family Sphingobacteriaceae; genus Pedobacter. The sequence goes on from JAZBLB010000008.1 coordinate 62,364, forward strand.
GTTGAATAAGTAATATTAGAAAAAAAATGGCATATTAATCAAATATGAAAGCTTTAAATAAGTATTCGCAATGCGATTGTTACTAAATAGAATTATTCTAAATAGCGCTCTAATTCTATCTCAGGTGCGTTTATTATTCGTTTTTGTGCCCTGTTTACTTCGTGTACTATTTACATTAACCATATATAAATCTGGGTTTTGCTAATAAATGCCAGCATACGGTTGTTTTGAAAGCTTTTTTTTGATTTTGTTTGCTTTTACTTGGCCTTTTTGTTAACCCCTCAAATTTCTTTCTACCAAATCTACTGCTTTATCTTTTGAGTTACAATCAATTCTTCTTATGAATTTAAAATAAAATTTATAAGGTCTTTAGGAAGGCTTCTTCAAAATGATAAAAGGATTTAGTATGCTAATCAACGCATCATAACAAAAGTTGTTTAGTCAGATGTTTACTTCTCATATTTTGTGTTCCATTTGGTCTCATTTTTTTACCTTTGCACATTCTCTTAAAATATATGCAGGAAAAAATTATTGTTTTAGGCTCAAATGGCCAGATCGGTACCGAGTTGGTTACCATGTTACGTAAGATATATGGTGATGACCATGTGGTTGCCTGCGATATTCGCCGCCCCGACTATGACATCAAAAACTCTGCACCTTTTGAGTTTGTAAATGTGTTGGATAAAGATATGATCAATGGCATCTTCAAAAAATACAAACCTACACAAGTTTACCTCTTAGCTGCTTTGTTGTCTGCAACCGGTGAGCAAAATCCCAAACTGGCTTGGGATTTAAATATGAATGGTCTTTTAAATGTTTTAGATCTGGCGCTAGAGTACAAGGTTGCAAAAGTTTACTGGCCAAGTTCGATTGCTGTTTTTGGACCAAATTCACCAAAAGACAATACGTCGCAATTCTGCGTAATGGATCCAAATACTGTTTACGGCATTAGTAAATTAGCTGGTGAGCGTTGGTGTGAATATTATAACCAAAAGTACGGTTTGGACGTGAGAAGTATCCGTTATCCAGGTCTGATTAGCTGGAAGGCTGCCCCGGGTGGTGGAACCACCGATTATGCCATTCATATTTTTCATGATGCATTAAAAAAAGGCAGTTATCAAAGCTTTTTAAATGCGGAAACTGAATTACCCATGATGTATATGGATGATGCGATCCGTGGTACCATCGAACTGATGGATGCTCCTGCAAATCAAATCTCGGTGCGTAGCAGTTACAATTTTGGTGGAATTAGCTTCACTCCGGAAGTACTGGCGGCTGAAATTAGAAAACATATTCCGGATTTTACCTTAACTTACGCCGACAATGATCCGCGTCAGCAGATTGCCAATAGCTGGCCACGATCTATTGATGATGGTTTTGCAGTTAAAGATTGGGGTTGGAAACCTGAGTTTGATCTAGCGAAAATGACGGAAGATATGTTAAGTAATTTGAAGAAAAGCTAAAAGGCCAAAGCTGAAAGCTAAAAGACTAAGCTGAAAAGCTAGATCAGCGTCTCAATACTAACTACTAACGAAACAGGGTTTAGCTCATAGTCTTAATACTTGATACTAAATACTAACTACTAATAACTAAGAAACAGGGTTTGGCGCATAATCTAAATACTATTAACACTAAACACCTGATACCAAATACTTGATACTAAAATGGGAAGAGCATTCGAATTTAGAAAAGAAAGAAAATTTAAGCGTTGGGCCAAAATGGCGGTTCAGTTTACGCGTATTGGAAAAGATATTGTAATGGCAGTGAAGGAATCCGGACCTCATCCGGAAACCAACTCGCGCTTACGTACGGCCATGCAAAATGCGAAGGCCGTGAATATGCCAAAAGATAGGGTAGAAGCGGCGATCAAACGTGCTTCTGATAAATCTATGGCCAATTACGAGGAAATTGTTTACGAAGGTTATGCTCCTCACGGCGTTGCCGTTTTAATTGAAACGGCTACAGATAATACCAATCGTACTGTTGCCAATGTTCGCAGTTATTTCAACAAAACAGATGGTTCTTTGGGTAAAACCGGATCATTGGATTTCGTTTTTAACCGCAAATCTGTTTTTCGCTTTACACCGGCAGAAGGATTGGATTTGGAAGAATTAGAGTTCGAATTAATTGATGCAGGTTTAGAAGAGCTTTATGTTGAGGCTGATGAAGATGGCACTGATGTTGCCGTTGCCCAAGGTGCTTTCGAAAACTTCGGTTCTTTACAAAAAGCATTGGAGGAAAAAGGAATTGAATTGAAAAGTTCGAAATTGGAGCGGATTGCATTATCTCATCATGAGGTTACTGAAGAGCAAGCCGCTGACGTATTAAAGTTGATTGATAAGCTGGAAGAGGATGATGACGTGCAAGCGGTTTATCATAATATGGCTGAATAAAAACACCCAAACCTCGCAGGTTTTTAAAACCTGCGAGGTTTATACCAACAACTATCGCCTCTTATGGCTAAATAACCATGGCAACAACTATCGCCTCTTATGGCTAAATAACCATGGCAATAACTCCGGTTCTGCGAAAGCACTATCCCAACTGTTATGATTATCATTTGGGTAGAGTGTAAACTTCACTTCGGCTCCTACTGTTTTCAACCTTTCGGCAATGGCTATTGAAAACACAGGGTCAACGATGTCGTCTTTGCCTCCGTGAAAAATCCAAAGTGGAACGGTCTGGTATTTTTTGATGTTATTGGTATTATCCCCGCCGCAGATAGCAAAAGCCGCTGCAAATGTTTTTCGTTGTCTTCTTAGTAGCTCATAGGTACCCATTCCACCCATAGAAAGCCCGCCAACGTAAACCTGCTTTTTATCTACGAAAGGCTTTTTGAGGAAATCTTTAATCATACCTTTCAATGCATGCATAGCCTGGGTTGGTTGACCAGCTTCTACAAAACTAAAATTTCGTTTTCCATTTTCTTTTGTGGTAATGTTCACATTTGACCAATAACTATCTGCCGTACATTGTGGAAAAACAACTATCGATGGAAAGTTTTTACGAATATCATCTCTTAAGAATAGTTTAGCTCCATGAATAAGTTGCTTTTCGTTATCGCTTCCGCTCTCTCCACGCCCATGCAGCACGAATATAACCGGATATTTTTGACCTGGTTTAAAGTTCTCTGGGAAAAGGATTCTATAATTGATGGAATCTTTCCCTTTTATAAAGCTTCCACGATCGTATTTCTTCAAGTCCTGAGCATATAATGTTGATCCGAACAGTAATAAAAGAAGCGTAAGGCATATTTTATTCATGGCACAAAAATAAAAAACCCTGACCATTTTTCAATGGTACAGGGCTGGATTACTCATACAAGGATTTTTATTTTAACGAGAATGGTGCTGTTTTTACATCTCTTGAATTTGATCCGATAAACACCTGGAAATCCCCTGGTTCAGCTACAAATTTCAAATCTGAGTTGTAAAATTTAAGATCACTTTCCGAAATCGTGAATGTAATGGTTTTGCTTTCGCCAGCTTTTAAGCTTACTTTTTGAAAACCCTTCAATTCTTTCACGGGGCGTGTGATACTGCCTACCAAATCTCTGGTGTATAATTGCACCACTTCTTTACCATCATACTTGCCTGTGTTACTTAAGGTTACTGATGCGGTAATTGATTTTCCTTTAGTTAGGGTATTTGAACTTAATTTAATATCGCTATAATCGAACGTTGTATAACTCAAACCGTATCCAAATGGATATAATGGATCATTACTCACATCTAAATAATTTGAACGGAATTTTTCGAACCATTTGCCTTCAGCCAGTGGACGGCCGGTGTTTTTATGTGCATAATAAATTGGCACCTGACCAACGTTTTGAGGGAAAGTGGTGCTCAATTTCCCGGATGGATTCACTTTGCCAAACAACACATCTGCAATTGAATTTCCTGCCTCGCTACCAGGAAACCATACGTTTAGAATAGCTGGGAGATTTTCCTTTTCCCAGTTCAAAGCTAATGGACGGCCAGTAAATAACACCAAAACAACTGGTTTGCCAGTCTTAGCCAGTGCTTTCAATAAGTTTTTCTGTGTTTCCGGAATTTGGATATCGGTAACACTGCTGCTTTCACCAGTAAATTCTGAACCTTCACCAACTGTGGCTATAATTACATCAGATTTTTCGGCAACTTTTAAAGCCTCTTTGATCATTTCAGCTTCTGTACGTGGATCTCGTTTGTAAGTTGGATTGTGAACATTTACATAACGCTGTTCCATTGTAGAATCTGCAAGGAAGTTAGCGCCACGAGCAGTCAAGATTTTCGCATCGTTGCCTAAGGCGTTTTTCAAACCTTGAAGTACGGTTACTGATTTATCGAACAAAGCCGCAACACTCCAGGTACCGTACATATTTGCGGTATTATCAGCCAATGGGCCTATCAAACCAATTGTCCCAGCTTTTTTAAGTGGTAAAATGTTATTATCGTTTTTTAATAGAACGAAACTTTCTGCAGAAATTTCACGCGCAACCTGACGATTCTCTGCATTGAATACTTCTTTCTCAGCTCTTTCTGTACTTAAGAATTTATAAGGATCTGTAAATAGACCCAATTTATATTTTGCCTGAAGAATTAAACGACAAGCCCTGTTAATTTCATTAATGCTTACTTTCTTTTCCGCTAAAGATTTTTTTAACGTGCCTAAAAATCCTTCACCAACCATATCCATATCGATCCCGGCATTCATTGCTAAAGCCGAAACAGTTTGTAAATCGCCCATTCCATGTGCAATCATTTCAGGAATCCCGGTGTAATCTGTCACTACAAAACCTTTGAAACCCCATTGATTTCTAAGAACGTCGGTCATTAACCATTTACTTCCGGTTGCAGGAATGCCATCAACTTCATTGAAAGAAGCCATAACACTTGCTGCGCCTGCATCTACTGCTGCTTTGTACGGAGGGAAGTATTCATTATACATCCTTACCTTGCTCATATCTGTGGTATTGTAATCTCTTCCTGCTTCTGCAGCTCCATATAAAGCATAGTGCTTCACACACGCCAGGATCTCATTATTGGCTTGTAATTTACCCTGGTAACCTTTAACCATAGCTGCTGCAATTTTTGAACCCAAGTAAGTGTCCTCACCACTTCCTTCAGAAATTCTTCCCCATCTTGGGTCGCGGGAAATATCAACCATGGGAGAGAAGGTCCAGTTTATTCCGCTGGCACTTGCTTCTATAGCTGCAACTCTTGCCGTTTTTTGTACCAGCTCCATATCCCAGATACAACTTACCCCCAGCGGGATTGGGAAAACGGTGTTATAACCATGAATAACATCCATGCCGAAAAGCAAGGGAATTTTTAATCTGCTCTGCTCAACGGCAACTTTCTGTACCGCCTTAATTTTCTCTACCCCTTTGATGTTGAATAAGCCACCAACTTGGCCAGCTTCGATTTTTTTGCCGATATCACTGCTGTTTGCTTGGCCGGTGGTGATATCGCCTGAACTTGGCAAATTTAACTGGCCAATTTTTTCATCGACAGTCATTCTGGCCATTAGTTTATCGATGAAGGTATTCATCTTTGCCTCTTCCGAAGAGACGGGCTTTTTGGTTTGTGCTAATGCCTGCAGCGCAAACGATGCTAATAAAATAATCAGGATTTTCGCTCTATTCATTGTATGTGTGTTTTACTCTTTTAAATTGTTAATTATTTATTTTTTGCGCTTGTTTCAAACGCGTGTGTTAGTGTTTCTATTTTACTTGCTCGCCAGAGGCGATTTGCTATTTTCACGCTCGTCAGAAACAAGCGTTAGCACTAACTATTTATTTTTTGCGCTTGTTTCAACGCGTGTGTTAGTGTTGCTATTTTATTTTACTCGCCAGAGGCGATTTGCTATTTTCACGCTCGTTAGAAACGAGCGTGAGCGCTAAATGAGCGCTAGTATTTCCACACTTGTTAGAACGAGTGTGAGCTATGTTTTAAATTTAATCTACTTTTTTAACTGCTGTTTTCGCAGAGACACCGTTTTCATTAATCGCTTCAATGGCAAAATAGTAAGCTTTTTGACTATCCATTGCTTTGAACCAGTACTCGTTAAAATCATGAATCATGATGCAGTTATATAACTTATCTGGAGCAGTGCCGTAATATAAATTGTAAGCAAAAGCATTATCAACGGGTTGCCATTTAATGTAAGCACTCCGTTTATCTTTTTCTGTTCTAAGCACAATCAGGTTTTTGACTGCTGATGGTTTTTCGCCGTTTCCATTTCCAAAAACCCGTAAGCCACTAATGGCAAACTTTCCGGTAGGCATATGCAGGTTAACCATTTTAATGAACCTTGTTTTTATTGGCTTTTCCAACTCAATATAATCATGAGGAACATCATTTTTGTTCTTGCTTTTATCCACTAAAACGGTCCACTTCTTCCCATCGTTAGATGATAAGATTTGATATTGATGATAAATTCCGGTTTGTTTACCTAAAAATTCAGCATCCTGATCAGCATAGTTAATCTGAATGGCATTCACCGTAGCTGAACTTCCAAGATCGATTTGAATCCATTCGCCGCTATTGCCGGTTTTTGCACTCCAATATGTTTTAATGCTTTCATCAACCGCATTGTTAGCATAAAAACCACCCAACGTTGAAGAAACAGTAACTGGTTTTTTATAGTTAATCAGCATCCAGCCGGGGCCAGCGGGACCATTTTCTTTTCTTTCGGCAGGTAAATAAAGTGGGTAATCACCAAAGGCTGTGTTCGTCCACATGACATCGTCTTTATCGAAGCCGGTAGGCCAAATACCGATCCTACGTTCCCAGGTGTTTTTTACACAAACAATACTCGTAGAAATATGCCAGTAATTTTTTGCGTTATCCTGAAAGGTTGCACCATGACCAGCACCCCGTGAAAATCCTCCTCCTTTATAACTCAGCGGATCAGATTGTGGCGTAAATTGTGTATCATAAAACAAAGGTTTACTCCCCACTACCACACCATCAGAATAACCACTGAACTCTGTGCCGGGTGCACCATATTGAAAGTAATATTTTCCATTGTGTTTAGTCATCCAGGCACCTTCAGCGAAAGGATCTAGGAAGGTATTATCCATGTATTCCCCGAACCTTTGCCATCCATATCGCCAGCTTTCTAAGAGATACATAGGGGTGCGCGTGCCTTTAGGTTTGAAGGTTTTGCGGTCGAGCTCTACACCATACATTGGATAATTGTTACTGCTGCCGTTGTACATATAGAATTTGCCATCGTCATCAGTGAAAAATGCGGGATCCCAGCCACCAATTTCTAATGAATCTACCAACGGAAACCATTTGTTACCCTTCGGATCTGTACTTCCCCAAAGCGTGAAGTTTTTGGTGTAAGTACTACCAAAAACGACCATTGTATCACCCACAATTCCAACACCTGGTGCACATAATTCATCTTTCGTTTTATTCCATGGGCGAAGAAATTTCCGCTCTTCAAACTTCCAGTTCAACATATCCGGACTGTGCCAATATCCCCATTGATTGGTGCTGAATAAGTAAAAGTCGCCCTTATAATTTACAATAACAGGATCAGCGGTGGCGCGGTGTTTTCCCCATTCGGTAAAAGACTCGAATGGCGTATAGCCATAATCCAAATTGATAGGATTACAATACGTTTTTTGTTTTTGGGCGCCAGCGACAAAAAATGAAGCGAAAAATATAAATGTGAGTATTAATTTTCTCATATTATTGATCGTATTGCGAAGTCCGGTTAGCTTTATCGATTACTATTCTTCGCAGGTATTGAAAGCGTAGTCAATTAATTTATCTGTAAAAACTATCAATCAGCTAATTTTCTATTTCTTGATCTCTGGACTTTCAAAGCCAAGTTTTAGTAATCCTTTTTGTACATCTGCATTACTCATAAACAATTTCCAAAGCAAACCAGATCGATGATTTTCAATCATCACCACCATTGGGCCCTGATCGATTCCTAAATAGCGTTTCGGATACCAGTTATCTGTCTCTGAAAAAGCATCATAAAATCCATATTTGCCCCAAACTTTGTCGCCAAGGTCTTCATAAAGATGACGAATCACTTTCATCGATTCTTTTGGTGTATATGGAATGGATGAAATTGCTGCGGTAGGGGAGATCACCCCGAAATCTTCCTGTGGATTGTGTGCTGCATACCCTTTTACTGAATAGCTTGCCGTTAATCCCCAGTTATTTTCACCATAGCCTTTAAACTGTTTTGGATTGGCTACACAATAATCGTGGATGGCTAATGTATGATTCACATTGTTTTCCCAATAATTTGCGTACCTGTCTTTTAAGCCTTTTGGATTTAGCCCTAGATAAGAATAATGTGCCCAAAATAACGGACCTACGTTATTTTTTTGTCCTTGATAATTCATCGTGAATGGATGGCCATAGACTTTAAAATTCGCTTTAATATCACCGTTCTGCGCCCAACCTTGGTGATATACTTCAGCAGGAACGGTATGAGTTGGTGATGAAGCTGCTAAAACGTACATGATGAGGCATTCATTATAGCCCTTAACCGGGAAGTTCATTTCCCATTTATATTCTGGCGACCAATGCCAGTAAAGTACATTTTGGTTGCCATTTCGGTACCAGTTAAAATCAATACCTCTCCAAAGTTCGTCAGCTTTTTTTGCTAATGCCTTTTCTGCAGAAGAGCCATTTTTATAATAGGCATCAATGCAAATCAGCGCTTGGGCAACAAATGATGTTTCTACTAAATCTCCACCATTATCTTTTTGTCCAAAGGGGCGAACTCTGCCTGTTTCTCCATAAAGCCAATGTGGCCAGGCACCATGGAAACGATCGGCTTTGGCAAGGAAATCAAGAACTTTATTTAAGCGAGCTAAGCCTTCTTCTTTGGTCACGTAGCCTCTGTCGATACCACTTAAAAGTGCCATCAACCCGAAGCCTGTTGCACCGGTGGCCACTGTGCTTTTATCATTTTCAGGATAAACATTGTCTACGTGAAAACGCTCTCTTCCGGCGCCAGAGGTCGGTTCTGCACCATCCCAAAAATATTGAAACGTTTGTTTTTGAACAACATCAAGCAACTCATCATCCGAAAGCCCTTTCTTAATAGAAAGCGTGGTGGCTTCAGCTGGTTTTTCCTTTTGGGCACAAGAAGACAGGGAAATTGAAAGGAGCGAGGCGAAAAGAATTTGACTGATTTTTAACATAGCGGAGAAAAGAAAAAAAGGCTGCCAGATGACTGGCAACCTTTAACAAAATTATTTTTTAGTAACCAGGATTCTGCGTAAGCAAACCTCCACTTAAATCAATTTCAGTTTGCGGAATCGGCCAAACTTCATTTTTGTTTGGTTTCCATCCTTTAGGCCCGAAAACCTGTGCTGCTCTGCCTTGTCTGATCACATCAAAATAACGATCATTTTCCATAGCCAGCTCAACCTGTCTTTCTCTCCAGATTGCATTTCTCAATGCGGTTTGGTCTGTAGTGGTTACATCAGGAAGGATGTCGGGATTGTTACCCCTTGCTCTTCTTCGTACTCTGTTCAAAGAAGTTAGCGCTTGTGATGGATTTCCCAGTTCGTTCGCTGCTTCTGCGTTCATTAACAATACATCGGAGAATCTTAAAACCCTAAAATTCTGTTGTGCACCCTCATTGAAACCAGAAACCCTGGTGTTAAAAGGTACATATGATTTTTGATTATAACGTTCGTTAGGAACAGAAGTAGGAATTAGATCGCCTTGTGGCGTAGTTTCACCTTTGAATAAGATGGTTGCATCTCTTCTTGGGTCACCAGACTCGAAAGCTGCTGCCAATTCCGCAGATGGTGTATTAAATCCCCATCCCATCTCACCTGCAACACCTTGTACCTGGCTATATTGAGAGTTGGATGCATCTGGATTACTCTGCAATAACTCTGCCTGCACTTCAAATAATGACTCTATATTGTTCTCATTCTGTGTTCTGAATCCTTTCTCGAAATCAGGGAACAAATCATAACCTAAGCCCATTACTTGGTTTGTAAGAGCAAGCACATCGCTCCATTTATTCTGATACATGGCAACTTTTGCTTTCAAACCTAAGGCTGCGCCACGAGTTGCTCTGCCTAAATCTGCAGCACCATAAGATTGCGGCAGGGCAGCAGCTGCTTCTGTTAAATCCTTTTCAATTTGCGCATAAACGGCAGTACGTTCAGCTTGTGGAATGTTATACTCAGTATTATCTTTTGGAATGTTTAACCTCAACGGAACCCTTCCATAAGCCCTTACTAATCTAAAGTAAGAATAAGCACGAACAAATTTTGCCTCGGCCAGGTATCTTGCTTTTAATGCCTCATCCATTGTAATATTTGGTACATTATCCAATACCTGATTACAAAGATTGATATTTTGATATTGACCTGTCCAGAAATCCTGTAACGTTCCATGCGTAGAGGTTACAGTAAACTGGTCGTAAAGATTAAAGAATGTTGCATCCGTAGGCGTACTGCCTTTATCTGCTTCATCGGATCCCGTACTTTCAATTGCAATGGCATTGAAGGCCACATTGTTCCAACTGCGCAAGTTTGCATAAATTGCATTCACACCCTTTAACGCATCACCTTGGTTTTGCCAAAAGGTAACGGATGGCTGTTGTGCCTGAGGTGGTACATTAAGAAAGTCTTTTTTACATGAAGATGTAAAGAGCATTGCACCCAAAACGGCTGCTGCTACACAAGACTGTATATTTATATTTTTTTTCATTTTGATCTCGATTAGAAAGTTACGTTAACTCCGAAATTATAGGTCGCAAATAATGGATAAACGTTGGTGTCGATACCCGCATTTGTTGGTGTACCACCAACTTCAGGACTGAAACCTTTGTAACCAAAAAGATTGACTGCATTCTGCGCATTTAAGAAGACTCTTAAACGTTGCATTTTCATTTTGCTGCTGATTGCTTGTGGAAGCGTATAACCTAACTGGATATTTCTTAACCTGATATAATCACCTTTTTCTACGTAGAATGAGTTAGGAGCATTATTTAGTCCACCAGCTAAATCAGCAGATGGATAAGTATTGGATGTTCCTGCACCTCTCCAACGGTTATTGATAAAGTCTTTAGTGAAGTTTTCGTTACCGAAACGGCTACTTAAATTAGCATTATAGACATCAACATCAGCAACACCCTGGATATCTAAAGTCAGGTCGAAGTTTTTGTAGGCGAAATTGGTATTTAAGCCGTAAGTAAATTTAGGGTTTGGATTGCCTAATACTACCCTGTCTTTTAAATCAATAACTCCATCACCGTTGGTGTCTGCATATTTGAAATCTCCCACTTTAAAACCTGGCCAGGCAGCAACTTCTGCGGCAGTTTGAAAAATTCCTTCAACCTGGTAACCGTAAAACTCACCAATTGGGCGGTTGTTGACGGTTCTGGTAGATAGATATCCGCTAGTTAAACCATCACCACCTTTATAAATAGGATTTGCTCCAGAGGTTACATTAAGTACCTTATTGTTGTTAATTCCTACGTTACCACTAATGGAGTAACTGAATCCATTATCCGCTTTATCTGCCCATGTAGCAGAAAATTCATAACCACGATTTTGAATATCTGCCTGGTTTGCAATAATTGAACTGTTAACGGTTCCTAAGCTTCCTAAAACAGGGATATCAAAAATTGCCTGCTCAGTTTTTCTGCTATAATAATCTAATTCAACCGATAGTTTATTCTTGAAGAAACCCATTTCTAAACCAACGTCAGTACCAGCACTTCTTTCCCAGAATAATGTTGGTGGAACCAATGATCTGATACTTGCGCCAGTATATGGAACTCCGCCAAAAAATGCGATCAAACCAGCTGTCTGATCTACCGTTTGGGTGGATGGATTGAAAGGAACTCCTGCATTACCTACCTTTCCCCAGCTACCTCTTAGTTTTAAATTGCTGAAGATTTTCTGGTCTTTCATGAATTCTTCATTGCTGATAACCCAGCCCGCTCCGATGGAAGGAAAATTACCCCAAACGTTATCAGACCCAAAGAATTGAGATGCCCCATCTCTTCTAACAGAAGCGTTTAAAAGGTATCTATTTTTATAGCTATAATTTGCTCTGGCGAAGTAAGAAGAAAACGTAGATAATTCACCTTTATCGATAATGCTTCTACTTGCCGCATCGCCCAATGCCAGATATAAATCACTTTCAGAATTAAACGGAACATTTAATGCTTCACCATTAAGAGTATACATTTTGTTTCTTTGCGCAGTTTGTCCTACCAATAGTGTTAAGCTGTGATCAGCCCACTTTTTATCGTAAGTTAAAGTGTTTTCGATAATCCAGTTTCTATTTTCAACACGATCGATGTCCAACTTACTGATGTTGTTTTGTTGCGTATTACTTGCCTTGTAAACAGGAACATATCCTCTCAATTCCTGCTGACCAAAATCACCACCAATGCTGGTTCTAAATGTAAAGTTTTTTAGGAATTTAAGCTCGGCAAATACATTACCTGTAATCTTATAATTTGTTGTTTGTTGGTTGAAGAAATCCAGAGTTGCTTGTGGATTCATATTGCTTCCATTACCTAGTTTAAATGCATTCGGATCCCCATAACTGCCATCGGCATTAAATATTGGTACTACAGGAGATGCAGCATACAAAGCCCTGAAGATTCCGTTAGCTGGATCTTTAGATTTACTTGAAGTTCCCGTAACATTATAACCAATTTTCAACGGTTCAAAAACCTGAAATTCGTTTGATAATCTGGCTGTATATCTCTTATAATTATTGTTCTTAACGATACCGTCCTGATTTAAATAACCTAAGGAAAGGTTGTATGTTGATTTTTCGGTACCACCACTGATTGAGAGTTGATGGTTAGTAATTAATGCTTCTCTAAGTGCAACGTCATACCAGTTGGTTCCCTCACCAAGATTAGTATTTTCAAATAAGGGTGCAACAACAGGGGTTTGAAGTGCGTAGGCTTCATTTACTGCTGTAGCATATTCTGAAGCATTAGCCATCTCAACCATATTGGTTACTTTTTGTATACCCACGGTACCATTGTAGTTGATTACTGCGTCACCTTTTTTACCTTTGTTTGTGGTTACTAAGACCACACCATTGGCTGCTCTGATACCATAGATAGATTGACTAGAAGCATCTTTAAGGATACTGATACTCGCGATATCAGCAGGGTTTAAAAAGTTAATATCGTCATACCAAACACCATCAACTACATATAACGGACCTGCTTTTCCATAAATGGTTCCACTACCTCTAATTGTGATTTGAGGTGAGCCCCCTGGTGTACCGGTATTGGTAATCGAAACACCCGCAACTTTACCCTGTAATGCACCAACAGGGTTGGTAGAGATCTGTTTAGAGATGTCTTCTCCTTTAACATTGGCTACAGAACCTGTTACATCAATTTTTCTTTGTGTACCATAACCCACTACAACAACCTGCTCGAGTTGTTGTGTAGAAGATGCTAATGCTACGTTAATTGTAGTACGGTTTGCCACTGCCTGCTCTTGTGCAGTGTAACCGATAAAATTGAATACTAGGGTTGCATCCGCAGGTGCACTGATCGAGTAATTTCCGTCTGCATCTGTTTGCGTTCCTGCTTGTGCGCCTTTTACTAAAATAGTTACGCCTGGTAAAGATGTTTTATCACCTCCATCAGTTACTTTACCTTTTACAGTAATGTTTTGCGCAAATGCTACGTTAAAAGTTAGCAAGCAAAATGCAGCGAGAACAGAAATTTTTGTAAAAATTCTTTTCATGCTATTATTAAAATTTAGTTTAATTGTTAATATAAATGTCAGGTTGTTTATTTGCTTGTGCAAGTGAATCTACCTCAACATCATTACATCATGATAACCTGTTAGCAGAACGAAAGTTTAGAACCGAATGCGATATCAGACCAAAAACGTGGTTTTTAGCTTTTCAACATTCTTTTAATAATAGGGTAAGTGTGAAAAGTACACAAAGGTTTTTGAGTGGCTGAATTTTACCTGATGAGAGGTAATGATGTAGTTCAAAATGTATCTGTGTAGTGTTTGCTATAGAAAAATTGAATTTTATGCAATCGTTCTCGGAACAAATCGTACAGTTACTCCTACAGTTCCATTAAAAATTCGGTTAGGTTTTTGTCATGAGCTACCTCTAGTTTTTTGCGTAACCTATAGCGCCTAATTTCTACACCTCTTAGGCTGATATTTAATAGTGAAGACATTTCTTTACTACTCATGTTCATCCTAAGGTAAGCACATAACTTCAAATCGTTTGGTACCAAGTCAGGGTGTTGCGCCTTTAGTTTTTTGAAGAAGCTTTCATGTGCTTCATTAAAACTGTTTTCAAATAAATGCCAGTCCCGTTCGTCATTCATTCCGTCATTAATCACTTTTTGAATTTTTCGGGTTTGGTCTTCAGAAAGTTTTTTCCCATTCTCATCTTTCAGCTTCATGATTTCATCACTCAACTTTTGGAGCAGCTCATTTTTATAAACGAGGGTCATTGCAGAGTTAGCCAGTTCTCTGTTTTTTGAAGCCAGTTCAGCCTGTAATTTCTCTGTTTGAATTTTGATGATTTGTTTTTCATTCACTTCAGCTTCCTGCCTTAATATTTCATCCTGTTCGGCTAATAAACGGTCGCTTATTTTCTGACTATCCCGTTTAAGTTTCCGCTCATAAATCTTCTTACCCATAATCAAAATCACAGCGAAAAGGATGGTATAAACCAGTAACGACCAATTGCTCAAATACCAAGGACGAAGAATGGCGAATTTGAAGACAGTTATATCGGTAATAGCCGAGTCGTTTAACTTTGCACGGAGTTTGAATTTATAGCTTCCGCTAGCCAAATTTGTGAAGTCTTTCTCTGCAGCATCGCTCCAGTCTGACCAGTCTTTTGAATAACCTTCAAGAAAATACTGGTACTTTACTTTCGCCTGCCTGTAATAGGGCAGGGCAAATGAAATTCGTATGTTATTTCTACTGTAAGGAAGTTCAGTATCGTTGCCAGTCTCGCTTATCGTGTAGTATTTGTCGGTAATGTCTTCTATCCTGCGAATAAGTACAGCGGGAAGCCTATTTGAGCGTGACTGGTTCTGTTGAGTATTATAGATTACGAATCCGTCATCAACGCTGATTAAATAAATGGAGTTACTAATTTTATTGATGTTTTCATAGTATTGAACCATCCTTCCGTCTAGCAGACTAAACTGATTGGAATCAATTTCAATTTTACCAGGCTCTGTAAAGTTAACTAGTGAGGTTTTTCCATGATTAATAAACCAGTATTTCTTTTCGCCAGCTTTAATAATGCTATTAGAAGTGGCAAATGACCCCAGTTTTTTATTCAGTACTTCGTAGCTGGTAAATTTGTTGCTGAGCTCATCATAAGTGAAAAAACCTTTATCTGATGAAAAGACAATTCTGTTTTCCAGATTGAAAATATTAATGTTGTAGTTCCCCGGTAAGCCGTGTCGTTCATCAAAATACTTGGTACTGATTACTTTAGTATAATTTGCATTTAGCGTGAGCTTATAAAGGCCTTTGTAAGCATGGCCAACCCAGATGTCGCCTTTTGTATCTTGTTCGATAAACCTTGACGGCGCATCGAAACCTGAAATTTGAGTAACGAATTTTAAACCGGTTCCAGGGATTTTCTGGTATAGTGACAGCCCAACATAAGTACCCTGAATCAAATATGCCGGATTAGAATTTAATCGTTTAATTGTCCAGCCGCCACTTGTTCTGGAAATCCATTCTATCTTATCACTGATCACTTTAAATGTACCACTGTTATGGCCACAGATCAGTTCATTGTCTATAATTTTTAGTTCCCAAACTTGTCCCTGGGAGCCCTGAATCAGTTTGAAGTTAAAGTTTAGTGCCGTATTTGGTGACCAATCACTATAAAATAAGCCTTGATTGGTTCCCAGGTAAATTTTACTATTAAAGATGATGCTCGAGTACACCGTTCCGAACTGGCCAGTTTTGTCAAAGTAGAAATAAAGTGGCGAATTTAACTCAATTCGGTCGATTCCATTATCCAAACCAGCCCAAAGATTTTGTTCGTCATCAGCATATAAACTCAAGACGGTATTATTTTGAAGTCCGCTGGATTTATTAATCTTTTGAACTATATTACCGTTTTCATCAATAATGATTAAGCCGTTTAAGATGGTACCAAAAGCGTAATATTTCCCAAGAAGTCTTACACCGTTATTCAGCTGATAAGTTTTTAGGAAACCATTAGCCGGGGTAATAAATGGACTGAACGTTTTTCCATCATAAATGAATAAACCGTTTTTGCTTGTACCAATTAGAAATCCGCCGTTTTTGTAAGGAAGAATCGATAAAATTCCATGTTTGCCTAATTGATCACTTTGTGGCAGGTAAACTAGCTTATTGCCAACCAGTTCATGTAAACCATGCTCCAAAACTTCTACAAAAAAACGATTGTTTACTTTGTGAAGAAAAAGTAAGGATTTTGGCGTCGATACAATCGAAATTTTGTTTTGTTGGTAAACAAAAATGTTGGAGAACGACTGGAAAATAACGCGATCACGGTCAACATAAATCTTCCAGACTTCATCGGTAATTTTTGAACCTTTTGGTAAAAGTGATGTGAGGGAATGATACGTTAATTTATTGTTTTTGATTGCCCAATATCCAAATTCGCCAAAACAGCCCGTATAAATTCTGCCGTTATTATCTGTTGCCACAGACCTAACGATTTGCCCGTTTGGCATTTTGTATTTTTGCCAATATTTTCCATCAAAAGTGAGTAAACCTTCGGCATTGCCATAATACATTACGCCCCGCTGATCTTTTGCAATGCTCCAGTTCTGGTTACCTGCACTGTAAACAGTTTTCGAATAATTTTCTATATAAGGAACACCAATACTTTTAATATCAGATGCGAAAGTTGAGGTAGATAGCAGGAAAAATAATAAAAACAGACGTAATACGCGAGACATATAATGGGATCTGGTTAAGTCATTGCTTTACAAAGTAAACAAAATTAGATGAACTTGCAGAATCTCGATGTGGATGGTTCGCTGTTCAATGCTTCGTGATAGAATTAAGAAGCCTTTTGCAATGTCTTTGAACATTGCAAAAGGCTTAAGTGATATTTCAGCGGGCTATTATTGTGCAATTTCCACTTTCTTAGCCACTGGCTGCGGAACTTTAACATAATATCCGGTTCCATCGTAAGGTCTTTTGCGCGGATTTGTGGTACAGGCTGTTGAGCAGCAACCTTGTAATTCATCTCCGCAGTCATCGCATTGCGTAATGTGCTCATTACATTCAGGATTGGCACAGTTAATCATTTTTGGAGTGGTTTTGCCGCAATTATAGCAAACCGATACAATGGTTGGATTAACCTTATTCACATCAACGGCAATCCGGTTATCAAAAACATAACATTTCCCTTCAAAATCTTTTCCACCTGCTTCCTTTCCGTATTTTATGATTCCACCATGTAGCTGGTACACATCGTTAAAGCCATGGTGTAACAGTAATGCTGAAGCTTTCTCGCATTTAATGCCGCCTGTACAATACGTTAAGATCTTCTTGTCTTTATATTGGGCAAGTTGATTAATCTGCTCCGGAAAATCACGGAAATTTTCAATATCTAAGGTAATCGCATTTTTAAATTTACCCAGATTGTGTTCATAGTTTGAACGTACATCTAAAATGACTACATCTTTATCATCTTTCATGGCCATGAAATCTGCAGGCGCTAAATGTTTACCTGTTTTTTCATTAGGGTTAATAATTGAAGTATCCCTCAAGCCTGAATGAACAATTTCAGACTTGTAGCGGCAATGCATTTTCAGGAAAGATGGCTCTTCTACATCATCGATTTTAAATTCCGTTTTTGAGAAACGCTCATCAGCATGGATGGCTTTCATATAGGCATCGCAAGATTCGGGAGAACCAGAAACGGTTCCATTTAAACCTTCATCAGCAACGATAATTCGGCCAACCAGATTTAAAGATTTACAAAATTTAAGGTGATCTGCAGCAAATTGTTCTGCATCGGCTATGTAACTATAGCAATAGTAGAGTATGGTCTGATATCTTTTCATAATGCTGTTGATACCGTTGCAAACGGCGTTTAAAGCGGGGCAAAGATAAAGAATAATCCCGAAGCTTAAAATAGCCGGAGATATTTAGTTTTTACTGGCGATGTGAACACCTGGTTCGGCGAAAAAAAAAATTCAGGTAATGAAATATTAACCCGTTAGCAGTTGTTAAAAGCCATATGACAATTTGAAACCCTGTTCTATTCTTTTATTCGAATCGAAGGCATAGCCATAATCAATTCTGAAGTTTAACCGCTTAATACCAAAATAGAATTCACTGTAATTTCTTTTTTCTGGTGAAGTAAGGTAGGCACCGCCAATAATTTCTTCTACTTTCAATCTCCGCAGAAGTGGAATTTTACTAATAAAAAAGGAACCAAAATTATGTTGATAATGTGCTTCGAAATATTGCTTGGTGGTACTGAAAAGATAAAAATCTAAAAAGTGAAAGTTCCGGACATCCGCATCGAAAATTAAAGACTGGTTTGCACGGAAGTGTTTCCAATCTGGATAATACAATTGCTTTGCGTTTAAAAATTTTCCGGCGCCGATCAGCAAAGATGATTTTCCGAGTAGTAAAAAATGAACGTCTTTCTGGAAAATTTCGGCAGATAGGAAATCATAATTTACATCCGAATTAAAGAAATTTGGTATTCCTTTTCTGTAGGTAATTTCTAAGCGGGGATATTTACTTTCTACATAAAAACGTCCATCAGGCCGGGTAATATATTTTTGGGCAATGGTATAAGCAAGCGTCCCACTGATGATAAAGCCAGTATGTTTAGGGAAAAGCAGGCTTTGATTATCCAGTGGTTTAAAAGGATCGTTAGCGGTAAACTCATTTGTTTTACCAAACGATTGAAAACTTGAGTTTAACAGCGCCTCCCGTTCGGCATAGTCTGCCGTAACTTTTAGCTCAAAGCTTGGCGCAAACTCTCGGCTAGCTTGGATGTTCAGATAGCGCCTTTCGTAGAACTTGGAGATGTTTCTTCCAAACACCAATGCGTTAATGCTGTTTCGGAAAAGATTAGTTTGCCTCAGCGAGTTTAAGTTTGCTACTTCGCTTCCGAAGCCAAAGCTGATCATTCCATTTTTAATGGGATCATAAAAATACTTCGCCTGGATATTTCCATTGAAATGCCTGTTGCTAAATCCATATCGTACCTCTGGTCTAACCGAATAATAGCGCCCGTCATTAAAACCTTGTCTAAGTGAAACCGCATATCTCAAAGCTACTCCTTCGATAGTATTGTAGAACACACTTTTGAAAAGCGGATCGTAAGTAATACTTTTTTTATTATAACTATTGTAGTATACATACGGTGTGATCAAAATTTGCAAGAGGTTGAACTTGTTTTTGATGTTATCAACAGAGTCCATGTATTTTTTAGATGCCTTTAACCGGCTTACGCTATCCTTTTTTTTATAATTTTCGGTCTCTTCGAAAGTAAGCGGTACAGGTCGGGATTTGGCCCAGTATAGAGAATCTTTTTTATTGGAAGAGGCATTGATTCGCAAAATTTCATTGCTAAAGAAATGTTTATTAAAGGCTGGCTCTACATTATAGTTTTTGTAAACCCCCACTGCATAGCCAGAAAATTTAAAGCCCATTACCTTTCCCTTCAAATCGAATTGTACGGATGATGGAACGGCGACTTTATTGATTAATACCAGTTGTTGTTTAATGGTTAAGGTATCTATAAATTCAATTCCTGATTTTTTAGTCAGATACAAATTAACAGAATTCAACCGCCAACTCCCGTTAGAGATATATATTACGCCAGTAAATGCCGGATCATTAACCCGTTTGGGTTTAACCTCTATCTTGGTAATGGTTTGGCCTTCTTCATCCTGATTGGTGCCCAGTAATTTAAATCGGTAATATGAAAAAGCATTATCTGCGATAGGAGAAATAAAGCCCCTCACATTTAGTTTATCCTCAAGCACTACATTTCTATAAAAATTGATGCTTAAATCTGAAGCTTTATTAAAACTGAATCCGTTATCATTGCCTGCCACTTTTGAAGATACCATCACTTCCTTGATCTTATTCTCCTTTTGAAAATCCAGTTTAGATACTGTTTCAGAAAGGTAAATAATGCCTTGTCCCTTATCATTTAAGTCTAAAACTTTACTTACATCACGACCAAAAAATTTCTTGGGTGAGGAAAGTAGTTTTTGCAGGCCTTTTGTGTAAACATCGCAGGTAAAGGCGTCCACTTCATTGAGGTAAACTTCCCTGTTTTTCATGGCTTTTCTGATAATTTCATCCGCATTATCTTGCTCCTGATTATTGCGGCCAATTTCCACATCATTTAAAGTAAATACTTTGGAAGTAAGTTCTATGTTTAACGATTTGTGGTCAAATAGGGTAACGCTTAATAATTTCGATTCAAAACCTATCGCGGTAAAAAGCAAATCAGTTTTGCCTGGCGGAAGATTTAACTTATAATTTCCTTCTATGTTTGATGATGTGCCTTTTGTGGTAGTATTTACATAAATGGTAACGAAAGGAACAGGAATGCCTTTGCCATCCGTAATCTTACCTGTTAACGTCAGTAACTCCTGTGCCTGCGCACTAAATCCCCCTAAAAAAGCCAATAAGAGCAGCTTTAAAAATAACCTCATCCAGTATGTCAAATCTTTGTCAGGAAATATAGTAAGAATTTTAATTTAAAGTGATGTTAAATTTAGAATTTAGATTAATGTGTTTTCTTAATTTTTTTTTCAATTGCTCATTGTCATCGCCATAACCAGCTGCTATTTAAAATCCATAGCTAATTCTGAAGCCTTGGTTAATTTTATGGCTTCCATCATAAGAAAATCCATAGCTTGCCCTTAAAATTAAACGCTCCAATCCGAAGTAAAACTCTTTATAATTCTTTTTGTCAGGCTGTGTAAGGTAATTTCCACCCACAAATTCCTGTAATTTTAATTTACGCAATAATGGAATCTTATTGGTAAAGAAGCCGGCAAAGTTATGCTCCAGGTGCGCTTCGAAATATTCTTTATTGGTGCTGAACTGATAAAAATCCAGGAATTGGAACTTTCTGATATTGGCTGGAAAAATGGTTGAAATGTTACCGGAGAAATGTTTGAACTCTGGAAAATACATCTTACTGTTGTTCAAAAACATACCCGCGCCGGCCATAAAAGAGGTATAGCCCCATAAACCCATGCCGATCCTGTCCTGAGAAACTTCTGTTTTAACAAAATCGTAATCAATATCGCTTCCCAAAACGCCGTTTAAGCCCTTTTTGTAAAGAACAGTAACTTTTGGAAATTTTGATTGCGTATAAAACTTACCATCTGGCCTCGTAATGTATTCCTGTCCGAAGGTATAGGTTAAACTTGCAGTCGCACTTACAGAAGTATAGGTGGGGAATAATGGCGTCTCAACTGCAGGACTGAAAGGGTTGTTCGACGTGAATTCACGTTCTTTATTGTCGAAAAATTTAAAATCTGTACTGTTGGTTAAATAATGATTTCTACTATAATCAACTGCTATGTTAGCTTGCAGGCCGGTAGCAAGTTCTCTGCTGCTGTTAATGTTTACAAAACTTTTCTCGTAATACTTTGGAAAGTTCTTTTCATAAAGCAGTGAATTGATGGTGTTACCGATAGCAGTCATCGAACCTAAGTTGTTCATATCGAAAATGCCATTTCCAAATGAGGCACCAATGCTAGCTCTTTTTATTGGATCATAAAGATAATTTCCGGTTAAACTCGCAGTTAACTTTTTATTTGAAAAGCCAAATCGTGCTTCCGGTCTGATGCTGAAAGATGCATTATTTTGTAATTCCTTTCTATAAGTTACGCCGTATCTCAACACAAGGCCTTCTACAGTGTTGTAAAAAATAGACCTTCGGATGGCGTCAAAAGAATAATATTCCTTATCATAACGATCGTTTAAACTGTAACCCTGCAAAAAAAGTTTGCCAATGCTAAAGTTGTTGTTTTCCCGTTCCAGCGAATCAAGATATTTTTTCGATTCCTTAAGCTTTGCTATGCTGTCCTTTTTAACGTAATTAAGCCTTTCATCTGGTGTAAGAGGAATCGGGCGATTATTACTCCAATAAATAGAGTCTTTTTTATTAACCATTTGTGTTACCTTCAGAATCTCACCATTGAAAAAGTTTTTGGGAAATTTTGGTTCTAGGTTATAATTACTATAGACCCCTACAAAATAACCTGCGAATTTGAAGCCAAGAACGTTACCGTTAAACTGAAAGTTAACGTTGGTTGGCATGTAGACCTTGTTCACCTTGGTAAACTGCTGATTGATATTTAAGGTGTCTATAAAATTGATTCCAGCATTTTTAGTTAAATATAAATCAGTATTATAAATTCTCCAGCTTTCATCAGAAATATAAATGATTCCGCGAAAAGCAGGGTCATAATCCCGACGGGGAATTACCTGAATTTTATGGATCAATACACCATTTTCCTGAGACTCACCAAGAAGTTTATACTTATAATAAAACAACGCATTATCTGCAATTGGAGAAACAAATCCCCTGGAGCTAAGCTTGTTTTCCAAGATATAGTTGTCGTAAAAATTGATAATTAAATCTGAAGCTTTATTAAAACTGAACGCACTATTTGTACCCGCAACTTTAGAAGAGATCATTTCTTCATGAACATCGTTCGGACGGCGAAAATTAAATTTACTTTGAGATTCTGATAAATAGATAATACCTTTTCTATTGGTATCTAGTTCCATCACCTTCTTAATATCTCTACCCATGAACTTTTTAGGCGCACCTTTTAATCTTTGCACACCTTTGATATAAACATCGCAAGAAAATTCATTCACCTCATTAAGGTGTTCTTTTCTCATTTCGATGGCTTTTCTGATAATCGCAAAAGCTGGGTCTTCTGCATTGGCTTTAATGGTTACATTTTCCAAGGTATAGCTTTCAGATGATAACTTCACATCTAAAGCAATGTCTCCATTAAGATTTACAATGTTTTCCTGCTGTTTATAGCCTACAGCCCTGAAGCTAAGGGTATATTCACCATTATTTAACTTGAGTACATATTTTCCGTCAACATTAGCCGATGTTCCCGTTGTTGTGTTTTTGAGATAAACAGATGCAAATGGTACTGGTTGTCCGCCCGTATCCCGAATTGTGCCTGAAATGGTATGTTGCTGAGCAACTGCAAAATTAGCCAAACCGCAAAACAGAATGAGTGCGTAGATTTTTAACATATTAATGATTAGTAAGCTATAAATATCGAATTAGTTTTAAGACTATACAGATTTTCGATGTTAAAGTTTGTTAAGAAGAAGAAAAAGTTTAGAAACACTATTCAAGATCTAATATTTCGACATAAAATATGGTTGCCTTTTACGCTATTTAAAAGGGATATCAGGTTGAATCAGTCTGAAGGCGCCCATATCTGATACGTTAGTAACATATACGTGATTTCAAGTTGATGTGGATTTTTTAATTAGAGAGTGGCTGGGGATATTAATTAGAACGCGATAGGCAAGGAAATTGGGAGACACCACAATACAGGGTATGATTCAGTTTTTAAACTGTCTGCGATCTTCTGATCATCAAAATTCCAACGAATGCTCCTGGGATTAGTAAAAATGTGATCCAACCATCAACAGGGCAGTTTAATAATCGATAGTCAACTGGTACTCCGGTTCCGCCAAGACTTAGCAACCCTATTGGACATGAAGAAGAACCTGTGACATTTTGTACAAACTTGGTATATTGGGTAGCTGTTGTTGCATTGGCTGGACAAGTTTCAGATAATGGTGCTGTCCATCCATACAATCCTCCTGGTGCATTTCTGTAAATCATCCCACCACTTCTGCAGCCCCTGAAAACCTGGCTAAAGGTATCTTTAGAAAAAAAACTACCTAATAAGACAATGAAAATCCATTTTAACTTTCTTGACATGGCATGTAACGAAAAGGTTAATCGACTAAATAATACATTCTGGTAGGCAAAGCTAATGTGCTTTTAGGCGAAGTAGGTGATTCATTTCGTTCATTACATGTCGCTAATCAACGGTTTATCCAGGTTTTATTCATATTGTTTAATTTATTCGTATTTTTTTTTGTAATTCATTTTGATACTCATATCTCGTACGATGGTCGTTGTAAATTATTATGATTAATGGAAATAAAATACAGTATCGTTTTTTATAACTTTGCGGCTATAATCAACATTGAAAAGCCATGTACAAAACATTACAACCTGTTCTTCAGAAAGAGCTTGAAGAAATTGAAAATGCGGGATTGTTTAAACGCGAACGCATCATTATAACGCCTCAAGGTGCTGACATTAAAGTAAGCGGAGGCGCAGAGGTGATTAACTTTTGTGCAAATAACTATTTAGGCCTTTCGTCTGATCCAAAGGTAATTGAAGCTGCAAAAAAAGCAATTGATGATCACGGTTATGGCATGTCATCTGTTCGTTTTATTTGTGGTACGCAAGATGTACATAAAGAATTAGAAGCAAAAATATCCAAATTCCTGGGTACGGAAGATACAATTTTATACGCCGCTGCATTTGATGCCAATGGTGGTGTTTTTGAACCGTTATTCAATGCTGAAGATGCCATTATATCTGATGAATTAAATCATGCATCCATTATAGACGGTGTGCGTTTGTGTAAGGCGCAACGTTTCCGCTTTAAAAATGCAGATATGGAAGACCTGGAAAAACAGCTGATTGCAGCCAAAAATTGCCGCCACAGAATTATCGTTACTGATGGTGCGTTTTCGATGGATGGATCAGTTGCTCCATTGGATAAAATAGCCGATCTTGCAGATAAATATGAAGCATTGATCATGATTGACGAATCTCATTGTTCTGGCTTTATTGGTAAAACCGGTCGCGGAACACATGAACACTTCGACGTGATGGACCGGATTGACATCATTACCGGCACTTTGGGTAAGGCTTTAGGTGGTGCATCTGGTGGTTTCACTTCTGGTAGAAAGGAAATTATTGATATGCTGCGTCAACGTTCCCGCCCTTATTTATTTTCAAATACGCTTGCCCCAGCCATTGCAGGTGCTTCTATAGCGGTATTGGATATGTTGAGCGAAACGACATCTTTGAGAGATAAGCTAGAAAGCAACACCAAATACTTCCGTGAGAAAATGACGGCAGCAGGTTTTGATATTAAACCCGGTTTCCATCCGATTGTACCGGTGATGTTGTATGATGCAAAGATTGCCCAAAGCTTTGCCGCGAAAATGCTAGATGAAGGTATTTATGTGATCGGTTTCTTCTATCCCGTAGTACCGCAAGGAAAAGCCAGAATCCGTGTTCAGCTCTCTGCAGCCCATGAGCAGCATCATTTAGATAAAGCTATTGCCGCCTTTACTAAAGTAGGTAAAGAATTAGGTGTAATATAAGATCATAACAATACGGAGCATCAGAATTGGTGCTCCGTATTTAGTCTACGCTTTATCACTAGATATTTTTCTATCTTTTCTACTGAAATTTCAACTCCTGTTATCTCTAAAGATTTTTGAAAGCCCCGTCTAGTAGGTTTTTCTTGTTTTGAGTTCATTTTCTTTTGTGGAGACAGTGTAAACAGAATTTTTGAACCCGCTATGTGTAAATTTTTACGATATTTTGCCGTATATTTGAACCCATGCTGCAGGATAAAATCACACAATACACGGAAAAAATTAATGCTTTCGTCACTGAAAAAGCAGACGAATTGGAGCAATTCCGTATTAAATACTTGGGAAGTAAAGGCGTTATAAAAGAGATTTTCGACGAATTTAAGTCCGTTTCTATTGAAGAAAAGAAATCTTTGGGTAAAGTTCTGAATGAATTTAAACAGCTTGCCGAATCTAAATATATTACTTTAAAAGAGATTGCAGAAAGCAACCAATCGCAAGCTGCAGTAAATGAACAAGATTTAACACTACCTGGTGAAGGTTTTGAGATCGGTTCCCGTCATCCATTAGCGCTGGTTCGCCGCGAAATTGTAGAGATCTTTGCTAAGCTAGGTTTTACAGTTGCCGAAGGACCAGAAATTGAAGACGACTGGCATAATTTCTCTGCTTTAAACTTCCCGGAAGAGCATCCTGCAAGAGATATGCAAGATACTTTCTTCATTAAAAAAGGTGGTGAAAAAGGCGATATCGCACTAAGAACACATACTTCATCTGTACAGGTGCGCATGATGGAGCAGGGGCAACCGCCATTCCGGGCAATTATGCCGGGCCGGGTTTACCGAAATGAGGCAATTTCTGCAAGGGCACATTGCTTTTTCCATCAAATTGAAGGCTTATATGTGGATGAAAATGTATCGTTCGCAGATCTTAAACAAACCTTATTCTATTTCGTTCAGGAATTGTATGGTGAGGGTACAAAAGTGCGTTTCCGCCCGTCATATTTCCCATTCACAGAGCCATCTGCTGAAATGGATATATCTTGTACCATTTGTAAAGGTGCAGGCTGCCAGCTTTGTAAATACAGCGGTTGGGTAGAAATTCTGGGTTGTGGAATGGTTGATCCAAATGTGCTGGAAAACTGCGGGATCGATTCTAAAAAGTATAGCGGCTTTGCATTCGGAATGGGAATGGAAAGAATTGCCAACTTGAAATATGAAATTAAGGATTTGCGTTTGTTTTCTGAAAACGATGCACGCTTCTTAAAACAATTCAAATCGGCTCTAATTTAAATGATGAAGCACTTATTTGCGCTGATATTTGCATTTGTAATTTTCTCCGGCTGTGGGAAAGAAGAAAATTATGTTCCAGACGTAGTTGTGAATTATAATGTAACACTTACCCAATTCAGCCTGCAGGCAAAAAACGGGATATTATTGGTGCCAAATCAGGGTGTGGCCGGATTGATTATAGTGAGAACACCTTTGGGTAGTTTCGTTGCTTTTGATCAATGCAGCACTGTAAATCCAGAAAAGAAATGTGCCATCGTTCCTGATGAAAGTGGTTTAACGGCCACTGATCCATGTTCGGGCGCAAAATTTTCTTTGCTGGATGGAACGCCGCAGAAAGCACCGGCAGAGAAAAATCTTAAAATTTATAATATTTCTCTACAGGGGAATGTGCTATTAAACGTGAGAAATTAATGGAAGCTGAAAAAATTAAAGAAACAGTAAAAAAGGCTGCCAAAGAACTTTTTAGAAAATACGGTTACCACAAAACCAGTGTAAACGAGATTGCAAAAAAGGCCCGGATAGCCAAAGCAACCATTTATAAATATTTCGAAAGCAAAGAGCAGGTTTTAGATAGCATTCTGATGGACTATCTGGATCAAAATCTTCATGAAATCATCAACAATAAGGTAAGTTACGGTTCTGAAGAAGAACATTTAAAAGCCTTAGTGATGAAAACCAGCAGACTTTCTTTCACTGCTTGTAACGAGTTTATTGGCTGGGATTTTGTGCGCGAAAACGCCAATTCTCAGGAGTTTCTGAAGCATTTATCTGATCAGTTAGAAGCACTTTTGCTTGCCGCTTATTTAGAGTTAGATAATTTTAAGAATAATCCGGCGAGGAGAGAAGGTTTAGCATTCTTACTGAAGGCAAGTAAAAGCATCGTGTTTTCATTTGCATTTACTTCTGTAAGCGATTCAGATGTAAGGAAGAATTTCGTAAGTTTCCAAAAAGAGATTCTACCTTTTTTAGTGAAAGCTGCCCTTTAAGCTTTACTGCTCTGCGTAGTAATCTTTAGCTTTAAATTTCTGAATAGTCTTTTGCATTTTGCCGCCAATTAATTTTTGGGTAATTACGGTAACATCATCGCCTATACTAGAATCTTCGATTACCGAGCCTACCTCAGTTATGCCTTTTTTAACATCGAAAGCATAACTGGTTGTTTTATGAAAGCAACATCCGCTTTTTTGTTCGGTGCCTAATTGTTTCTTTTTTCGATTGACATCGAACATGCCCAGGTTTTCACTGGCCAATTTAGTCAGAGCTTTCTCCAGGATAAATTTTTTGCCTTTGCCTGCCAGATAAACATCGTAAGATGGACTGGCATAAGCGCCGTTGTTTCCATTTCTAATGGCAACGTCTTCCGCGCCATCAAAATTGAAGTCGCCAAAAATCAGCGGACTTTGATATTTTCCAAGATCTAGCCAGCCAATTCTTGCATCTTGTTTTGCTGTTAAGCTGAAATCCAGGTCAGCGGAATGGAAGGTTTGAATCTCCTCTTCTGAAATCTTATCATAAAGGATGATCGTGGCTTTTCCTTCGCAGTGTCCATCGGTACAATCGGCTACAAATAGCTTGGCATTATACTCGTTTGAGGTATTGTTCGATAAAAATTTGAATTGTGCAGAAGCGTTGAAAGAAATTAATAAGGCTGCACAAATGATCAATAGATTTTTCATTATACAAAAGTACCAGATTCGTTTTAAGGCAAAAGTTAAAAAAAGTTAATGATTTAGAATCCAATTATGCCTTGTTAAGTAAATTGCCATTTACTTCAACTTAGATATGATTCATCTTCTCTGCAACTATTCCCACTTAAATACTTTCACTGCCACAGCGTAGATTACAATTCCCCAGATCAGCAAAATCATAATCTGAAATTTCACATCCCATAAACCCATTCCTTCAAAAGCTACTTTTCTCATGGCATCGTTTAAGTAAGTTAAAGGCAAAGCCCTGCTGATGGGTTGGAGCCAGGTTGGAAAAGCTTCAATGGAAAAGAATGTTCCAGATAATAAAAACTGCGGCAAGGTAACAATATTGGAAATAGGAGGAACCATACTTTCACTTTTGGCAATGCCTGAAATAATAAAGCCAAAGCCCATAAACACAATAATTCCCATAGTAGCCAGCAACAGCATGTTAATCACCGTGACGACGCCATGAACGAGTGTAAAACCAAAGAAGAAATGCCCAATGAGGATGATAAACAACGCGCCAATCAGGGCGAAACCTATTCGAGCTATTCCTTCACCAATTACAATGCTAGAGCGTTTTACAGGTGTAGCAAAGAAGCGTTTAATTACCAGTGTTTGGCGTAGGCTGAGAAAAACGAAAGCTGTACCAAAAACGCCGGTACTTAATAGAGAAAACCCAAGCTGACCTGGCAAAATAAAATCAATCGTTTTATATTCCCTGCCGGTGATGGTACTTTCTTTAATTTCTGCAACAGTTGGTTTTAATGTTTTATCGTAAAATAGGTTATTTAATACCGACTTTAAAATGCCTCCTTTATCTCTGGATGCAGATGTGTAAACGACATTAACGGAGTAAGCAGAGCTATTCACTTTTCTTTGAATGTCTACCATCGCGTCTACATTTCCTTTTTCGAGTAACTTATCAAACTCCTCCTTTGATTTGTCTTTCACTAAACGGATCATGCCCGTATTTTCCAACATGGTTTCTACTGGATTGTTGATATCAGATCCTGGCGCAATCCCTACATCAATGCGTGTGCCGCCACCACCAAGAAAACCGAAAACCAGGATGAATATCAGGGGGAAAGCCAGCGTGAAAACCACAGCAGACGGGCTTCGCATAATGGAACGGAAACTTGCCTTTGCCAGTGCTAATGTGGCTTTTGTATTGCTGTAGTGCACGGTTCTGGTTGAAGGGTTAGACCCCTCCGTGCCTAAAGGGGAACTTGAATTTCCATCGTTCATATCCTGGTCGTAATATTTTAATCGCCTTATTTAGTAGCATTTTGGGTGCTACTTGGTGACGAATCTAATTATATATTTTAATTAATTTATTAGAGGATTAGTGTTATTTAAATTTCTAATAGATCCAACGTGCTATCTTTCGTGTTTTTAAAAAGTCGCCATTTTTCCATTTCATTTCCTCCTGGGTTTTCGTTTCAGCTTTAGGGGCTAGGAGGCTATTCCCGCCATTCTTTTCCGGTAAGGTTGATGAAGACATCTTCTAAATTGGCTTTTTTTACCTCTTTCTTTCTTTCGAAACCACTGTTAACCAATTGATCAATCAGGTTATCTGGTGTATCAACCGCAATTATTTTTCCACGTTCTACAAAAGCTACCCGATCACAGAGCTGTTCGGCCTCGTCCATATAGTGTGTAGTGATCACAACGGTGGTTCCGGCGTCTCTGATTTGAATAATCAGGTCCCATAGATTTCGCCTTGCCTGCGGATCCAGACCAGTTGTCGGCTCATCCAAAAAGATAATTTTAGGTTGGTTAATGAGCGTAGTAGCGATAGAGAAACGTTGCTTTTGGCCACCGGAAAGCGCCTTGTATTTCGCCTTAGCTTTATCCTGAAGGTTAACTTTCTCCAGCATTTCCATCGGCTTGATGTCAGCGCCATATAAACCTGCAAAAAGTTCGATCAGCTCAATTAAATTTAGATTTGGATAGTAGCCTGCTGCCTGTAATTGCACGCCGATAATTTGTTTAATCGCATTTGCATGTTTATCAACAGATAATCCATCTACTATTATTTCGCCTGAAGTTTTATCGCGTAAAGTTTCAATGATTTCAAGTGTGGTGGTTTTACCCGCTCCATTCGGACCTAAAAGACCAAATATTTCGTTTTCATAGACTTCAAAACTTAAATCCTGAACCGCAATGAAATCATCGTACTTTTTCACCAGGTTTTTTACGCTGATAATGGCTTTGTTTATTTCCATATAACGAAGATAAGGAGCTTAAAATGAATTGAGCGTGAATTTAATCAGTTTAAGCGTTAATATGTGATTAAAAAGAAAAATGCGAATCTAAGATGATTCGCATTTTCTTTGAAGGTTAAAAAGTTACAGGTTGAAATCCTATGTGCAGAAGCACGAGACGAAAACTTATACAATGTAATTAGTCGATTCATTGTAAATAATGAGACCAATAAGCCGCAACTGATACCTATAAGCCCTGGACTGTAACTCACAACCTATAACTACCAAGCCAGTTTGCCTGTCATTACATCAACGAAATCGTCGAATAAATAACGGGAATCATGTGGACCTGGAGAAGATTCAGGGTGATATTGAACCGAAAATGCTTTTTTGCCTTTTACACGGATACCTTCAATAGATTTATCATTTAGGTTTACGTGGGTAATTTCTACTTTATCAGAATTTCTAACTTCATCCGGTACTACTCCGAAACCGTGATTTTGTGAAGTAACTTCGCAATGATTCTTGATGATGTTTTTTACAGGGTGATTCAAACCACGATGTCCATTAAACATTTTCATGGTACCGATTCCATTTGCTTCAGCCAATAACTGGTGACCTAAGCAAATGCCGAACAATGGCTTATCTTCTTCTAAAATTTCTTTGATGGTCTCCACTGCATATGGCATTACTGATGGATCGCCTGGCCCATTTGAAATAAAATAACCATCGGGACTGAATTTTTCCATCTCCGCGAATTTAGTTTTAGCAGGGAAAACCTGAACATAAATATCACGATTTTCGAAGCTTCGCAGAATGTTTTTCTTAATGCCTAGGTCTAAAGCTGCCACTTTTAAACTTGCTTCCGGGTTGCCATAAAAATAAGGTTCGGTTGTACTCACTTTAGAAGAAAGCTCTAATCCTTCCATTGAAGGAACCTCGGCAAGCTTTTGTTTCAATTCATCAAGATCTGTAATTTCAGAAGAGATTATGGCATTCATGGCGCCTTTATCTCTGATGTGACGTACCAGGGCACGTGTATCAATATCAGAAATGGCAACAAGATTGTCATTCTGGAAATAATCCTGAATAGACTCTGTAGCTTGCTTACGGCTGTAAACGATGTTGTAATTTTTACAAACTAAGCCAGCAATTTTAATCGAATCAGATTCGATTTCTTCTTTCTGGATGCCGTAATTACCAATATGCGAATTGGTTGTAACCATTATCTGTCCGAAATAACTTGGATCGGTAAAGATTTCCTGGTAACCTGTCATCCCGGTATTAAAACAAATTTCGCCAGTAGTGGTTCCGATTTTTCCGGCAGCTTTGCCGTGAAAAACAGTGCCATCGGCCAGTAATAAAATCGCAGGTAACTTGGTGTAGTTAGTCATGGTAATTACAATATGGATTTTGAGTTGAAAAAGACTTAAAAAAAGGGTTGCTCTCAGCAGTTAAGCTGTTTTTGCAGGGTGCAAAAAAAGATGAATATATCCCTTCCATTTCGGGGTACAAAGATAGGATTTATGAATTGAAAATTAAAGAAAAAAGTGAAATAAGGGTAAAGGTAAAAGCAGAAAGGTGTGACGCCCGGTTTAAATAAAAATCATTTCCCGTGGAGCTCGCTTTAGTCTTTTACTAATAGTCTTTCAACTAATTAAAAGAAAAAACAATACTTTTGGGGCAACAAAACAAAACCAATGTCGGTACATAAAGAAATCAAAAGAATAACCACACACATTTTGCAGGAAATGAAACAGCGTGGTGAAAAAATATCCATGCTAACCGCTTACGATTATTCGATGGCAACCATTTTAGATGATGCCGGACTCGATGTTTTACTTGTTGGCGATTCCGCTTCTAATGTGATGGCTGGTCATGAAACAACTTTGCCAATTACCTTAGATCAGATGATTTATCATGCTGCTTCTGTAATCAGAGCGGTTAAACGTGCTTTTGTTGTGGTTGATTTGCCTTTTGGTTCTTACCAGGGAAATTCTAAAGAAGCACTGAATTCTGCCATTAGAATAATGAAAGAATCTGGTGCACATGGTGTAAAATTAGAAGGTGGAGAAGAAATTATTGAATCTGTTCAACGCATTATCACTGCGGGTATTCCGGTAATGGGCCACTTAGGTTTAACGCCACAATCAATTTACAAATTCGGAACTTACACCGTGCGTGCGAAAGAAGAAGAGGAAGCAAATAAACTTAAAACAGATGTTTTGGCTTTGCAGGCTGCTGGCTGTTTTGCCATTGTATTAGAAAAAATTCCTGCTGCTTTGGGAAGAGAAGTTTCAGAAAGTTTACATATTCCAACAATTGGTATTGGGGCAGGTAACGGTTGCGATGGTCAGGTCTTGGTCGTTAATGATATGATTGGCCTTACCAAAGGTTTCAAGCCAAGATTTTTACGTCAATACATCAATTTATATGATGATATTTTAGGCGCAGCACAATCTTACATCCGCGACGTGAAGAGCAATGATTTCCCCAGTGAAAAAGAACAGTATTAAGTTTGGAGTTGTGAGTTTGGAGTTTCCAGTCCTGAGTCTTTAGTCAGAAGTCTATTCACTCGCTAACCTTCTAATCCAACTAAACCCATAACCCTATGCCCATTACTGATAAAGATATTCTTTTTGAAGACAACCATTTAATTGCCATTAACAAGAGGGCGGGCGACATTGTGCAGGTTGATGAAACCGGCGACGAACCTTTGGATGAGCAAGTTAAAAAGTATATTGCTCAAAAATACAATAAACCGAATGGCGCCTTTTTGGGCGTTGTGCACCGTTTGGACCGCCCAGTAAGCGGCGTGATACTTTTTGCTAAAACCAGTAAAGCGTTAGAGCGAATGAATGCCGCTTTTAAAAACCGTGAAGTAAAGAAAACATATTGGGCTGTAGTTAAAAATAAGCCTGAAAATGAATCCGGGACTTTGATTCATTGGTTGATCAAGAATCCTCAAAAGAACGTGGTAACCTACTATAAATCGGAAGTTCAAGGTTCACAGCGTGCGGAATTGTCCTATAGGTTACTGGCTAAAGTAGGGGAATATTATTTGATTGAAGTTGATCCGCTAACTGGTCGTTCGCATCAAATCAGGGTTCAGCTTTCTTCTATGGGCTGCCCAATTGTTGGCGATAACAAATACGGCTATCCTCGCGGAAGCAGAAAAGGAAGCATTTGCTTACACGCCAGAAGACTTCAATTTCTGCATCCGGTAAAGAAAGAACCTGTAAATATCTTCGCGAAGTTGCCAATAGATGGATTCTGGGAACGATTTGAGAATATTTAAGTTTCTCAGTACTTAAATAATTTGAATGTTATTTGCAAGTCGTTTCTTTGAAAATCATCGATTTGCCAAAACTAAGCTTGGAGAGATTTTTGAACTTCGTTTTTCCGTTTACTTCTTCAATATCGCCAGTAGCTTCTAATAGTTGCCCATTCTTTTTAAGCCACACCGATTCGCGTGTAGAAGTCATTCCTTCTGATTGGAAAGTGTAATCTGCAATAATCGTATCACCTTTTACAATTCCAGATACCGTTCCTTTATTTTTATCTTTTTCAAATAGACTGTAACTGAGCTGTCCACTAACCTGGTCATTTTTCCTGTCTAAACTTAAAAACGCAGAATCTTTCTGGCTAACGTATTGATAGCAATGTTTCACGCTATCTCCCGTTTTACTAACTTCAGCATCTGATGAGTTGGTTTTTGTACCGTTGCCTTGGCATGCTGCCAACATGGATAATAAGATGGCGAACCCCGGAAAAATATTTTTCATAGTTTGATTTTTTGTTTTCAGCTGCAAAGCACCTGCCAGAAAATTTTCTATGGGCTCGGTTTTTTTGGTTAAAAGCAACAAATGGAAAAGCCCCGCATGTGCGAGGCCCGTCCTAACAATTAAACTAAGTTTTTACCACACATAGGTAGCCACAGCACCTTTGTCCAGGTTAGTTGTAAAGATCTTTCCTTTGTATTGAACATTGAAGGTTGTTACTGCATTATTGTTGTTGCATACAATCAATACCTTTTTGCCTTCTGGAGTTAAAAAAGCTACATTCTGTAAGTTTTCAGTAATGTTAGAGGAAATTCTAACCGAACCAGCAGGTACAAATTTTGAAGCATGGCCGATTACATAATAGGCTACATTGCGACTAACTGCCGGGGAAATGGTGATGGCACCTAAACATGATGTACATCCACCTTTATCTGTGTGTGGATTGTAGTTTGCATCTGCCGCTAAATTCCATTCCAAAACATTTCTACTCCAGTTTCTGGTTGCTCCGATAATTAACGTAGAAACATGCCATTTCAAATCTTCGGCAAAGTTGCTTGGTCCGCCTACCCATTGCTCAGTGAAATAAACATTTTTATCCGGATGCGCCTCATGGACTTTCGTTAACGCCGAAATTGGGCCAGCATACAGATGGAAGGCAGATCCATCCACATATCGCTTAGCTTCCGGATCATTCAAAATGGCGATCGGATACTCAGGTTTATCAGCATTATGATCGTAAATAATTATTTTAGTTTTTATCCCACTTCTTTTAAAAACAGGCCCCAAAGCTGTTTTAATAAAGTTTGCCTGATCTAAAGCCGACATATACATGCTGGGATTATTTCCGGGATGTAACGGCTCATTTTGAGGTGTGATGGCATCAATTACGATTCGTTCCGCTTTCATGGCCTGGATGTACTTCACCAGGTACTTAGAATAAGTTTCATAGTAATCTGGCTTCAAACTTCCGCCAATAAAACTATTATTGGTTTTCATCCATGTGGGAGCTGTCCATGGTGAGCCCAGAATTTTGATTGAAGGATTAATGGCGACAATCTTTTTCAATATTGGTATTAAATCTGCCTGCTCTTTTTCGATTGAAAATTTCGCCAGTGTTTCATCTTTTTGTCCATCAGCTAAATCATTATAAGTAAAGGGGGTGGCACTTAGATCAGAGCCTCCAATGCTTATTCTAATATAATTTACCCGGATCGCATTTGATTGATCTGCAAAAAGCTCGTTTAGTAGTTTATCTTTTTCTGCTGCTGGTAATGCATTAATGAGTGATGCACTTCCACCAGTTAAGGTGTAGCCAAAGCCATCAATAGATTGAAATTTTGTTGATGGATCTACTTCTATTGTAGGGTTTGAGTTTGTTGTGGTTGAAAAATTTAATGTTGTATTTTGCTTTGTAAGTAGTTGCGATTGGTCACCTTTGGTTAGCCAAAATTCTACTTCACTTGATGTAGAAGAATGAGGCGAAATCGCAGCTTCTACAGGTAGGCCCACTTTCTTTTTAGAAGCACAGGCCGTGAAAAGCACACTGGTGACCAGACATAACTGATAAATTAATTTCATAGATAAAAGATATAAAGTGAGATCAACTCGATTAGCGTATTAACTGACGCTTTTTCTGTGATCTCTTGTTAAAACTGCCCTGATCATAATCAAGGCAGTATGTTTTCATAAAAGTGTATCAGAAAGTTTTAGGTATTCTTAATGATTAATGAAACACCACTCTGCAACTCTCAGTTAACGGATATTTGGATTTCTGTCTAACTCGGCTTGTGGAATCGGGAACAATAATTTTGAAGCCGTAACATTGTAATTCAAATTGGCACCATTACCATTTTTTTGCGCATTCATTACTGGTATTGCCCGGTTTGTTCTTAATAAATCAAACCAACGGTGACCTTCAAAAGCAAGCTCCAGGCGACGTTCTTTTTCAATTGCTAAACGCATTGAAGCCTGATCATTTGCAGGAGTAGCACCGAGATTTACGCGACGGCGAATCTCATTTACAACTGTTGCAGCGTTAGACCATCCAGAAGTACTTAACTCGTTCAGCGCTTCCGCTTTTAGCAATTTGATGTCAGCTAGGCGAATAATATAGGCGTTGGCCAAATCATCGTTGCGGTATTTATTAATGAAGGGATAGTTTGATTTCGACCAATAGTCGTCAGACCAACCTTCACTGCTTACGTTTTTAAAGCTTATGCTTGAGTTTTTGCGAATGGCATCACCTTCTGTATCAAAAGCAGCAACCAGATCGTTTGTTGGGGTACAAAAACGTTTCCAGCCTGTACCCACAATTACACTTGTCATCCAGTTACCCCGACCATTCGGACCACCCCAGCCATCATACTGCATTTCCCAGATTGATTCGCTGTTGTTTTTATGTGCGCCATCGAACAACTGATCAAAAGAACCGATTAGACTATAGCCACCATTTATGGTGGCATCTGCATATTGCTGTACTTTAGTCCAATCTGCATTCGGCTTCGCTGCGTAAACTTTTGCCAACAATGCGTTTACAATACCTTTTGTAATGATGCCTTTATTAGCTGCTGCCGCACGGACATTTGGTAGGGCAAATTCCAGATCTTTAATAATCTGTGTGTAAACCTCATCAACAGATGAACGTGATTTCTGCATCTCTTCTAACGAGGTAGGCGATTTTAAGACTAATGGAACACCGCCATATAACCTCACCAGATGGAAGTAAAAGTAGGCTCTCAAGGTTGAAGCTTCACCTAGAATCTGATTTCTTCTGCCATTGGCATCTAAAGCCGGATCCTGAATATTCGGAACATTCTCTAAAACTTCGTTGGCATTTTTGATATTAGAATAAAGTCCGCTCCAATCACGTCCTACGTTTCCGTTAGTAGAGTTAGTGGTGAATAAATCTATCTGAATATTGGCAGGATTATCACCGCCGGCGTAGGCATTATCGGCCATCACATCGCCATTAACCATATAATCCCAGATGTGATAATCGTTATACATACCGCCATATGCACCTGCCATTAATTTTTCTGCTCCGGCAGCCGTGGTAAATGCTACATCTGCTGTAACCTGGTTAAAAGGCTGTTTCTCAAGGAAATCTTTTTTGCAACCGCTTTGTAACGTGATGGTTAACGCTGCGGCAGCTACTAATGAATATATTTTTAGTTTCATTTTTTTAATTGTTAAAATCCAACATTGATTCCAAATAATAAACTTCTGGATTGTGGATAAGTACCATAATCCACACCCATTGATGGTCCATTTGCATCATTTACGTTAACTTCAGGGTCCAGGCCTGAATATTTGGTAAAGGTTAAGAGGTTATAACCCGTAGCAAAAATGGTCAGCTTACTCATTTTCAATTTTTCTAACGCAGCCACACCAAAACTGTAAGACAATGTGGTTGTTTTTAAACGGAGATAAGAAGCATTTTCAACGAAGCGGCTTGAAGTAAGTGAGTTTTCTGAACTGCTTCTCAATGCTTTTGGAATATTGGTGATTTGGCCTGAAGTTGTCCATCTATCTAACACGGCTACAGATTGATTTTTTGAATCGAACATGCCTTCTATATCAATTCTGGAAGCATTGAACAATTCGCTACCCTGAACGCCCTGGAAGAAGAAATTTATTCCCCAATTGCCATAAGTTAAATTGTTGGTAATGCCATAGATGAATTTAGGCTGCGCCGAACCGATAAATGTTCTGTCGCCCGGATCAGCAGAACCAGTAACTCCATTTCCGTTCGTGTCTGCGTATTGTGCCGCGCCAGTTGCTGGATTTACGCCAGTGAATACGTAGCCATAAAAACTACCAAGAGGCTTACCTGCTACTACACGAACAGCATCATCACGCTCGTAAATACCTGCAAAGTTAAGTGATTGGGTAGTTGCGCCTAAATCGGTAACCTTGTTCCGGTTAATAGAAAAATTTAAATCAGTGGTCCATTTGAATTTCTCACGATCATAGTTTTTTGTCGATAAAACAAATTCTAAACCTTTGTTTTCCATTGAACCAACATTATAGGCCTGACTTCCAAAACCTGATGAAGGAGGCAATTGAACGTTAATTAACAAATCGTTCGTTTTTTTCAAATAAGCATCAGCGGTGAAGGTAATGCGGCTGTTGAACATGGATAGGTCTAAACCGATATTAGTTTGCGTGGTTTTTTCCCAGGAAAGATTATCGTTAGCAGGATTTTGAAGATTATATTCGCCTTGTGCATTTACATTGTAAAGTTTTAAGTAAGCGTAATCTCCAATTCCTTCATCATTACCCACTTTACCCCAGCTGCCACGAAGTTTTAAATCATTGATCGTTTTGCTGTCTTTCATGAAGTTCTCACCAGAAATTCTCCAACCAGCTGAGAAAGATGGGAAGTAACCAAAACGGTTTTCTTTAGCAAATCTGGACGATCCGTCAGCCCTAAAATTTGAACTGAACAAATACTTGCTGTCATATGAATAAGTAATCCTTGCAAGATAAGATTGCTTAGTCCATTGCGCGCGTTGAGGTATCGTTAATGCAACTGAAGGTGAAGTTCGATTTCCAGCGACGTCGAAGAAACGAGTCAGCTCATTGTTTTTATATTGATAATCTGATGATTGAATAGTGTAACCACCTGTTGCAGTGAAAGCATTTTTACCTACGCTTTTAGCATAGTTTAAAATATTCTCGTTCAACCAAACCTGGTCATTAGTCGTATTATCCCTGTAAACACCTCTTTCCTGACGGCCATAAGTAGTTAAGAAATTATCAGTAGAATAGTTATAGAATCTTTGTCTTGAATTCGTACTGATAGTAGATTTAAAGAACAAATCTTTAGTGAAGTTAACCTGAGCACCAAAGGCACCTATAAACCTAAATTCACGGCTTTTATTTTTAGCACCAAAGGCCAGTGCCAATGGGTTATCCCAACCGCCAGCATTTGGAATGGTTGTGTACTGTCCGTTTGGCTCAAAAATACCGATGGTTGGAGGCGTAGTTAGTGCACCCAAAATAACGCCACCACGAGATACGCTGCTATTATCACCAACATCGATAGAATTGCTGGAAGTTAATACCGCGTTTCCGGTCAGTTTTAGCCAGGATGTAATGTTTTGTGACCCGTTGAAGTTTGCCGTTAATCGATCTAACTTTGCTGGTGCAACAACGCCTTTATCCTGCTGATAGCCGGTAGAAAAGTAATACTGACCACCCTTTACGCCACCAGAAATGGAAGCCTGATATTGATTCTGCGTTCCTGTTCCGAAGGTTTCCTTCTGCCAATCGGTATTGTTATTGCCACCAAAAGTGGTATAACCCAATTCTCGCATTAAGCCGATGTACTGATCATTGTTAAGTACTTCCTGTTTTTGCCAGAAGTTAGAAAAACCTGTAAACGCATTAAAGGCAACTTTAAGTTTCCCGGCACTTCCTTTTTTGGTAGTAATAAGTACCACGCCATTTGCACCACTAGAACCGTAGATCGCGGCTGCAGATGCATCTTTCAAAATGGTCATCGATTCGATATCGTTCGCATTCAAAAAACTTGCATCTCTAGAGGTTACACCATCAATTACATATAACGGACTATTTGAGGCTGTAATCGATGTGTTTCCTCTGATGCTGATGGAAATTCCCGCACCTGGTTTACCTGATTGAGCACTCACCTGAACACCTGCCGCCCGGCCTTGGATAGCCTGTAACGGATTGGTGATTGGTTGGTTCTCCAAATCTTTTGAAGATACCGAAACGACTGAAGTAGTTAAATCTTTTTTCGTTGTGGTACCATATCCAATAACCACTACCTCATTGAGTTGTTGGTTGTCATCAGACATGGTAATGTTAACCGATGTACGATTATTTACCGCTTCTTCTATGGTTTTGTATCCTATAAAAGAAAATTCTAACGTAGAATTGTTGGGTGCTGAAATGGTAAAGGTTCCATTGTCTGCAGTTGATGCGCCTTGGTTAGTTCCTTTAACTTTTACGGAAACACCTGGAAGGGGTAATCCTTTTTGATCTTTTACCTGCCCTGTTACGGTAATATTTTGCGCCATACTAATAGATACAGCACAAAGAAAAAATACCATAAGCAATGTAAATTTTTTTCTCATAATTTTTGCTTTGTTAATATTATATGAAGTAAAGTTAATACTCATTTTACATTAAAAGCAAGTTTTAATAGCGCTAAATTTAATATAAAATACTGATTTATAGGTGTTTATATTTTTTTTGATACGCTTTGATACCGCAATTGATTTGATGCATTTAACACTGATTATCAGCTGCTAAGTAAGTGAATAGGATAGAGGCTCAAAAGGAATTTGATACGCTTAAATACCGACCTGAATATTTGTTTAGATCGAAGTAAATAACAGAAATGTGACTAATTAAAATGACTAGTTATTCAATTACGAGCTGGCTCCAACCATTTTTGCCACTTTTTTTGAGTGTTTTTTTACGATCTTCCATTACCTTTTTAATCCGTGACCCGAATGTCCAGCAAGTACTTTGTCTAATGGCGAGCAACTCTGAAAGTTTATGTGAAGAGATTTTTCCTTTAGAAGAATAGATTAAAAAGATCATATAAAAAGCTTTGTTAATCGGAATCCTTGTATTATGGAAAATGGTGTAGGTAGTAACTGATTCCTCGTAGCCGCATTTACTACATCGGCGGCTGTTAAGGATGTGGCCATTGAAATAATGATCATTGTTACACTTGCGACAATGATAGCCATTTTTCCACTTCAATTCTGCTAAAAATGCGTAGCATGACTCTTTATCGGGATATATTTTGCTGAACTCTTCGAAATCGACTTCAGTATTCATCACCCTGTCCCGGGTTATTTTCTCTACATTTGTTTGAAGTTCTACCTTATCATGTTCAAGCAAAACATTCATTCTAGAAATTTCCTCTGCTTGTTTTTGAAGGAGACTATTCGCTTCTTCCAACGCCTGATTCTTACTCTGAATAATCAATGATTTATGAAAGACATCTCTTGTTCGTTCTTCCACTTTACTTTCCAGTTCGCGGTTTATGGTATCTTTTAACTTGGCATTCACAGCCATCTGACGGATCATTTTTTGCTGCGCTTTATCCTTGTTAACTTTTAAGATTCTCACCTTATCGCCGATGGCAAGGGAAAGGAAAACCATTTCCATTATGAAGCAAAAACTAAGGCTATAATAGCTGATCACACCAAAATTAAGCCAACTGATGC
Source organism: Bacteroidota bacterium (assembly GCA_037032985.1). Lineage (GTDB taxonomy): Bacteria > Bacteroidota > Bacteroidia > Sphingobacteriales > Sphingobacteriaceae > Pedobacter. The sequence continues at coordinate 103,952 of JAZBLB010000008.1, forward strand.
CAAGCATAATCAAAAACTTAAGCATAAAGCCTGTAAACAAAAAACTGTAGCCAAGCACAAAGAAACGAGCAGGCTTATATCCATTTTTGTAAACGTAAATCCCAGTAAAGAATGCCACAGAAAGTGGAATAGCTTCTATAAACTTGAAGCTAAATAGCGTTTGATCAAACAAAAAACAGTAAACGAAGAAAATCAGCCTGATAATGAAGACGCCAATAATCAGACGGTTCATTTTTGGAGCCCTGATCTTTACCAGAAGTAATTCTCGGGTAAAGAGTAAAGCAAAAATACTAATGGCACATAAAGCGAAAGCATAAGCTACCTGGTTCCAGCCGGGCGCATTAGGCCAAAGGTATTGATAGGCAATTCCATCAGTACTCATTTCGAAAATGCCGATACTGAGGTTATAAAGCACATAAAATAAATACTGCTTTTGCCTGATGGCAATATACATGATCAGGTTATAAAAGGAGAAAACCAGAATCATTCCATAGAATATTCCAAAATAGAAATATTCGTTCAGCGCATAAGAAATGAACCATTCAGACGTCCTTAGTACAATTATGATATCGGAAATCTGAGATGATTTGACCTTAAAATAGTAAGTTAGGGTATCATTACTTTTATTTTTAAGCGGAACCTCGAAATTTTTATGATTAATCAGCCTTTTGTTAAAGGGTTTTGCGTCGCCTAATGTTTCGGTCTGATAGGTTTGATTTTCTTGAGGAATGTAAGCTGTGATATGATCTATAGTTTGATCAAAAAATTCCAATAGAAATGGTTTTTCGGCTTTTTGGTTATGTTTAATCCTGATTTTAAACCAATATGTAGAATTTAGCTGCTTGGTTTGTGGTGTGCTTGATGTACTTGGCTTAAATTCCTTTTCAAAAGCTTTACTCTTAATTTCTTCGAAAGAGACGCGGCCGGCAGGATCTTCTAATACGGCTATTTCTTTAAAGGTGAAAATATGCTGAGGAACGGAGTCAAGGATTTGAACAATATTTTGCGCACTGCTTTTAGTATGGATCAGCAGCAAAAGGAGTGATAGAATGGTGATTGTTTTCTTTAGAAACGTTTGCATTGGCATGTTTTGCAAAGTTACAAATTTGTTGAAAGCCAATGAGTTCTTTTTGGTCAGGGTATTTCAATTTAAAAAATTAGTGAAACACTTGTTCCTTCTTTTTCAACTGAAGTGATCTGAATTTCAATTTTATGGAAACTGGCAATACTTTGTACAATGGCTAATCCTAAACCAAATCCATTTTCTTCTGTATTGCCGCGTTTGAACCGATCAAAAGCATTTTCCAGCAGCTCTTTACTCATGCCCAGCCCGCTGTCTGCGATGGTTAACAGATATTTTTGATCTTTAATCTTGCCTATAACTGTTATGTTTCCGCCTTCTCTATTGTATTTGATAGCATTGTTGATTACATTCATCAGTAAAGTATGCATCAATGCTTTGTTGCCGGCAAATTTATGGTCGTTGTGTAAATCGATCTGGTAATTGATCCCTTTGTCCGCAATTCTATCCTCCAGGTCTTCGTAGATATCATTGAGTTCTTGTCTGAGATCAATCTCTTCTGTTTTTAAGTATTGATTATTCTCCACCTTAGAAATAAGTAGCAAACTGTTGATAATTACCTTTAAACGGTTCAAAGTTTTAATGGAAGCATAAATTTTATTCTCATGTTCTACGGGTATTTCCGGTGTATTTAACATGTTTTCAAAACGGGTGCTTAGAATGGAAATAGGGGTTAGCAATTCATGAGAAACATTGGCTATAAACTGTTTTTCAAGTGCGAAAAGGGTGTTTATTTTTCGCATCAGGGTATTTACACTATTGTCGAGGATATTAAAATCATCCGTAGAGGTAGGAATATTTTGATAGTTATAATGTAACGGATCATCAACTTTGTTGATTTTTTTATCAATGATCAGGTAGAAGGGTTTGAGGAGAAAATTAGAAAAGGCGTAATCAGCCATCAATGTGATCAAGAGTGCAATAACCAATACAATAAGAGTATAGAAACGGATAGAATTTTTGATCGACTGCAAGGCTGTCATGGTTTCACCTACCTCCAGGTTGTACCAGTTGGTATGGTAAGAGAATTTATAATTTAGAATCCGATAAACTTCTATGTCGCCTTCAATTTCCCTTCTTTCTGTATACACAACTGCGGTAGAATCCTTTTGATTATCAGGAATATCTGTTAAAACAATAAATTCTTCTTTTAGGATGTTGTAATCAGTAAACGATTCCTCCTTATTCAGCAAGCTGTCAATCTCACTATTAGTCAGGTTTTTTATAATCTTGTTTTTTTTCTTAATCAGGCGATTATCTAATTGATTATATGCCAGTTTCTCTAATGAAAATAAAATTGCAGCGCCCAACAGCAGGATGATTGCAATTTTAGTAATCGCATTGTATAAGGAAAACTTGACCTGGAGTTTCATTTAAAGAGGTTAGGGGGGTAGGGTGGGTTATGGGTTAGAATTGTAAACTGAGAATTGATAACTGATTAGGGGTTAGTGTGGGTAGAGGGGTTAGAATTGTAAACTGAGAATTGATAACTGTTTGTGTTAGTGTGCGTAGATGGGTTAGAATTGTAAACTGAGAATTGATAAGTGTTATTTGGCTCTGGATATGCTAAACTTCTAACCCTCTAACCGATTCTTAAACTTTCACTTAACAGTTAATCCGGTAGCCAATACTTCTAACGGTTTCGAACCAGTCAATAGGAGCGGTGGCGGCTAATTTTTTTCTTAAGTTTTTTACGTGCACATCCACGAAGTTAGAATCTGAGTTTACCTCCAAAATGTCTCCCCAAACATGTTCCGTAAGACTCATTCTGGAAACCACACGGTTTTTATTTAGCACCAGGTAATTGAAAATTTCAAATTCTTTTTTGGTCAGGTTCAAGCGTTCTTCGCCAAAAGAGACGGTTCTATTTTGAATGTTCAGCAGAAATTCGTGAATGTTAACCTCGTTTTTTTCGAGTTTGTGCTTCCTCCTGGTAATGGCGTGCATGCGGGCCAGAAGTTCATTTAGAGAGAACGGCTTTGGTAAATAATCATCCGCACCTTCGTCTAAACCCTTTATACGGTCGTCTACAGCGCTTCTGGCGGTTAAAATAATAACGGCATCATCGCGATCTTTCATCGCTTTCAATTGTTTTAAAACTTCAAAACCATCGCCATCCGGCAAACCTAAATCGAGTAGAATGAAATCGTAGTTATTTACGAAGATTTTCTCTTCTGCAGATGATTTTTTCCAGGCATGTTCTACTATAAATCCTTCCTTGCTTAAGAATTCATCCATTTCGAGCGCCAGGCTTTTTTCATCTTCAACTATTAAAACGTTCATTTTAGTATAAAGTATTTGGTGTCAGGTATCAAGACTGCCTGAGTAAATATTATTTGGTTTTTCCTCCCAGTTCGGCTGTTACTCTTTAGCATTTAAGCTTTCTGCTTTAGTCTTTTAACTTTCCGCTTTCCGCTTCCCTTCAACGACTAAGTTAATGTTTTTTAGGATGATCACGCAAGCTTCTTCAATTTCATCTTTAGTGATAATAAGGGGAGGAGCGATGCGCATAGAATTGCTGCAATGTAAAAACCAGTCAGATAATACCCCATCCAAGATACAGGCATCGATGATTTTTTTATTAACCTCGAAACTCTCAAATTCAACAGCCAACATCAAGCCTTTCCCCCTGATCTCTTTGATGGCAGGATGTTTCAAAAGTGATTTAAACAATTGTCCTTTTTCTTCCACATCATCTACGATCTTATTTTCAACCAAAGTTCTGAGCGTAGCTAAACCAGCAGCGCAACAAACCGGGTGGCCGCCAAAGGTTGTCATATGGCCTAAAATAGGTGTATGGGATAATACAGACATGATCTCTAATGAGCTAATAAAAGCACCAATGGGCATTCCGCCACCAATTCCTTTTGCCAGCAGCAACACATCTGGCACAATATTATAATGTTCAAAAGCAAACATTTTTCCACTTCTGCCAAAACCAGATTGTATTTCATCGAAAATCAGAAGCGTTCCGGTTTCATCGCATTTTGCACGTAAAGCCTGCATGTATTCCAGATCAGCAACCCTTATCCCGGCTTCACCTTGGATAGGCTCAATGAAAACTGCAGCAATTTCCTCCGTTATTTTCTCCAGATCAGGCAACTTGTTGTGTTGAATAAATGCAACATGCGGTAGGAAAGGGCCATAGCCTGACGAATAGAAATCGCTTTCCATTAAGCTTTCTGCACCATGTGTACTTCCATGATAAGCATTTTTGCAGGCGATAAAGCCTTTTCTGCCAGTATAACGTTTGGCTAATTTCATGGCGCCTTCCACTGCTTCGGTACCTGAATTTAGAAAATAAGTACATCTCAGTGTTTCGGGTAAAATATCAGCCAGTGCTTTCGCGAAGTTTACCTGTGGCGTTTGGATGTATTCGCCATACACCATTAAGTGCATATAGGTTTCTGCTTGTGCTTGAATTGCTTTAACAACTGAGGGATGACAATGGCCAACGTTACTTACGCCGATACCTGCTATGAGGTCTAGATGTTTCTTATCAGATGAATCGTAAATATATACACCTTTGGCCCTTACAAATTCGAGCATTAAAGGTTCCGGAGATGTTTGTGCGTTGTGTTGTAAAAATAACTGACGTTGGGTAAGCATGACACAAAAGTACGTGAAATGGCGATGAAACTGATTTTTATTAGTCATCTTATAATAAAAATTTGCATACTTTCTGCCGATGGAAATTTTCAGGTCATTGATAAGAACCACATGAGAGCGTTCTAAAATTCTTATTTTATTTTAAGAAATGATATAGGAACGATGGATTTTTGAAAAGCCTTTCTCATTTGATAAATGAATAGCCATCTCAGACAAATTACAGTTTGTTCAAACTTTGTTTGCGATATTGGTTTTAATAGAAAATCGTCAGTATTTAACTCATGAGGATTACTAGCAAAATTGGCATGGACAGTTGTAAAAACCAGCTTTTTGGTTTGGTGCTCGATAAGTTCTGCCAGTTCCAATCCATTCAAGTCGGGCATTTCTATTTCCAGAATAATAATATCTACAGGTTTAGTACGGTTGATAATTTCTGAAAGCGCAACAAGCGGACTGCTAGATTAAACCAGATAATTCGAATAAGTTTTTAAGAAAAAGTAACTATTCTCTTTTGCCACCCCTGAACTTGTTTAACAATTCCCTTTTGAATCCTTCCTGTGCACGATAGAATTTACCAACTACTTTGATTGGCAAAGAAGATTTAAGTCTGTTGTAGTATTTTTTATCGAGATTAAGGTCTCGTTGTTTGAAATCAAATTCACTGGTAATTAAACTTTGAACCTGTGCATCGGTAAGATTATCTATTTCAGTGGTTTTTCTATAAGAGATCATCTTCTGCATGCGCTCTTTGCGTAATGCATTTTGTTCACTTTGCATATCATTGTAAATCGGCCAGAATACTTTAGCCTCTTCAGGAGAAAGGTCTAATTTTTGGGTAAAGAAAGCAATTTTTAAAGATTCTATTTCTTCACTTTTTGGTTTTTGTGCCAAGAGTGTTGTTGGTAATAGAAATATTAAAGTAACGAAAAGTAAATTTTTCATTTTTAGTTTTTTATGCTGTTTTCAAAGGTGAAAAATAATCGCGCCAAGCTGATTGGTTTCGGATATTGTTTCTAGTTGTTTAACTCATGAGATAAATCACTCGAGGAGTAATTACTCAAAAGGTAGTTTTCCATTTCTGTATCTGACGCAGAAGTGTTATTTAAGGTTGTATTATTTTGAGCTTCCAAATGCTCGATAATGGTACTTTCATCAATATCATATAAAAGCTGTTCGTTTGCCAGTTCTGCGCTTGGGGTTTGCACAACGGGAATTTTAGCCGCATTGTTCTGATAAAAATACGTGCCATATGATGCCACTAAAAGGAAACAGGCGGCACTGGCATACTTAACAATATTTCTTCTCCAAAGTGGAATAATTTTAGCAACTTTTTTGGGCGCTTCGGCTTCAAGTTTGCTGTTAATTTTATCCTGAAGTGTCTCGAAATAATCTGAAGGAACGGCAAACGCATTTTCAACTTTTGGCATTGCGGCCAATCTCGTATTCGTTTCAATGCGTGCTGTCAAATTATCAAAATAATCTGGTGGGACTTCAAACCCCGTTTCATTCGTTTTCTTACTTAATCCATCTATGAAGATTGCTGTTGCAACGAGCTCTTCAACACTATTGAAATATCCATTTGGAACGGTGAAAGGGTTGCGCTGTTGCATGGCTGCCAGGGCAGGAGCATCCTTTTTCCAATCGTTATTTTCTATATTCTCATTCATCACAGTTATAAGATACAATTAGAAGGGAAAGGTTTAATAGTCGATTTCATCATTTGTAATAAAAGCTTCAATTTTTTTTGCAGCAATATGAAATGATGCTTTTAACGCGCCAACCGAAGTTCCTAAAATCTGAGAAATCTCCTCGTATTTCAGGTCATCATAATACTTCATGTTGAAGATCAGTCGTTGTTTTTCTGGTAGTGCAAGAATTGCTTTTTGCAATTTCAATTCCAGCTTATCGCCATTAAAGTAAGAAGACGCTACAAGGTTTTCGGCCAATTCAGACGATACCTCATCCAAAGAGGTGTTGTTTTTCAGCTTCTGTTTATTGAGGAAGGTAATTGACTCGTTTGTCGCAATACGGTATATCCAGGTATACAGCTGAGAATCACTGCGAAATTTATCCAGGTTTTTCCAAACCTTTACAAACACTTCCTGTAGTAGGTCATCACAATCATCGTGATTGAGTACCATCCGCCTGATGTGCCAGTAAATTTTTTGCTGATATTTTGTTAAAAGCAAATTGAAGGCTTCGTTGCGGGTTTTTTCAACGGCAAACATTTCCAGAATTTGGGAATCTTCAACTTGTTTCATTTATTAGAAAAAGGGTATAGATAATAAGGAAATAGATTTTAGAGAATAGGAAATAGAGGCGGGAAAAAATGGGAATGGGAGATCAATTTTAGGAAATAGGAAATGGACTATAAATAACAGTTGTAATTATTTTCCACTTCCTATTTTTAATTATCCCAATAGCATATTTATGATTAGGCTTTTTTTCTGCCGATTACTTTTTGCACTGCTTCAACAATGTTTACTGCATCTAGGCCGTATTTAGACATTAGCTGATCTGGTGTTCCGCTTTCGCCAAAAGTATCATTAGTGGCTACGAATTCTTGAGGTGTAGGCAATTCAGTAGTTAATAAGCGGGCAACACTTTCACCCAAACCACCAAACTTGTTATGTTCTTCACAAGTAACTACACAACCAGTTTTCTTTACAGAAGTTAAAATAGCTTCATCATCTAAAGGTTTAATGGTGTGGATGTTGATAATTTCTGCGTCGATACCCAATTCAGCTAACTTTTCACCAGCTTCAATTGCTTTCCAAACCATGTGGCCTGTTGCAATAATGGTTACATCTGTTCCTTCGTTCACCATCCATGCTTTACCAATCTCAAATTTTTGGTCTGGATCTGTAAATACTGGAATTACCGGACGACCGAAACGTAGGTAAACGGGACCTTCATACTCTGCAATGGCCATTGTTGCCGCTTTGGTTTGGTTATAATCGCAAGGATTAATTACCACCATACCTGGCAACATTTTCATTAAGCCTAAATCTTCGAGGATCTGGTGGGTGGCTCCATCTTCACCTAAAGTTAAACCGGCATGTGAAGCACAAATTTTAACATTTTTATTAGAGTAGGCTACAGATTGGCGAATCTGATCGTAAACACGACCTGTTGAAAAATTAGCGAAAGTTCCGGTAAAAGGAATTTTGCCTCCAATGGTCATACCTGCTGCAATACCAATCATATTGGCTTCTGCAATGCCTACTTGTGTAAAACGCTCTGGGAAATCTTTAATAAAGGCATCCATTTTAAGCGATCCAACTAAATCGGCACACAAGGCAACCACATTTTCGTTTTTCTTTCCTGCCTCATGTAAGCCAGCACCGAATCCCGAACGTGTATCTTTTTTCTCTGTATATGTGTATTTTTTCATTATTTTTAGATATGAGATTTTAGACATTAGACATGAGATTCAAATCCCATATTTCACATCTTTAATCTGATTTAGTAATCTCCCAAAGTTTCTGGTAATTGTGCCAATGCTAAAGCTAATTGTTCATCATTAGGTGCGGTACCATGCCATTTATGACTGCCCACCATATAATCTACACCAGCACCCATTTGCGTGCTCATTAAGTTTAAAATTGGTTTGCCTTTTCCTGTTAAGGTTTTAGCATAATGTAAACCTTCAACAATGGCTTGCATGTCATTACCATCCGTATTAATTACATGCCATCCGAAAGCTTCGAACTTTGCTTGTAGATCATCCAGCGCTAAAACTTTGCTGGTTGGTCCATCAATTTGTTGCCCATTGTAATCAATAGAAGCAATTAAATGATCAACCTTGTTAAATGGTGCAAACATTGCTGCTTCCCAGTTTTGGCCTTCCTGTAATTCTCCATCACCCAATAATGCAAAAATGTGAGAATGATCTCCATTTAATTTTTTGGCTAAAGCTGCACCAATGGCAACAGATAGTCCCTGGCCTAATGAACCAGATGCAATACGGATTCCCGGTAAATGCTCATGGGTAGTTGGGTGACCTTGTAATCTGGAGTTTAATTTACGGAAGGTTGCCAATTCACTTTTATCAAAATAGCCGGCATGTGCTAATGTACTGTACCATACCGGGGAAATGTGTCCGTTGGATAAGAAAAATAAATCTTCTCCGGCACCTTCCATTGTGAAATCTGTTTTGTGGTTCAATACTTCAAAATATAAGGCCGTGAAAAAATCTGCACATCCAAGCGAAGCGCCTGGGTGACCAGATTGACATCCGTGAACCATTCTTACGATATCTCGTCTGACTTGCGAGGCAATATCTTCTAGCTCTTTAATTGTATGTTTCATTAAATACGAGGTTGTTGTTATATAGCAAAGTTAATATTTTACTTGCCATATCATAATTAGTTATTGATTAAATCGAGTACTTGCTGTGTTGCATTTTTAGTGTCAACTTTTTTTATAATGTGAGCGATTTTTCCCTCACTATCAATGATAAAGGTGGTGCGGACAGTGCCCATATACTTCTTGCCGTACATGTTTTTTTCAGCCCAAACGCCATAGTCATTTACTATTTTCTGATCGGTATCTGCCAAAAGCGTAAAAGGTAAATTGTGCTTGGCTGCAAATTTCTGGTGAGATTTTTCGTCATCTACACTTACCCCTAAAACCACGATATCCTTATTTTGTAAGCCTTGGTAATTATCTCTGAAATCGCAAGCCTCAGCCGTGCAGCCCGGAGTGTCATCTTTAGGGTAAAAATAGAGAACTACGGTTTTTCCCTTAAAGTCGTTTAAGGATAGTTCATTGCCACTTTGATCTTTAGATGTAATTGCAGGTGCCTGATCACCTTCTGTTAAAGCTGCCATATATTAAAAATGATTGATTTAAACGCTTTGTTTTTGCAAGTTAAACAGTTTATGTTACTATCGTGTTTATCCCTAAATAAAATATGACTTTGAATTGTTTTAGCTGTCTTTTATGACAAAACATCAATTTATCTGGAAAATGAGATGTTATAATGCCTGGTATTTTCTTTCAAGTCTGTTACCACAAGTTCGAAATTGTGCTTTCCTGGTAACGTACGCTCATCGAAACTGTGCCATAGGGTTGCAGTTTTCGTATCGAATTCCATCAAAATCCATTTACCATCCAAATAACCGTTAAAACTTTTTATTCCCGATAGGTTATCGCTGATCTTAAAAGTCATTTTTGATAAGCCACCCATACTTTTGCCATCAGAAATATTTACCGGGGTAATTCTCGGAGCAATGGTATCCGTTGCAATATAAAATGCACCAAAATTTCTTGGTGTGGCTTTAACATAGCCATTCTCGTAAACTCCGCCTTGAGATGATCCTCCTGTACTTACTATTAAAGCCTTACTCCGGAGGTTCTCTGGCAGTTTGTCGGCCTTAATCCACAAATTGAATCCGATGTGTAACGGCGTATACCGGTTGTGGATTTGATGGATCGCAGAGTAAGCATTTCCGGCAGGCTGGGGTAACTTCTTATAGATGAAATTCAAATCATTGTATAAGGTACCTTGCGGAAAGATCACTTTGATGTCTTCATTATTAAACTCATTTACTTTGCCGTAAGGATAAATGGTTCCTGATGGTATGGTTGTTAATAAAACTGGTGCTGTTCCTGAGTTAACGGTGAAAGGCAATACCGATGAGTTTCCTTTAGCATCTGTAATGATGTAACGAAGCTGATGCGATGCACCATCATTGAAATTGATTTTTCCACTATTTACCAAACCGCTATATATTTTCAAAGGATTACCAGGATCAACAAAGCTTTTTTGAATACTTCTTTTAGTATTTAAATAAGTTGGGTAATCGATATGAGCATTAATCGCCTTGCTGTTTTCAAAAGCGAAACGTTCTAAAGCAGAGGTGTAAACCATTTTTCCATCTACCTCCAGCTGGATAGAATATACGCCATTCGTGCCAGATAAGCCATTATGGCGGTCAGTTACCACAATTCCAAAACCGACTTCCCCTGTAAAACTTAAGGGTGCAATGGCCTTATAGTTGCCGTTAGCGCCAGATATTCCTATGGCTTGCTTCGGTGTAAACTCATTGAAAGTTTTTCCGTTTAAGCGGTAAACGTATAAACTGTGGATGATTGGTGGAATGTTATCCGGAATGTTGATGCCGAAAAACTGTGGATTGATCGTTTCTTCAGTTTTTGTATCTCTAATTTCAAAGTGCAAATGTGGACCACCGGAACTGCCGCGGTTACCAGACCAGGCGATTATTTCCCCCTTGTGCACCGGAATCAGGGTTGCGTCTGGAAATTCATCTATCTCGAAGGTTTTCTTTTCGTATTCCAGGTTCTTTACAATTGTGGCAATTTTTGGTGAAAAGCGTTGTAAGTGACCGTATACGGTGGTGAATCCATTGGGATGATTAATGTAAAGTGCTTGACCGAAACCACTGTTTTGAACCCTTAACCTCGAAACATACCCATCTGCAACAGCATAAACCGGATAGCCTTCTCGCTGGTTAGTTCTAAAATCTATTCCAGAGTGGAAGTGATTGCCGCGAATTTCTCCGAATGATCCGGCCAGGGCAGGAGGGTTGATGTCTAGCGGCTGCCTGAAATCTGTAATCGGATATTTATTTGTGCTAAAAATCTGTTGCGCCTGAACAAAATAGGCGGTAAGGGAGAAATAAACGAAGAGCGAGATTCTAGTGAAGTGCAGGATCGGTATTTTAGTCATTCGTTATTTAACATCAAAGTTTAAAAGTTGTTTGCCTTCCAACCAAGCTTCTAACCTGTCTCCCTGGTTCACACGACCAACTCCTGCTGGCGTACCCGTAAAAATCAAATCGCCTTTTTTTAACGTGATGTATTGCGAAACAAAACTGATGATTTTTTCGAATGAAAAAAGTAAATCGCTGGTGTTTCCTTTTTGACGTACTTCATTATTTATTTTTAGTTCGAAGTCTAAGCGGTATAGATCTTCGAAATCGTATTTAGGCGAAAATAGACTCACCGGTGCAGAACTGTCAAATGCTTTAGCCAACTCCCAGGGCAATCCTTTTTCCTTGTGCTTTGTTTGGATATCACGGGCAGTAAAATCGATTCCAAGACCAATTTCATCGTAATAATTGGCAGCAAACTTTTCTGCAATGTGCTTACCCTCTTTGCAAACTTTCAAAACCACTTCGAGTTCATAATGTACATCATCAGAAAAATCTGGAAGGTAGAAAGGTTTATTATCCTTTAAGAGCGCTGTATCAGGCTTTAGGAAAATAACAGGCGTGGTGGGTACCGGATTATTTAACTCCTTTGCGTGTTCAGCATAATTTCTGCCTATTGCTATAATTTTCATTTTTTTAGATCTAAGTAAAGAAAGTATGAAGATCGTTCATACGTTTTCAAAAATAGAAAAGAAAATGATTTTATAAAACTGAGATGCGCTTTACCTGGCTTTCTGAACCTGCCATTACCCTCAAAAAGTAAATGCCGGCGTTTAATCTGTTGGGAATAGTAAAGCTTCTAACCTGTTCTCCGGCATTTAAGCGTTCATTGGCTAGCGTTACCACCTCATTACCTAACAAATCGATGATTTTTATTGTAGTCTGAGTGCCATCTTTAGCAATGGAAAGGATAATATTCAATTGATCTTCTACAGGGTTTGGGTAGATTTTGACAATGGTGAGGAGTTTCTCTTTGGTAGCAGCAATGTTACCAGTTTTCGGAACGCTAGCATAAGTATTGAACATTCCAGAATAGCCGAGTGTTCCAAACATTGGCCTGTAAGGCTGGATGTTGGCCTTTATTTCAGGGACCCTAATCGTTTTTTTTGTTCGATTTTTCAAGCTAATGTGAATACTATCAGCTTCTTGCGACCAGGAATTCAAATTACACAACAAAATAATGCAGCATGTGCACATAAATTTTGTGAGTAACGTTATCCTAGTATAGAGTTTCATCAAATTGGTAAAGCAAATGTATTAATTTTAAACAAAGAAATTAAACATTTTGTTCATAAGCCATAATTTAACACAATTTAACAATAATATTTGTTTTCCTTCGTGTTAAAAATACACAATAATTTGGTTGTTAATTTGTTAGACATAGTTTACTTTTGCCGCACTAAAAAACAATAAAGTGTCAAATCATAAAAATGTTAATGCATTAACCGCAGGTGGGGTACTAATTAGTTTAGGGATTGTATTTGGAGATATTGGCACATCGCCACTTTATACCCTCAATGCAATTTTCAAAATTATTTTAGGTGTACATAAAGGCACTGTTGCTAACCCTGGCGCAATTACGCCAGATGTTGTTTTAGGAGTTCTATCCTGTATCATCTGGACACTTACCCTCCAAACTACCATTAAATATGTAATCATTACACTCAGGGCCGATAATAAAGGTGAGGGTGGAATTTTTTCCTTATTTTCTTTAGTCAGAAAAAAGGCAAAATGGCTGGTTGTTCCGGCAATAATTGGTGGCTGTGCATTACTGGCAGATGGAATTATAACCCCAAGTATTACTGTTACTTCAGCAATTGAAGGACTAACCAGTAAGTTTGACGTTCCGGTAATCCCTATTGTACTCACCATCTTAACCATGCTGTTTATTATTCAGCAGTTTGGAACCAACCTGGTGGGGAAACTTTTTGGACCCGTTATGTTTGTCTGGTTTGCCATTCTTGGTGTATTAGGAGTTTTATTTATTGTTAAGGATCTTAGCATTTTAAGGGCACTAAATCCATATTATGCTATCCATCTGTTGGTTACCAATCCTAATGCATTTTATATTCTCGGGGGTGTTTTTCTTTGTACAACAGGTGCTGAAGCCTTATATTCAGATTTGGGTCACTGCGGAAGAAACAATATCCGCATTAGCTGGATCTTTGTAAAACTGACTTTAATCCTGAACTACTTAGGGCAGGGCGTTTGGATTTTACAGAATTCTGGCAACTTTCTACCGGGTGCTAAAATGAACCCATTTTTTATGATCGTGCCAGATCAGTTCCAGATAGGAATGGTTATCCTGGCCACAATGGCGGCGATTATTGCTTCGCAAGCGCTAATAAGCGGATCATTCACCTTAATTTCTGAAGCAGTAAGACTAAATCTCTGGCCAAAAATTAGAATTGTATATCCAACAGTTTCTAAAGGCCAACTTTATGTGCCTTCGATTAACTGGATGTTGTGGATTGGTTGCTGCGGCATCGTGCTGCTGTTCAAGGAATCAGAAAGAATGGATGCAGCTTATGGATTATCGATTACCATAGCCATGTTAATGACCACCATCCTGGTGAGTTATTACTTACGGAGCAGAAGATTTCCTAAATATTCTATCCTGATTTTCTTTCTCACCTATATCATTATTGAGGGAACATTCTTAGTCAGTAACTTAACAAAATTTGTTCATGGTGGTTGGGTAACGGTACTAATTGGTTCATTGTTATTTACAATCATGTGGAGTTGGTTTGTAGCCAGGAAGATTAAAAACCGCTTTGTTAAGTATGTAGAGATCGAAGACTATTACCCAATATTAAGTGAGTTGAGTGTTGATGAGTCTGTTCCAAAATACTCTTCTCAGCTCGTTTATTTAACCAGCGCAAACTTTAAAACAGAGATAGAATCGAAAATTATTTATTCCATCATTCAGAAAGAACCAAAGCGTGCCGATGTGTATTGGTTGGTTCACGTTGATGTAATGGATGAACCTTACACGCTAGATTATAAAGTAGAATTCTTAATTCCTGGTAAGTTAATCAGAATCGATTTCAGACTTGGTTTCCGGGTAGAGCAGCGGGTTAATTTGCTGTACCGTAAAGTGGTGGAGGAATTGGTTAAAAATGGCGAAATAGATATTACAAGTCAATATACCTCTCTGAATAAACATAAAATTGCAGGTGATTTCCGGTTCGTATTGTTAGAAAAACACTTGTCTAAATTTACAAAGCTTAGTTTCTACGAACGCCAGATTATGGACTATTATTTCATTCTTAAGAAGTTGAGTTTGTCTGAAGAGCGCAGTTTTGGTTTAGATAGCAGTTATGTTGATGTAGAAAAGGTACCATTGATTTTCGTTACACCAGATGATATTGAACTGAATAGATTAGCCGTATAATGTATAGAAATCTATTAATTGTATTTGCTATTCTTTTGTTTATTGCCGGGCCGGCTGCTAAGATAAATGGTTTGGCACATAGTGAATATTACCTTATTCTTTCTGGAATAGGTTTGATCATCTTGACCATATTTGTATTTAAAAAGCGATAATTGCTTACAATCATTGGATGAATACCTGCACATATAATATATTCATTTGATGATTGAATTGATTCGATCTGTTCATGTTTAGCTAGTTAAGGTACACTAAGCTTACATGTTCGAAGACTAAAGTCTGATAGAAATTTATTGTGCTGATAGTCGGGACAGCAGTCGATAGGATGGATGTCTGAATCTCTTACGTCAACTACCAAATCAAATCACTAAATCTTGTTTTGCCAACAACTCCATATTTAGTGTGTCTCACCGAACGAAAATTTCCTGGTTTCTTTACATATACTTGCGAATCGCGTAGCTTTATTCGGTGCCTAATTAAAACTTAGGCAGTATAAGCTGCTTACATCGAACCGAAACATGATGGTAACTCTTGGGAATTCAGCATCAGGAATGAGTTAAATCTAAGCTTCAGGATTTGCCAGCTTACTGTGTCTGTAACCATATGCAAAGTAGACTACCAAACCAATAACCAACCAGATTCCAAAACCGATCCAGTTTGAAATGCCGAGTTCGCACATCATATACAAGCAACTGATCAAGCCTAAAACAGGAATTAATGATAGGTTTTTAGTGACACAATAGTAAGAAATTACCAGGCATATAATTAGGAAAATCCACATTGGGATTTTGTGTTTAAACAAACTCCAGCCGCTTTCATATTTCTTATCGAAAGAGACTTTTGACGCCGAAATAAATTGCTCATAACGATCGCCTGGCAAAGCACTCAGGTAAGATTCTGCATCTACTTTTTCGGCCAGCATAATCTGCGGCGTAGCATTTTTTACAATTTCCTCTTTAACTACTTTCAGTTCATCACCATTTAAAGAGGTAACAAAGTTTACTGTTGTCACCATGCGTGGTGAATTAAAGAAGAATGCCTTTGTTTCCTTTTCATATTGCGTAAAAGCAAATGCAAGTGCAGCAATAAATGCGATTGGCACAATAAATTTACTGTTTAGATAAGGAATCTTAAATTTTCCACGTTGCACATCCGGGCGGTTTTGCAATACCAATACACCGGCACAAACCAATACGAAGGCAAATAAAGTACCGATGGAGCAAAGGTCGGTTACGATCGTAAGGTTCATGAAGAGTGAAGGAATTGCCACTACGAAACCTACTACAATGGTTGCAAATGAAGGCGTTTTATATTTGGGATGAATTTTTGAAAATGATTTTGGCAACAAGCCATCACGGCTCATGCTCATCCAGATTCGCGGTTGGCCCATTTGAAACACCAATAGTACACTGGCCATGGCAAAAACAGCACTTACAGCTATAATTCCACTCATTAATTTCAAATCGATCTGATCAAATACGAAGGCTAGCGGATCGCCTACTGCTAAAGTATCAGATTTTACAATGCCGGTTAGAACCAGGGCAATGGCTACATATAAAATGGTACAAATGATAATTGCCCACATCATCCCGCGGGGTAAATCACGCTGTGGATTTCTACATTCTTCTGCGGTAGTGGAAATTGCATCAAAGCCGATATAGGCAAAAAATACGGCAGATACGCCTTTCAATACGCCAGACACACCATTTGGTGCGAAAGGATTCCAGTTTTTTGTATCTACATAAAAGATTCCTACAGCTAAAACCAACATAATTACGGCAAGCTTAACCACTACCATGGCATTGCTGGCATTTCTGCTCTCTTTCATCCCACGGTAAATTAACCAGGTAATTAAGATGATAATCCCAAGTGCAGGGATATCTGCCACCAGGTGAAACCCTCCAATTGTTGGTGCAGTAAGCCAGGCGTTATTGGCTAAAGCGGTAGCAGCATCAAGCGCGTTTAAGTTTTTACCAGCTGCAAGCAAGGCTTCGGCGTGCTTATTCCCATTATAGGCACTTAGGTAATCCATTGTGGCCCAATCTGGAACATGAATGCCGTTGATGCCAAGAAAAGGTATTTTAATGGTGGAGAGTAATCCGGTAAAATAATCCGACCAGGAAATGGCTACTGTGATGTTTCCTATTGAGTACTCCATTATGAGCGACCAGCCAATAATCCAGGCCACAAGCTCACCAAAGGCAACATACGAGTAAGTATATGCACTACCGGAAACAGGAACCATAGAAGCAAACTCAGCGTAGGCAAAAGCAGCAAAACTACAGGCAACTGCTGTGAATATAAAAAGGAAAATTACAGCAGGACCACCGTCTGCACTGGCTTTACCGATTGTACTGAAAATTCCAGCACCAATAATTGCCGCTATACCGAAAGCAGTTAAATCACGTACGCCGAGTGTTTTGTGAAGTGTATTTTCATGATCGCCATAGCCGCCCGCTGCATCTTTTAATATCTTAGAAATAGATTTCTTCCTGAATAGCTTTTCGAACATCTTAATTTGCTTGTAGTATTCCTCAAACTTAAAAAAATATCAGTTAAAAACGTTTAAAGCAACATATAAATTTCGATACAGCATAGATTTCATCACCCATTCTGTTCTCAAATAATAGCGTATTTGTCATAAATTACAGCAATTGTCAAGTGAAAGTTTTTGTTTTACCGTCAACCTATCTATCAAACCTAAAAAAGTTACTTTTGCGCTTCTTATCCGCAGGCTGCAATACCAAGTGCCTGTTTCGTTTTTAAAATTTGCAATGAATAACGCCAGTAAAGTCAACTACATTAAAGAAAAAAATCAGAAAATTTCTACCCTTTTAGCGTTCGCATTGATTCCGTTATCTGGCTTTGCAACCGACATTTACATTCCATCGTTACCCACCATGGCCGGCGAAATGAATGTAACCAGTATTCAGGTGCAACTTACCCTGAGTATTTTTCTCATTAGTTACGGGGTGTCTCAGTTATTTATCGGAAGCATTTTAGACAGTTTTGGCAGGTATAAAATTGGCCTTTATGCGCTGTTAGTTTTTGCTGCTGCAAGTCTGGTTATTGCCACTACTCATAATATTTATCTGATCTATTTGATGCGTGTGATACATGGCTTAACCGTTGGTGGTATTGTAGTTGCAAAGCGTGCTTATTTTGTCGATTTGTTTGAAGGTGATCAGCTTAAACACTATTTAAGTTTGTTCTCCATAATCTGGTCAACCGGGCCAATCATTGCACCGTTTGTGGGCGGGTATCTGCAAACTGCCTTCGGCTGGGAATCTAACTTCTATTTCTTGGCAGGTTTCGCACTTGTTTTTGCGTTACTTGAATTTATCTTTAGTGGCGAAACCCTGAAACATTTCACTGATTTTCAGCTGAAGAAGATCGCTAACATTTACCTCACCATGGTTAAAACGACCAGCTTTACATTGGGGATCGTGATGTTGGGGCTTGCCTACTGTATGGTAATGGTCTACAATATGACAGGGCCATTTATCATTGAACATGAATTAAACTTCTCTCCAGTAATAGCCGGCTACAGTTCTTTGGTGCTCGGTTTTGCATGGATGGTGGGTGGCTTTATTGGCAAAGCAACTATTAACCGTCCTTTCTTTAACCGACTGGCAATTAATTCTGCGCTTCAGCTGGTGTTCGTAATTTTAATGATTTTAAGTTTGAACTTCATCAGCAATCTGTATTCTCTCATTTTTTTCGCTTTCATCATTCACATTGGTGCTGGCTATACCTTTAACAATTATTTCACTTTTTGTTTAAGTAAATTCCCTAAAAACGCAGGTATTGCAGGGGGCTTAACGGGCGGAATTACCTATGTAATTGTTTCTTTCCTGAGTTATGGTGTTGTAAATCTTTTCCCTGCAAGGGATGAAAGAAATTTAAGTTATAGCTATCTCGTGATGATTTTACTTTCTGTTTTCGTGATGTTTTTAATCATGAAAACCCGGAAAAAGGATGAAGTAGCTGCATAATTGTTAATCGTGGAATTAACCCGCTTATTTAATTCTGCCGGTCTCGTCACTTAGGCCGGTGTTTCTATCTCTGGTCGCTTTAATTGTGGTACTGCCGAAGTTATAATTTAGGTTTAATCTAAAGATTCTGGTTTCAAGCTTTTGATTTAAATTGTAATTTAGGTTGGGGAGTGCGCTATTAATTTTTGCCTTGCGACTATTAAATACATCATTTAAGGCAAATTTCAAGTTAAGTCGCTTCTCCATAAAAGTCTTCTTTATTCCGAAATCTATTCCGTAGTAAGGTTTGATGGCATAAGTTCCATAGATCTGGGCAGAAATGAAATCACCGGAAAGTTGGGCTGACAATGTTGGACTTATTGTAAAATCCTGCGTGCTATTGATAGAAAATGTCGCTTTTTTTCGATCATAATCCAAGCCTGCCAGACCCGAAGATTTGGTTTGGTTGTAATTCGTTGTGATGGTATTATCCATCGACCAAAGTTTGGAAATGGAGATAGGATAGGCAATCGTAAAATTGTAAGCTGATTGCTTATCCAGGTTCTGCACAGTTTGATATAATGTTTTCTTTTCATTATCCGGAAGGAAAACATCAAGGATTAAATTATGGGTAATGCTGTAGCCCAAAGTGATATTTAGCGCTTTATTATAATTGTAAGTACCTTCGAAAGCATGGGTGTATTGTGGGTTTAAAAATGGATTTCCCTTTGCAAAAGTATAGAGGTCTACGAAGTAAATGAAAGGATTTAGGGATTTGTAGTCCGGTCTGTCTATCCGCCTGCTGTAGGTAAAGCCCAGCGTGTTCAACTCCGATATTTTTTGATTAACAGCAAAGCTCGGGAAGAGATTAAGGTAGCTCCGGCGCACTATTTTCTGCTCGCTAATGGAATTGCCTTTTGAATTTGTCTGCTCCATTCGCAGACCCGCTTCAACACTGGTCGAATTAAACTGATGTTTGAAAGTACCATATGCCGCATTGATATTTTCATCGTAAATAAAACGGTTACTTCTGGTTGGGTCATTCTGCCATTGTGAGTTTGCAAAATTCTCAAACTTAAAATCATTATCTGTACTTACCCAACTACTTTTTAATCCGAAAT
This sequence comes from Bacteroidota bacterium, assembly GCA_037032985.1. Classification (GTDB taxonomy): domain Bacteria; phylum Bacteroidota; class Bacteroidia; order Sphingobacteriales; family Sphingobacteriaceae; genus Pedobacter. Next base: position 123,805 of record JAZBLB010000008.1, read on the forward strand.
CAACGCTTGTCTTAGTGCTGAAAGGTAAAGAATAATCAATTTTTGCTGCTTTAATGCTGACAGAAGAGGGTGTCGAATTTCGAAAGATTAAAGGAGGTTTATTTAAACCTTCATATCCGGCTGAAAAATAGTTATTGTAGTTAATATTTTCTTGGCTTCGATAGTTCGCATAGTCTAAATCGATGGTCAGTTCCTGTCCAATCGTATCGATTACTGATTTATAATTAAGGTTGTAAGTTTGGTTTCTGTATGAATTTGATGATGGGCTATTTGCGATAATGCTTGAATCAATGTTGGTAAAACTGGTGCCAATATTGGTTACACTCTCTGAAAGGTCGTGTCCATTATTAAAATAGCCACTGGTAAGCAATCCTAAAGTATTTTTACTATTCAAAAAATAGTCAACCCCAGCTTTGTAGCTGTTATTGTGCGTGGACTTAATTTGCGTACTAAACTGTTTAAAAAAGGTATTCGTCAAGCCATTGCTGACCATTCTTTCGATCACTAAATCTTCAGGAGCTTTATTATTGCTATTATTCAGGCTTCCAAAGACATTGAATTTTTTATTTCTGTGATTAAGTGAAATTCCGGTATTGCTTTTGGGTTGCTTACCATAACCGAATCCTCCATCGAGACTTCCATTCGTGCCGAAATTTGTATTCATTTTTAATCGGATATCAATTAATCCGGCATTACCTGCTGCATCATATTTAGCAGATGGATTTGAAATTAAGGAAATCGCTTTTATTTCATTGCCATTCATCGATTTCAATAAGCTTGCCAGTTGTGAATTTGAAAGAAAGGTAGATTTTCCATCAATTAGCACATTAATCCCGGCTTTACCACGCACACTAATCGTCCCTTCCTGATTTACAGAAACCCCGGGCATTTTCGCTAATAGTTCCAAAGCATTGCTACCAGCTGAAGCCAGGCTATTTTCAACATTTAAAACTGTCTTATTGTTAAACCGTTCAATCATCGGTTTTTTAGCAGAAACGGTGATGCTGCCAAGGGTATTTTCAATAGTTTTAAGCGTAATGCTCTTTACCACATTGGAGAATTTGTCGCTTATTTGGAATTGTATGTTTGCAGGATGATATCCTAGAGTGGTAATTTCGAGGCTATACTCGCCATTTTTTAAATCATTAAAGTAGAATTTTCCAAGCTCATCTGTCGATGCACTCTTTAAAAAGGCAGAGTCGATCGCCATAGACAATTTTACCGAAGCTGCTATGGGTTTCTGCTGCTCATTCAGAATTAAGCCAGAAATTCCGCTTGCTCTATTCTGGGCCTTTGAAGATGAAAATTGAGATAAAAGAATATAAGCGGAGAGCGTTAAGAAGCGTTTCATATTTAAAACATTGAGCGATGATTAGTTTATGTACCCAGCAGATACAGGGACAAAACTAATCGATCAGTATACTCAAAGTTTTTTTTTAACAGTGTTTAACGCGAATTAACAAATTTTCACAATTAGTGGTAGCTTGAGACACAAAATGCCGTTAGAAATCAGGAAATCTCTCTTAAGCTCTCCTTAAAGCTAGCCATCAACTTTGCTACCTATTTCGTTTTAAGATAAATACCTGCCAGGGTGGCATTGAAGCCAAATTGGCAATCATTTAACTGCGTGGAATTCTCCTCGCTTATGATGAGGAAGCCATTGTAAAACCGGACCAAAAATTTACAGGATTTATTAACCTCAATAATGAATTGATTATCCTTTAAAACTGCTGTTCCAGATGCATCTGCAATGTTCCTGCCTGGATCATGGGTAACTGAGCCAATCTCATAAGAAAAAGAATTACCCGTCACTTTGCGGATGGTAATGTTGCCCTGATAGCCTTTTTCTCCATACTGATAAAAATATTCTCCTGCCACTTGATTACGGTCACCTGGTAAAAACATTTCTGCTTTAATATTTTCATTGTCTTTAATGGTAAGGGAAGCAGCATAACTGGTATCAGACTTGGTGGCCCACCAGTCTCCCTTCAATTGGTTGCCTTTAAGTGAGGCATAAATGCTTCCACTTATATTTCCATTTTTTTCAAACTCATGAATTGAATATTGGTTCTTTTCATCCACGCGACCAATGATTTTAATTGGCTTCTTTGCTTTGGTATTCAAATAGGTAATATTCCCGGTCACTATGTTATGATATACAGCAATTTGGAGCTCCACTGGAATTTTTTTATTGATCAATCCCGTTAAGAGGTATTGCTTAGCGATGTTCTTCTCTTGTGCTGAACAAAGGCTAGCTGTAAAACTCAACAGAATCAATATTATTTTTGGTATATGCATAAAATTGTAGGTATGATTGGGAGCAATAATAATTAAATACTGATTATTTCACAAACAGTACTTGTGATGGCAAGCAAAAACAGTATAAATAAAAAAGTCGCGGTTATTGCCGCGACTTTTTCGAAATTAATTATTTGATTAACCGAGTTTTTCTAATTCCTCTTTAACAAATTGTGCCAGTTCTTTCACGTAATCAGCACTGAAATCAAATTTAATGCCAGCTGTTTCGTAAATTTCATTAATTGGTTTAGTGTAACCTAACGATAGCGCCGCCAGGTATTGATCTAAAGCCTGGCTTGGATTTTCTTTATAGTTTTTCCAAACGGCGATCGCACCTAATTGTGCAATAGCATATTCGATATAATAAAAGGGAACTTCGAACAAGTGCAGCTGCTTTTGCCAGCCGTTTCCAAATTGTTGAGCTAGATCATCCCAGTTAGCAAAGCCCGCTCCAAAACGAGTATAAATTTGTTTAAAGGTTTCTTCACGATCGGCTGCGGTATGGTCTGGGTTGGTGTAAATCCAATGTTGAAACTGATCAATCACAGCAACCCAAGGCAATGTCTTTAATACATCCGCAAGTTGTTCTCTCTTCGCGCGAAGAAGATCTTCCTCATTATCAAAATAAACATCCCAGTTATCCATTGAAATCAACTCCATGCTCATGGAAGCCAGTTCAGCTACTTCAGAAGGACAGTGTTTAAAGTCGTTTAATTCCAGGTTTGCGGTTAGAAAAGTATGGATGGCATGTCCGCCTTCGTGCACCATTGTAGTTAAATCGCGAAGCGAATTTGCAGAATTCATAAATATAAACGGTGCACCAGTTTCGGCCAAAGGATAATTATAACCACCAGGAGCTTTACCTTTTCTGCTTTCCACATCAAAAAGGTTGTTGGCTTTCATGCTTGCCAATTTAACACCTAATTTTTCATCGATGGCATTAAAACACGCAATACTTTTATCAATTAACTCTTCTCCATTGTTGAAAGGTTTTAGCGCTGCTTTTCCGCTTACACTTACTTCCAAATCCCAGGGCTTTAAAACATCCAGACCTAAAGCTTCCCGGCGTTTCTCTGCCTGTTCTTTTAGAATCGGAACAATTTCCTTCTCAATCGCATTAGCAAAATCATAGCAATCCTGAGGCGTATAATCAAAACGACCCAATGCCTGGAACATATAATCACGATAGTTTTCAAAACCAGCATTTAAAGCAACCTGATTCCGCAATTGAATCAACTGATCAAATAGTATGTTCAAATCATCTTTATCAATTAAACGACGTTGCTGGATGGTTTTCCAGGCATTCTCGCGCACCTCACGGTTCAAGTCTTTAATAAAGATCGAAGCTTGTTCCAGTGTATATTCCTGATCATTAAGTTCAACGCTCATTGCACCTGTAATGCTCTGGTATTTTTGTTGCTTTACCTGTAATTGCGTAAACAATTCGATGTTTTCTTCCCGGTATATTTCTAAAGCTTTTTTAATCGCCCTGCTGTAAACAAAGAATTTTTCTTTATCGAGATCATCCATAAAAGGACTTTCGACAAATTTTTTATTTAGCGCATTAGATAGGGGAGAAATTTTTGGTTCAATTTCTTCTGCAAAAGACTGGAAGTTTTTTACCAATTCTTCATTTGCTGTGTCGCAGCTCATTTTAATATAGCGCCATGCAAAGTCTTCTTCAAGCGCAGCTTCTAATTCAGAACGGTCTTTTAGCCATTGCTCTAATTCGTCAGCGCTATTAATTTCTCTATTTTGCAACGCAGCGAAAAGTGGTTCAAGGCTTTCCCATGTAATGGTTAAATCTTGGGGAATATATGTTCTGGTTTTTCTTTCTATATTCATAATATCTAATTAAGGCGTTATTGAACTAGAGAATGAGATTTCAAAATGCCAAGCCTTCTTTCGTTCAAAATTCACTCATTCAAAACTGTTTCCTTCTGTTATTTAGTCCTTATATATGCGTCAATCAAAAAGCAAATGGCAAAAACTACAGATGCATATCCGTTTAATGTTTGAAATGCCCTGTTTACTTTGCTAATATCGTTCGGTTTCACCAGCAAGTGTTGGTAAATCAGCATGGAACAGAAAAACACAATCCCCACATAATATACCCAGCTAAACTCGGTAAAGAAAACAGGCAAAATAACGCAGGTTGCTGAAAGCACATGCAATAAAACCGATACGTTCAAAGCATTTTTGATGCCAAGAGCCGATGGAATGGAATGTAATTTTTCTTCTCGGTCAAAATCCTCATCCTGTAGTGCGTAAATAATGTCGAAACCACTTACCCAAAATAACACCGTGAGTGAATATAAGACTGGAACTAGTGCAAAGTGACCAGTTACTGCAATGTAAGCGCCAATAGGGGCAAGGGCGAGGCCTAGACCAAGTACGAGGTGGCACAATGCGGTAAACCTCTTGGTGTAACTGTAAAATAAAACTACAAATAGCGCAACAGGCGACAAATAGAAACAAAGTGGATTGATAAAATAGGTGGTCACCGCGAAAAGCACGCAATTGGCAATAACGAAAATCAAGGCTTCATTTGCAGAAACTTTCCCTGCAGGAATGTCACGCATTTTGGTTCGAGGATTTTTGGCGTCGATATTCCTGTCCAGATAGCGATTAAATGCCATGGCAGAATTACGGGCAAATACCATACAAAGCAGAACTAAAATCAGTTTATACCAGGAGAATGGATTCTCGGTTGTGGTTACGCCCAGAAAAAAGCCAATCATGGCAAAGGGTAACGCAAAAACGGAGTGAGCGAATAATACGAGTGAAAAGTACTTTTTCATGGATTGATATACGAATATCTAATGTGTTAGATTTTCAGTTTAAGCCGAAAATAGCTAACGTTTTAAAACTTTTTATATTCAGTGGGAACCACAAAATCATGATTTACTTCGCCAATGAATTGAAGTACATCATCTTTTCCATTTCCTTTTTCTGCAGAGGTAATAAATGTGGCCGGAATTTCTTCAAAGAAATCACCCAGCTTTTTCTTAAATGCGGCTACATTTTTCTGGGTCGTCGTCATTCCTTGTTTATCAGCTTTGGTAAAGATTAATGAAAAAGGAATTTGCTTTTCGCCTAACCAATAGCAAAATTCAATATCAATTTGCTGAGGCTCTAAACGACTGTCGATAAGTACAAAAACGCATTGTAAACTTTCTCTCTTAGTAATGTAAGCACGTATAAATTTCTCCCATTTTTCTCTGCTGGTTTTTGAAACCTTAGCATAGCCGTAGCCTGGTAAATCTACAATATACCACTTTTCGTTGATGAGAAAGTGATTAATTAGTTGTGTTTTTCCTGGACGTTGCGAAGTTTTCGCTAATCCATGTTGATTCACTAACATATTAATTAATGAAGATTTCCCCACATTGGAGCGGCCAATAAATGCATATTCTGGCATTAGCGGGGCCGGTAAAGCTGAAATCTGGGTGTTGCTGCAAACAAATGTTGCCGTTTTGATAACCATGGATGCAAAGGTAGGCTTTTGAGTCGGAAGTCGGAAGTCCTGAGTTTTTTGGAGTTGGGTGTTTGGAGTCGAAAACCTAAAGTTGTTAGCGATTATGATTGCTATAATAAAGCCTACAAAATGCAAACATTCTCTTCCTTAAGCGAGTTCTGCCACATAATAAATGACGATGAACAGAAACTTTATTAATTAATCTCTTTGAAATGTAAACTTTGAATCATTACAGGAATATCAGCGTTGAAATTTTACTAAATATTGCGCTGAAACTTCTGTTCTGATTGCGCGTGCTATTTTTAGGCGCCCAAGGCTATTGACTTAGAACTTATGACCCCCAACTATCTTAACACTCTCGACTTTTTCACTTATCTTTGCCTCACATCATGAATCAGAATATCACTCCATATCCAGTAGAAGATGCAACTAAAAAAGAGCAGGTTGCAACCATGTTTAATAACATTTCGGGCACTTACGATTTTTTAAATCATTTTCTGTCTTTAGGAATAGATGTGATTTGGCGTAAAATGGCGATCAAAGAATTGGTTTCCATTCAACCAAGAAATTTGCTCGATGTGGCAACAGGAACAGGTGATTTTGCTTTCGAAGCCATTAAAAAACTTCATCCAAAAAAAGTTATCGGCGTTGATATCTCAGATGGCATGTTGGACGTTGCAAAAAAGAAGATTAATGAGCGCAGTCTAACTGGCGTATTTACGGTGCAGTTGGGTGATTCTGAAGGTTTACATTTTGAAGCAGATACCTTCGATGCCATTACCTGTGCTTACGGCGTTCGGAATTTTGAGAACCTGGAAAAAGGATTGGCAGATATGTATCGGGTATTAAAGCCCAATGGGAAGATGGTGATTTTGGAGTTTTCAAAACCACGGGCTTTCCCTGTAAAACAGCTTTATAATTTTTACTTCTCCAAAGTGACCCCTTTTTTTGGAAAACTGTTTTCTAAAGACGCGAGAGCTTATACTTACTTGCCAGAATCAGTTGCAGCCTTTCCCGATGGAAAAGATTTTACTACCTTGATGGAGAAAGTTGGATTTAAAAGTACAAAACAGAGAATTTTAACGTTTGGAATAAGTTCAATTTACGTCGGAACTAAATGATAAAAAAATTAAGCCTCATCCTTCTTCTATTCATTGCATCAAGCACATCGTTCGCTCAAAATTGGGGTGGAGGAATTGATGATGAAGACTGGAGTTTCGGGTTTAACTTTCAATATATTTCTGCAGAATATAAAATTCTAAAAAAACAGAACTGGCAGAACGCATTCTATGAACTGCCAAATTCTTTCGGTGTCTCTTATGATGCTAATGCTGGCTTTCCTGTAACCAGCACCTTAAAATCTATTTCAAGTACACCATCTCAGGGCTTTGGGTTAGGTTTCGTAATTAACAGGTCTATTGCTGAAAACTTTGATTTTCGTACAACGCCTTCATTAATTTTTAGCGACCGGATTATTCGTTATGAATATGAGCCAAAGCCCCCTCTTCCCTTAGCAAACGGACAGACCAAAAACTTCCAGACTTTGGTTGATAAAAAGGTGCAGGCAACAATGTTTGAATTTCCGCTGGGGATCAAGGTTAAATCCAATCGGTTAAATAACTTCCGTGCATATTGGTTGGGTGGTGCTAAATATTCAATTGATATTGCCTCGAAGAAGAAAACTTTCGATGAAGGTGAGTCTGCAGTAAACAAGTTATTAAAGAATCAACGCAATTACTTGTCTTACGAAACTGGAATAGGTTTCGATTTATATTTCGAATACTTTAAGATGTCTCCGGAGATTAAGTTATCATATTCTGCAAATGATATCCTTCAACATGATGATACAGCATATGCAAATCCAATAGATAAGTTGAAATTGCGTCAATTAACATTCAGTTTAATTTTTCAATAGCCCTGCAGTTCAAAAAAACTTACCTTTGCCAGCGGAGGTAAATCATCGGCCTTAATTTTTTAAGTCCAGGGTTTATCAAGACTTAAAAATAATAACATGTCTAAAATTGCTTTAATAACAGGCGCAACCTCTGGCATTGGCGAGGCTTGTGCACATACCTTTGCTCAACAAGGTTATCAATTAATATTATTGGCGCGTAGGGAAGACCGTCTTGCTAAAATAGCACATCATCTGTCAGATAAATACGGGATAGAAATTAAACAGGTTTTGGCTGATGTTCGGGACAAAAATAGCTTATCAGTTGCATTGGAAGCCTTACCAACAGATTGGAAAAAAATCGACGTATTGGTTAATAATGCAGGTTTGAGCCAGGGCTTAGATCCAATTGATCAGGGTAGTACTGATGATTGGGATACCATGATTGATACCAACGTTAAAGGATTACTATATGTAACTAAAATTGTATCCAACTGGATGATTCCAAATCAATTCGGCCACATTGTGAATATCGGTTCAATAGCAGGAAAAGAAGTTTATCCAAATGGAAATGTATATTGTGCTACAAAACATGCTGTTGATGCATTGAGTAAAAGTATGAGAATCGACCTTTTGCCTCATGGAATTAAAGTAACCGAAATTAACCCGGGGATGGTGGAAACTGAATTCTCTGTTGTGCGTTTCAAAGGAGATGAGCACCGTGCAAAGAAGGTTTATGAAAACCTGGAGCCATTAATTGCCGATGATATTGCAGATGCTATTTGGTATGTAGTGAGCCGTCCAAAACATGTAAATATCAACGATATGTTGATTATGCCAACGATACAGGCCACAGCCACAATTATAAAAAGAGATTAGGAAATAATTTACGAGTGACGGGTTAAAGATTAAATATCAAGCCGATTAACTCACAACCAATAGTGATATGATATCAAATACAATAGATCAAGAAATAAAAACAGCCATGTTGGCTAAAGACAGCGCGAAATTGCGTGGTTTAAGAGCCATTAAGGCTGCTTTACTGCTGGCCAAAACAGAAAAAGGTTCAACAGAAGAAATTACAGAAGAAACTGAATTAAAAATTCTTCAAAAGCTGATTAAACAACGCCGTGAATCTGCTGATATTTATAAATCTCAAAACAGGGAAGATCTTTATCAGGTTGAAGAAGAAGAGATTAATGTAATTAACCAGTTTTTACCACAACAGTTGGATAGGGCGGAAGTAGCGGCTATTATTGAAGACGTGATAAAACAATCTGGCGCAACATCGGTTAAAGATATGGGGAAGGTGATGGGGTTGGCGAATAAAGCATTGGCAGGAAAAGCCGATGGTAAATTAATTGCAGAACTTGTAAAAGAAAAATTAGCGTAGTTTCGGGTTGATGTCATTGTTGGCGTTTTAGTCGAACGTTTTAGAAATCAGTGTCGGATGATGTTCAAGTGTTGATCTATAATATATTTTCAAGACTTTGTACACTTAGGTTCGATATTGATTCGCTAATGAGGAGGCTTAATACGGTGTTTAAATCTTTATCTCGTTACAAAAGCTTTGTTTAGGCGTTCTGAATGATGTTTTTGTACCGTTTTGAGTTTTATTTCACAAAAATGGCATAGAAATGCGAAAATTTAATTTTACTCTACTAACTTAGTGCACAATACCATCTAGAATACATATGACATACCAGGTAATAGAAGAAGAAGGATTTAAATATATTGAAGCTGGAAAAGGCGAAACACTGGTATTGCTACATGGCTTAATGGGAGAATTGAGCAATTGGGAATTAGTGATAGAGCGTTTTAAAGATCGCTATCGCGTAATTATTCCTATTCTTCCAATCTACGATTTGCCTATTTTAACATTGGGCGTTAAAGCGTTATCAAGATATCTTCATCGTTTTTTAAAATTCAAATCGCTTAATCAGGTGGTATTGGTTGGCAATTCGCTGGGTGGCCATGTTGGTTTGGTATTTACCGTTGCCCACCAGGAATTTGTAAAAGCATTGGTTTTAACCGGAAGTTCGGGTTTATATGAAAATGCTTTCGGCGGTTCCTTTCCGCGCCGCGAAAGTTATGATTACATTAAAGAGAAGGTAGAATTCACATTTTACGATCCTGCCACCGCTACGAAAGAACTTGTAGAGGACGTTTTTAAAACGGTAAACGACAGGTCTAGAGTAATCAGGATCTTAACAATGGCTAAGTCGGCTATTCGCCATAATATGGGAAAGGAATTGTCGAAAATTACCATTCCCGTTTCCTTAATTTGGGGAAAGAATGACAAGGTTACACCACCGGAAGTTGCACAGGAATTTCATGAGTTATTACCCAATTCGGAATTGAACTGGGTAGACAAATGCGGCCATGCACCTATGATGGAGCAGCCTGAAATATTTAATAATTACTTAGAAAAATTCTTAGACAGGATATTACTTAAATAATGTTTGCAGAAGAAATCATATCGAACGAAATTCCGACACTGAAATCAAACGACTCGGTGCAGAAGGCTTTAGATCGCTTAAACGATTTTAAACTAAAGCATCTGCCTGTGGTAACCGATGGTGTTCTGCTGGGACTCGCTTCTGAAGATGATTTGTTAAACATTCACAATCACGATACGCTTTTAAGTGATTCATCCGTTCATTTGCTTACTGTTTTTGTTCTTAAAGATGCACACACTTACGATGTGATTAGATTGTTGAGTCAAATGCAGCTTACCGCATTACCGGTAGTTGATCAGCAAAAAAATTATATTGGCACCATTTCAATTAATGAAATGGTTGATGCCGTGGCAGAACAATATGCTGTAAATGAGCCTGGAGGAATCATCGTACTGGAAATCAGTAGTCGTGATAATTCATTGGCGCATATTGCGCAAATTGTCGAAGCAGACAATGCACAGATATTATCATCATACGTAAACTCTTTCGAAGATTCTACCAGATTAGAGGTAACACTGAAGGTGAATAAAACCGAGCTCAGTTCGTTAGTAGCATCTTTTGAACGTTATGATTATCAGGTTAAAGAAGTATATAACAATACTCAGGTTGATGATGGATCGCAGGAACGATACGATTCTTTCATGAACTATTTAAATGTTTAAAACCAATTATGAGGATAGCAATTTACGGGAGAGACTTTAATGATACAGTTTTGCCCTATGTTCAGGAGGTTTTTAATCATTTAGCCAGCCACCAGGTTCAGCCAGTTTTATACTCAAAATTTAAAACATCACTTCATGGCAAAATAGATTTGCCGAAAAATACCACGATCTTTCATAACCATACCGAGCTTAAAGAGCGTGCTGATGTAATCATTAGCTTAGGCGGTGACGGTACTTTGTTAGATACACTTTCATTAATCCGTAATTCTGGAATACCGGTAATCGGGATTAATTTCGGACGCCTTGGCTTCCTGGCCAGTATCAATAAAAATGAAATTGAATCTGCTCTGAAGGCCGTCATTAATGGAGAATACAGTTTAGATAGTCGCTCGTTACTTGTTTTAGAATCCGATAACGGATTATTTGGTGAGGAGAACTTTGCTTTAAATGATATTACTATTCACCGTAGGGACAATTCTGCCATGATGATTATTCATGCCAAGATGAACGATGAATATATTAATTCCTATTGGGCAGATGGTTTAATCATTGCCACACCAACAGGTTCTACGGCATATTCGCTCAGCTGCGGTGGCCCGATTATTTATCCTGATTCACGGAACTTTGTGGTGACGCCAATCGCTCCACATAATTTGAATGTGAGACCAGTTGTATTACCTGATGACCGAAAGCTCTCATTTGAAGTGGAAGCACGTGAGTCTAAGTTCTTAGTTTCCTGCGATAGCAGGACGGTAACTGTGGAACGGTCAGTAAAGATTTCAATCAAAAAAGCAGACTTTTGTTTAAATTTAATTCGATTAAATAATGAAACGTATTTAAACACGTTAAGAAATAAATTATTATGGGGAATTGATACCCGTAACTACTAAGTATGACGCCAATCAAATTCCTCTTAATTTTCCTTTTTTTCACTTGTTGCGCACCTGTATTACGGGCACAAGAGGCTGGGAATTGGGAAGTTGCGCTAATGGCTGGAGGAGCGGGCTATATGGGCGATTTGAATCAGAACAATCCTTTAAAAATAAGCGGTCCATCCGCAGGTATTTTCGTTAAGCGAAATTTCAATCAATATTTAGGGCTTCGGCTAAATTATACTTATGGTCAGGTTCAGGCTAAAGATTCAGAATCCAGCAATGCACAATTCAGAGACCGGAACTTAAGTTTTAAAACAAGTTTGAATGAGGTAGATTTATTACTTGATTTTAATTTATTTAATTTCAAGTTAGGTGGAGGAAACAGGCTTTTTACCCCATATTTATTTGCTGGTGTGGGCGGCGTGTTCTTTAAGCCAACTATTAAATACAACGGAGATAAATATCGTTTAGATCGTTTGGGTACTGAAGGACAAGAAAATGCGTATAAAAATTTAGTGCTCACCATTCCATATGGATTGGGTGTGAAATATAACTACAAAGACACATGGAGTATTTTCTCTGAAATTGGGTATAGAACGCCTGCAACCGATTATATTGACGATGTAAGTGGCAACTATCCTGACGCGCTTAAGCAGGTTTATGTTGGTAATCCACTTTTAAATCTATCGAATCCAGCCGATTTGAATAACCCAAACTATCAAAATATTGGCATTGCTGGTACCCAAAGAGGAGATTTTAGAAAAAGGGACACTTATCTATTTGTTAGTGTTGGCATATCTTTTACCTTTGTATCCTCAAAATGCTACTCGTTTTAAGCTGATTTTGACATAATTAATGGGATTTAAAGAACAAATAGACTATAGTCGCCTGCCAAAGCACATTGCCGTGATCATGGATGGCAATGGAAGATGGGCAAAAGGCCAGGGAAAAGTACGTGTTTTCGGTCACGAACAAGGTGTACTTTCTGTAAAAGATATTGTGGAAGGCTGTGTGGAAGTGGGTATTGAATACTTAACACTTTACGCGTTTTCTACCGAAAACTGGAACAGGCCAAAAGAAGAGGTTGATGCACTGATGCAAATCCTGATTTCTACAATTAATAACGAAACCGGAACACTTAATAAGAATAAGGTTAAGTTGAATGCCATAGGCAATATTTCGTCGTTACCGCAAGAATGTATTAACGATTTGAATGAGGCGATGGCAAAAACGGCGCATAACGAAAAATGCACCCTCACATTGGCATTGAGTTATAGTGCTAAATGGGAAATTCTGGATGCGGCGAAACAAATTGCTGCGGCCGTAAAAGACAATACCATTTCTATTGAAGATATTGATGAGCATCTGTTCTCATCTAAGTTGACAACCGTAGATATGCCCGATCCGGAACTGATGATCAGGACGAGTGGAGAACATAGGATCAGTAATTATTTGCTATGGCAAATGGCTTATACGGAGTTTTATTTTACAGATGTACTTTGGCCTGATTTTAGGCGTGAAGATCTTTTCGAAGCGATAGTTGACTACCAAAAACGCGAACGCCGTTTCGGTAAAATTAGTGAACAATTAAACTAATTTTTCTTTTAACACTTTTTAACAAGCGTTTAAACTAACTTAGCGCCACTTTTATACGATAAATGTAACCATCAAAAGGGAGACTAATTAAAGCAATTTTTGCTTTATAAAACATGTACCTTCGTGGCCATTACTGAACAAATTATTTTAATGAAAAGAATATTTCAAGTATTAATCCTGATTGTTTTAGCCACACCGGCCTTTGCTCAAATACGTCCTCAAGGTCAGGCGCCGGTAACTCCATCTCTAAAAGTTGGAGGTCTGGATCTCGATTACTTTAGTCCAAAAGAATATATTATCGGAGGTACAACTGTAACAGGAACTCAGTATTTAGATAAAGACGTATTAATTACTTTGTCTAAATTAACCAAGGGTGATAAAGTTGTTCTTCCTGGAGAAGCTACATCCGATGCTATTAAAACGCTTTGGGCGCAGGGATTGTTTGACGATGTTAAAATTAATATTGAAAAATTTGTTCAGGATTCTGTTTATTTTGAAATCGAAGTGGTGGAGCGTCCTCGCTTAAGCTCTATAGACCTTAAAGGAATCAGTAAATCTCAAAGAACAGCTATTCAAGAAAAACTAAATGATAAGACGGGTAAGATCGTCAATGATAATTTATATAACACTACTTCTGCAATTGTAAAGAAGTACATGTTAGACAAAGGATACTTTTTCACTTCTATTGATTACAAAACCCGTAAAGATCCTAACGCAGAAAACAGCGTTGTTCTAGAAGCTAACATTAACAAGGGAAGCCGTGTTAAAGTACAGCGGATAAATATCACCGGAAACAAAGACTTTAAAGCAGCGAAACTTAGAAAGTTTTTGAAAAGCCCTAAGCAGTTTGCATGGTGGCGATTCTGGGGTTCAGGAAAATTCTCAAAAGAGAAATATGACGAGAACAAGGTAAAGATGATTGCGAAGTTGCAGGAAAAAGGTTACCGTGATGCAACACTTTTGAAGGATAGCATCTATCAGCACAACAAAAAGAAAGTGAATATCAATATGGATATTTACGAAGGAAAAAAATATTATTTTGGAAATGTTACCTGGGCCGGTAATGCAATTTATCCTGATAGTATTTTGAGCAAAGTTTTAACCATTGAAAAAGGCGATGTTTTCAGTGAAGAGAGATTAAATAAGAAATTGAATGGCGGCGGCGAAAACGGTGGCGATATCAATAGCTTATATACCGATAACGGATATTTGACTTTTAATATAGATCCGGTTCAAACTAAAATTTATGGTGATACTGTCGATGTAGAAATGCGCATGTATGAAGGTCCTCAATACGTTAACAATAAAATTACGTTAAAAGGAAATACTATCACCAATGATAAAGTAGTTTTAAGAGAGATTCGTACAAAGCCGGGTCAGAAATTCAATAAAAGTGATCTAATCCGCACCATTCGTGAGATTGGGCAATTGGGTAACTTTGATGAATCGAAAACTGTTCCTACACCTCGACCTAATCCGGCAGATGGTACAGTAGATATAGAATATTCAGTTGAAGAAAAACCTTCAGATCAAATCGAATTATCAGGTGGTTTTGGCGGTGGCCGTATTATTGGTACATTGGGTTTAACTTTTAATAACTTTTCGCTACGTAATTTATTTAACTTAAAAGCTTACAAGCCACTTCCAAAAGGAGATGGGCAGAAATTAAGTTTACGTGGACAAACAAATGGTAAATATTATCAATCATACAGTTTCTCTTTCTCTCAGCCTTGGTTTGGTGGTGAGAAGCCTGTAAGTTTTGGTGTAAGTGCATTTACGTCACTTCAATCAAATGGTTTAAATTCTGATGATGGAAGATTTCAAAAGATTCGGTTAAATGGAGTTACGGTTAGTTTGGGTAGAAGATTAAACTGGCCAGATAACTATTTCCAATTAAGCCATGCGGTAAGTATCCAACAATATATCTTAAGCAACTACCCTGGGTTTTTGTTTGATAATGGAACATCTTACAACATTAACTTGTCTCAGGAGATTAGTCGTGACTCAAGAGATTCTCCAATCTTTCCAAAGTCTGGTTCATTTATCCGTTTCACTATTCAGGCAACACCGCCTTACTCGTTATTCAACAAAACGAATTATGCCACTGCCTCTGATAAGGAAAAGTATCGCTTTACAGAATACCATAAATGGAAATTTGATTCACAGTGGTACCAACGTGTTGCCGGAAACTTAGTGGTTAAAGCACAAGCGCAGTTCGGTTTCTTAGGTCAGTACACCAGAGCGGTAGGCCAATCTGCATTCGAGCGTTTCAAGTTGGGTGGTGATGGTATGCAAGGATTTGACTTCTTACAAGGTTCTGAGATAATTGCCATGCGTGGTTATGCAAATAATGCAGTAGTTCCGGTAGATACCAATCCAAATGCGGTAAATACAGCACAAACTTCAGGAAGTCCGATTTATACTAAATATGTTTTAGAACTTCGTTATCCTGTTATTTCAAGTCAACAAGCTACGGCTTTCGTATTGGCATTCGCAGAGGGAGGTAATACCTGGAATAGGTTTGGTGATTTCAATCCTTTCAACGTAAGAAGATCTGCTGGTATTGGTGCCAGAATTTTCTTGCCTATCTTTGGTTTGCTGGGAATTGATTACGGATATGGATTTGATAAAATCATTAATAGCCGTGATGGTAATTTTGGTCGTCAGAACTTTACATTCAGTATTGCTCAGCAATTGGGCGGATTTTAATATAATCTTTTTAAAAGAAAAGGGATGGTCATTATGGCGCATCCCTTTTTTTATGCGCTAATTTTTGGGGCAACCATTGGTTTGATTGATGCAAATATTTGTTTCTTCGTATTTGATATTAGAAAGATTGTGTAATTTTTTATATGAAAAGTGATATGTTAAAAAAAGTTAAATGACTAAGTTTACTTTGGCTTTAGTTATTTCATAGTATCTTTGTATAAATTTTGTTCAGTACAATAAAGCTTAACAAACGGAGAGAAAGGTTAAAGTTAAGTTGTATCATTACTAATTGAATTAACACACACACACACACACACACACACACAGCAAATGAAACCGTCACGATTAAAGAATCTTTAGGTTAGAAGATTTTAGGTCATGATTGCTTCATCACATTAAACTAAATTTAATAAGATGAAAAAATATCTTTTAATCGCATTTCTAATTTGCACGTCTTTTGGCGCCTTCGCGCAAAAGTTTGCCTACGTTGATACAGAATACATTTTAAAGCAAATGCCGGAGTATAAGTCTGCATTAAGCCAGTTAGAGGTTGCTTCTAAGCAATGGCAACAACAGGTTGATCAGAACTTCTCTGAAATTGACAGGATGTATAAAGCTTATCAGGCAGATCAGGTTTTGCTTACAGATGATATGCGCAAGCGCAGAGAAAATGAAATTATTGAAAAGGAAAAACAAGCTAAAGAATTTCAACGTCAAAAATTCGGACCTGATGGCGACCTTTTTCAAAGCAGAACAAAGTTGATTAAACCAATTCAGGAAAAAGTTGCTGATGCAATTAAACAAATTGCCAAATCCAAATACCTTGACTTTATTTTTGATAAGAGCAGCGAAGCCACCATGATGATCTACGCCAGTAGCAGTTACGATCTTAGTAATGATGTGGTTGTAAAATTAGGTTACAAACCAGGAACTGCAAATAATTAGTATATTCGCCCCGTTGAAAATTCAGAAAAACAATTAGAAAAAATAAAAAAGTAAAATAGAAAGATGAGAAAGTTAATTAACGTATTCTTTGTAGCAGCAGGATTAGTGTTTACAGTGAATATGGCAAGTGCGCAACAAAAATTGGGTCACATTAATTCGGAAGAAGTTTTCGCAAACCTTCCTGAAGCTAAAACGGCTCAAACTACTTTAGAAACATTAGGAAAACAAAAACAAGCTGATATCGATGCAATGTTGAAAGAATATCAGACTAAAATGACAGGTGCTCAAAATTTAGAAAAAACTTTAAGCGAAGCGAACAAAGAAGCTGTAGGTAAGCAATTACAAACTGCAGGTCAGGAATTGCAGGATTTAGAGAAACGTATTACTGATGCACGTACAAAAGCTTCACAAGATATTGGTGCCAAACAAGGTGAATTGTTCCAACCAATTCAGGCTAAAGTTGCAACTGCAATTTCAGCGGTAGCTAAAGAAAAAGGATTAGCTTACGTTTTCGATATCGCAAACGGACAAGGTGGTAACAATTTAGTATTCTGGGAAGGTGGTGATGACATCACTTCTGCAGTAAAAACTAAGTTGGGTATTTCAGCGACTGCTGCAAAACCAGCGGCTCCTAAAAAGTAGTATTTAGTCGGGAGTTAGAAGTCTAAAGTCTTTCACCCATTCAAAATATAGCGGAACTAAGTTTAACTTAGTTCCGTTTTTTTGTTTAAGAGAGGTTTTAATGTTGGAAGGTTTAATGGTTGGAAGGTGCTGTTCAGGTGCGCAAATATATTTCAACTTTCCAACCTACAACGTACCAACTAATATTTATACATTTAAGCTTTCTAATAGTATGCAAACATCACCAATAGGTATTTTTGATTCGGGATACGGTGGCCTCACTGTTTTTAGATCCATTGCCGATCAGTTGCCCGAATACGATTATATTTACCTTGGAGACAATGCCCGTTCTCCTTATGGTGACCATTCTTTCGAAACTATTTATAAATACACTTTAGAATGTGTGGAATGGCTTTTTGCAAAAGGTTGCCAACTGGTTATTCTTGCTTGTAATACGGCATCGGCTAAGGCTTTGCGAACGATTCAGCAAAATGACCTTCCAATAAAATACCCTGATCGGCGGGTACTCGGTGTAATCAGGCCAACTGCTGAGGTGATTGGTAGTTTTACATCAACTGGAAATGTTGGGGTAATGGGCACAAGGGGAACCGTTAATTCTCAATCTTATCTTTTAGAAATTAATAAGTTTTTTCCTGACGTAAAAGTATTTCAACAGAGTTGCCCAATGTGGGTTCCCCTAATCGAAAATAATGAACATCTTCAATCCGGTGCAGACTTTTTTATCGATGAGTATTGTACTAGACTAATGGGACAGTCTGCTGATATTGATTGTGTTTTATTGGCCTGTACGCATTATCCTTTGTTGCTGCCAAAATTGACAATTGTTTTTCCTGATTATATTAAGATCTTAACTCAGGGGGAAATCGTTGCCAATAGTTTGGTAGATTATCTGGCGAGACATCCTGAAATTGAAGATGAAATCGGTAGAAATAGGCAGAGGTTATTTTACACCAGTGGTGATCCTGTAACTTTCAATCAACATGCCTCTATTTTCTTTGGAGAGGAACTGGAATCGCATCAAATGTGAAACGCTATCTAGCATAAGATATGCCTTTTTATGCAAGCATCCTGTAATAAACTATTTCTGGGCATGTGCTACACCTTGGGAAGGCGTGCAGGAAATTAAGGGTGTTTTCCACTGGCAGATCAATCTTCATAACTGCGGGTTTGTGGTGGCAAATTAACCTCTTTGTGACAAAAGAAAATACATTTGTTTAGGTTGTGAGTATATAAAAGGATAACTTTGCGCCTTCATAACCCACACAATGAGTGATCAGATAAAACACGAATGCGGAATCGCTTTTATTCGCCTGTTAAAACCACTTTCTTACTACCAGCAAAAGTACGGTACAGCACTTTACGGCCTTAATAAATTATACCTTTTAATGGAGAAACAGCATAACCGGGGCCAGGATGGCGCAGGTATTGCAACCATTAAACTAGATATGAAACCAGGCAGTAGGTACATTAGTCGATACCGGAGCATGGCTTCGAATGCGGTAGCAGATATCTTCGAATACGTTCAGAATAAGTTCGTAGATATTCAAGAAAACACACCTGAATTAATGCAGGATACAGAATGGCTCAAAGACAACGTAAGCTTTATCGGCGAAGTGTTAATGGGCCATTTGCGTTATGGTACACACGGTAAAAACAGCATCGAAAATTGCCATCCTTTTCTAAGGCAAAACAACTGGATGACGCGTAACCTGGTAATTGCCGGTAACTTCAACATGACCAATGTTGATGAGTTATTGGAGCAATTATATGAGTTAGGTCAGCATCCAAAAGAAAAAGCAGATACCGTAACTGTTCTGGAAAAAATAGGTCACTTCCTAGATGATGAAAATCAGGAGCTTTTCGATCAGTACAAAAAAGAAGGACACGATAATGTAGCCATTACACACAAAATTTCTGATCATTTAGATATTGCGAATATCCTTCGCCGCTCAGCCAAAACATGGGATGGTGGTTATTCTATTTGTGGTATGGTTGGTAATGGTGATTCATTCATCATGCGCGATCCGGCAGGTATTCGTCCGGCTTACTATTATTATGACGATGAAATCGTTGTAGCAGCTTCAGAAAGACCAGCATTGCAAACTGCCTTTAATATTCAATTTAAAGATGTGAAAGAGATTGATCCTGGGCATGCCTTGATCATTAAGAAGAACGGAGAGGTAAGTATGGAGCAATTCCGCGAACCTACCGAAAGATTATCTTGTTCTTTCGAACGCATTTACTTTTCTAAAGGCAGTGATGTGGAGATCTATCGCGAACGTAAACAATTAGGTCGTTTACTAAGTGAAAAAATTCTTCAGTCTGTTAATTATGATTTGAAAAATACAGTTTTTTCATTTATACCCAATACCGCAGAAGTTGCCTTCTTCGGGATGGTAGATGGAGTGCAACAGTATGTGCGGAAGCATCAAAAGGATACGCTTTTACATCGTAAAGAGAAACTAACGGATGAACAACTGGATGATTTGTTATCGATGGCGCCAAGGGTTGAAAAGTTAGCGGTTAAGGATGTAAAGTTGAGAACATTTATTACTCAGGATGCGGACCGGAGTGAGATGGTTGCCCATGTTTACGATACTACATACGGAATTATCAATAATCATAAAGATACATTAGTGGCGCTTGACGATTCAATTGTTCGTGGAACGACGCTAAAACAAAGTATCATCAAGATTGTGGATCGCTTACATCCTAAGAAGATTATTATTGTTTCTTCTGCACCTCAAATTCGTTATCCTGATTGTTACGGTATTGATATGAGTAGAATGGGTCAGTTTGTGGCGTTTGATGCAGCAATACAGTTGCTTACTGAACGAGGAATGTGGCAGGTAATTGAAGATGTTTACACCAAATGTAAAGCTTCACTGTTGCTTCCAAAGGAACAAATTGTAAACCATGTGAAAGATATTTACAAACCATTTACTCCTGAAGAAATTTCAGCTAAAATTGCGCAGATTATTACCCCAAAAGGAACTGTAGCAGAAGTAGAAGTGATTTATCAGAGTTTGGAAAATCTGCATGAGGCTTGTCCGAAGAATAAAGGTGATTGGTATTTCTCTGGTAATTATCCTACTCCTGGTGGAAACAAAGTGGTTAATAAAGCTTTTGTTAACTGGAAAGAAGGAAATAATCAGCGTGCATATTAACAAAATGAAATTCTAAATTATTAATCAGGAATGGCTCATATGAAAATATGGGCCTTTTTTTGTTTTGTATTTTTGAGTGGAGGATGGTTTAGATATAGCTCAAGAACTGAGGGTTTCCGCAATAGTTAGCAGCTGAGTAGCATGTTTCTTTCTTAAGATTGATTGAGGCTTTTTTCCGCTGCGCTGGCTTGCCTCGGCTGGCCGCCGAAGTTCTTCTACCTTTTTCTTGATAAAAAGGTAGCCAAAACCGAGCTTTTCTGCGAGCTCATTCATGCCATTAAAAACATAAACAACTTATGAATACCTCAAGGCTTGAAACTGCTGTTGGATAAAGTCGTTAAAGCTTTGTTTCGGCAGCACAAGCACCTGATGAAAAATCGGGAGAGGACGCGCTGCCTTGGGTAGTGGTAGTTTGAAAGATTGTGATTGAAGCTTTAAACGTTTTCTCCTTCCATCATTACCTAGGCCGGATGCAGGGTGGCCATAGCGAGATGGTATTGCAACTGGACTGTCGATTGCTAGAGTGCGGTTGCGATTCACCTCCATTGGAGGGGTGCCCAAAGGGCGGGGTGTTTTTTGAACTGGCATGGTCTAACGTTTAGTGACTCTTTAGAGAAGATTATTATGTCTCAATACGCACTTTGCTTCGGCTAGCCGCCGAAAAACCGAGCTTTTCTGCGAGCTCATTCATGCCATTAAAAACATAAACAACTTATGAATACCTCAAGGCTTGGAACTGCTGTCGGATAAAATCGTTAAAGCTTTGTTCGGCAGCACAAGCACCCGATGAAGAATTCAGAGAGGAAGCGTTGCCTTGGGTAGTGGTGGCGTGAAAGATTGTAGTTTAAGCTTTAAACGTTTTCTCCTTCAGCTATTATCCAGGCCGCATGCAGGGTGGCGCAAAAAAAGGCGAAAAACGATCGACGAACAAGATTTAAAACCAACTAAGCATAAAATTGAACGTAAGTCTTATACATCAGCCAGACCGCGAAGAAGATGATAATCACCCCTGCAATCTTGTTTAGTTTTTTGAGTGCATCTTCTTTTATTTTGTAGCGAAGCTTGCTGGAGTAGAAACTTTTAGTGGCATCAATGCTCAATTGTGTAACCATTGCGATAAATAAGCATACCAGTTTCTCATTTAGCATATTGTTTAGCTTTACAGAGATGATCCCGCTTACGATAATCCAGAACATTAATGTGGATGGAGTGAGAATGCACATTAAAAACCCTTTCAGCACATAGCTTCTTTTACTCACTTTCTGTAAAGTGGAACTATCATAGTGAACGGATATTTTTGAAACTAAATAGTAGATCCCCACGGCTAATAAAAATACACCACCTATAGCACCTACATACTTATCAAAACTGGCTTTATAATCAACAAACTGACTGCCAAAAACAACCAGGGCAATTAATATGATATCACTAATTATAACCCCAATAGCTAAAGAAAACCCCGCCATAAAGCCTCTTTCTATACTGGTTTTAATCATTGCAAAGAATACCGGACCTGTTAAAAACGACGAAATAATCCCTGCCCCAATACCTAATAATATGGCTTCAAACATGTATTGTATTGTTTATAATATGCGAATATGCAACTTTATACCTAAACATGTAACATTTATTTTTGTTAGCACGGGTGTGTAAAAAACCAGTTTTTTAATTTTTTTTTATTTATGTTTATCCACACTAAAACTAAAAACACTTAAAAACGAAATGTCAAAAGAAACAACAAAAAATTATGGTACAGCGCTATATACGATTATCACTGTATTCTTTTTTTGGGGCTTTGTTGCTGCATCAAACGGCATATTTATTCCCTTTTGTAAAACACATTTTAAATTAACGCAATTTGAATCTCAACTCATCGATTTCACCTTTTATGGCGGGTATTTTATTGGCTCCTTAATCCTTTATTTTGCTTCGCAAGCCACAAAAGTAGATATCCTTAATAAAATAGGGTATAAAAAAGGTATCATCGCCGGACTAATAATTTCAGCCGGAGGTGCCTTATTAATGGTTCCTGCCGTTCATTCAGGTTCGTTCCTGTTTATTTTGTTTGCATTCTTTGTAATTGCATTAGGGTTTTCGTTACAGCAAACTGCAGCAAATCCATTTGTAGTTGCATTGGGCCCACCTGAAAGTGGCGCACATCGTTTAAACCTTGCAGGTGGTATTAATAATTTCGGAGGCTTAATGGGACCAGTTATCGTAAGTGTTGTGCTTTTTGGTACCGCGAATGATGCAGTTGCTAAAGCGGTAGAAATTTCCTCTATAAATAACCTTTACTACATACTATCAGGATTATTCGTAGCAGTTGCCATTTTCTTTGCGGTTTCAAAACTTCCTGATGTTACCAGTACGGAGAAAATTGAGGCCAGCAGCAAACCGACAGGTCCATTGGTTGTAATGATTTTAGGCTTCCTAATGGTCGCTGCTGCTAGTCCTTTAGCTAACCTCACTGGTATAAGTGCCTCCATTTTTGTTTATTCATCTTTGGTGATTATCCTGGGCGCTTTATCTTATGGTTATTTCACTAAAAAAGATAATGCAGCAAGTTGGGGTGCCATGCAGTATCCACAGTTAGTTTTAGGTATGCTTGCCATTTTCATGTATGTAGGTACAGAAGTAACCATTCAAAGTAACCTTGGCGCATTGCTTAAACTTCCCGATTTTGGTGGATTAACTGATGCTGATATTAAACCATACATCTCTTTATACTGGGGAAGTATGATGATTGGAAGATGGGCTGGGGCCGTGAGTGCATTTAACCTAAGTAAAACAACAAAAACGATTTTAACAGTTATTGTTCCATTCTTAGCTTTTGGAATTATTTTAGGTGTAAACCATGCAACGGGTACTGATGTAGGTAATCTATATGTGTATGCTGTGTGCGTTGCCGTGATGGTTGCCGCTGTATTTATTGGACAGGAGAAGCCAGCTAAAACACTTGCTATTTTCGGCACTTTAGGAGCACTATCCATGATTGTTGGATTAATAACAACTGGTCACGTTGCTATTTTTGCTTTTGTGAGTGGCGGACTGTGTTGTTCAATTATGTGGCCATCGATCTTTTCTTTATCTATTACTGGTTTGGGAAAATATACTTCGCAAGGCTCGTCATTCTTAATTATGATGATCTTAGGTGGATCTATTATTCCTCCGATTCAGGGAGAACTTGCTGATAGCGCCGGAATTCACAATTCATACATTATCCCGGTTCTCGGCTTTGCCTACTTAGTTTTCTTTGCATGGAAAGTAAGCGGTGAATTAAAGAAACAAGGAATTGACGTAGAAAATATCACTGCTGAGGGCGGACATTAACATTAATTGAAGTAATTTTACGGCCACAGCGGGTAATTCGCTGTGGCTTTTTTATTGATAGCAAATGACTGATAAATTAAGTTTTGATACCATATTCATGAATCTAGCCACCGATTTGTCTGCGCGATCGCACTGCGTGCGCGCACATGTAGGTGCGGTGTTAACTAAGGATACGCGAATTATTTCAATCGGCTATAATGGTCCTCCGGCAGGAACACATAATTGTGATGAAGAGTGGCCTGAACATGGTTGCGCAAGGGATAGTAAGGGCAGTTGTTCGCTTGCACTGCACGCAGAAGAAAATGCAATCCTTTATGCCTCAAAAAATGGTTCTAAGATAGAAGGGTGTACGTTGTATACCACATTGTCTCCGTGTATTGCCTGCGCAAGGCTTATTTTGTCATCAGGTATTAAGTTAGTTTATTATTCAAAATCATATGCCGCTTACAAAGGTTTGCCTAGTGATGAAGGTGTTGATTTTTTGAGGAAATTTGGGGTAGAGGTGAAGTTGTTTGTTTCCTAAGTAATCTTGACAACTTTTAATTCTATTTATGGCGTCACCAGGAAAAGCACAGGTAAAATTTGAAGATGATTTTTCTATAACTGATGAAGAGCTTCTAGGCCTATCATATTTGTTAGATCTACAATCTTTTTATGGTCAGTAAGAGATCCAGATAAACTCTCTGAAAAAGTCTTATCCGTTATCTGAACCAAGAGAATACGATTCTTATTAGGGCAGTCACCATTTGGGAAATATCGCAAAATATATACTTTAGAAAATCTAAATTTTATTGGTTTGGAACCTGTTGACTTAGTTCGTCATGCAAATGGAATGGCAATTGAAATAATTCCGCTTGTGCCAGAATGAGCAGCAGGTGGTTATAAATTAGATGCAAATTGGCATAAAGATCCTTTTGATCGGATGCTGATCTGGCCGGCAATTCGAAATAATTTAACAATGATTAGTCAGGATGAAAATATTATAAATATAAATCCAGCGGTTTAAAAATCATTTGGTAGAAAATCTTTAAAATCTCAAATCTCATTCACAAATCTCGTATCTAATTGGTAACTTTGCGGATGCTAGAAAAAATCATTATCGTCGATTTTGGTTCGCAGTTTACACAACTCATCGCCCGTCGAGTTCGCGAACTAAATATTTACTGTGAAATATATCCATTCAATAATCTTCCTGAGATTACAGAAGATGTAAAAGGTGTTATCTTTTCAGGTAGCCCATACTCTGTTCGTCAGGATGATGCGCCTCAAATAGATTTATCAAACTACCATACCAAATATCCTTTATTGGCCGTTTGTTATGGTGCTCAATATATTGCCCAACAATCTGGTGGCGATGTGCAGCCCTCCTCTTCCCGTGAGTATGGCCGTGCAAACTTAAGTTTCGTTAACCAGGAGAATAAATTATTTAAAGGAATTAATATCGATTCTCAGGTTTGGATGAGTCATGGCGACACCATCACCAGCATTCCTGATAATTTCGAATTAATTGCCAGTACAGACAGCGTTCGGGTTGCAGCTTACCATGTAAAAGATTCAAATACATACGCGATCCAGTTTCACCCGGAAGTAACACATAGTATTGATGGAAAAGTTCTTTTAGAAAACTTCCTTGTCGATATCTGTGGTTGTAGTCAGGATTGGACTTCAACAGCTTTCGTTGACACCACAATTGCCGACATTAAAGCCACCGTAGGTAATGATAAAGTTGTTTTAGCACTTTCCGGTGGCGTAGACAGTAGTGTTGCTGCTGTTCTGTTGCACAAGGCTATTGGAACAAACCTGCATTGCATTTTTGTAGATAACGGTTTATTGCGCAAAAACGAATATGAAAGTGTGCTGGAGCAGTATAAAGATTTCGGCCTGAATATTAAAGGTGTAGATGCTAAAGATAAGTTCTTAGGTCAATTGGCTGGGGTAGAAGATCCTGAGCAGAAACGTAAAATTATTGGACGTGTATTTATCGAGGTATTTGATGAAGAATCGCACTTAATCCAGGATGTAAAATGGCTGGCTCAAGGAACAATTTATCCTGATATCATCGAATCTGTATCTGTAAATGGCCCCTCGGCTACTATTAAATCGCACCACAATGTTGGTGGTTTACCTGACTTCATGAAGCTTAAAGTTGTAGAGCCGCTTAAAACCTTGTTTAAAGATGAGGTAAGAAGAGTGGGTAAAGCTTTAGGTTTGGAAACTTTTATTTTAGGCCGTCATCCGTTCCCGGGACCAGGTTTAGGTATCCGGATTATTGGCGAAGTAACGCCTGAGAAAGTAGCGATTCTACAAGATGCAGATAAAATTTATATCGATAACCTAAAAGAAGCAGGTCTTTATGATCAGGTTTGGCAAGCAGGTGCTATCTTCTTACCAGTGCGATCTGTAGGGGTAATGGGTGATGAGCGTACTTATGAAAACGTAATTGCCTTGAGGGCTGTGGAATCACTTGATGGTATGACTGCAGATTGGTGCCATTTGCCTTATCCAGTACTGGCAAAAATTTCTAATGAAATTATTAATAAAGTTAAAGGAATTAACAGGGTTGTTTATGATATCAGTTCAAAACCACCTGCAACCATTGAATGGGAATAACCGGACTTCAGGAGATAATATTTTAGCAATTTGGCTGTTTTCTTAAGCTGAAAAATATATGATTATGCTGGTAGATTAAACATTTGCCAGCATATTTTGTTAAAAATACACATATGAATTTAAAAAGTAATTATTGGTGTCTGGTGATTCTAATACTGGTTTTAGGTGGTTGTTCACCTAAAGTTAGAACCACTAAAAAAGATATCTCCACCACGCCGGAAAAAGAGAAGCCTGCTGATAAGAAAACTACAAAGAAATTTTCTCAGGCCAATGTATCTCTTCTGGTCCCTTTCCGTCTGGACGAGCTCAAACTGAAAACAGCAACTAAATCTGATATTGAGAAGTTTGCCATGCCAATAGACTTTTATCAGGGGTTTAAATTGGGAATAGATTCTGCAGCTTCATCAGGTTTGAACTTTAAGCTAAATGTTTTTGATACCCAGGATGATAATGCCCATATTTCGCTACTCTATAACAATGAACGTTTTCAGCAGAGCAATTTAATTATCGGGCCTGTTTTTCCAGATGGGTTAAAGTACATCTCGAATTATTCTAAGACACATGATGCCACTATTGTATCGCCACTGGCGGCCTCTAATCCAACAGAATTTAATAATCCTAATTTAGTTTCCATCGTCAATAATATTCAATTGCATGGAGAACGAATTGCCACTTACATCACCAAAAATTTCAATCCTGCCAATACAATAGTTGTTATTATCAATCCGAAAAAGACCGACGATGAGGCTTTTGCTTCACCAATAAGATCTTATTTCAATGCTAATGGAAAATATCTGGTTCAGGAATATGTATCAGCATTTTCTTTTGAAAAGAAAATGCAAAGCGGGAAGCAATATGCAGTTGTGATATCTTCTTCAGACCGTACTTTTGTTTTACCAACAATTGAGAAATTATATAAACTAAAGAACTTGCCTTCAGGCGGTTACGCAATAAACTTATTCGGGCATCCAAACTGGGTAAAACAAAACTATCCTACCGACAAGGTTCAGGCCCTTAATACAATTATAAGTTCTTCTTACAAGATCGATTACAAGAATCCTGCGGTAGTCGGGTTCATCAAGAAATATCGTTATAAATATGGTTTCGAGCCTGGCGAATATGCCTTTAAAGGTTTCGACGTTGGTTATTATTTTGGAAAGTTGTTGAGTAACCATGGAGCGGAATATCGTGAATACCTGACTAAAGAGAAATATAAAGGACTGCACAATACATTTTCCTTTATTCACGACGACAAATTAGGTTACATTAACACCAGTTTAATGCTGCTGAAATACAAAAACTTTGCACTAGAGATTGTAAACTAATCTATCCTTATTTATGAAAGCCATCCACCAGCTGCGCGCCTTTGAGCAAATTTTAACAAGTTACGATGGAATGCTACCGCTACATCGCTTTTTGCCAGCGTATTTTAAACAGCACAAGCAAATGGGGTCGTCTGACAGGCGGTGGGCAACCCGTCACATTTACAGCTTTTATAGATTAGGTAAAGCATTAAATACCCTTAGCAATGAGGAACGTTTAAGCATAGCTGACTTTCTTTGTCACGAAACATTGAGCCCGATTGTGGCAGAAAAGTTTCCCGAATGGAGCAATTTGACCGGTCAGCCATTAAAGGATAAATTGGATGTAGTAAAAACGGCTTATCCAGATTTTAACCTTGAAGATGTATATCCTTTTCATTCACATTTGTCTGAAGGTATTGATCAAAATGAATTTTTTATCTCTTTCTTTAAGCAGCCGGATTTATTTATTCGCATCGCTGCTCAAGATCAATCAGCATTTATCGATAACCTTCAATCTGCAGAAATCAATGCCCGGGCGATTACCGATACTGCTCTGGCGATACCAAACGGAACGAAGCTGGAAACGGTGATGAAAGAAGGAAGTTACCAGGTGCAGGATTTGTCTTCGCAGTTTACTGGCAATTACTTTAAGCCAAATAAATGGGATAAATGGTGGGATTGTTGCGCCGCATCTGGCGGGAAAAGTTTGCTTCTGCAGAGTTTGGAGCCTGTGATAGAATTGTTGGTGAGTGACCTGCGCGAAAGTGTTTTGCAGAATCTTGATGAACGTTTTCGCCTTGCCGGAATTAAGAAATACCATAAAAAAGAGCTCGACCTTTTAAAGAATAATGATCAGGTACTGCATCACTATCAGTTTGACGGGATTATTTTAGATGCACCTTGTACCGGTTCAGGAACCTGGGGCAGAACGCCAGAATCGCTTTCATTTTTTAATGAACAAAAGATTGATTTTTTCTCTACGATCCAAAAATCAATCGCTCAAAATGTGATTAAATACCTCAAGCCTGGAAAGCCATTAATCTATATTACTTGTTCGGCTTTCGCTAAAGAGAATGAAGAAGTAGTTGCTCATTTGACGGGTACAATGCCACTTGAACTTGAGAAAATGGAAGTAATTAAAGGATATGAAGATCACGCAGATACCATGTTTGTTGCGAGATTGATTAAGAAGGGCTAGAAATTACTAAAGTTTAGGGTTTAGGGGGTATAACTTTCCCTCAAGAAAGCACTGTAGTGCAACAAAGATAAGCCAACAACTGCAGTTATCACGAATCTGTTAAGGCTGCTCAAGCCATAACCTGGCTCTTCTCCTAACGTATTTCGCCGTTTCTATCAATATCGCAATCGCCCCAATGATTAGGGTGTATTCTTCGAAGCTGTTCATCTTTGGCTAGATTTATTCTTTGACGCCTATTCGTCCTGATTGTTACTACTTAAAATGGGCTTGAAACACATCCAGCTTCTGATATGTTAGAGTCCTGTGTTATTTCTAAACAGTTTAATTGCGATGGCCAGCAAGATTACTCCGAATGCTTTACGCAGTATGTTCAGGCCGGTTTTACCAAAAAGTCTTTCCAGCCTTTCGGTGTTTTTTAATACAAAATAAACGAAAAGCATATTCAGTATAATGCCCACTAAGATATTTTGAGTTTGGTACTCTGTTTTTAGGGAAAGGAGTGTCGTCATGGTTCCAGCGCCAGCAATTAGCGGAAAAGCCAGTGGAACAATTGAAACTGTTTCGGGAGCTTCCTCTTTAAATATGGTTAAACCCAAAACCATTTCCATTGCAATGCAGAAAATTACGATTGAACCTGCGATTGCAAAAGATTCTACATCTAAGCCGATTACTTTTAACAAAGATTCGCCGAGAAAAAGAAATAAAATCATCAATCCGGTAGCTACAATCGCTGCCTTTTCTGACTCAATATGACCAGCTTTTTTTCTTAACTGAATCACCACAGGAATAGAACCCAGAATATCTATGATGGCGAAAATTACCATCGTAGTGGTTAGAATCTGATTTACATCGAATCTCAAAAAATCAAGTTTCATATCGGCACATTTTTGTTAAAGGTAGCGCAATTTGTGCTAAAACTTCATTTACACTGATTTTTATTAGAAGTAAAACTGAGTACGAAGGGTGAAGACATTGTCTTTCCGATCATTCTCATATCCTTCAATATCTGTCGATTCGTTTTTAATCATATCATAGTAAATTACGGCTTTAAAATGCGTATTAAAATGATGTAAAAAGCCAAAGCCAAAGGTGTCGAAACGAACGTCTGCAGATGATAGTCCTTGGTTAACGTTAATCGTTTTCCCTTTTACTTTGGTATTGGGATCATAGTAATCGTATTTAAGAATTAGCTGATTATCTGTACTATTCAAAGTTTGTACGAACGTAAGGTAGGCACCACTAAAGTTTCTGGTATAATATGGAAGAGGTATTGATTTGCTATCAACAGGGTAGGAGCCTGGAGTGGCAGAAGTGCTTAGAGTCGCTGTTTGAAGGCCGGAGATTACCTCGGCTCTTAATTCAGACTTCCAGCTTTTTGATGTGGTTGCAAACTGGACATCTGCCCCATAATATCTTCTCGGCGCTACCGCATTAATGGTGTTGGCCGATGAATCTTTCACCATTTGCCATACCTGGTTTCTTTGTTCCATCTTATAACTTACCGGCAAACGGTGGTTTAATCCACCTTGCAAGGTACTGATTCCTCCTGCAACTGATATTGGAATGCTTTTAATAACATAGGGCTTATGGCTAAGCCTAAAAATAAAATCCTTGCTGTTGTCAAACTCTGCGGTACCGGCTAAACCCTGTCCATTATAAATTCCAGCATCGAAAACAATATTTTTAAGTTTGGCATCTTTCCAACGTGGATTGAACGTGAATGTAACGCCTAAATCGCGTTCTGTTCTCATTAATATCTGTGACATTCTACCACGTTCAGGCGCTTCCCTTCCGGCTGAAGATAATTGTAATTCATTTCCAAAAGGGCGGCCGGATAAACCTAATGTTACATATAGTAATTTCCACTTGTTTTCATAATAACGGCCCCAGAAATCCCTCACATTTACACCTTGTTCGGTTCCATCAAACTGGAGCACGAAGTAGGTTGAGGGATTATTCTTCTCATCCAACAGCATATAATCGGCACGTAATCTTCCTCTTCTTAAGCGAAAGCGGTTATTGGTGTATTCTCCAAAGTTCCCGCCCTGATATTCTGCTAATGTACCATTTGACTGTGCAACCTGATATTGTGGTTGCAAATAACCACTGAAAGATAGTGATCCGTATTTTTTTGAAATAATGAGTAAATGGTTTACGGTTGTAGAATCCATTATATCATTAATGGTACGTTGGGCAAAGGTTTGATAGGAAATGAACAATAGAAATGCAATAACTGCAATACGTTTGGGTTGAAGTGGCACCATTTATAAGTATCTGTTTTTGCAAAGTTAATTTTATTAACAATTAATTAACATAAAAAAAGCCCCGATTGAGGTCGGGGCTTAAAAATTTTAATCTGTTTTATCTACAATTGTGGTTTTGGAGGATCAACTGGTGGTACAACTTTTCCTTTATTCCTTAATACTGAATTTTTCTTCCCATAGAAGAAGTAAATTGCTGTTCCTAAAGCCATCCAGATTGCTAACCTAATCCAAGCCTCAAGCGGCAATGATGACATCAGGTAAACGCAAACAATTACACCCATAATTGGAACAAATGGAACCAATGGCGTTCTGAAAGGACGAGGCCTGTCTGGATCTGTTTTACGTAGTAACAATACACCGATACAAACCAGAGAGAATGCGAATAGGGTACCAATTGATACCATGTGACCTAAATCTGTTACCGGAACAAAACCCGCAAATATGCTTACGAAAACCATAAAGAACAGGTTGGTTTTGAATGGCGTTCTAAATTTAGAGTGGATATTACTGAAGAATTTAGGTAACAAGCCGTCTTTAGACATGGTATAGAATACCCTGGACTGGCCCATTAACATCACTAATATTACGGATGTATAACCTGCTAAAATGGCAATGATTAAACCCATTTGTAACCAGCCGTACCCTGTTACTTTAAATGCAGTTGCTGCTGGAGATGCATCACCTTTAAAAATGCTGTAAGGCACCAAACCCGTCATCACGTGCGCAAATAAAACATATAGGATGGTACATACAACTAAAGAGCCTAAGATACCAATCGGCATACCTTTCTGTGGGTTTTTAGCTTCTTGAGCAGCTGTTGAAACCGCATCAAAACCAATAAAAGCGAAGAATACCAATGCTGCACCTGCAGCGATACCAGAGATGCCGAATTCGCCTTTAACACCTGTATTTTCCGGGATGTAAGGCGTATGGTTTGCCGGGTTAATAAATTTCCAGCCAAGTGCGATAAACACGATTACCACCGTAACTTTTACAATAACTAAAACATTGTTCAGACTTGCAGATTCTTTGGTACCACGGATCAGCATCAGTGAAAGCAGGGAAACGATTACAACTGCCGGAAAGTTTATTCCTCCGCCATCAACTTCTGCAAATGATTTGGTGAGGTATAGTGGCATTTCCAGGCCAAACTCATGAAGTAATTTATTGAAATAACCAGACCATGAAACACCTACTGTTGCAGCGCCTAATGCATATTCTAATACTAAATCCCATCCAATGACCCATGCCATAAATTCGCCCATGGTGGCGTAAGAATAAGTGTATGCACTACCTGCTACCGGAATCATGGAAGCAAATTCGGCATAGCATAATCCTGCAAATGCGCAACCTACCGCAGCAAGTACAAATGATAATGTTACAGCAGGACCTGCGTGGTCAGCTGCGGCGATACCTGTTAAAGAGAATAAACCTGCCCCAATAATGGCTCCGATACCCAGTGCAACGAGACTTGTACTGCTCAGTGTCCGTTTGAGTGTGCCCTCACCACTTTCAGCAGATTCTGCTATAAGCACATCAATAGGCTTTTTTAGATTCATAAGTTGTTTAGTCTTGTGTTTGTTGATTTTTATGATAATAAGCGGTAAACCTAAATAAAAATTACCAAAAAGTAAAAGGGATTGTATTAAAATCCCTTTTACAAGTAAATTATATCTATGTTTTTACAGTTAATTACGCAAGGTGTCAGTGGTATTGATTAAAGTATCTGTAATTGTATTGCCTAAGCCATCAGTTTTCTGCTGAATGCTGATTTCCTTGCGAACTTCCGTGTTATGTGCTGTTGTTGTTGCCTTCACGGCGATGTAAGGTGCGATAACCAGGGATACGATTGACATTAATTTAATTAAAATGTTCATTGAAGGGCCAGAAGTATCCTTAAACGGATCGCCCACGGTATCTCCTGTTACGGAAGCTTTATGTGGTTCTGATTTCTTGTAAAACATTTCGCCATTGATCATCACTCCTTGCTCGAATGATTTTTTTGCATTATCCCAGGCGCCACCTGCATTACTTTGAAAAATACCCATTAAAACGCCTGTTACCGTAACGCCGGCCAATAAGCCACCTAACACTTCTGGTCCGAAGGTGAAGCCGATAATGATTGGCGTAATTAATGCAATTGCGCCGGGCATCATCATTTCACGGATGGATGCTTTGGTTGAAATGGCAACACATTTATCGTATTCTGGTTTGGCTTTATATTCCATGATTCCTGGAATTTCTCTGAACTGCCTGCGTACTTCCTGAACCATATCCATTGCTGCTTTTCCAACGGCCTGGATGCAAAGTGCCGAGAAAATAAACGGAATCATGCCGCCAACAAACAGGCCTGCCAGAACGGGTGCTTTATAAATGTCTATGGCAGTTATTCCGGCGATGCCAACAAATGCTGCGAACAGGGCTAGAGATGTAAGCGCAGCAGAGGCAATTGCGAAACCTTTTCCGGTAGCGGCGGTGGTGTTACCCACGGCATCCAGATTGTCTGTCCGTTCTCTCACTTCCGGAGGTAGCTGACTCATTTCTGCAATTCCACCAGCATTATCTGCAATTGGGCCAAAGGCGTCGATGGCGAGCTGCATGGCTGTTGTTGCCATCATACCTGCTGCTGCAATAGCCACACCATATAAACCGGCGAAGTGATAAGATGACATGATTCCTCCTGCTAAAACCAAAATGGGAATAACGGTTGATTTCATGCCTACTGATAAACCAGCGATGATATTGGTTGCATGCCCGGTGGAAGATTGCTGTATAATGGAATTTACAGGTCCTTTACCCATTGCAGTGAAATATTCTGTTACCACACTCATAATGGTGCCTACAACTAGGCCCACTATGATGGCATAGAAGACATTGATACTGGTAAATTCGTAGCCGCGCAGACTTAATTTTTCTGGCAGCATCCACTTTACGATAAAGAAAGAGGCGATCGCCGTGATGATGATAGAGGACCAGTTGCCCAGGTTTAATGCTGTTTGAACGTTTGATTTATCATCTTTAATGGTTACGAACCAGGTGCCTATGATGGAAAATATAATTCCCAAACCGCAAATTACCATCGGAAGCAGAATGGGAGACATCCCGCCAAACTTATCATTAACGGTTATTTCTTGTCCTAAAACCATCGTCGCCAGGATTGTGGCTACATAGGATCCAAAAAGATCGGCGCCCATTCCGGCAACATCACCTACGTTGTCGCCAACATTATCTGCGATAGTTGCGGGATTCCGAACATCATCTTCGGGGATTCCAGCTTCCACTTTACCAACAAGATCTGCGCCTACATCTGCTGCTTTGGTATAAATTCCACCACCAACGCGGGCAAATAAAGCGATAGATTCTGCGCCCAAAGAAAAACCAGTTAAGACCTCTATAGCGGTTCTCATTTCCACGCTGTTTGCATTCGTAACATGAAACAGTTGTAAGAAAACAATGAAGAGACCCCCGAGGCCTAATACGGCTAATCCTGCAACTCCCAATCCCATTACTGTTCCACCTGTAAACGAAACTTTAAGCGCCTGTTTTAAGCTGGTTCTGGCCGCTTGTGTGGTTCTTACATTTGCTTTGGT
The DNA here is from genome assembly GCA_037032985.1 of Bacteroidota bacterium. Lineage (GTDB taxonomy): Bacteria > Bacteroidota > Bacteroidia > Sphingobacteriales > Sphingobacteriaceae > Pedobacter. The sequence continues at coordinate 158,823 of JAZBLB010000008.1, forward strand.
TGCTGATTTCATGCCAATATATCCGGCAGTGGCCGAAAATACTGCACCAATGATAAAGGAAAGGGAAATGATCCAGCTGGAATGCATCGGTACACCATTAATCTCTGTTATTGTTCCGGAATAGGCTAAAAGTGCTGCGGTAAAAATGGCAAAGATACTTAATACACGCCATTCTGCTTTAAGAAAAGCCATTGCACCATCGGCAATGTATCCTGCGAGCTCCTGCATGTTTTTATCGCCCGCATCCTGTTTGTTTACCCAGGAACTTTTGATCATCATAACAATTATTCCAACGAGACCCAGCAATGGAATACTGTAAATTAAATTGTCTTGTAAAAAATTCATAGTTGATATTTGGTTATTGGTTCATATTCGTCAGCTTTTTAATTGTGATGCTCATACATCACAGAACACTAACTTTGAAGATTTGGTTATTGATTAGCAATATAATAATTTTATTTCCTAGTGCTTAAACTTTTAACGGTATGTAAGCAGAATTAATCCTATTCAAATAATTACAACTGAACAGGATGGTTTATCTTTTTTTATAAATAAATTAGCCACCAACTAAGGTAAACCAAACAAAAGGATGGAAAAAATACAAGAAGGGGGCACTTCTAAAAGAAAGCTTGGTCTTTTCGATGCAGCAATGCTCGTGATGGGATCGATGATCGGCAGCGGTATTTTTATTGTAAGTGCTGACATTATGAGAAACTTAGGCTCTGGCTATTGGCTAATTGTAGTTTGGGTAATTACCGGTGTAATGACTGTTGCTGCTGCTATTTCTTACGGAGAACTGTCTGCTATGTTTCCGAAAGCCGGAGGCCAATACACCTATCTGAAAGAGATTTTTGGTAAGATGATGGGTTTTCTCTATGGCTGGGGACTATTTACAGTCATCCAAACGGGTACTATTGCGGCTGTTGCAGTGGCCTTTGGTAAGTTTACGGCCTATTTGATCCCTGCTTTAAATGATGCAGCGCCGATTTTTCAGAGTGGCGGATATAAAATCACCTGGATCCAGATTTTGGCTATTGGCGTTATTTTACTGTTAACCTATATTAACACTAAAGGAGTTGAAAGCGGAAAAATCCTTCAAAATATTTTCACAGGGTCTAAAATTATTGCTTTGATAGGGTTAATTATCTTAGGCTTCTTATTGGTTAAAAATAGCTTTTGGGAAGGAAATATGAGCTTTGGATGGGATGCTTTCAATAATCTCAAAACAGATTCAGGCGGCAATTTATTAAAGTCTGGTTGGGAATCTATTTCCGGTATGACCATTATGGGCGGAATTGCTGCTGCAATGGTGGGTTCTGTTTTTTCTAGTGTTGCATGGGAAAACGTAACCTTTGTTTCAGGTGAAATCGAAAACCCAAAAAAGAATGTGGTGCGATCTATGGTATTGGGTACATCGGCCGTGATGATTTTATATTTATTGGTTAATTTTGTCTACCTCAATACCTTAAACAGAGATAGCATTGCATTTGCACCTAATGATAGAGTTGCCGTAGTAGCTTCAGCGGAAATATTTGGTAATGGAATAGGTACAATAATAATGGCTGTTTTGGTGATGATTTCTACTTTTGGCTGCGTAAACGGACTTGTAATGGCAGGTGCAAGGGTTTTTCAAACCATGGCTAAAGATGGGATGTTTTTTAAAGCAGCACTTAAAAACAATAAAAATGGGGTCCCCGAAAAATCACTTTGGATGCAGGGCATTTGGGCTGCAGTTTTATGTTTAAGTGGTCAATATGGGAACCTATTAGATATGATTTCTTTTGTGATTGTGCTTTTTTACATGATTACTGTTTTCGGTGTGATCTATTTACGGTTGAAGAAACCAAATTTGGAAAGGCCTTACAAAACCTGGCTATACCCAATTACACCCATTGTTTATCTGTTAATTGGTGCCGCATTCTGTATTTTGTTGCTCATTTATAAGCAACAGTATACCTGGCCTGGTCTTATTATTGTTTTGCTGGGCGTCCCCGTATATTTCTTTATTAATAAGAAAGAGGCTTAATATTAAATTTCTTTGAAAGTAGATAAGACAGGTAGCTTGCATGGCAACCTGTTTTTTGTATCTATTATTCCCGTATGATGAATAAACGTTTTAATGTTATAAATATATCATTTAGACTACATTTATATTCGATTTTGTCTTGTGTTTGTTAATGTTTTCGCTACACAACTGTATCTGGTTATTTTTAGATTCGATAACTTTTCCACATGTTTAGATGTCGGAATAATGCATTCTAATGCGGTTTATACTGTGTTTTAGTTTTAATAGCTACAATTTTCCAGTTATCATTTTCTTTGCAATAGATTGATAAACATGATTTTGGCCTGATATTTGGATTTAAGATGACGCGGTAGCCTTTGCTGCCTTAACCAAATTTGTTAACCTCCAAACCTAAACTACATGGCTTTCATAGCTAGATTGAAGTTTTTTCGCGATCTTGATGATCTGTTTACTCCTTATAGGAGGCTAAATTGGCGTGTGAATAATAACTGGCCATCGTCTATTGATCCAGCTGTTTCTTCCACTCATTCAAAAAGAAACCTCACACCCTATATCTGATTAATACTGGCAACCTATTAATCCACTAAAGCAGAAACTAATTCATACAGCTGGTTTCGGATAGGTAAATGGAGTACACTTGTGAAATTTTCAATATCGTTTCAGGTTAATTAAAACTAGTATTAAATGGTTTTTCCAGTTTCAAAATTCAAAATATTTCCTTTAGTTGTTTTAACAGCTTTGCTTTCCAGTATTTTAAGTTGTGGCGAACATCAGCATGAGAATAGTAGTCATCAACCTGGGGATGTTACAGAAATTAAAGTACCACGGCTTTTTCTTGCCTATATTGATTCTGTAACCCGGGTTCCTTTAAAGAAATTCAATGAAACGAGTCTTATTGCGTTTGATGACAAATTTTCTAACCGCCTCCCATTAACGATGCATGATCCATCAAGAGTTGATAACGGAAAAAATATCTTGATGCAGGTTTATCGCCATGATAATGCTATTGATTCCATTCAAGCAGGTGCCATTTTTCTGCTTCCTAAAGTTATTTCAGAGGCCTTATCTGTTGAAGATTTTACCCGCTATTTCGGAAAGATTAAGTCTGAGAAGCCATTGATCGGGGTAACGGCTCAGCCGCTGCCGGTGCAAATTGATGTATTTCCGGGTACCTCACTTAAATTAACCTATAATGGTCATGCAAACCTGGCTGAAGCAAAGGTGGTAACAGTAGAAGTTTTGAAATCAAAATAATTAACCAGAATGAAAACGCTTTTAAAACTTAAAGAATTTGATGCACATGGAGGCCCATCTGATGTAAAGATGGGAGGTGATGGACACGCACAAACTTCAACAACCGTAGGAAGGTTTGTAATTAAGAGCGTAGAAAAGCATGTTAGTTATGGCAGATATGCAATTTGGTCTGGCATAGCCTGGAGAACCGACGTTAAAATTGATGGCGGGATTGTGATGGTGAAATTAAATGGTACCTGGAAAAAGTTAACCGATGTAAATGCAAAGTGGGCGCAGTATAAGAATGACCAGAAAGGGGTCAGAGATATGGTTTTACAATACCAACGTACACTTTATCCAAATTCTCCTATTCCTACCAAGTGGCTTTTTAACGACTTCGGGCATGTTTCCGTAAAGTATTTCAAAGATATTAATCATGATCGGCGAATGAATGGCAAGGAGCATATCATGGGCGACTTTATCCACACTACCCCCGGGGATGAGGCTTCAACTGTAAGCAGGAAAATATTCCAGCTGACAGAGTCGCATGGCTGCATCCACGTTAAACCAAATGATATCGACACCATGATTGGTAACGGTTACTTGAAGAAAGGAAATACCATTGAAGTTCATCCTTACACTAGAAAGGTTATCGATCCATCGCATAGGAGAGATACGGCAAACATGCCTTTTGAAGTGCATTTTTATCCCGGTATTTACAAAATTGTTATTTATAAATCGATCTAAATCTTGAACTGCTCTTTAGCAATAATATAAACTATGGAAAATAAACTTATTGTAGAAATTAATATAGAGGATGTTCCGATCATGCATTTTGCCTCATTTAATTTGTTGCAGGCATTTAATCAACATCACTATTTTGAGCTCCATTTTAATCATGATCAATTGGGCACTCCCGGATTAATCAACTTAGATGATAGCCGGGATTTTGTTGGGAAAACGCTTTCCGCATCCTTTGGACATTCACCAGAGCGAATGCAACACTTTGCCGGCCTGGTTACCAAAGTAGAACTTTCGCAAAGCCATGGTTACCATGGTGTGTTGGTTGTAAGTGGGTATAGTCCGACTATTTTAATTGATCGGGGTGAAGATTTGGGCTCATATCTCGATAAGGATTTGGATAATATTGTAAAACTCGCCACCAATGATACCCCAGCCAATGATTTGAAAATCGTAGCAAACGCGTCCAGACAATCAACTATCGATTACCTGATTCAATATAAGGAAAGCGACTGGGCATTTCTGAACCGCTTATCGGGTGAATATCACGAATGGCTGTATTACGATGGCTTGCAGCTAAATTTCGGAAAACCAGATCAACAAAAAGACGTTGCCTTATTTTACGGCCGTGATGTACACAACCTGCAATATGCCATGGAAGTTGCACCGATCAAAAATAAACGTTTTGCTTACAATCCGAAGCAAGATGAAATGTTGCATAGCGAAAGTACTGGTAAAGCAGAGGGCCATCCTGATCTGGCTCATGCGATAAAAGCTTCGAACCTGATGTACAGTAAAACTTTCAATCAGCCTTCATTAATCAGGGTAGATAACGGAAGTGATATTAAAAGTCATGTAGAAAATGAGGAAAAGGCGCACATCAGCGAACTGTTAAAAGTAAATGCCAGTGGGGATAATGCTGAACTGGGCATTGGTACCATAGCAGAAATTACCATGAGCATCAGGCAGGAAATTGCATTTGCTACCGAAAGTCTGGGCAAATTCCTGATTACCAACATCAACCATCAAATTGACGGAACAGGTAAATACAGCAATACTTTCGAAGGTCTGGTAGCTACCACCGAACGCTTGCTGGTAAAAAATTATGATAAGCCGAGTCCGGATATGCAACTGGCAGATGTGCTGGATAATGATGATCCACAAGGGCAGGGCCGGATTAAAGTTCGGTTTAAATGGGAGTGTCAAACCAACGACCCTACGGAATGGTTAAGGGTAGTGAGTCCAAACGCCGGAAGTGGCGATACTGGTAAAAACCGGGGCTTTCATGTGATTCCTGAAAAAGGAGATCAGGTGGTAATTGCTTTTGAAGAAGGCAATGTAGCACGACCAGTAGTGATTGGTAGTGTGTACCATGGGAAGAGTGGTGATAGTAAGGGATTTAAAAATAGTAACACCAAGGGATTAACCTCAAGAAAGGGAAGTGCTTTAACTTTTGATGATTTAAATCACGCACTGAATCTAGGTACAAATGGAGCTAATTTTGTTAAGGTTGAAAACGGACCGGGACAAATAACGGCAGAATCTGCTGAAACAATTGTAATTAAAACAGGCGATAGCAGTATTACCTTAAAAAAGGATGGTACGATTGATATTGTTGGTAAAATCATTAATATTCAGGGTACTGATGCGATTAATGCGAATGCGGGTAAAATGCCAGGCACAGCGGTGAATATGGGTACAGTTGGGACAACTGCCGTAAACGTTGGTAGTAAAACTTATAATTTAGAATCGCAGGGAACTATTATTGTTTGTTCGGATGCGACTATTTCTCAAACTTCAGGAGGTGTACAAACAATAACAGGTAGTCAAGTAGATATTAATTAATTATGAGCAGATTTAAATTTTTTGATGAAGAAGAAATATTAGATACAAGCAATAGTTCAAACATCAATACTGAAAATAAAGCGGAAGATCACATAGGGCAAGCTGTTACTTTGGAAGCGCGCTACCGATGCGAGCAGATGAATACAACTAAAGTAGAAGATAATATTAGTTTCCATTGTACAACAAAGAAACAGTATCATTTAGAATATTATGGAACAAATAAAGCGAAGATAAGCTTAGAGCAATTTTTGTATAAAATAAATCCAGAAGTATTACAGGATGCAATCATCGCTACCGAACCTCTTGAGTATAGTAAAGAAAATGTTTTGATAGCACTAAATAAAGACAACATTATTGAAAACATTCTTAATTATACAGATATAAAAGATCAATGGGAAGCTTTTAAGCCAAAACTAATGCAAACAAGTTTCTATAGGGCGTTGTTACAGCATGATTTCAAGGCGGCTGAAGGTTTCATGAATGGCGGAGACACTGAATTTGGCTCAGAAGCAAACTTGATAAAAACCTATGAAAAAGCATTTTTCTTCCATGTGATGTTTAACGACTACGATCCTTGGATTGATAGATCAGAAAAACAAAAGTTAAAATTCAATTCTCAAATATTTGTTGATGTTCCAATAGAGTTGGAATTAACCCACGGTATTATTGATGAAAATAGCGAAACCGTAGAAATTATGACTGTTGGTAAACTGGTGAAGGATGGATTAGATAACACTATTCTAGAAGAACAATATAATAAGTTCTATAAACCAATGATAGAATATGATTTTACCGAATATAATTATGAATATATTATACGAAGGGTAATCGATAAAAAGACTACTTTAATTTTAAGTGCGAAAGCAAATTTAAAAGAAGAAGTAAAGTACAACTATCAATTTATCACTCAGTTTGATTTGAAAAAAATAGATTAAATGAATTATGACAAGCAAAATCAATCTTAAGAAGGTAATTACTTATAAGCCCTATTTTTCTTATATTTTTATTCTTGTATTGGCTGTCTCTGTGTTCTTTTTGTATAGTGAATGGTTTTACGTTAAACCTACCGGATTGTTGATCTGTTTAGCTATTGTACTATTGATTTATATATGGGGAAGTTTTTTAATTAGTAAGAATCTGGAATTGAGTATTTTAGGAGATGATTTAATTATCAGCGATGGAAAAAAAACAATTTCTATTAAACTTAGTGAAGTTAATGGATTTTACTTTCATGATGAGGTAGCTATTAACCATTCAGACTCAAGTAAAAAAGGCCTTGCTTCGTCTATAACAATATACTATAAAAATGGAAAGGTATTCGAGGCAAATGAGTATTCTGCGCTTTTTTTGCCTGAAAAATATGATAAAGAAAAAAATGTGATGTTCAGGGCTTTTTTAAAAGCTTTAATAACCAAATTAAATTTTAAGCTGATCAGAAAGAGTAAGTTTCGTGCATTCAGTAATGCTCCTTCAAGCTGGTATGCGCAATCATAATAATTAAAACGTATGCAAAATTATAAATATGAAAAATTTATTTTGAAGCCTGTTACTACGCTTCCATATTATATCAATTATATTTTAGGATTCATTATTGGAGTTCCATTGTTTTTTATATATAGTAAAATGGGTTTTCGTTATTTCGGAAGATTTGGGTTAATATTTACGTTTTTTGTTTTTGGTATAATCATGCTATTAGTACTAAAGTTTTTTATGACTAAAACTTTAGCAGTTTATTTTGATCAAGTTTTTTTATACATAGAAGATAATAAAAAGGAAATAAAAAAATATAAGAAAACAGATGTTTTATGCTTTTATAGTTATGATTATGAAAGGATAGAGAAGTCGTTTATCTCTATCCAAATCAAATTAAGTAACGGGAATAATATCAATATAACAGATACAAGTACATCGCAAACTATAGATAAAGAAAAAGCAAAACTCTTAAGAAGATTTTTAATTACGGCAAAAAAGGAGTTAAACTTTTCTTTGGTAAATAAAAATAGTT
>JAZBLB010000009.1:0-162338 GCA_037032985.1 Bacteroidota bacterium
ATAGATTCTGAGGAGCATTAATTTAGACTCTGACACAGTTCAAGTTACACTCCCATTTGATGAGTGTTTTTCGTTGTTCGTCTATCGTTGTTTGTTAGTCGTTTTGCCTTCGGGTTAATTACACAGATTTGAAGGATTTCTTGCTATATGTTTTAGTTCAAGCCTTGAAGCTTATTCTTGAAGCTTTCCGCTTTAGTCTTTAATCTTTATTCCTTGCTCTTTGTTCTTTAATCCTTCTGCTTTCCGCTTTAATCTTTATTCCTTGCTCCTTATTCTTTAATCTTTCTGCCTTCCGCTATTTCTTCGCTATAAAGTCTCCGAGATAGCTACATTCTCCGGCGGCAACCCGATAAAAAGGTGTTTTGCTATATTTTAATTTCAGTTCTTTGAAGTATGGATTATTATAATTCGCATTGATAAAATTTTTATACTTTACATCCTTCTTATCCCAGTAACTGAAAGAATTTAAACGAGAATTTAAGATAATTTGCTTTTGAACGCATTTGGCTAGCATAAATGTGCATTTCGCCTGGAAATCTGCATTTGTGCTTAACGCCTTTGCTTTCAAATACCAGGTTTTTGCTGTTTGTGCTTTCTTATAATCCACATCATAGCCAAATTTTGCTTCACTTGCGTTGTCATAAGATGACCAATCATAACTAATTAAGAACCAGCTGTTACCAAAGTAACCTGTTTGATAAACTGCGTTTGCCATTTTATAATAATAAAGTGAGGCATTCTTTTTATCACTAACGGTTAATTTTTGCAGGCGCAGCATCTCTTCAGCAAAAGCCTTTTTAGTGATTGATGCTTTTGCAACCACGTATTTTTTCGGATAGTCGTTAATGGTTTGAATAAACGGATTGGAATATAGCTTGCCGTTTGCATCATCGGCATACCAGTTCTCTGGATTAGGGTAATTGTATTGTGGCGACACCTTTGCAAACAATCGAACCGCCTTTTCATACTGATGTGTTCTCAGGTAAGTTGTACCCCAAAGTTCATAAAATTCATCATTGCTTAATTTATTTAATGCCTTAGCTAGCAAAGCGACTACATCATTTCCATTCGCTTTGGTTTTATAATTTGCAAGTGCCTGCATACTTTTCGGACTCAAATATTGCTGCCAAAATGAAGTACTCTGATAACTCATGTTACTGAAAAGCGAATTATTTTTCATCTGGTTATAAGATAGGTCTCCTTTAACCATTGCGAGAGCTGCTTTTGCTGAGTCTCCCATTTTCAAATAAGCAGGAGCGAGTATTTGCTGGTAAAAATTTCTGGTGGTTCTGGTAAAGCGTTTATCCTCATTTGCCCAGTCGTTATATTGTCCTTCTCCTACTGTTTTATTCTCTGCGAATCTTTTTTCATCCAACCATTTTAAAGAAGGTAAAAGCTCATTTTCATTAAATGGATTCCCTTTTTTAATATTTTTAGCTTTGATCAATAAATCGGTTATTCGGTATTGATCACGTAATTTTTCAGGCAGTTTGGTTGGATTTAACTTGGCCAGGTAAGCTGATGCTTCGAGGTCATTATTTTCCATCCAAGATAAATATGCGGCTGTTAAAGTGCCGAGTTCTGGTTGTGGATATTTATTTTCTGCTGCTAATTTAAGCGCAAAATCCTTGACTTGATGAAGTTGTTTCAGGTTGAGGTTTTGAACACTGTCTCTATATTTCGAATTATCACTGTTATAAAAATAATATTGATAAGATATTTTGGCAAAGTCGCTGTCTTTTATTAGCGCCTGTTCCAGCTTATTTACCTCCCGTACTAAAAGTGCACCATTCAGTTGGCTTTTTGGTTCGTATTGATAAACTTTGCTTAGGCTTTCAATATTAAAATCTGGATTTCCAAAACCATTGATGGCCCAGATACTGGCTTTTTCATCATTTGTTTTGGCATATTTTAAAGCACCATTTACAGGTGCACTGTTGTAATAATAATTTTTGTAAGCCTGGATTCTGCGTTCGGGATTAGTGGTAAATACTTTGGAAAATAAGAAAGCTGACTCTTCAGGATTTCCTAGTCTTCTGGTTGATCCCGCATACAGGGCTAATGCCCACCCTTTAGCTGCACTTTTGGTCTTGTTTGGTTTGATAAACTGATCGTAAACATTTTTGCTTTCAGTGTGTAATCCTGCGTAATGAAACATTCTTTGAGCCTGGTAAGCATAACGAAGCTTTAAAAAGTTATCCTTTTCTGATTCCGTAAATTTCAATGCTGTAGTGGCAAGGTCACTCATTGCGGTGGTATCTCTTGGCTCTGGATCCCAGAGGTCAAAATTTACATTGGCAAAAGGCTCTGTAGTTTTTGCAAAGGTGTAATATTTCAGCGCATTTTTGTTTTTTGCTAAAGCCTGGATAAAGGTGTTTTTCTGTAAACTATCTGGTAAAGATGAAATTTCACCGGTAAAATTTATCAACTTAACATTTGTAGCGCGGTCTACACTGTACATCACTTTGTGTACATCTTGCGAATTTACATCCAAATATTTACCCCATTCCTGGCTATTAACTTCTGACTCACTCACCACATCTTCTTCTCCATTTAAATAAGTCATTTGGTTGAAGGCGAAAGGCGTATATTCATCTCCCTGTACATTATTATGGAAATATGAAATATAATAGTCGTAGGGATCTACTTCTCCACCGCAGGCAATGTTAACAGCGATTTCGCCAAAAAATGTAAAAAGGAAAATACTAAAAATTAGCGATAACTTTTTGAAGGTCTTCATGCGTAAAATGTTTTAAAAGGTCGGTGTCAAGGTGATAGAAAACTAGATTTCGCTCTGCTGGTTTCAAATATCGGGATAAAAAAGTGGATGTCGCAAGTAAATCTTGAGGGGAAACTTTCTCCCATCTCACCACATCTCCTTGTTTTAATCCGGCAGCCGGATAATCTAACAAAAGGTCATATAAAATCGAATTTCCTCGTTGTTTGAATAATTTTTTATCACTCAGTTGGTTTTCAGTAATCCGTTTGGAAATCCCGGCATATTCTTTATTTCTAAATACCACAGCCCACTCAAAAAGAGGTAGGGCTACGTCGAGTTTCAGTGGATAATTTTCAACGAAATCTTTCAGGTAAACATTCATTTCATGTTGATCGAGAATTGAATTTTGATCGCCATATTTACGCAGGTTCCCCATATTATAGCACATTAACATGGCTTTTTCTACGGGTGGAATTCCACTCGTCACCACATTTTTCACCTGGTGTAAACGAAGCGTAACTGAAATCATTTTTCCTTTCACCAAGGGCTGCGCTTTCACTTGTTTGAGAAAATTAAAGTACTGATCTCGGGTGGTTTTGGTCCAGTCGCAGTCTATTTGAACTTCTGCGAAACCTGGTTTTCCTGACTGCTTTACTTTGGCATCTACAAAGTTAGCGATCCGGTTAGCCAAAATTTTGGTTTTATTACTATCTATATCGTAAAATATCCGGTTAACCAAAAAAACTACAGGGATAATCTCCACGTTCGGTGGCAGGGGATCTGAAAACTTTATCGGCGAAACCGGTATTGCCTCCTGCTTCTCTGGATCAAAATCCACATCCATGATCCGAACATATAATGCTTTTGATTTAAACTGATCAAGATATTTGGTTTCAGATTTAGTATGATGGTAATCCGTTTTCCAGAAATAAAAGGCTGGATGTACGATTGATTTTTGTTTACAGGCGAACAACAAAACCATAGCCATTACTAAAATACTTATCTTGCGCATACCAAATTTATCGACCAAAAGTAATATAAAATGCGAGCAGTTTTACAAAGAGTTACAAAAGCAAGGTGCACTGTTGACGAGATAATTACCGGCGAAATTAAAATCGGCTTTCTGGTTCTATTGGGGATCGAGGCCGCAGATACCGATGAAGATTTAGATTGGCTGGCACAGAAGATAGTCGGTATGCGGATTTTTAATGATGAAAACGAGATGATGAATAAAGCTTTGGCAGATGTTAATGGGGATATCCTGCTGATTAGCCAATTCACCTTATTCGCCTCTACAAAGAAAGGTAACCGGCCTGGATTTACACTGGCGGCTAAACCTGATTTTGCCATTCCAGTTTATGAAAAAATGATTGAAAAGTTAGCGGCTTTGACTGGTAAGAAGATCCAAACCGGCATTTTTGGTGCAGATATGAAAATTGCATTATTGAATGACGGACCAGTCACTATTATTATTGATACAAAAAACAAAGCGTAATTATTACACAATCCAACGTGGCACAGAAAACGGTTGGCAAGAGAATAAGGTATAATTAGCAGGTTTATTCTATATTTGACTATCTTCAAATATGTTATGATGAATATACGCTCCAGCTTCTCCTTTAAAAAATCCTTGCTATTGATACTGCTATCGGCCATCTGCTTTTGTGGTTGTAAACGAATCATTAAATCAGATGACAGTGAAGATGCTCCTGTTGATGATATCAAAGAAGTTTCTAAAACCGAATATCAAAGGGTTATGAATCTCAAATTGCCTTTAAAAACAGTGTTGATTGATAATCGCTATTCATTAACTATCCCTGAAAATTGTGATTTCCAAACTGAAAAAGTTACTTCTGAAGAAGTTGTATTGGGTAATATCGAGGTCGCAAAAATTGATACCAGTTTTCTGAGTGTAAATTTGGGCGACTTTACCAGTAAAACTGAAGGACTCTATACCGAACAGGTTTTCATTATCCCGTCAGACGATGCTAAGCGATTTACTATCGCCGACTTGAAAAAGGGCAACGAGCGGATAGATTACGTTTATTATGAAGATGAAAATAGCATTATTTACGATCAGGGCGAGACATTCTTCACTTATAATATTCAGTATGACGAAGTAAAAAAATGCTATCTGTTTTATAAAGCGGAAATCAGTTGGACTCAAAAATACCCTAAAAAGCAAAAACTGGAACTCTCTCTACATCTTTTAAAACATGCTAAAAACTTAATGGCGACGATTTATCCGCCAGCAAAATTTGATTCCTGGGAGGATTATGTAGTAAATATGCCTGTTTTGGAAGTGAACTGGGTAAATCACATGTTCACTAAAATTGAGAAAGAGCTTAAATACTTTCTGGATCCAGACGATCAAGTTTCTCCTAGAACGCCTGGTAATTATACGTTTGTTGAGCTGTTCAGGCCATCTCAGGAGACCTTAGGTAAGTTCAATAAAAGCATTGATGAAATTAATAAAAATCTGATTAGCGAATCAACTTATGGTTCTTATAAGGATATTTTAAGGTTGAACAGTCAGTATGATTATCAATTAAGAGAAGAAGATGGCTGTTATGTAGTTACTAATAGCTCAAAAGTTAATGCTGGCTATTCAGCCAATACTTTTATAACTGTTTTATGTCCTGTTCATTACAAGGGAAGAACTTATATCCTTAAAACAGATAAAGAGCTGGCTCCATCTAGCACGGATTTTTTTGTTAAAATGTTTAGTTATTTTAGCAAGCATTATACCTTAAAAACAACTGCTCAACAATAAAAATTCCGCTCCGATATGTGTAAAAAATATTTATTTCCTGTTCTATTTATTTTAGGTTTTAGCTCTTGTAACCCTGTTGGAAAAGAGTTAACAGTTTTAGAGCTGGCCACTGGCGAAATCGTGTCTGCAGAAAACCTGAGTTTGAAAAAGGGCGATGTAGTCACCATCTGGACAAAGGTTTTTAAGAGTAGTGAGGATGAGGCCGGTGTATTTTCAGTTAAATTTAATATAGAAAATGAGGGTAAATCTATTCTTCTTGATAGCTTAGATATGCGTGCGGAAGATCATGTAATTAACTCAAAAACAACAAAAGAGTCTTACAATGAAAGCAGTTCTAAAGGCGATAGTACCATTTATTATACCGTGCATGAGTATGAAGCTGAAAGTAAGAGATTTACCGTTCCTGCTGATGGCAAATATTCATTCGATTTCAAACTCATAGAACGCTCTAGTAATAACAGCAGTATTTTTGGCGAAAAAGTGGGTATTGTATTGCGCAAATCGTAACTCTTAAAACTTGTTCAGATAAGCCTCGAAGTCATCACGATTTTGCTTTTCGAAATATGGTGTGTAAAAGGACTTATGAAGAATATAGTCTATAACATAATAGGTAATCATCATCGCCACAGTTCCTATCCAAACAAAAGAGATCAATTTCTTTTGAATAAAAGGCCAAAGTCCATCTGCAAAGTCGAAAAAGTCTTTAAGATCTGCATAATATAAAATAACCACCGCTAAAAATGGGATCACTTTTGTGCTCCATTTAAATCTTGCCAGTACAAAAACAGATATGCCGAATACCAGCAATTTATAGAGTGGCTCAAAGCTTCTGTAATCTGCATTGACCGAGAAATAATTATAGGTATAATACAAAATTAGCAATGCGCAATAGATTATTAAATGCACATTTCTGTTTTGTTTCAATTTATCAATATAGGTTCCGGTTGTTTCGGGGTTTCGCTTAAATAAAAGTAGCGTAAAGAAAGTAGATAAATTAATTACAGGTAAAATCGATAGTGCATTTACCACACCGAAGTAACGTCTCAGCGTAAAGTTTCGATATTGAATTAACGTTGCAAAGAATCGTCCACAGATAAAAAGCACCATTAGGTTAGCTGTGATATAAAATAATGTGGTGAAGGCTATGTCTGAAAAAGAAAAAGAAACAGATAATGCGGAAGATCCCATGTCAAGCACTGAGAGCAATAAAATAGGATAGCTAATCAGAAATCCCCATTTAAAAAGATTTGACGAAACCGACTGTTCATCTAACGGTCTTAAAATCTGTTTTGCATTGTAAATTCTATTGGATAGATAAAAGAATCCAACCAAAACTGAAATCATTTTCAGCGAGATAATGATAAATAAAATCGACACAATAGCGTCTTTCCAATAGAGACTGCTGGTGTTAAAACCACCGATAATCTTATACATTGAATCTGGATCAGAAGAGATGGTAACACTGAAAATTAACGTGAACAGCAAGTGGATTAAAACCCTTTTAATTTTAGCGTGATGATGTGCTTTTGTTTCTGCTTTAAAGTAGAAAACGGCGAATATGATAATTGGTAAAAAGAAAGCAACCGTACTAATAGCTTGGTAAATTAATCCACTATTGGTGAAATTGAAGTGGTAATCTATAAAACTTGGCCAATCTTCTTTAAATATATAATAAGGAGAAAACAATAATTGGATGATAATGCCTTTAGAAAACATTTTATTCTTGTAGAAATACCAAGCGAAAATCAAACTTTCCAAAAACCAGGTTTGCACTCTCCACAGGTAATCATAGGTAACCGTTTCGGGTCCGTAACTATACATAAAATAGCAGCTGATTTGCAGGAAGGCAATAATTACGCCTGGAATCCAGATAGATTCAATTGCTTTATATTGTTTTTCGGTGAAGAGCGTAGTCATAAGATCAATTTAGATTAGCGTGTTATTTTGAGAAATAAAATTTTATATCAGCCTAAATTATGAAATTTAACCCAGTAAAAACTTAAAACCAGAACATGACCATTAACGAGGCACAAGAAACAGTAGATCAATGGATCAATACCACAGGGATAAGGTATTTTAACGAGCTTACAAATACTGCAATTTTAATGGAGGAGGTTGGCGAGGTGGCCAGGATTATGGCCCGCAAATATGGCGAGCAATCTTTTAAAAAAAGTGATGAAGAGGTAAACCTTGCCGATGAAATGGCTGATGTGATGTTTGTGCTGATTTGTCTGGCGAACCAAACAGGTATTAACCTAACAGCTGCCTTTGAAAAAAATCTGGAAAAGAAAAGTATCCGCGATGCAGATCGGCATAAGAATAATGAGAAGTTAAGATAGATTTTGGTTTACTCGGATGAAGTTTGCTGCTTAGCCTACAAACTCCATCAATGTTCTGTAAGCCACAAAACGATTTTCGAACTTAGCGTTTAAATCTGCTTGCAAAGCTGGTGCATAAATCTGCTGGTATTGGTCATAATTTTCCTGAGTTTCGGCAACGTACTGCGTGCAATAAGTAACGCCTTCATTCGGTGAATCTAACACTTTTAACAGGCGATTAGATACGAACATGCCGGTTGCCATTACCGCAGGAATATGAGTCTCCTGCATCCATTGCAACCATTCATCAGCTGCAGATTCTTCTAAAATTAAGGTAACATTATATAATAGCATGCCACAAAGATAGCTAAGTAAAACGGAAGAAAAAATGAATTGGTTACATTAGGCTTCTCACTATTTCGAAAAATACATATGATCAATATCACTACATCTGCTTCAACTTCAGACCTTGAGGGAATTATCGCACTCCAGGAACAAAATTTAAAATCTAACTTATCTGCCGCAGAAATTAAGGAACAAGGCTTTGTTACGGTTTCCCATACACTTGATGATCTGAAAAAGATGCATCTGTATGAGAAAAACATCATCGCCAAAGATGGCGATAGAATAGTTGCTTATGTGTTGGGAATGACGGAGCAATCAAAAAACGATGTTCCCAGGTTGGTGGAAATGTATGAAAGTTTTGATCACATTCAATATCAGCAAAATTCTATAGCAGATTACAATTACATTGTAGTTGGCCAGGTTTGTGTAGACAAAGAATACCGCGGCCAGGGCTTATTTGATAGCTGTTATGCTGCATATAAAGCTCATTTTAAAAAGAAATTTGATTTTGCAATCACCGAAATTGCCAGCATAAACTTAAGATCAATACGGGCACATATCCGGGTTGGTTTCACTTCGATTCATATTTATACAGATGCCACAGGTGTGGAGTGGCACGTGGTGGTGTGGGCCTGGAATTAGAAATAATAAGCTAAAAACAGTTTGCTTAGACTAGTTCGGTCTTTAATAAAACTAAATACTGTTCGCATTATACTCCATCGCCACGTAAGTTTCTAAATCTTTTTCGAGCCTCGGCGCTAAACATACTGCCCGGATAATCGGTAATCAGCTTTTGGAAATAGGTCTTTGCCTGTACTAAATCATTAAGCTTTTTCTCATATAAATCGCCCAGGTTAAATAAGGCATCATCCGTCCAGATGCCATCTTTAAACCCATCTGCTACTTTCTTCAGCATTTCTGTAGCCTTAACAAAATCACCAGATTTGATAAAAATCTTTGCTTTGCTCATTAAAACCGCATCAGCCAAACCATTCTCCGGATAAGCAATTGCAATGCTGTCTAATTTTTTTACCGCTTGTAGGGGCAAGTTTCTAAACTGAAGCATTTCTGCATCAGCATACATTTTCAAAGCATTACTATCTACAGGTGTTTGGATATTATCAGAAATCAGCAGGCTTAAATTCAGTGCATCGTTGGCAATCAGTTGTGAAGTGGCTGCTTTTAATACCAGGCATTGCCCATTGCTATACTCAAAATTTCCCTGATAGAAAGAAAGTTTGGCGCTTCTAAATCTAGCCTCATTGCCTATTGCCTGTCCTTCAAATTGCTTGCTAACCTGCTCATAAACCAAAAAAGCTTCCCAGGGCTGATTGGTTAAAATATAAACATCGCCCAAATCAAGTTTTAACTGTCCGATATCTGATGAACTAATACCGGGCAACTGCAACGCTTCTTCTAGAATTTTTTCTGCTTTTCCAGCTTCGCTCAAATAGTAGGCTTGCAGGTTTGCGAGTTTTTTTATGGCAAATAAGGTGTTTTTATTCTTTCCATATTCCTCCACTAGAATCTGATAATCTTTGGCAAGAAGAATAAGTTCAGCTACTGTGTATTTTCCAGAAGTTTGAAGGTTATATTTGGTGTTCAGCATTTCAATTTTTGATGGCAGATAGTATTGGCTATCTTTTCCTTTCGTTAAAAGGTACTCATAAGCTTTGATTGCTGTTTCGTAAGCGCCATTATCTACAAAGGTGTAAATGGCATAAAATAAAGTGCTGCCATCAGCTTTGGTGCGTTTGTCGAAAGCAATTAGCTGGCGCAGGGCCATATCAAATTCTTGCTGCTGAATATAATTCCAGGTTAATAATTTGATATAGATTTCTGCATCGGGCTCCTTTTGGATTTTTCTCAATATTGCAGTTTGAAAAGTTTGATAGTCATTTTTGTCTTCAAATACGAGAGAAAGTGCACTTTCTGCTTGCGGCAGTAATTGAGGGGTAGATGAAAGTATATCCAGGTACTCCTGCATCAGCATTGGCTTATCTTTTTTAAAACGATAGATGTTGATGAGCTCAAAAGCAAATAATTTATCATCTCCCAAAAGCTTTCGGCCTTGCTTAAAGGTTTGAACAGCCAAATCATAGTTTTCAAACCGATAAAAGTTATTTGCCAGGTTTCTGATTTTAAATTCATCTTTTGGCAGTTTTGCTATAATTTCGTTAAAGATTTTATTTGCAGCACCTACATCGCCCTTCTCCTGGTAAAGCTTGCCAAGCGCAATGGGATAAGCATCATTACCGGGATTTTGTTTAGAAGCTTTCTTAACCAGTTTTTCGGCAATATCATATCGCTTTAGTTTAATCAGCGTGTTGAAGTAAATATCAAAATAACCTTCATTGTTTGGGTTAGCAAAAACCTTTTCGAGTAAAAATGCGGCCTTTTCATAGTCGCCATCCCGGTAATATTGCAAGGCTAAAGCGTTTTCAGAATTATTAGAAAAATGATTGTTCTGCGAAATCTGTGCAGCTACGTTAAAGCTTAATAGAAAAAAAGCAAAGACAATTAAACGATTCATATTCCTGATTTATAAACTTAAATGTAGCAAAAAGCCTCGAAAGTAAAAGGTTTACTATTTGAGATTGCCTAAATGGATTTAGCTTAGTTTAAGCTAAGCTTGTTGAAAATCTAATAAGAATGTTACCTTTTTTTTATTTTGTCTGTTTCTGATAAATACTAAATTGAGCCGCAGGTTACCTGAATTGTTGAAAGTAACATTGTTAGTGTAAAGCGTAGTAAAGCGGTGGCGATGCCTATTTTTGTCATCCCGGTGAGGAAAAATTTATGTTGAGAAGAATTGTAATATTGGTTTTAATTGCTGTGATAGGTGCTTGTAAAAGTTCAGATCAGGTTAAAATTATACCTGTTGATGATTTCTTTAAAACCCAGGATAAAGCTTATTATCACATCTCTCCAGATGGGAAAAGCCTTTCGTACCTCAAACTTCAAGACAAGAAATTAGATTTGTTTGTAGAAAACCTGGCCAATGGAGAAAGTGTTCAACTCACGCACCTCACAGAGAAATCAATCAGCTTTCACTTTTGGACGAGTAACAATGAATTGATCTATTATACTGAAGACGACACTAAAGAGCGTAAATCTGACCTTTTCGTCATTAATAAAGATGGCAGTAATCAGGTTCAGTTAAGTGCGAATGAGAAAACAAGAGTTCGTGTTATTGAAGACCAACTGATTGATGACAAGTATATTATCGTAGCTTCCAATAAACGAGACTCGACCGTTTTTGATGTTTACCGGTTAAACGTACGCGATGGTAAAATGGAAATTGCAGCAAAAAATCCAGGTAACATTACCGAATGGATTACCGATAATAAGGGGCGTTTGAAAATTGCCGTAGCCAGCGATGGTGTAAATGAAACATTGCTTTATCGCGAAACTGAAAGTAAACCTTTCATGCCGGTTATTACCAATAATTTTGAAACTACTTTTCAACCCGTTGCTTTCCCGGAGAATGAGCCAAATGTGCTCTACGCAATTTCAAATGCGAATAGAGATAAAAATGCATTGATCGCCCTGGATTTGAAAACGGGTAAGGAGAAAAAAGTACTGTTTGCAAATGATACCTTGAACGTAGTGGAAGCCAGCTATTCCAGAACACAGAATAAAATCATGTTTGTAACCTGCGAAACCTGGAAAAAGCAAAAACATTACCTAGACGAAGAAACCAAAGCCACCTACAGCAAGATCGATCAGCTTTTACCTGGCACAGAATGGCGGATTATGGACAAGGATAAAATGGATAATGTTTTTGTAGTGAGAACATTTACTGACAAGAATCCGGGCTCTTATTATTTATATACCGCCAGCGAGAATAAGCTTAAAAAGCTTACAGATATCAACTCATCCATTAAAGAAGAAACGATGAGTGATATGAAGCCAATTAGTTTCAAAAGCTCAGACAGTTTAAATATTAACGGTTATTTAACGCTGCCGAAGGGTAAAAATAAAACGAATTTACCGGTGGTGGTGTTGCCGCATAATGGGCCTGGCGGAAGAAATTCATGGGGTTATAATGCCGAGGTGCAATTTCTTGCCAATCGGGGCTATGCAGTGCTGCAGGTTAATTACCGGGGCTCTACCGGATATGGAAAATCTTTCTATGCGGCGGGCTTTAAAGAGTGGAGCGATAAGATACAGGAAGATGTAAACGATGGTGCGCGCTGGCTTATTGCAAATAAGATTGCAAACCCCAAAAAAGTTGCCATTTACGGGAATGGTTTCGGTGGATATATTGCATTGAATTGTTTGTATAAAAATTCCGATATTTATAGTTGTGGCGGTTCTAATTCTGGTGTGATTAATTTATTTAGTTACCTGAAAGGAATTCCACCATTCCTAAAATCGAATTTACAGATGTATTATGAAATTATTGGCAACCCGGTAACCGATACTGATTACCTTCGCGCTGCATCTCCCGTTTTTCATGCCGATCGATTTAAATCGCCTCTTTTTATTGCGCAGAATCCAAAAGATCCGCGTGTTAATGTGGCTGAAGGTGTGCAATTTATCAAAGAATTGAAGAAGAGAAATGTGCCAGTAACCTACATCGAAAAAGAGGAAGGCCCGAATCCTATTAAAAGACAGCAAGGGCGAACGGCTTTGTACAAAGCTTTAGAAGAATTCCTGAAAAATAATATCAGTAAGAAATAGTTATGGCGCTCGATAAGAAAAGCGGCTATCGCAAAAATTTCTCGCTTGGTGTTACCTTCATTGTATTAATTTCGATCTTATTTATACTCTCTCTTTTCCTTGCTTTTAACTTTAGTAAGAAATCCATAGAAAATGAATTCGTTTCTGAAAAGGTAAATGTGCTTGAGCAAACCATTCAGCCGTATACGGATTTCTTCCAGAATAAAATGCCAGAGATATCCTACTACAATGGATTCCTGGATTCTGCGACTGCCTCTAAATTTGTAGATACCATTGTCTTAAAATATCCATTCGTATCCAAGGTAACCTTCTATGATACGGAGGTGAAAAATATACCTGTTAAAGATGGAATGAACGTCGGTAATCTTTCCATCGGTCCTAAATCTATTTTTCAGTTCGGCAAAAATGTTTCTGCAGATTCTATAAGGCTGTTTTCTGAGTTTGATACGCAATCTTTCAAAGTTGGAGATGATTTTAATACCATGGCTTACAAGCTGGTTACATTTGTAGATCAGTTAGATACCGCAGCTGTACCTACGCAAGAAGCGCTGTTTACCAATTTTTCAGTTGTAAACTCCAATAAAATCACTTATTTAAATATTCCCAGGAGAGAAGACCTGAAAATTTATAAAGAGATGATGCGGCGAAAGCTTAATCTCCTACCGGTTTATCAGCAGGATATGCTCGTTTTTCAGCTCGACCCTAATAAAATCAAGGTAGAAAACACCCGGCCTTTGTTGTATCAGAAAATTCAGGTAGAACCCTTAACTTACGATCCGATTGATACTTCAGAAGAAAATATGACCACTGAGATTGCCCTTCCAGGTGCTTTTTCTGATTTTAAATTATATTTAACCAGCTCTAAATCTTACATCAAAAAGGAAATATTCATCTATTTTATGCCCATTGCATTGGTGTTGCTTTTAGTTTATGGCGTGCTGCTTCTTGTTGCTTTTCTAATTTACCGCAACCTGAATATCAATAGCAAAATGTTTAAGCTTCAATATGATTTTGTAAATAACCTCACTCATGAGTTTAAGACGCCTGTAAGTGTAATTAAAATAGCTGGCAACAATATTAAGAGCGCAACTACGCTAAGTCAGAAAGAACAACAGCTTTACGGTAAAATATTAGATGAGGAAGCCGATAAATTAAATGGCCTGATGAACAAGTTGCTGGCTTTTACGCAGATTGAAAACAAAGCAATTAAGCTGAATGAGGAAACCGTTAACATTCGCGATTTTATTGAAAGTACCATCGAATCGCATACTTTAAAACATCCTGATTTTAAGATGAGTTATGAGGTAGTTGGATTTAAAACCTTCATTACCGATCCGGTGTTGTTAGGTAGTCTGTTTGATAACCTTGCCGAAAATGCCTATAAATATTCGAAGCCGGAAAATAAAAAGCTTCACATTAGCGCAAAGCTGATTAAGGGGGTTTTGGTTTTTCGTTTTGCAGATAAGGGAATCGGAATTGCTTCTGGAGAATTGAATAATATTTTTAAGAAGTTTTTCAGGATCCAGAATGAATATAATCAAATGGGAAGCGTAGGCCTTGGTTTGGCATTTTGCAAAGAACTGGTTAACTTTATGCAAGGAGAAATCTCAGTTAAAAGTAAAGTGGGTATGGGTACAGAGTTTAAAATAGTACTTCCTTATATTAACTAATGAAATTGAAATCATGTAAAGCCATACTTTTAAATTGTAGCAACTTTACACCCTAATAACACACAAATGTCTAAAGAAGTAAAAATATTAATTGTAGAAGATGATGAAAATCTTCGATTTCTAGTTGCACACCGTTTAAAAACTGAAGGCTATCATATTTTGGAAGCAAATGATGGCGAATCGGGTGAACGCATGATTGTTACTGATCAGCCTGATATCGTGCTATTGGATTGGATGATGCCAGGTAAGCAAGGTGCGGAAGTTTGCGAAAGTGTTCGCAAGCAAGGATTCGAGAACCTCATCATTATGATGACGGCTAAAGCACAGGATGTAGATAAAATTGATGCCTATAACTTTGGTGCATCAGATTACATTACCAAGCCATTTAACATGGATGTATTGGTGGCCATGCTGGAAAGTAAGGTGAAATTCATTGTAAATAAAGATACTGCCGAAATCCACCGTTTTGGTAATATGGAGCATCATCCGAATATTCATACCTTATTTAGAGATGGAAAGAAAATTGAGTTGACGATTTTAGAAAATAGAATCCTACTTTATTTCTTAAGAAACCCTGGGAAAGTAATTAACCGTGATGAATTGATGTTAGTGGTTTGGGGATATAACTCTGATGTAAATACCCGTACATTAGATATGCACATTGTTCGCTTACGTAAAAAAATTGAGTTAAATCCTGATAATCCGCAGTTGCTGCAAACTGTTCGTGGTGTGGGCTATCGCTTTAATGCCGGATAAGAAAATGATTGGATGATTGAGTTTTGAATGGGAGAATGGTTTAGGGTACAGCCCATTCTCTCATTCCATCATTTTCTCATTCAAAATTATCTAAGCCCTTTTAAGCGTAAACAATGTAATCTCTGGCAATACGCCAACTCTGCCTGGATAACCCAGGAAGCCGTATCCAACATTTACATAAAGCTGCTGTTTTTGTTCCTGATACAAACCTGCCCATTCTTTATAGATGTATTGCACCGGGCTCCATTGATATTCTTTCAAACGAACACCAAATTGCATTCCATGCGTATGACCGCTAAACATGGCGTCAATTTGCGTGTATTTTTTCAATACCTCTCCACGCCAGTGAGATGGGTCATGACTTAATAATAGTTTTACGGGTAAATCATCTGTGTTTTGTACCGCCAGTTCCATTTTCCCATATTTTGGAAAGCGGCCCATTCCCCAGTTTTCGATTCCTAAAATGCCGATTTCTTCCCCATCAACCTTTAACCGCCGGTGTTCATTCATTAATAAGTCGTAACCCATTACCTTGTGCACATCTACCATGTCTTTGAGGTTTTTTACCTTCGCAGGAGAACTCTCTTTTCCAAAATAATAATCGCCATAATCATGGTTTCCTAGCGAAGAATAAACACCAAGCGGTGCTTTAACTTTAGAAAATATATCCTGATAGTCTCTTACTTCATTGGTAAGGTTATTTACTAAGTCGCCGGTAAAGAAAACGAAATCTGGTTTTTCGCCCATCAGCAATTCTACGCCGCCCTTTACTGCCGTTTTATTGTAAAAACTTCCGGAATGGATATCAGAAATTTGCGCCATCGTAATTCCGTCAAATGCCTTGGGTAGGTTTGGTAAAACTAGGTTCACCCGTCGTACCTGGTAGTCGTAAGCCCCTGAAATAATGCCCCAGCTTAAAGAAGTTAACGGAACTGCAGCCGCCACTAAACCCGCCTTTACTAAAAATTCAGATCGCGAAATTTGATCTGTTTCCGCTACAGGTGCGTTTGAAGTTACTTCCTTTTTTCTGGTTAATTTAATGTAAAGCCTCCGGATGTCATCCAATACCAAAAATGGTAACATCGCTACTTTGCAGGCTACCGTTAAAAAGAATGCCACAAGAATCATCGCCCTCAGTGTTAAAAATAGGTTGAGGTAAATTCCAGCGAAAACGCCTATAATCAGTAAGATGCTGTAACTCCAATATAAAATGGTAAAGATTTTTTTGGTGGCTGGCTTCCATTTTTTGAAAACAGAAATAATTGCTTTAAAGCAATAGATATCAAAAGCAAGAATGAGAATGGAGGCGGCAATGATAAAAGGTAATCTTCCCATAATCGGGTTTCTAAAATTTTAGTTTAAAAAATAAGGCAGGTTTTTGGCCTGCCTAAATTAAAGAATTTATAATCGAAATAGAGAATTATCTAAAATCGTCTTCGTCCTCTTCTTCATCGAATTCTGCATTAAACAAACTTCCAAACATATCGCTGAAACCAAAACCACCATTTAGGTAGTTTTTGTTAAGCTGTGAATATTCTGCCAATCCGTGTAATACAAATTCCATCAAAAGCAAAGTTTGGTTTTCGCTCAGTTTTGGATGAAACTTTTTAACGGTATCATACAAGCTCGGCACCAGCATTAATGCTTTTTTATATTGGGTGTTGGTTAAGCTATCGGTAATGTCAACATTGTTGCCTTCGGTAAACCATTCGGTAATTTCTGCATATGGATTTGCCTGCTTTGTTTTTTTAGCTTTTTCAGGATCTGGAAAATAACGGGCAAATAAAGTTTTTACCGCTTTCCCGATCAGCGTAGTAGCCACATGTGCAGGACCTTCCAGCTCACCTTCGTAAACCAATTCAATTTTTCCGGTAATGGCCGGGATGATTCCTGCCAAGTCAGATAGACGAACGAAAGTGCTTTTTTCGCTGGAAATAAGCATTCTTCGCTCAGCAGTACTGATCAAATTTTCATAAGCAGATATGGTCAGCCTCGCTGAAACGCCTGATTTTTGATCGATGTATTCGCTTTTACGAGCTTCAAAAGCAATTTGCTCAATGAGGTCTTTCACCAAGCCATCAGCTTCAATACTTGCACGCTGAGATTCGGTTAACTTGGCCTCCTGGAAAGTGATTTTACGGGAGATCTCAATGCTTTTCGGATAGTGTGTCAAAATCTGACTTTCAATCCTGTCTTTCAATGGCGTTACAATACTTCCTCTATTGGTATAATCTTCTGGATTTGCTGTAAACACGAACTGGATATCTAAAGGCAGGCGGAGTTTAAAACCACGAATCTGAATGTCTTTTTCCTGCAGCATATTGAATAATGCTACTTGAATCCTTGCTTGTAAATCTGGTAACTCATTAATAACGAAAATACTTCTGTGCGCACGTGGAATTAAACCAAAGTGAATTACGCGTTCATCGTTATAAGTCAATTTTAAAGTTGCGGCTTTAATCGGATCAACATCACCAATTAAGTCGGCTACAGTTACATCAGGCGTGGCCAATTTTTCAGTATATCGTTCGCTACGGTGCAACCATGCAATTTCCGTATCATTACCTTTAGTGGCAATTTCATTTCTGGCATACCATGAAATCGGATTTAATGGGTCGTCGAAAATTTCGCTTCCGGCAACGTATGGTACATATTCATCCAGCAGGTTAACCATTAAACGCGCAATCCGTGTTTTCGCTTGCCCGCGTAAACCTAAAAGTAATATATTATGGCGGGAAAGAATTGCTGTCTGCAACTCTGGAATTACTGTTTCATCGTAACCAATGATGCCTTCAAACTCTGTTTTTTTATCTCTAAGAACGGTAATCAGATTTTCTCTTAGCTCTTCTTTAACTGATCTTGATTTATATCCTGTGGTTTTTAATTGGCCTAATGTGGTATTTTGCATATCTTTTTGTTGCGTATTTTGGTTACAAGTAATAGGTCAGGCAGTCTGAGTTAAAGAAGGTCTTTGCAGTGATGAGCAAATGCAAACCTCTAACTGAGAAACTTTAACGCTATTTGACTTATTTCACTGTTTTTCTTCTGTTTTTGATGTAATCTTCAAAAATGTATTCGCCTAAGCCATTTAAAGAACTGTAAAATGCCCTACCTCCGTTTATTTCGGTAAACTGACGAACAAATTGTTGCAGATAGGGATCTTTGGCAATCATAAATGTAGTGATTGGAATTTTCAGCCGTTTACATTGGGCTGCCATGTTCAGGGTTTTGTTAATTACCTTTCTATCCAGGCCCATACTGTTTTTATAATATTTGCCATTCTCTTTCAGGCAGGTTGGTTTCCCATCCGTAATCATAAAAATCTGCTTATTGTGCGTTTTGCGGCGTCTTAACAAGTCAGTAGCCAGTTCTAATCCAGCAAAAGTATTGGTGTGATAAGGGCCAACCTGTAAGTAAGGCAGATCCTTTACTGTAATTGGCCAGGCATCGTTTCCAAAAACTACAATATCTAAAGTATCTTTAGGGTATTTTGTTTTAATAAGTTCGGCCAGTGCCATGGCTACTTTTTTTGCAGGCGTAATGCGGTCTTCCCCATACAAAATCATCGAGTGGGAAATATCAATCATCAAGACTGTTGAAGTTAAGGTTTTAAAATCCTTTTCTTCTACTTCCAGATCCCTATCGGTTAGCGTAAAGTCTCCGATGCCATGATTAATCTGTGCATTCTGGATAGAAGCTGTCATGTCGATCTGATCTAGACTATCGCCGAAGTTGTATTCCCGCCGGTCAGCGTTTTTTTCTTCACCAATGCCGGATTGATTGCTGTTGTGATTTCCACGACCAGATTTTTTCAGTTTCCCGAAAATTTCGTCAAGGGCTGATTTACGAATAGTCTGTTCAGTTTTGGCTGTAATTTTAAATTCTCCCGACTTATTATCCTCTGTCAGGTAGCCTCTATCCTTCAATTCATCGATAAAATCGCCGATGCCGTAATCATTATTAGTTAACTTATATTGTTTGTCGAGTTCGTTCAGCCAGCTTAAAGCCTCTGCCGCATCTCCTGAAGTATAATTTAGCAATTCGCTAAATAATTTCAGCAACTCATCGAACCCACCCTTTGGCTTATCGCCAGGCTTGTAATCAGAAAAACGAAAACCTCTCATGTGCTTTTAATAACGGATATCCGAAGGTAAAAGTTTCGATTTGGATTAATTTAAGCCTGATGTCATATTTGGAATGGATAAGTGGCGCTGAATATTAAGGGTGATCATTTGTAGTTATATATAGTTTAGAATAGCGGAAACATTTCCAGCGTGACGATGATGGCATGATTACTAACGGCTTCCAGTTCAACCTGTGCTAAATCCCAGAGCGCTAAGCCATCTCTGGCATGAAGCAATCTGCCCTCAGCTTTAAATGCACCATCAATAACAAAGATGAAAAATTGATTTTGGCTGTTCTTTAATTTGTAAACCGCCGCTTCCCGATCAGCAAAACGTCCTGCAGTTAATCGGAAAGGAAGTTTAGGGCTTGCTACAATGTCGATGAGCGGATTCTGGTTTTGCTCGAAATCGAAATTATATCGCATTTCACTTGCTTTAAGCAAAAACAGATCAGTCTTAATTCCAATCTGAAGATAATTAATCGTATCAGTTAGATAGGGATTAGTGATTTCCAGTACTTCACCCTTGCCGAGGTTTAAAACCTGAATTTGTCCGGTCTTGATAGAAAATTCTTTGTTGCCATGTACAATATCTATCGCACCGCTAATCGGCATAAAAATTTGATAGGAATCTGCTTTTGACAAGAAAAAGGCCATTTTTCCAGCCGCCAGGTATTCATCATTGCAGATAAATAAATCGCCAAAAGGTTCTTTGTGTTCGTTATGATACTGGTCGAAGTTAAAAGTGCTGTACCTTCTGGTCTTAGGGGTTTCTGCTACACCTCTTTGATCAGCAAGAAATATTTTTCCTGGAGAAATGTCCATAAATTAATTGATTGATTGTATTGTGTGGATGCTTACGAAAGGTTGAATCTGAAACAAGTTTGTAAAGGTTTCCGCTGTCGCCACATCAGAAAGCTGAGATATTAGAAGCATGTTATCTATTGTATTGTGCCAAACAAGTGGCTTTGAGAAAAAATTAATGGCAATCTTATGTTTTTGAGCTATCGTGAATCTCAGAGTTTATGATCTCGAATTTAAAATGATCAAAAGTTAAAAACCCCCTTCCAAGGTTATCGAGTACATCTGGGATCATACCATTCAATTGCCGTAGATAGCCAGTAATTGCCGCGCTTACTAAAAAATGAAGTTTATCTGCACCCGCAACATTTAAAATCAGTTCTGCAAAAGTTTGGTATCGCTGTTCAGGATTATAAAGTTGCGACTGCATTTTAAACTCAGTGAAGCTATCTTGATGTACAAATTTATACCAATGGTTAATGTTGGTTGCGTCGATAATTTTTCGGTAACAAAGGGTAATCACATTTGCTGGCATGGCGTAAAAATAAAAAAGACGTTAAGAAAACCCTAACGTCTGGCAAATTTAATGCAGGCGATATATTTACAACTCTTTGGCGATTGATATTTAACCCATAGGCAAAGCCGAACCTGATACAAAGCGCTATAACTAATTTCTATCGCAATAAAAATATCCCGCTATTGTATTTGTTTGCGCATTAAGGATGGAATGTATTATCATTTAGTAAGTTAAGGGAATTAAAAAATCTGTGAGTTAATGTTAGTAAATCCACTCAGAAGTCTTCTCTGGTGGCCAAATTGAATTTATTCGCGCCAAAGAAGCTGAAAAAACAAAGTGAATACATGAAGCTTCAATTTTTGAGTAGCTGTAGTTTCTTTTTATAAAAATTAAAACTAGCTTTGCCGCTATTAATGAAACACCTTGTTACCATATCACTTGTATTTTTTAGCTTAACGCATTTGGCGAAAGCTGAACGCATTGAAGGGTTAAAATTATTAAACGAGTACTGTAACGAATTTTGCACAAGTGTTAATAGAGCAGAAAATGGTGCTGTTCGACTTAATGAGGAGCGTAATCCTTATTTGCTATCATATACAAGGCTTGCCCTGATAGGTACCCAAACACCTTTAAAGGTTGCAAAATACATTAATTCAAATCAAGTTATTGCTGATTTAACTATCAGAAAAAAGCCAAAAAATAACAGTCCATAGCATTGTTTCTTAAACCTATCTTGGTTTTTTAAGTACCATTTTGCCCAACAACTGCCAATCTGACTTTATTAAGACAATGGCTTGGTTGTTGTGTAATTTCATTTTTTTTATAAATAAATACGATTTAAAATATAATAATGTTAGGATTTTTAGCAAAGATTTTCGGAAGTAAATCAGAAAGAGATATAAAGGCTATACAGCCACTGGTTGTTAAAATAAATGAAGAATACGCTAAGTTATCTTCCATCAGCAATGACGAGTTGCGGGCTAAAACCATTGAGTTTAAGGGCAGGATTTCTGCTTTTCTAACTGATATCGATGGAAAGATTTCAGCACTTAAAGCTGATGCAGAAAGCAATGATTTAGATCTTCATCAAAAAACAGCTATTTACGATCAGGTTGATGCTTTAAGCAAAGACCGCGATACGGAATTAGAGAAAGTATTATTGGAGATTCTTCCAGAGGCTTTCGCCGTAGTAAAAGAAACCTCTCGCCGTTTAAGCGAAAATGAATTTTTGGAAGTTACTGCTACACAGTATGACAGGGATTACGCAGCGAGAAGAAGCAATGTTAAAATTGTTGGCGATAAAGCACTTTGGGCAAATCGCTGGGATGCTGCCGGAACGGAAGTGGTATGGAACATGGTTCACTACGATGTTCAGTTAATTGGTGGTATCGTTTTACACAGCGGTAAAATTGCCGAGATGGCTACCGGTGAGGGTAAAACCTTGGTAAGTACATTACCAGCTTACTTAAATGCACTTGCAGATCAGGGTGTTCACATTGTAACGGTGAATGATTACCTGGCACGCAGAGATAGCGAGTGGAATGGTCCGTTGTTCGAATTCCATGGAATCAGCGTTGATTGTATCGATAAACACGAGCCGAATTCTGAAGAAAGAAGAAAGGCTTATGCTGCTGGAATTACGTACGGTACCAATAATGAGTTTGGGTTTGATTACCTGCGTGACAATATGTCGCAAACACCTGACCAGTTGGTGCAACGTAAACAGCACTTTGCAATGGTGGATGAGGTCGATTCAGTTTTAATTGATGATGCGCGTACACCTTTAATTATTTCAGGTCCGATTCCGCATGGCGATCAACATGAATTTTATGAGTTAAAACCACGCATCGAGCGTCTTGTTAATGCGCAGAAAGCATATGTTTCCCAGGCTTTAAATGAAGCCAAAAAATTAATTAACGCGGGCAACAGTGGAACTGAAGAAGGCGAAGGTGGTTTAGCTTTATTACGTGCTTACCGTGGTTTGCCGAAAAATAAGGCCTTAATTAAATTTTTAAGTGAGAGCGGTGTTCGTGGTTTATTGTTAAAAACTGAAAACTACTACATGGCAGATCAGTCTAAGAATATGCCTAAGGTAGATTCAGAATTGTATTTCTATATTGATGAAAAAAACAACCAAGTTGAGTTAACAGAGAAAGGGATCGAATTAATTACCCAATCTGGCGAAGATCCAACTTTCTTTGTTTTGCCTGATGTTGGTACAGAGGTGGCTGAGTTAGAGAAATCTGCATTGCCATTAGATGAAAAGGTTGCAACCAAAGATGCTTTAATGCGTGATTATTCTGTTAAAGCAGAACGGATCCACTCTGTAAACCAATTATTAAAAGCTTATACTTTATTCGAAATTGATGTGGAATACATCATCGATGAAGGAAAAATTAAAATTGTTGATGAGCAAACGGGGCGTATTATGGATGGCCGCCGTTATTCTGATGGATTACACCAAGCGATTGAAGCTAAGGAAAACGTTAAAGTTGAGGATGCAACCCAGACTTACGCTACGGTAACTTTGCAAAATTATTTCCGTATGTACCACAAGCTTTGCGGTATGACGGGTACAGCAACTACCGAAGCCGGTGAGTTCTGGTCGATCTACAAATTGGATGTTGTAGAAATTCCAACCAACAGAAATATTTCGAGAAGAGATGAGCAGGATTACGTTTACCGTACTGTTCGTGAAAAATATAACGCTGTAGCAGATGAGATTGTGAAGTTAACACAAGCGGGTCGTCCGGTATTGGTGGGTACTACTTCTGTAGAGATCTCCGAATTGTTAAGCCGGATGCTTAAACTTCGAGGCATTAAACATAATGTATTAAATGCTAAAATGCACCAGAGAGAGGCAGATATTGTTGCCGAAGCTGGACAGGCAGGCACCGTTACCATTGCAACCAACATGGCGGGTCGTGGTACGGATATTAAATTAGGCGCTGGCGTTAAGGAAGCTGGTGGTTTGGCTATCGTAGGTACAGAACGCCATGAGTCTCGTCGTGTAGACAGGCAGTTGCGCGGTCGTGCTGGTCGTCAGGGTGATCCGGGATCTTCTCAATTCTTCGTATCGTTAGAAGATAACTTAATGCGTTTATTTGGTTCTGAAAGAATCTCTGGCATTATGGTACGTATGGGAATTGAAGATGGCGAAGTGATTCAGCATTCGATGATTACCAAATCTATTGAACGTGCACAGAAAAAAGTAGAAGAAAATAACTTTGGAATCCGTAAACGTTTACTGGAGTACGATGATGTAATGAACTCACAACGTACCGTAATTTATGCTAAACGTAAAAACGCTTTATTTGGTGAGCGTTTGGATGTGGACATGAACAATATGGTTTTCGATGTTGCAGAAGATATTGTAACCGAATACAAGGAAGAAGCAAATTATGATGGATTTAAACTGGAAGTGATTAAAAACTTCTCTTTAGATACTGCCATTACAGAAAAAGAATTTGCAGCCACTAACATTGCACAATTAACGGAGAAATTATTTGACGAAGCAGAGTCTTTCTATGCACGTAAATCGGAAGCTGTAATTCAGCAGTCGTTACCAGTATTAACACAGGTGTACGAGGAACGTGGTGAACATATCGAACAGATTGTTGTGCCGTTTACTGATGGTATTCGTGGTATCCAGGTGGCTGTAGATTTAAAAAAAGCGATAGACAACAAAGGAAAAGAGGTGGTTCGTTCATTCGAAAAAACCATTGTTCTTGCTTTAATTGATGACAGCTGGAAAGAGCATTTACGTGAAATGGACGATTTAAAACAGTCTGTTCAAAATGCGGTTTATGAGCAAAAGGATCCATTGGTAATCTATAAAATGGAAGCCTTTAACTTGTTCAAAAACATGCTTAATGCAGTGAATAAAGAAGTAGTAAGTTTCTTATATAAAGGTGGTATTCCGGTTCAGCAAGAAGCTGAAGATTTGCGAGAAGCTCCAGCACCAGCAAAGCAACCTAAGTTACAGACAACCAAGCAAGAGTTTGGTAGAGAAGAACCAGGTATTGAGTTTGGTGATACCCGTGAAGCGGTTCCGCAACAGCCTGTTCGTAAGGAAGCAACAATAGGTCGTAACGAACCTTGCCCTTGTGGAAGTGGTAAAAAATACAAAAATTGCCACGGCGCAAATTTGTAAGATAAATTATATAGCACATTACCAAGGCCTTGACTTTCGTCAGGGCTTTTTTTTTACTTCAGTATTTTTAATAGTGGTAAATGTTTATATATTTATTGACGTTAGATTTCTATGTTTTCCACTAAATCTAACCGAATACTTTCATCGGAGTAACAAGTCATAATAAATTGGTAGGCAATTTATCATGATACTTTAATGAGAAAATATGGAGCTGAAACCATTGAAACAGGGCGTAACTGAAAAGCCTAAAGAGTAAGACACACACAAATAAATCACACACAAATGAAAACAATTTTTACCGTGGTCGCTGTTTCTGCGACACTGATGTGCTCAAGTTGCGCAACAATTTTTACAGGTACCAGGCAAAATGTTCAAGTCAACACCTCACCACCAGCTGCCGATATTGAGATTGATGGTGTTAAAGTAGGTATTACCCCGATGGCAGTATCATTGAAAAAGGGCTTCACTGGCCAAACAGTTAGCCTTAAACTGGATGGTTACGAAACAAAAATGTTTCAACCAACCACAGATTTCAATGCTGTATCAGTATTAAATTTTCTAGGTTTAATTGGCTGGGGAGTAGATGCCGCTACAGGCGCAATGATGAAGTATAATCCTAAAGTTTACGAGATTCAATTGGAAAAGAAAAAGTCTAATTAGTATCTTAGAAAAGCCGAATTAACTTCAAAATTCGGCTTTTCTTTTGTTGTTTAATTTTAGTGTTTTTGATAAATGAGAACGATAACATTAGATATTTTAAACGATAAAGCATTTGATCTTTTGAAAAATTTAGAACTTCTGAAAGTTATCAGATTGCGAAAAGATTCTATCGTATCTGAAGAGCCAAAGATCAATTTGATCTCAAAATATAAAGGTTCTATGCAAAAGCAATCAATATCAGACGTTGATCAGCAGCTAGATGATATTCGTAACGAATGGGAATAAAATATCTTTGGGATACAAATACTGTTATTTACTATTTGCAGAAACAACTATCTGTAAATGCAGAGACATTTATTAGATAGTATACTATTAATTGACGTGCCGGCAATTTCGGCTATTACGGAGATTGAATTACTGTGTTGGAAATCTGCGAATGAAAACGACTTAGTAACTTTAAAGAATTTTATCGCCGACGCTTGTGTATATGAAATTGATCAGGAAATTAAAAATCAAACTGCAGAATTAATGAAGCATTATAATTTAAAGTTACCGGATGCGATTATTGCTGCAACTGCCTTGGTAAATAAACTTACTTTTATAATAAGAAATATTAAAGACTTTGATAAAATACCTCCTCTTGATTTTGTAGATCCCTTTTAGTAACTAATTAAGATACATTTGCACAACCCATAAAGAATGCCGAATTTTGCAGCGAATTCGGCATTCTTGTTTTTAAAACAATTTTCGTTTGTCCGCTGTAATACCATCATGAAAATATTTTACTCCATCATCTTCTGTTTATTGTTATTCAACACATCTTTTGCACAAAAAGGAGAGGTTGTAGTGATTAAAGATCCATTAATAGATAGCTTAATAGCCAAACGAATGGCAGTATATAAAACATCAGGAGAGGTAAAGCCGGGAAAACCAATTGTTTCCTCCTTCGGCTACCGGGTGCAGATCTTTTATGGTTCAGACCGCAGGGAAGTATTTAATCAACAAGCCCGGTTTAAAACATTGTATCCAAGACTTAATACATATTTAATCTACAAAGAGCCAAATTATTATGTTCGGGTAGGCGATTTCAGAACAAGATTAGAGGCTCAAAGATTAATGAGTGAAATAAGACCAACCTTCCCAACGTTATTTATCTTTAAGGAAAAAATCAATGCCCCACAACTAGATATCACCACGGATGATCAAAGATAAAATTAAGCATTTAGCAGCGTCTATTTTTAATGATGTAGTTGGCTATCGCCAGCATTTACATGCAAACCCAGAATTATCCTATCATGAATTTGCAACTTCAGCATTTGTTAAAGAAAAATTAACTGCCTGGGGCATCGAATTCACCAGTTGCGCAAATACCGGTGTAGTTGCTTTGCTTAAAGGCGATCTTCCCTCAGAAAAAGTCATCGCATTGCGTGGCGATATGGATGCATTACCGATTACTGAAATCAGCGATAAACCCTATGCTTCTAAAAATCCAGGTGTAATGCATGCCTGTGGTCATGATGTACACACCTCCTCACTATTAGGAACCGCGCATATTTTAAGTAAGTTGAAAGCAGAATTTGGCGGAACGATCAAATTTATTTTTCAGCCTGCCGAAGAATTACTTCCTGGTGGTGCCAGTATTATGATTAAAGAAGGCGTATTGGAGAACCCGCAACCAGATTATATTGTCGGCCAACATGTAATGCCATTGATTGATGCCGGCAAAGTTGGTTTCCGTTCCGGAATCTATATGGCATCCACTGATGAATTGTACGTTACAGTAATCGGAAAAGGTGGTCACGGTGCACAACCACATCAAAATATCGATCCTGTTGTTATTGCTTCACATATTATCATAGCCTTGCAACAAATTGTTAGTCGCAACGCCGATCCACGAATCCCATCTGTTTTATCCTTTGGAAAGGTAACGGCCAACGGCGCAACTAATATTATTCCAAACGAAGTTAAAATTGAGGGTACGTTTAGAACACTTGATGAAAGCTGGAGAGCGGAAGCGCATAAACGCATGAAAAAAATGGCAGAAGGCATTGCAGAAAGCATGGGTGGCAGCTGTAATTTTGATATTCACAAAGGATACCCTTTTTTAATTAACGAAGAGAAGTTAACGGCAAATGCGAGGGCATTTGCCGAAGACTTTTTAGGTAAAGAAAATGTGGTAGATCTGGATATCTGGATGGCTGCGGAAGATTTTTCATTCTACTCTCAAGTAACAGACGCTTGTTTTTATCGCCTTGGCACTGGAAATGCGGCAAAAAACACCCAATACTCGGTACATACACCAACGTTTGACATTGACGAAGATGCATTGAAAATCTCAACAGGATTAATGGCATACATCGCCTTAAAACAATTGGGTAATTAACTGCCATTATCCAGCCAGTTGCTTTCAAAAATAAACAAGGCATCGTTTTTGCCAAGGTAAACCAACATGAAGAAAATATTATTATTCCTGATCATCACCTCTCTATTTTATAAAGGTTTTGCGCAGGAAATTCCACGGTTCAATCCTGATACGATTAAGACCATTACCCTCGATTCTACCGTAAATATCAAAGCTGAAAAGCTTAATATCGAAACTTTTATCAATAAGGTAATCAACGATACTTCTTTTTATCAATCCTTTAGAGACATGAAACGCTATAGTTTCATCGCGGAAAACCGAATTTATACTTACGATAAAAAAAATAAGGTTGACGGGAAAATCTATCGCAAAATAAAACATAACAATAGCGGGCCATATAAAATGGAATACCTCGTTAAACAAGATACCGGGAAGGTTTACAAGAAAAACGGTAAGTATCAATTGTATACCGTAGAAATGTTTGACTACATTTTTATGAATGCCTACAACACCGATTTTGTACCTAATGCACCAAGTGGCGATGGCAAAGGCGGCACCAATGAAAGTTATAAAGACAAACTCAAAACCTTAATATTTAATCCTGGTCGTCCGATAAAGGTGCCGTTTATAGGCAGTAAAACAGAAATATTTACCGCTAATATGCGTCAGTATTATGATTACGCTTTTACCAGCGGAACTTACCTCGATTCTATCCCGGTGTACCGCTTTAAAGTTTCGGTTAAGCCAGATTTAAGCAGCTGGACAAAGGATGGAATAATGATCAAGGAACTGGTAACGATTTTTGATAAACGTAATTTTAATATCCTTGGCCGTTATGTAGATATGAAATATGGCAATATGTTATTTGATTTCAATGTGCAGATGAATATTGAGATGGGTTATTTTGGGGAGGATAAATTGCCTACAAAAATCACTTACCAGGGAAACTGGGACTACCCCTTTAAAAAAGAAGAACGTGCAAGTTTTTTAATTGTACATAAAGACTACAAACTGGAAAAGGGAAAGTAGAATTTAACTGGGGCGAATTAAAGAATTCTTATCTTTAAGCGATTATTTAAACCAGCAAAATGAAAGCATCTTTCCGTACAGTATTTAAAATCACTTTAGCGCTCGTTATACTCTTTCATGTTCATTTACAAGCTCAGGTGCTGTCGTCAAAACAGATCGATAGCCTTGTAGAAAAAACCCTTACCACTTTTAACGTTCCTGGCATTGCAGTTTCCGTAATCAAGGATGGAAAAATTATCCACCTAAAGGGTTATGGCGTCCGTTCCATCAAAACGAACCAGAAAGTAGATGAAAATACGCTTTTTGGTGTAGCCTCTAACACCAAAGCTTTTACTGCGGCAGCCCTGGGTATGCTGGTGGATGAGCAAAAAATTACCTGGGATACGAAAGTAACTGATGTTATTCCGGAATTTAAAATGTACGATACCTATGTAACCAGTGAATTCACCATTCGTGATTTGCTTACCCACAGAAGTGGTTTGGGATTAGGGGCTGGCGACTTAATGATTTGGCCAGATTCTTCAACTGTAGATAAAAAGCAGTTGATTCATAACCTCCGTTATTTAAAGCCCGTATCTTCTTTTCGTACCAAGTTTGACTATGATAATTTAATGTACATCTTAGCGGGTGATGTTGTGGCTAGGGTTTCGGGACTTACCTATGAAAATTTTATTGAAAGTAGAATCATCAAGCCGCTGGGAATGAGTAAAACTGCTGCTTCATGGTATCGTTTGAAAGATAAATCGAATGTAATCGACGGCCACGCTCCCTATGAAGGAAAGTTGTTGCCTGTCGGATTAAGCTTTGGAGAGATAGCCAATGCAGCTGGTGGGATTTATTCGAACGTAACTGATATGAGTAAATGGGTACAGGCAATGATAGATGGTGGTAGATATGGAGCAAAACTTGATCAGAGATTATTCAGCGAAGCGGTAGCCCGCGAATTATGGACTCCTCAAACCCTCATTGCAGGCGGCAATACCGGAAACTTTAACAGCTATGGATTGGGTTGGTTTTTAAGTACGGTGAATGGTAAGTTCCAGGCCACACATACCGGTGGTCTGTCTGGAATTGTAACGCAGGTAACGATTTTACCAGAAATGAAATTAGGTATCATCGTTTTAACCAATCAACAATCTGGCGCAGCATTTAGTGCAATAACGAATTCCATTAAAGACGGCTACCTGGGGATAAAAGGTCGCGATAGAATTAAATCTGCCAACGATGGCCGTCTTGCTGATGAGAAAGAGGCCAAGGAAATAGTAACTAAACTTTGGACTGATATTGCGGCTCAACAAAAAGCCACTTCCACAAAGCCCGATCTTAAAAATTATTACGGTACTTATCATGATGCCTGGTTTGGCGAGGTAACAATCAGTGATGTAAATGGTAAAATGCACTTTCAAGCTAAAAATGCGCCGAAACTTCGTGGCGATATGACTTATTACAAAGGGAATACCTTTATTGTGAAATGGTATGATAGAAGTTTGGATGCAGATGCATTTGTAAATTTTGGGTTGGATAATAATGCTGCTGCTAATGGGTTTAAAATTGAAGCCATCTCACCTCTAACAGATTTTAGTTTCGATTTCCAGGATTTGGATTTCAAGAAAAATACAACAAAATAACTAACCAAAATAAATACGATGAAAACCTTGTTCAAAACCACAGCTTTAGTTGGCTTCTGCCTGATTATATTAACTTCCATGACCTTCAAACCAAAACGAATTATCTTTTTTGGCGATTCGATTACCCAAATGGGTGTATCTAAAAACGGATACGTAAACCTGATTAAAAAATCACTTGATTTAACTCAATACGAAGTGCTCGGCGCGGGCATTGGTGGAAACAAAATTTATGATTTATACCTGCGTTTAGAAGATGACGTTTTAAATAAGAAACCAGACCTGGTAGTTATTTATGTTGGTATCAATGATGTTTGGCATAAAGAGACCTCGCATACGGGAACCGATTATGACAAGTATTTCAAATTTTACCAGGCTTTAATCAATAAAATTCAGGGTGCCGGAAGCAAGGTTGTACTTTGTACACCATCCGTAATTGGAGAGAAAAAAGATGGAACCAACGATATGGATGCCGATTTAAACAAATACGCAGCTGGAATAAGGGAGTTGGCTGCAAAAAATAATCTTCCGCTTTGCGATTTAAGAAAAGCTTTCGGTGAATACGAAGCTAAAAATAATCTGGAGGATAAGGAAAAAGGTGTTTTAACAAATGATCGGGTTCACCTCAACGATATCGGCAATAAATTGGTAGCAGATCAGTTATTGCCTTTGGTGAAGTAGCGCTCAAAGTTGTAGGTAATAAGTTGAATGTATAGGCTATAAGTCTGGATGCCTGAAGTTTTGTAAAGTTCATCTTGTGACTTTTGCCTTGATTAAATAAATTACAAGTTGCTAGTTATAAGTTATAGGCGCGGGCGCTTAGCATTTGTAACAGTTAACATTCTGCTTGTCTTGAAGCTAAATACTTGATACTAAATTGATAAACCGCGAAACGATAGATAAGATAATGGATACCGCCCGGATAGAGGAGGTAGTAGGGGATTTTGTGCACTTAAAAAAACGCGGAACCAGTTTAATTGGAAATTGCCCGTTTCACGGCGAGAAAACGCCTTCGTTTCACGTTTCTGTAACGAAAGGTATTTACAAATGCTTTGGTTGTGGTAAAGGTGGCGATTCTGTACGCTTTATCATGGATCATGAAAAGTATTCTTATCCTGAAGCACTTAAATTTTTAGCCAATAAATACAATATAGAAGTAGAGGAGGCAGAACTTTCGCCTGAAGCCGCAGAGGCCCAAAGTGCAAAAGAAAGTCTTTACATTGTATCTCAATACGCCGCTGCTTTCTTTGTTAAGCAGCTTTGGGAAACCGATGAAGGTAAAGGCATTGGTTTGAGTTACTTTAAAGAGCGGGGCTTTAGGGAAGATATCCTGAAAAAGTTCGAGGTAGGTTATTCTCCCGATGTTTGGGATGCACTTACTCAAAATGCCACCAATGCCGGTCACAGGCTGGAGTTTTTGGAGTCTACAGGTTTATCAATTAAAAATGATAACGGAAAAATCTATGATCGTTTCCGCGGCCGTGTGATGTTTCCTATCCATAACTTTACGGGTAGAATCATTGGTTTTGGTGGTAGAACCTTAAAAACAGACAAAAACGTTCCAAAATATGTAAACTCACCGGAAAGTGAAATCTACCATAAATCGAATGTGCTTTACGGGTTGTTTCATGCCAAAAAAGCCATTCGAGATTTAGACAACTGTTACCTTGCCGAGGGTTATGCCGATGTATTATCGGTGCACCAGGCTGGAATAGAAAACGTAGTGGCTTCTTCGGGTACCTCGTTAACGGTAGAGCAGATCAAATTAATTGGTCGTTTTACTCAAAACATTACGATATTATTTGATGGCGATGCGGCCGGAATCAAAGCCTCGCTGCGTGGATTAGATATGATCCTTGAGGAAGGATTGAACGTTAAAATTGTTTCTTTCCCTGATGGACATGATCCCGATTCTTACATGCATCACGTAGGAGCAGGTGCTTTCAAAACATATCTTGAAAAAAATCGTAAAGATTTTATCCTTTACAAGGCGAATGTTTTGCTAAAGGATGCCGGAGATGATCCGATTAAACGGGCTGGTATTATCCGCGATATTGTTGAAAGTATTGCGAAGATCCCAGATCAGATTAAAGCTTCAGTTTTCATCAGAGAAAGCAGTAGTTTATTGCAGATTGAGGAAAGTGTACTACTCGCTGAATTAAATAAAATTCGCTCTGGTAAGGTAAAAAAGAACTTCGAAAGTAACCAAAGGGCAAACGCCCAAAGCGGTCAGCAGAATTCATATTCATCAGGGCCTCCGGAACCATTAGGTCCACCGGATGATTTATGGGATGACAATGCAGGACCATCCGGATATGGCGAACCAAAAGTAGATACAGACGAGATCCAGGAAAAGGAGATTGTGCGGTTACTACTCACTTACGGCCATGAATTTGTAAATTGGGATAGCATAGATGACATGTATATCGGTTCTTTTGTGATGCAGAATCTGGCCGACGTCGAGTTCGAGACTCAGCTTTGTAAGAGCATTATCGATTACTATAAAGCTGAAATTGACAATGGTAGACTACCTACTGCCAATCATTTCATTAAACATGAAGATCGGGATATTGCCGATTTAGCCATTACCTTATCCACATCTGAATATGCCTTGAGTGAAAATTGGCTAAACAAACACTTAATTTATGTGAAAGATGAGTCGATGAATCTTAAAGCCACAATTTTGGGTGGGATTTTTCATTTGAAGAAGCGGAAGGTAGATCGTATTCTATCCAATCTACTAAAAGAAATTAAAGACGAAAAAGATACCGATAACCAGATGATCCTGATGCAGCGATACGGTGTAATTAAAGGAGTAGAGCGAGAGATTTCAAAATTCCTGGGCTCTGTTATTGTCAAGTAGATTTGGTTGAAAAGGGTTGAAGTTAGAAGTTGTAGGTTATAAGTTATAAGTCGGGGGTGCTATTTGAACTACGGACAGTTCTTTGATTGTTAATAGATGTCGTTAAAGGTTGTAAGGATTATTGAATACTTTATAAATTTTGTTTGTTAAGGTAATCTGCCCTATAACTTTCAACCCACAACCTTTAACATTAATTATTTCGCCCGGTAACCGTAAACCCAAAACCATAACACATATCAAACATGGCCACCCATAACGATTTAGGTAAAAAAGGAGAGGTCATTGCAAAAGCATACCTGGAAACCAATGGTTATGAAATTTTAGATGAAAACTGGACGTATGGGAAGGCAGAGCTGGATTTCATCGCTTAT
The DNA here is from genome assembly GCA_037032985.1 of Bacteroidota bacterium. Lineage (GTDB taxonomy): Bacteria > Bacteroidota > Bacteroidia > Sphingobacteriales > Sphingobacteriaceae > Pedobacter. Next base: position 33,772 of record JAZBLB010000009.1, read on the forward strand.
AAAAATAGGGTGATGGTGTTTGTAGAAGTTGAAGCCAGAACTTCTGTTGCGTTTGGAGAACCGGAAGACTTTGTCGATGCCGCCAAGCAAAAACAGATGGAGTTGGCCTCGTCAGAATATATTGAAATCATGAATCATCAAAATGATATTCGTTTTGACATAATTGCGATTACCTTTACAAAAAATAGTTATACATTAAATCACATTGAAGATGCTTTTTGGCCTGAAGACTAAACAAATCAGAACCCTTTTAATTTTCGGAATTGCAGTTGCCATGTTAGGTGCATGTAGAAGCGATGCTCCAAAAACTTATCGGGCATTTGTTTCGCCGATGATGGGACTCAACGTTGCATCCGGAAAAGAATTTGAAGTGAAAGTACTTTTCGGAAATGAAAGCAAAATAGATTCGGTAGTTTATCTGGTTGATAGCACAAAAGTGGATGCTAAAGTTGATACAATGGCGATCAAAGTAAATACTAAAGGGCTTAAGTTGGGTAATCACATCATCACCGCTAAAATATACGGGGAAGGCAAATCAGAAGATTTAACTTCAAATGTAAATGTATTGGCTGCTCAGGCACCTGTTGAATATACTTATAAGGTTGTTAAAACCTTGCCACACGATACAGCTTCTTATGTTGAAGGCCTGGAATATCACGATGGCTATTTTTATGAAAGTGCCGGCGATTACGGTCACTCAAGTTTGCGGAAGGTAGCGCCATCAACAGGTAAAGTGGTTTTAAAAGCTGATCTTGATAAACAGTATTTTGGAGAAGGAATGACGGTTGTTGGCGATAAAATTATTCAGTTAACCTACAGAGAAAAAACTGGTTTTGTTTACGATAAAAATACCTTTAGAAAACTATCTGAATTTACTTACAGTGGCGGTACTCAGGAAGGTTGGGGATTAACTTTTGATGGAGAAAAAATCTTGAAAACAGATGGGTCCAGTACGATATTTTTTCTGGATAAAAACACTTATCAGCCAATAGGAGAAATTGAAGTTTTCGATAATAAAGGAGCAATTCAACAGTTAAATGAGCTTGAAGTTATTGATGGGAAAATTTATGCCAATGTGTACACCACAAACCAGATCTTAATTATCAATCCCGAAACTGGTGCCGTTGAAGGGAAGATCAATTTGGCTGGCTTGCTTCCTGCAGATTATTTCAAAACAGAGGATGAAAAGGCAAACAATGTGCTAAATGGAATTGCCTATGATAAAGCAGCTAAAAAACTATTTTTTACCGGTAAAAAATGGCCGCATATTTTTGAATTAAAGATTTCCAAAAAATAGGGGTAACCGTTAAAAATGAAAAGCCAGATTCAAAAAAATCTGGCTTTTCGCGTTATTTGTTTTTTTTTCGAATATGCTCACGCTCGTTTCCGAACTAGCGTGGAATATCCATTCGTCTTTGACGAGGTTAATTTCATATCACATCGCTATACATATACACCACTCGTTATAAACAAACACAAACGAGTAAACCTCATAAATCTAATAATGCAACATGCTCTCCGGCCTAAGAAATGATAGAAGGAGAAGCCGTTGGAATTTTTGTGGCAACGTTCAAATACCCCCAACCCAAGGTAGCGCGAACGGCTCTGAAATAAATCTTTACTACAAATCAAGCCCTTGTGCTACAGCTTTTTAAATTTCAATGCGCTAATCCGACTTCAGCTCCAAGCCTTGATTTATTCACAGTTGCACTTGTTTTTATAGGCATTCATGAGCTCGCAGAAAAGCTCGGTTTTTTGTTAACTTTTTTGATCAAGCGAAAAAGTAAGAGCCCTTCGGCGGCCAGCCGAGGCAAGCCAGCGTACCAGGAAAAATGGTGAATATTTACCTAACGGTTTATATTAAGGAAAGGCTATTGATCGGAAACATTTAAGTCGTATTGAGGCGCTACTACGCATTAGCATTTAAATCATTGTCATTTCCAGCCTTTCGAAGCCATTGTAAAGAATATCTTCCATTTCCTTCGAGAAGCTTAACATGACAAATCACAATATGAAATTAAAAAGTATGGTAAAACCCCAGGATCATTATTGATCTTTCCTTTTCGATTCGCTTAAGTAACCATTAAAGGTAATGGGTTGTTTGTTGTAACCGCTGGCAATTAACGTGGCATATCCATTCGGTGTAATGCTAAGCGTAAGTCTGAAGTTCTCCCTTTTTAAATCTTTTGTGTTGATTTGAATGGTATAATTACCTCTTTTATTCTTCGTCTCGTTATAGCTGAAGTCTTTTGAAGTAAACTTAATGCCTCCTTCATTTGGGTTTAGCGGCGGACTAAAAGAGCGTCCGTAATAAGGCAAGTATGCAACCACACTATCTTTGGTTACCTTAAAATCGTATTGGCTTCCGGTCAGGTTAATCATACCTCCACCTTGTGAACCGGGCATCCTGGATAAGATTTGCGAAACGTCCATGTTTGACATCGGTATTGCGGAGTTGGCAACAAATGTGTAATCCTTTTCTCCAATGATCTTTACAGTTGTCTCCTTATTTGTTTGAGCAAAAAGTTGCATAGTGAAAGCAACCAAAGCCATGCTCAAAACTATTTTTAAATGTTTCATGATGTGGTGTTTTAGTAATATAACAATGCTAAGATGAAGGAGTTTAATCATTTCCATAAAGCACACTGCAATATTGTATTAAAATTACGAAACAAAACGATTAGATTATTGAAAATGATAGGCGCAAAAAAAGCCATCACTAAAAATGTGATGGCTTTAAAATTCAGTAAGGATACGGTTAATTAAACTCCTCGGCCTTTAAAGGAGGATTGATTTTAATTTCCTTAATATTAATTGCAAACTCCTGCGCACCCTGCGGAGTTTGAATATTCTGATTCAACGTATGTGGAAACAATACATCACCTACTTTTTTATAATCGCCATACTCTGTAGATTGGGTAGTTTCCATCGTACCTTTCGTTACCGTTTTTTCATCCTTCAAAAGTAAGCCGGATTTTACATCATAATACTCCGTTTTCTTTTTACCTGAAGGAGAAGTAACAATCAGCTTGTAAGCATCAGCTGCGCCCACTTTAGCCGTGCCTGCTGCTTCTAATTTACTACCATCTGTAGCATAGAAGAGCTGGCTCACAATACCTTTACTTTCTTTCTTTTCAGTTAAATCGTCGCCTGTTAATTCAGATTTTTTGCCCATTTGCATTTGATAGCCTGTTGTGCCATTAAAAGCATGTTTCATCGCCGTTTGGCCCATCATTGAAACCTCCATGGTACTTAAATTAGGCACCATATCTTTCATGGTCACCGTAAGCTTTTGGCCTTGCATCTCCATTTCAGCATTTTGCTGTAAGGAAGTGATCTTTTTAATCGCAGCAGCACCGCCAATTGCAGTAATATAGCTGTCTACAATTTCTTTTGCTGTTTTTGTAGCTGCGCTGCTGGCTCCTGCAGTTGCTTTAACGGGTTTAGCAAAATTATCAAATTCATTTACCGTAAAACCAGCTTTCTTTAAGCCCGGGGTAAAGGTTGCTGTTTTCCCAACAATCACTACACGGGTATTATCGTGGTTATAATACTTCCTCGCCACCCGCAAAATATCATCAGTGGTTACGGCATTTAACTTCTGCAAATATGTGCGATAAAAATCTTTAGGCAAGTTGTTGATTAAAATGCTGCTTGCAAAACCAGCAATCCGCGCCGGATTTTCTAAACCTAATGCGAAACTTCCGTTGTAAAGGTTTTTGGCGTTTTGTAGTTCTTCTGCCGTCACTTTTGTGGTGCGAATTGTATTAATTTCCTCCAAAAATTCAACAACGGCACTGTCTACTTTTTCATTTCTCACCGCTGCTGTCGCAGAAAATTTAGATTGAAAACGACCGGATCCTGTTGAAGAATATGCACCATAAGTGAAGCCATGCTTTTCTCTCAGGTTATTAAATAATCGGGATTCTGAACCACCACCTAAGATCTGGTTAGCCAGTAGAACAGGGAAATAATCAGGATTGCTTAACGGTAAATCGATCAGATTAACAACTGTTATTTCTGATTGAACAGCATTACTTACATTCACAATATCTACTTCAGTTTTTATGGGGTTGGCCACTTTAGCCAATACAGGAAGCGATAATGTTGCACCCTTCCAATCGCCAAGAGCTTTTTCTGCTAAAGCTTTAGCCGCTTCTGGCTTGATGTCGCCCACAAAAGTTAGGTAACCACGAGAAGGCGTTAGATATTTGGCGTATGCTGCCTTAACGTCTGCAAGTGTTAAAGCATTAACAGAAGCTTCTGTTTCAAATTCACCATTTGGGTGTGTTTTTCCATACGCAAGTGCATCTACCACTCGGCCGGAGATTGCCTTTGCATTTTTTTCATTCGATTTTAAACCCGTAATCAACTGCGACTTCAATTTTTCAAATGATGCTTCGGTAAAAGCTGGTTTACGAATGCTTTCTGCCAATAAAGCAAAAGCTTCAGGGAAATATCTGGTTAACGCCGACGCGGAGCCTCCACCAAAGCTTGCACTTACATCTGCACCAAGCTGATCAACAGCTTCGTCAAACTGTACTTTGGTTTTTGTGGTTGTACCTTCGTTTAACATGCTTCCCATTAGGCTGGAAACGCCTGCCTTAGCGCCCTCTGCAATTGGGCCTGCATCTATACTATAACTTGCTGATATTTTTGGAAGTTTATGATTTTCCACCACCAAAACGGTAATGCCATTGGCTAATTTAAAAATAGCCGGGTCGCCGATTGTAATTACAGGTGCTGGCCCTGGTTTTGGTTTCTGACTTCTATTTATGGTTTGCGCTGAAATACCTTGCGTAAATAAGGAGATTGCAGCTATGATAAAGATTTTCTTCATGATTTTTAGATTAAATGAAATGCGCCCTGCTTATTTCTTAGGTAAGTAATACAATACAACTCTCTGGTTTTTGTTTAGGTACTTCTTTGCGATGTCTCTAATTTCCTCACGCGTAATAGACCTTATTATTTCGAGCTCTTTATTAATATCATCTGTATCCTTATCGTGGAAAGTATAACCTGAAGATAAGTTTTCAGCCACGCCAAGCATTCTGCTGTTCGCACTTACGTAATCATTTTCAAATTTATTCTGGAGTTTTTTATAATCACTTTCGCTGATAAGATCTGTTTGTAAGCGCAAAACCTCCTCATCGATATCTTTTAATAAATCATTAAGCGGCGTATTTTTATTTGGGAGTGCAAGGGTGATATAGGCGCCATAATCTTCTAATGAATAATTAAACGCTGCCACCTGAAGCGCTGTTTTTTTCTCGTCAACCATTTTGGTGCTTAATTTGGAACTGCCACCGCCAGATAGAATGGAGCTAATCATACCGAGCACTTTGCTATCCCTGCTTTTCATCCCCGGAACGCGATAAGCCGCGAAGATGGCCGGAATCTGGATATTCGCATCGTATGCCGTATCAATAATTTCTTTTTTGATCTCTGGCAATTCATATTTCTTGCGTACAATCGGTGCGCCTTTAGGCACTTCTTCAAAATAAGATTTCACCAAATCCTTTGTTTTATCAACATCTAAATCACCGGCAATAGTTAATACTGCATTATTAGGGATATAGTATTTTTTGAAGAAAGCAATAAATTCATCAAGCTTGGCTGCATCCAGGTGATCCATAGAGCCAATTGGCTGCCAGCGATAAGGATGGGTTGAGAACAAGTGAGAGAAGATTTTCTCGGTAAATTTGCCATACGGCTGATTATCTACGCGAAGGCGTTTTTCTTCTTTAACCACCTCATTTTGGGTTTTAACGCCAATCTCGTTAATTACCGGATGGAACATTCGTTCGCTTTCCAGCCATAAACCCAACTCAAGCTGGTTAGATGGAAAAACTTCATAATAAAAAGTGCGATCCTGAGAGGTATTCGCATTGTTCTGACCGCCATTGCTGCTAACCAGTTTCATAAATTCACCACGTTTGATGTTCGGCGAACCTTCAAACAGTAAGTGCTCAAAGAAGTGAGCGAAGCCGGTGCGTTCTGTTTCTTCATCTTTCGATCCAACATGATACATAACCGACACAGCAACCACAGGAGCTGTCTTGTCTTGGTGAAGGATGACGTGGAGGCCATTGTCTAAGTCAAATTCTGTAAACTGTACTTTTTGAGCAGATGCGCTAAAGCACAGGCCAGAAATAGCCAAGGCAAAAAGAAATCTTTTTTTCATTAGTAATTGGTTTTTAGTGATTCGAAACGATCAAAGCGAGTGCGAGAGATTATTTCAATAATAAGTTAATTTGGATTCACAAAACGTGAGTGTTAAGATGCCCTAAATTATAGGTTTAAAACAAAAAAAGCGAGTATTAAACTCGCTTTTTTTGTTTTCTGTTAATTTATCTCCAGTCTTTGTATTGGTTAATCAAGCCGTTGGTAGAACTGTCATGGCTTTCAACCTTTTCATTTCCATCAAGCTCAGGAAGGATCTTCTTGGCAAGCTGTTTGCCGAGCTCCACTCCCCACTGATCAAAACTAAAAATATTCCAGATTACGCCCTGAACGAAAATTTTATGCTCATAAATGGCCAATAAACTGCCCAGGCTGTATGGCGTTACTTTTTTCAATAAGATAGAATTGGTTGGGCGGTTACCTTCAAAAACTTTGAAAGGTGCAATTTTAGCAATCTCTTCTTCAGATTTTCCATCTTTTTTAAGTTCTGCTACTACTTCTTCTTCTGTCTTGCCGTTCATGAGGGCTTCTGTTTGCGCAAAGAAGTTTGACAGTAAAATTGGATGATGATCGCCCAGTGGATTTAAGCTTTGTGCGGGAGCAATAAAGTCTGCAGGAATAATTCTTGTTCCCTGATGAATCAATTGATAAAATGCATGTTGGCCGTTTGTTCCTGGTTCACCCCAGATAATTGGTCCGGTTTCGTAATCAACTTCGTTTCCATTTCTGTCTACATGCTTACCGTTACTTTCCATATCTCCTTGCTGGAAATAAGCTGCAAAGCGGTGCATGTACTGATCATAAGGTAAAATTACCTGCGTTTCTGCATTGTAGAAATTGATGTACCAAACCCCTAGTAAGGCTAAAATTACCGGAACGTTATTTTCAAATTCAGTGGTTTTAAAATGGTTATCTGCTGCATGTGCGCCTGCCAGAAGTTCTTTAAAGTTGTCAAAACCGATGCTTAAAGAAATAGATAGGCCGATTGCACTCCATAAAGAATAACGGCCGCCAACCCAATCCCAGAACTCAAACATGTTTTCGGTATCGATACCAAAAGCAGAAACATCTTTTGCATTGGTAGATAAGGCCGCGAAATGTTTTGCAATATCGTCTTCATTGCCACCTTTTTCTAGAAACCAAGATCTTGCAGAATGTGCATTTGTCATGGTCTCCTGTGTAGTGAAAGTTTTTGAAGCCACTAAAAACAAAGTGGTTTCAGGATCTAGCGCTTCAAGTGTTTCTGCAATGTGTGTACCATCTATATTAGAAACAAAATGAATATTTAAATGATTTTTATAATGTTTTAAAGCTTCTGTAACCATCACCGGCCCTAAATCAGAACCTCCAATACCAATATTTACGACATCTGTAATGGCTTTGCCGGTATAACCTTTCCATTCACCGCTAATAATGCTGTTGCTAAATTTCTCCATTTTGGCAAGCACTGCATTTACATCAAGCATTACATCTTTACCATCAACCAAAATTGGTGTATTGCTTAGATTGCGCAAGGCGATGTGCAATACGGAACGATCTTCAGTTTCATTAATTTTATCCCCTGCATACATTGATTTAATGGCTTCATCCAATTTACACTCGCGTGCAAGCTGAAGGAGCAAAGCGAGGGTTTCATCGCTGATGCGGTTTTTGCTATAATCCAATAAGATATCCTCAAAAAAAACTGAAAATTTATTGAAACGATCTGTATCTTCAGCAAAAAGATCTTTAATGCTTTTTTGGTTAATATCAATAAAATGATCGGCTAAATACTTGTAAGCCGCTGTTTCGGTAAAATTTATTTTCGGTAACATAATCTTTGTTTTTTGTAAAAGTAACAAAGCAAAAATTTAAAACGGTCTTTTTAATGTTCAAAAATGATGGTTTTTTGAATTATTTGTAGATTAGTTTTTGCGTCTTTCTAAGTGTAAATAATGGTTAACTGTTCTATTTTTAATCGAATTTGCATTGAAGAAATCATCATGATTGCATTATCCTGCAAAAATTCCTAGCTTAGGTCACCATTTTAAACTAAACATCAATCCATTTCATGAAATATATCTATCTCGCCGGGTTATCTTTCCTTTCTTTAAGTGTCTTTGCTCAAAAATCACCTTTAAGGGCAGAAGTTTCCAAAAAAGCAGATGCCATTGAGCAAAAAGTAATCACCTGGCGAAGGGATTTTCACGAACATCCTGAACTGGGCAATATGGAAGTGAGAACTGCCGGCATTGTTGCCAAGCACCTTACAGCTTTAGGTTTTGAAGTTAAAACCGGCGTGGCCAAAACTGGTGTAGTTGGAATATTAAAGGGCGGGAAGCCTGGTCCGGTGGTTGCCTTGCGGGCAGATATGGATGGTTTGCCAGTAACGGAACGTGTTGATCTACCGTTTGCATCGAAAGTTAAAACCAAATATAACGGGCAAGAAGTAGGTGTAATGCACGCCTGTGGCCATGATAGCCATGTCGCTATACTGATGGGAGTTGCAGAAGTATTAAGTTCGATGAAAAAAGATATTCAGGGCACTGTTAAATTTATTTTTCAGCCTGCTGAAGAAGGTGTACCTGCAGGTGATGAAGGTGGCGCTGCTTTAATGATCAAAGAAGGCGTGTTAGAAAATCCAAAAGTTGACGTAATTTTTGGCTTGCACATCAATTCTCAAACTGAAGTTGGAAATGTTGCTTATCGCCCGGGCGGCACAATGGCGGCTGTGAACGATATGAAAATTACGGTTACGGGTCGGCAAGCACATGGCGCATATCCCTGGAGCAGTATCGACCCAATTGTAGTATCCGCACAAATCATTAATAATTTACAAACCATTGTAAGCCGTAATCTGAACGTGACAGAAAACCCAGGCGTCGTTACCATTGGTGCCATTAACGGCGGCGTGCGTTCAAATATAATTCCAGAGAAGGTAGATATGCTTGGAACGGTACGTAACTTCAGTAAGGAAGATGAAGCAATGTTTATCGACCGGATTAAAACAATTGCTACCAAAACTGCTGAAGCAAATGGTGCAACAGCTGAGGTGAAAATCCCATTCAGTAACCATTATCCTGTAACTTACAATAACGTTGCCCTTACGGAGAAAATGTTGCCGAGTATGCAGGCAACCGCTGGCGCAGATCATGTTTTACTACGACCACCAGTTACCGGAGCAGAAGATTTTTCATTTTTCCAGGAGAAAGTACCGGGTTTATTTGTGTTTTTAGGCGGAATGCCTAAGGGAAAAGATCCAGTGAAAGCACCATCACACCATACGCCAGACTTCTATCTGGATGAAAGCGGTTTTGTTCTGGGCGTTAAATTGCTTTCTGATCTTACATTGGATTATATGAACATGAAAAAATAGAGGAGAAGCCATTTTTATTTTAATAAGTTAATCTAGATCACTTGAATTGAGACCGGCGAATGCCTGATGCTCAATTCGATTTTATATATTTGCCGCTATGACAAAAGAAAATTTGCAGGATTTAAGGGACAGAGTAACGTCCCTGAGGAGGCATCTTTGACGTTGATGAGCTACTTTACGCCATCCGCGAAGAAGAAAAATTAACAATGGCGCCCGATTTCTGGGATGATCCAAAAAAAGCAGAAAAAATTCTTGCCGAAATCAGTTCCAAAAAGAAATGGACAGATGGTTTCAATAATACCCATAACGCAGTAGAGGATGCTGCGGTAATGCTGGAGTTTTTCCAGGCTGGCGATGCGTCAGAATCAGAAATGAAAGAACAGTTCGAAGCCAGTACCCAAGCGGTAGAGGAGCTGGAACTGAAAAACATGCTTCGCAATAAGGAAGATCAACTTTCTGCTGTAATGCAGATTACAGCGGGTGCTGGAGGAACGGAAAGTTGCGACTGGGCATACATGCTCATGCGCATGTATATCATGTGGGGCGAGAAAAATGGGTATAAAATTACCGAACAGGATAGCCAGGAAGGGGAGATTGCAGGAATAAAATCGGTGACGCTACAATTTGATGGTGATTTCTCTTATGGCTATTTAAAAGGCGAAAATGGCGTCCATCGTTTAGTGAGGATTTCTCCTTTCGATTCGAATGCCCGCAGGCATACTTCCTTTGCTTCTGTATATGTTTATCCATTGGTTGATGATACCATCCAGATTGACATTAATCCGGCAGACATTGAATTTGAAACTTTCAGGGCTGGGGGTGCTGGCGGACAGAACGTAAACAAAGTGGAAACGGCTGTTCGTTTATATCATAAGCCGTCTGGTATCATTATCAAAAATCAGGAATCAAGATCGCAACTACAAAATAAAGAAAATGCTATTCGCCTATTAAAATCGCAGCTTTATGAAATTGAAGAGCGGAAGCGCAACGAAGCCATTGCTGCGGTAGAAGGCTCGAAGAAGAAAATAGAATGGGGATCGCAAATCAGAAGTTATGTTTTGGATGACCGTAGGGTAAAAGATCACCGCACAAATTATCAGACATCAAATCCGGATGCTGTTCTAAATGGCGATATCAACGAGTTTTTAAAAGCGTATTTAATGGAATTTTAATGTCAATAAAAATGGTTAAAGTACTAAATCTAATCGCATTTCTGCTTATGATGTTCAGTCTTTCTAAAGCTCAGGAAGTGATTCCAATCTACACAGGGAACATTCCGGGAGCAAAATCCACCCCATCAACTTATGTAGAAAATACGGAAGTTAGATCAAACGGAACATTAAGCATTACTAAGGTGTCGGTACCTACGTTAACAGTTTTCGAAGCGCCGAAAAATATTGCAACTGGTACTGCGGTGATTATTTGTCCTGGCGGAGGTTATGGCGCGCTGGCTTTCAGTCATGAGGGAATAGACGTTGCGAAACGTTTTAATGCCATTGGCATAACTGCTTTTGTATTCAAATATCGTTTGCCGAGCGATGAGATTATGGTTGATAAAACCTATGGCCCGCTACAGGATGCGCAACAAGCAATTTACCTGGTTCGGAAAAACGCTAAAAAATATGGCATTAAGAAAAATAAGATCGGAATCCTGGGCTTTTCAGCAGGCGGACATTTTGCTTCAACATTAGTGGCTCATTATAATGATTTAAAAATCGATAATCCTGAAAAGATAGATCTTCGTCCAAATTTTGCAGTATTGGTATACCCAGTAATCAGCTTTGAAGAATCGGTACACTCAGGAACAATGAAAAATCTACTGGGTGCCTCGCCAACAGATAGCTTAAAACAATATTTCTCTGCCAATAAAAACGTTAATAAGAAATCGCCGCCAGTTTATTTTGTGCACGCCAAAGATGATAATGCTGTTCCTTATGCCAATAGCATTCTGATGAGTGAAGCCCTAAAAACCAATGGCGTGAGTACAGACGTTTACCTTTATGAAAAAGGCGGTCATGGTTTCGGATTAATCAATAAAACTTCTGATGTAGATTGGTTTAATTTAATGGCTGTGTGGCTCAAAAAGCAAAAGTGATGACATTTGGCAATCATTAAGACTCTAGAAAACAGATTGCGAAACAGACTGGCTGTTATATGTATTAATTTTTAATATATTTGCGGCCAGTAGTTTACGTCCTCAGTTTATAAAAATGAATAACCAAACTAAATTTTTCATGGTAGCGTTCGTTGCCATTATTTCCATTTTAAGTTGTAAAAAAGAAATTGATTATAGCGATCCAAATAGTAATGGCTGTCAGTTAAAAAGCTGGAAAGTAACCAGCGGTTCTGATGATTTTACGCTAAGTTTTGAATATAATGCAGCTGGTCAGGCAATCAAAGAGTCTCTTTCCACCGGCGAAACCTACACCCGTGTATTTACTGCAAGCAAAATTACAGGTACTGATGATGATGGCGTTGTAGATGAGCTGATTTTATCTAATGGCAGGGCAATATCCAGTGGAAGCGGGGGCGAGATTGAGGCTGGGATTGCAAGATTTGAAACCACCAAAAAGTACGGCTATGATGGAGATGGGTACCTTAGTAAAGTTGAAACTTATCAAAACGGAATTTTAGTGGAAACTAACGTTTTTAGCTACGCAGATGGCAATTTAATTAAATCTGTGATTAGAGAGGGTTCAGCCGGAGAAATCCAGAATACCACTACATTCACCTATAGAAGTGAAAAAGCTGTCAATACATCTTTTAGTTCAGACCCATTAACAACTTTCGTTGATTACCAGAAGGGTGGTTATTTTGGCAAACCCTCAAAAAATTTCATAGCCTCAGCGTCTTACACCTCATTTGATCCATTAGGAAATATTTTGGTGATAGACAATTCCCTGTATTCATACCAGTTTGATTCAAAGGGGAATGCAACCTTATTAAATATAACAAGTACGTCTACACTTAACAATGGTGGTGCAGGTACACCCGATACTTCAACCGATAAGTATGAAATGATCTACAATTGCAAATAGCACCTAAACTGCGGCTGGATTGTAAATATAATATTATCACAATTTGGCATGTTGAGCATATCTAAGAACTGTTAGTCACTTTATTTTAACAATCTTTATGCTGCGCTATCAGAACCAGTAGGTAATAGCTTTACTGCTAATATCACAAATTCCAGGGCGATTAACCCGGTAACAAAAACTAACTGGGAAGGGGGTGGCGTAAAGCCTGATAAGGAAGTAATTGCCGATCGGGCGCTTAATTCAGTATTGGAATCGATAAAAGAGAAATAATCGGAATCAATCCAACGAAGATATATCGAAATTGATAAAGCATTTTCAAATTTTAGGATTGCGAAACAATTTAATCATCAATAACTTTTATTGAATTATCTTAGCTCTTTTTGCAAATATTTATTGATCATTTATATTAAATTAAAAGCTAACACGGGGGCATACTTTTGCGATGGAGCGGAATTAGATCCTTTTCTATTCAGAGTCGAAAGGTATGGTTAAAACTGAATGAAAATGGTAAATGGTATATAATCTAGGCTAAATAAAGGCCGGTGGGAAACAATAAGTAAACCTTCGCTACGCTCTGGACGAAAGTATTTCTATTGCTATTTTGCTTTTCAGCCCTGGATATGATGGAAGGAGAAATATTCAAACTTCTTCCGAAACGTTCATTCGTATGTTGTTATCGGTTGTGTATCCACCAATCGAATTATGCCATAAATTTTTAAAAAGGTTTCAGTTGATCTTGGCTCCTAACCAATAGCATATACTAATTTTTTTTTACAGTAAAGCCGTTATTTATTTTCTCAGTTCGGTGTCAATTGCATCAAGCAAACCGTTTTTGTAAGGGGCGTCATTAAGTTCCCAGAACATAATGCCATTCAGTTTTTGATCAATTACATATTTTGTCTTCAATGCAATTGATTTCTCATCATCAAAGGTAACTAACCGTTTAGCGGCTGCGTTGTAATAATAAGGTGCTTTTGCCTCATCATCCCAGTAATATTGATAGCCACTCTCTTTGCTGAAAAAAGTTTTATAATCTCTGGATGAAACACCATCAATAAATTTAGTAGGCTGATACAGGCCATGATTAGCATCGGTGGTATTTTCAAATATTCTTCCGTAGAAAGCGGCTCCTAAAGCTATCTTATTAGCAGGAACCCCATATTTAATCATTTCTTTTATTGCAAAATCTGCAGATGATTGTTGCTTCGTAGTTGAATAAAGTGGTGTATGATGACCACTAAGTTTTGCGTAACCACCAACCAGATCGTAACTCATCAAGTTTACCCGATTAACTAATGGCATTACCTTTTTCCACTCAAAGCATGAATCAAGACAGTTTTTATTGCCACCAGCGGCAAAGCTAATCTCTGCTTTTTTGCCCAATTCATCCCTTAAAGCCTTAATCAGCAACGTGAAATTTTGTTTATCTGCTTCCATGTATTTATGCCCCGGATAACCTTCAACTGCTGGATATTCCCAGTCGATATCAATTCCATCAGCCTTAAAATAATCTAACAAAGATTTAGTTGTTTTTGCAAACGTTTTTCTTCCGTCAGGTCTGCTAAACACCGCTGAGCAATTCGGGCAGGCACCCCAACCGCCCATCGCAATCATAATTTTTAACCCAGGGTTTCGTTTTTTCAAACCGACCATTCTGGTAATCAACGCAGAATCTTTCGCAGCAGTAATATGAAGGCTATCGCCTTTTAAATGGCCAAAACTATAAATGAGGTGAGTGATTTTTTCGATTGGAAAGCTATCAATCACTGTTCCGTTGCCCGTATAGTAGGCAATCACATTGGGTTTAGCAGGCTTTTGTGCGAAAAGATTGGTGCTGAGAAAAAGAAATAATAGGGTAATTGAAAAGAGAAATGGGGATTTGATTTGCATCTGGGTTTAGGTTAAATGGGTATTCGGCTCGTCTTTAATAATATTTTGTAATTCGTTTAACTCCTCCACTTTCTCTACAGCACCAGCATTCTCATAAGCAGAAATGAGGTTTCTGATTACCCGGCGAATAATATCTGTGTTGGTACATGGTTTATAATATTCGGGTAGGGGCTCTAAATTTAACTGACGCAGAAACTGGTCTACATCATGCTTCCCGAAAATATTGCCCCGGTTAAAAGCATTGATGTAAAATAAAACGCTGTAGTCTGTTGCTTCCTGTTTACTATCATCTATGTACCCTAAAATGAAATGCTGAGGTAAATTAATTCCATAGATAGGCAAATCTAGCTTTTGAGCTAGAGTAGAATAAATAATAGCCAACGAAATCTGATTGCCTTTTTTGCTTTCCAGAACCTGGTTCAGGTAAGAGTTTTGCGGATCGTGGTGGTTTTTAGTGTTACCACCGAAGCCATATTGTTGATACAAGACATGGTTAATTAGCTTCACCTTTTCCACAGAACTCATTTCGTATTGTAATCCCAGCCAGATATCCCTTTTAATATCCTCAATCTGGTTGATGATTTTTTGTTCATCAAGATCTGGGTACTGGTATCGGTTGATAATCATGGCGCCCTGAAGTAAATCAAATGCACCACTTAAATACCATAAGTTCAAATCTTCTTTTACGGTATTAAACTGAATCTGATGAACGATATTTTCTATGCGTTCTTGCAAAAGTCCATCGAAAGACTGCTCCCAGGCATTTTCAAGGTAATGGATCACCTCGCCGCCATATTCCAGCAATTTCTGCTCTACATGATGATAAACCTCTTCATCAGGATCGTCGAGCAATTTTACTAATGCACTTATCTCTGTGATATTTTCCATAAAACATATAACCCGTATGCGGCGAATAATTACATTTGCAGTATGCTATTTCAATTTATCACCGATTATCTAAAACACCGATTAACAGCAAAAACCAGACATGGAACGCATTCGCCATTCGTCTACAAGCTTGCTGACGAGGTAATTTACGATTTTAACGACAAATCTGAATACAAAAACATAGAACAACAGCGAAAAAAACTTTTTTCTGACGAATCCATTATTACCGTTACAGATCTTGGGGCAGGTTCACACCTCAATAAAAATAGAACGAAGAAAGTTAGTCAGATTGCTAAAAATGCCTTGAAAAGCCCTCGCTTAGCGAAGCTCATTTATCGGCTGGCAAAAGAGACTCGGCCAAAAACTGCAATAGAGTTGGGGACTTGTCTGGGTATTACCACTTCTTATCTATCTACAGCTTGCCCGGATGCTGAAGTGATCACGATTGAAGGTTGTTCGCAGACGGCAGAAGTGGCAAAGAAGAATTTTAACGATTTGGAGTTAAATAACATAGAACTTCACGTGGGCAATTTCGATGGCATTTTGCCGGACATTATTGCAAGGCAACCGAGCCTGGATTTCGTTTATATTGATGGCAACCATAGAAAGGATGCCACTTTAAATTATTTTAAATGGTGTTTGCCTAAGGTATCTGAAGATTCTTTGTTAATTTTTGATGATATTTACTGGAGTGAGGGGATGAAAGAGGCCTGGGCCGAAATTAAAAATCATCCTGATGTTACGGTAACGGTAGACTTGTTCTGGATTGGTTTAGTTTACTTTAAGAAAGGCCAGGCGAAAGAACATTTCAAGTTAAAATTTAAGCAGTGAAAATCGAACCCGCATTAAAAGGCATCCAAAAGTTATCGGCATTGTATATCTTGCTGATTAGTCTTTTCGTTGGTGTGATAAGCTATTTTGCATCATTGCTTTTTCAAACGGAAACACTTACCCACATTATGTTTGGCTGGGATATTTTCTGTCTCGTGTTGATCAGCATGCATTGGTATATGTTTTTCAACACTTCTACTGCAGAAACCAGATTAAAGGCCGTAAAGCAAGACGAAACCCGGGGAGAAATCTTTGCCATCGTTTTGGTCTCTACGTTTGCAGGCTTACTTGCTGTAGTATTATTGCTGGTTAATCATGATGTTAAGCCACTTGATCTTGTGATTGCTATTTCAGGAATGTTTCTATCCTGGTTTCTTGTTCATACCACCTTCAGTATGCGTTATGCACATCTTTTCTATGAGGATAGTGATCAGCCCTCCAGTTCTCAAAAGGGAGCCGGACTTCAATTTCCGGGTGATGATGCTCCAGACTTTATTGATTTTGCTTATTTTTCATTTGTACTTGGGATGACTTTTCAGGTCTCTGATGTGGAGATATCTTCCCGGAAAATCAGGCGACTATCGCTGCTCCACAGCTTAATTGCATTCATTTTTAATACGGTAATCGTGGCGTTAACTATTAATGCGTTGGCAGGATTAGGAAAGTAAAAGCCCTGAGTAACCCTGCACAGGATGCTATCTGTTTCTTAGATAAGTACTGATGCGCCTTTACTTCAATATCAATTTATTATTATTTCAACGCCATTTTGAATCAGTTTTAAGGGTATTTTGATTATTAACTGCTTTTTCAATTGTATAACTGAATTTTAAGTTGTAAAACTGGAAAATAAGTTATATGTTTGGGCATGGAAGAATTAACGAAGACGGAAGAGCGAATTATGCAAGTTCTATGGCGACTGCAGAAAGCTTTTGTAAAAGATCTTATAGATGAATTGGATGATGAGCCCAAGCCGCCATATAATACCATCTCTTCGATTGTTCGGCTTCTGGAAAAGAAGGGCTATGTAAACTACAAGGCTTACGGCAAAACCTACGAGTATTTTCCTGCCATTTCTAAAGAGCAATATACCAAGACAACATTCTCGAAGCTATTTTCAGGTTATTTTGACAATTCGCCAGCAAGCCTTTTATCTTTTATGGTAAAGGAGGAAAAGTTAAGTGAAAAAGACATCGAAGAAATCAAAAGAATTATCAATCAAAATCAATAGCTATGATTTTAATCTACCTTCTAAAGGTTTCTGCCTGCACGATGTTATTCTTTGGGGTGTATCAATTGTTTTTGGCTAAGCTTACATTTTTTAATCTGAATCGGATTTACCTTTTGTTAATGCTTTTAGTGTGTTTTACAATTCCCTCCATAACGGTTAAAAGTATCCACGAGGTAAACGTGGCTGAAGAAACAAGTAAATCTAAAGTGGTTTACAGTAAAGAAAGTAGTTTTGAGCAGGATGCTCTTGCAGACGGGAATTCTGCAAAAGTCGGCTTCGACTTGGTGGATACATTAACTTATTGCTACGCTACTATCTCTGTTATCTTCTTGTTGAGGTGGTTAGTGATTTTCTTTTATATCAAAAATCAGTTGCGAAAATATGCAGTTACTCAACATCTCGATGTGCTGCTGGTTCACCCCCAGTCTACCATAAAAAATTGCTCTTTCTTCAATACCATCGTAATTGATTCAGATTTATCTTCAAATGAACGCGATTTAGTGATCATGCACGAAAGGGTTCATGTACAACAATGGCATGCCTTAGATAAAGTGCTGATTAGCCTGGCTACTGTTGTACTCTGGTTTAATCCGGTGATCTATTTCTGGAGAAATGCCATAGATCATAATCATGAGTTTTTGGCGGATCATGAGCTATCAAAAAAAGCTGATAAAAATACCTATGCCTCGCTATTATTAAGCCTGGCCATGCCAATAAAAAACTACGCTGTGAATAGCTTTAGTAAACTTCCACTAAAAAATAGAATTATGACTATGTACAAAGAACCAAATTCAAAGCTTCAAAAGCTTTCGTATCTTTTAATAGTGCCAGCGGTGCTAATTTCTTCACTTGCTTTTGTAAATCGCGAAGATGTGGAAATCCGCAAGCCAAACGCAATTACTAATCAAATGCAGGCGGGAACAAGCAGTAATTCAATCACGGGTTATGCTGACTTCGCATTAAATCTAAATCCCGGTGCAACTTCTACTTTCAAAACTGTAGATCTGGTGTTAGTTGTAGATGCTGGCCACGGGGGCAAAGATGCTGCTTCGGTTGCTTTAGATGGGCAAAGGGAAAAAGATATGAACTTGCGGGCGGTTAAGATATTAAGGGAAGAAGCTTCAAAGAGGGGTATAAAAGTGATACTGACAAGAGATAATGATCAGTTTTTATCATTGCGTGATCGATTGCCCCAGCAAAAGGCTACAGCTTTTATTTCGATACACCACAACGCTACAGGCGTTAATCAAGCCCCTTCCAACGGAATAGAGGTTTATGTATCAAAACTAAATAGCAATATTAAGGTCGCAGAGAAGTTGGGTGCGGGCATCCTGGATAAATTAAAAGGTGTAAATGGTATTGAGGTAAAGAACGCTTTGAAAGACGCCAATTTACTTTTGCTTAGAGAATCTAAGGTACCTGCGGTATTGATTGAACTGGGAAATATTTCCAACGAAAGCAACTTGAAGTTCATCAACCAGGAGCAAAATATTCGCAAGGTGAGTAACCTTATTTTAGACGGTTTTGTGTCTTTCGTTAAAAAAAGTTATTAATTAAAAACTGAATCGCATGGAATGGTTGAAATATCTACTGCAGGTCAGTGTCTGTACAACGCTGTTTTTTGGCTTTTACTTTTTGTTTTTAAGCAAGCTTACGTTCTTTAAGTTTAACCGATTTTACTTGCTTGGAACTTTGGTGTTAAGCTTCATCATTCCTGCCATGCACATCAACCTGAAGCGCGAATTTAAAACTGTTCCAGTAGAACTGATGGCAGATCGTTCTGAAGTGGCATTCAATAGAGCAGAGCCTTCGACCGCTAATAAGCCAGCGAATACGCCATATGAGCATCAGTTAGAATCAACCGTTAATTGGTCGGCCTTGCTTCTTAATGTTTACGGATTGATTGTTATGACTATGATTGCGATTCAATTCAATAATTTGTTTAAGCTTTTTAAGTTTACGGGTAGCTACGTAAAAAATGAGGCAGGTTTAAAGTTGATAAATAAAGCGATAGGCTTTACGAATTGTTCATTTTTCAACTACGTCTTTATAGATCAGGAAAACTTAAATGATGATGAATTAAAAGTTTTAATTGCACATGAACAGGTTCATGCACAGCAACTTCATTCTGCCGATAAGCTTCTATTGATAATGATTAAAGTTGCGCTTTGGTTTAATCCTATTGTTTATCTCTATGACCGTGCACTCGAACAGGTGAATGAATATATCGCTGATGAAATAACGTCGGGGAAGGCAGGAAAACATGCGTATGCAAATTTGATATTGCAATTAGCAATTATTAAAAATGAAATGCCATTGGTACTCAATTTTGTTAAAAATCCAATTAAAGAGAGGATTCAAATGCTGTTCAACCCAAAATCTAAAAATATGAAAAAGTTGGGTTATCTTTTTGCTTTGCCTGCGGTTATAGGGTTGTTTTGGCTATTTGCTGTAGAGGTGGTTTATGCAGAAACTACAGTAGATCGGAGATCTGAAAAGAAAGTGTCGACACCGCAATTTAAAAATTCCAGTGATTTTGAGTCCCGAAGTTTGCACCGGACAGAAACAGGAATTGTGTTAGTAAAGAAAGATTCATTGGTAAGAATTGCTGTTGACGAACCTAAGATCCTATCCTTTAAAAAAATGACAGGTGACGTTCGGCATCAGATTTCTTATATGGAAGGCGCTGAAATTAAGGTTAATGGGGGGTTTTTGAAAGCGGAATTTGTAGAATATGACCGATTAAATCAGATTATTATTGCCAAAAAAGCTTCTTTTGAGAAGGGTGGAAAGGTTGAGGCTGGAGATCAGATTACTTTTGCACTGAATTCAAACAACTATTCCGTTTCTCATTTGCAAGTTCGTGAGATCATGAATGTGATAGATGCTGATGCTCAGCTGAAATATCAGGCTGATAGCACCAGATTCGAGAGAAACAAGAGTGTCATTTACCTGTCTCATAATGCAAGGGTGTCGATTGGACAAACCACAATTACAGGATCAAAGATTATCTATAACAGTTTAAATCGAATTTTGACGGCTGAGCAAGCTGAGTTTTCATCAACTGCTGCTAAAATAGTTAAAGCCGATTCGGTTTTTTATGATTTGAAAACGGCGAAGGTGAAACTGTATGGAGCCGATTTAGATCGCTAACGCTTAAATGCTCTTCGATAATCGCTTTATTGCTGATCATTATTAAATAATGCTAATGCACAGTTCAAAGTTTTTGGTAAAACAATCGGTGATAATCATCACTCTCTGCAATACGTTTCCATAAAACTAACTGGTGTTGGTAATAGAGCAATTTATACGCAATCAGATAGTATAGGGAATTATAGCTTTCGTAACCTTCCTGCAGGTAAATACAATGTTATCTTCTCGACAATCAATTTCCTTACTCAGCAAAGCGATCTTCATATGCTTTAAGATACTTTAATTAATATCCAACTTAAGGAAGTCATAAATACACTTGCTGATATTCAAATCGATTCAAAAAAGAAGTTGACCGAAAGAAAGATCGACCGTACTGTTTTTAATGTAGAAATTTATGTAGCGTCTAAAAAGCCTCCGCAATACTGATATAAAATCCGCTCTGGCGTTTTTCGTTTGGTCTTTTTTCTCCAATACCATAATCTAAACGAATGCTGATGCCTTTTTCTGGATCGAAGAAATACCTGAAGCCTGCACCGTAATTGGGTTTAAATGATTTGGTAGAGAAGTCGTCAATTCCCCAAACTGTCCCCGTACCACCAAAAACTGTGGCACCAAACCGGCTGCTGTAGCGGTAACGCAATTCAGTTTGTACTGCTAACAAATTTTTATCGCGGTAACGCCCACCATAATAGCCACGCATCATTTCGTCATTCCCCATTTGCGGAAGTAAATAAATTGGTGTGTTTTTGCCAATAACCGTATTGTATAATCCCTGTACGCCAATCGCGAAGCTTTTATTTAAAGACCAAAAGTTTCTTGCATCAATTTTTATCTGACTGCCTGTAAAGTTTCCTTCGGCAAAAATGTTTGGTGCATATTGGTAGGTTCCCCTTACAAAAAGACCTTTGGTGGTGTAGTTGTTGTTGTTTCTTGAATCATAACTCTGCGATACGCCTAGATAAAAAACACTTCCACGTCTGTTATTATAATAAGGATCCCGACTGAAAATTCCATCTTCTACCAAATCTCGGTATTTGTAGTTTTCAAAACCAATGGAAGCACCTGTATAAGCCTTAGGTAATAACTGCTTTTCTGCCTGTAGTAATACCTTTATTTGCTGCTGAATTAATTTATCTTCGTTTGCTTCTACAGTACTGTTGCCAATGCCATAGAAATCAAAGGGCATTCTTTTAAACCGCAACTCTCCTATATAATGGAATTTGTTTCCTTTTCCCCAAATGTCAATCATCGAACTCATGTTATAAGCTTTCAATGTGGAGTAATTTAAGTTGAGGGTTACCGAAGATGGACGATTCGTAGTATCTATTCTTTCGGTATAAAAACCTAAAATGGCGCCAACACCGAACTGAAAGCCTGTTTCCTGTGCATAACCGAAAGAGGGGAGGGGTAAAAAGCTGGCTTTTCGTAAAGTATCTTTCTCATTGGAAAGCAGCTTTTTAATTAATTTCATCTGTGAAAATGAACTTCCGGAGATTAAGGCAAAAACAATGATCAGGCAATATTTTTTCATCGGCGCAAATTAACAGAATTTTTACGAGGATTTCTTTTAGGGAAATTTGATTTGTATTTTCGTTTGCCATGCAAATCTATCTTGCACTATTGCCTTATTACCTCATCGAATGGTTAATGGAAATTCCTTAAGCGTTTTTTGGAAAAGGAGATTATTACTCCATTATATTAGTAAACTGGATTATGTTTTAACAATTCGGCCTAAATGCCTATTTTTGCGGCAAATAAGACAAAACACGATGAGCAATACAAGAGGACCGATATCTCAGTTTATGGAGCGTAATTATCTCCATTTTAATGCTGCAGCAATGATGGATGCGGCTAAAGGATATGAAACGCATTTAGATGAGGGTGGTAAAATGATGATCACTCTTGCTGGGGCGATGAGTACTGCAGAACTGGGAATTTCACTTGCAGAAATGATCCGCCAGGATAAAGTGGCTATTATTTCTTGTACCGGTGCCAACCTGGAAGAAGATATTATGAACCTGGTTGCACATTCTCACTATAAACGCGTACCTAATTACAGAGATTTGAGTCCGCAAGACGAATGGGATCTTTTAGAGAACCATTACAACCGCGTAACCGATACCTGTATTCCTGAAGAGGAAGCTTTCCGTCGTTTACAAAAGCACATTCACAAAATCTGGAAAGATGCTGATAATGCGGGTGAAAGATATTTTCCGCACGAGTTTATGTATAAAATGCTGTTAAGTGGTGATTTGGAGCAATACTATGAAATTGATCCTAAAAACTCCTGGATGCTTGCAGCTGCAGAAAAGAATTTGCCAATCGTTGTTCCTGGATGGGAAGATTCTACAATGGGTAATATCTTCGCATCATATGTAATGAAAGAAGAGCTTAAGGCAACTACCATGAAAAGTGGTATTGAGTATATGGGTTGGTTAGCAAACTGGTACATCGCCAATAGCGAAGGTAAAGGAATTGGTTTCTTTCAAATCGGTGGCGGTATCGCAGGAGATTTTCCAATATGTGTTGTTCCGATGCTTTATCAGGATATGGAAATGGAAAATATTCCTTTCTGGAGCTATTTCTGCCAGATCTCAGATTCTACCACTTCATATGGATCGTATTCAGGAGCCGTACCAAACGAAAAGATTACCTGGGGTAAATTAGATATTCACACACCGAAATTTATTGTAGAAAGCGATGCGACAATCGTTGCGCCGTTGATGTTTGCCTGGATATTAAAACAATAAGTATAACATTTTAATAAAACAAAATTATTTCGTTATGCCCATTTGAGATAAAGCATCAAAAATGGGCATTTTTCATGCCTGAAAGGCCAGAATCGACATTTGTTTAGAATGATTATAAATTGTATTTCCAGTCACTATTATGTCATGGGATTTATTAATAAGTTATACTTTTGTTCAAGTTTTGATGGGGCTACCATAGCTCAGGCATCAAGTTCACAACAAAAAGTAAATTAAATAAGTATAAAGTGTTCATTATGAGAGATATCTCGATGATTTTAAAAAGTGTTTGGAAGTCGTTATTCGTATTTTCAGCAATTTCTGTAATAGCGGTTTCGACTGTTAACGCGCAGGATGCTAAAGAGGGGAGAACGCTTTTCAGAGCTAAATGTTCGTCATGCCACGCCTTAGATGCGAAATTAGTCGGTCCAGCCTTAACAGGGGTAACTGACCGCCATTCAGAAGAGTTTCTTTTAAAATGGATTCCTAATTCTCAGGCATTAATCGCATCTGGAAATCCAGAGGCGGTTAAATTATTCAACGACAATGGTAAAGTAGCAATGACTTCTTTCCCTGAGTTGGATGAAACTAAAGTTAAAGATATTTTAGCTTACATTCAGGAAGGTGAGCCTAAACCAGCAGGTGATGCTAACATCGCTTCTACTGGTTCAGCTAAAGATGAAGGTACTTCAGGTTTGTCATTAGCAGGTATCGTTGCTATCGTAATTGTTGCTATTGTTATCTTAGTGATCTTAGGTCGCGCCAGTAAATTATTGGAACGCTTGATTTTACAGAAACAAGGTATCGAGATCGAAGAGGATGTGCCTTTGAAGGTGGGTATCCGCAAAATGTTCAAAAACAAGAAGTTCGTAATGTTCTTCATCCTGTGTTTGATTATTGCTTTAGGTTCATTCGGTTGGATGGGGATGTGGAATACTGGTGTTCACACCGGTTACCAACCAGTACAACCGATTAAATTCTCTCATGAGTTGCATGCCGGTATCAATCAGATTGATTGCCAATATTGCCACAATGGAGCGTTTAAATCTAAAAATGCAACTATCCCATCCTTAAATGTTTGTATGAACTGCCATAAAGCAGTACAGGCAAGAGATAAGTACGAAGGCGAAATTTCTCCGGAAATCAAGAAGATTTACAATGCTTTGGGCTACGATCCTGAGACTCAGAAATACGATGAGAGTAAATCAAAACCAATGGAGTGGGTACGTGTGCACAACTTGCCAGATTTTGCTTACTTCAATCACTCACAACACGTTGTGGTTGCAGAGGATGCAATTCGTAAAGCAAAAGGTTTACAGCCAACAGAGCCTGTGTGTTTTGCTTGTCACGGTCCGGTAAATACAATGGAAGAAATTTATCAATATTCTCCATTAACCATGAAATGGTGTATCAACTGTCATAAGGAAACTGATATTTCTGGTCAGAAAAATAATGCTTTCTACGCTAAGGTAATCGAAGCGCATGAGAAGATTAAAAAAGGCGAGAAAATCACACCAGCGTTATTGGGTGGTTTAGAGTGTGGTAAATGCCACTATTAATAGATAGAGTTTAGTAAGAACGTTCGAATAAACAGTAATATAGCTTAAATGGAAAGCAACAAAAAATACTGGAAAGGCTTAGAGGAGTATAACAATACACCCGATTTTGTTAAGAATAACAAAAACGAATTTGCCGAGCCACTTCCAATAGAAGATGTTTTAAATGAAGCAGGGTTAAGCACCGTTACCCCACGCCGCGACTTTTTAAAGGCGTTAGGTTTTGGTTTAGGTGCTGTTACTTTGGCTGCATGTCAAACAGCCCCGATTCATAAATCTATTCCTTACCTGGTAAAACCTGAAGAGGTTACTCCTGGTATTCCTAACTATTATACTTCGAGCTTTAATGGCCAAAGTATTTTAGTGAAAACAAGAGAGGGTCGTCCGATTAAAATCGAACCAAATCCTAATGCTGGTGAGTTTTACCGCGGTACTGATGCAAGAGCGCAAGCTTCTGTTTTAGATCTTTATGATGTATCTAAACTAAAAGCACCAGTGCTCGAAAATAAAGAAACTACCTGGGCGAAATTAGATAGTTATGTTAAAGCTGAGCTAGCAAAAGCACAAGCTTCAGGAAAGAAAATCCGTGTTGTAGCGTCTACAGTTAACAGCCCTTCAACCAGTGCAGTTTTAGCACAATTCGCTACAAAATATCCTGCGGCAAAATTGGTTCAGTATGATGCGGTGTCTTACACCGGTATTATCCAGGCGAATCAAAATAGTTTTGGGAAAGCAGTGTTACCTAAATACAATTTTGATAAAGCTGATCTGATTGTAAGTTTCAGTGCAGATTTCTTAGGTACATGGATTAGCGGCGAGGAGTTTACTGCTCAATATACTGCTAACCGTGACTACAAATCGTTAGCAGGCAAAAAAATGAGCCGTCACATTCAGTTTGAAGGTGGTATGAGCTTAACAGGTAGTAACGCAGATACACGTGTTCCGGTAAAATTATCAGAAGAAGGCCCTGCGTTAATCGCATTATATAATGCAATTACTGGTCAATCTTTACCTGGAGGAACTTTAGGAAATAATACTACTGCTGATAAAGTAATCAAGTTAGCAGCCAAAGAACTGGTTCAAAATAAAGGTAAAGGTCTTGTTGTTTGCGGATCTAACGATGTTTCGACTCAAATTTTAGTAAATGCAATTAACGCAGCTATCGGAAGTTACGGCAGCACAATAGATTTAGATAATCCGTGCTACTTATATGCTGGTAATGATGCTGAATTTAATGGATTAGTTGCTGAAATGAGCCGTGGTGAAGTTGGTGCTGTTTTATTCTTAAACAGCAACCCTGCTTACGATTACATTGATGCTAAAAAATTCGAAGCTGCTTTGAAAAACGTTCCGGCAAAGATTTCATTTGCTGATCGTGCTGATGAAACGGCTTCTCTTTGTAACGCCATTGCAATTAACCATAACTATTTAGAATCATGGGGTGATTCGAATGCTTACGAAGGATATTACTCAATCGTTCAGCCAACCATCAACCCTGTTTTCAATAGCCGTCAGGCAGAAGAAAGTTTATTGGTTTGGGCAGATGCACCTGTTAAAAATTATTATCAGTTTGTGCGCAGCAACTGGGAGACTAAAATGTTGCCAGTACTAGGATTGAAATGGAATGATGTTTTAGAAAAAGGTGTAATAACCGCAGCTCCGAAAACGGCTGTAGCATATACCTTTACCCAATCTTTAGCACCAGTTGCCACCTCCATCTTGAGTAGCAGCAAAGCATTAAGCAAAGATGTGGAATTACAGGTTTATGCAAGTGTTCCAATGCGTGATGGTAAATATGCTAACAACGCCTTCTTACAAGAATTACCTGATCCGATTTCAAAAGTAACCTGGGATAACTATGTTGCTATTGCACCAAAGTTTGCAGAGAAATTAAAAGTAAAAGAATTTGATGTTGTAACTGTTAAAGGAAGCAATGGATACTCAGTTGATCTTCCTGTATTGATCCAACCTGGACAAGCACAAGGAACTGCATCAATTGCATTAGGTTATGGCCGTACGAAAGTAGGTAAAGCTGGTAATGATGTTGGTAAAAATGCTTTCCCTTTCGTGTCGTTCACTAATGGAACAATGCAATACGCTACTTCAGTAACCATTACGCCAACAGGCGGTTACTATGAACTGGCACAAACACAAACGCACCACTCTTTTGAAGGGCGTGCGGTAATTAAAGAAGCTACACTAAAGGAATATTTAAAGGATCCTTCGGCAGGTAACGAAAAAGGAGAGCACAGAGATTATGATCTTTGGGATCAATATGAAAAACCAGGCAACAACTGGGTAATGGCAATTGATTTAAATGCTTGTACTGGTTGTGGTTCTTGCGTGGTAGCATGTAACGTAGAAAATAACATTCCTGTGGTAGGTCGTGATGAGGTTCGCCGTCGTCGTGAAATGCACTGGATTCGTATCGATCGTTATTATAGCTATGAAACACCAGAGGGTGATATAACCAGAGAAAAAGAAATTGCTAAGTTAGAAGACTTAGATCACGTTTCTGTGGTTCACCAGCCAATGTTGTGTCAACATTGTGATCACGCACCTTGCGAAACAGTTTGTCCGGTATTAGCAACAGTTCACTCATCTGATGGTTTAAACCACATGGCTTATAACCGTTGCGTAGGAACCCGTTACTGTGCAAATAACTGCCCATTTAAGGTTCGTCGTTTCAACTGGTTTAACTATTGGAATGATTCTCGTTTCGATAACTATTTAAATAATGAGTTCACTCAACTGGTATTAAATCCTGATGTAACTACACGTTCACGTGGAGTAATGGAAAAATGCTCGATGTGTATTCAACGTATTCAAGGCGGTAAATTGAAAGCTAAATTAGAGAAACGTCCATTAAAAGATGGTGATATCAAAATGGCATGTCAAGAAGCTTGTTCGGCAAATGCAATCATATTTGGTGATGGAAACGATCCAAATTCAGAGGTTTCAAAAGCATTACGTTCTGAGCGTATCTATTACGTTTTAGAAGAAATCAACGTGAAACCGGGTATTGGATACATGACAAAAATTAGAAACACAGATACATCAGTACAAGCGTAAGCTTTAGTATAAAGAAAATACAAATTATGTCAGGACATAACGAATCAATACTTAGAGAACCATTAATTACCGGCGATAATATCACGTATGCAAAAATTACGGATGATATTTTGAGCCCGGTAGAAAACAAGCCGAATAAAGCTTGGTGGATTGGTTTCATCGTTGCCTCTTTAGGTGCTTTACTTTGGGTAGTAGCTGTTAGTTACACTTTCTGGAATGGTATCGGCGCTTGGGGCTTAAATAAAACAGTAGGTTGGGCTTGGGATATCACCGGTTTCGTGTGGTGGGTAGGTATCGGTCACGCTGGAACACTAATTTCAGCAGTACTTTTACTCTTCCGTCAAAACTGGAGAAACTCCATTAACCGTTCAGCAGAGGCGATGACAATCTTCGCAGTTATCTGTGCCGCAACTTACGTAGTATCACACATGGGGCGTCCATGGTTAGCTTACTGGGTTTTACCATTACCAAATCAGTTTGGTTCACTTTGGGTAAACTTTAACTCTCCATTGGTATGGGATATGTTTGCAATCTCTACTTATTTCTCTGTATCATTATTATTCTGGTACACAGGTTTATTACCAGATATTGCAACCATTCGTGACCGTGCAGTAGGTACACGTAGAAAAATTTATTCTATCTTCTCTTTCGGGTGGAGTGGAAGTGTTAAAACTTGGCAACGTTTTGAAGCGGTGTCGTTAATCTTAGCAGGTATTTCTACGCCACTCGTACTTTCGGTACACACAATTGTATCTATGGACTTTGCAACGTCTGTAATTCCTGGATGGCACACTACAATCTTCCCTCCATACTTCGTAGCAGGGGCGATCTTCTCAGGATTTGCGATGGTACTAACCTTATTATTGGTTGCCCGTAAAGTATTAGGCCTTGAAAACTACATCACCATGTTCCACATTGAGTCGATGAATAAAATCATCATCTTAACGGGATCTATTGTTGGTGTGGCCTATTTAACTGAGTTCTTCATCGCCTGGTATTCAGGTTCTGAATACGAACAATACGCCTTCATCAACAGATCTACTGGTCCTTACTGGTGGTCTTACTGGATGATGATGACCTGTAATGTGATTTCTCCGCAGTTGTTGTGGTTCAAGAAAATTCGTTTAAGCATCAAAGCAACCTGGATTTTATCAATCGTAGTAAACGTAGGTATGTGGTTCGAGCGTTTCGTAATTATCGTTACCTCACTACACCGTGATTATATTCCATCGAGTTGGGCTATGTTCTATCCAACATGGGTTGATGTAAGTGTATTCGTGGGTTCAATCGGTTTATTCTTTACTTTATTCTTATTGTTCTTAAGGGTATTACCTTCTATCGCTATTGCAGAGGTGAAGTTATTGTTGAAATCTGCAAGTGAGCAGGCTAAAATGAAACAGATTAAAGAAGGTCATGAGAATAAAGAGTATGTAGCCGAGTACATAGAGTCTTTAGAGAAATTTGATAGTGTTAAACAAGAAGATTACGCAAAAATATAACAATGAGTAATATCAAATATATTTTAGGCAGTTTTGGCGATCCTGACGAAATGATGCATGGCATCGAAAAGCTTCAGGAAAATAACATCAGTATTTTTGATGTGTACACCCCAATGCCTATCCACGGAATAGAAGCCAAATTGGGAATTAAAAGATCTAGAATTGATATCGCAGCATTTTGCTTTGGTATTACTGGAACCTGCGCAGCATTTGCATTGATTTATTTCTGTGCGGTGATCGATTGGAAAGTAAATATTGGTGGTAAACCATCTTTTGCGTTACCGGATTTTATCCCGATAATGTTCGAGTTGACAGTGCTATTTTGTGCTTTCGGTATGGTATTAACCTATTATGCATCAACGCATTTATTTCCAGGAAGAGCTCCAAGAGTAATGGATCTTCGTGCTACTGATGATCGTTTTGTAATCGCAATTGATGCAAAAGATAACGCAGCACATATTGTAATTGATGGATTGTTAAAAGATGCCGGTGCTTTAGAAGTAAAGTATAATGAAAGGAAGTACATTAGCTATGAATAAGAATAAATTTGTTTATACGGCGTTTTTAGCTATCGCTTTTGCGGCTACCTTCACAGCTTGTAAAGATAAACGCAGTACTGGTTTAGAATATGCCAGGAATATGTATGATCCGATCGCTTTGAATCCGGATCAGCCAGTGGATACCGCAAATGTACCAAGCTTCGGCGGTCATGCAGCTCAGCTGCCACCAGCAAATACAAAGCCAG
Organism: Bacteroidota bacterium; assembly: GCA_037032985.1. Taxonomy (GTDB): domain Bacteria; phylum Bacteroidota; class Bacteroidia; order Sphingobacteriales; family Sphingobacteriaceae; genus Pedobacter. Next base: position 63,957 of record JAZBLB010000009.1, read on the forward strand.
TTGGTTTTACAGAATATGATGAGTATCCTAATACTAAAGAAGGATATGAGGCAGCCGGAGTAAGTATGGTTAATCCATTACCAGTTGATACCCTCAACTTAGCGTCAGGTAAACATTTGTTTACTGTATTCTGCAGCCCTTGCCACGGTGATAAGGGAGATGGACAAGGACACTTGGTTAAGATTGAAAAATTCAGTGGTGTTCCCGCTTATCAAACTGGTGCTTCATCAAGAGGAGGAAATATGGTAGACCTTACCGCAGGTAAAATTTATCATACCATTACTTATGGTGTAAATAACATGGGCTCGCATGCTTCACAAATTACCCCAACTGATCGTTGGAAAGTAGTGATGTATGTTCAACAATTACAAAAAGGACAATAGTAAAGCAGAATATAAATGGGAACTCACAATATTAATTTTAGTGAACAATTTGAGTTTACAGGAAAAGTAAAGACTTTGAGTATAGTCGGTATCGCGTTAGGTGTTGCTGCTGTTGCTTATGGTTTCATTGCTGGAGATAAAGTAATGCACGAGCGTACTTTTGCCAACCTGTTGCTTATGGGATATTACTTTGCATGCGTTTGTATGTCAGGTATGTTTTTCCTGGCTGTTCAATATGTAGCTCAGGCCGGTTGGTCTGCATCTATTTTACGTGTACCGCAGGCAATGGCTAAAACTTTGCCAATTGCAGCTGTGCTATTGATTGTAATTATTTCAGCAGGTTTATTTACACATAACTTATATCATCACTGGCATGCAGATGGATTGACTGATCCAAACAGCCCTAACTATGATTCATTGATTGCTGGTAAAGCAGTATTCTTAAATGTTCCATTCTTTTTAGGTCGTCAGGTTGTATTTTTAGGTGTTTATAGCATCTTCGCTATGCTTTTCGTTAAGCTTTCTTATAATGAAGACTTAGCGGGTGGTTTAGAATCATACAGAAAAGGTTTCAAAAATGCCTGTATCTTTTTAGTAATCTACGGATTTACTACTCCGATCTTTGCTTTCGATACCATTATGTCTTTAGAGGCTCACTGGTTCTCAACGATGTTCGGCTGGTATAACTTCGCTGCAATGTGGGTAAGTAGTTTAGCTACTATCGCCATCATTCTTATTTTATTGAGAAGAGCAGGTTATATGCAATGGGTTAACAATAGCCATTTACATAACTTAGGTCAGTTTATCTTTGGTTTCTCTATCTTCTGGACTTACGTATGGTTCGCTCAGTTCTTGTTGATTTACTATGCAAACATGCCTGAGGAAACTGTTTATTTCTACAAACGCTTTGAGTATTATAAGTTCTGGTTCTTCCTAAACTTAGCAATGAACTTCTTGGCTCCTGTATTATTATTAATGGATAGGGATAACAAAAGAACAGATGCAAAACTGTTATTTGTATCAATTGTGGTATTGTTAGGACACTGGGTAGATTATTACCAAATGATTATGCCGGGTGCTGTAGAAGATGGACACAATGGTTTTGGTGTTATTGAGATCGGAACTGCAATTGGTTTCGTAGGATTGTTTACCTTTACGGTGCTAACATCGTTGAGCAAAAAGCCTTTGATTGCAAAGAACCACCCATTATTACAAGAAAGTTTGCATCACCAACTTTAGCAGGTGACATTATAAGGGCAAATATTTATATTATTATTATAATTAGCAGTACAGCGTACTACTTTTAAGAAAATGAGTTTAAGAAAGTTTATCACGAATAAAACGACCGCAGCTTTAGCAGTATTATTTACTGTTTTTGCAAAAACGAGCGCATTTGCGCAAGAGGCAGCAGCAGGTGCTGCCGCGGCACCGAAAGTTGATATGGGTGAGATTTATAAATCAGTAATTTTTTACATTCTGATTTTCCTGGCCGTGTGTTTATTCATTGCAATTATTGGTAAATCAATAAAGGTATATGAGCTAAGCCGCGAAGCACAAGGTAAGCCAGTAGGTATTAACTGGAATAGAGTTCATGCAAGTCTATTTGCCTTATTCCTGGTTTTAGGTTTATATGGTGTATATTGGGAATATACCGTTCACGGATCGATGTTATTACCAGATGCCGCTTCTGAACACGGTAAGAAAATCGATGAGATGTTCAATTTAACATTGATCATTACAACAATCGTGTTTGTTTCTACTCACATCTTATTATTCGGATTTTCTTATATCTACAGATATTCTGCTAAAAGAAAAGCTTACTACTACCCACATAACAACACAATCGAGAAAATCTGGACAATAGTTCCGGCATTGGTTTTAACGGTATTGGTATTAATGGGTTTCTTAACCTGGAGATCAATTTTCTTTAAAACTGAAGATCCTAATAATAAGCCTTTACAAATTGAGGTAACCTCAGAGCAATTCAAATGGTCTATTCGTTACCCGGGAGCTGATGGCATTGTAGGTACTAAAAACTATAAATTAACAACTGCCACTAACCAGTTGGGTATCGATTTCAAAGACATTAATTCACGTGATGATGAAATGGCTGATGAGATGGTTCTTCCAGTTGGTAAACCAGTAAAGTTGATCTTAACTAGTAAAGACGTTATTCACAGTTTTTACATGCCGCACTTCAGGATTCAATTGAATACCGTTCCAGGTATGAGAACATTCTTTGAATTTACGCCAACAAAAACGACTGCGGAGATGCAGCAGGAAACAAATGATCCGAACTTTAAGTTCCTGTTCCTTTGTGCTAAAATCTGTGGTTCTGGTCACTACAACATGCAAAAAGTTGTACGTGTGGTATCTGCTGCTGAATACAAAGCGTGGATAGCTGAACAGAAAACATATTTGAATGACGATTTAAGAAAACAATTTAATTTGCCGGTTCCTCCTGCTGCACCTAAAGCGGCATCAGATTCGTCAGCTACTGATTCAGCCGCTGTGAAAACTAACCAAATGGCTTTAAATAAATAATATTACCGCAGAGCGAAAGAATTATGTCAACAATAGCATTACACGACGAACACAATCACGATCACGCTGATCATGGACACCACAAGGAAACTTTGATTTCCAAGTATATCTTCAGCATGGATCACAAAATGATTGCTAAGCAATTCCTTATCACTGGTATTATCATGGCAGTGATTGCGATGGGCTTATCAATTTTATTCCGTATCCAATTGGCCTGGCCAGATCAAAACTTCCCTTTCCTGGAAACATTTTTAGGTAAATGGGCAGAAGGTGGAAGGATCAAGCCTGACTTTTACTTAGCATTAGTAACCATTCACGGTACCATCATGGTATTCTTCGTATTAACTGCAGGTTTAAGTGGTACGTTTAGTAACTTATTAATTCCATTACAAATCGGAGCAAGAGATATGGCCTCGCCATTCTTAAACATGCTTTCATACTGGTTCTTCTTTATGGCTTGTGTGATCATGATGTCTTCATTCTTCATCCAGACTGGTCCTGCATCAGGTGGTTGGACGGTATATCCTCCATTATCAGTTGTTGCCAAGGCAATGCCAGGATCTGGTATGGGTATGACGTTGTGGTTAATCAGTATGGTCCTTTTCGTAGCATCATCTTTAATGGGTGGTATCAACTACGTGAGTACAATTTTGAATATGCGTACAAAAGGAATGGATTTGTGGAAAATGCCGTTAACTATTTGGGCTTTCTTCCTTACTGCTATTTTAGGTATCTTATCGTTCCCTGTTCTTGTAGCTGGGGTTGTATTGATGGTATTCGATCGTAGTTTCGGAACAAGTTTCTACCTTTCTGATATTGTAATGGGTACTGATATTTTACCTAATGAAGGTGGTTCTCCAATTTTATGGCAACACTTATTCTGGTTCCTGGGGCATCCTGAGGTATACATCGTAATCATGCCAGCTTTAGGTATTTCATCAGAAGTTATTTCGGTAAATGCACGTAAACCAATCTTTGGTTACCATGCAATGGTTTACTCACTAATTGGTATTACTGTATTATCGTTTATTGTATGGGGTCACCATATGTTTGTAACGGGTATGAATCCGCTATTGGGTGGTGTATTTATGATTACGACATTAATCATTGCGGTACCATCGGCTGTGAAGACGTTTAACTATTTAGCTACTTTATGGCGCGGTAATATCCGTTTCACTCCAGCAATGTTATTTGCTATCGGTTTAGTATCATTCTTTATCTCTGGTGGTTTAACTGGTATCTTTTTAGGAAATGCATCTCTAGATATTAACCTACATGATACTTACTTCGTTGTTGCCCACTTTCACCTGGTGATGGGATCTGCAGCGATCTTTGGTATGCTTGCAGGTGTTTATCATTGGTTCCCTAGGATGTTTGGTAAAATGATGAATGCCAAATTAGGTTATCTGCACTTCTGGTTAACTTTTATTGCAGCTTACCTCGTGTTCTTCCCGCTACACTTTTTAGGTTTAGATGGTGTACCTCGTCGTTATTATGCCTTTACTGAATTTGAATTCATGAAGAAATGGTTAACCGTAAACGTATTTGTAACCTGGGCAGCAATTATGGCCGCTCTTGCTCAAGTAGCTTTCTTATTTAACTTTTTCTATTCAATTTTCAAAGGTAAGGTTGCTCCACAAAACCCATGGGAATCTAATACTTTAGAGTGGACGGCTCCGGTAGAACATATCCATGGAAACTGGCCAGGAGAGATCCCTACAGTTTACAGATGGCCGTATGACTATAGTAAACCTGGTCATGATGCTGACTTTATCCCTCAAACTGTACCATTCTCTAAAACAATGAGTTCAAACTTGCCTCACGATTTTGAAGGAAATGCTGAAGCGGAGAAAATACAGCAAGATTGGGAATTGGCTAATCCAGTAGAGGAAAACAAAGGCTAGTTACTGGTCTTTAATATAATTTAAAAGGGGTATCTGATTAAGTTTCTGCTTATCCGGATACCCTTTTCACATAAAAAGGTATAATGATCAGCAGATCAGCGCAACGATTTATTAAGATTAATTTTATAACCATTATAGTTACGTTGATGGTTATACTTGCAGGCGGTATCGTAAGAAGTTCAGGGTCTGGAATGGGATGTCCTGACTGGCCTAAGTGCTTCGATAGGTATATTCCGCCCACAGATGTATCACAGCTCCCTGCTAATTATAAAGAAAAGTATGTTGCCGGGAGATTAAAGAAAAACGAAAAGTTTGCGAAGTACCTGGAGAGCATGGGCAAAGCTGAACTAGCGGATCAGATCAGAAAGGATAAAAGCATTACACTTCCTGAGGAATTCAATCCAACGAAAACCTGGGTTGAATACGTTAATCGACTTGTGGGGGTGTTGGCAGGTTTGTTCCTGTTGTTAACACTTTTTTATTCTTTTGCCTACAAGAAGACGGCTAAGAGGATAATTGTACTTAGTTTCCTTAATATCCTGGTCGTTGGCTATCAGGCTTGGTTAGGATCGATAGTTGTTTCTACCAATCTTGCACAATGGGTGGTTACGGTGCACATGCTGTTAGCTCTGGTGATTTTAGCAATTTCTATTTATACGTACAATTATGCGAAACAGCTAAATAAAACGCCTTCGGTAATTATGTACCGGATACTTTGGCTTAAGGGATTTTTGCTTTTTACAGTGGTAATTAGTATCGTTCAGATTATTTTGGGTACAGAAGTCAGGGAAGCTGTAGATGTGATCGCTAAATCTTTGGCTTATGGTGTAAGGGAAACGTGGATAGCTAAGGTTGGGTCAATCTTTTCATACCATAGGGATTTAGCTATACTGGTGATCATTTCGAATGCTATAGTTTATAAAATGGTAATCGACCGGTTTAGTGGGAAGGCAGCTCCGTTGCTAACTGCCCGGTTTATTTTGGTAACGCTTCTCATACAGTTATTAAGTGGATTTGCATTAGCATACATTGCGTTTCCACCAGCGGCACAAGCAATACATATCTTGTTTTCGACGCTGTTGTTTAGTTTACAGTTTTATCTGTATTTGTTGGTTTATCGTACAAATACTTATAAACAATAATATTTAAGGAAATTGAGACAATTTTTTTCAGATTTTTCTAAGCTCATTAAATTCAGGCTATCGTTTACGGTAGTGTTTTCGGCATCGATTTCTTTTTTGATTGGTCAAAAAATGCAAGTCGGCAGAGGGCATATCCCGTCAATCGATTGGGGGAATTGGTTGATATTAATTGCAGGTGGCTTTTTAGTTACGGCTGCTGCCAACTGTTTTAATGAGATCATTGAAAAGGATCTGGATAAATTAATGACGAGAACAAAAGACAGGCCTATGCCAGCTGGGAGAATGACCACCGGGCAAGGGTTGATTCTTGGTGTGTTTATGGCCTTTTTAGGGACCTGGCTATTGGGCAAACTGAATCTAGAGACAGGTTTATTATCTGTTTTCTCTATTTTGTTATATGCTTTTGCCTATACTCCACTGAAGCGGAAATCGCCAATTGCAGTTTTTGTTGGTGCAATTCCGGGAGCCTTACCACCGCTTATTGGCTATTTGGCTGCATTCGGAAGTTTGAAAGCAGAAATGTTTCACGAAATCGACTATTACATTGCAGGTATTTTATTCTTAATTCAGTTTGTTTGGCAGTTTCCACACTTTTGGGCAATTGCATGGGTTTTGGATGATGATTATAAAAAAGCTGGCTTCAGGTTATTACCCACAAAAAAACGAGATAAGACATCGGCATTGCTTACTTTCATTACAAGTTTGATTTTGATTCCGGTGAGTTTATTGCCAACTTTTTATGGTTTTGGCGGTTATTATATCGCAGGTTTATCTTTAATTGGCGGGCTGATCTTCAGCTGGCTGGCTTTAAAACTTTTAATAAGCAGAGAACTTGCAGATGCAAGGAAAGTAATGTTCTGCTCATTTTTTTACATTCCAGCTGTACAGCTGGGGTTATTATTAAATTTCATAGCAAAATAATTTTATGGTTCTAACAATGGAAAAGATCCAAGATACATTTGATCCTAAACCGCGAAAGTTTATCGTTTGGCTGTTTGTGGTATCATCTACCATTATGTTCGGTGGTTTCACCAGTTATTATCTGGTGTTTGCGGCATCCAAGGGCAAAGGCCATGGTTTGGTTTTGCCGGATGCATTTATCTATAGCAGTTTAGTCATTATTGCCAGCAGTATTACATTGGTACTTGCATCAAAAGCTATGCGAAAGTTAAACTTTAGCCTGCAACGCAATATGTTGTGGCTAACAGTGATTCTTGCCGTTGCCTTTGGCGTAATGCAGTTTAATGCATGGGGAAGTATGGTAAGAACTGGTGCTACACTGGTAGGTAATAATGCAGCTATCTCGTTTATCTATGTGGTTTCTGGCTTGCACTTATTGCACATTATTGGTGGGGTGGGTTTAATTATCAATGCCCTTGTAGGTAGCTACAAAAATATTTCGCCTGCTAAAAGCAATTACCGAATGGAGATTGCTTCTATATTTTGGCATTTTATAGATATATTATGGATATATCTGTATGTTTTTTTACTTTTGAACCGTTAAATTTGTTAACAAACTATTATACTATTTCCAAATGAATTCAGTATCACAATTAGATCAAGTTAAAACCGGGCCATGGAATGGTGGCCGTTCTCCGTGGTCGGTAGAATATGGCAAAATCATGATGTGGTTTTTCCTTTTGTCAGATGCTTTTACCTTTTCGTCTTTATTAGTTTATTATGGCGCACAACGCTTTTCTAAATTAACTTGGCCAGATCCGGATTTGGTTTTCCAATCCGTTCCAGGTATTACCGATACCGGCGCTCCACTTGTATTTGTGGGTATCATGACATTCATCTTAATTATGAGTTCTGTTACAATGGTATTGGCTGTAGAAGCTGGTCACAGACGTGCTAAAAAAGAAGTAATCTGGTGGATGGTTGCTACCATTATTGGTGGTTTTATGTTCCTGGGTTGTCAGGCTTTAGAGTGGACACACTTACACCACGAAGGTTTCTGGTGGGGAGAGATTCCAACTGCTGAAGAGTTGAAACACTTATTTACTGGTGATGTATCTTTAGTGGCTGCACAACAGTTTGCTAACTTATTCTTTACAATTACAGGTTTCCACGGTTTCCACGTGTTTAGCGGTGTTGTAATCAATATCATTATTTTAATTATGACCATCAACGGGACTTTTGAAAAAAGGGGACATTATTTAATGGTTGAAAAAGTTGGTTTATACTGGCACTTTGTTGATTTAGTTTGGGTGTTTGTATTTACATTCTTCTATTTGGTTTAATTTATCATTCTTATAAAATATTATTATGTCAGAACATCACGCACATACAGAGGGGCACGAAGAGCACGCAGGTTTATCTAAGGGTAAAATCTGGCAAGTTTTCGGTATCCTTTTATTAATTACTGTTATTGAGTTTATCGTTGCACTTTGGGTTTTACCTAATGGCTACATGTCTCACTCAATTGGTAACTTTGTTTATATCATTTTAACTTTAATCAAGGCGTTTTATATCGTTGCTTATTTTATGCACTTGAAGTACGAGAAATTAGGATTACAACTTTCTCTAACCGTGTCATTTATTTTCATCATTTACTTTATTGTGCTGATGTTAATTGAAGGTGGATTTTTGAATATCCACATGATGAATCATTAATGAAAAGTAATTCCATAAAAAAACTTTTAATCCTGGTAAGCATTTTAGCTGTACCGGGATTTTTGTTTTTTTACTTATTGCCACAGTTCGCAAAGAACAGATATAAAAGCCTTCCGATATTTGGCGAGAAAGTCGTTGCTTCCACCTTCCATACTGTGAAAGGCAAGAAGATCGCCGATACGATTTATCATCTGATACCTGATTTTAAACTGGCAAACCAGATTGGAGATACTGTTTCCTGGGCTTCACTAAAAAACAAGATCGTGGTACTCAATCTAGTTAATACCACTGCAAGTAACCCCGGAGTAACTAAGTACTTACAACAATTATCTGAAGGTTATGAAAAGAAACCGCTTGTTAAGTTTTTAAGCCTAGCGGTCAATCCTATTGGATTAACGGATGTAAAAACTTATGCCGCGCAGCTGGGCGCTAAGCCAGAGAAATGGAATGTTCTTGCTGGCGACACCAATGCTACTTACCCACTTATTCGTAAAGGCTTATTGTTAGATGTGATTAGAGATGACAGGGAAGAACCCTCCCGTTACATTTTTAGCAATAAGATCTTGTTAATTGATGTACAACATCGCATTCGCGGCATTTATGAAACGGATAGTCCGGAAGCTACTGGCAGATTAGAAGATGAGATCAAAGTACTAATTGCCGAATACCTAAGGAATTTGAAAGACGGGCGATAATCTGCCTTTTACGGATTGATTAACTTAATCCATTGGTTATTCATTATTAAATAACATGGCTTTTCAGCCGTCACTAAAAATAATATTCCAAGCGCATGGAAAATACTTCTATTGAAAAAAAATACAACAAGTGGATCATCATTCTTTCTATCTTCATACCTGTAGCAGTTGCATTTTTATTCGTGGTAAAGCTAAAAGATCTGGGTATTGATGCGCCAACACTCCCTTTTTTGCCACCTATTTATGCCACCATTAATGGTATTACAGCTGTGTTACTAGTTATCGCAGTTTGGGCAATCAAAAACAGTAAAATTGCACTTCACCAAAACCTGATGAAATCAGCGATAGGTTGTTCACTATTATTTCTGGTGATGTATATCGCTTATCATATGACTACTCCTTCCACAAAATTTGGTGGAGAGGGGGCAATTAAATATGCTTACTTTTTTATACTTCTAACTCATATTTTACTCTCTATTGCTATCATTCCACTGGTATTGGTTACCTATGTAAGGGCACTGGCTCAACGCTTTGATAAGCACCGTAAAATTGCAAGAATCACATTTCCCTTATGGCTATATGTGGCCATTACTGGTGTAGTGGTTTACCTGATGATTTCGCCATATTATCAATACTAAACATATTTTAAATTGTTTTCAGAATAATTTAAGCAATATTTTGTATTATTGGCTTGTCCGCTAGCAACTTGAAACAGTTGTCTGGATAAATTCTATTGATATCCTCTATTTTACTTATTGAGTAACAAACGATGACCAATTGATATATGGCCTTTAAGGAGATTGATAAAGAGCGAGCGCTAATTACCGAGATTGTGGCTGGAAACGAACAGGCCTTTTCTATCCTTTTCTTTAAGTATCTCCCTGTTTTACAATCTTTTGCTTATAAATTCACTAAATCTGAACATGCAACCGAAGAGATCATTCAAGATACGTTTTTGCGCATTTGGCTAAACCGTGACAAACTTGAACAGGTAGAAAATGTTAAGGCCTATCTTTATAAATACGTTTCAAATGAGTGTTTAAGTCATGTCCGGAAAAAACTTAAAGAAGAAAGAGCGATTGATTTATTAAAGAATGCTCATTCTGATACGGAAAATTGTACCATGGATGCAATTCATTTGAATGAAATTAATCGCATAGTCGCGGCCGCGGTTGATAAATTACCCCAACAACGAAAGAAAGTTTATGAATTGAGTAGGGGGGAAGGCAAAACTATCCCAGAAATTTCAGACATATTGGGCGTTTCTCCGAGTACCGTCAAAAATACTCTTGTAACCGCCCTGAAAAATATCCGCGAAAATCTCATTCAGCATGGCATTGCGCTTTTTTTGCTTGTTTTTATCCGAATAATAAAATAATTCGAAAAAACTTCGATAAGCGATAGTCCTTATTTCTTTAATGTGCTTCTTAGTATAAGATCTATGGAAGAAAGAGTAAAGTATTTGGTTTCGCAGTTTCAGTCTGGTCAATTGGCCACGGCTGAAAAAACTGAATTACTTAATCTTATTGAGGAACATCCCACGCTCGTTTCTGACGAAATTGCAGACCTGTTAAAGGCGTTTGATTCTGAGCAAGAATCGGTAGCCCTTCACAAGCCTGAGCAAGACCGATGGAACCTGGTAGTGAATCGAATTTTATCAGTTGATAAACCAAATGTTCGAAGAAAATACCTTTGCTTCAATCATTTTAAATTGGCTGCTGCAGCTGTTCTGCTAATCGGATTGGCAACAACGTTATATTTTTATCATGATACGAACCGCCGCCGCACCTTAGCAACAGATATTGCGCCTGGTGGAAATAAAGCAATACTCACTTTGGCAAATGGCAGGAAGATATCACTTAACGACATTGCTAATGGAGAACTGATTAAAGAAGCTGGTTTATCAATCTCAAAAACTGCTAATGGCAAGCTCGTTTATAACATTGAGAAAGTTGGCACAACCGCAGATGATCAGGGGGTAAATGTAATTTCCACGCCAAACGGTGGCGAATGGCAGATCAGGTTGCCAGACGGATCTACAGTATGGCTTAACGCAGCGTCTTCCTTAGAATATCCAATAAATATCGGTTCAACGCCTGTTCGGAAAGTGAGATTAAAAGGCGAGGCGTATTTCGAAGTTGCAAAGGATAGCAAACACCCTTTCGTGGTAGAAACTCCAGAACAGAAATTAGAAGTTCTCGGTACGCACTTTAACGTTAATAGTTATGCTGATGAGCATATTACCAAAACTACTTTATTGGAAGGCAGTATTCGGATCTCTGATGTTAGCAATATTTCAGCTTCTGAAATGCTCAAGCCCGGCCAGCAGTCTGTATTATCGTCTACAGGAATTCGTATTAATGATGTAGATACGGATGAATCTATTGCCTGGAAAAACGGCTACTTTATGTTCAATAATGAAAGGCAGGAAAGCATTATGCGTAAAATTGCCAGATGGTATAATGTGAAGGTAGAATATGCAGATCCCGAAGCCAGAGATGTAGTGTACTATGGTACAGTAAGCAGATTCGACAAGATCTCTCAGGTGTTAAGAAAATTCGAACAGACTGGGGAAGTTCGTTTTGAGATTGAAAAAGATAAGCTCACGATTTTTAAGAAGTAAATGAAAAAAGATGAAGAAGTAACTATCCTTTATCTATAAAAATATATTAACTAAAACCTTTTAACCATAACCTAAACTTACTATGACAACACTTCAACAACCCTCCTGACGATCGAAAGCTAAGTAAATAACAAAGGAGTGCTTGCAACACCCCTTTAGTTATCTGTCTGGCTAATCCGGTAAACCGGAATCGATAAAAAATTAATTATTTCTTCGATAACCGCGAAGCACAATTTGAGCTTAAACAATCTTGTGTTCGCAAAAAAACAGATTATTAAATGTACAAAATTTATGTAAGAATTTTATGTACGCATCGCCGCTACATACCTAAATTACTATTGATGATGAAGTTAATTACGGTCATAATGCTTACTTCTTTGATGCAGGTTAGTGCAGCTTCATTTGGCCAGTTTGTTACACTAAAAGGAAAGAATGTAACATTAGCGCGGATGATCAAGGAAATCAGAAAGCAATCTGGTTACGATGTTTTACTATCAACAAACAGCATCAAAAGTAATGCTACATTCAACGCCAATTTCACAAATGCTTCCATTGAGGAGGTAATGGCAAAAATTGTGAACGGGAGGGAATTGAGCTACAGTATTGAAGACAAAACAATTTTAATTAAGCCGAAGGATAAAACAATTTTTGACAAGGTAGCTGATTACTTTGCTGCTGTAAAAGTAACAGGAAAAGTAAGAGATAAAAATGGTGCGGTACTTCCAGGCGTAAGCGTTCGTGAAAAAGGTGCAGCAAATGCAGTATCGACCAATAATTCAGGGGATTATGCGATTACTATACCGGATAACGCCACATTGGTTTTCAGCTACATTGGTTACAAAACACTTGAAGTAGAGGTTGCCGGTAAAACCTCTATCAACCCAGTCTTAATGGAAGATTCCGAGCAGCTTAAGGAAGTGAATGTGGTTTCAACTGGATATCAGAATATTGATCGGAAATTGTTTACAGGTTCTGCAACCTTGGTGAAAGCTTCTGATGCACAAAGAAATGGTGTTCCTGATGTTTCCAGAATGTTGGAGGGGCAGGTAGCGGGTGTTTCTGTACAAAACGTATCAGGTACATTTGGAGCGGCACCAAAAATCCGTGTTCGGGGTGCCACCTCGTTATCCGGAGATAATAAGCCACTGTGGGTTGTAGACGGTATTATATTAGAAGACGTAGTTAATATTTCAAATGAGGCACTATCTACTGGAGATGCCAATACACTTATAGGATCTTCTGTAGCCGGCTTAAACCCGGATGATATTGAGAGTTTCACGATTTTGAAAGATGCTGCTGCAACGGCTTTATATGGTGCCCGTGCAATGAATGGGGTAGTGGTGGTTACTACAAAAAAAGGTAGAGTCACTGATGGTGCTCCAAAAATTAGTTATACCGGGAATTTCACCACCTATCTTAAACCTAGTTATGATAATTTCGACATCCTGAACTCGGGAGATCAGATGTCGGTATTATTCGAGTTAGAAAATAAAGGTTTTTTCCAACATACAAGTGCTTCTAGAGGATCAGATGGTGGTGTGTTTTATAAGATGTATAATTCCTTGTATGATTATAATCCATCAACAGATTCTTTTGCACTTAGAAACGATATTCAGAGTAGAAGTAACTTTTTGAAACGGTATGCGAATGCAAATACTGATTGGTTTGATGTGCTCTTTAAGAACTCGCTCCTTCAAGAACATTCAATGAGCATAACATCAGGCACAGAAAAATTTCAAACCTATGCTTCGACTTCTTATCTGCATGATAGTGGTCAGACAATTGGTAATAATGTTGACCGCTTTACCGGCAATTTTAGGATTAATGGAAAAATGAGTAATAAGTTGAGTTTTGAATTGTTAGCCAATGGTTCTGTCCGAGATCAAAGGGCCCCTGGAACATTAGAAAGAACTTCGGATCCAGTATATGGAAAATTTTCAAGAGATTTTGATATCAATCCATATTCTTACGCGCTAAATACAAGTAGAACGATGACGGCCTATGATGAAAATGGAAACAGGGAATTTTTCACTAGAAATTTTTCTCCTTTTAACATTCTTCATGAGATCGATAATAATTACCTGAAGTTGGGTCAAATTGATTTTAAAGTGCAAGGTGGGCTGAGGTATCAAATCACACCATCTTTAAATTACTCGGTAGATGCAGCTTATCGTTTTGCGAAAACGGAACGCCAGCATTATATCCTGGAAAATGCAAATATGGTATTAGCTTATCGCAATACCTCTGATGCGACCACTATTGGATCTAACAAATATTTATATATAGACCCGGAAGACCCTACAAGGTTACCTGTAACTGTATTACCCGAAGGCGGTTTTTACAACACGAAAACAGATAATTTAAAAAACTACTATTTCAACCAGAAACTAACTTTTGATAAAATTTTCAATGGTGACCATCATTTATATGGATTAGGATTGATGGAGGTACGTTATACGGATAGACAAGCCGAAAATTTTGATGGAGTTGGATATCAATATGAAAACGGTGGAATTGTTAATTCGGCATATAAATATTTCAAATGGGCACAGGAATCTGGCTTTCCATATTTTGGAATGGGCAACACTTATGATAGGTTTACTGGCTTTTTATTAAATGGCGCATATTCCTACAAAGAACGTTATACAATTAACGCTTCTACTCGTTTGGATGGTTCAAATAAGATGGGCAAAAGTAGAACTGCAAGGTGGCTGCCAACATGGAATATTTCTGGTAAATGGTTCATTAATAAAGAAGCTTTCTGGCCACAAGATAGTAAGATCTTCGCTGCTGCCGCTTTGCGGGCTACCTATGGCTTAACAGCCAATATTGGGAATGCAAGAAATTCTTCTGCTGTTTATTATAACCAAGTAACTAGAAGGCCTTATGATAATGAAAAAGAAACAGCAACCTACATTTCAGGTTTAGAAAACTCTGAACTTACTTGGGAGAAAAATAAGGAATTAAATATTGGCGCCGACTTAGCATTTTTCGAAAATAGGGTCAATGTAACAGTCGATGTTTACCAAAGAAATATTTTCGACTTAATAGGTTCTATCAGAACCTCTGGAATTGGTGGTCAGTTTGAGAAAACAGCAAATTATGCTGGGATGAAAAGTAAAGGTTTGGAGCTAACTATTGGCGGAACGCCGGTGAAAATAGGCGATTTTGGATGGCGAACTAATTTGAATTTTGGCTATAACACAAATGAAATTACAAATTTAGAGGTGAGCCCCAATATTTTCAGCTTGGTAGATGCTGACGGGGGTGTGCTGAAAGGCTATGCGCAAAGGGGATTATTCTCCATTCAATTTGATGGGTTAGATCATGACAGGGGCTTTCCATATTATATTGATGAAAATGGAAAGCGAAATACCTATATCAATTTACAAAGCAATAATACGCAGCATCTAAAGTATGAAGGTCCTGTTGATCCTAAGTTAACTGGTGGTTTTTACAATCAGTTTAGATACAAAAGCTTCACCTTATCAACCTTGTTTACTTTCCAAACCGGAAATTATGTAAGGTTAGATCCAACCTACCAAGCATCATATTCAGATATCTATTCTATGTCTAAAGATATGTTAAACAGATGGATCAAGCCAGGCGATGAAGCTTTTACAAACGTGCCGGCTTTGCTCGATCCGTATGATATTAATCAAACGGTTAAAGATGCAGATGGCTCTACCGTTTGGGCAGTTTATCCATATAACCTATACAATTATTCAACCGAAAGGGTAGCCAAGGGTGATTTCATTCGGTTTAAACAGATATCGCTGGGCTATGATTTTCCTAAACAATGGGTTTCAAAGCTGGGAATGTCAAATGCTTCTCTTTCTTTAATCGGAAATAACATTGCGCTGCTGTATTCTGATGATCGGCTAAACGGACAAGATCCGGAGTTTTTTGGAACAGGTGGTGTCGCTTTACCTATTCCAAAACAGTACACATTATCATTAAAGGTTGGATTTTAAAAATAAAATTATGAAATTAAATAAGATACAAATCTTATTGTTCGGCTTAGGTATGATGTTTTCTACACAATCGTGCAATAAATATTTAGATACAGAACCAGACAATAGAACAGAAATAAATACAGTAGAAAAAGTTGCTCAATTAGTAACTACTGCCTATCCTGGTCGCGATTATTACCATTTTTCAGAGTCTGCCTCAGATAACGCTGAAGATAAAGGTAGCGGTGTTGGTAGTTTAGAGGAGGTCATTAGCAGACCTTATAATTGGCAGGATGTAATTGGCGATGCTACTGGTTCAACTACTTCTTATTGGAATAGTTGTTATGAAGCGATTGCTGCTGCAAACCAGGCATTAGAAGCTATAGAAAAAAATAACCTTGGTAATGCGGTTTTACCCTATAAAGGTGAAGCGCTTGTTGCTCGGGCTTATGCCCACTTTATGTTGGTTACCTTTTTCTCTAAAGTTTATGTAATAGGAGGAACGAATGATTCACCTGGTATTCCTTATGTTACAGCTCCAGAAACCAAAGTGTTGGTTCAATATGAAAGAGGTACGGTGAAGTCTACCTACGAGAAGATAGAGAAGGATTTGACTGAGGGTATGGCGCTATTATCAGCCACAGCCTATCAGGTTCCAAAGTTCCACTTTACGCCAGCAGCTGCGCATGCATTCGCTTCGCGTTTTTACTTGTTTAAGGGTGAATGGCAAAAGGTAATTAATGAATCATCGGCTACTGTTTCTGGCGGAGATTTTTTTAACAATTTAAGACCCGTAAATAGCACTTACAGGGCAGCTGGAACAGAAGATTTTAAGGCAATGTTTACCAGGTCAGACCAGAAGGCTACATTGTTACTGGCAGAACAGTATTCTGGATGGCAAAGGCAGTATACCCCAAGATATGGTTACGGTATTAACTTGGTAATGATGTTTAATCCTGCGGCTAACTTTACAGGTAAACCGCGTGCTGACAAAATCTTATCATATGGTGTACCGCACTATACAACTTATAAATTCAATGAATACTTTCACCGTACCAGCCCGGGTGCAGATATCGGTTTTCCTTACTTAATGGCGCCACTGCTCACTATTGATGAATCACTTTTAAACAGGGCAGAAGCATACACCCAGTTAGGTCAGTTTGATAACGCACTACGCGATATGAATATATTTTTAAGCACAAAAATTAGTAATTATAGTGCCAGTTCAGATGCTGCTACTCTAACAAGAATCAGTAATTTTTATAGCCTCTCAGACCCAAAACAGGCACTGATAAAATTTATTTTGGAGAGCAAAAAGGCAGAATTTTTACAGGAGGGCCTGAGGTGGTTAGATATCATTCGTCATGGTTTAACGGTTAAACATAACAAATACAATGCAGCAGGTGTAGAAAGCTTTGACGAGCTGGGGCCTAACGATCTTCGTAGGGTTTTCCAAATTCCTCAAGAGGCTTTGCTTTCAAATATTCCACTAAACCCAAGATAATAGCGAAATTATGAAAAAGAATATATTTAAATTATTGGCTATACTTCTAATCGTTGTTTTAGCAAGTTCGTGCAAAAAAGAGGATGCTTTAGATGTTGATTTCAGTCAATATAACATCGATAATCCGGTAGCAAATACCGCGATTGATAAATGGTTGACATCTACCTTTGTTGACGAATACAATATTGATGTCATTTACCGCTATAACCGTTTCTATCATGGAGATGATCGTGATGTTTCTTCAGTGAAAGTTGATAAAATTCAACCACAAATGCAGACCGTATTGGATGGTTTCATCCTGCCATACCGAAAAATTGCAGGAGTGGCATTTATAAAAAAAATGATACCAAAGCAATTTGTGTTATTTGGATCCGGCTCTTTTAATCCAGATGGTTCCTATACACTAGCCACCGCAGCTGCTGGTAGAAATATCACTATTTATGCATTAAATGATTTTAATGTTAATAATGCAAGTGATGTAGTTGGTAAATTAAAAACGATTCATCATGAATTTACCCATACACTAAACCAAATTGTACCTATGCCGGAAGATTTTCAGCTTATTACAAAATCGACTTATTTGGCAACATGGACATCAACTTCAGATGCAACCGCCAGGGATAATGGTTATGTTACGCCTTATGCTTCGAGTCAACCTGGCGAAGATTTTGCAGAAACTGTTTCGCATCTTTTAGTATGGGGACAAGCTTGGTTCGATGCCAGAGCCAATAGTTCAACGGCAATAGGTAAAGCGGCTTTGAAAGCTAAAGAAGCAAGCGTTGTACAATATTTCACAAACATGGGCATTGATTTTAGATCGTTGCAAATGGAAGTTCAAAATGTTGTTCGCAACCAATATAATTATCAGCAGGCAAGTTTCCGTTATTGGATGGGACAGAATTTATTTAAAACTGTAACAATTAATTTGGAAGATGGAATTTATGCAGCGAATGGTATATCTTCAGATTTTGGAGCTCCTTACAATGCGTTTAAAGCTGCAGTTTTGGCCTATAGTGCTACGCAAAAGTATCATCTGGATTTTGTGCAACTAAGATTTGAGTCGCCGACTGTACTAACAGTACGTGGCGCATTTTCGAATGCAACTACTCAGTACTTTGGCGATTACTCATTCACTTATAACGTAAATACGGCTACTGGTGCAGTAACCTTTACAAAAGTTGCCAATGCAACAGGTACCACATTTGGCAATGGTGCTTTATTTACAGCAGCTTTTGCAAATACTATCCAAGCGTATCTAACTGGTAAAACGTTTATTGCTGATTGGTTACCGGCGAGCATTAATGCAGCTAACTATAACTCATATGGCGGCTTTTATGTTCAGGGTGCCCCAACTAATAATTTCTATGGACTTTTAGGCCAAACACTATAACATGAAAAGGATATTATATTTATTTATGGTTTTGCTGGCATTTGCAGGCTGTAAAAAGGAAGAAGAATTAAATTTTGATGATCGCCCGGAAGTTAGGATGAACCAATCGATCGCAGAACTCAATAACATCCTAACTTCATCTCCGAATGGGTGGATTGCCACAATGCCAACGCTAACTGGTGGGGGATATGGATTTTACATGGCCTTTGACGGAACAAACCAAGTGGTACAGATGATTGGCGATATGAGTGATGAAGCTGCGACGGTTGTGGCGCCATCTACATATCGTGTTAAAGGAAATGCAGGTGCTGAACTAATTTTCGATACCTATAATTATATCTCGTTACTAAGCGATCCTGATCCAAGTGTATTTAGTGGAGAAAGAGCAACTGGTTTTAGAAGTGATGTTGAATTTTTGTTTGAGCGATCAAGTGGAGATAGTTTAGTACTAACTGGTAAAAAATATCGTCAGGTACTAAAGATGGTGAAGGCAACTACAGCACAGAAAACTGCTTACACATCAGCTCAGCTGAAAACACTTATTGATAAATTCAAAGCCTTCTTTGTTTCAAACGCCAATCCCTATATTGAGATAGCTTCTGGTACAACGACATTGAATGTAACTTTAACATTAAATTCTGCAAATTCGCTTAATTCAGGAAAAAGAGTAGATTTAACAGGTGTTTTAGCAGATGGAAATACCATTGTATCTGCGAATGCCAAATTTGCCTATACAATAAATGGTGCGTCTATTCTTGGTGACGGATTAATTTGGAACGGACAAAAGTTTGTTCGTCTGTCTTGGAAAGACCCAAATACTTTAGCAATTTACGATACCACTGGAAAAGAATATATCGTGAAAAACTCAGCTGTTCCTCTAGTTCCGCTTAACCTATTATTTGGTTCTAAATATGCAGGTTTGAGATCTGAATATAAAACAATTTACCCAGGCACATCAGCAGCTGGAGCTGACATCTTAAATTATTATCATAATGGATTAATCCCGGCTGTAACAGGTGGCTTCGCTTTCAATTATGGAAGAATTGATTTAGATTGGAATGTTCCAAATAAGCGATTTGTAATTAATGGTAGAAGTAGCCAGAGTGGTCCGACTGAAACCGGAGGATGGGTAACAACATCTTCTTACAGTTATACAGCAACAGCAAATGGTGTATATAAATTCTCGCAGTTTTCTGCTCCTTCTGGTGGTTATGTATCTGGGCCACTAGCCAGATTTTATACTTTTATTTTGAACAATAGCGTCGTTTTTGATTATTTTTCAAGTGGGGGAGTACTATATGGCAGAGTAACAAGTGTGGAAAACCCAGCAATTGTAATGACATTCTTATTGAAATAAATACCGTACCCTCCCATTAAACCCTCGCTTCATCAGCGAGGGTTTTTTTATGACATAATTTTTAACTTGCTCCAATCGTTAAATCAGTATATTTGTAAACATGAAAAAGAAAATTGTTTTTATCTTATTTCTGGCGGCACTAAACTTTGTAACGGTTTTACAAGTTAATGCCCAATGTGCCATGTGCAGTATTAATGCAGAGCAGGGTAATAAAAATGGGAATACAGTTTCTGCCGGTTTGAATACAGGCGTACTGTATCTATTGGCTATCCCATACCTCATGGCGATAATAGTGGGTGTGGTTTGGTATAAAAAATACCGCAAGAAAAATGTTCATTTAGAAATGAAAAAAGAGCCATTTCATTTGAATTAGTCTATGTCCGGGCAAACCTCAAAACTTTCTGCTATTGTACACTGTAAATGTCCACATTGCCGGAGAGGCGATATCTTTACAGGCAGTATGTATGGATGGAATATTCAGCACACCAAAGTAATCTGCAGCCATTGTGCACAACGGATAGAAATTGAACCAGGTTATTTTTATGCAGCAATGTATGTTAGCTATGCGATGAATGTGATTGAAATGCTACTTGCCAGTTTCGCCACATATTTGCTTTTTGGCCCTTTAACTGATGATACCTTCTGGCATTATCTGATTGTAATTTTCGCCGGCTGTTTTATTCTATATCCATTCAATTACCGGTATTCGAGAATCATCCTCTTGCATATCCTATCGCCAAATATTAAGTATAAGCCATATTACGATCAGTAACTAACTTAGTTATCCCCGATATTTCTTATTTCTGCCAACATTTAAGCAATTGAACTGTTTTCACTGCGATTATTGAATAAGATAACAAACCAGCTTATCTCCATCACCTTAACTATGCTAAAGAAAGAAACGCTAAAATTTATAAAAGATGTTGCAAATCACAATAACAGGGAATGGTTTGCCGAGAATAAACCCCGGTATGAAGAAGCCAAGCAAGATGCCTTAAATTTAGTTACTGCAATAATTCCGGAACTTTCAAAAGTGGATCCACTAATTTCTGCAGAAACTGATGCAAAAAAAAGCTTAATGCGAATTTATCGCGATGTTCGTTTTAGTAAAAATAAAGATCCTTATAAGAATAATTTTGGCGTTTGGTTTTCTGCAAAAAGTAAGGGCGGCAACGAACCAGGCTATTACCTGCATATTCAACCTGGTAAAAGTTTTATAGCGGGTGGATATTGGATGCCGGAAGCACCACACATTAAACTCATCAGGCAAGAAATAGATTATAATGTTGCTGATTTTAAGGGAATTATTAATAACAAAGACTTTAAAAACACTTTCAAATTAGGGACATCAAATGCATTGAAGAATGCACCCAAAGGCTACGACCCTGCAGACCCTAACATTGAATTTTTAAAACTTAAAAGTTTCGAAGCCACGATGGAACTTGCTGATGAAGAATTTTTTAAGCCTACGCTCGTTAATAAGTTGATAAGTTCTTTTAGAACTGTATATCCTTTAATTGCATTTTTACGGAATGCAATTGATCAGTAGATTAGTAGGCAGTTTTAATTCTGAATAGCGGTTTGAGGTTGATAACTCAATCTCAGCACCAGCTAATTTCAATGCCTTTTAATGCTGTGATTTTGATGTTTAATTTCATAATAACCACTAAATACTTTTTTATAATATGAAAAATACCTTTTTAGCTTTTGCAGTGCTTTTATTAATGTCATCTATAACTTCCTGTGTTGTTCTATCTCCGAAGAAGTACAAAGCACTATTAGGAAGTAAAGATTCGCTGTACACTGCATTTAATGAAGGTACTGTTAAAATAGAAAATCTTGAAAAAGAGTTGGCTAAGCTAAAAAAAGATACCACTTTAATGGCTGAGGAATTAAGAGATTTGCAGAATAGCTATAATGATGTTGATGCCAGTTATAAAAAACTTAAAAATAATTCCACTAATGAAATTACAAAGCTGTCTGGTGATTTAGCGGCTAGAGAAAAGCGATTAAAAGAAGTAGAAGAGGTGTTGCGCAAACGCGATGAGGCTACCAATTCATTAAAAGAAAAGCTTCAGCAAGCGTTATTAGGCTTTACAAAAAACGGTTTGACAGTAGAAATTAAAAATGGAAAGGTATATGTTTCTTTAACAGATAAGCTTCTGTTTCCATCGGGAAGTATCATCATTGATGAGAAAGGTAAACAAGCCTTAACACAACTGGCAAATGTTTTAAAACAACAACCTGAAATTAACATCGCAGTTGAAGGTCATACAGATAACCAGAAAATAAATAATCTTGGACAGATTAAAGATAACTGGGACTTAAGCGTGTTGAGGGCGACATCAGTCGTACGCTATCTGACTGAAAATGAAAAGGTAGAAAGTGTAAGGATGACGGCAACCGGAAAAGGAGAGTTTCAACCATTGGGTGCCAATACAAATGCAGAGAGCAGAAGTAAAAACAGAAGAATTGAGATTGTATTATCTCCAAAACTGGATGAACTTTACAACCTGATTAAATAGATAATATTGAATTTCATATGGCCTGTTGATGAACTTCAACAGGCTTTTTATTTGCGATAAGATTTTAAAACATTAAAGGTTTGCTCAAATTCTCCGCCATTTAAATTGGAATAATCTGGCATTGAGATTTTATGATGCGATAAAAAGTTTAACAATTCTTTAATCACACTAGATACCTCTTCAGAATCATCGCAATGCTTAAGCGAGTCGATTTTTAAGAGGTAAAGTGCAACCTCTAACATTTTAAAATCGTCTTTTTCTGCAATGGTCAGGCCAAGGTCGCTTTCTATAACAGCTTGTTCATAGTGATGGGTACAGTTATGAAAACTCGCTTTGAACACAAAAAAAGAAACCGAAATAAACTTGGTGTAATAGGTGTAGTCGTTCTCAATAATTTTCTCAAGGAAGTCTACAATTCGCTGTGCTTTCTTAAAATAGTTAAGTTTAAGGTAGGTATGCCCTAGCTGAATGAGTAAAAATGGCGAAAACACCGAATTTCTCAGGTAGAAAATATTTGGGTATTTATTTAATATCGCCATGATGAAACGGTGGCATTCTGCGTAGTTTTTCTGGGCAAATAACGTGAGCAAAACCAAGCGGAAGCAAAGCATTTCTGAAGTGGTAAGTGCATCATTGTTAAGTGACGGTGTCCTATCTATTTGATGGCAGAGTTTAATAATTTTCTCTTCTAACGACCTGCCTTCATTAGGCTTATTGATGAGGTTATTATAAAAGTATAAGATTAGGTCATAAGGATTAATAGGGAAAAGTTCATTCAGGCGTTTATAGTTCCGCTTTAGCAATTGCATTGCATTAACTAACGATACCTTATCGATATCTATTAAGGCGATATTGCACTCAATAATGTGCAACATAATTTGTACGTCTTCATTCAATACATTATCAGAAATGTTTTTAATGGTTTCTTTGTACAACCTACTCATGGTTCTGCCCGAAGCCATAAGGTCTATAAAATCCTGGCCGATATTCTGCTTATTGAATTTGCAGTTTGGTTTGCTGAGTTCATATTTTGCAACACAACAAATAAAATCAAATCCATTGTTCTTTTCCTCATTAGAAAAAGGAAGTTTCAATATGTTCTTCAATGCTGCAATCTCATTCCTGTTCACGCAGAATCTAATAGACCAATTTAGAATATTGTTGCGTAATGTGGTTTTTGGAGAGAAGTTCTGCAGGATATACTCGAAGAATGCTTTGCTTGACCGGTATTCGAAAATTTCTGTGATTTGAATAAACACAAAATAGGTGTAGATATCATTATTCAGAAAACGAATAACCTCGGTAGGAATGGCCGTGCTTAAGCGCTTTTCCTGTATTAAAATGCCGGTGTATAATAATTCCTCATACGCTTCGGGGTAGGAGCTGATGTAACTGATTACATTTTCTTTAGCCACCCGTAAGCCCTTAGTGCCAACAGAAATATGATTGCTTATTTTCTTTAACAGGTAAATTTTCTCCGTACTTTTTTTAGCTAAAAATATTTTCTGTTCTAAAAAATAATTAATTAGCTCATAGCATAAGAGCGGATCATATAATTCCAGTGTTTTAGTTTCGCTAATTAGTTTATAGTAAACCTGCAGCCAAAACGGCGTTTTAAACTGGGTAATGAGGGGTTGGCTGATATCATCTATGGTAATCAGCTTTTTCTCGATATGACTCAGTGTATATAAAATCTCTTTCGTACTAAGTGGAGGTACATTGCATAAGGTATCTTCATCATAAAATACGCCTGTGTACCAGGTTTTAGTTAAAAAGGCAGATCCTGTTAGAATCGGTTGCAGGTTGATCCATGTATTGGTACGTAAGCTTATTACTATCTTAAAGAAATTGTTCTCCTCTACACTATATAGAAAATCGATGAATAATTTAAATCTATCACTATGAGACAAGTATTCGTCTATACCATCAATCACCAGTACAAAGCGACCTTCTTTGTGATTTGGATTATTCTTTAAATAGGTAATGAGTTCACTTACGCTTCCAAAATTAAATTCTTTTTGAAACCACTCTTTTAATGTCAGTCCTGCCTGAATAGCAGAGTTGATCGTGTTTGGATTGATGAGTAAAACAATATCGTTTTTATACAACGCATTTTCTGAATTGAAAAAATGCTCAACCAGATGGGCGATTAAAATGGATTTGCCATGGCCAGGTTGTGCACTTACCGTAGCAAACTGGTAATTGTTTTTTAAGAAATAATCAAAATCCGGATAGTAGAAACTTCTTTTAGCGGTGTATTCAAAGGGAACGCCTGAGTTATTTTTTTTAGTTACCAGCGATAAATCTGTAATGGCCTGCGCTTTCAGCTTCAGTGTTTGCCATAGGCTTTGTGATACGGTGATGCTGTTCTGCTTATCCTTTGTAAATGCATCCCAATCTGAATAGCCAATATATTGAGATAAGCTATTTAATGTGAACAAAGAAAATTTATGAAGCGTATTGGCAAAACCAAAGAAACGTTTGATAGTGGTTTCACTAACATAGTTTTTGGTTTCTTGGAATACATACTCAGAAATGACTTTACAATGGGCAGGGTCTATATTCCTTAATCCTGACTTTGTAAGTACAAACTTCCTGAGTTCTATAAGGAGTTCGTTTGAGTTCATTAAATATAGAGATGATGACTTCGCTAATCTCATCAAAATTTCACAATACGAGAAATCATTTTAGTAACAAATGCAAGTATGAATGAAATGAACAGGTTGGCGCCGTCTAACAATGAATAGAAATGGATAATACAGGTAATTTCCCGAAATGTAGATTTGTCAGCACAATGTATAGTATACTCTCTATAGACAGTATATAAGCTAAAACTTAAGTTCCCCTAAATTACGCCTGACATGATGAAAACTTTTACCTCTCTATCCTCCGCCAGGATATTCCGCGATGTGGCAACGTTTGCAATCATCATTTTATTAACGCTCTTATTTTCAAAATCGTATTCACAAACCAAAATTTATGCCAGTTCGGTAACTGCGTCGCCTAATGCTACTAGTCTTACCGGGTGCGGATTGTTAGGTTTAGGGCCATGTTCCGTTACTACTGTCGATAATGCAACAAATGCAATCACTGCCGATGAGAATACTTTTGCAACGGTAAAATCGTCAGGAGGTATCGCTTTAAATATTTTAGCTTATAGTGGTGAACTCGAATTGAAGTTTCCATCAAACGTGCCAGCAAATACCACTACCTACATCAGGATAGATTCTGATCCCGATTTATTGAATGCATTGCTGGGAGGTAATTTAGGTGGCTTACTCGCCAATGTTTTGGGGAATGTTGTATTAGGCAATCATAGTTTTTATATCGCGGCTAAAAATTCTACCGGTACAACTGTTACAGATGGATCAAGCAGCGGACAATTTACCAACCCTAACCTTCGTTTGGTTAAAGATGGTTTAGGTCGATTTTATGTGGCCATTACGCCGAATGCAATTTATGATCGGGTAGTGATCAGAGATAATACCAGTACGGTATTATTGGGTACAAATAACAGTACACGAGTTTATTACGCTTTTCATAGTTCGGGTACTGATCCTTGCGCGCAGGCATTTGCAACTAGTTTTGAAGGTACTGGTATTAGCCTGGATGCATTGCGTTTAGGCAATTCTGGCGTAATCAACAGCGAGCGGTCGATTGATGCTGATCCAAATAATTTTTCTCAAATCAGCCTGGGTGTTTTGGCTGTAGGTGGAACTGCCAGTCAGAATTTTTATTTTAGTACTCCATCTAACGCAACAGACGATTTCAATTTAAAATTTAAAACTTCTTCAGCACTGCTAAACCTTGGTCTTTTAAATAATATCAGGGTTACTGCCTACAATGGAACTCAGGAAGTTTATACACAGGCGTTGAGTCCGGGGTTACTAAATCTCGAACTACTAGCTTTGCTCAATAACGGCGCTATTGTAAATATTCCTTTCTCTCCCGGGCAGCCTTTCGATAGGGTAAAAGTAACCCTTTCCTCACTGGTTAATGCAAACTTAACACAAACGATTGATGTTTATGGTTTAACACGATCTGCCGGAAGACCAACCTTTACCGCTCCTGCAAGTAATGCCTTATCTGCGTGTTACAATGCGCCCGTTGCCTTAACAGCAACAACCGCAAATACAAATGAATTGCTGTGGTATGAAAATATAGATGGTGGATCGCCATTGGCTACTGTTGCTTTTAACGGAACGTTCACCACGCCAGCATTAACTGCAAACAAAACTTATTATGTTGCTGCAAGACGCCTGAATTGTACAACTGAATCTTCACGCGTTCCGGTAGTAATAACTGTTGACCCTCAAATTATTTTCTCTGGTGCGACTTTAACAAACGCAACCAGTCAGTCTGCCTATAATAAACAGATTACCGCAGCAACTGGCGGTACACCAGGTTTTACGTATGCGTTGGCTCCAGGGAGCTCTTTGCCAGCAGGGTTAACACTCTCGTCTTCAGGAAATATTACCGGTATACCAACGGTTCCAAATGTGTATACGTTTTCTATTGTAGCAGCCGATTCGAAAGGATGTAATGTTACAGCAGCTTATACGCTTACCGTAACAGCTGCGCTAACGATAGTGCCAGGGAATTTACCAGAAGGAATTACGGGGGTGACTTATCCAACTCAAACTATTCCAGCTGCGGCAGGTGGTACAGGACCATATACTTATGCGGTAGTAAATCTTCCTCCGGGATTAACTTTTAATCCAGCTACGAGAGAAATAACGGGAACGCCAACAACGCCAGGTCTGTATACAATTCCGGTAACTGTTACAGATGCAAATGGTAATATTATTACGGCTAATTATAATATTAAAATTACTGACCCTTTTATTTTACCTCCGGCAACGCTTGCCGTTGGTACAAAAGGGTCGGTTTACACGCCGCAGTTTATTCCTGCAGCCATAGGCGGAACAACGCCTTACACTTATGCAGCTATAGGTTTGCCGGCTGGATTGTCATTTAATCCCATTACCAGGGCAATAACAGGTACTCCGACAGTTGATGGTAATTTTACCATTGCGGTAACTGCAACAGACACAGATGGCAAAACAGTAACTGCAAATTACGCGCTTATTGTTATTAATCCATTGGTTCTACCATCTGCAGCACTTCCTGATGGTTCAGAAAATCAGGTTTATGCAGTTCAAACGCTCCCTGCAGCAACCGGTGGGGTAGGTCCATACACCTATGTGGCCACTAATTTGCCAGCGGGATTAACTTTTAATGCCACAACAAGGGAAGTTACAGGTACACCTACCCAGGCAGGTAATTATGCAATTTCTGTAACTGCAACCGATAGTGAAGGCAGAACAGCTTCAAATACTTACCCTGTTAAAGTAATTGGAACACTAACATTACCTTCTGCTAATTTACCAAACGGACTTGTTGGTACCACTTATCCTGCTCAAACTTTACCAGCCGTTAACGGCGGAACTGCACCATATACCTATGTGGCTACAAATCTTCCTCCGGGTTTAAGTTTCAATCCTTCAACGAGGGTAATTACAGGTACTCCAACTTCGGGTGGAACTTATAACGTACTGGTTACCGCAACAGATGCAAATAATAATAAAGCAACCACATCATATAGCATTAGCGTTGATGTAACTGCTCCGGTAGTGGCCTCAACTACTGTATGTTCGGGCTCGGGTGCAACTTTAACTGTAGGTAACGTCATACCAAATGTTTCTTACAGATTGTATGGGCCGACTGGCAATACCGTTTTACAAACCAGCTCTACTGGCGTTTTCACTACTCCTGCGGTAAGCTCTCAAACAACTTATTATGTCGAAGCCATTTCAGGTACGGCGGTAAGTTCAAAAACTGCAGTTACTGTTTCGGTGAACCCACCTGCAACACTAGCTACTGTTACTACAAGTAGTCAGGTAATTAATGCAGGTCAAACGGCTACATTAACTGCCACTGCAGATGCCGGGAACACAATTACCTGGTTTAATGCGGCCACTGGCGGTACGCAAGTAGGTATTGGTGAGTCGTTCACTACACCAGTTTTACAAGCAAGTGCAACTTATTATGTACAAACTACAAGTGCTGCGGGTTGCGTTAGTGCTACTCGTGTGCCGGTTACTGTTACCGTAATTACGGGTGGTGGAAATACCACCTGTAATACAGCTAATGCGCAGAACTCGGGTATTAATGGTATTTGTGTGCTTTGTGCCATTGTAGATGCCGGTAACTCAACAGATGCGAACCCAGATAATGCTACAAAACTTCAACTCTCTGTTGGTGTTGGGGCATCAGGTTACCAACAGTTAATTTTCCCTGCTACAGGCGTGGCTACAGATAGCATTCGTTTAGATTTAGGTTTGCCAGTTGGTTTAGCAGACGTTAGCGTTTTCAACAATATTACCATTCGTGTATTAAACGGTACAAGCGTTGTAAAAACAGTTCAAGTAGGCGGAGGCTCATTAAACCTTTCTTTACTTGGCGGAAGCAGGTTTGCTGCAACCCTTGTAGCGGGCGGTGTTTATGATCGCGTTCAGGTAACCTTCACCTCAACGGTTTCTGCTTTACGCGTTTTAGATATTTATGGTGCCACTGTGATTTATCCAAATCCAACGGTAACAGCTGGTGCTCAGGCCATTTGTGCCGGAGGGACTGCTTCACTTGCGGCTACAGCCAATGGCGGCACAACATTGACCTGGTTTGATGCACCTGCAGGTGGGACACAATTAGGTGCAGGCGAAACTTTAACTACTCCTGCGATAGCAACAACAACTACTTATTACATTCAGGTTAATAAAGCAAATTGCGCTAACACTACACGTATTCCGGTAGTGGTAACCGTAAATCCGGCACTGATTTTCAACGGTACAACTTTAACCAATGCCACAATTGCATCAGCTTACAACAAACAACTTCCGGTAGCAACCGGAGGTACGCCAGGTTTTACCTATGCATTAGCACCAGGAAGTACTTTGCCTGCAGGTTTAACTTTATCTGCAACTGGCTTAATTAGTGGTACGCCAACCGCAGCAGGTACACCAACATTTTCTGTGGTGGTTACTGACACCAAAAACTGCGGCGTTACGGCCACCTTTAATTTAGCAGTAACACCAGCCTTAACATTATCTGCTGCTGCTCTCCCTGATGGCTTAACTGGTACCCCTTATGTTCCTCAGACTATTCCTTCAGCGGCAGGTGGCACTGGTCCATATACTTATACGGCTAATGGTCTTCCTCCGGGATTGGTTTTCGATCCAACAACAAGAGAGATCACGGGCACACCAACTCAAATAGGTAATTACACAATTCCCGTTACAGTGACTGATGCAAATGGTAATACCATCACTGCAAATTACACCATTGAAGTAACTGATCCATTGCTGTTACCTCCTGCAACGCTGGCCAGTGGCGTTAAGGGTTCACTTTATCCAACTCAAACTATTCCATCGGCAACCGGAGGAACAACTCCTTATACTTATTCGGCTACTGGCCTTCCTTTGGGTTTAATATTTAACCCGTCTACAAGAGAAATTACAGGCACGCCAACTGAATCTGGAACCTTCACCATTCCGCTTACGGTTACCGATGCAGCTGGAAAAACGGCTACAACCAATTACGCTATTACAGTGATTGATCCACTGGTATTGCCACCGGCAACTTTAGCCAATGGAACTGAAAATATTCTTTATCCGGCTCAGAACATTCCAGCGGCTATTGGTGGAGTGGGGCCATATACTTATACGACAACGGGACTTCCGCCAGGGTTAACATTTGATCCTTCAACCCGAGATATTACTGGCACGCCAACTCAAGCTGGCAATTATGTGGTTGCTGTTACAGTTAGCGACAGCCAGGGTACCACTGCAAGTAACAATTATGGCATCAACGTAATTGGTGCCTTGAATTTACCAACTGCAACATTGCCAGATGGTGTGGTTGGAGATGTTTATGCTGGTGCAACGCTTCCGGCAGTAACAGGTGGCTCCGGGCCATATACTTACCTGGCAACCAATCTTCCGGCAGGATTATCATTCAATACCACAACAAGAGAAATTACAGGTACACCAGCAATAGGTGGAACGTTCAATATTTCGTTAACAGCAACTGATGCAAACGGCAATAAGGCCACTACAAGTTATGGTTTAACAGTAACTGTAAAATCGCCAATTGTGGCTGCGGCTACTGTTTGCGTGGGTTCGCCAGCAACATTAACGGTAAGCAATTTACAATCCGGCGCTACATATAACTGGTATGCTTCAACAGGGACTACACCGCTGGCTACCAATATTACAGGTACATTTACTACTCCTGCAATTACTGCGCAGACTGTATTTTACGTAGAGGCAGTATCTGGAACAGCTGTTAGTCCAAGAACGGCTATAACAGTGTCGGTTAATCCATCGGCTAATTTAGCAACTGTAACTACTAATAGTCAGGTAATCAATGCAGGTCAGTCAACCACTTTGTTAGCTACCGCTGATACTGGAAATACCATTGCCTGGTTCGATACACCAAATGGTGGCACAAAGGTAGGCGCAGGAACTTCTTTTGTTACTCCAGTTTTAGCTGCAACAACGACATATTACGTTGAAACAGCAAATGCAACAGGCTGCGTTAGCGCTAGCCGCGTTCCGGTAACGGTTACTGTTATCCCTGGTGGTACGGGTACCGCATGTAATGCAGCCAATACTCAAAACAGTGGGATTACCGGAATCTGTTTGCTCTGCGGAATTACTGGTGCAGGTAACTCAACAGACAGTGATTTAAGCAATGCCACCCGAATTACTTTAGGTGTAGGTGTTGCCTCGTCCGGCTATCAACAATTAATTTTCCCTACAGCAGGTTTAGCTTCAGATAGTGTTCGTTTAGAACTCGCTTTACCTGGCGGATTATTAGATCTTCAATTATTAAATAACGTCACTGTAAACGTACTGAATGGTACTACCGTGGTGAGAACAGTGCAACTGGGTTCTTCATTGCTAAATCTTCAACTTTTAAGCGGAAACAGGTTTGCTGCTACACTGGCCGCTGGCGGTGCCTTTGATCGTGTTGAGGTTCGCATCGGAGCTTTGGTTTCTGCAGTAACCAGTTTAGATATCTTCGGTGCAACAATCGTTTACCCTAATCCTACCATCACTGCAGGTGCACAAACCATTTGCGCAGGCAGCACAGCTACCTTAACAGCTACAGCAAATGGTGGTACTACTTTAGCATGGTACAATGCGCCAACAGGTGGTACACAGCTTATTGTTGGCGAAACTTTTACCACTCCGGCTTTAGCAGCTACTACTACTTATTATATACAGGTATCTAAAGGTACGTGTCCAAATCCTATCCGCATTCCGGTTACCGTAACTGTTACCCCTGCACTGGCAATGCCGGTGGTGGCAACTGTAGCGGCAAACTGCGCAGGCACACCAGCTACTTTATCGATAACCAATCCTGTTGCAGGCCTTACTTATAACTGGTATGATGCATCTACTGGCGGTAATTTATTATTTACTGGTGCTGTAGTAACCACGCCGGCTTTAAATGCAGGGGTAACTTATTATGTAGAGGCAACTCAGGGAAGTTGCGTAAGCGCTAACCGGGCAACTGTTTCTGTAACGGTGAATCCTCGTCCGGTTTTACCGGTTGTTACAGCAAGTGCAGCTACAATTGCACCAGGCCAAACGGTAATTTTAACAGCAACTTCAACAGATCCTGCGGTAACTTTTAATTGGTACAGCAGTGTAAATGCAACTGTGCCAATCTATTCAGGTGCCACTTATGTTACCCCACCACTAACTTCCACAACGAGTTATTTTGTAGAAACGGTATCGCCTAACGGATGTACATCTGCAAGCAGAGTTCAGGTTACCGTGACGGTTGATGGAAATGGTTCACAAAATCCAGTTCCTTGCGAATCGGCAATTGCACAAACAAGCGGTGTAACAGGTGTAGCATTGTTAGCAGGCGTATTCAATCAGGCTTTAGCAATTGATAATGATACACAAACGGCATCTTCTTTAGTGTTACCGGTAGGTGCGCTTGGTGCCTCGGTTTATCAAAGGGCAGGTTTTGGTTCGGTTTCAAAACTTGGTGATACTGTTCGTGTTTTAGTGTCTTCACCAGGTAGATTACTTTCCCTCAGCTTACTGGGCAATGCGCAAATCACCACTTATCTTGGAACAAACAGTAATGGGGATTCAAGATTTTTAAATAATAACCTTTTAAATGTGCAGCTATTAAACGGTGGCTCACAGGCATTAGTCACTTTTGTCCCTGCAACTACTTTCGATGCAGTTGAGGTTCGCTTAAATGGCGGTGCGCTAGGTGTACTTACTTCAATTAACTTTAATTATGCGCAGCGTATATTGGTGGCACCAGAAGTGGTTTCGCCAAATGTGACGGCATGTTCAGGACAAACAACCCAGTTGGTGGTCAATAATCCATCATCAGCTTTAACTTACAGATGGTATGATAGTGCAGGAGTTTACCAGACTGGTAAAGATGGTATTATTTTCACCACTCCGATATTAAACGGCAATACGCGCTTTTTTGTTGCAGCAGTATCAGCATCTGGTTGTTTGAGCGCCAGAACAGTTGTTAATGTTACCGTTAATCCAGCTCCGCTTGAACCAGAATTATTGGATCCTAATGTTACCGCTTGTTTGAATACAACGGTAGTGTTCCAGGTGAAAAATCCTGTTGCAGGAACTACTTATAAATGGTATGATGCTGCAAACGTTTATCAGGCAGGTTTAGACGGTACAACCTTCACCGTAGCCAACGTAACCACTAATACCAGCTACTCTGTTGAGGCTGTGAACAGTTGTAGCACAGCATCGGCAAAAGCAACTGCAACCATCACTATCGGTAACATTGATGCTCCGGTAGTTACTCCATCTGCCATTACAACCTCAGAAAATTCTGTTGCTTCTTTAACCGCAACCTCAAGTACGGCAAACGTAACAATTAACTGGTACAATAGTGCAGTTGCAACTACGCCGATTTTTACCGGTAGTAACTATGTAACTGATCCACTATCAAGTAATACTACTTTCTTTGTAGAAGCTTTAATCCCTGGTGGCTGTACCTCAGCTAGAACGCAGGTTGTGGTAACGGTAGTTCCTAACGGAACGCCTATTCCAACGCCTTGTGGTGCGGCAACTACACAAACCAATGGTGTGGCTGGTGGGATTAGTATCGGTGCCGGCGTGATCAATCCAACACAGGCGATAGATGGAAACATTAACACCGGATCAAGCCTGGTTATTCCGGTTGGTTTGTTGGGGTCTTCTGTGTTTCAACAATTGGGTTTCCCTGGCCTATCAAATGTGGGTGATACCTTAAAGGTTAAAATAACCACCCCGGGTCAATTACTTTCGGTTGGGTTATTATCAAACTTAACGCTCACTACCTATCAGGGTACTACCACCAATAGTGATGCAACTTCGATTTCAAATCCATTAATCAGCTTTAATTTATTAAATGGCGGCAATTCCGCGATACTTACTTTTATTCCAACCAACAGATTTGATGGGGTTGAACTTAGGTTAAACTCTGGCGTATTGGGAGCACTTAACTCGGTTAATTTCGATTACGCACAGCGCAGTATTGTGGCGCCAACGGTAATTGCTGAAACGGTGAGTGCTTGCCAAGGTTCATCTGCAACATTGAGTGTGCAAAACCCTCAGGCGGGAATTACTTATAAGTGGTATTTAGCAGGTACTTATCAAACAGGTAAAGATGGGGCAACCTTTGTTACTGATCCGACATTAGCTGCGGGTAACTATGAATATGCGGTGAGTGCGACTTCTAACGCCACTGGTTGCGAGACTGCTAAAGTAAAAGTAACTGTAACAGTTATTGCACCTCCTGCAGTGCCAGTGCTGGCTGCTACCAATCCGGCAACAACTTGTATCAATACATCAGCTACTTTAACGGTGGTTCAGGTTGCTGGTAACACTTACAATTGGTATGATGCCGCAACAAATGGTAACATGCTGGTAACCAATGACAGTAGTTTTACAACGGCTAACACTTTGCCTGTGGGTACTTATGATTACTATGTGGAAGCCGTTAACGCAAATGGCTGTAGTAATCCAACCAGAACGAAAGCAACTATTATTGTTCTTCCGGCGGCCTTAGCGCGTGATATTACTGTAACAGGAAATACTGCTTTATGTACCTCTGGTACAACAACCCTGACAGCCACAAGTGCAACGGTTACCAATCCATTATTTACCTGGTACAGCGATGCTGCTTTGACCCAGGTGGTTAGTACATCTGCTACATTTACAACACCTGCAATTACAGCAGCAACTAAGTATTATGTAACCGTTCGCGGAAACGATAAATGCGCAAACTTACCTGGAAACGCTCAGGAAGCAAGCATTACCATAAATCCTGTTGCTACGGCTTCAGATATAAGCCTAACAGGACCAACCTCAATCTGTGGTGGTTCTACAGTAAGCTTAACAGCAACTACTTCAACAGTTATTAATCCTGTATTTACCTGGTATAGTGATGCAGCATTAACTACTGTGGCTTTCGCAGGTTCAACATTTACTACGCCTGTATTAACTGCCAATACTACTTATTACGTAACGGTGAGAGGTGATAACAGATGTGAAAACACTGCGGCAACAATCAGAATGGTTAGCATCACGGTCAATCCTTTTGCAACAGATGCTGATATTAACCTAAACGGTGTGACATCGGTTTGTGCCGGATCAACTACGCAATTATCAGCTTCAAGTATTACTGTAACCAATCCAGTATTTACCTGGTATAGTGATGCCGCATTAACAACTGTAGCTTATGTTGGCACATCGTTTACCACGCCGGTACTTTCCACTACAACCACTTATTATGTAACGGTTAAAGGAGATAACAAATGTGAGAACCCTGCGAATGCAGTTAAGGTGGTTACAGTAACCGTGAAACCTTACGCTACGGCAGCAGATATTACGGTGGCCAACACACAGATCTGTGCAGGTGCTACTACCATGTTAATGGCATCAAGTTTATCTGTAACCCAACCCGTGTTTACCTGGTACAGCGATGCATCCTTGACCAGCGTCGCATTTGTAGGACCAACATTTACCGTAACTGGCTTAACAGCAACCACCACTTATTATGTAACGGTTAAAGGCGCTAACAGATGCGAAAATACTGCTGCTGATGCGAAAGTAGTTGTGGTTACTGTAAATCCTTTAGCTACCACTACAGATATTATTGTGAATGGTAATAATAGCGCTTGTGCTGGCGTGGGTACCACATTAACAGCAACATCGCCAACAGTTACCAATCCGGTGTTTACCTGGTACAGCGATGCGGCTTTAACCAATATTAGTTTTATTGGTAATGTATTTAACACACCAGTATTAACAGCAACCACTACTTTTTATGTAACCGTAAAAGGTGATAATAAATGTGAGAATGCGCCAAACACCGGTAGATCAATTACCATTACTGTAACTCCTGTTGCAGGCGCAGCAGATGTTGCAGCGAACGACGAAACAATTTGTCAGGGTACTTCGGCGGCATTGGTTGCAACCACAACAACGGTAACCAACCCAACCTTTACCTGGTATACAGATGCAGCCTTAACAACTGTGGCTTTTGTTGGTGCAAACTTCAATACGCCGTTGTTAAACGCAACTACCAAATACTACTTAACAATTAAGGGAGATAACAGATGTGAAAGCTCGTCTTCTACAGCCAGAGTAATTACTGTAAACGTAAACGAAGCAGCAACTGCCGCTGATGTTACGCTATCTTTACCAACGTTGGTTTGTGGCACAGGCACGGTGACTATTAATGCCAGTTCAACTACCGTAACAAATCCGGTGTTTACCTGGTATAGTGATGCTTCACTTACCAGTGTTGCTTTCACTGGTCCAATTTTTAATACGCCAACACTTGCTGCAACCACTACTTACTATGTAACGGTTAAAGGAAGTAATAAATGTGAAAACACCGCTGCAAATGCCAAATCTGTAACAGTAGTGGTAAACCCTGCTGCAGTACAGGCTGACATTACCGTAACCGGGTCTAGATCGATCTGCGGAAGCGTGGCCACTGTATTATCGGCTAGCAGTACAACAGTAACCAATCCAGTATTTACCTGGTATAATGATGCCGCGTTAACAACTGTAGCTTTTGTTGGTAATGTATTTACTACGCCGGTATTAATTACAAACGCAACTTATTATGTTACTGTTAAAGGCGATAATAAATGTGAAAATGCCGCAGCAAATGCATTAGCAGTCGCAATTACTGTAACGCAGGTAGCAAGTACTGCAGATGTTACGGCAAGCGATGCTACAGTTTGCCAGGGTACCTCGGCGGCTTTGGTTGCTACCACTACCACGGTAACTAATCCAACGTTTACCTGGTACACGGATGCAGCATTAACGTCAGTTGCTTTTGTTGGTGCTACATTTAATACACCGGTATTGAATGCTACTACCAGATATTACTTAACAATTAAAGGAGATAACAGATGTGAAAGCTCAGCTGCAACAGCCAGGGTAATTACAGTAAACGTAAACGGAGCAGCAACTGCAGCAGATATCACCTCGTCTACGCCAAATCTGGTTTGTGGCTCGGGCGCGGTAACAATCAATGCCAGTTCAACAACAATCACTAACCCAGTGTTTACGTGGTACAGTGATGCTTCGCTTACCAGTGTAGCATTCGCTGGCCCTAACTTTACGACTCCTGTTTTAGCAGCAACTACCACATATTACCTTACAGTTAAAGGAACCAACAAATGTGAAAACACCGCTGCAAATGCAAAACCAATCACAGTGTTGGTGAATCCAAGAGCAGTACAGACAGATGTAACGGTAAGCGGGTCGAGAGCAATATGTGGAAGTGCAGCCGCAGTATTAATGGCTAGCAGCACAACAGTAACCAATCCAATATTTACCTGGTACAGCGATGCGGCATTAACCTCCGTAGATTTTGTGGGCAGTGTATTTACCACACCGGTATTATCGGCCAGTGCTACTTATTATGTAACGGTTAAAGGAGACAATAAATGTGAAAATGCTTCAGGCAGCGCATTAGCAGTGGCAATTACCGTAACTCAAGCTGCAAGTACCGCAGATGTTTCCGCAAATGATGCAACAATTTGTGCCGGCACAAGAGCAACACTATTGGCAACTACCACAACAGTTACCAATCCAGTATTCACCTGGTATAATGATGCCGCCCTAACAACGATAGCTTTTGTTGGTGCTACATTTAATACACTGGCATTGAACGCTACAACGAGATATTACTTAACAATTAAGGGAGATAACAGATGTGAAAGCTCAGCTGCAACAGCCAGGGCAATTACGGTAAACGTAAACGACGCAGCAACTGCACCAGATATTACTTTATCCACACCAACTTTAGTTTGTGGTTCTGGTGCAGCGACCATTAATGCCAGTTCAACTACGGTAACCAATCCGGTATTTACCTGGTACAATGATGCCTCACTCACCAGTGTAGCATTCGCTGGTCCTAGCTTTACTACCCCTGTTTTAACCACGAGTACTACATATTATGTTACAGTTAAAGGAAGTAACAAATGTGAAAATACCGCTACAACTGCCAAAGCGGTTACAGTAGTGGTCAACGCAAGAGCGGTACAGGCTGATGTAGTAGTTACCGGATCAAGATCAATTTGTGGAAACATAGCTGCGGTATTAACGGCAAGTAGCGCAACAGTTACCAACTCGGTATTTACCTGGTATAGTGATGCAAGTTTAACTGCTTCTGTATTTGTTGGTAGTGTCTTTACCACGCCAGTATTAACAGCCAACACCACATATTATGTTACTGTTAAGGGCGATAATAAATGTGAAAATGCTTCGGGCAATGGCTTAGCAATTGCAGTTACCGTAAATAGTTTACCGAATAATCCGGTAGTGGCAAACACAGGTACAAGCATTTGTTCAGGTGAGCCAACACAATTGGTAATCAGCAACGCTCAAGCCGGTGTTACTTACGAGTGGTATAGCGCAGCAACTGGTGGTAACCTTTTATTTACAGGCGCAACTTATAATACGCCAGCATTAAACAGCAACACTGATTATTATGTGAGCGCGGTAAATACTGGTGGCTGTAATAATAATGGTGGTAGAGTTAAGGTTACGGTAACCGTAAACCAGAAACCAGCTGTTCCAGTGGTTAATGCTGCTAATATCAGCGTATGCACAGGAAGTGTAGCGATCATCACAGTAAGTAATACACAAACTGGTGCTGTATACAATTGGTATACTACTGCAACAGGTGGGTCAATTGTAGGAACAGGCGTTGCCTTTACTACTCCGGCAGTGACAAGCAATGTAACTTATTACGTTGAAGGTGCGAACGGATCTTGTATTTCTGCGTCGAGAACACCAGTTAATGTAACGGCATTAGCAGTGCCTTTAGCGCCAGCCGCTGTAAGTCCTGCCAACGGTACCATCTGTGCAGGTAGCAATACCATATTAACGGTGAATAATCCGGTAGCAGGTTTAATTTACAGGTGGTATAATGTAAGTTCTAGCGGAAATGTATTGGGCGAAGGCGTTACCTTCACTACACCAAACATTACAGCAACTACCATTTATTACGTGGAAAGTATTGCAGTGGGCGGTTGTGCAAGCGCAACTAGAACACCAGTTACGGTTACAGTACTACCAGTGTTGGCTACCCCACAAGTAATCGTACAATCAACTACTGCAAATAGCGTAACCTTCGCCTGGCCTGCCGTTAATGGCGCATCAGGTTATGAAGTTTCTGTAAACAATGGCTTAAACTGGCAGGCGGCTGTTGGGACAACCTATGTGGCAACAGGTTTAAAACCAGATCAGTCGGTTACACTTATTGTAAGAGCAATCGGGCAGTTATCTTGCCAAACCAGTGCAAATTCTAATCCGGTTACCGGGAAAGCCGCTAATCCGTTCGGAAGCCAGATTTATATTCCGAATGCGTTTACACCAAATAACGATGGTAAAAACGATACTTTCCTGATCTACGGAACGACCATCGCATCCGCAAGAATGTCAGTATTTACCCAATGGGGTCAATTGATCTTCCAGTCAGACAACATGACCAACGGATGGGATGGAACATTTAAAGGTGTAAATCAGCCTGTTGGTGTGTACGTATACATGGTTGATGTTCAATTCAACGATGGCACGAGCACGATGAAAAAAGGTACAGTAACGCTAATTAGATAATGATGAGCAGGCTAAAAAATAAACAGACAAAATTGAATACCATGAAAATACCATCGTCTTTAAAATCCTTTGTGGCAGTATTGAGCTTGCTACTTTGTACCTCAAGATTATTTGCCCAGACCGATCCGCATTTTTCTCAATATTATGCTTATCCACTTTGGTTAAATCCTGCCCTAACAGGGGTTATAGATGGCGATTACCGTGCATCAGTAAATTTTAAACAACAATGGGGATCCTTAAACAGTTCTTTTTTAACTGGCGGAGCATCCTTTGATATGGCACCGAAGAAAAATTTTGCTTTCGGAGCTACCATTTTAAATCAACGGGCAGGTGAACTGGATTTCAATTACCTAACGGCGTTGGTTTCTGGCTCCTATCGTTTAAGGTTTGGCAGAGAAGGCTTGCAGACCGTAAACTTTGGCTTGCAGGCAGGAATCATCAACAGGAGCTTTGATTATTCTCAAGGCCGATTTGGTAACCAGTTTAACCCTTTAACGGGCTACGATGGAGGCATGATGAATGGCGAATCTTTCCAGTCGCAATCTTCTTTAGTACCGGATGTTAATTTCGGGATCATGTATTTTGATGGAAATCCAAATCAGAATGTAAATGTATTTCTGGGGGCCAGTGCAGCGCATTTAACCCGTCCCATTGATCGGTTTACCGGAACGGAATCCAGAATTCCGGTACGCCTTACCGGCCATGGTGGTGCCAGGATCCGGGCTTCAGATTTTCTGGATATCGTGCCAAACGCATTGGTAATGTACCAGGGAAATACCAACGAAGTTTCAGTAGGGGCCTATGCACAGCTTAATGTAAATCAATCGTCAAACATCTTGTTTGGCGGTAACTACAGGATGAAAGATGCAGCTATTGCATTTGTTGGCTTACAATTGAGCAATATGGTATTTGGTTTGAGTTATGATGTAAACACTTCAACATTTAATCGTGCATCCAATAGCAATGGAGGGATAGAACTTTCTATCTCTTTAATTGGTCGTAATGGAATTATTGGTCCAAACTTCTTCTGTCCACGCTTATAATTTTAATCAAATGAAAAAAATATTGTTGTTTTTATTATTGGCAGTTGGAAGTTTAGCTCAGGCCCAGTATGTTGTAAACTATAAGAAAGTAGCCGATACCTATTTTGAAAATAAAGATTATTATGCTGCTTCTACCTTTTATAAAAAAGCGCTGAAAATAACAGGCGATACCGCTCAAGCCATATTGCCTTATGGTAAGGAACGCAAAGGAACTTCAGACGAAAAAGTAATTGAAGATTACGAAGGTGCCATTTATAACCTGGCAGAATCGAGTCGTTTATACCGTGAATTTGCTGAAGCTGAAAAATATTATAGCATTGCCATTACCTTTACCAATACCAGGTATAGAAAAGCCTTGTTTTATTATGCTGAAAGTTTGAGGGCGAACAAAAAATTTAACCCGGC
This sequence comes from Bacteroidota bacterium, assembly GCA_037032985.1. Taxonomy (GTDB): domain Bacteria; phylum Bacteroidota; class Bacteroidia; order Sphingobacteriales; family Sphingobacteriaceae; genus Pedobacter. The sequence continues at coordinate 105,230 of JAZBLB010000009.1, forward strand.
AATAACGTCATTTGAGTCATTTATCAGCAAAAATCCTAATGATCCATTGGTTAAAGATGCGATTAAAGAAATTGCTTCCTGTAAATTTGCTTTAGAAGAAATGCGGTTTCCCAGAATGGTTCAGGTGAAAAAGGTATCGGCAAACGTAAATGGATTAGGCTCTAATTACGCACCTGCCAAAGTTGACCAGGATTTTTATTTCACCTCATCACGCCCCATTAATGTAGCTGGTAAGAAAGATGTTGTTAAGACTGAAAATGGCCAAGTACAGGTTTCGACCAAAGCAAATCCATTTTTGAATACGCTTTATGCCGCTAAAAGTACCTTATCAGGAACAGAAGTTGCGGTGAAGATGATGGATATTAACTTACCTAAGAATATGGAAGTTGCGGCTGCGACCTTTTCTCCTGATGGCAATACTGTCTATTTTACTGGCTGGAGAGAGAAAGAACGTTATGCAATTTATACCGCCAAAAAGGCCAATGAAAAGTGGTCAGACCCACGAGCTGTAGGTCTGGAAGTAAATAGTAAAGATTTTAATTCGCAACAACCTTTTGTAACCAGAGATGGGAATTTTCTTCTTTTTTCATCAGACCGCACTGGTGGTTATGGTAAATTTGACCTTTGGTATTGCGCCATCCGAAGTGATGGCACCTTAGGACAGGCAGTAAACCTGGGTTCCACCATCAATACAGAAGATGATGAGCGTGCACCACACTATAATCCGGTTACCAAAAAACTAATGTTTAGTACCGACGGTAGAATTGGCTTAGGAGGTTTGGATTTTTTTGAGTCAGATGGTGATTTAGTTTCCTGGTCTGAACCTAAAAACCTTGGTTATCCATTTAATTCATCAAAAGATGATCTATATTTCACCTCAGCGAATGAAAATGATACAAAAGGGTACATTAGTTCTGATCGCGAATCATCATGCTGTTTAGAGGTATTTGAAATTAAGAAAGAATTTTTCGCTGTGAATGGCATACTTACCGATTGTAAAACAAAATTGCCTTTAGCAGATGCGATAGTTACCTTTACCAATGCAGAAGGAACCCAAAAAGTAACAACCGGTAGTGATGGCAAATACCAGTTCAAGGCAGATTCGAAAAGACCGATTAAACTTACCTTTTCAAAAGAAAACTATTTTGCCATCAATAAAAACTATGTTTATGAGGAATTGGCAAAAGCGGATACCCTGATTTATAAAGATTATTGTTTAAGTCCGTATAAACTTGGAATTCCAATTGCATTAGATAATGTATATTACGAATTCAATAGTGCTGAATTAACAGAGCCTTCGAAAAAAGTGTTGGATTTCCTGGTTCCAATAATGGAAGATAATGCTGAAATGGAGATAGAATTAGGAGCGCATACGGATAACGTTGGTACTGATGAATATAACATGGAATTATCAAATAAACGGGCACAATCTTGTGTGGATTATTTAGTAAGTAAAGGTATTGCGCAAGCCAGGCTAACCGCAAAAGGATACGGGGAATCTATGCCAATCGCACCCAACGAGATTGGACGAAGAAAGAGGAAGAAGGATAATCCGGATGGCAGAGCTAAAAACAGAAGAACAGAATTTAAGGTAACAAAGAAATAATTTCAATCAATTGTCCCAAGTTGATGGCCACTTTCATTTATGGAAGTGGTTTTTTTAGTTTTATGCGGTTAGGGATTTTATGATTAATCTTTGTATTTTTCGCAGATTAAGTAATCTCATGAAACTCACTCTTCACTCCACAATTATTTTTCGAACACCTGTATTTTCTTACAGAGCCGCCTTAGAGTCTAGCTGGGCAGAACTAAAAAATGCGATCTCGATATCGTCAGGCAATTTTTATGAAACGATAAAGGATGTGGAGGCAAAAGATTTAAGTGCATTACCACCGAAGATTACCTTTACAATCTGGAAATATTTTAACAGGGCAAAATATCGCTCTACACCCTACGGAGCATTTGCCAGTTTCAGTATTTTAGAAAATGCCATTACAAATGATGCGCAAAATCTGGTGATTGAAGAAAACCAAATCATCCATCGGTTTATCGATTGGCCATATCGCAATCAGTTAACTTTTGATTTTGATGTCTTTATTAAAACTGATGGATGGCTATTTAGCAACAGTAGCTTTTACCATACGCATGAGGGAATTAGATATATTGCCTGTGCAGATGGTGTTTTTGAACTATCAGAAATTGGTTATGATGACTTTGTGATACAAATTCTAAATGCTTGTTTAAAGCCGATTAGACTTAGCGATTTGATCAATCAACTTGATTTAGAAGAATACCGCAAACCAGAACTGCTAACTTTACTGAATGATATGCACGATTTGCAACTCATCTTTACCGATCAGGATCCAAACATCATCGGAGAAGATTACTTCAACAGACTTGGAAAACAAATTGAAGTGGAAATACCACAATATTTAATTTCAGAACGCAAGGTGAAAAGTGGGGGAATAGACCGGAATCTATTAAAAGCCATTCCAAATGCAGTTGGCTTCTTGCAAAAATTAGTACCTAAGGAAGAAAAACCTGCCTTAACCAATTTTATAAAACAGTTTAGTAAGAAATTTGAGCAAAAGGAAATCCCATTGTTAACGGCGCTTGATCCGGAGATGGGGATAGGTTATGATGAACTGGAGCAGGGCGGAGAAGGTGATGATTTTATCAATCAATTCTCTAATAAGAAGCCGGAAAACAAAACGAATCGTGATTTAAAAAACACTTTGAAAAAAGCTTTGTCTGTTGAGAATTTTGAACGTGGCAAAACCATTTTTCTAAACAAGCTGGATTTAAAGCTAAATGACCAGCCAAGTCCTTTGCCAAACTCTTTTAGCATGCTAATGCATGTAGCAGACGATCTGATCACCGTCGATCAAATAGGAGGGGTGACGGCAAACGCCTTAGCCGGGCGTTTTTCGATGGCCAATGATACAGTTGAAAGTTACTGTAAAGAAATCTCAGCAATAGAGCAACAGGCTAATCCAGATGTGCTTTTCTTCGATGTTGCCTACATGGTAGAAGCCAATGTAGATAATATTAACAGGCGGAAACTGGTTTACGGCCATCAGCTTTCCATCCTCAATTTCGATACTTCAGCAAATCCCCTTTTATTAAGTGATATTCAAATTTCGATTAGAAACAATCAGGTTATTCTGCGTTCAAAAACCTTAAACAAGCGCTTAATGCCTCGCATGGCTTCTGCATACAACTATACCCGGTCAGATCTTTCCGTATTCAGATTACTATGCGATTTGCAACATCAGGGCGTGCAAAGTAATTTATCCATGCCTTTGGATGCGATTTTTCCTGATCTCTCGTATTACCCGCGATTGCAGTACCAGAATATTATTTTGAACACGCAAAAATGGCGGGTAGAGAAGGAGCATTTCTATGTTGGAAAGGTACTGCTTTCTATTAATGAATGCCGGGAGTTTCTTAGTAATCTCGGTGTATCTGCCTATTTTAAAACTGGCCTATCAGATCAAACGCTATGCTTCCATTTATTTTCTGATGATGATTTATCCGCGCTTATGCAATTTATGCAAAAGCATAAAAGTATTTACCTGGAAGAGGTGCTTTTACCTAAGCAAAGCCTCGTAACGGATGAGCAAGGAAAGCCATATTTAACACAGTTTGTAGTTAATCTTACCCATAACGAGGTTGTTTATCATCGAGCCTCTCCGTTAAGCCTGGATAGTATAAAGCCAGTTCAACATGTTTTTCTCCCCGGCAAAGAGTGGCTTTATTTTGAAATATTTTGTCACCAGCAGCGAAGTGATGAAATTCTGATTAATGTAATTGATTCTTTCTTAGAAACCCATGGTGCAGATATCAAATCATGGTTTTTCATCAGATACAATGAAAATGGCAACCATTTAAGGCTCCGCATTCATTTGAACAATGAAGCTCATGTGCAGAAACTGAGTGCCGCTTTTGCCGATGACCTTTTGCCTTACCTCACTTCTGGCTTGGTATCAGATTTTTATTTAAGAGCTTATAAACGAGAAATAGAGCGGTATGGTGCAGATTTGATAGAAAAGGTAGAATTTCATTTCAATATTGATAGTGCTTTCGTAATGTCCGTCTTGCAGAATCAAACAGATTCCTTTGATAAATACAACCTGGTTGCTGAAACGGTATCTAAATTACAGGCGAGAGGGATTTTTGAAACAGAAGAGTTAAGGAAGATCATAAAACTAACTTCTGATGCTTTTAATAAGGAACATCATTTAGATGCAACAGATTTTAAAAAACTAAACCAACAATACCAGAATTACCAGCTTCGCAAATCCTTGATGCTTGAAGAAACACAGCAGATTGGATTTGAAAACATGTTATCGTCTCTGGTTTCATTGCTTCTAGAAGTGGATGGGAATCGCAGAATAAAACTTTTTACCGATTTGATGCACATGCATGTAAATCGACTTTTTAACAAAAATCAGCGTACCCATGAAATGGTGATGTATTATTTCTTATTGAAATCGCTTCAACGCAATAAAGCTATCGGCTAATATTAAGTTTAGCCATTGGGTTAACTACATCAACAGTAATTTCGGTAATGTAACGGTTTAACGGATCGGTATAATATTTAAATGTATAATCATCTTTATAAAAACTCTTTAAGCGGTTGCTAACGTTTTCCAGCCCTACATGGTGGCTTTCATGCTTTCCCCTGCCATCATTTACCATATTCATGGTGCTGATGGTTAATTTACTATCGCTGTAGTCTATCCTTATTACAGCTTGTTGCGTGGAATGAGTAACGTTACCGTGTTTAAAAATATTTTCTACCAGCGTAAGCAAAATCAGTGGCGGTAATCTCAATCCAAATAAATCTCCATTAACTTCCAGCGATACATTAATGGCATTCGCTGTGCGCAGTTTATGTAGATTAATTAGGTGTTCAATTTGCTCAACCTCCTCACGCAATGGCACCAATTCTGAAGCTTCTGGTTGCTTCAATGCATAGCGCATCATTTCAGATAAATTCATAATGGCATCTGCAGCCATTGGGGCTTTTTTACGGGTATCGTTATAAATGAAATTTAGGGTGTTAAATAAGAAATGAGGGTTGATTTGACTTCTTAGAAAATTGTTTTGCGATTGAACAAGATCAGTTTCCAAGCTCTGTTTTTCAATCTGGGTGATCAGATTTTGTCGCTCTAACTCCTCCACTTTCTTTTGATCTTCAAATGATTTTACAATATAAACGTAACCGGTGGCAAAGCCGATAAAAAGCAAGGATCTATAGATGCATGACAAAATAAAATTTCTGTCTAAAATGCTTAATATATTGGATTTTATAAATCCTAATTTTTCGAACAGTAAAACCAAGATTTGAGTGGAGAAAATATAGGCGGTAACGACTATCGAAATCAATAATAAAATCTTTATTAATTTGATCGATTGACTTTTATCTTCCAGTACTCTTCGAAGGAGGGAGGATTGAAGATAGAAGGCTAGGATGTTAATAATGTATACAATAATATATACTCCTGGTTCTCGAAAGTTTGAGATGAAACCTAGAATAAATACATCGTAAAATATATAAATACTCCAAATCAAAAGGTGGAGTCTATAGTTTTTATAATAATTTTTAAGGACAGAAAATGTCATTTTTAGTCAGTTAATCTATTAAAGTGTGGATTTTATCTTCCAAAATTATGGTTTTGTGTAAAAAAGTGGTTGCCATGAATTTATCGGCGCACCTTTACAGAAATAAGAAGAACAATAAATTTAATTTAAAAATAAAATATTATGAAAACTCAAAACACTCCAAAACTTGCTAAAAAAACTGTTTTCGTTTACAAAAGCGTTAAAGCTCAAGATAACTTTGCAACTCATCCAACTGGAGATATCAGCCATAGTGTTGCGACAAGTTTTATCGTAGCTTTATAAAAACCCCTATCAATTTCAAGGGTTAGAAATAGAAATAAAAATTCGGCCTTTTTAAAGCAAAAAAAGTATTCACTTGAAGCGAATATTTGCTCTGAAAACTTTTTATTTTTCTGATGAGATATTGCTTTGGTCTTGGCCTAAATTGTTACTATAAGCTTTAAAAAAAATTACTGATTTCTGTTTGATTTCAATAAACTGTTTTGCACGTAGGTGAAGAAAGCTTCTTTGTAGCCTTCACCAATTTGAATCATTTCATTGTTGGTTAAGCGGATGATGTTTCCATCTACTTTTTTGATAGCAGATTTAGCAACAATGTTCGATTTGTTAACACGAATGAAAGGATGTCGTTCCAGCGCTTTGTCAATCTCCTTTAAGGTAAGGTAGGTGGTGTGCGTTTCTGTACCGGTGATGATCTGAATGTAATTCTGTAATGCCTTGATGTAAAGTATTTCATCAATGGCAATATTAGAGAAAGCATATTTATGATCACCTTTGATGTAAAGCGCTGCAGCCTGGTCTGTATCTTTTGAAGCCTTGGCATTTTGTGCCTCTTTCTTCAAAATTCGATCTATACCTAGCGCGAATTTTGCAAATGAAATTGGCTTGAGCAGATACTGGTCTGATTGAACATCAAATGCTTGAAGCGCATAATCAGGATGTGCAGTAGTGAAGATTAAGTACTTCGCTTTTTCCCTGATGTTTTTGGCTAATTCGAGCCCATTTATTCCAGGCATGTCAATGTCCATGAATAATAAATCGATGTCATCGCTGATACTAAGTTCTGTCAAAGCCTGAACAGGACTAGTAAAAGTCTTGAAAATAGTTAAGCCGGGCATTTCTGCTATGTGGTCGGTAATTACCTCAATTGCATGCTGTTCGTCGTCGATAACAACGCATTTTAGATTCATGATAGTTAAATAATATTGCTGGAATTGAAATCAATGCAAGTTAATCAAAAATTAGATTGAATATAGCTTCTCGTTTAAAAAAAACGTAACACCAGTTTCATCTAAAATTTTACAGGTTTCGTGTAAAAAACTGGGTGGTTCATGTAATAAAATCTTTTTCCTGCAACATAATTCTAATCTTTAAACTGTTTGCCAAAAACAAATAATTAAGGCCTTAATACCTTGTGTGTGATCTTCTTAATTAGTATTACATCTGCCTGCCCAAACTTGTGTAGCCTGTTGAAAAGATTATTTTAAACAGGCCATACAACATGGGTTAAGGGATGGGAAAGATGGAGTGTTTTGACGGGATGAAATGGTGTAGATCAAATTTATTTCCAAGGCAAAAAGTATTCGAAAGATGCAAAAATTGATACCTCTAAAATAACATATACACTACCATGGAACTTAAAGATGAAATAGGGCAGTTTGCTGTCAGGATCAAAAAAATGCTCCCACAAGTTCAAACTGAAGATTTAACCAGAAATGCATTAGTAATGCCTTTTATTCAAATTTTAGGATTTGATCCTTCTGAGGTTCAATCCGAAGCAGTAATGGATTTTGGTGTTAAAAAAAGTAAAAAAGTTGATTACACCATCATGAAAGATGGAGAGCCAACCATCCTGGTAGAATGCAAACACCATGAAGATACGCTCGATATTCATGATTCGCGTTTGTCTAAATATTTCCGTAAAACCAAAGCTAAATATGGCTTATTAACAAATGGTTTAGTTTACAGGTTTTACACAGAGAAAATGGTGAAATCCAAAAAAAACCAAGAGCCTTTGTTCGAATTCAAATTAACTGATACTAAAGCAGCAACGATTGCAAAAATGATTGAAGATCATAAAGACTATTTCAATGTTGATCAAAAGTCGGTTGCAAGCTAAACTGAACATAATAATTTTAATCTTAGCGTCCCAAAATTCTATAGAGATTAAGTCCTAATTTATTAGGACTTTTTTTTATGGCCTTTTATAAAAAGAAAAGGGAGAAACCTTTCGATTTCTCCCTCTAAAAAGACTTTTAAGAGATTAAATTAACTCAACGCTTCTGCTTACAAAAGCAGTTAATTCTGCACCTGTTAACATCCCCTGAGCCAATAAAGCTAAATCTACAGCTTGCTTAGCAAGATTACTTTGCTCTTCGCCTTCTGTTTTTAATATTTTGCTAACCAGTTTATGGTTTCCGTTAATGGCAACTTTATAGCTGTCTGGCATTTGACCATAAAAGCCCATACCGCCGCCCATTGCAGCCATATCTTTCATGCGACGCATAAATTCGTCCATGGTAATCGTTACTGGCAATTCATCAGGGTTTAATGCGATTACTTCTACCTGCATGCCTGGTTTAGTAATTGCTTTTTCAAAAATTGCAGTTACTTCTTTCACCTGGTCTTCGCTTAGTACATGCTCATTTACTTCATCTTTTTCAATTAACTTATCTGCAACACTAGAATCTACACGTTTAATAGACGTTTTTTCTAGTTTTTGCTCCATTTGATTGATGAAGTGATTGTCAATTGGAGAATCCAATACTAGAACATCATAATCTTTTTTGTTGGCAGATTGAATAAAAGCATCCTGTTTCGAAGCGTCATTCGAATAAAGGTAAACAACGGTTCCGTTTTTATCAGTCTGTAAAGGCGCTACTTTTTCCTTGTATTCGTTTAAAGTAAAAAGTTCGTTTTTAGTATTTCCCACTAAAGCGAAGTCTTTTGCTTTATCGTAAAATTTATCTTCGCTAATCATTCCGTATTTAACGAACAAACCAATGTCTTTCCATTTGTCTTCGAACGCTTTACGATCTTTTGAAAATAATTCCGCTAATTTATCAGCAACTTTTTTAGTGATATAATTGTTGATCTTTTTAACATTACTATCTGCCTGCAGGAAGCTACGTGATACGTTTAATGGAATATCCGGTGAATCGATTACACCATGTAATAACATTAAAAATTCTGGCACAATATCTTTTACTTCGTCAGTAATAAATACCTGGCGAGAATATAGTTTGATTTTGTTGCGCTGCATTTCGAAATCGTTTTTCAATTTCGGGAAATACAATACACCGGTTAAGTTGAAAGGATAATCTACATTCAGGTGGATCCAAAATAATGGTTCTTCGCTAAACGGATATAATTCCCGATAGAAGTTTAAGTAATCTTCATCTGACAAATCTGCAGGAGCTTTGGTCCAGATTGGGTTAGTTGTGTTGATTATATTATCAACGGCTACATCTTTGTATCTTTTCTTTCCTTCTTCATCTTCACCATCTTCTACAGATTCGGTTTTAGTACCGAACTGGATTGGAACGGGTAAGAATTTAGCGTATTTATCTAAAATCTCTTGTAATTTCGATTCTTCCAAAAACTCTTCAGAATCTTTGTTTACATGAAGAATAATGTCTGTACCACGGGTAGTTTTTGTGCCTTCTGTAATTTCAAATTCAGTGCTTCCATCACAAACCCAGCGCGCTGGTTCTGCTCCATCTTGATAAGATAATGTTTGGATTTCTACTAAATCAGCAACCATAAATGCGGAGTAGAAACCTAAACCAAATTTACCAATGATTTCGTTGGCATCTTTTGCATCTTTAAATTTCTCTACAAACTCACTTGCGCCAGAAAATGCAACTTGATTAATGTATTTTTTAATTTCTTCTGCGGTCATTCCCAAACCATTATCGCTAATGGTAATAGTTTTGGCTTCTTTATCAACGGCAACTTTTACTAAAGGTTGACCCACTTCGCCATTGAACTGACCTAATGAACCTAGTCTTTTGATTTTCTGAACTGCATCTACAGCGTTTGAAACCAACTCACGGAGAAAGATCTCGTTATCAGAGTATAAAAACTTCTTAATTATCGGAAAGATGTTCTCGGTATGTATCGAGATATTTCCTTTTTCTTGAATGCTCATATGTAAATAAATTGTTTAATCTATCTGCTGCATATCAATGCCTGTTCCAAACGATTTTGTTTGCCAAAATGACAGTGTAAAATGGAAGGTTATTCAGTCTAGAGGTAAAGCATCAATGGCTTGACTCTGTTTTTAGATATTAGGCAATGAGCGCTATATGCCGTAAACTAACAAAGCCAAAAAACATTGAGTTTTTTGGCTGTAAATTATTTATATTTATTTCTAATTTAAGTGAAAACTTGGTTTGTCTTCTTCTAAAGAAAGAATTTTTGTGATCTTTTTTAGCAACACATCCATTTGAAACGGTTTCGAAAGGAAATCATCCTGGCCATAATTTAGCGTGGTGAAGTCCTTTGGATTATACAATCCTGAAATTAGTAAAATTGGAATTTTTGAAGTGCTTTCGATAGATTTTAGCTGCTCACATAAAACACGCCCATCGATATGTCCCAATGAGATATCAAGTAAGATTAAATCTGGTTTAAAGCTCTCAATCCTATTAAATATCTCTTCCCCATCGTTAAGTGCTGAAACCTTGAACCCACCGATTTCCAGTATTAATTGAATGGTTTCTAAAACCTCAATATCATCGTCAACTACCAGTATTCTCTTCATATGTTTTAAGCAATTTATTCGCTCTCAAAATTATAACAAAATGTATCTTGTTAAGTTTACAATCTTAAAAATATTTTAACAATTAGTTTATAAACGGAAAATTAGTGAAATTTAGCTGGCTTGCTGAACAATTCCTTCTTTTTGCAAGATAAAATTGAAAAGCTCTTCGATAGGCTTTTGTAGAATTTTTCCTGGCTCGATTCCATTTTCTTCTAATACTTCAATTAATGTTTCCTGATAGTAGTAAGCAATGGAGCCTACAAAATGGCATGGTACTTCCCTGTATTTAGGATAATCTTTCACGTTGGTATTTACGAATTCCTGAAATCCTGTTTTTAGGATGTCCTTTATAAAAGGATGGTCATTATGACTGGCCATAAAGCGACTGAAGCCTGCCAAGTAGATATTAGGAAAAGGTTTTTGATAAACATTGGTAATGATCTGCTCTTTGTCTGCAGGATAGGTTTTTTTAAATTCAGCGGCTAATCCAGCTGGCATTTTATTATATAGATAGGCCAACAGTACCTTTTTGCCAAAAAAAGTTCCGGAACCTTCGTCGCCCAAAACGTAGCCCAAGCCATGGTGGCCATCGTGAATCTTTTTGCCATCAAAATAGCAGATGTTAGATCCGGTTCCTAAAATACAATTCAGGCCTTCTGCGTTTCCACATGTTGCATAAACCGAACCTAGTAAATCATGATCAACGGAGATAAAGGCATTTTTAAAAACTTCAGAAAGGCCGTTTGAAACCACTTCATGCTTATCTGGAGAGGAACAACCTGCCCCAAAAAAATAAATTTCTTTTACCTGATCTGCGTATTCAACAACAGTTTCATTTTTCAAAATTAAATTCGAAATATCCTGTTCACTTAAAAAATATGGGTTTATTCCAGTGGTATTAAATCTAATGGTTTCTCCATTAAGATAACCCATCCAATCCGTTTTTGATGAGCCACTATCTGCAACAAGTATCATGCACTAAATATAAAAATTAAATGTAGAATTTTATGCTTGCAATAATTTCGTTACTCGTTTGTGGCTTTAATTTTTCCTATCTCTATTTATGAAATCTTTGAATGAACACATTCAGGAATCGTTTATGAAGTTAAAAGGCTGCTATTGGCTGGGCATTGGTACATCTCTAACCAAAGTCTTTAATAAATCGAATCACGTTTCTTATTTCGCAATCACTCAAAGTGTCCATTTGGGAAGCTTTAAATGTTCGTGTTTTACTATACCACCCTTTATGCTTTTTATTAAATACGTAATCAATTAACTTTAAAATGTCCATTGAAACTAAATCACTAAATGTTGCCCATCCACGATGATCTTTTTCTCCTGGTACTAACATTAAGTGACAATTCTGGCAGCATAGATAGAAACAATTTGATTAGCATAATATCTATAAAATTGACAACTATCTATTGGAAGCTTAGGTATAATCTCAGTATTCCTAGTGGTACTTTGGCAAGCATAAAATAACAATAATACTACCTAAACTCAGCTTTATTATATTTGAAACCATAGGTATTAACGGCTGGGCATAGGTACATCTCTGTCAAAGTCTTTAATATAACGAATCGCACTTCTTATTTCGCAATCACTTAAAGTATCCATCCTAGCCGATTTAAGATCTCCATTTTTACTATACCACCCCTTATGTTTTTAGTAAATGCATAATCAATACTGTCCATAGCTGCCAAGCCTCTTAATGTTATCAAGCCATAAGTATCAATTTTATTTACATTAATAGAAACGGGGCAATTCTTACAGCCATAATTAGAAATCATCTGGCCTGCATCATACCTGTAATATTTACAAGTATCTAAATTTTATTACTTGTACTATTTTTATATTCGGTTGCGTTTTGGCAACTTAAAACTAACAAGATTGATAAGCTACCTAAACTTAGCTTTGTTAAATTTCAAACCATTAGCATTATTGGCTAGACATCGGTGGTGTATCTCTATTATAATCTTTGATATAACGGATCACACTTTTTATTTCACAATCATTTAAGGTATCCATCCTTGATGCCATAAAAGTTCCATTTTTTTCATACCAACCTTTATGCTTTTTCTTAAAAACATATTCTATTAATTTCAAGCTATCTAAATTTGATAATTCTCTAAAAGTTAGCATGTCATACCACCTATCGCCCGCTCTCACGTGGCAATTATAACACCCCAGATTGAACACTACTTGACCTGCGTCGGATCTATAATATTTACAGGTATCAACTGTTTTTTTTTTTTTTGAAAATTTTTTATTGTTTTCTGACTTGTTTGCGCAAGCGAGTATCACAAAAAAGAAAAGACTACCTAAACCTAGCTTTATTAAATTTGAAACCATTTGTTGGATTGTTTAGAAAATTTCTTAATCTACTGTATGTATTCATGCTTATATTTGAATAATTCTTCTTCGTAATATTATAGATACCGCCTAATATATATTCCATTAAATCACCTTTTTCTAAATCTGAAATTGAATATCCGGTATTATTCCCTAGATGATACATTAATCTATTTTTCTTGTTATTATCTTCAATATCATCCAAGCCTTATGTATGGAAGAACTCATGAACACCAATATATTTATTCTTTATCCAGCTACTATAAGAGACTATTGCTGGCCAGCCTCCACCTTTAGTAAGTCCTCCTGAACCTTGTCTCTGCCTTACTGATCGTTAAACTGATGCCCAATAGTATCAACAACGGCTAATACGAAATCATTACCATTGATCTGACTTAACCCTTTGATTTGTTGTGTATTTACATTAATATTAAAATTGTAACGAATGGAATATGTCCAAGTTTTACTCTTATCAAATATTTTTTTTGCAGAATTATATTTTAGGGTATTGACTCCTCCTTTATAACCTCCACCCCTTAATTTTGAAGTAATCACCTGCTGGGTAAAAGTCATTAGGCTATTTAAGTTGGGAGCGCCATTTGTAGTGAGGTCTAGTACTTTCAGTTGATGATAAAATCGCCATATAAACTTAGTTCGCCACTTCCATTATCACTAATATGAAGATTTTTGGCTACAATACCTCCCGATAAAGGCTGGTTTTGCAGTATGGACAGGTTTGTTCTAATAATGTGAACTAAATCAGTAGTTATAGTGCGTATATTTGGCTTGTGAATTTTGTAGTTAATCATAGAAATCTACAACCAAATTTATATTTTTTCTGATTATTGCAGTCCAGGTTTGCACATTCGAGAATCGTTTCTCAATGAATAGTTGAATTACAAGCATAAAAAAACCTGCGAAGTTCAATGCTTAATAACACAAACTTCGCAGGTAAATTAATTTAGTTTTGATAAATTTTTAAACTAAATCTATAAATTTATATTCCCGCTGATTTCTTTTAATATAGTTTCGGCTAATTTGGCTTGATACTGCATTTCAATAAAGCGGTTTTGAGCATCTATTGCATTGCGTTGTGCTTCTCGAAGTTCAAGCGGAGCAATACTTCCAAGTCGGTATTTGGCCAAGGTGATGTCTAAACTTTCTTTCGCGATGTCTACGTTTCGCTGTTCCAGCTTCACCAGATCCAGGTAGGTAGCATAATTCTGATAGGCAGAAAGCAATTGAGAATTCACATCTAGTTTTGTCTTACCCAAATTCAATTTTGAGGTTTCAATTTCAATCTTCGCGTTGCGCTCATTTTGTCGCTGTAAAAAGCCATTAAATAAATTTAAACTGGCAGTAACACCATACGTAAATCCATTTGCTGCAAAACGCTGGTTAAATCCGGTAGGGCTTGTACTGTTTGCCCTGCTGTAACCAGAATTTAAACTGATGGCAGGATATCTGGCACCACGGACGGCTTTCAAATTTAATGAGGCTAGACGCTGGTTAATAAAAGCATTCTGCACGTCAGGGTTTTGCTGTTCTGCAATCTCTGCCTGCTTGCTAAATAAAATGCCCCGGTCTACATCAATGCTATCCGCAACGGAAAAATTTGTGCTGATATCCCGCACCATAATCTGATTCAAACGGATCTTCGCCACCTGTAAAAAGTTTTTAATCTGAAGATAATTCGAGGTATCTGTATTGTAATCTACCTGGGCCGTTAAAACGTCTAGTTTCGACCCTCTTCCTAAATCCAGCTTCGTTTTAGCAATATTGGTACGCAAAACAGAAACATCAATAGCACTATCTGCGGCAACCAGCAGCTGTTGTTGCCTGATTACGTCATAATATGCGTTAATAACATCTGCAACCGTGTTTAATATCGTCAATCTGGTATTTACTTCGCCCTGTTTTTGCAATTCCTGTAAGCGATCATAATTCGCAAACATGGTAAAACCATCAAAAACTGTCCAGTTTAAGTCTGCACCTAAACTGTTGTTGGTACTTCTCGCACCGGTTATTACCCTTTCTGGTCCTGTGGCTGGCGTTTGTCTCGTATTTTGAACTCCTCCGCCATTTACGTAGGTTCCATCAAGTGTTGGTAGCATGCCTGCATTGCCAATGTTGTTGTTGTTTTTCGCGATTGATAAATCGTTCCGGCTGATTTTAATGTCGTAATTATTCTGCAGTGCGATGCTTACCGCTTCTTTTAAGGTAAGCTTTTCCTGTGCAAAGCCTGAAAAGGACAAACACAGTAAAAAATAGAATAGTTGTAATTTCTTGCTCATCTTATTCCGCTATGTTTAATGCTTCCTGTTCGAAGCGATGGGCATCTTTTAGTTGTTTATTTGGCTTGTAGGGTTTCGCCCAGTAAGAGTAAATCGCCGGAATTACAAATAGTGTGAGTACCAATGAAAACAGCGTCCCTCCAACAATCACTGTTCCCATACTCATTCTGCTCTTCGCCGCCGCACCAAGTGCTAAAGCAATAGGTAATGCGCCAATAGCAATGGCTAAACTGGTCATTAAAATCGGACGTAAGCGGGAGACAGATGCCTCGCGGATCGCTTCAGCAATTGGCGTTCCCTTTTCTTTTAACTGATTGGCAAACTCGACAATTAAAATACCATTCTTTGTTACCAAACCGATTAACATAATGGTTCCAATCTGGCTAAAAATATTCCAGCTTTGCCCACATAACCAAAGGGATAAGAAAGCTCCTGCAACAGCCATGGGTACCGTTAAAATAATGATAATGGGATCTTTAAAGCTTTCGAACTGGGCAGAAAGAATCAGGTAGACTAGCAGTAAAGCTAAGCCGAATGCAAAAAATGTATTCGAAGAACTTTCTTTAAAATCTCTCGATTCACCACTTAAATCAGTAGAAAACGTTTCGTCCAGTATTTTTGATGAAATGGCATCCATAGCTTCTATACCTTCACCAATACTTTTGCCAGGTGCCAGGCCGGCAGAAACTGTGGCTGCAATGAAACGGTTGTTCCTGTATAATTGTGGCGGACTACTTTCTTCTTTTGCGGTAACCAGGTTATCCAGCTGAACCAATTCTCCTTTGTCGCTGCGAACATACACTGAACTTAAATCTAAAGGGTCTTTTCTATCGCCGCGATCAAACTGACCAATTACCTGATACTGTTTTCCATTCATGAAGAAGTAAGAAAAACGCTGTCCGCTTAAACCTAAGTTAAGGGTTTGCGCAATTGCTGCGATAGAAACGCCTAAGTTTTTGGCTTTATCCCTATCAATGGTTAAGTTGATTTCTGGTTTGTTAAATTTAAGGTTCACATCAGAAACGGTGAAGGTTGGGTCTTTCGCAACGGCATCCATAAATAATGGAATTTTCTCCCGCAGTT
This sequence comes from Bacteroidota bacterium, assembly GCA_037032985.1. GTDB lineage: Bacteria > Bacteroidota > Bacteroidia > Sphingobacteriales > Sphingobacteriaceae > Pedobacter. The sequence continues at coordinate 121,352 of JAZBLB010000009.1, forward strand.
TCTCGAAATTTTGTGCCTGAATAATATAGCTGATTGGCAAACCACCTCTTCGTCCGACAGAAATGGTAGGCTGTTGATTGATGATGGTTTTTCCTTCTGTATATTTTTTGGTGATTTTTGTGAGCTTATCCGCAATTTCCTTTTGTGTACGCTCCCGGTCTTCGGGATTTACAAGTCCCATTCTTACGAAACCTGAGTTAACAGACCCTGAACCGCCAAAACCTGGTGATGTGATGGTAATATTTACATTCTTTTCTGGAACAGAATCCATCACCAGCTGGTTCAATTTCATAATAAACTGATCTGTGTAAGCAAACGATGAGCCTTCTGGTGTGGTTGCACTAATGTTAATTGCACTCCTGTCATCATATGGAGCAGTTTCTTTTGGTAACACCTTCCAGAATAAGAAAATAAGACCCATACAAATTACAATAATGGGAATGGAAAGCCAGCGCTTATCTAAAAATTTATTAAGGTTTGATGCATACGAATTATTCAGTTTAACAAAGTAAGGTTCCGTCCAGTTGTAGAATTTGGAAGGTTTATGGCCGCCTGGTTTCATTAAATAAGCATTCAACATGGGCGTAAGCGTTAGCGAAACGAAAGCAGAGATCAAAACTGCAGCGCCAATTACTACGCCAAACTCCCTAAATAACCGTCCAACGAAACCCTGCAAGAAAATTACAGGTAAAAACACTGCCGCTAATGTGATGGAAATGGAGATTACCGCGAAGAAAATTTCATTTGAACCTTTAATGGCCGCTTCAAAAGGCGACATGCCTTCTTCTACCTTTTTGAAAATGTTCTCCGTTACCACAATGCCGTCATCCACCACCAAGCCCGTAGCCAATACAATAGCAAGTAAACTCAGCACGTTGATAGAAAATCCGAAGGCATACATAATAAAAAATGTAAATACCAGAGATACCGGAATATCTATTAACGGACGGAAAGCGATTGCCCAATCCCTAAAAAACAAATAGATGATCAGGATGACCAGTACGAGTGATAAACCAATTGTTTCGGCAACTTCAGTTACAGAGCGTTTAATGAAAAGTGTATTATCCAGGGCTACTTTTAGTTTGATATCCTTTGGAATATCTGCCTTTAACTTATCAAAACGACTGTAAAATTCCTTGCTAATGTCCAGGTAATTGGCGCCTGGCTGCGGTATAATTGCCACGGCAACCATCGGCTTGCCAGATTCTCTTAAAATAGTTTCCTCATTTTCTGGGCCAAGAACTGCATAACCAACATCCTGTAATTTGATTACCTGGTTACTATCTGACCTCAAGATCAAATTATTGAACTGACTTTCGTTGGTTAATTTCCCGAGGGTTTTAACGGTTAACTCGGTGGTTGCACCCGTGATTTTTCCAGATGGCAATTCCACATTTTCATTATCTAAGGCAGTAACGATGTCTTGCGAAGTTAATCCGTAGGCGCTTAATTTATTCGGATCCATCCAGATGCGCATGGCATATTTCCGTTGCCCCTGAATTTGCACGCTACTTACGCCCGGGATAGTTTGAATCCGGTCTGCAATTACATTTTCTGCAAAATCACTCAGTTCTAAAGTGTTCCTTTTATCACTTTGAATGGTCATGGATAGGATGGGATCTGAATTTGCATCAGCTTTGCTTACCACCGGTAAACCATCAATATCTTTTGGAAGCGTTCTGGCCGCCTGAGAAACTTTATCACGAACATCGTTTGCGGCTTCCTCAATATTTTTATCAAGGTTAAATTCGATGGTGATATTACTGGTACCCTGGTTACTCGATGAAGAAATGTTTCGAATGCCATCGATAGAGTTAATGGATTTCTCCAAAGGCTCGGTAATCTGCGATTCGATAATATCTGAGTTGGCACCTGGGTAGGAGGTTCTTACCGAAACCACCGTTGGGTCGATTGATGGATATTCCCTAACGCCTAAAAAAGTGTAGCCGATTACCCCGAAAAGCACAATCAGCAAATTCATTACGATGGCGAGAACAGGCCTTTTTATACTCGTTGTAGAGATACTCATAACTATTCTTTTACCAAATGAACTTTTACCGGAGCATCTTGCTTTAAGGCCATTGATCCGGTAGTTAATACCGTGTCGCCAACTTTCAGTCCAGATGTAATCACTATATTTTCATCTGTACGTGTGCCCGCCTCAACTTTTATTTCCTGCGCCTTTCCATTTTTCTGGATGTAAACAATTTTACCTTTCAAAACCGGAACAACTGCCTGGTTCGGAATCAATATGGCATTCTGAAGGGTATTTAAAGCAAGATTTATCTTCGCGAAAGATCCTGGAAGTAAAGCGTTATCAGCATTCTGCGCCAATGCCCTGATTTGCAAGGTTCTTGTTGCGGCATTTATCCCCGGCTCTATTGCATATACTTTTCCGATGTTCTCTTTCGATGATCCGTCTGTTGTGAATGTTATCGATGAACCTGTTTTAATTTGTCCTGCATATTTCTCCGGAATTGAAAAAGTGATTTTGATAGGATTGGTGCTTACGAGGTTCGCAATTACTGTAGCGGGTGTAAGATAAGTTCCTTCTGAAATGCTACGTAAACCGATTCTGCCCGAAAATGGAGCCCTGATGGTTGCCTTAGCCAATTGTGCCCTCACCAATTGTGATTGTGATTGTAATGATCTGGAATCTGCTAATGAAGTATCGTATTCTTCCTGACTGATTGCACCTTTTGCCAATAGTTGTTTGGCTCTGTTTTCGTTCGTAGCAGAAAGTTTTTGCCTGGTAACAGCCTCTTGTAGCTGCGCCTGAATATCCCTGTCGTTAATTTTAACAAGCACACTGCCTTTGGTTACATTTGTGCCTTCTTTAAAAAAGATACCAGTTACCAAACCAGAAATCTCGCTTTTAAGCACAACGGATTCATTTGCATCTATCGCTCCAGTCACTTCCAGGTCGTTATTGAATGAAGTTGGTGTTATCACAATTCCATCAACCACTAATGCAGAGGATTTACCTCCGCCACCTTTGCCCTGACCAGTTGCGCCAGCGCCTTTCCCCTCTACGTTTTTGTTTTCCTTAATCCGGTAATAAACCAGATAGGCCAAGCCCAAAGCGAAAACAGCATAAATAATATACCTCTTCTTCATGTTTATATTTGTGTAGTTTCCCAAAACCTTATCAAAAGTGATAATGATCGAAGATTTTAGAGTGTAAAAATATCCAAATAGTTTAGTCCTAAATTTGTTGTATTAAGGATGTTACTAAGTTATTCTTGCTATTCTTTTTTAGTTGGGAGTCTTTAGTTGGGAGTCTTGGGAGGATAGGATTCTTGCTATCCTTTGTTAATATGAAGTTATTAGTTTTTAGTTTAGCATAGTATGAAAACCCAAATGGGTTAAAATTAGTGTCTTCAGATAATGAATTTCGACTTTTGCTTCCAAGCGCTGAACTCCAAAATCCTAGGACTCCTACTAGGACTAATGACTATCGACTCAAGACGATGGACTCCAAGCTTAACCCTGCAAACTCCAAACTCAACACTCCGAATTCCAAGCTCAACACTCCAAGCTCAAAACTCCCAACAATTTTACAGCCCATCGATGTTTTTAATGCGAAAACTTAATCAATAAATATAAATTTGTGGCAAATCACATTTAATATGTTTATTAAAAAATCAATTTTAAGTTTAGTTTTACTACTAACGTGTATTATGGCAGCGAAGGCGCAGGTAAAAATTGGCTTTGAAGTTTCTTTTAAAGAACCACAGGCACATTATGCAGAAGTTCAGATGAATATTTCTGGCTTGGCAAAAGATTATGTAGATGTTAAGATGCCGGTATGGACACCAGGTTCGTATCTGGTACGCGAGTTCGAAAAAAGTGTAGAAGAATTTAAAGCAACTGCAGCTGGAAAGCCGGCAAAAGTAGAAAAAGTTAGCAAAAACACCTGGAGGATATTTTCTGCGAAAGCAAGTAACATTAAGATTAACTATCGTGTTTATGCCTTTGAAATTTCTGTACGTACGCCGTTCATTGATGAATCTCATGCATTTTTATCGCCAACGGGTATTTTCATGCACCCTGACGGTATGATTAAATCGCCTAGCACAGTAAAAATAATTCCATTCAAAACATGGAGTAAAGTATCTACAGGCCTTCCTCCGGTTGCAGGTCAGCAGTTTACTTACCAGGCTTCAGATTTTGATATTTTATACGATAGCCCGATAGAAGTCGGGAATCAGGATGTTTTCGAATTTATGGCAGCAGGTGTTCGCCATGAAGTAGCCATGTATGGTGGCGGTAACTACGATAAGGAAAAGCTGAAAGTAGACATGGCTAAAATTGTAGAAGAGCCAACCAAGCTATATGGTGAAAATCCAAACAAACATTATGTATTCATCGTCCATAACTTTTTAAGAGGTGGCGGCGGTTTAGAGCATTTAAACTCCACTACTTTAGGTGCAACCAGAAATGCATACAATACAGAAGCGGGTTATAAAGGCTTTTTGGCATTAGTTGCCCATGAGTATCATCACCTTTGGAATGTGAAAAGATTACGTCCGGTGGCTTTAGGTCCATTTGATTACGATAACGAAAACTATACCACTAATCTTTGGGTAGCAGAAGGTTTTACATCGTATTACGAAAACAAATACATGCAGAGAGCCGGATTTAATGATGCTACACAATTTATTACAGATCTTGCAAGCGCGGTTGGAACAGTGGTAAATACGCCCGGGGCGAAATATCAATCTGCCGCATCTTCCAGTTATGATGCCTGGATTATTGGCTACCGCCCGAATGAAAATTCAAGAAATAATTCCATCTCCTATTATAGTAAAGGTGAAGTGATCGGAATTTTAATGGATTTAGAAATTATCAATGCTACAAAAGGACAAAAAAGCCTTGATGACGTGATGAAAGCGATGTATCTGCAATGCAAAACATTAAAAAGAGGTTATACCGATGCTGAGTTTAAGACAATGGTAGAGAAAATCTCTGGAATAAGTTTTACTAATTTTTGGGCAAAATACGTTAATGGCGTAGATGATGTTGAGTATAAAAAGTATTTCGAATATGCTGGGGTTGACGTAACAACTGAAAATGCAACACCAGATAGACCTGTTACAGGGGCCAGCGGACAATTAACCAATAATGGAACCATCAGTGTAACATCAATAGCCAGAAACTCTGCAGCATGGATTGCAGGTTTAAACGTTAATGATGAGGTAATTTCGCTAGATGGGGTAAGCGTAAATGATGCACTGGAAACGATTAAATTAAGAAGCCCAATGCTTTCACTTGAAACCCTGCCATTGGTAACAAAGAAAAACATTGGCGAGGTTTTAAAACTAAAAGTGAAACGTGATGGCTTGGATAAGGATATTTCCTTATCCCTGAAAGAAAATCCAAACGTACGTTTAAAATCAACAATAAAGGAAGATGCTACACCAGCGCAAAAAGCTGTGTTTGCTAAATGGTTGGGTAAGTAGATTTTATTTTCAATTTCTGTAAACCCGTTTCGGCTCACCGGAACGGGTTTTTTGCAACCTGTAATTTTGTTTATTATAAAATTTATAATAAATACCTTTTTGTTTTGTATTATTTATGATTAAACCCTTGATGTGTTTTAGTTTGCGGGGAGCTAATGGACCTATCCTTATAAAAGTAAGAGGTACCAAAAATGAAGGTGAAATAATAAATAAAGATACTCCACCAGAACAATTCGAATATAATGTATAAATTTACTAAGCTAGGTAATGCCTCGAAAAGAATTTAAAGAACGGTTTGGGAAATAGAAGGATAGAACGCTAAGCGGAAAACCTTAACAAAACATAAAAATGCCCCCATCAAGCGTCTAACTTTCTGGGGGCACCGCATTTTATTAAAGGGTTTTTAAGAGCAAAGTTAATCGCGCTTAGAAAGTATATTTAAATCCGAAGCCAAATCTTCCAGCTCCGAAATCGCTATCATTGTCGCCTAAATAAATGGTTGGTCTCCAGTCAAAAGCAAAAGCTAATGGTGCGCTTGGAATTTTAAAATCTAAACCAACCATTGGTTTCAATGCAAAATTAGTGTCGTTGTATCCTCCGAAACTGTAAAAATTAACTGCCGGACCGCCACCTGCATACCATTTTAATCCTGATGCACCTTTGACGTTACCATGGTATTGGTAAAATAAATTAATTGTAGTAAGATTACTGCCAAATAAAACTTCTGCCTGACCAGCATCATGAGCATTGAAAAAATGCTTAACTGATGGGCCAACTAAGGTCCTGCCATCACCAAAATCAAGGCCTAAACCAAGGGCGGTTTTGTAGCTCTGTGCTTTAACAGCTGATGTAGACATCACGAATAATGCAATGCATCCTAAAATTGTAAATAACTTTTTCATAATGGGATTTGTTAATGTAAATTTTTAAATAATAATCTTGCTTAACAACTTTAGTGCCGATTATACTTTTTTGGTAAAAAAAATACGATTAAAAAAAAACAATGCTTGCATAGTAATTCTGTAATTGTTAAGTTTAGTAAAATATTTCAAACGAAAGGTTCGATCGGCTCATTTGAGCAGCTAATCTTGATGATTACAACGAAACATAGGCAGAAAGCATGCTTTCAAGTTTGATTTTTTTAACTTAACCAAATATTATAGAATGATATGGCTGCAGAAATTACACGGGTTTTCGATCTATTAAAGCACAACTTAGCAAAGCCTAAGCAAGAATTTATTAATGGTAAGATCAATGGCAAATGGGTTAATTATAGTACAACAGAATTTTGTGATGCTGTTGATCAACTTAGTCGCGGATTAATCAAAGCGGGCATTGATAAAGGCGGAAGAGTGGCCGTGATGTCTCATAATAGACCGGAATGGAACATTACAGATTTTGCTATTAATCAAATTGGTGCGTATCAAATTCCGTTATATCCAACCCTTGCAGCGCATGATATTAGTTTCATCCTTAAAGATGCCGAAGTCTCAATTATTTTCGTTGCAGACCAGGATTTATATGCGAAGATAAAACCATGTGTTCATGAAGTCAATCCGGATATAAAAATCTACAGCTTTAATGAGGTAGAAGGTGTTGATAACTGGAAGGTACTTACAGATTCAGGGAAACTAGCCGTTGAGATTAAACTGGATGAATATAAAGACAAAGTGAATGGTGAAGATATCTTAACATTAATCTATACGTCAGGTACTACAGGCACACCGAAAGGCGTAATGCTCACCCACAGTAACCTGGTTTCTAACTTTATCCACTCAAAAGTAGTGATGCCAGATGGTATAGAAAAAGGACTGAGCTTTTTACCACTTTCTCACATCTTTGAACGGATGATTATTTACCTGTACCTGCTTAATCACACCAGTGTATATTATGCCGAAAGTATGGAAACCATCGTAGCCGATATCCAGCAGGTAAAACCAAATGTTTTTTCTACAGTACCAAGGCTCCTGGAAAAGGTATATGATAAGATCATGGAAAAAGGGAAGGCGCTTACAGGTATGAAAAAAAATATCTTCTTCTGGTCGGTGGCTTTAGCCGAGCAATATACCATTAACCCGGGCGCTTGGTATAGTTTCAAACTTAGCATTGCGAGGAAATTAGTATTTAAAAAATGGCAGGAAGCGCTAGGAGGGAATATAGTCGTAGTTGTTTCAGGTGGTGCAGCACTTAGTCCGCGTCTGGCCCGTATTTTCTGGGCAGCTGGAATGCCTGTTTTTGAAGGTTACGGCTTAACGGAAACCTCACCTGTAATCACTGTTAATCATTTTGGCGGTACCATGTTTGGCACAGTTGGCCAGGTAATCGACGGGGTTGAGGTGAAAATTGCTCAAGATGGGGAGGTGTTAACACGTGGCCATCACGTTATGAAAGGCTATTACAACCGGCCAGATTTGACTGCTGAGGCACTTGATCAGGAGGGTTGGTTCCATACTGGTGATATTGGTGAGCTTATAGATGGCAAATTCCTTAAAATTACCGATCGAAAAAAGGAAATGTTCAAAACAGCCGGGGGCAAGTATATCGCACCACAAATGCTGGAAAATAAATATAAAGAATCAATCTTTATCGAGCAGATTATGGTATTGGGAGAAAACAAAAAGTTCCCATCGGCTTTAATTGTTCCGAACTTTGAAGTTTTAAAGAACTGGGCAGGAAGAAAAGGAATTAACTTTACCAGTAATGAGGAACTCATCAAAAACGATCAGGTATTAACCAAATATAACGAAGAAATTGAAGCCTTAGGTACCAGCTTCGGTAAATGGGAGCAAGTAAAAAGATTTGCATTGCTGCCAAAAGAGTGGAGTATTGATCGTGGCGAACTTACTCCAAAGCTAAGTTTGAAACGAAAAGCGATAACCGAGAAAAATATCGATATCATTGAGAAAGTATATAAAGATGCAGAAAATTACAAGGCTCCACAATAAGCGATTAATGATTTGTATTTCAGTTACTATTGCGCTGGCAAGTTGCGTAACCGGGCAGTTAGGCAAAAATAACAGTGGTGAGTATAAAAACGGAATGGTGGTGTCGGCACATCCCGAGGCTTCTCGGGTTGGTATAGATATCTTAAAAAAAGGTGGCAACGCTGTTGATGCTGCGGTTGCTGTTCAATTCGCATTGGCTGTAGTTTACCCTAATGCCGGGAACATAGGTGGCGGAGGTTTCATGGTTTATAGATCTGCAAAAGGAGAAGTAAATGCCTTGGATTTCAGGGAAAAAGCAGCGGCGTCTGCTAATAGAGATATGTATTTAGATACTGCCGGAAACCCGATTGTTGATAAAAGTTTGTACGGACACCTAGCAACAGGCGTGCCGGGCTCGGTAGATGGAATGGTAGAAGCACACCGTAAATACGGCAAATTAACGTGGGCACAAGTGCTACAACCAGCGATAGATTTAGCGCAAAATGGCTTCAAGATCACCCAAAGACAGTCTGCTGAATTAAACAGTCTGCATCAAAAATTTATGACGTTTAATCCCAATGGAACTGCTTTCGTCAATTTAGAAAACACCTGGAAGGAAAACGATTTGCTGATACAAAATGAACTGGCCAACACTTTAAAACTGATTCAGGAAAAGGGAAGGGCAGGCTTTTATGAAGGAATAATTGCTGATGTCATTGTTGCTGAAATGCAAAGAGGCAAAGGATTAATCACCAAAGAAGACTTAAAAAATTATCATTCCGCATGGCGGAAACCCATTATTGGCGACTACCGTGGATATAAAGTAATTACCATGCCGCCAACTTCCAGCGGTGGAATAGCCCTGGTGCAGCTGTTAAAAAGCGTGGAACCATTCCCGTTAAAAAAATGGGGTTTCAATTCAGATTCAACTGTGCAGGTAATAGTTGAGGCAGAACGAAGAGTGTATGCAGACCGTGCAACACATCTAGGTGACCCCGATTTTTATCAAGTTCCTCAAAAACAATTACTTGATGCAAACTATAATAAAAAGCGTATGTCAACCTTTAATTGGGCTGCTGCAACACCTAGTAGTCAGGTTTTAGCAGGAGAAATTAAGGGAGCAGAGCACGAAGAAACTACTCATTTTTCCATTGTGGATCATGATGGAAATGCGGTTTCCATTACTACAACGTTGAACGGATCATATGGCGCATTGGTTGCTGTAAAAGGTGGTGGATTTCTGTTGAATAATGAAATGGATGATTTTTCTGTGAAACCGGGTGCGCCGAATATGTATGGCTTAGTTGGTGGAGAAGCAAATTCAATTGCACCTAATAAAAGAATGCTTAGTTCCATGACACCTAGTATTGTAGAGAAAAATGGAAATTTATTTATGGTAGTGGGTACGCCTGGTGGTTCCACAATCATCACATCAGTTTTTCAAACCATTATTAATGTGATCGATTTTGACATGGGGATGCAAGAAGCTGTTGCAGCCAAAAAGTTCCATCACCAATGGTTACCAGACGAAGTGTATATGGAAAAAGATGCAATAGACAGTTTGGCTGTAGAAAAACTGAAAGCAAAAGGCTACAAAATAAGTCCACGTGGAGCGATTGGAAGAGTAGATGCCATTTTGAAAACCAAAGATGGAGCCTATCAGGGCGGGGCAGACCCTCGGGGAGACGATAAAGCAATTGGCTATTAAATGTTAAATAAATATAATTTTCATGAAACGATATTTTTGGTATGGCAATTGCTGATTGTGGCAAACGCTTACAAATTAATTCAACAAACATGAAATTAAATCTATTTAAATCTTTACCGGTTGCATTAGCCGGTTTGTTTATTGGAACTGCCGCTTCCGCACAGGAGCCTGCTTCCCCTACAACAAAATTCAGAACCTGGTCTATTGGTGTAAACGCTGGTGCTTTAACACCACTTTCTCCGTTAGGTGGTAAAAATGATTTTAGCAATAACAAAACTAGTTTTGGTTATGGCCTTTACATCAAAAAACAATTTACACCTTATTTTTCACTACGTTTAGACGGAGTTAGGGGTAAATTAAAAGGAGATAATACAGAAGCTTACGAAAGTGGCTTGGTGAACACTTCATCAGTTCAGGCTTTTGATACTCAATTAGAATATTCTGGTAGCTTAAATGCCGTTGTTAACTTGTTTAACATCGATATGTTTAAGAAAGAAAATGTTTTACAACTTTATACATCTGTTGGAGCAGGTTTAGCTGGTTACAAACCAACAATTACAACCGCAACAGGAACCTCATTATATGCAGGTGATAAAACAATCAGCGAATTAATCATTCCAGTAGGACTTGGTGCTAAATTCAAAATCTCTGATGCAGTAAACTTCGATTTAGGCTGGACAATCAACTTTGTTGATGGTGACAACTTAGATGGTTATTATAGAGGAAGCAATGACAAATATAACTATGCTTATGCTGGTTTAGAATTTGCATTAGGAAGTGGAAAACAATTGGCTTTCCATAATCCAGTTGCCTTAACCTATGATGAAGCTGTGAAAGCTAAACAAGCTGCAGATGCCTTGAAAGGTGATCTTGATGCTCAAAAAGCTGAAAATGCTAAATTACGTTCAGAAATGGCTGATTTGTTAAAAGACAGCGATGGCGACGGTGTTGCTGATAAATTGGATAAATGTCCAGATACTCCATCAGGAACTGTTGTAGATGGTTCTGGTTGTCCATTAGTGGCTCCGAAACCTCAGGTAACAATCATTACTGAAGAAGATCGTAAAGTAGTTAACGAAGCCATTAGAAATTTAGAATTTGATTTAGGTAAAGCTACTATCCGTTCTAAATCATTCGCATCTTTAAATAGAGTTGCTGGATTATTGGTTCAGAAAAACTTTAGCCTAAAATTAGCTGGTCACACAGATAATACTGGTTCTAAAGAATTAAACTTACGTTTATCTAAAGAAAGAGCAGAATCTGTTAAAGCTTATTTAGTATCTCAAGGTGCAAATGCATCTCGTATTGAAGCTACAGGTTATGGAATGGGTCAGCCGATTGCAACAAACAAAACTGCAGCTGGTCGTCAGAAAAACCGTCGTGTAGAGTTCACACTTTACTAGTCGATTTTAAAATATAAACGAAAAGCTCCCGATGAAAATCGGGAGCTTTTTTTATGTCCAATTTTTCTGAAGTTCGCCAATAGAATTCTTGGCGTTACAGGGAATAATCGCTTTAGTTAATCTGCTATTTCTTTGATTGTCTTTTTAATATTATTTAAGTCGGTCATGCTAAAGTTTGGCGATTGAAAAGAAAACATCTGATAGATTAGTAATCCATTTTTGCTATCATAAATGCTAATGATTTTATCGTTTGTGCGTTTGGTGTAAACCAGGTATTTAATGTTTGATTCCTTATTTAAAATTAAACTATCCAATACCGCTTCGGTTACAAATTTGAATTTATAGCGATACCGTTCGTCATCCGGCATCTGGGCTAAATTAACTGGCTGAGCAGAAAAAATCTCCCGCACATATTCAGGAATATACAAGGTTTCTTCAATCAGCTCCGGAAGCCTCTTCTTATTGTAAAACTGATAATCCAAAGTTCGGGTTTGTTTAAGCGCCAATCCATCATTAATCTGTTTAAGGTAGCCCGCTAATAATCCGGGAGACCAGTTTAAAAAGTTCGCATGATTATAAAATAAGCTTAGCTGTTTAGATTTTACATACTTTCTTGAACCTCCCGACCCATTAATCATCTTTAGCTGAAAATTTGTTAACGCATCTGGAAAGAGCGTTATGGTAGCAAACGTAGTTTCTTCCATTTGTTTCGGCTTCTCCGTCGGGAAGATCATCCGAAGGCCATAGATGAAATTAACATTTTCAATGGTATCCAGCTGTTCGGTATAGGTATCAAAGTAGAAAAACGAGTAGTTAGGTAAGCTTTGATATTTGGCCAATTCTTCAGGCTTAATAACTTTAAATGGTGTAATCGTCCAGTTAGTTTTTATGGCGGCTTCGTATTTGTCAACTTCCTTATATGCTGAAAAGGGCAAGGTAAAGAGCGTTGTCGTATTTTTAAAAGCCTCCAGTTTTTTAGTTGTAGTAGGTACATTTCCGTAGTAAGCAGTTTGCGCCTCGGCGGTTAAACAAAATAGCAAGACCGTATTTAGCAATAGAATTTTTTTTGTAAAAAGCATAATGTAACAGGTGTGATTTAAGTAGGCCTATAATAAGAATCTTTTGACAAATAATTTGAAATTTTCTATTGCAATAATAAAATACATTCATTAGCTTTGTTATGCAAGCATAATAAATTATTAAAATGAAACAACAGCAAACATTAGATTACCATGTAAAATTTGCATGGCAAAACATGTTTAATAAGTACAATCAAATGGCAGCTAGTTTTGGTATTACCCAGGCTATTGGCTACATGCTAATTAATATTAATGATGATGAAGGTACTGCTGTTTCTAATCTTGCCGGCTTGCTCGGTGTAAAAGCCACGAGCCTTTCGCGGATGCTAAATAATATGGAAGAGGCTAAATTAATTTATAGGGAAACATCTGTAGGTGATAAACGCTCGGTGAAGGTTTTCCTGACCGATTTTGGTAAAGAAAAGAAGCAATTAGCTAAAGGGGTTGTGCGTAAATTTAACGAATATCTCGATGAACATTTCTCTAAAAAAGAGAAGGAGATGTTTATTAATCTGTTAATAAAATTGAATGATATAACTGTAGCATATACTGTTGATTAATAATTATGAAACGAAGCATTAATAAAGTTGCTGTTCTGGGATCAGGTATTATGGGTTCACGCATTGCATGCCACTTTGCCAATATTGGCGTAGAGGTTTTGCTTTTGGATATTGCCCCCAAAGAACTTACGCCCGAAGAGCAGGCAAAAGGATTAACTCTTGATCTGCCAGCGGTCAAAAATCGAATTGTAAATACTGCTTTGCAAACGGCAATAAAAACTAACCCGTCGCCGGTATACTCCAAAAAAGCAGTTAATAAAATCAAGACCGGAAATTTTGATGACGATATGTCCAAAATTGCTGGCTTTGACTGGGTAATTGAAGTGGTAGTTGAAAACCTCGACATTAAGAAACAGGTTTTTGAGCAGGTAGAACAGTACCGCAAACCCGGAACTTTAATTACTTCAAATACTTCCGGCATCCCAATTCATTTGATGGCTGAAGGCAGGAGCGAAGATTTTAAAGCACATTTTTGTGGAACGCACTTCTTTAATCCTCCACGTTATTTAAAGTTATTGGAGATTATTCCAACACCACATACAAAACCTGAGATTGTTGACTTCTTAATGCATTATGGTGATAAGTTTTTGGGTAAAACGACTGTTTTATGTAAGGATACACCAGCGTTTATCGCTAACCGGGTAGGCGTTTATGCTATCATGGCTTTATTGCATTTGGTAGAAAAACTCGACCTAACAGTTGAAGAAATTGACAAATTCACTGGCCCCGCTTTAGGCAGACCAAAGTCAGCCACATTTCGTACCTCTGATGTGGTCGGTTTAGATACCATGATCAAGGTTGCAAAAGGACTTTATGATAATTGTCCGGATGATAAAGCACACGAGTTATTTAAACTTCCTGCCTATGTGCAAAAAATGGAAGAGCATAAATGGCTGGGGGATAAAACGAAACAGGGTTTTTATAAAAAAACAAAAACACCTGAAGGTAAAACCGAAATTCTAGCGCTTGATTTAAAAACGCTGGAATATAAACCTCAACAGAAAGTCAAGTCTTCGACATTAGAAATGACGAAGCCCGTTGAAAATCTTCGGGATCGTATGAAGATTTTTGCCAAAGGAAAAGATAAAGCCGGCGAATTATTCCGCCATTCTTCATTTGGCTTATTCGAATATGTTTCAGATCGGATACCAGAAATTTCTGATGAATTATACCGTATTGATGATGCCATGCGTGCGGGTTTCGGATGGGAATTGGGCCCTTTTGAACTTTGGGATGCCGTAGGCGTGAAAGAAGCAATAGAAGGAATGGAGCAATATGGCAACAAAGCTGCGGCATGGGTTCATGAAATGCTGGATGCCGGGAACACTTCATTCTATAAGGTAGAAAGTGGGATTAAAAAATATTATGACATTCCAACCAAGTCTTATAAAGCACTGCCAGGCACTGATGAATTTATTATTCTGGATAACATTAGGGAAAATAAAACCATTTGGAAGAACTCCGGCGTTTCCATTATAGATTTAGGTGATGGCATTTTAAACGTAGAGTTCCATACCAAAATGAATACCATTGGTGGTGATGTCATTTCCGGAATTAACAAGGCTATCGATATGGCCGAAAAAGATTACCGAGGTTTAGTGATTGGTAACGATGGCGCAAATTTCTCTGCTGGGGCGAATGTGGGGATGATTTTTATGATGGCAGTAGAGCAGGAGTGGGATGAGTTAAATATGGCCATCCGCATGTTCCAAAATACTTCGATGCGCATCCGCTACTCGTCGATTCCTGTTGTAGTAGCACCGCACCACCTTACTTTGGGCGGAGGCTGCGAGTTTAGCTTGCACGCTGATCATGTTCAATTATCTGCAGAAACCTATATGGGTTTGGTGGAGTTTGGAGTCGGCGTAATTCCTGGTGGGGGCGGAACTAAAGAGTTCGCTTTACGTGCATCTGATGAATATAAAGACGATCAGATTGTTCAAAATGCACTGAAAGATCGTTTCCTAACCATCGGTATGGCGAAAGTTTCTACTTCAGGTTACGAAGCATATGAACTGGGTTATTTGCAAAAGGATAAATTCTCAATTTCAATGAACCGAAACAGGCTCCTGGCTGATGCTAAAGCAAAAGCAATTGAATTGGCCGATGCGGGTTATACCAAACCAGTTCAACGCACAGATATTAAGGTGCTTGGAAAACAAGGCTTAGGAATTGTTTATGCAGGTGCAAATAGCATGTACGCAGGCCACTACATTTCCGAACATGATAAGAAGATTTCTGAAAAACTGGGTTACGTGATGTGTGGCGGTGATTTATCGTCTCCAACTGAAGTAAGTGAACAATACTTGCTGGATTTGGAACGAGAAGCATTTTTATCACTTGCCGGAGAACGAAAATCTTTAGAAAGGATCCAGTCGATTATTACTAAAGGGAAGCCGTTGCGGAATTAGAAAGAGCAAGGAATTAGGAGTAAGGAGCAAAGAGCAAGGAACAAGGAGCAAGGAATAAAGATCAAGGAGCATAGACGAAAGAGTAAAAATAAAAGGTAAATATCATGCATAACTTTAGGCAGTTACAAATTTGGAAGGAGGGTATGTCTGTGGAGAAGACCACCTATTTACTAATTAATAATTTGCCTTCAGTAGAAAGATTCGGTTTAATCTCCCAAATTTCCAGATGCGCGGTTTCTGTTCCTTCTAATATTGCAGAAGGCTCTTCTAAATCATCAACAAAGAGTTTGCTTATTATTTGTCAATCGCTTTAAGTTCATTGTTTGAACTGGAGACACAAATGTTGCTTTCGGTTGATCTAGGTTTTCTTACTCCTGAGAATACAGAATTATTATTAAAGGAAATTATTCAACTACAAAAGAAAATATCAACGTTTAAGAAAACACTTATTTAATAAAATAGGTTGGGGAGCCAGATCTTTAATCTTTGTTCCTTGATCCTTAATCATAATAAAATGGAAGCATATATTATAGCCGGATATCGTACCGCAGTAGGAAAAGCACCTCGTGGCGTATTCCGTTTTACAAGGGCTGATGATTTGGCCGCAGAAGTAATCAAGGCTTTGGTTGCATCGGTTCCCAATTTAGATAAAGAACAGATTGATGATGTGATTGTTGGAAATGCAACTCCAGAGGCTGAGCAAGGGCTGAACATTGGCAGAATGATTTCACTAATGGGGCTAAATACCGAAAAGGTACCTGGCGTTACCGTGAATCGATATTGTGCATCAGGCTTGGATACGATTGCTACGGCAGTGGCTAAAATTAAGGCTGGTATGGCTGATTGTATTATTGCTGGTGGCGTAGAGGTAATGAGTGGAATGCCGTTTGGAGGTTGGAAACTGGTGCCTAATGCAGAAGTAGCTAAAAACAACCCCGATTGGTATTGGGGAATGGGTTTAACTGCAGAAGCAGTGGCTAAAGAATATAATGTTAGCAGGGAAGATCAGGATGCATTCGCACTGAAATCTCATGAAAAAGCAATTCATGCCATCAAAAATGGGCATTTGAAAGATGGCATCTTACCAATTACAATAAATGAAAATTACCTGGATGACAACCTAAAGAAGAAAACACGCTCTTATGTAGTGGATACTGATGAAGGACCCCGTGCTGATACTACACTAGATAAACTGGCAAAATTGAAGCCTGTTTTCGATGCAGTAGGGAGCGTAACTGCAGGTAACTCTTCACAAACTTCTGATGGTGCCGCCTTTGTTTTGGTAGTTTCTGAAAAGAAAATGAAAGAACTAAATGCAGAGCCGATTGCGAGACTGGTAAGTTACAGCGTTGCGGGAGTTCCACCAAGAATAATGGGCATTGGACCAATTGAAGCCATTCCGAAAGCATTAAAACAAGCAGGATTAAAACAAAGTGAAATAGATTTGATCGAACTGAACGAGGCCTTTTCATCTCAATCTTTGGCTGTAATCAGAACGCTGGATTTAAATCCGGATATCATTAATGTAAACGGTGGCGCGATTGCCTTGGGTCATCCGCTAGGTTGCACAGGCGCAAAACTTACGGTCCAGATCATGAATGAACTGAAACGACAAGACAAAAAGTATGGAATGGTAACCATGTGTGTCGGAACAGGGCAAGGTGCAGCGGCGATCTTTGAGTTGTTGTAAAGTAGTATCGAGATATGAGTATTAGGTATCAAGATGAATAAAATAGGAATAATTGTCCTTTTAAAAATAATCATCCCAGATATGTTTCATTTCTTAAAACTATAATATGCACAATTTTAAAGATTTAAAAGTTTGGCAGAAATCTATTAAGCTAGCTGTTGAAGTTTACCAAGCCGCATCGCTTTTACCAAATGAAGAAAGATTTGGGTTGGTTTCTCAAATGAAAAGATGTTCAGTGTCTATATCATCGAACATTGCTGAAGGCTCGGGGAGAGGGAGTAGTGCTCAATTCAAATATTTCTTTAATATAAGCCAGGGTTCGGCTTTTGAATTAGAAACACAGCTAATTATTTCAAATTGACTAGAATTACTTGATGGTAATTTATCGACAAGTTTGATTGAAAAAACAACTGAGATACAGAAAATGAGTTATGCGTTAGATAAAAGTATTAAAGTATGAGTATTGAGATTATAGTATCAAGCATCAAGATACCATTTTGAACCTTTCCTTACTACCTGTTACCAAATGCAAACGCAGCAATTTCAGTTTTCGAACAAAATTTCGTCACCTGATACTAAATATTAACACTAGTGACTTCCGGTTTTCGAGCCTTGTCTTGATACCTGATACTCACTACTAGATACTAAAACAATGGAAACAACCGAAAAAAAGACAATTAAAGGCGGTGAATTTTTAATTAAAGAAACTGTTTATCAGGATGTGTTTATCCCTGAAGAATTTGATGAAGAGCAACAAATGATTGCGCAAACTTGTCGCGATTTTCTGGAGGCTGAAGTATATCCTAATCTTGATAAAATCGATAAACAAAAAGATCCGGAATTAATGCCTACCCTTTTAACTAAAGCTGGCGAATTAGGGATTCTTGGCGTTTCTGTTCCTGAAGAATATGGAGGTTTCGGCAAAAACTTCAATACTTCGATGTTAGTTGCCGATGTAATTGGTGCCGGTCACTCTTTCGCCGTAGCACTTTCAGCACATACCGGAATAGGAACCTTGCCAATCTTGTATTATGGTAACGAAGAACAGAAGGCGAAATATATCCCAAAACTGGGTTCAGGTGAATGGAAAGCAGCTTATTGTTTGACAGAACCTAACTCTGGATCGGATGCAAATTCTGGAAAAACGAAAGCAAAATTAAGTGACGATGGCAAGCATTACATCATCAATGGACAAAAAATGTGGATTACCAATGGTGGTTTCGCAGATATTTTCATCGTATTTGCAAAGATAGACGACGATAAAAACCTGACTGCTTTCATTGTAGAGAAAGATTTTGGTGGCATCACCATGAATCCTGAAGAACATAAGATGGGAATTAAAGGCTCGTCGACGCGTCAGGTGTTCTTTAACGATTGCGCTGTGCCTGTGGAAAACATGTTAAGTGATAGAGAAAACGGATTTAAAATTGCCGTGAATATTTTAAATATCGGAAGGATCAAATTATCTGCTGCGGCAATTGGAGCTTCAAAAGCCACTTTAAATACCGCTATTAACTATTCGAATGAGCGGAGTCAGTTTGGTCGGCCGATTTCCAAATACGGTGCCATTCGTTTCAAAATTGCAGAGATTGCTTCTAAACTTTATGCGGTTGATGCAGCCAATTACAGGGCCGGGCAAAATATAGATGACACTTATGATCAGCTCGTAGCCAGTGGCATGGAATCTGGAAAAGCCAGACTAAAATCGGTAGAACAGTTTGCTGTTGAGTGTGCCATTTTAAAAGTTTGGGGTTCAGAGGCTTTAGATTATACCGTTGATGAAGGTGTTCAGATTTATGGTGGTATGGGTTTTAGTGCTGATGCGCCAATGGACCGGGCCTATCGCGATGCCAGAATCAATAGAATCTTCGAAGGAACAAATGAAATTAACCGCTTGCTTACCGTTGACATGATGTTGAAACGTGCCATGAAAGGCGAACTTGATTTAATGGGGCCGGCTACAGCCGTGGCTGCAGAATTGATGAGCATTCCAGATTTTGGGGAAGAAGATCCCACACCATTTGCCGCTGAGAAAAAAGTGCTTGCCAACTTAAAAAAGGCTACTTTAATGGTTGCTGGTGCCGCAGTTCAAAAACTGATGATGACGCTCAGCAAAGAGCAGGAAATTTTAATGAACATTGCAGACATGGCTGGTTATGTTTATGTCTTGGAATCAGCTTTGTTAAGAACCGAAAAGTTATTTGCTACGAAAGGAGAGGCTGCAACAGCTGTTCAGTTAGATTTGTTGCGCATTTATATGGTAGAAGCTGTTGACGGAGTAGCTAAAGCAGGTAAAGAAGCACTATGGGCTTTTGCAGAAGGCGATGAACAGCGCATGATGCTGGTTGGCTTACGCAGATTTACTAAAGTTGAACCTTTCAATGTGAAAGATGCACGCCAAAGGGTAGCACAAGAATTGATAGAAGCCAATAAATATATTTTTTAAAGCTTAATGATAAAGGTTTTTAGGTTTAAGGTTTCGGGATAAAATGCCAGAACCTTAAACCTTTTTTTGTGCTTTAAAATCAGTAGATTAGAAATCGAATGATCGAGAGAAATAATTGCTAATAGCGATTTGAAAGCCTATTTTTGAAAATGATTAAAATTAAACACCTTGCACTTTTTCTGGTGCTTATTACGACTGCAATCTCTTCATGTAAAAAGGATGAAGATCCAGATAAGCAGATTACAGATTTCATCGCTAAAAATAATATTGCAGCAACTAAAGATGCCTCTGGTTTATATTATCAAATCATCAAGCCGGGTAGTGGAAGTTTTACTTATCCTGCCAATACCAGCATCACAATTAAATATGAAGGAAAATTATTAGATGGAACTGTGTTCGATAACGGAGGTGGTAAAGAACAAACTTTTCCCCTTGAACAATTAATCCAGGGCTGGAGAATCGGAATCCCTAAAATTCAAAAAGGTGGTGAAATCAGATTAATTATCCCACCAGGCCTTGGTTATGGAAGCAGCGCTACCGGACCGATTCCAGGTAATTCTGTGCTTGATTTTAATATTCAACTGTCAGATGTTAAATAGAATTAAACCACTGTTTAAGTGATCTGGAATGTTAAAATTGGTTAAAAATTGGAGCATCCGTATTAAAAGCTTATTTTTGCCAATGATGCCCAAATTCAAATATTTAATCCTATTCGTTTGCATTGCAGGAAGTTTAGCTGCCTGTAAGAAGAACGAGGCTTTTGAGACTTATGATCCTGCACCGCAGTTTATAGCAGATACTACTGCCATTAGGGCATTTATCAAAAGTAATAACATACAGAATGTGATCAAGGATCAGTCAGGTCTTTTTTACCAGATCATAGCACCTGGGAGCGGAAGTATTGCTTATTCTCGTAATACACAGATTACAGCCGACTATGAAGGTAAATTGCTTAATGGAAATACATTTGATAGTTCTAAAGGCACCCCAGTTAATTTTTTATTGGGTAATGTAATTACTGGCTGGCAAATAGGCATTCAGAAAATTCAAAAAGGAGGAAAAATCAGATTGATTGTTCCATCATTATATGGTTATGGAAATGTAGCTCAGGGAGCAAGTATTCCAGCTAATTCTATACTCGATTTTAATATCACACTCACAGAAGTTTCAAACTAAATGAACAAATTTACCAAACTTAGCCTTTGCTTGTGTTTATTGGCTACAGTACTTTTTGGCGCCTGCCAAAAAGAATATGAATCAATCGAAACGATTGATGATGCAGCAATACAGGCTTTTGTAAAAGCCAGCAGTGTTAAATATACGAAAGATACAAAAGGTTATTATTATAGTGTAACTAACCAAGGTGCCGGTAGTCCTGTAAAAAATTCAGATTCTGTATTTTACTCCTATAAATTCAAAACGCTAAATGGACAATTACTTAATCAGACATCTGATTTCCTTATTCCTGGAAACTTTTTGGGTTATACTGATCAATTCACTATTGGCGGAACAAATTATTTATTCACACCTATAAGAGAAGTTTTATCTAAGCTTAACAAAGGTGGAACAGCAAATTTAATTTTACCATCTAACCTTGCTTTTGGTAAAAACGGTTTAAGTGCTATTAATGTAGGTTCTAATGAGAATATTTTGGTTGAGTTAGGTATATATACCGAATCAAAAATACATGATATCAACGAATTGGAAATTAATAATTTTATAAAAGCGAATAATCTTACTGCTATCAAAGATCCTTCTCGCGTTCGTTATATTGTTACCCAGCAAGGAACGGGAGCAACTGCAATTAGTGAGAATAGTACAGTAGTTTATAAATATACCGGAAGATTATTGAATGGAACCGTTTTTGATTCCTCAACGGACGGAACATTCTCATCTACATTCGCTGGTATTACGGTTCAAGGCTGGAAAGATATTGTGCCAAAGTTTACAGCAGGAGCAAAATTCAGGATGTTTATTCCATCCGATTTAGCTTATGGTCAGGCAGGAAGTCAAAATCCATCAACGGGAGCCTTCATAATTCCTCGAAATGCTGTTCTTGATTTCGATATTGAAATTGTAAGCGTTACGAATTAGCCAACGCTTCCTTAAAAACTTTTAAAACCCTTTCCCTTGCAAATTTATGCTCAACTATTGGTTGGGCATATTTTTTTGTATCAAACTCCGTAACCCACTTTTTGATATATTCAAATTTAGGGTCGAATCGCTTGGTTTGTAATTCTGGATTAAAAACCCTGAAATAAGGTGCAGCATCATTTCCAGAACCAGCAGCCCACTGCCATCCACCTACATTGCTGGACATTTCATAATCGAGCAATTTATTAGCAAAGTAGGCTTCGCCCCATCGCCAGTCGATCAACAGGTGTTTAGATAAAAAACTAGCGGTTATCATGCGTACGCGATTGTGCATCCAACCCGTTTCATTAAGCTGGCGCATACCAGCATCTACAATCGGATAACCCGTATTCCCCTCACACCAGGCCTTAAATTCCTTTTCGTTATTACGCCAACTTATTTTGTCATATTGTTTCTTAAAGGAATCCAATGCGGCATAAGGAAAATGCCACAAAATCATCATGTAAAATTCTCGCCAGGCCAATTCAGAGAGCCAAACAGTGGATTTTGCATCGATAGCATCTTTTGCCACCTTACGGATGCTGATTGTTCCGAAACGTAAGTGCAAGCCAATTCGCGTGGTGCCGGCTAATGCAGGAAAATCTCTTTCCTTAGCATAATGGTCTAGTTTATTCTTGTAACTAATTTCTGGAAATTCGATTTTACTCGCTTCGAATCCCATATTTTTCAGCGTTGGTAAAGGCAGGTTTATCGTCTGTAGAAAATTTTTGAAGTATTTTTTTGTTGGATAAGGTTTGAGGTAAAAATCATTCAATTTAGCATGCCATTGTTTATAAAAAGGAGTGAAGACAGTATATGGTGTTTTATCTGCTTTTAAAATTTCACTCTTTTCAAAAATCACCTGATCTTTGAAAGTCTTAAATTCAATGTTCTCGCTTCTTAGAAACTCAGCCATATTGTCATCACGTTCACGGGCATAAGGCTCATAATCATGATTGGTGTATACCTCTGCAACATCGTAATCTTTCAATACTTCCGGCCATATCTGTTCTGGTTTTCCATATCTAACCAGCAGATCTGATCCCGCTTTTTGGAGTATTGTCTTTAAACCCTCAACAGTTTGATAAATAAAGGTTATGCGGGCATCATCAGTTGCCAGTTTATCTAAAATGTTTTGATCAAAAATGAAAAGTGGTAAAACCGGATGTTCGCCTTTCAATGCGTGATATAATGCGGCATTGTCTTCGAGGCGTAAGTCGCGGCGGAACCAGAAAATACTAATTGTTTTTTTCATTATTTGATTTATAAGGATGTGATGCTGGCTTACTTTTGATAGAGGCTTCCCAAAGCATCATCCAAATGTGTGAATTTAAATTTGAAACCCGCATCTAAAATCTTTTGAGCTGAGGTGTTGTTGCTCATTAAAACTGCTTCTGCTCTTTCGCCCATTACAAGTTCTATCGCTCTTCTTGGTACTTTAATAGGCCAAACAGGACGATGCAAGTGCTTCGCTATTGCTTTTGTTAAGCCTTTGTTCGTAACTGGAAAGGGTGCACAGGCATTATAGCTATTCTCCAAGCTAGAATTTTCTAAGGCATAAATGTACATCCCAACCATATCATCAATATGAAGCCATGGTGTCCATTGCTTTCCTGTTCCGATCGGTGCGCCAACAAACAGTCTTACAGATTTATCCAGTTGAGGCAAGGCACCACCCTTGGTGCTAAAAACAATACCAGTTCGAAGTTTTACGATACGCAAACCCAGCTTTTTTCCCTGGTCAACTGCATCTTCCCAAAGTTTGCAGCATTCGGCGAGAAAACCGTAACCATTTGGGCTTTCTTCTGTTAAAATTTCGTCTCCACAATCGCCATAGTAGCCTACTGCAGAAGCAGCGATAAAAGATTTGACCTGATGATCGGGCTTTGATTTAATGGCTTTGAAAACTAAGGCCGTTGACTTTACACGACTGTCAATGATTTGCTTTTTACGCTCATCGGTCCAGTTTTTATCTGCTACAGCTTCGCCTGCTAAATGGATAACAGCATCAACATCATTTAAGCAGTCGGCATCAATTTCACCTTTGTAAACATCCCATACGAAATTATTAGGATCGCTATTCTTTTTGCGGGATAGCGTATTTACATCATATCCCTGGTTCAGTAACTGTTTTTTTAGTTCAGTTCCAACGAGTCCAGTCGCGCCCGTAATCAGAATCTTTTTCACCATGCCTTTAAAACACATAACTTACAAAAGGGTTTTTTTAAAGACTAAAGACTAAAGACTAAAGACTAAAGACTAAAGACTAAAGACTAAAGCGAGTTGCGACGATAAACGAAGGACGACTTGGATAGACGATAAATTAAAAACTAAAGACCTGCAATGATTCTACCTTTTGGTGCTTTAACCGAATAGCTCAATTTTATCGTCTTCGTTTCGTTAGGAGCTATTTTTAATTGCCATGAAAGTATTCCATTTTCCTTATTAATAGATGCGCCGCTACTTTCCAATAACTCTATTTCAATATCGCTTTCCGATGAAATTGGATATTGATCTTTAAGTGTTAATTCTATGGTCTCCTTTTTAGTGTTTCTAATTTTAATCAGATAGGTGAACAGCTGCTTTTTATTGCTTCCAATTAACTTAGTGCTGCTAAAATCTTCTTGTTTCTCTTTAGTGATGATAATCTTTTTATCCTTACCCATGCTTAAGCTTAATGTGTCCAGGATACTGGCTGGATTGATATAGGATTTACCGGTATAAGTGCCTTCAAAAATAATGTTAGCATTACCGGCCTGTAAATTCAGTTTTTCCCAATCTAATACATCAGCCAATAAGAAAGCGTCTTTACTTAACCTTGGCGCTGCAAAGTATCTATATTTCGCAGGTACTTCATATTCTTTAAAAGATATTGTATGTGGTTTATTATCGCTATTAACATCGTAAGGGATATCAATATCAAAAGTTACCCCTAATTGTGTTTCATTAACCGAAGTGTAGTTGTTTATGGTTGATGGAGCAGGCATTGAGGCTTTTCTTTGCGTATTGATACCCCTTAATATAACAGTTTCATTCAACTTATTTTCAGCGAATTGCGTGCCATAGACCCGCCCTGATAATGCAGTTTGTTCCTGTATATAAGTGGATACAAACCATGGTGTTAAAGTTGGTGCGGTAATATTGTAATTCGGATTTCCGGTAGATAAGGAAAGTTTCACTTTCTTCCAGTCTAAGCCAGTGCTTTGCGTAATTGCGGCTTTGTAAACAACGCCAAGCGGCTTCGTTATGCTCGAGGATTTAATGTCGTAACTGGCGAGCCAGCTTGCATTTGGTGTGATATAACTGATGGTATAGTCTGCTAGTATGTTCGCTTTTGACATTACTTGCAATACCAGCTGACCTAGTTGCTGATTTGGATTATTTCTCCATTCTGCCAGTTGCTGTTGTAAAGCACTAAGTCTCTGATTTTGTTTCTCTTCTGTTAGTGCTAGCGCAGCAATTGTGTTCCTCACCTCCATGTTTTTCGACCGGTAGTAGTCAGCCAGTTTAATTAATTCTGTAACATTAGTACCGTTGCTTGTTCCACCAGATTTTCTGTTTTCATCCAATAATTGTAAAGTTTGTTCTTCCACCGTCTTTTGGCTCTTTGTTTTAGTCAGTTCAGCACTCACGATTTTGATGCTATCATTCAGTTTTTTTACTTCTGGATTCGCGGCGTCACGATTTAAAAAATCCCTATTAAATTGAACGGCCAAAATGGTAACATCGTTAGAAACACCTACCTGAATTGAATTTTCATTAACCCGCCCTGAGATGTTGTTAATCACTACTTCCGATGTTCCAATCGGAAGATTAACTTTACCTATATGCATCAGTTGTGCACTATTGTTATAAATAGTTGCGCTTTCCAGGGAAGCTTTACTTTTGATCTGTTGCTGTGCAAAAACCTGTAGTGGAAGTAATAAAGTAATGAGGATTCGTTTCATAGTATCTTATTTAAAGGCGTAGGCTGTGATATCTTGGTTTAGGATGAATGCTTTGGCTGCTTTCCATAATTTAAATTCTATTTGTTGCTGGTATGTCAAGAATTTTTGCAGTTTTTGATGCCAAAGAAAAATAAGATAAATTTGTATACACTCTCTTAAATCCCTTTTCCGATAAAAGATGTCCAAAAAAATTTTAGTTTGGTTTAGAAATGATCTCCGGTTGCATGACAATGAAATGCTAGTGGAAGCTATTGCTAAGTCTGACGCGATTTTACCCGTTTATATTTTTGATCCGCAACAATTTGAGGAAACGAAATACGGGACACTTAAGACCGGAAGCATCAGAGCGCAGTTTATTTTAGAAAGCGTTGCAGGTTTAAGAAATTCTTTAAAACAGATTGGTGGCAATCTGCTGGTATCTACCGGTAGTCCGGAAGAGATTATTCCAAAACTGATTCAGGAATATGAAATTACTGAAGTCTATCATCATCGTGAAGTAGCCAGGGAAGAAACTCATGTTTCTACTTTGGTTGAAAATGCACTTTGGAAATTACGGGTAAACCTTAAACACTTTATTGGCCATACTTTATACAATAAGGAAGACCTCCCGTTTCCCATTAAAGACATCCCAGATGCCTTTAATCAGTTTAAGAAAAAGATTGAGCGTGATTCTATTATAAAACCTTGCTTTCCAGCGCCCGATCGCGTAAATGTGGCCGAAGTAATTGATTGGGGGAATTTGCCTACGCTGGAGGAATTGAATCTCGTTCCCCAGCAAAAAGATCAACGTTCAGATTTTGAATTTGTGGGCGGTGAAGCCGAAGGGCTTGCGCACTTGCAAAAGGTTATTGTTGCCATGCAGCAGGCTGCTACCACTAAAAATTTAATTCTAGTTTCCAAGCTTTCTGCCTGGCTGGCAATGGGCTGTCTTTCGCCACGTAAAGTATATTCGGAAATTAAAAAAATGGAAGGGATGCCAAACACGAAAGCCATGTTTAATCACATATTGCTGGGTTTGCTTTGGCGTGATTATTTCCGCTTTATGTTTAAGAAATATGGAAACACTTTTTTCCATCCTAACGGTTTCGGTAGCCAGGGTTTAGTAGATGTAGAAAACGAACAGGAAAATTTCAATAAGTGGAAAAATGGACAAACTGGATTTGCCGTGGTCGATGCGGTAATGACAGAATTGAACCAAACCGGATTTATTTCAAACATAGCAAGACAAACCGTTGCACTATACCTGATTAATAACCTGGAAGTAAGCTGGATTTTTGGTGCAGCGTATTTTGAAGAGAAATTAATTGATTACAATCCGGCTAGTACCTGGGGCAACTGGGCAAACATTGCAGGTGTTGGAAATGATCAAAAATCTAAAAGCGTTTTTGACATCGATAAAAACATTAAAAATCTTGATCCGAAGGGGAATTACGCCTTAATCTGGTCCTCGTAAAAGCAGGCTAAATTGTTGAAAGGATTCTAGGATCTCTTCATTCATCACGCTAGGACTTCATCACTTCATTATTCATTGCCTAATTATTAATTACTGGCCTGTGTTTTGCTTTAAGGTTCAGTAAATATTTTTTTATTTGCTTGTGCACGAACTGTGCTGAATGTCAGAATGTTTCTAAATATATTTTTTTGTGCAATTAATCCAGTTTTTTGCCATTTATATAAGGTAAAATTCTAATTTTGTAATGCTTATAGTAAACAGTTAATAATGGATAGTTTATCTTATCTCAACGGCGCAAACGCCGAATATGTAGATTCTTTATATCAGTCGTATCAGCAAGATCCTGAATCAGTTGAGTTTGGTT
Organism: Bacteroidota bacterium; assembly: GCA_037032985.1. GTDB lineage: Bacteria > Bacteroidota > Bacteroidia > Sphingobacteriales > Sphingobacteriaceae > Pedobacter. The sequence goes on from JAZBLB010000009.1 coordinate 148,932, forward strand.
GGCAAAAGTTTTTTGAAGGTTTTGATTTTGGAAGGGGTTCTGAAACCGCCGCTGCGAATGTTGAAACTCCAGAACAGTTTTTAAAAGAGGTTAGTGTTTTAAACCTGATTGACGGATATAGAAGCCGTGGTCACTTGTTTACACATACTAATCCTGTTCGCGAAAGACGCAAGCACCTACCAACATTAGACCTTTCTAATTTTGGCCTTTCTGATGCCGATTTAGAAACTGTTTTTAATTCTGGCGTGGAGATTGGTATTGGTGCAGCAAAACTGAAAGATATTGTTGCGTTCCTGAAACAAACCTACACCAGTTCGATCGGAGCAGAATACAAGTTTTTGCGTACCCCAGAAGTTTTGAACTGGATTCAGCAGAAAATGGAAAGTGCACGCAATACGCCAAGCTTCTCTATCGATGAGAAGAAACGTATTCTCAAAAAATTAAATGAGGCTGTAAGTTTTGAGAATTTCCTTGGAACAAAATTTCTTGGTCAGAAACGTTTCTCGTTAGAAGGTGCAGAGGCTTTGATTCCAGCATTAGATTCAGTAATTGAAAAGGGTGCAGATTTAGGAATTGAAGAATTTGTGATTGGTATGGCGCATCGCGGTCGTTTAAACGTACTGGCGAACATCATGCAGAAAACGTATAAAGATATTTTTGCTGAATTTGAAGGTAAAAGTTACAATCCTGATACCCCGTTTGGTGGTGACGTAAAATATCACTTAGGTTATTCTACCGATGTAACAACGGTAGCTGGTAAAAGCGTTCACTTAAGCCTTTGTCCTAACCCATCTCACCTGGAAACAGTTGATGGCGTAGTGGAAGGGATGAGCCGTTCAAAAATCGATTTCAAATATGGTGGCGACAACAGCCGTTTAGCACCTATTTTAATTCATGGTGATGCCTCTGTTGCGGGGCAGGGAATTGTTTACGAAGTTATTCAGATGGCAGGCCTGGAAGGTTACAAAACCGGAGGAACTATTCACCTGGTGATCAATAACCAAATCGGCTTTACCACCAATTATAAAGATGCACGTACCAGTACTTATTGTACAGATATTGCAAAGGTAACACTGTCTCCGGTTTTCCACGTTAATGGTGATGATCCTGAAGCGTTGGTTTATGCCATTAATTTAGCGATGGAATATCGCCAGAAGTATAAAAATGATGTTTTCATTGATATTTTATGCTACCGTCGTTTTGGGCATAATGAATCTGATGAACCTAAATTTACTCAGCCGTTACTATATAAAACGATTGAAAAACACCCTAATCCAAGGGAAATATATATCGACCAGTTAACCAAAGAAGGTAAATTGGAAGCGGGTTTGGCAAAGGAAATGGAAAAAGATTTCCGTGGAATTTTACAAGAACGTTTAAACGAGGCAAAAGATTTTGTTGCCAGTAAAGACGAAGTTAAATTTGGCGGTGCCTGGGCAGATTTGCGCATGGCTACACCTAAAGATTTTGAAACCTCTCCGGTAACAGCGGTTAAAAAATCTACTTTATTGGAAATTGGTAAACGCATTACTGCTTTACCTTCAGACAAAAAGTTTTTCAAGAAAATTGAAAAGTTATTTGCTGAACGGACCAAAATGGTAAATGATACCAATGTTTTTGACTGGGCAATGGGCGAACAACTTGCTTATGGTACTTTACTATCAGAAGGTAAGAGAATTCGTTTAAGTGGGCAGGATGTTGAACGGGGTACTTTCTCTCACCGTCATGCTGTTTTAACCTTAGAGAATAGCGAAGAAGAATACGTACCATTAGCTAATATCTCCGATCAACAGGCAACTTTTGATATTTTCAATTCGCATTTATCAGAATATGGTGTTTTAGGTTTTGAATATGGTTATGCCATGGCAAATCCAAATGCGCTAACAATCTGGGAAGCACAGTTTGGTGATTTCTTTAACGGCGCACAAATTGTTGTTGATCAATATATTGCGAGTGCAGAAACCAAATGGCAACGTGAAAACGGATTGGTAATGTTACTGCCTCATGGTTACGAAGGCCAGGGACCGGAGCATTCATCAGCACGTATCGAACGTTTTATGGAGCTTTGCGCAGACTATAACATGCAGGTTACCAATTGTACAACACCTGCAAATTTCTTCCACGTATTGCGTCGTCAGTTTAAACGCGATTTCCGTAAGCCTTTGGTTGTATTTACTCCAAAAAGCTTATTGCGCCATCCAGCTTGTGTTTCTAAATTAGAAGAATTTACAGAAGGGGGCTTCAAAGAGGTAATAGACGATGAAAATGTTATTGTTGATGAAGTAACCCGTATTGTTTTCTGTAGTGGAAAAATTTACTACGAGTTATTAGAAAAACAACAGTCAGACCAGGTGAAACATGTTGCTATTGTTCGTGTAGAGCAGTTGTATCCAACTCCTGTTGATCAAATGGAAGCCATTAAAGATAAATACAAAAATGCCAATGAAATTTTCTGGGTACAAGAAGAGCCAGAAAACATGGGTGCATGGCCGTATTTATTCCGCAAGTTGTACAAAACAGGCCTGAAAGGTATTGATGTAATTTCCAGAAAAGAAAGCAGCAGTACGGCAACAGGTTTTGCGAAGCAACATGCTAATCAACAAGCTTATATTTTAGCTAAAGCATTAGAAGTTTCTATTAAAGAGGAAGAAGTAAAAGATGCAGCTAAGAAAGCAAGTAAGAAATTAGCGGAAGCGGATTAATTTTAGATAAAGGGTTTCAGGGTTTAGGGAGCAGTTTTTAATCTGGAACCCCTCAGCTTTGCAGTCTTAAAACATACAACAACAAAAATTACAATTTTAAAAATATGAGTTTAGAGATCAAAGTTCCACCAGTTGGTGAGTCGATAACGGAAGTTGTTCTATCACAATGGTTAAAAAAAGATGGCGATGTAGTTGAAATGGACGAAGTTATTGCTGAATTAGAATCAGACAAGGCTACTTTTGAATTAACTGCAGAGCAAGCTGGAACTTTAAGAACCATAGCCGCTGAAGGCGATACATTAGCCATTGGTGCAGTAGTCTGTAATATTGAAGATGGTGGCGCTGCTGCAAGTCCAAAGGCAGCAGAAAGTCCTAAGGCTGAAACTCCGGCAACCGCTGAGGCACCAAAGGCACAAGATGCTCAGGTAGTAAGTAAAGACTCTTACGCTAGTGGTACACCTTCTCCGGCTGCAGGAAAAATTCTTGCAGAAAAAGGAATTGAATCTTCTGCTGTAACAGGAACCGGTGTTGATGGTCGTATTACTAAAGATGATGCTGTAAAAGCCGAAGCTGATAAGAAATCAGAAGCTCCAAAACCGGCCGCTGCTCCAGTTGCTGCCGCTCCGGCAGGTGCACGTGCAGAACGTCGTGAGAAAATGTCTCCATTACGTAGAACTGTAGCAAAACGTTTAGTTGCTGTTAAAAATGAAACCGCAATGTTAACCACTTTCAATGAGGTTAATATGAAACCAATTATGGATTTACGCGGAAAATATAAAGATCAGTTTAAAGAGAAATTTGGTGTTGGTTTAGGCTTTATGAGCTTCTTTACTAAAGCAGTAACCGTAGCATTAAAGGAATTTCCTGCAGTAAATGGTCGCATTGAAGGTGAAGAAATTATCTATAATGACTTTGCTGATATCTCTATCGCTGTATCAGCTCCGAAAGGATTAGTTGTGCCGGTAATTCGTAATGCAGAGAGCATGACACTTGCTGAAATTGAAAAATCAGTTTTAACATTGGCTTTAAAAGCGCGTGATAGCAAGTTAACAATCGAAGAAATGACTGGCGGAACATTTACCATTACTAATGGTGGTGTATTTGGTTCAATGATGTCTACTCCGATCATTAATGCACCACAATCTGCTATTTTAGGGATGCACAATATTGTTGAGCGCCCTGTTGCAGAAAAAGGTGAAGTAGTGATTCGTCCGATGATGTATGTTGCTTTATCATATGATCACAGGATCATCGATGGACGTGAGTCTGTAGGCTTCCTGGTTCGTGTAAAACAGCTATTAGAAGATCCAGCAAGGTTACTATTAGGCGTTTAAATCCCTAAAGCGACTTTGATATACTAAAAGCCTCCGATTGTTTCAATCGGAGGCTTTTATTTGATGTAAATCAAGCAGTTGTACCGTAGTTGAATACCTTGCGCAGAGAAAGGAGGAAGCGATCTAGCCAAATTATTTATGGTCTTGCTTATTCCTTTATAATCGTTAGTACAAGTCTAAAAGCGCCTCATAAGCATCTCCATCCAAACCCAGCAACTTTGCAAAAGCGGGTTCCGTTTTATAACCCTGCTTCTTCAAATTAACGATTTGTAACCTAAAATCCTCCCCATTTTTTAATAGTAATCGGTGTTCAATTACCATGTGGCGGTAGGCGTTTTGTTCTGTAGTTGGAATGTTTTGTCCGAATATTTCAATTTCAAAATCTTTTATGAAGAAATTTGCTTTGAGCGCATTTAAAGTTTGGTTTTCTGAAATTCTAAATCCGTTCTCCTGTTGAAAATGACTTTGCAAAGATTGCCTGAATTTTTCCTTATCCCGAACATAGCAAATGATATCCAAATCACTACTTTCTATATCAATATTAATTGGGATGGTTCCTACTAACATCGGTGTAAATTCCGCCAGTTTCTCTATGATATTATTTTCGGTTAAAATCTGATAAGCACTTTGTTGCTTTAGATTTCCTGATCTTAAATAGACCAGATTAAAGAAATCAACCATTAAGCAATATGTGAGTTTTTAAAGCTGATTAATTTCTGTATGTCGAATTTTGAAGTTGTCATCTCTTTAGGTGTATAAATCTTAATCAACAAAAAAGCCCGTTTCACTTAAGAAATGGGCTAATATTATTTTTCGCAATAGGTTTTAATCCTAATTCGTAGATCTACAATAGTAATTCTATTAATCTTCTACCATTTCACTGTTGATACTAACGTCATCTTTTACATCTTCTTTAAAGTAGTTTTTCTGGAAGATGAGGATAAGGATCACTCCTACAGATATTGCCGCATCTGCGAGGTTAAAAACAGGCCTGAAGAATACAAATTCATCTCCGCCCCAGATTGGGATCCAATTAGGGAAGTGGCCTTCTGCGATTGGGAAATAAAGCATATCCACTACGCGGCCGTGAAACCAGGTTTCGTAACCGTAAATCTTGCCGTAAAATACGGAATCAATGATGTTACCCAGTGCACCTGAAAAGATTAGTGCTACATTTAGGATTAACCCACGATGGTATTTGTGCTTAATTAAATAGTGTAAGCCGTAACCTATACCAGCAACAGCTGCAATTCGAAACAAGGATAAGGCTAACTTACCAAACTCGCCACCAAATTCCATACCGAAGGCCATGCCATTATTTTCGGTAAAATGGATAATAAACCATTTTCCAATAATGTTGAATTCCTGACCAAGGTACATGTTGGTTTTGATCCAGGTTTTTAATACCTGATCGGCGAGTAAAACCAAAAATATAATAAGTAAAGGTTTTGTATAGCCCTTCATTAACTTTGTTTTAATTTGGCTTCCATGCTCAAAGTTGCGTGAGGAACTGCACGTAAACGTTCTTTCTGAATCAATTTACCGGTTTCCCGACAAATGCCATATGTTTTGTTTTCAATACGAACTAGTGCATTCTCCAAGTTATCAATAAACTTCTTTTGACGTGCAGCTAATTGATTGATTTGCTCTTTTTCCATTGTTGCAGAACCATCTTCCAAAGTTTTGTAAGCACCTGAAGTATCTTCTGTGCCATTTGCGTTTGGATTACTTAATGAGGATGTTAATGCATTTAGTTCTTCTTTAGAACTGCGTAATTTATCTTGAATAAGTTCTTTAAATTCCTGAAGTTCACTGTCTGAGTAGCGTGTTTTGTTACTGTTTTCCATGTTTGTAATTTAGTTTTCTAATATATGGATTTATATTTTAGTTACTGAAATGCTTAATTCAACATCATCAATTGTGATTTTGTTTGCGTTTATTACAGTATCTGTTAATTCTAATTCATCTGCTAAAATTTCTGCGCAAATGTAGCCCTTGTTTTTAGCAACTGCTGTAGCTACAAGGTTATCATTTTGTAAAGTCACTTTAATCCGATCAGTCACTTCAAAGTTGAGTTCCTTCCGTAAATTCTGGATCCTGTTTACCAATTCACGTGAAAGTCCTTCTTGTTTCAATTCTTCTGAGATGGTTACATCCAGCGCGACAGTCAGATTGCCTAAGTTCGTTACCTGCCATCCTGGTATATCTTCTGCAAAAACCTCTACATCATCATTTAAGTCAATCGTATATTTGGCGTCGCTACTTCCTGAAACCGTAATATGTCCGTCTGCTTCCAAATTTTGAATATCATCCTGGTCCATTTTCTCCAGCGCCTCTTTCACGGTGCTCATATCCTTTCCAACTTTTTTACCCAATGATTTGAAGTTTGGTTTAAGCTTTTTCTTAACGATGCCATGCGTATCCGTAATGAATTCGATTTGCTTCACATTCGTTTCTGAAAGGATATAATCAGCAACTTTCGAGATCTTTTGCTCGAAATCGCCATTTAATGAAGGAATTAAAATTTTCTCTAACGGCTGGCGAACATTTATGCCCGACTTTTTCCTTAGTGATAAAACCATGGAGGAGATATTTTGAGCGTAAAGCATTCTTTCGTTCAAAGCATTATCTATTAAATCCTGATTGGCTTCATTCCACAAGGTTAAATGAACTGACTGCTCAGCAGTTTTGTCAGTAACAGTTAAGTTTCTATATAACCAATCTGCAAAGAATGGTGCAACGGGGCTCATCAGCTGTGCTAATGTTTCCAAACAGGTGTAAAGTGTTTCATAAGCAGCACGTTTGTCATCTGTCATCTCACCTTTCCAGAAACGACGGCGGCTTAATCTGATGTACCAGTTACTTAAATGTTCATCTACAAATGACTGGATGGCACGTGTAGCTCTTGTTGGCTCGTATGTATTATAGCTTTCATCTACTTCGTTGATTAGATTTTGCAATAATGATAAAATCCAGCGGTCTAACTCTGTGCGGTCTTCAATTTTACTAAGGTTGTTTTTATCGATTTCAAACTTATCAATGTTGGCATATAATGCGAAGAAAGCATAAGTATTATAGAGCGTACCGAAAAACTTACGGCGAACTTCAGCAATCCCTTCAACATCAAATTTTAAGTTATCCCAGGGATTTGCATTTGAAATCATGTACCAACGCGTGGCATCGGCACCGTATTCTTGAATCGTTTTGAATGGATCAGCTGCATTGCCTAAACGTTTAGACATTTTCTGGCCGTTTTTGTCCAATACCAAACCATTCGAAACCACATTTTTATATGCAATCTTATCAAAAACAAGTGTTGAAATAGCATGTAAGGTGTAAAACCACCCACGGGTTTGATCTACACCTTCAGCAATAAAATCTGCAGGGAAATCTTCGTTTTTATCTATTTTTTCTTTGTTTTCAAATGGATAATGCCATTGTGCATAAGGCATGGAGCCAGAATCAAACCAAACGTCAATTAAATCACTTTCCCGATGCATCGGTTTGCCTGATGGAGAAACCAACACAATCTCATCAACTACATTTTTATGCAAGTCGACCAGGTCATAATTCTCTTCAGACATATTTCCAATTTCAAAACCTTTAAAGGGATTTTCTTTTTGGAAACCTGCAGATATCGATTTTTCGATGGCATGATAAAGCTCTTCAACAGAACCAATTAAAACTTCCTCTTTTTTATCTTCAGTTCTCCAGATTGGTAATGGAATTCCCCAATATCTTGAACGTGATAAGTTCCAGTCGTTCGCATTTTTTAACCAGTTTCCGAAACGACCTTCACCAGTAGATTTTGGTTTCCAGTTTACGGTTTCGTTAAGATCGAACATTCTATCTTTAATATCCGTCACTTTAATAAACCAGCTATCTAATGGGTAATATAAAAGTGGTTCATCTGTTCTCCAGCTATGCGGGTAGCTATGGACATATTTCTCAACCTTGAAGGCCTTATTTTCTTCTTTCAATAAGATGGCAAGTTCTACATCAACTGATTTTTCAGGTGCTTCGCCAGCATTGTAATACTCATTTTTAACATATTTACCCGCAAATGGACCAACATGTTTTGTGAATCTTCCCTGTAAATCTACCAGTGGCACGGGAATTTCATTCTCATCTAATACCAGCATCGGCGGGATCTCCGGTACGGCTTCTTTTGAAACTTTAGCATCATCTGCACCGAAAGTTGGAGCAGTGTGTACAATCCCAGTACCATCTTCAGTCGTTACAAAATCCCCGGAAATTACCCTGAAAGCATGCTCAGCATTTTGATACGGCAGTGCATAGGTTAACAGCTGTTCATATCTTATTCCTACCAATTCAGTTCCCTTACATGCTGCAAGAATCTGATAAGGAATTTTCTTATCACCGGCTTTAAAATTGTTAAAATCTTCTTCCTGCGCACTTTCATAGAAAACCTTACTGAATTGTTTTCCAACGAGGTTTTTGGCTAAAATTACATTGGTTGGAAGGAAGGTGTATTGATTGAAAGTTTTTACCAGAACATATTCGATTTTAGGTCCGACGGTTAAGGCCGTATTGGAAGGTAAAGTCCATGGCGTTGTTGTCCAGGCCATTAGATAGATCTCTCCGAAACCTTTCAGGAAATCGGGTAGGGTATCTGCTAAAGCTTTGAATTGCGCAACAATAGTTGTATCAGTTACATCGCGGTAAGCGCCAGGTTGATTTACCTCGTGAGAACTTAATCCGGTTCCAGCTTTAGGCGAGTAAGGTTGAATGGTATAGCCCTTATAGATTAAGCCCTTATCGTAAATTTGTTTCAAAAGCCACCATACCGATTCCATGTATTTAGACTTGTAAGTAATATATGGATCATCCATATCTACCCAATAACCCATTTGTTCAGTTAAATCGTTCCACACATCAGTGTAGCGCATCACTGTTTTCTTACAGGCTTCGTTATAGTCTTCTATAGAAATGGTTTTGCCGATGTCTTCTTTGGTAATTCCTAACTCTTTTTCAGTTCCAAGTTCAACAGGGAGACCATGTGTATCCCATCCAGCTTTTCTTTTAACCTGGTAACCTTTGATTGTTTTATAGCGACAAAAAATATCTTTAATTGCACGCGACATTACGTGGTGAATTCCCGGCATGCCATTCGCCGACGGTGGACCTTCGTAAAAAGTAAACGGATTGGATTTCGGACGGGAGGAAATACTCTTATCAAAGATGTTTTCCTTTTTCCAAAAATCCAGTATTTCCTGCCCTATTTTGGCAAGTTCTAATTGTTTAAATTCGCTATACATCAATCAAGTACCTCAAAAAATTAAGGATGCAAAGTTAAAATTTTTCACTCAAATTTGGTAGTTTACATGTAAATACTTTTGGTTTGAAATTAATTAATTTAGGTTTAACGTCAATGTCGACAGCTGTAATTGCGCTACCCATCTCTGTTTTAACCAGTGCTGGAGACCGCAAATTGGTGATGTATAGCTTTTATTTCTGTGGGCTATTAGAACTTCTGGGAATTGTTTGTGTTTTAATTCATATTATTACCTTAAAAAATAAGCCACGATGATAAAATTATTAAAATTACAGAAAGCCGTTTTGGTACTTATTGCGGGTATAATTGCCTATATTTTATATCTGGTTCTTGATGCTTCTGATATCCAAGGTGCTAGATACTTGCAAATATTGGCAGGGATTTTAGTAATGATTGGTGCACTATGGATGCTATACCCTATACTTTTTGCTAAGAAAGATAGGGATGGTAATGCCGAAATAATTACCGACCCTGCCGTAGAAGTTCCAGTAGACGAGGAAGAGGAAAAACCTGCTACAGAATAGTATTTATTTCATCGCACTTTAGCCTTGGGTTTAAACCCAAGGCGATTAAATCGATATTTAATGTTGGTTTGCGTGAATATTCACTGCAATTATCACATCGCCATAATTTTAAACACCGGGCTAATGATCAAATTCGCCAGCGTTTTTTACAGATTCGGCATCAGAAATAAATTTTCTAACCTTCTTTCTATCCAACCATAGTACCAATGCAGGTAACAAAGTTAAATTAAAAATCAAGGCTACAAAGAGCGTGATAGAGAGTAACAAACCTAAAATCACAGTGCCTCCAAAAGTCGAGGCAGTAAAGATTCCAAAACCAAAAAACAAGATGAGTGCAATGTGCGTCATACTTACACCGGTTTCTGTAATGGTATCCGTTACCACTTTTGGAACGGAGAAGTTAGTGAGGTTTAATTCCTGTTGATAACGTGTAAGGAAATAAATGGTTTGATCTGATGCAAGACCGAAAGCAATTGTAAAGATTAAAATGGTTGACGGTTTTAAAGAAATATCAAAATAGCCCATAATCCCTGCAGTGATGATGAGTGGGACGATATTAGGTAGGAGGGAGATGAACATAATGCCCAGGCTTTTAAACTGAGCAAGTCTTAATAGCGAAATCAGAATAATCGCCAATCCAATGCTTTCGAATAAGTGTTTAAGCATATAATCTGTTCCTTTAGAAAAGATTACGCTAGAGCCAGTAAGTTCAACATCAAACTTGGCAGGGGGCAGAATACTATCAATTCTGGGTTTCAGTTCAGCCATGATGGCGTCGAGCCGTTTCGAGCCCACATCAGCCATTTGAAAACTGATTCTTGTGCTTTGATTTCCCTTACTTACAAAATTAGTAAGCAAACTTGCGTTACCTTTTCCTCCACTCGCAATGTAAGCGAGAATGAAGTTTTTCTCCATATTATCTGGCAGGCGGAAGAATGTAGAATCATTATTATAAAAAGCCTGTGTGGCATATTTTAGTCCCATGTTTACTGAAATCGGGCGGGAAAACTCCGGGTAAGCCGAAATCATTTTCTCAAGTTTTTCAATTCTTTTTAGATTTGTCAGATTGAAAACACCATTCTTTTTCTTGGTGTCAACGCTGACTTCCAAAGGTAAAATGCCTTCAAAATTCTTCTCAAAGAACTTAAGATCCGTTAAAATACCAGAGTTTTTTGGTAGGTCATCAACCACATAACCATTCACGTTAATTTTCATTACCCCAACAATCGCAATGATAGAAATCACAATGGTACCAATATAAACTAAACTGCTCTTTTGTTGAACCAGACGATCGGTTTTGATCAATAATTGATGCAGGAAGCCTTCTTCAACATGGGTTTGTGCTTTGAGTTTTGGCGCGGGTAAATAGCTGAAGATAATTGGAATTAAACATAAACACATCAGCCAGGTAATCATCACATTAATGGAGGCAACACTTCCAAATTGCATCAATAATTCACTTCCCGTAAAATACAATACACCAAAACCAATGGCAGCCGTAATGTTAGCAATTAACGTAGTAACCGCAATTCTTTCTATCGTGATGCTTAATGCCCTTTGTTGATCACCATCTTTTCTTAATTCATTTTGGTATTTATTTAATAATAAAATGCTGTTCGGGATTCCAATAATCACAATAAGCGGAGGTATCAATCCGGTTAAAATAGTGAGTTCAAATCCAAATAAAACAAGGGTACCAATGCTCCAGATTACACCCATAACCACAACTAGAATAGGGAAGAAAATGGCATAAAACTTTTTGAAGAAAAATAATAGGATGAGTGCTGAAACCAGGATTGATAATCCTAAAAACAATACAAATTCATTACTCACTAACTTACTGACTGCTGTGCGGATGTAAGGCAGACCTGAAATGTGAACCTGAACATTGGTCTTTTTCTGGAAGGCTTTTGCTTTTTCTTCAATTTGTTTAAGAATAGGATTACGTGCAGCCGAGTTTAATATTTTACTGTCGAAAGTGATGGCCATTAGGGTTGCGTTTTGCTTGTTGTAAACTAAATCCTCGAAAAATGGCGTATTGTAAAGTGTTTTTTTTATCGAATCCATTTCTGAATTCGTTTTGACTAAACCACCTGGAATTGGTTTCAGGATAAATTTTTGCTCAACCGTATCCTTTTGTAGTTGAAAAATTCTACCAGAAGAAAGCACCTGCTTTATGCCCTTTAGTTTCTGGATGTCGTTAGAAAGCTGAACCCATTGGTTATAAATCTCTTTTTTGAAAATCGAAGGCGATTGAATACCAATGACCATAACACTGCCATCTTCACCGAAAGTTTTCTTAAAAGCATTGTATTTTATGAATGCGCTATCGGTAACCGGTAAGATTTTACTGCCTGTATAGGAAAGTTTTACATGCTTTGCCTGATAAGCCATAAAAACTGTTCCGAGTACAAAAAAAGTAATAATTGCAATACGGCTCTGAAGAATAAACCTCGATAGCTTTACCCACATGTGTTGTTCAATTTAATTTAATGATACCGACAAAACTAAAGTTATTTATAAATCCGAATCACTTTTAGCGCAATTAAATTTGCACAAATAGTATACTTTTGGAAAAATGTTTCTGTAGGATGTTGCACAAGGTAAAAGGCATTGTTTTAAAAACGACTAATTATAGCGAAACCAGCGTAATTGTGCAGGTACTCACCGATAAATTTGGAATGCAATCATACCTGATTAATGGCGTGAAGAAGCCAAAGGCGAAAATTAAGATGAATATGCTTCAGTCGCTTCATCTGTTAGATATGGTGGTTTATCACAAGGCCAATACCAATATTCAGCGGATCTCAGAGTTGAGGCAAACCCCTGTTTTTAAGACTATCCCTTACGATATTGTCAAAACCAGTATCGTCATTTTTCTTAATGAAGTGCTGTATAAGAGTATCAGGCAGCAATCTGCTGATGAAAGCTTATTCGATTATCTTTTCAATGCTATCGCATGGTTTGATGAGGTAGAAGTAATTAACCCAAATTTCCATTTGTCGTTTTTATTAAAGCTAACACGTTTTTTAGGGTTTTCTCCAAATGAGAAAAAGCGGAGTGATCAGGTTTATTTCGATTTGCAGGAAGGAGAGTTTGTATCTCGTGTACCCATCCATTCGAATTATCTTCAGCTTGAAGATGCAGTTAGCTTTATTTTGTTATTTAATACGCCTCTCGAAAATATTTCTGAAATAAAAATGAGTAATGTGAGGAGAAGGTTTCTTTTAGATAAGATATTGGTTTTCTATACCTTACATACTGCATCCTTTGGCGAGGTGCAGTCTCACAAAATATTAGAAACATTATTAAGCTGAAAAAAGATAAAAAAGATTTGCGAAACAAGATTATAGCGCTATATTTGCATTCCCAAAAGGAAGGGGAAATTAGCTCAGCTGGTTCAGAGCACCTCGTTTACACCGAGGGGGTCGGGGGTTCGAACCCCTCATTTCCCACACAACTTTCAAGGATTTGAAAGATTTATTAACAACAAGGACCTTTGCAAAAAGGGAAATTAGCTCAGCTGGTTCAGAGCACCTCGTTTACACCGA
>JAZBLB010000010.1:0-142630 GCA_037032985.1 Bacteroidota bacterium
TTTTAAGATGTCGCGTTCCATTTGAGCATCTTTTAGCTCTCTTTGTAGCTTTTTAATCAGCTTCTGATCTGGAGTCAATTCAGTTGTTCCTTGCCCGGATTCTGATTCCGTTGTCTCCATTTACTTAAAAGTGTCTGGCTAATACCTAGCTCATCAGCTACTTCTTTTACAGATCCTTTGGTGAAAGAAAGCTCTATAGCCATCTTTCTAAAGGATTCATCAAACACTCGTCTGCCCATCGCAATGGTTGCTGGTTGCAACATTTCATATCGCGTTGAAAATACTGAGCGCTGCCGAAATCCATTGGAAGATTTTTCGGCATGCCAATTATTAAAGATTTGAGAGATAAATCCGCTTTTATAACAATTGCATAGGCGAATAAGTCCCTCACGATAACAACATTCAATAGGTTGTAAAACTTAACTCATTTTTAGTTCTCGGGACCGGGATCAACATTCATGATACAACAAATGAAAGCAAAATACATCGATCCCGCTCCTACCAACCCAAATCAAAAACACCAAACCCAAACCTTCTTTTTGAGTAGAAAAAAATTTACAAAGCTTTTAACAATTGAATACTTTGTTTTATTATTGTATTACCAAACAAAAAAACTAAATGCAGAAAATCGCCCTCAAGTTTCTGACCCTTATGCTGTGCATTGGGGTTTCGACTATTTATGCGCAAACCTCACCTACCGTAAAAAGAGAATTTAAATTCGGAAAAATTGCACCCGCAGAATTCGACACCAAAGCAAAAGGGAGAGATTCATCGGCCGCAGCCATAAAATTATTCGATGTAGGCGATTGTTATTTCGAATACAGCCCGGCGGGTGGTGGTTTCAACTATGTTTACGAAAGGCATATTCGTTATAAAATTCTAACCAAAAGCGGTTATGACCTCGCTAACTTCCAAGTGCAATTATACAGGCAGAGCAGCCAGGCCAAAGAAGATTTAAGCTTTATGGATGCGGCAACCTACAACATGGTCGATGGTAAAATGGTGATTAGTAAGCTTAACAAAGACGCTAAGTTTACCGAAGAGTTTAATAAAAACTATGTGATCAAAAAGTTTGCATTGCCAAATGTAAAAGAAGGATCGATTATCGAATTTAAATACAGAATAAAATCTGATTTCATTTTTACCCTTCGCGGCTGGAAATTTCAAAGCGATATCCCTACGCTGTGGTCAGAATATAATGTTAAAATACCAGAATACTTTAACTATAAGCACAATACAAGCGGGTATTATCAAATTAGCCACCCCTTACACCAATCTATAAATGCCACCTATGTAACCGGATTACCCACTTCTGCTACTTATGATAAGTATGTGGTAGAAAATGCGCCTGCACTTAAGGATGAACCTTTTGTAACCACGATGGATGACTACATTCCAAAAATTGCTTTCGAGCTGCGGGGAACCAACTTTCCGCAGGATATCTACCGCGATTACAATGGCTCTTGGGGGAAAATTGTAGCCAATCTGAACGAAGATGAAAACTTTGGTTCTTTCATCAACAAAAGCAGCTACGCCAAATCTGTTTTACCAGGAATTATAAAAGGAGAAAAAGATACACTGGCCATGATCAATTCCATTTTTACCTATGTAAAAAACAACATTAAATGGAACGATGACCATTCGATTTACACTTCGCAGTTGAGTCCTAAAACCGTTTTCGAGAAAAAAACAGGTTCATCTGCAGATATTAACCTTTCTTTCCTGAGCCTACTTAAAGAAGCAAAAATCAAAGCTTATCCTGTATTAATCAGCACACGCGAAAATGGAGAACACCCTGGTTATCCAGTTATCTCTAGCTTTAACAATGTGGTTTTAGTAACGCAAATAGACAGCACGGTTTACTTTATGGATGCCACCAACAAAGATTTACCGATAGGCATGTTAAGTGATGAGAACCTGAACCACCAGGGGTTTTATGTTAATCTGAAACAGCTTGCGGGCAAGTGGATATCTACCGAGCCAACTTCGCTTAATGAAAAGATATTTTCTTATAGCTTAATTTTAGATAAAGCAAATAAGCTATCAGGACAAATCAATCAATATTCGAAAGGTTATTTGGCACTTGCCCTGAGGGAAAAATATCGCCGGGCAAATAACGATGCCGAATTTGTAAAAACCTTTAAAAGCGATAAAACAGGCTTGGAAGTGAAGAATTATAAAATCCAGAACCTGGATAATTTGAACGAACTGCTTACCGAATCTATGGATGTGGGTATAGAAGATAATGTAGAAGAGGCGGGCAACTTGGTTTATTTTACCCCACTCCTTTTTGAACGTACCAAAGAAAATTTATTTAAGCATGAGGAACGCAATTTCCCTGTAGATTTTGCCTATCCTTTTAAAGAGACCTACCGGATGACATTGAACTACCCGGAAGATTATGAAATAGATAAATTACCGAAAGGCGGAAACTACAAACTGCCTGATGAGAAAGGGAGTTTCTCCATCACCTACATTGCTGAAGGCAAAACGCTGATGGTTAGAAGCATTATCAATGTCACTAAAGCGCTTTATGCCGCTGATGAATACTTTGATCTTAAAGAATTATTTAAAACCATTGTAGAGAAACAGGCAGAACAAATTGTATTTAAAAGGAAATCGTAATGAAATACCTACTCACCATATTGTTATTTTGCGCCTGTTTAAGTTACGCTTTTGCGCAGGGCATATACGATGTAGCAAAAATTCCTGATGATTTAAAGACTAATGCCATTGCCGTGGTACGCAATGAAGAACAGTTCTTTGATGTTAAAACACCGGGTAGCGGGCAGTACGATTATAAAGTTGCCCTTACCATTTTAAGTAAAGCGGGCGATGGGCTTGCCAACATGAGCGAGATATATGATAAATTTATGAGCATCTCTAACATCAAAGCCGCTATTTACGATGCCGCTGGCAAAAAGATAAAAGAGTATAAATCTGCTGATGTGAAAGACCAGAGCTTAACCTCAAACTCTTCCATTTACGAAGAAAACAGAATGAAATCGATCAATTTTGTCGCGCTGAATTATCCTTACACCATAGAATATAGTTTTACCAAAGAATTTAAAGGCTTATTGTATTTCCCCTCGTGGAGAGATTTAATGGGCTTTAATGTTTCTGTAGAACAATCTAGCTATACCCTCCAAAAAAACAAAAACTACCAGCTAAGGTACCTCACCAGCGCCAACCTGAAAACAGATTCGGTTACTATTGGAGATAAGATTCAATACAAATGGAAAAGCCGGAACGTTGCGGCATTGGAAAGCGAACCTTTAAGTACCGGAATAGATAACGTGGCCAGCTGGGTAAAAGCAGCTCCGAACGAATTTGAATATGATGGCTCTAAAGGCAATTTCAAAAACTGGAAAAGTTTTGGAAACTGGATGTATGGATTAAATGAAGGTGGGAACAGACTCCCTGAACCGGCAAAAGCAGTTGTTCAGCAACTGATTAAAAATGCCAAAACACCGAAAGAAAAAATCAAGATCCTTTACGACCATTTGCAGCAAAATACACGTTATGTAAGTGTGCAGTTGGGTATAGGCGGATTCAGGCCCATTCTGGCAGAAAAAGTTGCACAAGTAAATTATGGAGATTGCAAAGCGCTCTCTAACTACATGAAGGCTTTATTGAATGAGGCCGGAATTGCCGCTAATTTAATTGTAATCGGGAACGGGATGCCAGGCTTAAACCCCAATTATTCTAGCATGGGCCAGGCCAACCACATGATTCTGTGCGTACCATTAGAAAAAGACACTACCTTTCTGGAATGTACTAGCCAATACGACCCAATGGGCTTTATCGGCAACAGTAATGCAGACCGGAATGTATTAATGGTTACCGAACAGGGCGGAAAAATAATCCGCACGCCCATCTATAGCCCCAAAGATAATTACCAGATCAGAAAGTCTACGCTTGTGCTTGCAGAAGATGGTACTGCCCTGATGGACATGAAATCGACCTATGCAAATGCGCAATTTGAAGACAATTTAGGCATGTTGCTGCTGGAACCAGGTGAGCAGCGCAAACGGATTATTGCCGGCATGCATATTCCGGTAGCGGAGTTAACCAGTTTTAAACTTTTGCAACCAGATAAAAGCAAGCCACTTATTAACGAAGAGTTAAACTGTAAAACAGGCCAGATCTATACTAAATCTGGTGATAAAATCTTCTTAATCCTAAATCAGGTTAACCGAAAAGAAAATGTTCCGCTTAAGGTAGAGAACAGAAAAACTTATTTCTCGGTGCCTTACGGTTACAATGATCAGGATGAAATAAACTTTACTCTGCCAAAAGGTTACGCGCTAGAATTTCTTCCAAAAGATATTGAGATTGTTTCTGAGTTTGGAAGTTACACCGCCCGCTTTATTGCTAAAGACAACAACATCACTTACGTGCGTACGCAAACCATGACGAACAAAAAATACCCGCCAGAAAAATACAATGCCTATGTAGACTTTTATAAAAAAGTGTACCAGGCAGATAAACAGAAAGCGGTTTTAAATAAAATTTTATAGTTTTAATTAAAAAAGACATGATAACTGAAAATCAATATTTTGAAGGCAATGTGAAGTCGTTAGGTTACACCACCGCCGAAGGTAAATCAACCATCGGCATCATTAATCCAGGCGAATATGAATTCGGTACCGCTGCAAAAGAGATTATGCACATTGTAGAAGGAGCATTATCGGCATTGCTGCCTGGACAAACAGACTGGGAACTTTTTGCTGCCGGCACTCATTTTGAGGTGCCTGCAAACGCGTCTTTTAAAGTAAAGGCAGCCGTGCAGACCGCCTATCTTTGTCAGTACCGCTAAATGAAAAAACGGGCAGAGAAATAAATCGCTGCCCGTTTTTTATCGCTTAAAATTACTTACTTCTTCCCTACCACAACTTCGGTAAAGTCTTCTGTATTTAAATATTTATGCGCCAGTAACTGAATATCTTCTGCGGTAATTGCTTTTACCTTGGCAATATAGTTTTGGTAATAATCGTAACCTAAACCAAAGAAATGAATGTTCTTGAACTTATCTGCATGAGAGAAAACATTTTCAAGGCTTCCCAACATAGATCCAAGCATATAGTTTTTCACCAGGTTAAGTTCCTCTTCACCCACCAACTCGTTTTTGAGTATTTCAATTTCTTTATAAATTTCAGTGAGTGCATCTGCACAAACTTCTGCTCCTACCTCTGTGGCAATAAAAAGGTAGCCAGCATCTTGTAGAGAAGATATTCCAGAACCAATGCCGTAGGTATAACCTTTATCTTCGCGGATATTAGCCATCAGGCGGGAGCCAAAATAACCACCCAATACAGTGTTTAAAATCTGCAGGCCCGGAAAATCTTCATGCGCACGATTCACGGCTAATTTCCCGATTCTGATTGCAGATTGTAAAGCATCAGGTCGTTCCTTATAAATAACCGCTTTCGGTGTAACGTTAAAACTGAATTCATTCTTCTTCGCCTCACCTGGTGCCCAATCTTGTCCAAACTGGCTGTTTAACAATTCAAAGCTTGTATCTTCAAATTTACCAGAAACAATAATGGTGCAATTGTTCGGGGCGTAGGCTGCTTTAAAATAAGCTGTTAAATCTTCGCGCTTCAACTCATCGTAATGGTTCGCCTGGATATCTACCCCATAAGCCGTATCGCCAAAAAGTGCATGTGCAAATTCTTTTCGGGAAAGGATATCGTTCTTTTTCAGGTTTACCTGCAGTTTCTGCTTCTGGTTCTGAATATAGATATCAATCTCCTGTTGTGGAAACTGGCTATCGGTAAGCACATCTTTAACAATGGGGAGCACCGCTGCCAGGTGTTTATTTAACGTATAAAGCGTTACCGAAGAATGATCCTGTACATATTCTGTCTGAAAAAATGCGCCGTAAAAATCTATTTTTTCTGCAATCTCTTTGGCAGAAAGCTTCGTGGTACCATTGTTAATCAGCGCACTCACCGCAATGGCCTGCAATGGTTTTTGTGCGTTCCAGTTTACATTATCAAAAATAAATTCAATCCTTACTAAATCTTGTTCTCCAGAGTAAATGGTATATACAGGAACATTATTGGCTAATGTTTTATGGCTGGGTTGAATAAATTTTATGGTTGACACCTGCTTAAAATCAGGTGCAAGTTGTCTGTTAAGCATGTTCTTCGGTTAAATAATATAAAGTTGATGATTGTTGTTTACCAAAAGTTTCGTTAGCAATTCTTTTAATGTCTGCCGCGGTTACCTTCAAAAATTCTTCAGTTTCCTGGTTTAATAAATCAGCATCGCCTAATAATTCATAGTAAGCAAGATTCATCGCTTTATCCAATAAACTCATTTCAGAAAACACCAACACAGATTCTACCTTGTTCTTAACCTTGGTTAACTCATCTGCAGTAACCAACTCGGTTTTTAGTTTCTCCAATTCGGCCCAAATGGCTTTTTCTGCAGTTTCAATAGCTACACCTTCTACCAGTTTGCCTTCAACAATAAATAAACCGGCATCTAAACTACTGGATATGTAAGCATTGATATCGCTAAACAATTTCTGTTCTTTAAGCAGGCTGTTATACAATCGTGATGACTGCCCCCTTGATAAAATATCAGAAAGTAAATCGAACGCATAATAATCAGCATTTAACCTTCCGGGCATTTTAAAAGCTACATAAATGGCATTTAAGGGAACTTTTGCTTTAACGGTTTCCTGTCTGGCTGCTGTTTGTACCTCTTCCTGAATTAGATTCCGTTCATATTTATCTCCTGCAGGAATTGGCTCAAACCATTTTTCGGCAAGTTTTTTTACCTCTTCTGTTTTCACATTTCCACCAACTACCAGAATGGCATTTTGAGGCGTATAATGCTTTTTAAAAAAAGCTTTAACATCATCCATTGTTGCATTTTCAATATGCGATAACTCTTTACCAATGGTTGCCCAGCGGTAAGCATGTTTTTTATAAGCCAACGGACGCAGCTTTAGCCAAACATCGCCATAAGGCTGGTTCAGGTAACGCTGTTTAAATTCTTCGCTCACCACATTTCTTTGCGTATCTAAACTTTTCTCAGAAAAAGCCAGGCTTAACATCCGGTCGCTTTCCAGCCAAAATGCAGTTTCTATATTTTCTGAAGGCAATGTAATGTAGTAATTGGTGATGTCGTTACTGGTAAAGGCATTATTTTCGCCCCCTACCCTTTGTAAGGGTTCATCATAGCTGGGAATATTTACCGATCCGCCGAACATTAAATGTTCAAATAAGTGTGCAAAACCAGTTTTTTCAGGATCCTCATCGCGAGCACCCACATCATATAAAATATTTAAAACCGCCATTGGAGTTGTTGGATCTTCATGAACCAAAACCTTTAATCCGTTAGCCAGTGTAAAACGATTAAAATCTACCATAGGCAACAAAGATAGCCGAATTGTTGAATTGCTAAATTGTTTGATAAGTTAAACATCAAATTGATTATTGTTTTTTCTATATTTTTTAGACAATGTAAATACGTTTGTAATTTTTTTATTACACTTAATTGATTTACTTTTAAAAAAAATTAAACGACAACAACATGATCACTTATATAATAATTTCGCTTATCTTAATTATTATAAGCCTTTGTTTAATCAATTTTAGAAAAGAAAGTCCTTGGCGTCAAAATCACAACCAAACACTAAATTTTATTATTTCGCTCATTTCTACTTTTACAGGATTATTTATTGCCTTATCAGTAAATACTTTTCTAGATAACATTAACAAAAAGGACAACTTAATTAAGCTACTTAATACAACCATTTTAGCAATAGAAAATTGCCAGATGAAGACCAAGGGAATGTATTTAAATACGTCAAAATCTGGAGTGAATTTAACCGAAACCTTGAAGAAAACACCGGTTACCTTGCCAAAATTATACCCACAACTCGAAACCAATAACCTGGTTAACGATTATTTTACGCCAAATGCTTTTCAAGCTTATATCGTTTGTATAGATAACATGGAAACCTTTGTTAAAAACCTTGGCAATACAGAACAAACCAACAATGGAACTAAAATAGAGATCCTCAGCAAGTATTTAAAATATTTAGAATTCGCTAAAAGCCTTAATCAATTAGAGGTTGAAAGACTTGAAGGAAACATAACAGAACAACAAGAAACCAATTCTTTAAAAATAATAGTTGACCAATTTACTACATCAAAATAACATGAAAAATATCATTATAATTTGGCTGCTGGCCATCAGTTTAACATCATGCAATACAGCTCCAAAAAGCGACGAAAAAATTGATTTCACTAAATCTTATGAATCTGCCGCACTGGCACTTACTGATGCTAAATTAAATTATGATGCCGCGCTGGCCAGTAATGATACTGCAAGAATAGCCGCTGCCAAACTAAAATTAGAAACAGCTAAAAAAACCTATTTAAAAAGTAAAACCTATTATACCGCAAATGGAGGTATCGTAAATGCAGAAGATGAACAAATGCTTGGTAAGACGAATACTGCTTTAGGTAAACCAGTTAACGATACCACCACTGTAGCAACCGCTAAACCATTAAGTGAATTGGAGCAAACGCCAGTGGCCGTTGCGGCAAAGAAGCTTATAGATAGCAGTAAAATGAATGCCAACAAAAAAATAAAACAGGTAGAGAGTGCAATAACCACTGGCGAAAACACGGTCAAACATGTTTCTGATGCAGTTAATACTGGCCAAAAAACAGTTAAAAGTAATGTGATCAAGGCCAATGAGAGTTTAACAAAAGCTAGCGACAGCACAAAAAAGCGTTTAGAAGAATTAAAAAAACAAGGAAACGATTTACGAAACCTATTTAAACCTAAAGCAGATACAAACTAAAAATAATTAGCGCTGCCCTGTTTTTTTATAAAACTGTGATTATAGTGCTACTTATTTCGAGTATTTTTGTATTCATGAATACAGCCGATTTACTGCAACGGGCGCTACATTTTGATTTTTTAACGCAAGAAGAAGGCGTACACTTGTACCACCATGCCGACACTGCATCTTTGATGTTTGTGGCGAATGAACTGAGAAAAATTCAGGTTCCAGGTGGCAAGGTAACCTGGCAAATTGATAGAAATGTAAACACCACTAATGTTTGCATTGCCAATTGTAAATTCTGTAACTTTTTTAGAAGACCTGGTCATGATGAAAGTTACATTACCGATATCGAAACCTATAAGGTAAAAATTGAAGAAACTTTTCGCCTGGGTGGCGATCAGTTGTTACTTCAGGGCGGGCACCACCCCGATTTAGGTCTTAATTTTTACGCAGATCTTTTCAGGAAACTGAAAGAACTATACCCAGATTTGAAGCTGCATGCTTTAGGTCCGCCAGAAATTGCCCATGTAGCAAAACTAGAAGGCATTAGCCATACAGAAGTTTTAAGAACATTAAAAGAAGCCGGAATGGATTCTTTACCTGGTGCCGGTGCAGAAATTCTGAACGACCGCGTTCGCCGTTTAATTTCTAAAGGAAAATGTGGCGGGCAAGAGTGGCTGGATGTTATGCGGGCTTGCCATCAGTTAGATATTACCACCTCTGCTACAATGATGTTTGGCCATGTAGAAACCATAGAAGAACGTTTCGAGCATTTGGTGTGGATTCGCCAGGTCCAAAGTGAAAAACCAGCAAATGCAAATGGCTTCTTAGCCTTTATTCCATGGCCTTTTCAGGATGATGGCACGCTGTTGAAAAGATTACGCGGCATTAGCAACAATGTAACTGCTGATGAATATATTAGGATGATTGCATTGAGCAGAATTATGCTGCCAAACGTAAAGAACATTCAGGCCAGCTGGTTAACCGTAGGCAAAACCACTGCACAGCTTTGCTTACATGCCGGCGCGAATGATTTTGGCTCCATTATGATCGAAGAAAATGTAGTATCTGCAGCAGGTGCACCACACCGTTTCACTGCAAATGGCATACAGCAATCTATAAAAGCCGCAGGCTTTGAGCCACAATTACGCGGACAAAAATATAACTACCGCGATTTACCAGAACACCTGGAAGAACAGGTAATTACGTATTAGCATTTTCAGAAACCTGCGGGGAATAACCTTGCAGGTTTTTTGTTTTTTAATCCTCAATTTTTAAAATAAGTGTTCAGGTACTTACACCAGTATCAGCTCGAACACTATAGGGTCTAAACATAATCGATTTGAATTACTTGATTCCAACGTAGCTCTTAGCCATTATTATTTGGTTATTTATTTGCAAGAATAATGAACAATCCCTTCATCGGCTGGCTAGAGTGATAGTTTGAGACCGTAGAAAGGCGCTAGAATCAATAGTTTATCCTAAGATAGAGATTGCTTCAGCAAACGAAAAATCTACTTCGCGATGATGACTTTGCGTTGGGATGAACACTACCCCTTCAGCCGCACTCGCTATCACCACCCTGCTATCCGGCCTAGGAGATGATGAAAGGAGAAAACTTTAAAGCTTCCGTAAAAACTTTCATGCCACTACTACCCAAGGCAGCGCGTACTCCGCGATTTGTTATCGCGGCTTGGGCTTCCGCCATGAAGATTTAACGAATTTATCCGACATCAGATCCAAGCCTTGATTTATTCATCAGTTGTTTATGTGTTTATAGGTATTCATGAGCTCGCATAAAAGCTCAGGTTTGCTTCTTTTCATCAAGGAAAAGAAGAAGGGCCCGGTAGCTAGCCGAAGCAAGCCAGCGCAGTAGGGAAAAGATAGCCATTCCCCAATCAGTTGGTGTCTCACGAACTGAAATAACACTTTAAAGTTGATCTTGCTTACTGCAGAGCTTAAGGCGACTAAAAACCTAGCTTGTTTAAATTTGGCAACAAAAAAAGGGAAACAGAACTCAGTCCTGCCTCCCTACCTTAAACTAAACATTACCTAATCAATAATGTTAATGTTGTATTATGCTAGTTTTTTACCAGCTTTAATAAATAAGTTTGCGATATTTTTCACTGCTGCACCTGTTAAGAATTCATCGAAACTCTCTGCTGCGTGAGACTGCGTAACCGCAGTTCCATTAATACCTGTAATTTGAATGCCAGCTTGAGTTGTATTTTGCTCTCCTGCGTAAACGGCGTCAACGGCTGCAATGCCTGTATCATTTCCATTTGATGTATAGCTGATCCATGGTTTTAAAGGCACACCTAGAGAGGCGGCAACCATTTGGCGAATGTGTGACGCGTGACGTGCTTCAACCGAGTGAATTCGTAATGCAGTTGTTAAAACTGGCATACCTTTCAATATTGGTGCCTGGCCTTTGTAAGCCCTAACACCAGTATCTTCGAAAGCTAATGCAACTTTCAAGAAAGTTTGA
This sequence comes from Bacteroidota bacterium, assembly GCA_037032985.1. GTDB lineage: Bacteria > Bacteroidota > Bacteroidia > Sphingobacteriales > Sphingobacteriaceae > Pedobacter. The sequence continues at coordinate 11,304 of JAZBLB010000010.1, forward strand.
TAGTTACTAAACACATCTGCGAAACCACCACCAGCTGTAAAATCAAAATCTGCGTCTACATAACCATCTGCACCAGTAATTTGCAATGCACCTTTCAGTAAATCTACGTGTGCTCTTTCGTGATTACGGATAGTAGTAATCGCATCTTTAGAAGCTGCCGTTGGAAAAACGATGGTAGAATTGGTTAAGGCGTGATTGTAATAGTTGAATTCCAGATACTCCAAAGCTAAAGCGAAACCTAAAACGTCATTTACTGAAGCTGGGTTAGTTTGACCATATGCTTTTTGAAACAATGAACCCATCGCTAATGGCAAAGCGGCCATAGAAATTTTCTTTCCAACATTGAAAAAATCTTTCATCGCACTGCGTCGCGGACTTAATCTTTCATAGATCTCTCCATCAACTTTTTCTATTTGGTCTAATATATTTAAGATATTCATGATTGCTTAGTTTTAAAGATTAAAGGTTAATGATGTTAATTTTGGTTTTTACAAATCTTCCAGCGATAGCTAAAACTTTATCTGGTGTTAATGCGCCGTCTAATCCAGTCGCATTATCAGCACCTAATGCAGTTAATTCATTCAAATTTGCAAATGAACCGTTTGTAACCAGATCTCTTACGTAAGCTGCGTGACGAGCTTCCACAGAAACAATCTTACCCGCTAACACAAGAAAGTCAGTACTTTTAAGTCTTACTCCTGCTCCGTTATAAGCGGCAACACCTAGATCTTCGAAAGCAATTGCAGCGTTTAATACGCTTGTTGCATTTGTAAAATCAATAGCAGAGAAATCTACTTCCAAACTTCCAATTGCAGAAGTACTCAATGCATTTTTAAATAACTCTCTGTGTGCAATTTCGTGAAACTGAATATCTTGAAAGTATGCTTTTTGGGCAGTGGTGAATGATGAAGGCGGTGCCGATGCTACTTTCACGTAAAACGCTGCCTCTAATTGTTCTAATGCGTATGCATAATTTAAAACACCTGTATCATCTTTAAAATCTAAAGTTGCACCAGTCATTACGTTTTCTACGCCACGATCTTTTTTACAACCTGCGGCTACTAAAGCAATACCTGCAGCACTTGCACCAGCATATTGAAGGAAAGACCTTCTGCCTAGTGCTCCATTAAATAAACTTTCATCTTTAAGTTTACTTGTTGTTTCTAGTTCATTGTTTTTCATATTAATCTAAGTTTTAGGTTTTTTGAATTCGTTTGATGATACATACGTGACAATTTCACTGCTGGTTTTTTCTTTTTCACTTTTTTTTATTAAGTGATTTTAATACATTCACAAACCTATAGCTATGACTACACTAAAAGCCGTTATTGTTGATGATGAGGAGTTTGCCAGATCATCCTTATTTTTTCTATTGCAACAGAATTGTCCGGAGGTAGAAATTACAGGAATAGCAAAATCTGTGGCAGAAGCAAAGGAAATTTTAGCCTACCATACCGTCAATTTAATTTTCCTGGATATCGCAATGCCTGGCGGAAATGGTTTCGAACTCATCCCAGATGCACAAAAGCATCAGGCTGCCGTAATTTTTACCACTGCTTATGATCAGTATGCACTCAAAGCCATTAAAGCCAATGCGCTTGATTATTTATTAAAACCTATAGATATAGATGAGCTAAAGGTTGCTGTAGATAAGGTTGCGCAACACATCAGATTATTTCAAAATCAGCATAAAAATGATGAACGAATGGCTAACCTGGCCTCAAGCTTAAGTTCAAAATCCGAAATAAAAAAATTAACCCTCCCCTATGGCCAGGGTTTTAAAATGATAGATGTGGATGATATCATCTACATAGAAGCCGATAGTAATTACTCGGTAGTTCACCTTTCAAATCAGGATAAAATAACCGTTTCGAAGGTTTTAAGAGAATTTGAAGAACTTCTACCCTCAGATCAATTTGTACGTGTTCATAAATCGAGCATCATTAACCTCAATCATTTAAAAGAATACAACTCTAAAAATGGCTTGCAGGTGTTTTTAAAAAATGGCGAAAGCATCAACATCTCGCGAAGGCGAGCCAGTGATTTTTTTGAGAAAATTAAACTTTTTATAAAACCAGGCAGTGATCATTAAAGCTAAAAAAACACCGCAGGCAACTCCTTTAGAAGCTAAAAAGAAGTGGAAGGTAAACCCATTTGTTATTGCCCTGGCATTGATGCTTTATTCATTTTTCACCTCTGTAACTGCGTTTTCTCAAACCACCTATCTTCCACACTACACTTCAAAAAATGGCCTGGCCAGCAATAACTGCTATTATATATTACAAGATAAAAAAGGATTTATTTGGATTGCTACAGACAATGGCATAAGCCGGTTTGATGGTACAAATTTCCAGAATTTTACCATTGAAGATGGCCTCCCGGATACACAAATCCTGCAAATGAAAGAAGACGACTTTGGGAGGTTGTGGTTTTTTGCCTTAAACGGCCAGCTAAGCTATCTAAAAGACGGTAAATTTTACAATAAGGATAATGATCAGCTCGTCAAAAAGCTAAATTTCAACACCGTAATTGTATCTTTTCTAATTGATAAATCTGGCAGGATCTGGCTGGGTACCAATTCTAACCTCATTGTTTGTTGGGATGGAAAAACGATGAAAAAATATGTGTCGCCCAACCCGGAAGATAAATTTATCAATGCTTTTATCCATGAGGATGAGCAAGGAAATATCCTGGCATATAGCGATTTAAGTGTTCAACGATTTAACGGAAAAACATTTTCTATCGTTAATTCTAAAGTAATGCCAATTTCTTACATGACGGCGACCAACCTCCCCAATAAATCACTAATCTACCTGGACGGCGATGGCTTGAAAAAAGCGGAAGATGGTAAAATCAGTAACATGATTTCCATTCCGCAAAACCTCATTAAAAACATGTCTGGCTATTTCTATTACGATCAGGCATTGAAAGAAGTTTGGCTGGCCAATGCTAACGGCACTTTTGCATTAAATAAAAGCGGCAAAACCATTCAATATCTCCAGGATATTTCGGTTAACCAGGTAACAAAAGATAGTAATCAGAATATGTGGTTTGCCACTTCAACCGGCATTTACATGTTGCCCAATGTGAATAACCGGCTCTCTATTATTGATGCGGAATCCGGCCTGAGCAGTAATGTGATTAAGAGCATTACAAAGGATGGCAAAAACCGGTTATGGCTCGGAACAGATGATGCGGTAATTGACATTTTAGACATTAATAATTTCCAAATTCAGGAAGTTGGGCTAGACGATTTTAAGAAATACAAAACAGTTAAGCAACTCGCTTATGATGCAAAGAACCAATCCATCTATTTCGCATCTGATTATGGCATGGGCGTTTTTAAAAACATTTATAAAAACACCGATGCGGTAAGTTACCTGAAAGAGGCTAATAACTCGATGTTCGTAATCAAGCATTTTAGCCTAAGCGGAAATAACGATCACATGGCTTTAGCGCTATCATCTGGTGTGGTTTTCCTTTCTGATAAATTGAACAGGTTTGAGTTTAATTCGCTTAAATACCGCGAGAAAGAAGATTTTTTTAAAGACAGGTCTTACCATGTTTTTTACGATAAAAGCGGGAATTTATGGTTTTCTAACATCAATGGTTTGTCTGAGTTTTCAAACGGAAGGCTCATTAAACATTTTGAAAAGCAACCATTATTAACCAAACGCATCAACGATATTCAGCAGTTGGCAGATGGAACGCTCATCCTGGCGACAGATGGTTACGGACTTATTTTCTACCGCGAAGGGAGAATTATGAGGCAAATTACACAGGAAGACGGACTCACCAACAACATTTGCACCAAGCTGTTTATTAAAAATAACGAGATCTGGGTGCTAACAAACAAAGGTGTAAATAAGATTACCAATTACCCTCAATCCCCGGCGGTAGCTAATTTTGATTATGGTAAAGATTTGCTTAGTGATGATATTAACAGCTTATTTATTGATGATAGTACCGCCTACTTCGCTACCAATAAAGGCTTGATCTTATTTAAATATAACAATAAGAACATCACCAGGAATTTGCCTAAAGTTTATGTTACTTCCGTTATCAAGGATAATGAACGCTTACCTATTGATAAAGAGAATTTCACCTTCGAAACCGGAAACAGTACCATTTTATTTACGTTTAGCGCTGTAGATTTTACCACCAGCGACATTACCTATCGTTATCGTTTAAATGAACAGTCTGCCTGGCTGGAAACCAGAACCAGGCGTCTGGATTTTTCCTCGCTGCAATCCGGAGATTATGTTTTTGAGGTCTGTGCAAAAAGCCAGAATGGAAACTGGGGTCCATCAGCCAAGATTGCTTTCACCATTAAAAAACAGTTTTGGCAAAGCCTATGGTTCCTTTCAATTTTGATTTTACTAGTTGCTTACATTTTTTATAAAGTTGCGGTTTACATTACCCGCAAGCAGAAAGATAAGGAACAAGCACAATTGTTGCTTAAAAATAAAGTGCTGATGCTAGAGCAACAGGCCTTACAGGCAATGATCAACCCACATTTTGTATTCAATGTGATGAACTCTATTCAGCATTACATTAATACGCAGAATACTGCTTCGGCCAATAAAGTGCTAACAGGTTTTGCCAGGCTGATTAGAAAAAATCTGGAGATTTGTACTAAAAGCTACATCTCGCTGGAAGAAGAACTGGAATATTTAAATCTTTACCTAAAATTAGAAAAAAACCGATTTGGCGATAAACTACAATACACTTTTAAAATAGATCCAGAAATTGAGGAAGAAGAAACCTTTATTCCCTCTATGCTGCTGCAACCTTATGTCGAAAACGCCATCTGGCATGGAATAATGCCAAAAGAAACAGCCGGACAAATTCAGATCAACATCAAATTGCTTGATGCTGCCTACCTGAACATTGAAATTATTGATGATGGTGTAGGGATTGAAAATTCATTAAAACAGAAAAAAGAAACACACATTAGTAAGGGCATGCAACTTACCAGAGAAAGATTGAACCTATTAAGCCAAATTGGAGCAAAACCTATACACTTAACGGTAAGTCAGAATGATACACATGGTACAACTGTATCTATTTCGATCCCATTAAAATAGCATTTTTACCGTTTACTCAATTATTAATACCACTCACTAAAAAGAACTTTAGAAGAACCCGGTTTAGCCTTAAACTTGTCTTAGAAATAAACGATAGTGTTTATCAAAGACGTTCTTATAGAATTGATATAGATATTTAATAACCTAACCTAAAACTATATCTTAATTCAGGTTTCATTTGTGTGTTGAAAGCGGTCTTGTTTTTTAAAAAGCGAGACCGCTTTTTTTGTGCCCGAAAATTCTATTTTTGCATATGCCTCAACAAGATATCGCTAAACATGTAGAAGCCCTAATCTTTTCTTCCATTCAAAGTATCAGCGTTCAGGAAATTATATTTGCCTTAAATGCTGTCTTTGAAGGAGAAATTTTAGAAAATCAGGTTTTTGAAAGTTTAGCGCTCATCAAAGCGAAATATGCAAAAGATGATTTTGCCATAGAACTGGTTAATCTTAATAATGGTTATCAGTTTCTTACCAAAAAAGATTTTCATGAAACAGTGAATCAGCTTCAACTGCACCGATCGAAGAAAAAGCTGAGTCAGGCCGCCATGGAGACATTAGCCATCATCGCCTATCGCCAGCCAATTACCAAGTTAGAGATTGAACAAATCAGGGGTGTAAATTCAGATTATTCTGTTCAAAGGTTATTGGAAAAGGAACTCATCAGTATTGAAGGTAAAGCAGAGACGCCAGGCCGCCCAATTCTATACAGAACCAGTTCAGTATTTATGGATTATTTCGGTTTAAACCATTTAAACCAACTTCCACAGCCCAAAGATATTGCAAAAGATGAAAACACAGTGGGCGAAAATACCGAGTAAAATAAATTAATTTCTTTGATTACAGATTGTTATTAAAAAAGTTTTTTTTGTATTTTTAAACTATAAAAGCAATTTTTATTTTTGTGTTATGAAAGCGCCAAAGAAACTCCCGACAAAGCCAACTGCCAAAAAACAGGTAGACGAAGATGATGATCTTGAAGATGACGATATTCAAACTAAAACGAAATCTCAAGACGATGATGAAGATGATTTTGATGTTCCATTAGATGACCTGGATAACTTTGAAAACTTTGATGACGATGACGACGATTATTAATATTTAAAAATTATATATTTGAAAAAGCATCCTACCGCTTGGTTGGATGCTTTTTAATTTTAAAGCCTTTCCATGCAAGTTATAGCAGTAAACAATTCATCGCTCAAACAAGATTTCTTAAAGGTACCAAAGGTTCTGTATCAGAATGACCAGAATTTTATTTGTCCGCTCGATACTGAGGTAGAAAATGTTTTTGATCCTAAAAAGAATAACTTCTTTAACCATGGGAAGTGTACCAGATGGGTTCTGAAAGATGAATCGGGAAAACTAATTGGTAGAGTTGCTGCTTTTATTAACGAAAAAAAGGCTTTTCAATATGATCAGCCAACCGGCGGAATGGGCTTCTTCGAATCGATAGATGATGAAAAAGCTGCTTTCCTTTTGTTTGATACCGCAAAAGCGTGGCTAATTGAAAATGGCATGAAAGCCATGGACGGACCCATTAATTTTGGCGAGAACGATTCCTTCTGGGGCTTACTGGTAGAAGGCTTTACCCCTCCTTCATTTGGAATGAATTATAACTTTGCCTATTACCAAAAGTTTTTCGATGCTTACGGATTTACCACCGAGTATGAACAACTCACCAATCACATCAATTTAACCATTCCCTTTCCAGAACGGTTTACCAAAATTGCCAACTGGGTGAGAAATAAGCCCGGCTACACTTTCGAATATTTTAGCAAGGCCAATTCAGAGAAATACATAGATGATTTAATGGAGATCTACAATGATGGCTGGCAGGATTTCGAAAACTTTGTACCAATAAAAAAGGAAACGCTACAGGAAAGTTTCAAGAGTATGGAACCGATTATGGATGAGCACTTAATTCAATTTGCCTACTTTAACGGGGAACCTGCATCTTTCGTGGTGTTGATTCCGGATGCCAACCAAATGATCAAAGGCTTTAATGGTAAACTTGGACTGATTGAAAAATTAAAATTTGCATATCGCAGATGGGTTGGGGTGACAAGAATGAGGGCCATTGTAATGGGCACAAAACCTAAATTCCAAAAGCATGGCCTAGAATCTGTACTTTTTATCCGCCTGGGTGAATATGTGCTTCCTAAAAACCAATATAAAGAGCTCGAATTAAGCTGGGTAGGTGATTTTAACGAGCAAATGATTGCCATTCATAAAGCCACCGGAGCCACTTTTGGAAAGAAACATTTAACTATGAGAATGATGTTTTAATGGAAGTAAGGATTTAGGAACAAAGAAAAAGGAGTGAAGAATAAAGACGAAAGCGGAAAGACTTATGCAAAAGATAGCAAAGAATTTAAATCTGTGTAATCAAAGCGAAGGCAGAACGCTTAACGATTAACGAAAAACGAAGTTCCATCAAAAGAAGTTAAAATCTGTGGAATCAGTTCATCCGTGTAATTAAACCAAAGGCAGAACGCTTAACGATTAACGAAAAACGAAGTTCCATCAAAAAATTAAAATCTGTGTAATCAATCCATCCGTGCAATCAACCCGAAGGTAAACGAAAAACGAAGATCCAAATCCGTGTACTCAACCCGAAGCCAGAACCATCGCGTCCTTTAGATTCCCAATTTTTCGTAGAGATCAATCACCTTTTTGCGGAGTTTATTAATCTCCTCTTCTTTTTCTGCTAATTGTTGTCTTAATTCAGTAGCATCTGCCGAAGAACTCTGATCTGCTTCTTCACCTGTTACCAAGGTCATTACCGGTACTTTGAACGTTTTGGCAATTTGCAACAATCTTGAAATATTTAAATCCGTTTGACCGGTTTCGATTTTACAAAAAGCCGGAGTTGAAATGTTAAGCTGTTTGGCCACATCTGCCTGACTTAAACCAAGCGCTATCCTACTCTGCTTAATTCGATTTCCAATGCTTTTCATTTCTATAGATATGAGATGTAAGAGATCAGATTTGAGATAAATCCGCCATCAAATCTGATGTCTTACATTTACTTTGTTAATGCTGAAGACAGTTCATGCAAATCGAAGCCAGCGTAATTTCCGGAACTCATCATTAACAGATTGGCATCTTTATAATTCAAACTCAGCAAGTAATCTTTCAACTTATTAGCATCGTTAAAAAATTTGAGTTTTGGATTGGCAAAAGCTTGCTGCACATCTTCTTCAGAAAATGGCTCCATTCTTTTTTGTTCAAAGCTTTTAAAATCTATAAATACAATAGCTACATCTGCCTGATTCATCGCCCCAGCATATTCTTTGAGAAAATCTTTATTCAAACTGCTGAAAGTATGTAATTCGATACAAGCAACTAATTTACGATTGTTGAATTGTGCTTTAACGGCATCGATAGTGGCTTTCAGTTTAGATGGAGAATGCGCAAAATCTTTGTAAACGTTAGTAAATTCATCAGCAGAAATAACTTCTAACCGCTTGGCTGCACCTGTAAAAGTTGCTATTGCTTTATCAAAGTCGTCTGCACTTATATCCAATGTCTTACAAACCTCTTTGGCCGCATTTAAATTCATCAGATTATGATCTCCGAAAACCTTTAACGCAGTTTTTTCTGGCAACAGGTAAGTAATGCCATTTATAATTTCATGTGCAGGAATAGCATAGGCTATTGTATTAGTTTTCGCTGCTGATTTGGATACTATTTCGCTGAGATCAGCATCGGCTTCGCAATAAATTAAGGTACCATTTTCTTCGATGGTATCGATAAACTTATCAAACTGTAAGGTATAATCTGCATAGGTTGGGAATACATTAATATGATCCCAGGCAATGCCACTGATTACTGCCACATTGGCTTTATAAAGGTGGAATTTCGGACGTCTGTCTATCGGCGAAGAAAGATATTCGTCACCTTCAATTATCATAACTGGGGCCTCTTCAGTAACCTTAACCATGGTTTCGAAACCTGCAAGCTGCGCACCAACCAGGTAATCAAAATCTCGGCTATAATAATTTAGCACATGCAAAATCATACTGGTGATGGTGGTTTTACAATGACTACCTCCAATAACTACGCGCAACTTATTTTTACTTTGCTCGTAAATATATTCCGGGTAGGAGTAAATTTTTACGCCAATTTCTTGCGCTTTTAACAATTCCGGATTGTCGATTCTGGCGTGCATCCCCAAAATAACAGCGTCTAAGTCTGCAGCAATACGGCTTTCCTCCCAGCCCATTTCAGCTGGCAATAAACCATATTTATCCAAACGTGACTTCGCCGGTTCAAAGATCACATCATCTGAACCTGAAATCTGATAACCTTTTTTATGTAAAGCAATGGCCAGATTGTGCATGGCGCTACCACCAATTGCTATGAAATGTATACGCATATTTATTTGTTATTAGGATAAAGGAGCCAGGAACAAGGATAAAAAACCAAGCGGTGACAACGCCAAATGCTCATGACTTGGAAATCAATCCTCTGCTGCTAATCTTTATTCTTTGATCCCTATTATTTATTCCTTCTATTTCTTCTCAAACTGAGCCGCAACCCAATCGCCATTTTGTTTATGATCCAGGTATTTGATGCCATATTGTGCGCATTCTGCTGTAATCATGCTCAAATCAGGTTCTAAATAAAAGCCGCTGAAGAAAATTTTACCTTCTGGTTTTAATACTTCTGCATAGCGATGGATTTGATCCAATAGGATATTTCTGTTGATGTTGGCAAAAATTACCTCATATTGCTCATCAGGAATCACTTCTTTACTTCCGCAGAGTGCTTTCAAGTTAATGATGTTGTTTAACGTAGCATTTTCGATAGTACTTTCATAACAGATGTCGTCATAATCGATTGCCATTAAACTCTTGGCTCCGAGTTTACCAGCCAGGATCGCTAAAATTCCAGTACCACAACCCATATCAAGGATATTTTTATCGAGTAAATCTGCCGATAAAATATACTGCATCATCATGGTTGTGGTTTGATGATGACCAGTTCCGAAAGCCATTTTCGGATCAATAATTATTTCATAAGGATATGAAGGTTTAGACTCGTGAAATGTTGCCCTTACATAGCAAACATCATCTATAATGAGCGGACTAAAATTCTTTTCCCATTCAGCGTTCCAATTCTCATCTGCTACATCTTCCAACACCAATGTGGCAGTAAAGTCATCAGCGTAACTGTTAAGCAAGTCTTTCAATTCCTGCTCGTTGAAATTGTCTCTAATCACGAAAGCAGTAAAACCGTTTTCACTGTCTTCAAACGTATCAAAGCCTAAATCAGCAAGATCACTGATGAGTAGATCTTGCTGAAATTCTTCAATACTGTTAAACTTAAATATTGCTTTAATATATTGCATTTAGCTATTTAATGCTTTAATAATGTCTGTAAAATCACGTGATTTTAATGATGCACCACCTATTAAGCCGCCATCAATATCCTTTTGTGAGAATAAACTTGCTGCATTACCCGGATTACAACTTCCACCGTAAAGAATAGTGGTATCATCGGCCATGTTAAAATTGTAGTTTGCTTCAATCTCAGAACGGATGAATGCGTGAATATCCTGAGCCTGCTCCGGAGAAGCCGTTAAGCCAGTTCCAATTGCCCAAACTGGTTCGTAAGCGATTACAATTTTAGCAAAATCGGCATCACTTAAACTGAAGATACCTTCTGCCAATTGTTTTTTTAATACTTCGTAATAACTTCCGTTGTTACGTTCATCTAAGGTTTCGCCGATACAGAAAATCGGAGTTAAACCATTTGCTAAGGCCACTTTGGTTTTTTCAGCCAATAATGCATCGCTTTCTGCGAAATATTGTCTGCGTTCTGAGTGACCTAAAATTACATACTCCGCTCCAACAGATTTCACCATTTTGGCAGAGGTTTCGCCTGTGTATGCGCCGTTTTCTTTATCACTGATATTTTGAGCACCAATTTTCACATCGTTTCCACCCAATTTTGCCAGGCTGTTTAAATGAATAAAAGGTGAACAAATAATGGCAATCTGCTCGCCTTTGCGCTCATCTTTAACCATATTTACAATTTCACTAAATAACGAAAGACCTTCGTTATAGTCTAAATTCATTTTCCAGTTACCGGCTACTATTTGTTTTCTCATTGTATTTAAATTATTGGTTTGAAGATCCCCTTTAAAAGATCATGTTAATATTAATGGTTTCTGTGAGCTGATGTTAATTCAAAAACTTTCGTTAAGATATCTTTTTCTAAGTGATCAAAAGGTAAGGATTTCCTTGCAAACACCTTTTCTGCTGTCTCGAACATTTTATCTAACTGATAAGGCTCGAAATGATCGCCACCACCCCAGCTAAAATCTGGAATATAGTTTGGCGGAAGGCCGGCCCCAAAAATGTTGGCACTTACGCCCACAACAGTTCCGGTATTAAACATGGTATTAATGCCGCTTTTCGAATGATCTGCCATGATTAACCCACAAAACTGAAGTTGCGTATTTCTCATCGCTCTGCTTTGATAATCATACAGCTTTACTTCTGCATAGTTATTTTTCAGGTTCGAATTATTGGTATCGGCACCTATATTGCACCATTCTCCCAATACGGAATTACCCAGATACCCTTCATGGCCTTTTGCAGAATTACCCCAGATTACCGAATTATTGATTTCGCCGCCAGCCCTGCTATTGGGTCCAATGGTTGTGCCGGAGTAGATTTTAGCCCCCATCTTTATGGATGAATTTTCACAAAGTGCAAAAGATCCGCGAATAAGGCTGCCTTCCCAAATTTCAGCATTCTTACCTACGTAAATTGGGCCGTAGGTGGTATTTAAAACACTACATTCGATTTTAGCTCCTTCTTCTAAGAAAATATCGTTACCAATTAATTGGTTGGTACTGCTAATTGAAGCGGAGCGCCTCCCTTTGGTGATCAACTCAAAATCCCTTCTGATTTCGGCAGGATTATTCGAAAAAATATGCTCCGGATAGGTGATTTTTAAAAACCTGGAATGAAATTGAATTGGTTGTAACTGGTGCTGTGCCTGCTGATAAGTTAAAAATTCGCTGGTATTAAAAGCGAGAACAATCTCACCAGCTAAAAGAACTTCTCCTGATTTAAGTTCAGATATAGCCTGCAGCAGCTCATCATCCGGACATATTGCACCATTGATATATAAAGAAGCGTGTAGTGGTGCAAATTTAGTAGTTAGATATTCCTGGGTGACATAACCGAAATCGGCTTTCAGGTATTTCCCCCATTTTTCGGCAATGGTTAAAATACCAATGCGCAAATCGGCAACAGGCCGGGTATAGGTAAGCGGACGTAAAGACATCCAGCTGGCATCATCAAATAAATTGATTGTCATAAGCAACAAAAATAAAAAAAGTCCCGATGCTTTTGGCAAAGGGACTTCAAAAAATGCTTTTTGTTGCTAAAATTATTTCTTAGCGTAACGGTTTTTGAATTTATCGATACGTCCTGCAGTATCAACCAATTTCATTTTACCAGTATAGAAAGGGTGTGAAGTATGAGAAATCTCTAATTTATAAAGAGGATACTCGTTACCATCTTCCCATTTAATTGTTTCTTTAGTATCTACGCAAGATTTTGTTAAGAAAGCATATTCGTTAGACATGTCTTTAAAAACAACTGGTCTGTAGCTTGTTGGGTGCAAATCTTTTTTCATCGTGTTTTTTATTTTCTTTTAATTGTGATGAAGCTATCTCGCTAATGCTTCGATGGTTTCATTTGAATATTATTTAAAGTTATTTGTTTGAAAGCATCAAGAACATTTTTGCAATTTGCTGGCAACAACGCTTATGACAATTTCTATTAATCTTTCTACTTCTATTTTAGAGGATGCAAATATCTTAATTTTATTTATGATATACAAGCACTAATTGAGAATTTTAATTTCCAGGGCTATTTGTCATTTATAACTGCCATATCATCGACATCGAAAAGAAATAGAACAGGTTAATGATCAGCCCATAAAGCGTAAAATTAAACTTTTTAGAATTCAAAATTGTTTATCCGATATTTAAAAAATATAACTAAATTTGAATTATGAGAAAAGACGGCGCATTTGATGGTATTATCCATGCTAACAGCAACGGAAAGCTTTATATTAAAAGTCCAGATTTCTTTGCACAACCCAGAATAAGAGAAATGGTTGGCGCATTAATGGAATCAAACATCTTTAAGAAGATAGAGAAAGATAAAAAAAAGAAATAGTTTATAGATGCCATTTAACCTACTATTGTTTCCGCTTGTGGGTGGCTACTATATCCTGATCAGGTTTAGGTATCTGAGATATGTTCAATATCGCTTAGAAAACCAACGTGTATTATTAAATTCTGCCTTTGCAGGCATTATGCTTTTGGGTGTGTGCTTTTTGTTAAGGGCATTTTTTATCAGTTTCTTTCCGGAAACACTTACTCAGCTGAGTGAATTACTTCCTATACATACACCTTACTTTGGCACCACAAGTTTATCTTTATTTGTAGCGGTAGCGGCAACAGAGTTTGCAAATCTTTTTATTAACCGGCTAACTGCAATTAAAAAGGCAATACTGACTTCGGGAAATGAATTTGAACTTTTATTGAGTTCATCTTTTTTTGATGCCCACCTCTTACAATTTACTATGGACAGCGGAAAATTTTATATTGGCTGGGTAAAAGAGCTGCCAAAGCCATTTACCACAAGCTATATCCGCATTACACCTGCTTTTAGTGGCTATAGAAACGAAAAGAAAGAACTCATTTTTACCACGCAATATTTAACGGTTTATGCCAGCTATATTGATGATGGCTCTGTCGAAAATGCGAATGAACTAAAAACGGACCTGGTGTTAAAAGCCGACAAAATCAATTCCATTTCCTTTTTTAATATGGATATGTACAATAGATTTAATCCTGTGCAGGAATAAATTTACTGCTATTTTTTCGGCTGACTGTATTTCTCCCAGGTTTCTACCTTTGCCTTTTGCCTGGCAATGTAAGTATCGGCTATTACTTCTGCAGTGCTTGCCCCTTCTACCGTCTCGAGTAATTCCTTTAACTTATATTGATCTAGATCGGCTTTATATAAGATCTGAATTAATTTTGGAAAATCATTATCAATCAGGTAGGCAAAGGCATCAATCAGTGTCTGGCGCAGCTGGATCTCAGGAAGTTGATTGGGTATATCGAAATCTTTGCTGATGATTTTAAGGATGGACATATTTGCGTTTTTCGTTGATCGTCTTTCGTTGATTGTTTATTGTTAATTACCGTATTAAATCCATTTAATTTCCTGACAGAGCTCAATCAGCACACCATTTGTATTTTTTGGATGAACAAAGCAAACCATTTTATTATCTGCACCTTTCTTGGGTACATCATTCAGGAGTACGAAACCATTGGCTTTTAACCTTTCCATTTCCTCCAAAAGATTATCTACGGCAAAGGCAATATGATGAATCCCCTCTCCTTTTTTCTCCAGGAATTTAGCGATTGCACTATCATCATCTGTTGCCTCCAGAAGTTCTATTTTATTCTCGCCAGTTTTGAGAAATGCCGTATTTACGTGCTCTGAGGCAACTATTTCCGTTTTGTAGCAGGATGTATTTAGCAAAAGTTCGTAAAGGGGAACAGACTTGGAAAGGTTATTTACGGCTATTCCGATATGTTCTATCTTATTCATAGTTTCAAAAGGTTGGTTGAATGTAAAAATGCAGGTTTTCTCTATAACCTCATAGCTATTATTTATAATTCTTAGGAAAGTTTTTTTGTATCTTTGTATTATAATTAACAGAATAGAGATGAAACAGCCGATATATTTAGATAATAACGCAACAACACCTTTAGATCCAAGAGTGTTGGAAGCGATGCTACCTTACTTTACTGAGAAATTTGGAAATGCCGCAAGCCGTAATCACGCTTTTGGATGGGTGGCTGAAGAAGGAGTGGATTATGCTCGTGAGCAGGTAGCCAAATTAATCGGCTGTACTGAAAAAGAAGTGATTTTTACATCTGGCGCAACTGAAGCCGATAACCTGGCAATTAAGGGTGTGTTTGAAATGTATAAAGAAAAAGGTAACCACATCATTACTGCGGTTACTGAACATAAAGCCGTATTGGATACTTGTAAACACCTGGAGAAAAACGGTGCAAGAGTAACTTATTTAGGTGTTAAAGCAGATGGTTTAATCGACTTGGCGGAATTAGAAGCGGCGATGACACCTGAAACTATCTTAGTTTCTATCATGTATGGAAATAATGAAATTGGTGTTATTCAACCGGTTAAAGAAATCTCTGCCATAGCACACAAATTTGGTGCTTTATTCATGACTGATGCCACCCAAGCAGTAGGAAAAATCCCTGTTGATGTGAATGCAGACGGAATTGATCTAATGGCTTTTACTGCGCATAAAATGTATGGTCCGAAAGGCGTTGGTGCACTTTACGTACGTAGAAAAAACCCAAGAGTTAAAGTAACTTCGCAAATGGATGGTGGTGGCCACGAGCGTGGCATGCGTTCTGGTACGTTAAACGTTCCTGGTATTGTTGGTTTAGGTAAAGCCTGCGAACTTTGTCGCCTTGAAATGGAAAGCGAAGCTGCCCGTTTATCTGGCTTGCGCGACCGTTTAGAGTCTACATTAAACAAAATGGAAGAAAGTTATGTTAATGGTAATACACAACACCGTTTACCACACGTAGCGAATATCTCTTTCAAATATGTTGAAGGTGAAGGTTTAATGATGGCAATGAGTGATTTGGCTGTATCTTCAGGTTCAGCTTGTACATCTGCTTCTTTAGAACCGTCATACGTATTGAAAAGCTTAGGTTTATCTGATGATTTAGCACACTCTTCTATCCGTTACGGATTAGGACGTTTTACTACTGAAGAAGATATAGACCATGCAATTGCAATTACTGAAAAAGCAGTTAACCACTTAAGAGAGCTTTCTCCACTTTGGGAAATGTTTAAAGAAGGAATTGACTTGAGTAAAATTGAGTGGGCGGAACATTAATTTGCATAGCAAATTTAATGTATGAAAAGTTAAAAGTTGTAGGTCTGGAAATATAATCTTGATGGTTAGAATAGCCGATGGATGAGTTGAAGTTTAAAGTTGAATAATATCAGTATAAAATTAAAACAATTGACCTGTTGCCCACAACTTGCAACCCGTAAAACACTACCTATAACGCATAAGTATTAATAAAATCATCCCATAAGGGATTTAAAGAAATAGAAATTATGGCATATTCAGAAAAAGTAATTGACCATTACAATAACCCACGTAACGTAGGGACATTAAATAAAGACAGTAAATTTGTTGGAACAGGATTAGTTGGTGCACCTGAGTGTGGCGACGTAATGCGTTTACAAATTGAAGTAAGTGAAGATAACGTAATTACTGATGCCAAATTCAAAACATTTGGTTGTGGTTCTGCGATTGCTTCTTCTTCTTTAGCTACGGAATGGTTAAAAGGAAAAACGATTGATGAAGCGTTATCTATCGACAATATGGATATTGTTGAAGAATTGGCTTTACCTCCAGTAAAAATTCACTGCTCAGTACTTGCAGAAGATGCAATTAAATCTGCCATTAACGATTACCGCGTTAAAAATGGTTTAGAGGCAATTGTTTTAGAAAAATCACACCACTAATATCAATAGTAAGTATGAAGAATCAAGTATCAAGATCGGAATATTCATTCCTGATACTCAAATCTAAATACTCGATATTAAATACTCGATACTATGATCACGATAACCGATAAAGCAAAAGACAAAATTGACCACTTAATGCAGGATTCTGAAATGGGTTCTGATTATTTTTTACGCGTTTCTGTAAAAGGTGGTGGCTGTTCTGGATTATCCTATAATTTGGATTTCGATAACGAAGAACAAAAAGGTGATCAGTTTTTTGAAGATAGAGGAATCAAAATTGCATTAGATATGAAATCATTCCTTTATTTGGCCGGAACTGAATTAGATTTCACCGATGGCTTAAATGGAAAAGGTTTTAATTTTGTAAATCCTAACGCGAGCCGTACTTGTGGCTGTGGCGAAAGTTTTTCAGTTTAAGTAAATAAACTCATTTTAAGAAGGTTCCATAATTTATGGGACCTTTTTGCGTTTAACCACTGCATCAAATTGCTGTAATCCAAATGCTATGTTTCCATCGAGTGTAAATCTTTGAACGACATCAGTTTGCATTATTAAACCAAAAAGTATTATCATTGTTAAAATAAAGAACAATCAGATTACGAGCATGCCATTAATAAACGAATTTTCAACTGTTCCGACCTTGTTAAGAAATGTTGTAAAAAACATTCACAAACCTGAGGATACTTTTCTAATCCATAAACAGGGAACCGAATGGGTTGAAATTTCATACGAAGATACCTTGAAAAGAGCTGATGCGGTATCTGCCTACTTTTTAGAGAAGGGTATCCAAAAAGGAGACCGGTTAGGTTTGATGATCGAGAATTCTCCAGAATATGTTTATTACGATCAAGGAATTCAACAAATTGGTGTGATCAACGTTTCCATTTACCCTACCCTTTCTGAGCAGGAAGTGGCCTACATCATCAACGATTCTGGTATAAAAGGCATTCTTGTAGGGAATAATTTTCTCTATAGAAAAGTCCTTAAAGTGGCTTCGAATTGTAAAGATCTGAAATACATCATACCTGCATTTAAAGATTACGAAAAAGTAACCATTCCTGCCGATGTGAACATTGAAGTTATTGGATTTTCCGATATCCTGGCCCTTAAACACCAGCTTACTGCAGCGGAGAAAGCAGAGATTGAGCAGTTTAGAAACGCTGTAGCGCCGGATGACATATCTTCTTTAATCTATACTTCCGGAACTACTGGTACACCGAAAGGCGTAATGCTTACCCATTATAATTTCGTTAAAAATGTTGAGGTTTGTTTGCAACAAATTCCTGTGATCGATAAGACTGAAACTTTCCTTTCTTTCCTACCCTTATCTCATGTGTTTGAGCGTACCGCAACCTATCATGTTTGCTGCGCACAAGGCTGTAAAATTGCCTTTGCTCAGAGTTTAGAATTACTGGCTAAAAATATGGGAGAGGTTCGGCCGACGGTGATGAGCTGTGTACCGAGGTTACTGGAAAGAATTCATGATAAGGCCATAAAATCGGGAACAGCTGCCGGAGGTACAAAAGCGAAGATATTTACATGGGCTTTAGAAACCGGCAAAAATTACCGTGTGATTAAAGAAGCGGGTAAAAGTCCCGGCTTAATCCTTTCCGGGAAAAAAGCGATAGCAGAGAAATTAGTTTTCAGTAAAATAAAGGAGAAAACAGGAGGTCGCCTGAAGTTTATGATCTCCGGTGGTGCAGCCCTGCCTAAAAATGTAGGTGAATTTTTTGGAGATCTGGGTATCAAAATTCTTGAGGGATTTGGCTTAACTGAAACGTCGCCGGTAATGTCTGTTACAGAATACCACAGACAGGTTTATGGTACTGTTGGCCGTGTGATTCCAGGTATCGAGGTAGCCATTCAGGATGTAGAAACGAAAAAAATGATCAACATTCAAACACACCATACTTTTGATGAGGGCTTTGAATGCGAAGAAGGTGAAGTAATTGTTCGCGGGCATTGCGTAATGAAAGGTTATTTTAACAAACCTGCAGAAACGGCTGAAGCGATAGATAAAGACATGTGGTTCCACACGGGAGATATTGGTCGCTTTTACAAAGGGAACCTTCAAATTACTGATCGTTTGAAAAACATGATCGTTAATGCCTATGGTAAAAATGTTTATCCTACACCAGTAGAGAATATTTACCTGAAAAGTCCAAAAATTGATCAACTTTTCCTGATTGGTGATAAACGAGAATTCATTACGGCGATTATCATTCCGAACAGAGAAACCCTCGAAGAGACATTTAAACTGAAGCCAGAATTTTTCGATCAGCCTGAAGCTTTCATTAGCGAAAAAGAGATTATGGACTGGATGGAGGTCGACATTAAAAAAATCTCCAATGAGTTGGCCAAGTTTGAAAGAATCAAAAATTTCAAAATTAAACGCAACCCGTTCAATATAGATGAAGGTGAAATTACACCAACCATGAAGGTTAAACGCCGTGTTGTAGAGAAAAAATACACGGATGCGATTAACGAAATGTACGAAGAAGGTATTGAGGCAGAATCATAAAAATTTATGTATTTGGGAACTTTTTCTGTTTTAACTATTGCTTTGTCAGGATTGACCAGTCATGACTATATTTAAATATTAACCAACATTCTCCTTCAAAATATTAACAATAATTACAAGATTTTATTTCATTGCCATATTTAGAAATACAGCCTCATCCAGCACTGCAACCTTATATAGATTCTTATTGGATCTCTGAAATTAAGGGATATGGCCTTAACAAAACCAAAATCCTTCCGGACGGATGTGTAGACATCATCTTTAACTTTGAAGATGATTATAGGACAAACGACGGTACTATATTGATGAAAAGTGAAGCCATTTATCTTATAGGTACAATGATGCGCTTCAAAGAATATAAAACAATCGGAAAAGCCAAACTATTGGGTATTCGCTTTAAACCAGGGGCATTCTCTTATTTTTTCAAACTTTCTTCATTACACGAATTTACAGATCAAAGCATTGAACTTAAAAATATCGCACTTCCAGCAATTCATTATATTGACGAATATACATCAGCATATCTCAATCA
The DNA here is from genome assembly GCA_037032985.1 of Bacteroidota bacterium. Taxonomy (GTDB): domain Bacteria; phylum Bacteroidota; class Bacteroidia; order Sphingobacteriales; family Sphingobacteriaceae; genus Pedobacter. The sequence continues at coordinate 31,073 of JAZBLB010000010.1, forward strand.
ATTTTTTCTTCATAAATTATCTCCACCTAAATATTCAATTATTTCTATAATTAAAGATATACAGAATCAAAATGGCCAATTAAAAGTAAATGATCTCGCCAAGAAATACTTTACCACTCCGAGGCAGTTAGAAAGACACTTTAAAAATTCAGTTGGTGTAAGTCCAAAAGACTTCATAAGTCTTGTACGCTACCAGTTTGCTAATTGGAAAATCAAAAACAATACTTCAGGTAAATGTCTAGCCGAACTTGCATTTGAATCGGGTTACTATGATCACGCGCACCTTACCAAAGAAATAAAGAGATTTACTGGATCGGTTCCTTCACAACTATAGATTTTGTCGCATTTTTACAAAGTCAAGTCTTTGTGCATGACGTATATTTGATAAAAATAGACCATGGTAAAATTTAGCTATACAATACTCTACGTTAAAAACGTAACCGAATCGATTGATTTTTACGAAAAAGCATTCGGTTTTAAAAGAAAATTTATTACCCCTGAAAATAATTATGGAGAATTATTAAGTGGCGATACCATTATTTCATTTGCTGATGTAAAACTCGCCAGCTCAAACCTATCTAGTGGCTTTAAGTTAAGTATAAAAAATGAAAAACCTTTTGGTATAGAACTAGGTTTTACAACAGAAGATGTAGAAACTGTTTTTAACCAGGCAGTAAAAATGGGCGCTACGCCACTGGAAACCATTAAAATAAAACCTTGGGGGCAGGCAGTTGCTTATGTACAGGACATTAATGGATTTCTAATTGAAATCTGTTCTCCTATGTCATAATGCTTAGCCACACTAAATAACAGATCAATACAGACGAATGCCGGCTTATTTAGTGCTATGAAGAAAGTGGGCAACTACTTGTCTAAATTTGAAGGGTGAACCACTACTCCTTCATTATCAAGCAACTAAATTACCTAATCAAAAATAAAGATCACTTTAAACCTACAAAAGCTTAATATCGGCAGTTTAATGATTAAGCCGTGCAAATTGCCAGATATTAAGAGAAGAAAAGAATTTAATTTTATTTATTGAGAGGCTGTATTTCCCTGAAATTTGATAAAATCATCTTCTTTACGTTTTTTTGCTCCAATGCTTTTCCAGCATAAGATGGTTTATTTGGGCCCCAAATTACCTCGCTATTGTTAACGCTGATATGTCCGGTATTTTCAAAGTAGAAACCTGCAATGGCACTTTTCACTAATCCTTCCACATTGCTTGGTCTGCGATCATAAATCCCACCAGGTTCTTTTGTTGTTTTATTTAACTTCACACTCACCTGATCAAAGTGGATATCGGAAATTTTATCCTGACCTTCGCCACTAATATAAACCCCACTTTCACCAGTACAACGAATATTACTAAAATAAATGTTGCTTACTGCACCTACATTTCCCTTGGTTTGGCCTTTAGGTAAACGCCAGCCCGCATCTTTGTTGTTTGCCGTTGCTCTCGGGTAAGCGGTAATATAAATGGGTTCCGATTTGCCCCACCATACATCAGAGAATAGCTTAGCTTCAATTAACAGGTTGGAGAAAATAACATCGCTCACTGTTCCTTCATCCCTGTTCTGGATGCCAATACCACGATTACTATTTACAATATTGCAGTTATTGATTAAGACTTTACTAATCCGATCCATATTCTCTGAACCGATTTTAATGGCACAAGAACTCGAAGTCATGGTACAATTGCTGATTACGATATTTTCGCAGGCGCCATATTCTTCAAACTCGCGGCGGTTTTTGAGGCAGATACAATCATCGCCAGATTCGATATAACAATTGGTGATTCTCACATTTTTACTGTGATCCAGATCAATACCGTCGCTATTTCTGATTTTAATACTATTTAACAAAGTAATATTGGAAATAGAAACATCATTACAGCCGATTAAGTGAACCGTCCAATAAGCAGAGTTTTGAAAAGTAACTCCATCAATATTTAGTTTCTTACAGCCGATAAGCGTTAATAGATGTGGTCTTGGATCAATAATATTAAACGGCTTAAGTACGTAGGAATCTTCCAACTCCGCACCCATAAAAGAAATCCCATTTCCATCTAATATTCCGGTTCCGGTGATGCTCACCTGTTCTAATTTCTCACCACCTATCCAAATTGTACCTTCTCCTTTATTTTCTCTGAAGGCACTTTTTGTATATAACTTTTCATCCGGACTGGCCAAAATCTTCGCACCGCCTTCAATCTTTAAATCAACAAAAGATTTTAAGTCGAACGGACCTGCCAGAAAAACATGACCAGCAGGAACCAATACCTGTCCACCGCCAGCTGCAGAACAAGCATTTATCGCTTTTTGAATGGCAACGGCGTCATTTGTTTTTCCATCGCCTAGGGCGCCATAATCTTTTATATTGAACTTTTGTTGGGCGATTGCATGGAAAGAAATCAGCAGCGAAAAAACAATCAGGATCTTAAATTTCATTTTATTAAAGTTGGTTCATTGTTTAAAGATTGATAATTTGATGGCACTTACCAGAATACCGTGTAGAGTGCAGCTAAAATACCGCAAATAATTACCGCAGCAACCGTGAATGCCGGTGTTACTTTGAACATAGAATGATCAATCTCAAGGCCCTGCGGATTGTTCTTACTTTTAGGATCGGCCAGGGTAACTAATACCATCAGGATGATGATGATGACAAACACCCAGGACATTCTGTTTAAGAATGGAATGGCAGCAATCGAACCATTGGTTAATATTGGCAAAAATTTAAACAGCATGGAGAGCGGAATGGTAAGCAATGCAGCCGTTAAAGCTGCCGTTGATGTAGTCCTTTTCCAGAAAAAGCCCAGTAGGAAAATGGCAAATACACCCGGAGAAATGAAGCCGACATACTCCTGAATAAACTGATAAACCTGATCGAAACTGCGCAAAGCTGGTGCCACCACGATTGCTATTAATGATGCAACCACTACAGACCATCTTCCAACGGCCACTAACCTCCTTTCAGAAGCATCGGGTTTAATGAACTTTTTATAAATATCGAGCGTAAAAATGGTGGCGATGCTATTTGATTTTCCGGCCAATGAGGCTACAATTGCTGCTGTTAAGGCAGCAAAAGCCATTCCCTTTACCCCCACCGGTAATAAATTCATCAGCACCGGGTAGGCATGGTCTGATTTAACGACACCACTTGCGTCAAGCATTTCCTGCTGAAAATATCCCCTTTGGTACAACACAAAAGCTGCAATACCAGGGATGACTACAATAACAGGAATCAACAGTTTTAAAAATGCAGCGAAGATTAAGCCGCTCCTGCCGGTCTTTAAATCAGCACCTAATGCCCTTTGAACGATGTATTGGTTACACCCCCAGTAATTGAGGTTGTTGATCCAAAGTCCACCTACCAATACGGCGATGCCGGGTAATTCATTATAAAACTTATCGCCTTTAGCGAAGATCATATGGAAGTGATCAGACGCCTCAGACCGCAACAGTGGTAGTGCACCCAAAACGGTTTGTGTATCCAGCTTTTCTGATACTAATTTCAAGGCCATATAACAAGTAATCAATCCGCCTGCAACCAGCACAATCACTTGAATTACATCGGTATAACCGATAACCTTCATTCCTCCGAGGGTGATAATCGCCGAAAAGATAGCCAGGAATATGATGCAGGTACTGAAAGGAATGCCGATAATGGTTTCAATGGCAATAGCACCTAAGAAAAATATAGAAGTTAGGTTTACAAATACATAAACGAGAAGCCAAAAAACAGCCATTAGCGTACTTACGGTATTATTATATCGCTGGGAAAGGAACTGCGGCATGGTGTAAATTTTATTCTTCAGATAAATGGGAAGAAAAAATATGGCTACAATAATGAGCGTTGCGGCAGCCATCCATTCATAACTTGCAATGGCCAGGCCCATTGCGAAACCCGAACCAGACATGCCGATGAAATGTTCAGCAGAGATATTTGAAGCAATAATTGAAGCGCCAATTGCCCACCAGGTTAAAGAACCTTCTGCCAGGAAATAATCTTTCGTATCGGTTTGTTTCTTTTTTTTACTTCGATAAACCCAATAGCCGTACGCAGATACGATGATAAAGTATATAAAGAAAACGGCACAGTCTAGCGCAGAAAGATGATTCATATAAGAGTTGTGTATATTTGGTTGTTCTAAAAGTCAGAAAAAAATTGATGCTACAGGGCTTTCTACTTTTATTTAATTACGTAAACGTTTTCGGATTAGCCTATTAAACTTCATTAATAGAAGCCTGCTGACCTGTAGATGCACGCTTAATCAGCATTGATTTTAGTACAATATTTTGATCATCGCCAATTCCCCTTTTATTCAATAATTTAAAAAGGCATTTTGCGGCTTCATTTCCAATTTCAAATGCGGGCTGTGTGATGGTTGTTAAAGATGGATTAAGTAACTGGGCTGTAGATAGATTTGAAAAGCTCAATATTTTAACATCCCCGGGAATTTTTAGGTTTAATTCCTGACATGCTATATAAGCGGGAATAACAAACTCTTCTATAGAAGAAAACAACGCATCTGGTTGATGTTCAGTAAACAGTTGTTTAATATTCTGCAAGTTTAATTCTTCATCATGTACGTAATTTACAATCAGCTGCTCTGCTACTTCCATCCCATTGCTTTCAATGGCATCTTTAAAACCGGCAAATCTTGCTCTTCCTGCAGGTAATTTATCCAGTCCATATAAATAAGCAATTTTTTTGCAACCGCTTGTGACCAGGTGTTCCGTTGCCTGAAATGAAATTTCGTAATCATCGGTTGTTACCGTAAAAGTATCTATGTTTTCATACACACGATCAAAAAATACCAATGGAATTTTCTTGACCAGGTTCTGGTAAAATTCACTATTGTATTCGTTGCTGGATACGGAGGTGAGAATTCCATCTACCCTGCCGCTGAGCAAGCTTTTTGTAAAGGCAATTTCCATCTCGGTATCTTCATGGGTCTGATAGATCAGTACATGATATCCGTATTGTCTGGCTACCTCTTCAATGCCTTTAATAGAAAGTGAAAAGAAGTTATTGGCTACAAAAGGGATGATTACCGCGATGGTTTTTGTTTTATTGCTTCGTAAGTTACTTGCTGCCGGGTTCGGTGTGTAGTTGAGTGCCTTCGCCAGATCCCAAACCCGGTTCTTTGTTTTCAGGCTAATTTCATGACTATCGTTAAGTGCCTTTGAAACCGTGGCAATGGAAATGTTTAATTCCAGCGCTAATCTTTTAATATTAACCTCTCCAGACATGTATGCAATAATTTGTTAGTTGTTTTAGTTGGCAAAATGCTGTATACCAATCGTGTTTCCATTTTTCAAATCGCTATCCAAACGGATGATTCAGGTTTGAACGAAAGAAAATAAAGACAGAAACTTTGGCAAAGTTCTGAGTTAGGGAATCTTGAGTTAGTATACAAACAGATTTCTAATATAAATGAAATTCTGTTTAACGAAAATAGCAATTAAATCATCACTTAAGCATTGTTTAATGATTGGTTAGTCTATGAGCTTGATAATAAAAAAGGTCTCCTCGCAGGACATTCAACGCAATAACTCCTTATAAAACAATGTCTTTAAGCACATTTTACGAAATTTTACTTAATCGTTTACGTAAATAAATTCTTCTAAAAATAAAAGTTTAGGCTTTCAAAAACTCAACTTTATGGAACCAAAAAACATTTTGACCAAATTTCTAATCTTATGAGAAACGAAAACATAGTTTCACAGGATGATCAAAATCCTCTGAAAAACCTTGATCAATGGGAAGAGGATTTATTAGCCCGTTACCCTGATCCAACCAGTATCAATGCTGATAAAAAAGAAGATCAGTTCCGCAATTATGAAGAAACCGAAAAAGATGGCGTAAAAGAATTTTACCGGTTAAACCATACCTACCAGACATACGATTTTGTACAGCAGAAAAAAGCGCAATACTTAAAATTTGATAAAGAGGAAATGCCAATCTGGAGCGCTTTCAATTTTCTCAATAAACTGGTTGATGACTCTGATCCTGATACGGACTTAGATCAGATGCAGCATTTGCTTCAAACTTCGGAAGCGATTCGTAATGATGGCCACCCGGATTGGATGGTATTGGTTGGCCTGATCCATGATATGGGTAAGGTACTTTGTTTGTATGGTGAGCCACAATGGGCTGTAGTGGGTGATACCTTCCCTGTTGGATGTGCCTATTCTGATAAAATTGTTTACCCGGAGTTTTTTAGTGCAAACCCCGATTTTAATAACCCGGTTTACCAAACCAAACTTGGCGTATATACTCAAAACTGTGGTTTAGACTCTGTAGATATGTCATGGGGACATGATGAATATGTTTACCACATGATGAAACCCTACCTCCCGGAATCTGGATTATACATGTTGCGTTACCACTCTTTTTATTCGCAGCACCGGGAAAATGCTTACGACCATTTAATGAGTGAGAAAGACCACGAAATGTTTAAATGGGTAAGGTTGTTTAATCCATATGATTTGTACTCAAAAAATCCTAACCAAAAAAGCTGGGAAGAGTTACAGCCTTATTATCAGGCGCTAGTAGCGAAATATCTTCCACATACCATCAAATTTTAAAATTAATAACTACATAACAAAACAAACAAACCATTTATGAACCTAACTCTAAAGACTTATGAGAATTAACTTTACTATTTTCAAGTCTACTTTCATTGTATTATTACTGCTGGTTTTCGGGCAATCTTTCAATGCCGCTTATGCGCAGACGGAACGAAAAATATCGGGTAACTTACTGGATAATACCAATCAGCCAATCATCGGCGCATCTGTCGCTGTGAAAGGTACTTCTAAGGTAACCTCGACAGGCACTGGCGGTACTTTTAGTATTTCTGCGAATACCGGTGATAAAATTGTTTTCAGCTTTTTAGGATATCAGACCAAAGAACTTACGGTTGGCGCAGCATCTACCTACCAGGTCATCATCACCGAGGCTACCTCTTCCCTTACGGATGTAGTGGTAGTAGGTTATGGTAAGAGTACTAGAAAAGCCTTAACCAGTTCCATTTCCACTGTAAAAGGAGACGATTTAAACAAGGGTGCAATCAGTGATGTTGGCCAGATGTTACAGGGCAAGGTGCCGGGACTAAATGTTAGTCGCAGTGGAGATCCAAATAGAAATGCAGCGATAATTATGCGTGGTGCATCTACCCTTCGTGAGGGAGCACAATCGCCCTTATTCGTAATAGATGGGGTAGTTGGTGCCGACATTTCCATCCTTGCACCAGATGATATTGCCTCTATTGATGTACTTAAAGATGCTGCAGCTTCTGCAATTTATGGCAACCGTGCTGCCAACGGCGTAATCATGGTGACTACTAAAAAGGGTGTTGCTGGTCAGACACTAATTTCGTACAACGGCTATTTTGGCGTGGAAAACGTTTCGAATAGATACGATATGATGAACGCAGATCAATTGCGTGCGTTTCTAGCTAAAAATAATTCAGCATTAACGCCTGCAAATGATAAAGGTGCGAATACCAACTGGCAAGATGAAGTGCAAAGAAGCAATGCAATGTCTCAAAATCACAATATTTCTTTAAGCGGAGGAACAGAAAAAACTACTTATAATGCCAGTGTTAATTATTTCAAGCAAGAAGGTATCATTAAAACAAGTGGCTTGGATCGCTTTATTGGTCGGATTGGCGTGGAGCAAAAAGCATTGAATGATAAGTTGAAAATTTCATTTAACTTAAGCAACTCTGTGAGTAATGCGGACCTTGTTCCATATAGAAACACTATTCTTTCTCAAATGCTTACTTATTTACCAACCGCCCCTATCAGAAATCCTGATGGTAGTTATTTCGATAATTTAGTTCAAACCAGTTATTACAATCCGGTATCGATGTTGGAAAATGCAAAGGAAAACTTAAAAAGCAAAAATATTTTAGGAAATCTGAGTGCCAATTTGAAATTACCATTTGGTTTCAGCTATGATGTTAACATTTCTTATCAGAACACTCAAAATGTATATGGTGCCTTTTATAATAGCATCTATACCTCAAGATATAATAATGTTAGAAACACACCAGATCCACCTGCAAACCCAACATTTGTTTCATTGGTTGGCCAAAACGGTGTTGCCGTAAGAAATGCTTATCAAAACACCAATAAAATTTTAGAAACCTATTTAACCTGGAACAAAAAGTTTGGCGATCACGAGATTAATGCGGTGGTAGGTTATTCTTACCAGCAATCTCTAAACAACGATGGTTTTCAATCTACTTCAACAAACTTTCCGGTTAATGATGTAAGCTACAATAACCTCAGTTTGGGAAACCCATATGCGGTGAGCGATTTTAGAGTTGATTTTAATCCGGGAGTTAGTTATCAGGAAATTTTGATGATTTCTGATTTTGCGAGGGTAAATTATAACTACAAGAATAAATTTCTACTTCAGGGATCAATCAGGAGAGATGGTTCAAATGTATTTGGGAAAAACGAACAATGGGGTTACTTTCCCTCAGTTGGTGCAGGCTGGAACATTGACCAGGAAAACTTCCTCAAAAATCAGAATGTAATCAGAACCTTAAAATTACGCGGAAGTTATGGTATTGCCGGGAATTCACTGGGTTTTGCCCCATTAACAACTAAATTAATCTACGGTCAGGTTGGCCAGTTCTATTATAACGGAGCGCCTAGAGAAGGTGCTTTTGGAGCGATACAAAATGAAAATCCTGATTTACGCTGGGAAAAAACAGCTACTACAAATGTCGGAGTTGATTTTGGATTGTTTAACGGCAGATTAAGCGGATCAGTAGATTGGTACGACAAAAGAACCACTGACCTAATTTTGAGTTTTGATGTTGATCAAGCCCTTTATCCATCAGGTTCGTTAACTGCTAATGTTGGGAAGCTGAGCAATAGAGGTCTTGAATTTGTTTTGAATGGCAGCCCCGTAGTTTCGGACAACTTTAGCTGGACGACGGGAATTAACCTTGCACGCAACGTTAACAAAGTGATTACACTTTCAGACAGTCGGTTTAACATTGATAACAGGTTAACTATAACACCAGATGGTGCCGGGCAAAGTGGTGCATCATTACAGATTTTAGCACCAGGCCAGGCTATAGGAACATTTTTCACATTGAAATATGCAGGTAAAGATGCAAATGGCGTATCTCAATATTTTGATGCTGCCGGTAATATTAAAACGCAGGGATTATTAAACAAGACTGATTATTACATCCTCGGAAATGCACAACCCAAAGCATTAATTGGCTGGTCAAACAACGTAAGGTACAAAAATTTCGACCTCAGCATTTTTATGAGAGCAGTATTGGGCAATAAGATTATGAACGTAACACGTGCTGATTTATTCCGCCCTAATACAGCCCAGTTTACCAATATTCCGATAGAAGTTGAAAACGAATCACCAGCTGATTTCAATTCTTACCGGTATTCGAGCAGGTTTATCGAAAACGGCAGTTACCTTCGTTTGGATAATGCTACGTTAGGTTACACTTTCAAGAAAGGCCTGATTAAAGGTGTGAATTCATTACGTCTATACACCACTGCCAACAACTTATTTGTAATTACAGGTTATAAAGGAATTGATCCAGAAATTAACCAGGGCGGCATTGCTCCGGGCGTAGATACCAATAACTTCTACCCTAAAACCAGAACATTTTTATTCGGTTTAAACGTATCATTTAATTAAAATTTACAAAGATGAAAAATCTTACTAAACATATTGCAGGAGCTGCGCTAATACTGAGTGTATTAACATCCTGTCATAAGCTAGATTTAAAAGTGGAAACACAATTAACGCCTGAAACTTTTCCCCAAACCGCACAACATTTTGTTCAGTTAACCGGCCAGGTTTATGTACAGCTGCGTCAAGGCTGGAGCACTGATTATTTCTTTATGCAAACCTTAAGCACCGATGAAGCCATTATGCCTGCAAGGGGTGGTAACTGGTATGATGGTGGCACCTACGAAATGCACCACAAGCATACCTGGAATAAAGATAACGGACATGTGAATAGTGGATGGTCCTGGCTTTCCGGTGTAATTAGTAAAGCTAACCAGAGTTTATTTTTACTAAAAAATGCGCCTGATTCTCCGGCAAAAACTACAGCTATAGCAGAACTGCGGGCAACCAGAGCCCTGGCTTTTTATATGATGATGGATCTTTGGGGAAACATTCCTGTTGTAACTACCTTCGGCGAAACCACCTCACCAGAAACAAAATCAAGAACAGAGGTATTTAATTTTATTGAAACTGAGCTTAAAGAGATATTGCCAGACCTGAGCATTACCACCGGAACCGCTATCTATGGCAGGCCAAATAAATACACTGCTTACGCTATACTGGCAAAAATGTACCTTAATTCGGAAGTTTATACAGGTACTGCGCGATACAATGAAGCCGTTGCCATGTGCGATGCCATTACTACTGCGACTGGAACACCTTATAGCCTTGAATCAGATTTCAAAAAAATGTTTTTTATTGATAATGGACCTCAGATAAAGGAATTCATATTTGCCATTCCATATGATCCGGGATACAGCAATGGATTTATGATCTATTCCAGATATTCCCTGCCAAGATCTTTACAGGCAAAATACAGCTTAAAACATACCCCAAGTGCACCGATGAGTACGTTACCAGAGTTTTATTCGAATTTCAACGATCCTAACGATAAAAGAAATGCGCAATGGATTAGGGGATTACAAACGCTTAATGATGGCAGACCTGTAACCGTTGCAACCACCAAAAAAGGTTACGATCAGTTTTACACTGGAGCTGATGCTTCATCTCCAATCAGTTACCAGGTAGACATTACTCCGGCTGTTACATTGAGAGATGCATCAAGACCTTTTGATGCCGGAAATGATGAAATTGCCTGGAATATGGGCTATCGGAACAATAAATTTTATTGTGACAGTACCTCATCGAACAGAAATCAGAATAATGATGTGCCTATCTTCAGGCTATCAGACATCTTATTAATGAAAGCTGAGGCGATACTAAGAGGCGCAACGCCAACGCAAGGTCAAACCGCTTTGTCATTGGTAAATCAATTGAGATCTGTTCGTACCACCTCACCAGCATGGACATCAGTTACACTGGAAGATTTATACAAAGAACGTTGCAGAGAACTTTCGTGGGAATGCTGGCACCGCAACGATATGATTCGTTTTGGAAAATATGAAGGCAGATGGGGCTTTAAAACCGATGCACAAACGTTCCACCGTTTAATGCCGATTCCGGCATCAGCCATGATTCTGAATCCAAAGTTGAAACAGAATCCAGGTTATAACTAAATTCAATTTACAATAAGAAGAACTTTCTCCGAGAGCAATTTGGAGAAAGTTTTTCTCTGTTAAAGCTTATTTCAAAAAAAATACCCAAATTCATCTCCATGATAAAACGATTACTCCTATTATTTCCGCTGATCTCTTCCTTTTCTTTATATGCACAGGTGTTGACAAAAACACCATCAGAAAATTTAAGTATAACAAAAACCCTCACCAAGGAGCCAACTGCATTAAATTTTATTGCCATGGGCGATTGGGGTAGAAACGGAGCTGATCATCAAAAACAAGTAGCTAGACAAATGGGACTTACGGCTGCAGAAGTGAAGGCACAGTTTATCATCTCTACTGGCGATAATTTTTATCCAAGTGGCGTAATCAGTGAGCATGATCCCCTATTCAAATATTCTTTTGAAGATATCTATACTGACTTTTCTTTACAATGGGATTGGTACGTCATTCTGGGTAACCATGATTACAAATCAAACCCGGATGCACAAGTTGCATACTCAAAAATAAGCAGGAGATGGAAAATGCCTGCCCGCTATTTTGCTAAGAAATTTCCAATTAATGGCGACCTCAATAATCAGGTTCTAGTTGCCTTTATTGATACTAATCCACTAATCCCTGAGTTTTATAAGAATGCGGAATATGGTCCAAATGTTAAAGGCCAGGATACCACGGCACAAAAAAAGTGGTTAGTTAAGACTTTAGCTGATCAAGATCCTTCTATCAAGTGGAAAATTGTTGTAGGTCATCATCCAATGTTTACAGGCGGAAGCAGAACTGATGGCTATGACACTAAAGCAATCAGAAGTTCATTAAAACCTGTACTAGATCAATATGGTGTAGATGTTTACCTTACCGGGCACGAACACAGCTTACAATACATTAAACCAGAAGGCAAAACACATCATTTTATTTCTGGCGGTGCTTCAGAAAAAACGCCGGTAAAACTTATTCCCGACGCGCAAATGGTTGCCTCAGAATACGGCTTTATGCTATTTTCAGTAACCAATAGCCAGTTACGCGTGCAGGTGCTTAACGATGAGGGATACATCATCTACAATACTTTAATCAAGAAATAAATTTAAATAAAGCACTACACCTCCTTATTTTCTACACAGCATTAAGATGAATCCAGAAGTAGATCAGAAAACCATTAAGCCTGCTGTTAAAAGCCAAAGGCTTATTTCGCTTGATGCATTACGGGGCTTTGATATGTTTTGGATTGTAAGCGGCGAAGGTATATTTCACGGCCTGGCAAATGGCATTAAAGAGGTGCATGGTTTAACTCAAAATAAAACTGACTGGCAAATTGCCACGAATGAGCATCTTTCGTTCATTGAACGCCTATTTGTTGGCATCAGCAATCAGCTGCACCATTCCCCTTGGAACGGATTTACCTTTTACGATTTAATCTTTCCGCTATTCATCTTCATCTCAGGCGTGTCGATGCCTTTTTCCTATCAAAAATATTTTGCCAATAAACAGCGCGGTGAGGATGCGTCAAAAGCAGTTTATTTCGCATTAATTAAGCGCACCTCAACACTAATTTTACTAGGGGTTATCGTTAACGGACTTTTCAAATGGAATGGTTATGATCAAACGCGGTTTGCCAGTGTACTCGCAAGAATCGGCCTCTCTACATTTTTTGCAGCCCTAATTTACCTCAACTTTTCACTCCCAAAACAGATCATCTGGTTTTTCGCGATACTTCTGAGTTACTATTTGATGATGACCTTTGTTCCCGTTCCAAATTTTGGTGCAGGAAATTTCTCTCCTGAAGGGAACTTATCTGCCTACATAGATCGTTTATTTTTACCAGGCAAACTTCATAGAATAGTTTACGACCCCGAAGGTTTGCTGAGCACCATTCCATCAATTTGCTCGGCCATGCTGGGTATTTTTGCTGGCACTTTTATTAAGTCAGCCGCTCCCCTATTTACCCCCGGTAAAAAAGTACTATACCTCTTGATTACCGGTGGAATTAGTCTACTCATTGGCGTGGCCTGGAGTTCGATCTTTCCAATCAATAAAACAATGTGGAGCAGTTCTTTTGTGTTTTTCGCAGGTGGCTGGAGCATTCTGATTTTCGCAGTTTTCTATTACATTATTGATGTGAAAGCCTTTAGCAAATGGAGTATTCCTTTTGTATGGATGGGCACCAACTCCATTTTGATTTATGTTTTTGCACACGGTTTATTCAATTTTGAATCTACAGCCCAGTTTTTATTCGGCGGTATGATCAATTTCATTCCGCTAATCTGGCAACAAGCCGCCCTGTGGACTGGCGTATTGTTTGTACAATTATTTCTACTCAAGTTTCTCTACGATAAAAAGTGGTTCTTAAAAATTTAATATGAAATTTAAACTGATATTATCTACTGCATTTCTCCTCCTTATTTCTGGCAGCGTTTTTTCACAGGCATATCTATCATCATCCGATGAGCTGATTGAAAGAATCTTACCAAAACAGCACGATGCGTTTGTTACCGAAGCAATTGCCGCAAAGAATGGCATGGATGTTTTTGAAATCGAAAGCAAAAACAATAAAATTATTTTAAGGGGAAGCAGTGGTGTAGCGCTGGCTTCGGCATTTTATCATTACTTAACCGAGTATGCACATTGCCAGATTACCTGGAATGGCACCAATTTGAATATGCCAAAAACGATTCCCACACTCGCCCAAAAAGTAAGGAAGGAAACGCCCTATGAGTATCGCTATTACCTGAATTATTGCACATTTAACTACAGCATGAGCTGGTGGGACTGGGAAAGATGGGAAAAAGAAATTGACTGGATGGCGCTGCATGGCATCAATATGCCGTTGGCGATTACCGGCGAGGAATATACCTGGTATCTTTTATACAAAGAAATGGGATTTTCTGATGAGGAATTGAAAGGATTTTTCACCGGACCAGCCTATTTTTCATGGTTCTGGATGGGAAATATCGATGGCTGGGGCGGTCCGCTGCCGGTTACCTGGATGAAAAGTCATTTCGAGTTACAGAAAAAAATCCTGGCTAGGCAACGTGCATTGGGCATGAAATCCGTGTTACCTGCTTTTACCGGGCATGTACCAGCAGCTTTTAAAAACAAATTCCCAAATGCAAAATTAAAGGCAACCAACTGGACAAATGGTTTCGCAGATACCTATATTTTAGATTCGGAGGATCCAATGTTTGCTTCAATAGGCAAAAAATTCCTGGAAAAACAAACGGAACTTTTAGGTACCGATCACCTCTACTCTGCAGATACTTTCAATGAAAATGAACCACCTTCTTCTGATCCTGCATTTCTAAGTAAGCTTAGCGCTAGAATTTATGATGGCATGTCGGCGGCAGATCCAAAAGCCATTTGGGTAATGCAAGGCTGGTTATTTTATAGTGATAGAAAATTTTGGAAAGAGCCGCAAACAGAAGCATTGTTAAAAGCTGTTCCGAATGATAAAATGATTTTATTGGATTTGGCGACAGAAATTGAACCCGTTTGGAAACGCACTTCTGGTTTCTATGGTAAACCATGGATCTGGAATATGCTTCATAACTTTGGTGGTAATACCAATTTATTTGGGCGGATGGACGTAGTTGCTACTGCTCCTTCAGCCGCTTTGAAAGACCCTAAAAGTGGAAAAATGAGTGGCATTGGTCTTACTATGGAGGGCATTGAACAAAATCCGGTATTATATGAGCTGATGATGGAAAATACCTGGCAGTCTACACCTATCGAGCTAAATACCTGGTTGCCAAAATTCGTGTTCAACCGTTATGGTAAACAGAACGCCAGTGCTTTAAAAGCATGGGAAATTTTAAGAAAAACTGTTTATACCGTTCCTGCAAATAAATATATCAGAGATGGCGCTGAATCGATTATACAGGCCAGGCCAACTTTAGATTCACTAACCCGCTGGGCAAATACCAAACTAAATTACGAAGCAAAAGATTTGCTACCAGCCTGGGATGAATTTGTAAAAGCTGCCCCAACAGTTAAGCAGAGTGATGGCTTTCAATATGACATGGTGGATGTAACGCGACAAGTAATGGCGAATTATGCACTTACCATTCAGCGGAAAATCGTTAATGCTTATCAAAAGAAAGATCTTAAAAGCTTCAAATTGGAAAGCCAGAAATTTGTCAGGTTGATTGACGACATGGATAAGTTATTGGCCACCAGAAAAGATTTCATGCTCGGCCCTTGGGTAAGTGATGCCAGAAAGTGGGGAAGCAATGCTGAGGAAAAAGCGCTATATGAATTTAATGCGAAAGACCTCATCACCCTTTGGGGAGATAAGAAAAGTCCGCTAAATGAATATGCATGCCGTCAATGGAGCGGTTTATTGAGCGACTTTTATAAGCCTAGATGGGAAATGTTTTTTCAAAGCATTGAAACAGCGCTCACCAAAAAAACAACCTTAGATCAAGAAAAATTTAAGGAAGCGGTAAGCAACTGGGAATGGAAGTGGGTGAATGAAAGAAAAGATTATCCAGTTACTCCGACTGGAAATCCGATTACCACTTCAATAGAAATGCATACTAAATACCGAAAGTTGATGGAAATTGCTCATGCAACTAACAAACAATAAATTGCTGATAATTAACATCCTATAAATGAATGCAAATTAAAAATCAGTCTAGAAACGAAAATGACTTTCTAAGCTTACCTTTAAACCACCCAATATGCTCAATTTAGCAAGTAATAAAAATATCACTCATGGCTATCGCAGAATATCTTTTTCCATTCTGTTGATGCACATGATCGCTTTGCAAAATTTTGCATATGGTCAGGAGGCTGCACTGATAAAATATGTTCAGCCATTTTCCGGTACCTCAGCCAGCACAACGATGGCTAGTCAGCATATAGAGGATAAAACTGAACGATTAGCCAACACCATTCCAGCGGTGGCTCCCCCATTTGCCATGACCCAGTGGACACCACAAACGCAACTCAGCGAAACCAAGTGTCTTGCCCCCTATTATTATAACAACAAGAAAATTTACGGTTTCAGGGCAACACACTGGATCAGTGGCTCTTGTACACAAGATTATGGCAGCTTCACCATTATGCCAATATCCGGAAAGCTAAAAACTAACTGGACTGATGTTGCTGATGATTATAGTCATGAAAAAGAGGTATCAAACCCTGATTATTATAAAATTACTTTACCGAACTACCAACTTCAAACTGAAATTACAGCAGCGTTGCGAAGTGGAATCATGAGGATTACGGCTTTAAACTCGGATAGCGTTTATGTATTAATCAGTCCTAACAGCGATCAAAGTAAGGGTTTTATCAAAATCGACCGTGAAAAAGGTGAGATCTCGGGCTACAACCCTGTTCATAGAATTTATCAGGGTTGGGGACAAGCTGCAGGATTCAGTGGGTATTTTTTTATCAGGATCAGAAAAAAGATTAACGTAAGCGGGTCATACACATCAGCGATACAAACAAGTCAATCTTCAATTTCCAATCAGAAAGATATCGGTGTGTTTGCAGGCTTTAAATTGCAAAAAGGCGAACAATTGTTAATCACTTCGGGCACATCATTCACCAGCATTGCGGCAGCGAAACTCAACCTGGAGCAGGAAATTGGAAGTGCGGGTTTTGATGAAATCAGGGCAAAAACCAACTCGATATGGGAAACCTCATTGGCCCAGGTAAGAATTGCTGATCATGATGAAGGGAAGAAAAAGATATTCTATACGGCGATGTATCACGCGCAACAACATCCCAGACTTTTTAATGATATAGATGGCAGTTATCCGCAATTTGCAGGAGACTATCAGGTTAAGAAAATTACAAAAGGCAATTACTATGATGATTTTTCCATGTGGGACATCTACCGTGCACAACTGCCGCTGGTCGAACTGCTTCAGCCCAAACTTGCCAATTCATTTGCCAATTCATTGATTTTGAAAGGTTCACAAGGTGGGTGGCTCCCAATTTTCCCTTGCTGGAACAGTTACACTGCGGCCATGATAGGTGACCACAGTACTGCGTTTCTCGCCTCTGCCTATAATAAAGGCATTAGAGACTACGATGTTAAAGAAGCTTACAGGCTAATGCGCCAAAATGCCTTTGAAATGCCTGATTCTACAGATTACCTGAATGGTAAAGGTAGACGAGGCATTAACAGCTACCTTAAATACGGTTATATCCCGCTGGAAGACAGTATCCCGAATGCCTTCCACAAAAAAGAGCAAGTCAGCAGGACGCTGGAGTATGCCTATGATGATTATGCACTTGCTACACTAGCGAAAGATTTAGGCAAGGTAGAAGACTATAAGACACTGGCTAAAAGGGCGTTGAACTACCAAAATGTTTTCGATAAATCGGTTGGTATGGTGAGGGGAAAATATACAGATGGAAGCTGGTACAATCCCTACTTTCCTGATCACCGCGAACCCTACATTACGGAAGGAACCCCGAGACAGTATACGTTTTATGTGCCCCATGATATGCAAGGCTTAATCTCATTAATGGGTGGCAAAAAAGTTCTAGAACAAGAATTGGATTCGATCTTTACAAAAAAAGAATATTGGCACGGCAATGAACCAGGGCATCAAATTCCTTTTTTATATAATTACACATCGTCGCCATGGAAAGCGCAGCAACAGATCGCACGGATTTTAGCTGAAGAATATGGTGAAGGTGCAGGCGGATTAAGTGGTAATGATGATGCCGGGCAAATGTCTGCATGGTACGTATTTGCCTCACTTGGTTTTTATCCGGTAGATCCGGTTTCAGGGGTTTATCAAATTACAAGTCCGCTGTTTAACCAGGTAAGCATCAGTTTTAATACAGGAAAAAAACTGACGATAAAAGCAACCAGACCAACTAAAAAATCGATTTACATCTCCAGAATTGTATTAAATGGTAAAATTGTGAAGCAAAATCAAATTACACATCAAGAATTGATTAATGGTGGCAATCTGACTTTTTATCTCCACGAGAAACCAAACTTGAGATAGAAACCAATACGCATGTGTTATTATCATGCATTTTTTTAAGCCGAGACAAATATGCTGAAGTGATGGATTATATTTTCAAAATCATTACTTTTGCAAAAAATACCCGAAATGAGTATAGGATTATCAGAACAAGAAATATTACGACGTGAGTCGTTAAAACAATTACGTCAATTGGGCATAGAGCCTTATCCAGCAGAGGCTTACGAGGTGAATGTAACTGCTGCTGATATTTTAGCCAACTACGAAAACGATAAAACTGCTTATAAGACTGTCTCATTAGCAGGCCGTATTATGGGGCGTAATATTATGGGCGCTGCATCTTTTGCCGAAGTGCAAGATTCTACAGGCAGAATTCAGGTTTACCTGAAGAGAGATGAGCTTTGTCCTGGTGATGATAAAACGCTATATAACACAGTATTTAAAAAATTATTGGATATTGGTGATTTCATCGGTGTTAAAGGATATGTATTTACTACCCAGACCGGGGAGATTTCCATCCATGTAACTGAATTCAAGGTTTTAGCTAAGTCTATCCGTCCGCTCCCTATTGTGAAACGCGATGACGAAGGAAACGTTTATGATGGTTTCACCAATCCGGAATTGCGTTACCGCATGCGTTATGTAGATTTAACGGTGAATCCTGATTACAAACAAATTTTCATTAAGCGCAGTAAGGTGATCAACACCATGCGTAATTACTTTGATAATCAAGGTTGGATGGAGGTGGAAACACCAATTTTACAGCCAATTCACGGTGGTGCGGCTGCCCGTCCTTTTGCCACACACCACAACACTTTAGATATGCCGCTCTATCTGCGTATTGCAAATGAGTTATATTTAAAACGTTTAATTGTTGCCGGTTTTGATGGTGTTTATGAGTTTGGTAAAATGTTCCGGAATGAAGGAATGGACCGTACCCATAACCCAGAGTATACCTCAATGGAAATTTACGTAGCCTATAAGGATTATATCTGGATGATGGCAATGGTGGAAGAATGTTTGGAAAAAGTTGCCGTTGCAACGAACGGATCTGCGGTGATTAAAGTAGGCGAAAACGAGATCAATTTCGAAGGACCCTATGAAAAATTAACCATGTATGAATCTATCCAAAAGTATACGGGAATTGATGTTTCGGGAATGACAGAAGATCAACTCCTTGAAACTTGTAAAGAATTAGGAATTGAAACCGATTCTACAATGGGTCGTGGAAAATTAGTTGACGAAATCTTTAGTGATAAAGTAGAAGCAAATTTGATTCAGCCAACATTTATCACTGACTACCCAATAGAAATGACGCCACTTGCTAAAAAGCATCGTTCGGCTGAAGGCTTGGTAGAACGTTTTGAAATTTTTGTTAATGGAAAAGAAATCGGTAATGCATATTCAGAATTAAATGATCCTATTGATCAAAAAGAACGTTTTGAAGATCAGTTAAAACTGGCCGATCGTGGTGATGCAGAAGCAATGGCAATGGATGATGATTTCGTTCGTGCCTTAGAATATGGTATGCCGCCAACATCAGGTTTAGGCTTTGGTATTGATAGAATTGTAATGCTCATGACCAATCAAAGTACTATTCAAGAGGTTTTATTCTTCCCGCAAATGCGTCCGGAGAAAAAGAAAATCGAGATGACGGCAGACGAAACCGAACTTTATGCTTTGGTAAAAGAGGGTGAACAATCACTGTTAACTGAAGTAAAAGCGAAGTTAGCAGACTGGAGCAATAAAAAGTGGGATACTACTTTGAAAGCTTTAACGGCTAAGAATATTTTAAAAGTTGCCAAAACCGATGAAGGTTTATTTCTATCTCATAAATAACATGTTGTTGTTTTAGACACCGACTGTTAACACAAACATAACATAAAATTAAAAGGCTTGCTAACAACTGTTTAGCAAGCCTTTTCTATATTTACAGTAATTGATAATTAAATCATTGCATTATGAATATTTCAAGTCTAGAAATTAACGAAAGCGAATACTGCATCAAATTAAGTAAAGATGCATTTGACTTAACGCTGGTACGCCAGTTAATTAAAAGGATCCAGGCAGAGGCTTTATTCTTCTCCAGAAACCAGACAGAAGACGATGACATCTTGAGTAAGAGATCTCAGAGAGCAGAATTAGAAGGCTATGATAGTCTGGATGATAAATAGGTTAAAGGTTTAGGGTCATAAGTTCTATTCGGGGCAGAAGAAATGCGTTGAGACTAGACGTGGACCTTCAACCTTTAACTATAATATCTTAATCAATATCTAAAGATCCTTCCACAGAATCATCCATCGTTTTCCCGGTGATTACAGATGCTGCCATCTTAAGGAAGGCTACAGCTGTACCGTTTTTGGTATCCCAATAGTATCCTTCTGAAGGAATTACTTTAATTAAAGTGATGTTTGGATCGTCTTTGCCGCCCTGGAACCATGTTTTAAGTAATGGAGTCCATAATTCATCAATTTTAGCCTGATCTCTGCTGATTTCTGAGATTCCATAAATATTTACAAAACCAGAATGTGCACCCGCCTGAAATAAAAGGTGTGTAAACGGATCAGAAGAAATCTCATCGTTCTTGTGACTGTCTTTTAAACTCATGAACCAGATATTACCTTCATCATCCACTTGCTGAATAGCCATTGGCCTTACCGATAGCGGTACACCTGTTTTAATGTTGGTACAAAAAAAGCAACTCTCGGCTTTTTCTGCGAGGTTTCTCAATTTTTCAACGGCCTCTTTTCCGCCTAAATCCTGAATGTTATCTTCTTCCTGAGTATTGTTAGTACTTCCTTCTTGTGATGTTGCCATAGGTATGTATTTTCTATAGACTACAAAATATTTTAAGTTTTGGTTTTAACTATTTCTGAAATAACAGAAGTTGATAACCATTGCGAAGCTGCACTTTTTTCTATTCGAAAATTAGTCTTTCGAAGTTGAGATTATTATGAAAGCTAAAAATACTTGATGCTCCCGCATGATAAAAAATGGCTAATCACACGGTAAATAAAGCTGCTAGTCTTCCTCTTTCGATAACACTCTCTTCGCCAACTTCCCTACTGTCAACCCTTGAACAATGATCGAGAATACCACTACGAAATAAGTAATTCCGACGAGTAAAGGTTTATAAGGTCCTTCATCCATTGATAATACCAGCGCGATGGAAACCCCTCCACGCAGACCTCCCCAAACCAGAACTTTGACGGTGCCGCTACTAAATTTATTCTTGAAAGGAATCAACACTACCGGAATATAAATCGACAAGAAGCGTGAGAAAAGTACGATGAGAATGCAGCACATTCCGATTAACCAATAATCAGTAATGTTATGGATGATTAACAATTCGAAACCGATGAAAAGGAATAAAATTGCATTTAGAATCTCATCAATTAGTTCCCAGAATTTATTAAGATAATCTTTAGTGATAGCAGACATGGCAGTACGTTTACCATAATTACCAATCACTATCCCTGCGGCAACCATAGTTAACGGACCAGAAATGTGAATAGCGTGTGCAATTAAATACCCTCCCATAACTACAGATAAGGTAATCAGCACCGACACTTTATAATCATCTATCCTTCTCATTGCATTTGAAGCACCTATACCCAGAATAGTACCCAAGGCGAAACCACCTAACGCTTCTTTAATCAGCAACCAGGAAATGTTAGTGAAGCTAATATCAATATCGCTTCCTTGCGCAAGCTGCAGAATTACAGCAAAGATTACCACCGCAACACCATCGTTAAATAGTGATTCTCCTGCAACTTTTGTTTCGAGGGATTTCTTCACATTCGCATCTTTTAAAACGCCCATTACTGCAATCGGATCTGTTGGTGAAATAAGAGAACCAAACAATAAGGCGTAAATAAACGGAATTTGAAAACCAAAGAGCGGCGTGATATAATACACCAGCGCGCCCACAGCGAAGGTAGAAATCACCACGCTTACGGTAGAGAAAATGATTACGGGTGCACGTTGTTCCCTCAAATCTACCAGATTAATATGGATGGCGCCTGCGAATAATAAAAAGTTCAGCATTGCCCCCATCAGTACTTCGGTGAAATCTACATCCTGAAGTAAAGTTGAAAAGTGATCAAACGTTTTTGGAAATAAGCTCCCTGTCAATACCAGTACAACTGAGCTTAGCATTGCGATAATCATAATTCCAATCGTTGACGGGAGTTTGAGGTACCGCAGATTCAAATAAGAGAAAAACGAGGCTAAAACAATAAGTACTGAGAAAGAGTAGTATAATTCCATAATATTTTTAAGGATCGGTTAAACCCCAAAATATTAAAAATTTCGACTAGTCTAAAATATTTTTTAGATTATGACTTTAATTAATCATGCACAGGAATAAAAAAAGCCAGAAAATTCTGGCTCTTTAAATATTTTAGTAAGGACTAACGGTATCGAACTTGCTGTTGCTTATCCATCATGCCCATTTGATCTTTCATTTGTTTAATCTGATCGGCTAATAGTTTTCCTTTATCTGCCTTCTTCGCTTCAGCTAAATACATCGTTGCTTCGCGCTTGTTTCTCTTTGCCATTGCTATTCCGGCTAAACTTAATTTCGCCAACGCGATATTATGATCCATTTGCATCCCTAAACTCAATGCTGTCTTGAAATACTTTTCAGACTTCATTGGTGCAGTTCTGCTTTCAATTAGACCGATTAACAGATTGTAATAGCCATGCTGCACTTTAATTAATTGCGTTTCATAGTTTGTAATACGGTCTAAAAACATCTTTGCTTTCGGCATATTGTCCTTTCTTAAAAACCATTGTGCCAAAAGCATGTTCTCATTAAAGAAATAGGTAACCAATACAATAAGGCCTAATAAGATGCAAACTATGCCCCATGGCCAGAAACCGAAAATAAATAAAGCTACTGCGCCACCCAGTAAAGCAAACCCCGCAATTAATCTGATAATATTTGGCATAAAATTTATTCTAATTATTTTTTTTTGCAAATATCGTTTTTAAATGGCAGAAAATAGATATTAAAACAATAATTTCATTAAAAATTTCACTGATACAACAATTCATCTGGTTAACATGAAAATTCTCCTATCCATTACATTAATGATATTTACAATGAAGGTTTCTGCACAAGAACTAAACAAAAAAATACATGACCAGGTCCATCAGAAAGACATTCTAATTAATGCCTGTACACGTGAGGGCATGGCCACGTTCCCAGAATTCAAGGAGATGTACGATCCGCTTTATGCTTCTTACACCCCCGATGCCGCGACAATGATCGAACTGAAAAAGCTGGTAAAAAAAGAAAAAATTAAGATTGTTTTTGGTACCTGGTGTGGCGATAGCAAAGTGAATGTACCCAACTTCTTCAAAATTTTAGATGCATTGCATTTTAAAGAAAAGAATGTAGACCTGATAGCTGTTGACGGAAATAAGAAAGCAGAAAATGGAATTATTGATGGTTTAGATATTAAAATGGTACCCACGTTTATTATTTACGATGAGAAGGGCAAGGAGTTAGGTCGAATCATTGAAGGTCCAAAAACAACACTCGAAAGAGATTTGCTGGCTATCTATCAGAAGAAATCTTAATACTCGTTTCGAGGAATTGTTAAAAGTTAGTTAATATAATAAAATACAAATATCGTTAGCACAATTATCATATGTCTGCAGCATTAGAACCCGGCTGGTTAGCCGTTTTAGATCAAGAGTTTGAAAAGGAATACATGAAAAATCTGAAATCTTTTTTAACAGCTGAAAAGGAACGTGGTGCAACAGTTTACCCTAAAGGGCAGGATATATTTAACGCCCTGAACACCACGCCATTTGATCAGGTTAAAGTGGTGATCCTTGGTCAGGATCCCTATCATGGTACGGGTCAGGCACACGGCCTTTCCTTCTCTGTACAACGCGGAATGACAGTTCCACCTTCGTTAAAAAATATTTATAAAGAACTGGAGACGGATGTTGAAGGTTTTAAAGCGCCGCATCATGGCAACCTAACGCACTGGGCAGAACAAGGCGTGCTGCTATTGAATGCAACATTAACTGTAAGGGCTTCAGAGGCTGGTTCTCACCAAAATCGTGGTTGGGAAATCTTCACGGATGAGATTATAAAGGCGATCTCTGCGAAAAGTAAACACGTAGTGTTTTTGCTTTGGGGCAAATATGCACAACAAAAGGCTGCATTAATTGATCAGCAGAAACATTATGTACTCACTGCAGCCCATCCCTCTCCATTTTCAGCTTATAATGGTTTTTTTGGTTCCCGCCACTTCTCAAAAGCTAATCAATTATTGATTCAAAATAACATCAAACCTATCGATTGGAATTTACCGGATTAGTGAACGCCTACTTTATTAGTGGCTTAGGAGCCGATCAAAGGATTTTTGCTAAGATAAATCTCGATGAGCGCATAAATGTGATTCATGTCGACTGGATTCCTCCTACAAAAGATGAAACCTTAGCGAATTACGCCAGGCGATTGAGTGAAATTATAAGCGCTGATCAACCCTATATCTTAGTTGGTGTTTCTTTTTGGAGGCATGATTGCTGTTGAGGTGGCTAAGTTTTTGAAGCCTCTGCTAACCATTGCAATATCAAGTACCATTTTAAGTGCCGAATTACCAATGCTCTATCGGTTAGCAGGCAAATTAAGATTAATAAAACTAATTCCTTCGGGCCTCCTCAAGTCATCTAACAAGCTTTCCCAAAATTTTTTCTTCGGCACTAAAACAATAGAAGAAAAAGAGCTACTTACTAAAATAGTAAATGACACGAATCCCCGGTTTTTAAAATGGGCAATAGGCAGTATCGTTACCTGGGAAAACGCTATAAGACCAGATCGTTTATATCATGTTCATGGCACTAAAGATAAAATTCTGTATTCAAAAATGGCGAAGCCAGATTTTTCAATTCAAAATGGAACACATTTCATGGTTTATCAAAATGCTAAAGAAATCTCAGGAATTATTGATAAATTAGTATTGAATCTACCACCTAAGACATATTAAAACACCCTATTGGAATTCAAAAAATCATCCCGAAATAGAATTAACTTTTTAGATGATTTTTTATGAGTATCAACAAATCTTTTCTCGATAACTTAGAATACAACGTTACAAGGGCGTGTATTGAAGTTCACAAAATTTTAGGCCCTGGATTACTCGAAAGTGTTTATGTCAGATGTTTGATAAGAGAATTACAGCTGCGAAACATAAAATATACAGCTGAAAAATCAATCCTACTAAGCTATAAAGATGTGGTGCTCGACACAGCATTAAGAGCAGATTTATATATTGAAGAATGTCTAATTATAGAGTTAAAATTGGTTGAAAGGATATTGCCTATCCATGAAGCACAAATATTAACCTATATGAAGCTACTAAAAGCTCCGAAGGGTTTGCTCATCAACTTCAATTGCACAAATATTATTCAACATGGTAAAAGAGCTTTTGTTAGTCAGTATATGCATAATTTCAACACCTAACTTTAATATACTAGGTTGTCTTAGGTGGTAAAAACTCATACCTACCCCTGTGCATGAAGCTACTTAAAGCCTCGATAGACTTTCTTATAAACTTTAACTTCACAATATTATCTCTATAACATGGTATAAGCTTTTATAAGTGAGTATATGCATAATTTCAACAACTAACTTTGATGCACTAAGATGTCTTAGGTGGTAAAAAAGCTTTTTCTATTGAATACATGTATAATTTCAATACCTAACTCAGATTTCTTAAATATTAAAAAATAAGTTTTTTAGTACTCCAAAGGCACAATCGGCTCTTTCTTGGTCGTAGACATAATCATCATCGTTTGAAAAGTTTTAACAACAGAAATCTTACTTATTTTCTCCATAATTAAACGCTCATAAGATTTGATGTCCTTCACATATACTTTCAAAAGAAAATCTGCCTGACCTGTTACATGGTGACATTCTGTAATTTCCTTGATCTGATTTACCTCATCTAAGAAGATCTGAATGGTATTGTTTTTATGGAAATCAAGTTGGATCTGAATAAAAGTTTTGATCCCCAAACCTAATTTTTCTTCATCAACCAGGGCATGATAGCTTTTGATAAATCCGGCCATTTCAAGTTTGCGAACACGCTCTAAAGTAGGAGCCGGAGATAATCCGATTTCCTGAGATAGCAGTAAATTCGTAATGCGACCGTTTTCTTGTAAAATTCTTAAAATTTTAAAATCAATTTTATCTAATTCTGATGCCATATAAATTCAAAGGTATTGAGAACACAAACATAACCAAATTATATTCTAAATTTTAACATAATTTATCTAATAAATTTTAGAAAAATATTTTTAGATTTACCTAAAAATAAGATTAGATAAATATAAATGCAAAGTTTCACAGAGGAGAATTATCTAAAGATCATTTACCACCTAGCAGAAAAAACAAATAACGTTCAAACCAATGCCATTGCCGAACAGATGCAAACCAAACCGGCATCCGTAACAGACATGATTAAGAAACTGGCGGAGAAAGGTTTTGTAGACTACATTAAATACCAAGGGGTTACGCTGACAGATAAAGGGAAAAACGCAGCCATCGATATTGTACGCAAACACCGTTTGTGGGAGGTATTTTTAGTTGACAAGCTTAACTTTAAGTGGGATGAAGTACATGATGTGGCAGAGGAACTTGAACACATCAAATCTACTGCACTTATTGAAAGGCTGGACGAGTTTCTAGGTTTTCCGAAGTCAGATCCACATGGCGATCCCATTCCAGATAAGAACGGTCGTTTCGTAAAAACGCAATTTACCAAGCTTATCGAATTGAAGATCGGAGATCAAGGTACAATTACGGGCGTAAGTCAGCACAGTTCTCCTTTTTTAAAACATCTGGAAAAATTAGGGTTAACACTTGGCAAACAAATTGAAATTAGTGATGTTACGGATTTCGATGGTTCGGTAGAAATTTTAATTGCCGGTAAACAGATCAATATCAGCAGAGAAGTGGCAAAACATATTTTAATAAGCAGTAATGGCAAAAACTGAATCGCTTAGCGAAGTACATCAAAGCGTAAATACGAGCAAGAGAAAAGGCTGGAGAAGAATTTTAGCATTTATCGGTCCTGCGTATCTAATAAGCGTGGGTTACATGGATCCTGGAAACTGGGCAACTGATTTAGCCGGGGGTAGTAAATTTGGCTACCAGTTAATCTGGGTGCTGTTAATGTCTAACCTCATCGCCCTTTTGCTGCAATCGCTTAGCGCCAGATTGGGTATCGTGCGTGGACTAGACTTGGCGCAGGCTTCAAAACAGGCGTATCCGCGTTGGGCCAATATCCCCTTATTCGGGTTAGCGCAAACAGCAATCATTGCTTGCGATCTGGCCGAAATTATTGGAATGGCCATTGGTTTACAACTGCTTTTTGGCTTGCCGCTGATTTGGGGAATCTCCATAACTATTTTTGATACGATTCTGTTGCTTTTTCTCCTTAACAAAGGGATGAGGGCTATGGAAGGCTTTATTGTATCTATGGTTTTCATTGTAGGAATCTCTTTTTTAGTGGAGATGTTTATTGTGGAACCCTCACTGAAAGAAATTGCAAAGGGTTTTGAGCCATCTATACTCAATGGTGATGCATTGTACATCGCCATTGGAATTATCGGTGCAACCGTGATGCCGCACAACCTTTACCTACATTCGTCGCTTGTTCAAACCAGAAAAATAGAACGTACAAATAAGGGCATTAAAGAAGCTTTGAAATTCAACCTGATTGATACAACGGTTGCATTAAACCTGGCGTTCTTCGTAAATGCCGCGATCTTAATATTAGCTGCTGCAGCTTTCTATAAAAATGGTTTACATGAAGTAGCAGAAATTCAGGATGCCCATAAATTGTTATCGAAC
Source organism: Bacteroidota bacterium (assembly GCA_037032985.1). Lineage (GTDB taxonomy): Bacteria > Bacteroidota > Bacteroidia > Sphingobacteriales > Sphingobacteriaceae > Pedobacter. Next base: position 59,197 of record JAZBLB010000010.1, read on the forward strand.
ATTTTCGGAAATGTAGCTCCTACCCTATTTGCCATTGCTTTAATTGCTGCCGGACAAAGCTCTACCGTGACCGGCACTTTAGCTGGCCAGATCATTATGGAAGGGCATATTAACCTCCGGATTCAACCCTGGTTACGCAGATTAATTACCCGTTTGCTCGCCATTATCCCTGCATTTTTTACGATCCTTCATTATGGCGATGATGCCTTGGGCGGATTGCTCGTTTTAAGTCAGGTTGTTTTGAGTCTACAACTCGGCTTTGCGATTGTGCCTTTAATCCACTTCACCTCAGATAAAAAGCTGATGAAGGATTTCGCCATCAAAACCTGGGTGAAAATTCTAGCCTGGGGAAGTGCCGTTGCCATTATTGCACTGAATGTAAAATTAGTAATTGAAGAGATTAGTGGATGGGCCAAAGATGCCAATACCTGGTGGATTTATGTAATCGTTTTCCCTGCGCTGATTTTTGTTGTGTTACTGTTGCTTTATGTATTTTTCCATCCATTACTGGAGAAAAAAGACTCGTTAAATCAATTGGTTCCGCACGGTAATGCGTTGGATATCGGTAAAATAGAACGCATTAGCTACGACAGAATTGGTATTGCTGTAGATTTTTCTAAGAACGATCGGAATACGATTCGGCATGCGCTAATTCAAGGCGGGAAAGATGCGCATTACTACCTTATTCATGTTGTGGAGACAGCAGCTGCAAGATATCATGGACAGGAGGTGATGGACCATGAAACTGAAAGTGACGCAAAAAATCTGGAGAAATATCGAATCAACCTGGAAGATCTCGGTTATGATGCGACACCTTTTATCGGTTTCGGGAGTACCGCGAAAGCGATAGCAGATATTAGTAACAGGAACGAAATTGAGCTTTTAGTGATGGGTGCCCACGGGCACAAAGGTTTGAAAGATTTGATTTTTGGAACAACAGTAAATTCGGTTCGGCATAAAGTAAATATCCCGGTACTGATTATCCGTTAGTTATTATTATTTACCAATCACCTTCATTACTTTTTTAATGCCACCATCTCCTGAATTATATACCAATAACTTATTAGTTGTGGAATACAAATACATTGCAGGATACATGGAGGGTAAAAATGCAGGAATAAACATGTGATTTTTATCTTGCAGCACCGTAACGTTGGGTTTGGCATTTAAGCCCTTCGCATAAGTATTGAAAAACTGTGGAATAATATAAGCCTCATCTAAAGTAATCAGATAAATATTGGCTTTTTGAAATTGCGCATAATTTGCGTTTAAACTCTTAAGCTCCCGTTGACAATGCTCGCAGGTACAATCGAAAAGGATGAATAAGTTTTTCTTTCCTTGTTTTAAGTCCTTGTTGGAAAATGCCTTACCATCCAGTTTAAAAAAAGTGAATTGTGGCAATAAAGCAGGCTGTTGTGCTTTAACCTGAAACGCAACAAACAAGAGCAGGACTAATAAAAGGTTTTTAAATTTCATTTTCGATGTTTAAATTCCAAACTTAATTGATTTATTTGAGAAGGTAATCATATTCCTTTTAGCTTTTACAAACAGATGAACTTTCTATTTGTTAATTTAGCGGGTGATAAAATCAAGATATCACATCAATTTTTAAGATATTTGCAGCCCGGCGGAAAATACCGGTAGTTTGCAGCGAGATTCGCTGTACAATAAATAACAATACAAGCTTTGAAAAACGACATCAACATAAAAAATAAACGGGCCTACTTCGATTACAATCTACTTGATAAATACGTAGCCGGAATTGCACTTTTAGGAACAGAAATAAAAGCCATCAGACAAGGTAAAGCAAACATGACTGATGCCTTTTGCATGTTTATCGGCGGAAACCTTTATGTACGGAATCTTCATGTTTCGGAATATAGCCACAGCTCTTTTTACCATCATGACATTAAAAGAGACCGTGCCTTGCTGCTGCAAAAAAAGGAAATCAGGAAACTGAAATTAAAAGGGGAAGAAAAAGGATACACCATTGTTCCGCTTCGCATTTTTGTAAATGAACGCGGCTTTGCTAAAATTGAAATTGCACTTGCACAAGGTAAAAAGGAATTTGACAAACGCGATAGCATCAAAGACAGAGATACTAAACGCGAACTTGATCGTGCGATGAAACGCTAGTCGTGAGTCAAGAGTCTCTAGTCAGAAGTCCAAAGTTTGGAGTAATCATTCAGGAGTATTTACAAATTCCAAAACAAGCTTTTTAACTTTTTAATAAACTAGTGATTTATTACATTAGAATGGATACCCGACTATAGCTACTTGATAATCAATTCTTTAAACAATGAATAGACTTTCGACTAATGACTTTAGACTAAAGACTTCTTAATTACCACGCCTGATCGCCTACAAGCGGTACGAATCTAAAAGTATCCAATACTATTTTTTCGTAATCGGTTTCGCTTACCCTAATCACTGTAACCATTTTCTGCGTCTTCTCATCGCCTACCGGAATTACTAAAATACCGCCAATTTTAAGTTGCTTTAATAATATTTCCGGAACGAGTGGCGCGCCGGCGGTAACGATAATTTTGTCGTAAGGCGCATGTTCTGCAACGCCTTTTGATCCGTCACCACAGCAAAAAACGGGTTTATAACCCATGCCTGGCAAAACTTGAATGGTTCTATTATAGATATTTTGTTGCCTTTCGATGGTCACTACTTTTGCGCCAAGCTCCATCAGTACACAGGTTTGATAACCAGAGCCTGTTCCAATTTCGAGCACTTTATCTCCATTCTGAATATGCAACAATTCGCTCTGATAGGCCACTGTATAGGGTTGAGAAATGGTCTGACCATCGCCAATTGGAAAAGCAATATCTTTATATGCCTGATTCCAGAATGTTTCATCAAAAAAGAAATGACGTGGGACTTTACCAATCGCTTTTAACACTTGCTCATCTTCAATTCCGCGAGATCTTAACAGTTCTACCAGTTTCTTTCTCGCACCACGCTCTCGGTAATTATCAACAAATTTATAAGCCATGAAGTCTCAAAATTAGCTTTTTTATACGGTGATGCAAGATAAAGAAATCCACATTGACTTAAGTTGCAGAATATCAAAAGCAAAATATGCTATAAATAAAGTTTGGGTTAATCATAATACTGAAGTGAGGAATTATTTCTACTTTTGGAATCAATAATTTTTGAAGAAATCAGCACCGCTACCTATGAAGAAAATCTTACTTAGTATATTTACACTGCTTATATCTTTTACCTCGTTTGCGCAAACTGGTGCTGATTATAATTATACCATTGGCTTTCGTGCTTTCAGTTTAATGCAGTTGCCTAAAATATTAAATCAAACCAATACTCAGGATTACACCAAGGCCTATGCAAATGGTGCCATGCTAAAATTTAACGATAACCAAATTAGCTATAGAATTAGCGGTTCCTATTTCCGCGATGATACACAATTTGATAACACCTGCGCTACTTGTGAAATTGCAAATGGAAAGGTGACTGATTACTCTTTCAAAATTGGCTTCGAGAAAAATTTTAACTATTCAAAAATTCAACCTTATTTTGGCTTTGACTTAGGCTATCGTTCTAATCGTTTTACCGGCACGATTGCGCCACGTAACCCAGCTGCCAGTAACGTGATGCAAACAGCCGATGCCAGTAAAAACGGACTGGTACTTACACCGTTAATTGGTTTAAAAGTAAATATACTTCCACAGCTTAACTTCTTCGCTGAAAGCAATCTGGATTTCTATTATTCATATGAAAAGCAGGATATTACAGAAACAGGAGGTGTTGCCAGGACAGTAACCACTTACAAGAAATGGGAATTTTTGCTTAACCCGGTTTCCGCTGGATTGCAATTCAGTTTAAATGGAAAGAATTAATACGGATCTACATCGATCTGCATTAATACGCCTTTAAATTCTTTAGTCGCGTTAAACTGCGTAAGTGTTTCACGCAAAGCATCTTTAACTTTCTGAATAGCAGTGTGTTTATCGGCTTTAATGATAATTTGTTTAATGTACAGGTTTCGCACCCTGCTCACTAAGGGTTGCTCCGGACCAAGCACGCGCTTACCAAATTTGGCTTTCAGGATATTGGCCAATGTTAAGGCTGCATGGTCTAACACATGTGAATCTTTATGTTTAATGTAGAGGAATATCATCCTTGAAAACGGTGGATACAAGAATCTTTCCCGTTCCGCAATTTCGTCGTTATACATTCCTTCATAATCATTCTCTACCACTTGTTTAATGATGCGGTTCCCGGCATCGTAAGTTTGAATGCAAACACTCCCCTGATCTGCCCTCCGTCCAGCTCTACCTGCAACCTGAGCCAATAACTGATAGCTTCGTTCGTAAGCCCTGAAATCCGGATAACCAAGAAGTGTATCTGCATTAATTACACCAATTAGATTTAAGTTATCAAAATCCAGTCCTTTCGCAACCATTTGAGTACCAATCAGAATATCGGTTTTCTTGTCCTGAAAATCATTTAAGATTTGCTGCAAGCCGTTTTTAGTTCGGGTACTGTCCATATCCAGTCGGGCAATAGAAACCTCGGGATAAAGCAACTTCAATTCCTCTTCAATCCGCTCTGTACCGAAACCTTTTTGCTCTACATGCACAGAACCGCAGGCCGGACAAATATTTACGCTGCTTTGCTGATAACCACAGTAGTGGCAATGTAATTTCCCACTGCTTTTATGATAGGTTAAACTTACATCGCAATTCACACATTTTGGCGTATATCCACAAGTTGCACAAATTAAAATGGTAGCATAACCACGTCTGTTTTGGAAGAGTACAATTTGTTCTTTTTTCGAAAGGGCAAGGTCGATGTCTTTAATTAGCACACTGGAGAAATAAGAAACCATCGTTTTCCGTTTTGTTTCTTCTGAAATGCTCACCACCTGTTGGTTAGGTAACTGAACTCCACCGAAACGCTCCTTCATTTCTACAAGGCCATACTTTCCTTGAAGCGCATTGTAATAACTTTCTAAAGATGGCGTGGCTGATCCTAAAATCACTTTAGCCTGGTGAAGATGGGCCAAATAAATAGCGGCGTCTCTGGCTTGATACCTTGGTGCCGGATCATATTGCTTATAAGATGGCTCGTGCTCTTCATCCACCACAATCAATTTTAAATTCTGAAATGGAAGAAAGACTGCTGAACGCGCACCTAAAATTACTTTAAAGTCTCCGGTTCGAACCTTATTCCAAATTTCTACACGTTCACTGTTGTTGAACTTAGAGTGGTAAACACCAATTGCATTTCCAAAATACCGTTTAATCCTTTCTACAATTTGTGTAGTAAGGGCAATCTCAGGTAACAGAAACAACACTTGCCCATCAGTATGTTGGATAATTTTTTCAATCAGTTTAATATATACCTGGGTTTTACCCGAAGCGGTAACGCCATGTAGCAATACTACATCCCGTTCTTTAAAATAATCATTAATTTTGGTAAGCGCCTGTTCCTGATGTTCGTTAAGTTTAAAATTCACACTAAACTCCTCATCATTTGCAGCCAAACGACTGACCGGACGTTTCGTTACGACGAAAATATCTTTATCTGTAAGTGCTTTTAATGCGGCCGGACCACAATTACTTTCTTCCAATAACTGTTCCTTCGCAATTGGCAAGTTAGATTTTTGAAGTTTCAAATAGGCCAGCAGTGCATCCAGTTGTTTCGGCGCACGTTCCAGAACACTGAAAAGCTGTTTTAAATTTTCCTGATCTTTATAAAAATCGTTCAGTAAAATGAAGGATTTCAATAATGGCTTATATTTTTGAACCACCTCTTCGGCCACTAAAACCAAATCTTTTTCTAACAGCTTATTGATAATGGGATAAATCGTTTTCTGACCTAAAAGCTTTGAAACATCATTAACGGTAAGCTTCTCCTGTTTCTTAAGGGTGGAAATGATGATTTCTTCCTTTTCCGTAAGCACGATGTCATCGCTAAAATCTTCGCTGAGCATCAAAATCGTTTCACTGGCTAGTTTTAAGCTGGCAGGTAAAGCCGCAGTCATTACATCCCCTTCATTACACATGTAATAATTGGTCATCCAGGTCCAGAATTTTAACTGCATGGGTGTTACCACCGGCTCAGCATCAATAATATCAATGATGTATTTTGCTTCGTAGGCCGTTGGTGGATTTTTAGAAATACCGCTAATTAACGCCGCATAAATTTTATGTTTTCCAAACTGCACCACTACCCTTTTGCCAATGGCAACCTGGTCATTTAAATCAAAAGGGATTCTATAAGTATAATTCTTAGCCAAAGATAAAGGCAAGATCACTTCTACAAAAAGAGTTTCTCTTTCTGCAAAAAAATCATTTTCAAAAGTCTCCATTATTTATCTTTAAATGCGGCGAAAAACAGCATGATCCAACCTAAAACAAATAATAATCCACCGATGGGCGTCAGCGGACCAATTAGATTTACAAAATCCAGATGTAGAATACTGCGGGTGGCCAATAAATAAAGGGAACCCGAGAAAAGAATGATTCCGAAAGTAAAGCAGAAGTAAGCGATATTAATTAACTTGTTTCGATAACGGGCAAATGTTGATAAATACAATAATGCGAAAACATGATAAAACTGATAGTCAACACCTTTCTGCCAGATTTCGAGTGAAGGCGCATCAACCAATGCCTTTAAAGCATGTGCACCAAACGCACCAAGTAAAACAGCAACAAATCCGAAAAAAGACGCAGTAAGTATTATTCGTTTATTCATATGTACATTTAGCCCGAAGCAATCGCTAAATTAATAAATTGAAAAAGAACTTCTCACTAATCAATGTAATAATTTAAATTTGTTGTACAGCAGATGAGAAAAATCATAATTTTAGTGAGCGCTTTATTAATTGGCATCGCATTCATGTCCTATTTATACTTTTCTAAATTGGGCGTTGAAAACGATGCTAAAGACCTTGCGCTCCAATCGGCCACGAACAATGCTGCCCTTCTTTTTTCATTTCAGAATGATAAAGGCTTCTATGAAATTATAGAGGGACAAAATTTGCTGCAGCAAGCGATTGGTAAAGATAAAACTGAGTTATTGAGACAACTGAAAGAAAGCTTTATTAATAATAAAACCATTAATAACTTAATCCAGGATCAGGAGATCTACATCAGCCTGCTACCAGACAGTAATAAAACACTCAATTTTTTAATTACTGTTCAGGTAAAACCAGATCACTCTGCGCTTAACTTTCAAAACCAACTTAAACCGTTTCTAACGCCAGTACCTCAAGAAAATAGCATTTTCACTGCTAAGGTGAATGATAGCCTGCTTATTTTTGTGGGCGTTCAGCATCAGGTTTTAACGTTATCAACCTCGCTTAAGCTGATTAAGAATGCCGGAATCAGGTTAAAAGAAAATCCTTTTACAGCTTACATAAAGGAAGCAAGACTGCAGAATAAAAATATCTTGGCGCAATTATATATCAATTTCAATCAGGCGCCGCTTTTATTGAAAAATATCATATCTGGAAACCTTAATGGTGAACTTGCGGTATTTAACAAACAAAATAGCTTCGCTACGCTAAACTATAATTTCAGCAAAGAGAAGATTTTATTTAATGGCAATACAGAACTTATGGCTAGCGATAATTATCTGAAACTTTTCGAAAATGTAGCTGTTCAAAATACAGAAATCCAGAATATTTTGCCAGATCAAACCGCCAACTATACGCTTTATGCCTTTGATAACTATTCATCATGGCATAAAAAATTAGCGAACTGGCAGGCACAAAAAAAACTCACTGATAAAACCAATTTACTGCTTAAACGGATAAAAAGTGAATACCGCACAGACTTAAATGCAATTTTCCCAATTTATTTAAAAAATCAATTCATCACATTTCAATTAAATACTGGCGAAAAATTAGCCGCAATAACATTGAGTAACGGTGAAAAAGTGAAGCAATTGTTATTTGATGTAAGCGAAGATTATAGCGAGGAAATTAAACATTTTAAATCTTCAGACATTCTCTTTTCCTATCTGGGTGAGCCACTAAAAAACTTTGGAAGACCCTATTATACCATTATTGACAATTACCTGATTGCTGCAAATAATGCCAGTACCATCCAATCCTTTCTAGAAAAGTACCGTAACAATAAGCTCCTCATTCAGGAACCAGAATATCTGGATGCAATGAATCAACTTTCAAGCACATCCAATATTGGATACTACGTTAATTTAAAGCGGTCGAGCAATATGTTCAGAAGCCAGATCTTTCCGCAATATTATAAACATTTGCAAGCAGACAGCGGTTTAAAAGCCTTCGATACCTTTTACTACCAGATGAGTGCCGATCGAAATAAATTCATCACTAACATCCTCTTAAACAAATATTTAAAACCACTAGTACTAGATTCATTAAGCAACCGTTCAATAGAAATCAGGCCAGAAAACTAAAATAAATGAAGAAACTCTTACTTACCGCGTGCTTATTGGGTAGTGGCTATTTTACGCATGCGCAGCAATATGCGTTATTTGGAACCCGAACCATGTTCGATGCCTTTGAAAATGTATCCCAAAAGTCTTTTACGCTGGATTCTTCCCGAAAGTTTTCATCCAATTTCTTTTTACCAAACTTTGGTGCAAATGCAGCAAATGTTGGAGGGTCTGAATATGCCATAAGAAAATTAACTCAGGAAGGTGTAAATGACACCAGAAGACTTACCCTTGGAACAGGTGATGTTAACCATTTCTTTTTAAACAGTAATGTATATGTGGCTACAGTGCGCATGTTCAAATCCTATAAATATCAAAAAGAAATGGGGCTGTCCTGGCAAGTCAGGGTAGATTCTCATATCGATTACACCAATGAAACACTAGCGATTTTTGATAATTTAGACCGATTATCCCAGGTAGAACAAACCAATGGGATATTTAACGATAAAGGATATCAGCAGTCTTATCACCAGTTTAGTTTTACTTACAGAGAAAACTATAATAAGCGGCTTGCCTTCGGCATCAAGGCAAGTTTACTTAGTGGAATTCTCTATAATAAGCTAAATATTGTAAAGTCTAACCTTTATATTGAACCAGATGGTAGCCAAATGCTGCTCGGTGTGAATGGTACATATCAGGCTAATTTCTCAGATACGGAAGAAATTGGTAAAAGATCTTTTCTCCCAACCTTTAAAAATCCTGGCTTGTCGTTAAGTCTTGGCACCAACTATACCACAAAGAATGGGATATTTATGATGGCAAATGTGAAGGATCTTGGGTTTATCTGGTGGCGAAGTGGAACCCAGGAGAATATTATTAGGGACCCTGCGAAAGTCATTACCTTAAATGATCAATCCGTAGACATTAATCAAAGCATCAGAGATATTTTCCTAACTGGCCAAAGTGGCAAATTCATTGCACCTACAAATGCTAAAATAGATACCTATGTTTCCAGGCAGTTTGGCTTTTATAAACCAGCTTTTGTAGCCTCAAAAAACCTGTTTTACAAGGGTGGTGATGTTGCTTTTATCAATACCTTCATCTATAGGAACCTTGCCGCCAGTGTAACGCCGGCTTATAATTTCAATAACATTTTCATGGTTGGCTTACAAGGAAAATATCAAACGCCCAACTTCGAACTATTTGGAGGTACGGATAACATGTTTTCGAGCATCAGCTATGCCAGAGGACTTTATAACAGCACTGCAGATGTAGGGAGCGGTCATAATGGTGCATCTTTTTATATGGGGATAGGGATTAAGTTTGGCAATATTGTTAACCATCCTCAATTTAGTGATACCATGCCTGGGATTAATGATCAGCAAGAAGGCAGCTTTTTCTCAAACTTATTTTCAATCTTCAGGAGAAGATAATCAGACCTTCTTTTTGGGTTGGGTAACTACAAAATCTTTTAAGTAAAAAGGTTCGAAGTAAGCAACATCTTCGAAGTTACCCTGATGGTAAGCCTGGTTAGCTAATGCAGACATGTACCGGGCAGTATTATAATTCTGGTTACTAAAATCAGCATTGTGATGATTAAGGGTTTCGGCGCATTTTGCAGCCCCATCACCTAAAAAGGTAATTTTGTTTTTTGCCAATAAATCAGCGAAGCTGGTTTCATCAATAATTTTTGCAGCAGTAGCATTAATAATTTTAAGTGAGGCATTAAATACAGCGGTATAAACCTCCATCCTTCTTGCATCAATCATCGGACAAATTAAACCATCATAGGCCGGGTTTTCGATTTGAAATCCAGCTGCCATCATTTCCAGTGTCTCAATGGCAATCAATGGTTTTTCTAATGCATAACATAAGCCTTTAGCTGTAGAAACGCCAATTCTCAAGCCGGTATAAGATCCGGGGCCTTTGCTTACGGCAACGGCATCTAACTCCTGATAAGTTAATCCACTCACCTTTAATACTTCCTCAATAAAAAGGGTAACATGACTGGCATGAATGTTCTGACCGTGCTCTTCTTTAATCGAAATGGTGTTTCCATCAATTGATAAAGCAACGGAACAAACCTGCGTAGCAGTTTCTATTTGAAGTATTTTAGCCATGAGGCAAAGGTATTAAAAATAGTAAAATGGAAGGTATTGAGTTTTGAGTTTTGAGTTGGGAGTTTTGAGTTGGGAATTGGGAGTTGGGAGTTGGGAGTCGGAAGTCCAAAGTCTGGAGTCTACATTTTGAAGCCATGAGCCCCTTACAGTTAGCAAATAACTAATGAACAACTAAACCAATAACCCCTCTTAAGGCACCGGATCATGTCCGTGCTTACCCCAGGGGTGGCAGCGGCCAATCCTTTTCAAAGCCATCCAGCCGCCTTTAAATGGACCATGTTTACGAATGGCTTCGATTCCATATTGCGAACAAGTGGGGGTAAATCTACAATTGGCACCAAGCATTGGGGAAATGGCATATTGATAGATTCTGATCAAACCTAAAAAGATCCAGCCAAAAAATTTATTTATGAATTTCATTGGGCTGAATTAAGGTTTGGAAGCGCTTAAAAGTAGCAACCAACTTCTTCTGGATAAAAGTGAACTCATATTTTTTCTTCCCAACAAATTGTATAGAAAAAAGCAACAAACCTTTATCAGTTAAAAGCTGATTATAAAATTCTTCTTGTTTGTTTAGCCGATAGGCTTCGCGAATGCGGCGTTTCAGGAGATTCCGATCTACGGCACGCTTATATCTTTTCTTAGGAACATTGATTACTACCTGAGCCGGAACAACTGCAGTTTCATCGATAAAAAGATAAGAGACGCGAAATGGGTATAATAAAAAAGAAGAACCGTTTTTGAACAGCAGATCTAAATGTTTTCTGCTGCATAACCGTTCTTCTTTCCTGAATGTGTACATATATTTTTGATTGATAATTGCAGATTTTGATCTGCCAGTTCCGATTCCGGAAAAGCAATCAAAAATTATGCTTTATGCTTGCGTTCGTCAGAAACTGTTAATCTTTTTCTTCCTTTAGCACGACGTGATGCTAATACTCGTCTGCCGTTAGCTGTTGCCATTCTTTCGCGGAAGCCGTGTTTGTTTCTTCTCTTTCTTTGCGAAGGTTGGTATGTTCTTTTCATGACTGTATATTATCTTATTAATTTCAAAATTAAGAGGTGCAAATATAAAGTGATTTCTCTACAAATGCAAGAGTGTTTACTTTTTATTTTTTATTCAATTGCAAATGTAAAAAAACTTTTGAAAAATCAGACCTAATGATCTAATTATATGGATTACTTTCATAATAAAAGAAAACCCATTAGTGTTGCTTTGCTATCTTCAGGGATTTGGATTAGGCAAAAGTCTAAAGCAATAAGGTATCATTTTTAGATTTCGCATAATTCAGATGTCAAATCTAAAATGAATACGTCACATAATTACTCTTCAACTTATAACTCAACAATACTAAGTGCTGTGTTATACAAATCGATATTACCTTTATTCATTAGCCTTAGAATATATTTTTTCTCAGCTAAGTAAGCTACTGCGAAACTAGGATCCCGCTCAACAATAGAGATTGTATTATTTATTAGATCACAATATTTAACACTTTGGTAAGTTGGTAATATACCAGCTAGCCTTTCAGCTTCTAAAACCTTCCTTTTTCCTCTATTTAAACTTGGGAAATTGGCAGGAATATATATATCTGTTAATGCTAAAACACCATTTATAATAAAGTCTACTTCATAAATTGAGTAATTTGAAGATAACAATGATCTCAAATCCGATTCTGAGCATCGTGTATCCTCTAATAAATCATGAAATATGGTTAGCCTCTGCTAATTCAGCAACTTCAATACAATGATTTATGTAAGGCTCAAAGGTATATTTTCGCTTTTGCCCCTCATGCCATTTTGCTGCAAATCTTATCAGTTCTTCTTTCAATATCTTAATATTTTTAAATTTTATAGCCCTAATGCGGCCTTAAGTTTTATATAACCGGTTTTACTTACCGGTAACCAAATATCTGATTTTAATAAAACCACGTAACTATCTTTCTCTTTCAATTCGATTTTGGTTACCTGAGCAAGATTGATAATATAAGAACGATGGATGCGAATAAACTGAGTTGCATCTAAAGTTTGCTCAAAATAGGCCATCGTTTTATTCTTGTAGAAAATGCCATCTACGGTATTCAACTTCACATAATCATCATCAGCTTCAAGGTAGTTTATATCTCCTGTTGGAATAATTTTGATTACGCCGTCTTTCTTTACCACTACCCTATTATTTTGAGCCGGGCTTAATGCCGCAGCGTCTAATACTGCTTCGGTATTTCCCTGCTGGTTTAATCTTCCAGGTAACTTTTTGATGGCTGCATCGAATCTGGCTTTATCTATAGGTTTCAACAAATAATCTACAGCATTGACCTCAAAAGCTTTAATGGCAAATTCATCAAAAGCGGTTGTAAATATTACGGCAGGTTTATCGTCTACAAGTTCCAGCATTTCAAAGCCGCTTATCTTCGGCATTTGAATATCAAGAAAAATAAGATCCGGTTTATGGAGTGTAATGGCCTTTAATCCCTCGAAACCATCATAACATTCGGCAACAACTTCTATTTCAGGATGATCGTTCAGGTAAAATTTAACAATATCTCTAGCTAAAGGTTCATCATCAATGAGAATCGTTCTGATCATTTTTTTGTGGGATTTTTAAGGTCGTAATATATAAATTATTTGCCTCAATTTCTGTTTGTAATAGGTGCGGGTTAGCAAATAAAAGGTAAAGCCTGCGTTTAATCGCACCCAGGCCGAAACCTGTTCCGCCTGCAGCTTTCATTTCAGGATCAAAAGGATTTTGTACCCGCAAGAGCAGAAGATTATGCTCATAAGTTACGTCAACCTTTATGGTAATGCCTGCAGATGTATTATAAAGTCCAAATTTGATCGCATTCTCCACTATAGGCTGCAATAAAGTACCTGGCAAACAAAGTTTAAGTGTTTCTTCTGCCACGTTTACCTCTATATTTAACCTGTGGCTAAAGCGAACTTTCTCAATATCCAGATAAAGCTGAATATATTCCATTTCTTCTTCCACCGTTACCCATAACTCATCATCTCTTTTCAGTGTACCACGTAAAAATGAAGCTAATTTCGTAATCATTACGCCAGCTTCTTTGGGATTAATCATGGTGAGCGCAAATACGGAATTTAAACTATTGAAGAGGAAGTGTGGCTGTAACTGATGCCTCAGTTTATTCAATTCGGCTTCTTTAGCTAAGCCTTTCGCAGCAGAAAGTCGCTCATGCGTTTCGGTCTGCTCTTCTAACCTATACCATAAAATATTAGCCAACGCACACCAGCCCAAGCACATAAACGAAATTAATCCTCTGAATGCAAAAGAAAAATTATAAAAATCCTGATATTCCCTAAAGTCTGCAAAAACATAAAGCATTACATACTTAGCTATGTAAATAATAACGAATGTTAATGCCAGGGTAACGATTAACACATATAGAATTCTTTCATTTTTAGGCTGATAATAACCTAACATATTGCTGATTCCTATACATGCGGCAGCGAGTAAAATATTATTTACCAGGCTATCAGTAAAGGAAATGATCCAGGAAAAGTTGATTACAAAATGTAACCCTATGGCACACAGTGTTACCCATGCTACAGCAAAGCTGAGCGATATCCTTTGTATCTGCGGGATAGAGAGTGGTCGAGTTGTCAAAGTAGTTTAGTTTAGGTATAGTTTGTTTTGGTTCAATTGGCTACCGGCTAAATCAATTTTATTCAAATCTTCAACTGGTAAGTTTGTAATTTCTATTTATTGAGGCTTCAACAGATAGAAATGCATAATAAATTGGTTAGAAGCTTTTAATTTCAATTCCACCAAACATTGCCGTTCCATTTAAAATCAGTGTTTTTTCCATATCTACGGGGGTTAAATGCGAGCGCTTATCTTCTACGCTGCCAAACATTGCGGTTACGTTAGATTTTATGGCCCAGTTATGCGGAACAATTAACTTAACCCCACCAAATAATGCTGTAACATCCAGACTGGCTGTTTCTGTAAAATCTGCCTGCGTCATAATAATATCAGCACCGCCAAATACGGCAGAGATGTCGCCACCTTTGAAGCTTTTAGAATAAACCGTTTGCGTGTTCCCTCCAAAAATTGCCGATACATCAATGATATCATTATCAAAAGAACCCTTATCAGCCGCTTTAAATTCGACGCCCTCAGCTGTATCCAACTGGTGGTCTTTAAAACGATCCTTCATCTTTTTCTTAACTTTGATCCCGCTTCCGCCATTTGCCCTAAAAATTAAAAAGCAACCGAGAATGACCAATCCTACACCAAGTGCATACTTAGAAAAATCGAAATCAAGATTCATCCTATCTATGGTATTATAACTTCCAATCAAAACCAAAATTAGCCATCCAACCCCTTTAAAATTACGACGAACGCCAATAAAAATCCCGATTACGATGAGTAGGCTCCAAAAGCTAAAAATCCAATCGGGAATATCAAGATTCAAATTATCTAATAAAAAAGCGATTCCGATGAGTAAAATAACCAAACCACCCAAAGCCTTGCCTGAGTTTTTAATTTGATTATTGCCATTATGATTGATGTTATCCATGAGTTGCTAAAATTTTAATAAGTAAAGATGTTCACAAATTATAGTCTTCTATAGCTGTTCTCCATAAAAACTGGCAAAAGAGCGGTAAACCGCTGAATTTTATCGGTGAAAAATATTTATTAATTTAAGCCCATGAAATATTTCCTTTTGGCTATAGCGATCATAATAAACATTAGCGCGAAAGCCCAAAACACCAGTTTTGCCTATAAAATATATGATGTTAAGAAACAGCAGGTCATTTCGATTGATAATGTTGTTGCCGACATGAAAAACGCAGACGTATTGTTTTTTGGTGAAGAGCATAATGATTCTATAGGACATGAGTTAGAGGCAGAAATCTTTCAAAAGCTTAATCAAGCATACCCGCAAAAAGTGGCGCTAAGCATGGAGATGTTTCATACTGATGTGCAGCCAGTGGTAAATGAATATCTAGCGGATGTTATTTCAGAAAAGAATTTCCTCAAAGAAGGAAGGGCCTGGGAAAACTACAATGACTATAAACCTTTGGTTGAGTATGCAAAAACGAATAAGCTGCAGGTGATTGCCGCAAATGCAGCAGCACGATATAGCAATGCAGTGACAAAAAATGGGTTAACTATATTATTAAATTTTCCAAAAACTTCTTTGGGTTTTCTGCCGCCATTGCCAATAGATACGGCAACGGGCAGGTATCATGAAAAATTTACAGGCCTACTTGGAGGCCACGGAATGGGCACCATGAAAGTTTATCAAACCCAAAATTTCTGGGATGCAACCATGGCTTGGTCTATCTCCAAGTTTACACAATCAAATAAAGGAATTAAGGTTTTTCATTTGAACGGCAGGTTCCATAGCGATGAAAAACTAGGCACGCTGGCGAAACTTCAACGATACGTTCCAAAACTGAAAATTCTTAATATCTCAGCGTTCGCTGATGAGCATTTTGAAAAACCGGACTGGAGTGAGTTTTCCAATTTGGGTGACTATATCATCATCACCAAGCCAACCGTTAAAAGTAGTCAATAGCAAAAATACTGCTTTACAAAAAAGCCATATCGAACTTAAAATACCCGCTATAAGTTTCGATATGGCAATAGAATTTGAATATTGTTTAGGCTTGTGCCTTTAACAGATCTCGGATTTCTGCTAATAAAATTTCTTCTTTAGTTGGAACCGGCGGTGCAGCAGGTGCTACAGCTTCTTTTTTCTTCAGGTTGTTGGCAGCTTTAATAATCAGGAATAAAACCAAGGCAACGATGATAAAGGAGATTACCTGTGAAAGGAAATTACCATATTTTATTGCTGTACCCGCTATCGTGAGCTTACTTAAGTCTTCGAGACCTGCAGCCTTCAGTGCCGGACCTAATACCGCCGGCGTGATGATATCTTCAACCAGGGAGCTTACAATCTTACCGAATGCAGCACCAATAATTACACCGACAGCTAAATCGAGAACATTTCCCTTAACCGCAAAATCTCTAAATTCTTTTACAAAGCCCATAAATATGTTTAGTTTATTTATTACTAAAGTAACAAACATTAAAGTGAATCCAAACGTTTAGCGATAATTAAATATGCAACCAACGGTATTTGGGGAGTAATTCCATAAAATATCTGAAAGGATTTGTTTATTTTTGTCCCCATTCTAATATATAATATGCTAAAGCAACACTTACAACAAAAATTACTTCAGAAGTTATCACCTCAACAAATCCAATTTATAAAATTGTTGCAAGTGCCAACTGTTGCTTTAGATACCAGAATTAAAGAAGAACTCGAAGAAAACCCGGCGTTGGAAGACCCTAGTTTGATGACTCAGGAAGAGCCAAAAGGTGAATATGACGACCTGAATGATGGACCTGAAGAATTTGAAGGCCCTGCGGAAGACAATAGCATGGACGAGTTTAATGTTGATGACTACCTGCAAGATGATAGCACCAACGATTACAGCACCAATTATAATAACGGTGATGATGATGAAGAAAAAAAAGAAACGCCCATTGCAATAGAAAGTACTTTTTTTGAAAGCCTTCAGGAACAATTGGATTTAGTTCCGCTTTCTGATCAGGATTTTATTATTGGGAAACAAATTATTGGAAGTTTAGATGATGATGGTTATTTACGCCGTCCGCTAGGTTCTATGATTGATGATTTGGCCTTCTCTCAAAATGTAATGGTGGAAGAGGAAGATGTTCTGGAGATGCTGAAGCTGATTCAAAGCTTTGATCCTCCCGGCATTGGGGCCAGAGATTTAAAAGAATGCTTGCTTATTCAACTGAAAAGAAAAGATCCAAATAATCCGATTATCGTTAAAGCGATGAACGTAGTGGAAAATTATCTTGATGAATTTACGCGTAAACACTACGATAAACTCGAGAAAAGCCTCGGCTTGGATAGTGAAGAATTGAAGGAAGTGGTGAATGAAATTCTTCGTCTCAATCCAAAACCAGGTGATGCCAATCAGGTTACCACTAAACAGATGCAAATTATTCCTGATTTTCACATCAGCAACAATGATGGCATCCTGATTTTAACCCTGAATTCTAAAAATGCCCCTGAGTTGAAGGTAAGTCGCTCCTACCAGGAAATGTTCGAGCATTACGATAAAGCATCTTCAAAAGATAAAAAACTTAAAGAAGCAGTTCAGTTTGTAAAGCAGAAATTAGATTCGGCCAAATGGTTTATTGATGCAATTAAGCAAAGACAACAAACGTTGCTTAAAACCATGAATGCCATTATGCATTATCAATACGAATATTTTTTAACGGCTGATGAACGCAAAATGCGGCCGATGATTCTGAAAGATATCGCTGATAAAATCGACATGGATATCTCCACCGTATCAAGGGTGGCCAACTCTAAATATGTGCAGACCGAATTTGGCACATTTTTACTTAAATCATTCTTCTCTGAAGCCATTCAGACTGAAAATGGTGAAGAAGTATCCAATAAAGAAGTTAAAAAAATTCTGGAAGACTGCATTGGAAACGAAGATAAGCGTAAGCCGCTGGCAGATGAAAAACTAACCGAAATTCTTAAGGAACGGGGATACAATATCGCCAGAAGAACCGTGGCCAAATATCGGGAACAAATGAACATTCCAGTTGCGAGGTTAAGGAAAGAATTGTAGTTGGGTTTTTAGTTTTTTGGTTTTCTAGTTTTTTAGTTGTTTAGTTTGGAGGATAAAGCCAATAGCCATGTCCATTCACTAACCAATCACCAACTAACTAACCATTCACCAAACAACTACACTACCACATTCTAATATATGAAGGTACTTTATAGATCTGGTTTAGCAATATCCCCAGAACAATTTCATGGCTTCCGTTACTCATCTGATTTAGATCTGAAGTGGTAAAATCGTAAGCATATGTAAGGTTAACCATTTTACCTACGTTAAATCCAGCCATGGCAGAGAAAGAATCATTTCTTCTATAGCTGCCACCTAGCCAAATCTTATCTTTGATAGCCAGTTTCATATTTAGATCTACAGAAGTTGGCGAAGGCTGAACATACTTTACCATAACAGATGGGATCAAAGCGATATCATCATCAACAAAAAACTTATAGCCAGCAGTCGCAAAAAAATGAGGAACTTCCTTTCCCTGGTTATATCGGTTATCAGCAGAAAAACTTAGCTTTTGAGGCAAGATCTGTTGCGCAGAAACACCTGCAAAAACCCTTGCACCATATAGCCAGAGGCCCATGCTTAAATCTGGTTTTATCTGGTTAACCAAGGCTCTTGATAACGCAGGATCATAAGGGGTATCGAAATTTAGTGCATTAATATCCAATGAAATACTCGAAATACCGGCAGCAACACCAGCAGATAAATTAAAATTATTGCTGAGTTGTAAATGGTAGGCATAGGTTACGTTGGCATCAAGTCGCTTCAATGGACCGGTTTTATCCAGCACCGCAGTTACCCCCATACCATGATGCGATGGTGAAGACATGTAGTTCTGCATGTAATTTCTATCCATAGGATTACCGGTTTCCTCCGGAAAGGCAGTTAGCGCATTACTCCATAACTGATGATCGCCCAAAGCCCAATTGGCAGAAACAAAAGACGTTTGTGGCGCATCTGATACGCCCGCCCATTGCTTTCTATAGCCACCTTTAAAATCTAAATAATTTTCGATGCCTGAAAGTGCCGGATTTAGCAAATACTGGTTAAAAATATACTGCGTGTATTGCGGTTTCTGCTGTGAAAAAGCATAAGTTGAAGCCAGCAAAAAAAATAAGAATAAGCGCTTTTTCAATTAATTTATCTGATTATAGTGAGCGGACCAGTGATTGCCTTTCTGCCGTTTCTTGGATTAATGATATAATAATACACACCAACAGGTAGCGGCTCGTTCTGGAAATTTCCATCAAACGGATTTTGGTAACCTTTGCTTGAAAATACCTTACCTCCGTTCCTATTAAAAACATCTATGGTTACCTGAGGATAACTCTCTATATATTTGATGTTCCAAACATCATTTACGTTATCGCCATTCGGGGTAAAAGAATTTGGTGGCGTTAGCACTTGTAATACTTTCACCAGGATCTTTGCGGTTGCCTTACACCCGCTTGGATTTGCCGTAACGGTTAACGTATATTCGGTATCCTCATCGGGTTTTGCGACTGGAGTTAAGATTTTGTCATTACTCAGGGCTATCGACGGAGTCCATTGATAGGTTAGATCATCTCCGCTAGCCACTGCAGGAAGCTTAACCTCTCCTCCTGCCAGCAGGAAAACTGTAGATTCTGTATTGGCGCTAGGCGATGGATTAACGAAGATGGTACGGGTAACAGAAGAAGAACAGCCGTTATCTGCCAAAAAAGTATAAGTAATATTATGCGGCCCCACTCCAGCCTGTTTTGGGTTAAAATTCCCGTTGGCACTCACGCCGTTTCCATCACTTGAATACACACCACCATCACCTGCTATTTCTGATGTTTCACGAAATTGACTAAGAATCACATTGCCATCATTCTCACAAATAGGTGCAAATTCATCAACCAATAACATCGGAACTGCCTTTAAAGTGATTGTTTTCACCAAGACA
The DNA here is from genome assembly GCA_037032985.1 of Bacteroidota bacterium. Classification (GTDB taxonomy): domain Bacteria; phylum Bacteroidota; class Bacteroidia; order Sphingobacteriales; family Sphingobacteriaceae; genus Pedobacter. The sequence continues at coordinate 79,282 of JAZBLB010000010.1, forward strand.
TCAGAACAGGTTCCGCCAGAATAAGCAACCAATTTTATTTGATATTCATTTGTTGCAGGACTACCAAACGGAGCGTAGCTTAAATCAATTTGATTTGGAAAAGGCAAATTAAAGGTGATGAAATTTGTAGGATCGCCAATCAGATCTTTATATACTTCTATTTTAGTGATTTTCCCGAAATCTACTGTGGAGGTGTTTCTTATCGATACAATATCGTTGCTGCAAAGTGGATCGGTGGTAATAACATCGAATCCAGCGCGGGGAAGCCGTCCATTTACGACAAATTCCTGCGTTTTAACCGCAACACATCCATTTGCATTGGTAATGGTTAAAGTTACCTGGTAACTCGCGGCCACTGTATAAGTATGAGTTGCATTTTGATCTGACGACCTATTACTGCTCAAATTTCCGGCGTTCAGGTATCCATCACCGAAATCCCACAGATAAGTAAGCGCACCCTGGCTTCCTGGAGAGTTAACTGAAGTGTTGGTGAAAGTTGCAACTGCATCAGTTAAGCAAATATCTGGCATGGTAAAGTTTGCAATAGGTAAATCCGTTACCGTGATATTAAATGTTTTTTCAGCACTTGTACAATCCCTGTTAGAGGTGGCAGTTAATTTTATGGTATAGTTTCCCGCAGCTGTATAGCTGTGCCTCGGATTACGCTCCGTTGATGCTGCAGTACCATCTCCAAAATCCCAGCTATAGCCAGAGATCGTATTTACTGAAAGTGCATTACTGACACTGGAGGAGTTTTGGACGGTAAAATCGGTATTAATACAAGTTACTGATGGTGCGGTGAAATTGGCAACAGGGAGCGGAAAAACTTCAATTTCCTTTTCTATTGGATCTGAATAGCATCCAGATACTGATTTGACTAAAAGCTTAACCTGAAATTTTCCTTCTGTATCAAACCTATGTGTAGGATTTTGTTCAGTTGATGTAGCTCCATCCTTAAAATCCCAAAGCCAGTCTGTAAGCGAAAAATCTGAACTTACCGGATTACTTCTATCAGAGAACAATACATCTTTGCTGGCACAGGTATTTAATGGCGCTTCAAAATCGGCTATTGGTAAAGCATAAACATTAAATATGTAATTGGTAGTCAAATCACCGCTGGTGCAATTAAATTCGTTATTGGGCACGTGTGCTAAAACCTCCAAACCATCTTGTGCCGGCTCAGTGTAAACCTTATTAACCGGATAGCGATAAGTGTAAATAGTCTGGCCGTCAACTGTTTTAATTTCCGGAACAGGAATATCTGTTACCTCTGGTACACCGCCTCCCAGTCTCCATGTAATTTTATCTGGCCGGTAAGGAAAACTAACTTTAAAATCCATAGCTTGCCCAACACAGCCATTTTGACTTTCTGTGCTATTATCCGTGTTTACAACTGTTAAATAATTATTTGATGACAGATTAGTGCCAGCTGAATAAGAGTATGATTCGGCTGATCCAAAACCGTAGGCAATCGCATTAAAACCATCCTCCGCTGTTAACGTAAGACTTCTAAAAGTAGCACCATTAGTGGCACCAACTACTGGAATCTGATTATAGGAATATAAAGGATTTGCAGCGACTACCCATGGTGATGCAGGCGCAATACCATCAATTTTGAAAGTCGAAGTTTTACGGGTGAGCATTAATACATTGATATACCTTTCAGAAATATTCTGAAGTGTAGATGAAAATACCGTAACAGCCTTAATATTAAATTCAACCGGATTTAACATGACCATTTCCGGATCGCCAATTAAATTTCGACCTGCAGCAGAAGAACAGGATTGTGTAAGCGAATATTGCGCAACACTTATTAATTTATCGGCAGTAACAAAAGTAGATTGCGTTAACTGCTCACTTTCAATAAATTCTCCCTTATTTATGGTGGAAGTCTGGCCGTTGTAAGTGACAATGGTATTATTTTCCTTCGCTAAAATTCTTAAAATATACCTTCTGTTAACAAAGGGAACTACGCCATAATTCTTACCCCAGCTAACGGTAGGGTAAAGTTGCTGATATAATGGATCAAAGGATTGATTACCGGAACAATTGCCAATCTGGATAACCGAACTACCCGAAAATGCAGCAAATCTTTTGCATGATGTTACTGTTGGATCTATCTCAACATAAACCCCAGTTAAATCTGAATTACCAGATAAATATTCATATACATCACCAGCTTTCTCGAAGTTAATCCGTCGATCAGTCCCATTCTTTTCATGAATAAGCACAGTGGTATTATCATCTGCGGCAACTATGGTTAATAAGTTATTTCCACCACTACTTTGCGTATAATTCATTGAATAGTAGCTCTGTCCCAAAGTTTCATAAGGTAAAATTAGCGAAGCAGCAGACCTTTGCCCTGCATAAATATGCGCATAAGCAGATACCTTTGGCATTCCGTCCCTCACCTTAACATGGATACCACGATTGATTAAAATCCTGTTTGCCTCGTTAGGTAAACCATTATTTTGTTCCGAAATATAGGCTTGTGACCATGCCACATTAAACTGGATGGCTGTATTTGCCGGTATTGCTTTCGTTTCGGTATAAAGTCCGCAGCTCACCGTAACCTCAGAGTTTTGTTTGGAAGTAACAAAAATAGAAATATCGGCGTGGTTATTTACAGAAGTTCCACTGTTTCCACCAGCCACATGCGTCGGAAAGACAGCCCAAAAGTCAGTTCCCTCGTTGGAAACATTTTGAGAATTTGAAATAAAAGGAATAGACAGCAAAAGAATAATGGCTAAAATAAAACCCTTATTCATGCTTTTAGTAATTGAGAGTCGCTATACATTTGTTGGTTAAATAGAACTGCAATATACTATTTATCAGGTATAACGGAAAAAAGTTGCAGAAATTTAACACATTTAGAAAAAATGTATCATTCAGTATATTTCCAGGCAATATTTTCATAGAGTACGAAAAAAAGCACAATGCCTAATGATTGTGAAGCATCGGCGAACGGAATACTTTACTGATTGTTATTAGATAAATGTTGATCGTCGGCTTGATCTGACTGGTCTCCACTCCCTACCTGATCTGAAAAATCTTTCGCACGTTCGTCCGCATTGGTATCGCCGTGTTTTTTAGGTTCTAAATTTTCGTCAAGGCGCTCATTCCAGTCATTTAGTCCTTTAGCAGGATTTTTTTCTGATTGTTCAATAAATGCAGATTTAGCCTTTTGCTGATCGTCTTTTTGATTTTCCATCGTGGATTGATTTATAATGAAACGGGATGCAGAAAGGAAAGTTTTAACAGAAACGTTTATTTTTTAACCGGCTCATCTTTCGCTTCTTTGAATTCTTTAACACTTCTCCCAATTCCGCGCATCAGTTCAGGTAACTTTTTTCCACCAAAAATAAGTAAGACTACTACTCCGATTAAAATGATTTCTATAGCTGACATATCTAATTTTTATACAATATACGGTATTATAACAGGAAACGCTTTTCAAATCGTTATTAATCTACACCGAAAGTACTTTTAAGGTACGCTTTTTTATTTCAGGTGCTTTCCCGTGTCGGATATATTCATTAAAACCCCGCAATTGTTTGATTGATTTAATGGCCTCGTAACCCTCGTAATTTGCGCGTATTTTATTGAGTAGTAGGGTATCTGTTTTGAACATATCGCTTTCATTGAGCAATCCCTTATTTAAAAATAATTTGATCAGCTCGGCCATTTTTCCGTTCGCGTATAAATGAACGGGAAGCTTAAAAACATCATTAATTAACTTCTCAAATGCTTCGTTAATCCAATCGGCCTCTGTGTTTTGGTTTACAGCAATTTTTCCATCACTCAATATTACTGCATCTAAAAATTGTTTGGCACGCTGCCTGGAAATGACACCTCCATGTACGCCATCGCGCAAGGTATAATCTAAACGGTCTGCACAAAGGAAAGGCATTGGTTGCTCTAAAATATCAAAAGTCCCATAAAGAATTTCATTTACATTATAACCATACTTGATTAGCACATCAGGAATTTCCGATTTACAGATAATTTCAGCAAAAACCTTTTCATGATAGTCTTCTTCCTTATAATCAAACACATAATCGCCTACATGAGAGAAAGCTGTATGAGAAACATCGTGAAGCAAACCTGCAATTTGCTCTAACACAGAACCTCCTAATTTTTTGATCAGCATCGCTACGCCTATCGCATGTTCTAAACGCGAATGGCAGAGATCCGGATTAACCAAGAAAATCGCCCCGCTTTGATGTACGCCGGCCAGACGTTTTAAGGCATCGGTTTCTAACAGTGTCGCAAACACTTCTGGAAACTCCATTTTACCATATAAAAAATCTTCTAGCTGTATCATAAAATAAAGGATTGAAAGAAGCAACAATAATACTAATATTTTTAGCTTTAAATAGAAATTAAATTTCCACATTCTGCTTCATTAAACTAATTAAATTAGCTAAAAACAACTTTCAAATATTTTGAAAGCATTTATTACAAATTAATGATCTACAATTCTAATGTGTTAAAAACAACCATATCATTAATTCGTTATTATTATAAATAAACAAAAATATGGCAACCGCTCAGCAAATTAGAAAAGCATACATCGACTATGTTTTAACGAACAATGAAAAACCGAAAACGGTATATAGTTTTGCTAAAAAAAATAAAATAACCGAGGCGGAATTTTATCAATTCCATTCTTCTTTCGAAAGTATTGAAAAAGCAATTTGGTTTGAGCTTACTTTCGAAACCATTAGTAAAATAAAGGAACAGGAAGTTTGGATGCAATATACTTCTCGCGAAAAAATCCTTTCTTTCTTTTACAGTTATTTAGAAAATCTAAAGAATGAGCGCAGTTTTGTGATCTATAGCCTGAAGCACAACACCGGGAAATTCTCTACACCTGAAATACTTTCGGGTGTTAAACCTATTTTCGAAAATTTTGCACAGGAAATCATTGATGATGGTTTAGAAACTGGTGAACTGGCAGAACGTAAGTTTTTAACCAAAAGATATAAAGATGCACTTTGGATTCAATTTGCATTTATTTTGAACTTTTGGATTAATGATGACAGTGATGGTTTCGAAAAAAGTGATGAAGCAATAGAAAAAGGAATTAATGTAACGTTTGATCTTTTCCAGCATTCGCCCATTGATAACCTGATTGATTATGGAAAGTTCCTATCAAGAAATGGAAAATTTAAAGAGAAAATGAGGTTTTAATCATTAATGAAGACACAACAGAGTATTCCAACAACAAAAGTAGAGCGTTCGGCTAAATTTGTAAAAACAGGTTTTCAGATCGGCGGAAATTATATTAAGCATTACTCAAAGAAACTGTTCAATCCGGGGATGGATCGGGATCAGTTAAATGAAGATAATGCCACAGATATTTATAAATCTTTAAGTGAGCTTAAAGGGAGTGCTTTAAAAATTGCACAGATGTTGAGCATGGATAAAAATATCCTGCCGAAATCTTACGTAGATAAGTTTACCCAATCGCAATACAACGCGCCTCCCCTTTCCGGACCTCTCATTGTGCGTACGTTTACCAAAAACTTTGGCAAAACACCAGAACAGATTTATGATACATTTAATTTATCTTCCAGCAATGCGGCATCAATTGGTCAGGTGCACCAAGCTACATTAGGAGATAAAAAACTTGCAGTTAAAATTCAATATCCAGGTGTTGGCGATAGTATATCATCTGATTTAAAACTGGTAAAGCCATTTGCATTCCGTTTACTTGGCATGTCTGAACGCGAACTCAACATCTATATTAAAGAGGTGGAGGAACGTTTATTGGAAGAAACAGACTATGAACTGGAAGTAAAAAGATCGATCCAGTTTTCTGAAGACTGCAAAAATCTTGATCACGTTATTTTTCCAAAATACTATCCTGAGTTATCAGGAAAGCGAATCATCACGATGGACTGGCTGGATGGATTACATTTGAAAGAGTTTTTAAAAACTAATCCTTCGCAGGAATTAAGAAATAAAATCGGACAAGCACTTTGGGATTTTTATAATTTCCAGCAGCATGAACTCAGGGCTGTTCACGCAGACCCACATCCTGGAAATTTTATGATTACGCCTAATGAAGACCTGGGAGTGATTGATTTTGGTTGCATTAAAGAGCTGCCAAATGATTTTTATTATCCTTTCTTTTCACTTATCTCTACCGATGTAATTAATGATAAGGCTAAAACCATCGATGCTTTTAGAAAACTTGATATGATTCACGCAGACGATACAGATGAGCAAGTTGAATTTTATTATAAGGCTTACAAAGAAATGATTAGTCTTTTTGCGAAACCTTATATCAGCAAAGTATTTGATTTTAGTAAAACAGAGTTTTTCGAGCAGTTGTATATCTATGGTGAAAAGATTTCGAAAATGCCAGAATTTAAACAAGCCAGGGGTGTAAAACACTTTATTTACGTAAACCGTACGAATTTTGGGTTATATCAAATTTTACACGAGTTAAAAGCGGTAGTGAATACCGATACTTATGAACCAACGTTGAACAGGTAATTAACTGTTTTTCTTGACAATATCGATCATGTGATCAATGTCAAAAGGTTTTTCAATATAGTCATCTGCCTTACATTCTTCAGCCTGTTGAGCTAACTTGTTGGATGTAGAAGTTAATACGGCAGAAACATCTTCAGTTTCAGGATCAGATTTTAATTCTTTAATTACTTCTGATCCTTTTTTTGTTCCTTTAATGTGATCGTCTACAATAACCACGTCTGGTTCAATCTCATTTATTCTTTCTACCGGTTCAGTTGTTAATGATGAGGTAACATCAAAACCCTCTTCTTCCAGTACCTGGTCCATTATTTCCAGGATTTCTTTATTATCCTGAACAAGTACAACCTTTTTCTTCATAGAATCATTAAGAATATTATGGTTTAAAGATAAGAAAAAGAACTATTCAATATTCAGATTGAAAAGATTTTACATTGGTTTAAAAAAAGTTTTACGATTTCGTCTTCAATTAAGGCCCGTTGGTCGAGCATTTATAGTTGCTGGTATAAAAGCGCAAAATCACCTGCAACGTTTTTGCTGTGGGTGCGTCTTATCTACAAAACAACAACAAAAACCTTAAACAATTCAATAACAATTAATTAACATTTAATTATTAAATAAAAGACATTATGAAAACTTCAATCAAAACCTTAATCGCAACTTCATTAACAGCAATCGTTTTATCTACCGCTGTTTTCTCTACTACAGTTTCAGCGGCTGTTAATCCATTAACAATTTCAGCAGTAAAAACCTTCAAAAAGATATCAGTAAGTGGAAATGTAGAAGTTACTTTAATTCAAAGAACTGCAACAGGTGTTGCTTATACTGATGAGAATGTTGGAACTGCCAAAATTATGCAGGAAGGTGATATCCTTCGCATCACTGCAACCCATGGATCAACTGCAAAGATTATCGTTTACGTAGATGACATCTACCGAATTGAAGCATCAGGAAATGCAGTTGTAAAAACAGAAGGCAAATTAATTTCGAAATACCTTCAAATCTTTTTAAAAGGAAATGCACACGCCGAAATCAATACCACTACTGAAGGACTATATACTGTAATTCAAGATGATGCAGATTTGAAACTAAGCGGATCAACAGATAACCATACTTTGGTAATGGGAAATACCCAGAAATTAACCATCGAGAAATTTGCAGCGCTAAAAACAAACATCAGTTCCATTGAGTTCACCGCTGTAGATAAAGAAATCGCATCAATTAATTAATCGTCTCAAAAACAAATGCCCGGAACGGCTTGCTGATTTTCAGTAAGCCGTTTCTTCTTGTTCAGTTTTTCAAACTTCAGAATATCTTCAGATTCGATCATTACCTTGTGCAAATTACTATCCACAATGATCAATATTTTCAAGAAGCGATATTCGATTCTTACGGGCTTTGTCGCCTACTTTATTACCTTTTCACTCATCATTCGAATCATTCTTTTCATCTCATCAATAAAACACGCCGATTTTACATTGGCGGAAGTGCTGAGGTGTTTCGCTGTGGGGTTATTTTTTGACTTGGGCACCGCACTCTTGCTCAGCTCATTTTATGCATTATATCTGCTTATCCTTCCAGACCATTTGTACAGAAAAAAGTGGAACCACATCATTACTTGTATTGCATTTTTCCTATTTCTTACCATTACCCTTTTTTCATTCTTTGCCGAACTAACATTTTGGCAGGAATTTGAAAGCCGCTTTAATTTTATTGCGGTAGACTATTTAATTTACACTTACGAGGTAATCCATAATATAAATGAATCTTACCCGCTCCCCTATTTAATTTCAGGAATTCTGTTGATTGCTATTATTGTAACTTATACATTTTTCAGATTAAAGATTTTCAAATCCAGTTTCGAGGATAACACCGCTATCAAAGACCGATTCATTTTTTCATTCCCGCTAATCGCCAGCGCCTTTCTGTTTCTTATATTCGTAAAAAACAGCGCTGCAGAACATGGAAATAACCGCTATTTGAATGAATTGGGGAAAGCAGGGATTTATTCATTCTTCGCTGCCTTTAAAAACAATGAATTAAACTACCATGAGTTTTATAAGCTGATTGATAACAAAACAGCTTTTGCAATTGTAAAAAACCAACTGGCACAGAAAGAGGCGACATTTAAAAAAGGTCTAACCATTACCCGCGACATAAAGGGCAAGGGAACAGTCTATAAACCAAATGTAATTATGATTACTGTGGAAAGCCTGAGTGCAGAATTTTTGGCCCATTATGGAAATAAGCAGCAGCTTACACCTAGGTTAGATTCTATTGCAGATCATAGTGTATTTTTTAGTGATATGTACGCAACCGGAACCAGAACGGTACGCGGAATGGAGGCACTCACCTTATGCATCCCGCCTACACCGGGAAGCAGCATTGTAAGGCGTAATGACAATGAAAATCTTTTCACTACCGGGCATGTTTTTAAAGAAAAGGGATACGTTAATACTTTTTTTTACGGTGGCGATGGATACTTTGACAACATGAATCACTTTTTCGGCAACAATAGTTATAATATTGTAGACCGTGGCCGCAAATTACTTGATGAAACTTACCAGGGAAGCCGAAAGTTAATCACAGATCGTGAGGTGACCTTTGAAAATGCCTGGGGAATTTGTGATGAAGATATTTTTAATGTTGCCTTGAAAGATGCTGATGAAAAGTACAAACAGCACCAGCTTTTCAATGATTTTATCATGACAACCTCTAACCATCGGCCATATACCTTTCCAGCTCATAAGATTAAACTTCCATCTGGTTCGAGGGAAGCAGCGGTGAGATACACCGATTATGCGATTGGCAAATTCATAGACGACATTCAGAAAAAGCCTTATTTCAAGAATACCATAATTATCATCGTTGCCGATCATTGCGCCAGTAGCGCCGGAAAAAATGAAATCGATATCTCAAAGTATCAAATACCCGCTATGATCTTTAACTTCAAAGATCAGCCAAAGATGAACATTTCCAAAATGACTTCACAAATAGATTTATTTCCTACGCTTTGGCGTTTGCTGGGCTGGGATTACACAAGCGAATTTTATGGTCAGGATGTTTTAGCAGCGCATTACCAGCCGAGGGTATTTTTAGGTACCTATCAAAAACTCGCCTACCTTAAAGGTGATAGCTTGTTGTTGTTAAGTCCACACAAAAAAATCGATAGTTATTTATATAACAAGGCTAAAAATTTTCAGCAGCCTTTTAAACTATCTCAGCAAATGATCAATGAGGGCATTTCAAATTATCAAACGGCCTTCGATTTGTTTAAAGATGGGAAATTGAGATTGTAACAGATAAAAAAACCTCACTTCATAAAAGACTGTGAGGTTCTTAATGGCAGTTAGCTTTCCATCATCGAGGCAATTTCTTTCTCAATGGAGACCAGCTCTTTTGGCTTTAACTTTTTGCCTGTTTCTTTCTTATTATCGAGATATTTAACGCCTACACGCAAGGCTTTCAACCCGGATACACCTTGCAATTCATCTAATTCAACCTGTTCCAAATCATCATTTAAATAGCCTTGAACCTGCATGTATTTAATGTATTCAATATATTCTTTAGCCTCTTCGAGATTAAAATATACCATTGCAATTTTATGGGGCTGAGTTAAACGCTCGTCTTTTCCTTTAATGAGTACTTTATCTATCCTTTTTTTCACCACCTCGTATCGAATGTTATACGCACCTTCTACGTCAAATCTTCGCTCATCGTTCCTGAAGCTAATATCAATTGCATTAGAGTGAATAAAGATAAGATGGGTAGTTTCTAAAGGAAACGGCATTTCTCCAATGAGTCCTTTTGATAACCTTGCTATTTCTACCATCGATGTGAGTTGCCACAAGCGAATGTTTTTCAAGTACAACAGATCAAAAGGTTTATTAGGTGCAATTTCCTGCCCAATGTAGATATCATATTCTACACCATCAGTTCTGAATTTCGCAAAATAGCAGGGATAAGATGCCTGCAAATTATTTTGAGATCTATCCAGATACTGGCTCACCTCTGTATTGATGAGCTGCATAGAAACTTCTAACTGCCTTCTATTTGCAAAAGCTGCACCTGTTTCAGGCACAATTACCTCAAAATAAGCATCAACAATCTCGGCAGTTTCCGGATAGTTGGCTTTTATAATAGATAAAAACGGATAAACCTCTACCGTTAAAAAATCATTAAGTTGCGTTTCTTCATTAGAAGAAGCCAGGTTTCCGATTTTCTTTGTCCAGTCTTTACAGTTGAACAATATTTTATCAGTAATTTCTAAGGAAACTAATTTTTTAATCCCTTTAAGCGTGAGGATTAAACTATCCAGGAGGGTATTTAAATCATCTTTTAATGCCTTGTTCCGTTCTATAGTAGAGTTACGAATGTCTATGGCTCCAAATAAAGGATACATGTGTTTAAATGTAACCGTTTCAATTTCATTAAGCTTTGATTTAGCATTGTTTTGCAGAAATCGCCATACTGCTTCGTTGAATTTCCACTGTACAGAAGGCTGTAAAGCGGTAAACTTATCCATCAGTACCTCATCCATCTTGGCGTTAAAGTCTTCAATATTATATTGAAAAAGCTGTCCGATTAATGGCATTGCAGGGCGTAACCTCGACAACAGTTTATCATCAATCATAATTTCATGATCTGAATAAACTTCTAAAACGCCAGCCAGTTGCGTGTTGTAATAAACAGGCAACACAGAATAGGAACAAACTCCTGCCTCTTTTAATACCCTTAAAAAGGGATCTTTCTCAATCTGATCGTCGGTAATGGAAGAAACAAAAATGGCTCTTGGGTTCTCCTTATATTTATCAACCAAGGAATAAAATACTTCTTCTTCCAAATAGGAAGCTTTTGCAGAATTGATGAGCTTGCTTTGCGAGAATTCCTTATGATCAAAAACTAGCTTATCATTTACTGTCAAAAATGGCATCAAGCCAAACTCAAGGCTACCATTTCCACTTAAGCTTTGCAAAGCCTGGATTACATGTGTATAAGCCTCTGTTTGATAATTATGGTTCACCAAGGCATCACGAATCCCATCGATAGAATATTGTAAGGTAACATCGGTGATTGAAATGATACTGAAACCATCGAATAAAAAATCGGTCAATGGCAATCTTTCAAATAAATATTCCAATTCATTATCATCCTGAAAAGCTTGACCCAACTCCTCAAAGTTAAGTTCAGGCAATTCGCCTTTATAGGTGATATCAACAAATTTAGTGTCTGTTTGAATATTATAATATTGGGTAAGCTTTGTTTCCTGATTAATATGAGCGTAAATAATCTCATTTTTAAGTACAGAGCTAAAGTTATAAAACCGATCCAGAATAATATTATAGACAAACTTAACCTGTTTTTTCTCTACTGTTTCGCTGTCTTTTGAAACCTTATTTTTTGGATCGTGCCCTTCGAAAAATTTATAGAAAGCATTGGTACTGAAGAAAATTTCATCTGGAATTGGTGTACTCAATGCCCAGAAGAAGTCATCCTCATTATCCATTAATGGCGTAAGAATGGTAAATATTAATTCTAGCGTATCTTTATATTCTACTAAATCAGTTGCACTGATACTACTAAGCAACGCCTTATCCTTCTCAATTTTTTCCAGTAAAAACCGGTAAAATTCAGACTTTACAGACTTTTCTGTTTTAAGCCTTCCTTTCAAATATTCTACCAGCGGCCGAAGAGACAGGGAAGATTTTATCTGAGAACTTACACACTCATTTCTATGTATTTTTATTACATTGGTATTCATAATGTATTTCCTTTCTATGTGTAAATTTTACCGCTATCTTGTTCACTACAAAGATATTAACAGTTTTTTAATACTCAGTCTGTAAAACGTAATACTTGGTTTACTCCCAACTATTAAGTAAGTGCAAATTTAGTACCTAAAGTTTAAAGAAATGTATGGATACCAGCCATCTGTAGAGTGTCCGACCACAAATCGAACAACTGTGAGTGATGCCGGAGCAAAGTAAAGACCACCTCCAACGCCATGGTGCCAGGTATTAGAGACTTCATTGCGTTTCCAAACCCTTCCTACATCATAAAATCCAAGTAAACCAATTTGTCCCGGTAACACATAGCTCACTAAATCGCCCAGCTTTGCCCTTAACTCTAAGTTGTTGTAAAGTGTGTGTTCGCCCGCAAACCTAAACTGACGGTAACCCAATAAATTGCCCTGACCCCCAAGGTACATGGCCTGGTAAAAGGCAGGTTTACCTACAGTTACGCCACCACCGAAACGATCTGCCAGGATGAAATTTTTTCTGCCATCCAGGTTTTTGTATAAAGCAATGCTGGCTAAAAACTGTCCGTAAGAATTTGAATTAGCATTAACACCTTTATAACCCAATAATTTGAAATCTACGTAACTTCCGAGTGTTGGCAATAAGTCGTTATCACGGGTATTGTTGGTGAAATTAATAATCGCCCCTGCGAACATTTTCTCGTTGCGAACGGTTAAGCTGTCTGATGATTTCAACTGGCCAGAATTCAAAATGAAGCGCCCTTCATTGTCTTCCTGGTTAAATTTGTAATATTGGTAAGATGGGCCAATGGAAAGGGTTGATTTTGGTCTTCTCCATCTGATGGCTGCATCTACCTGATACAAATTAAACCTGGCCCTGTAATATCTGATCTCATCACCATGCTCATCAAAACGGGTATCATTACCTAAACCAAAAAAGTTCTGGGTATTGTTAGGTGCATTGGCATCGGCTTTTAAAATAAAATCGCCTTTTCCAAAAGCCTTTAGCCATTCGCCTTTGTAATTGAAACGGAAAGCTCTTGTAGAAAACGAATGGAGAAAAGAAACCGTTTGGGCATTTCCCCAGGGCTGCTTTCTGAATCCAGGATTGGTTTGTCTATAAATCATTCCCAACAAAAGGCCGTCATCATTATTAAACCCAGCGTTTAAATTATATGATCTACGCACATACATGTCTTTTTGTATGTGTGTAAAGTTTGACGTATCGTTAGAAATTATTTTTCTGATTTTATTCTTATCTTCTCCAGTATAAGTTTCATTATCGGTTCTCCCATATAACCTTACCGGAGCATTGCTGTTTTCGAAATTGTAATATTTACTGCCTTTGCCACCAATGATTCTGATCTTAATAGCAGAATTTTTATTATCAAGAATCAAACTGTCGTTTCCGTTATGCAGGTAAAAGCGAAGTTCCTTTGTTACTTTTGGGTCAAACTCACGGTCGAACAATTCATCTTTGACATTTCCTTCTTTAGAAATTTTATTGATTTTTACCCTTAGTCCGTTATTTTTGATATCACTGATTTTGATCAGTTCATTTTTATTGGTGACCTCAATATCTACAATGCGGTTAAAAAAATGATAATACTCATTCATCAACTTTGGCAGATTCGCTACGCGCTCACGCAGCGTTTTTAAAAATGCATCATGATGTAAAGAATAACTAGGCTCAGGAAGTTTACGCAATGCCCTTTCAAACACCTCATCATTATAGTTGGCACAAAAATCTTTTACAATCTGATTAAATTCATCCTCTTCAATATTGGCTGTCCAGCGACTGCTAATCTCTCTACCTTCCCACAAAAACCAATTGATATCTTTCAAAGGCCGTTCATATCCTTGCATCATCGGCAGTAACGATGACGATTGTGTAAAACGCTGTAAAAAACCATCTGATCTGAAAAATACCTGATCTCGGTCTCTAGGCACTGGCGTATAAAGCGAACCATCTTTGGTTTTCGTTTCCTTCCAGCGCCACTGGTCTTCGTGTCTGTCCCAATCGCCTAACAATACATCAAGTGATCTTGCCCTTACCCAGGCTGGTCCATCCAGCTTATTATCGTTATCATCATTCAGTTTTTTATCCATTTTTGGTGAACTGTCTGATTCACCAACGGGCTCCCTTTCTTCAAACAAGCACAAGGTATTGGCGAAAGCCGATTCATATTCTCCTAGTCCATCATCTGGCGAAACCCATCCAATAATTGGGTTGGAGTGCGGAATGTTAGCTGCCTTGGCAAGTTCAGGAACCACCAGTGCAGAAAACGGGTGTTGGGCAGACATGTTATCTTTGATGATATCTTTCGCGAAGGTATTTCTTAAAGCTTCTGGCAAAAGCACTTCCGGAAACTTCTCAATGCTTCTCAAAACATATTCTTTTCCATCTTTAGCTTCCAGCCTCAACGAGCGCGACTGATTCCCTCCCCCTCTTTGTGTGGCTTTTAAACCACCCATCATTTTAGAAACATGCAATACGGGCACTTTAGTTTGCGCAGCATATTCTTTACGGTAGTTTTCTCCAAAAACAAACCGGTGAAACTTACCCACACTATCGTACTCTGGCTTGATCCGCACCATAATACTATCTACCGTTAGCGGTTTATCCCTGTTTTTTACAATTGTTGGAATTTGCTCGAACTTTTTAATATAGGTATAAACTTTCTTAACGCTGGTATCTGCATATACATAATACTCGTAGCGCATATCGTTGTTCATGAGCTGATCAGCAACAACATAGCCCTGCTGCATTTCCTGAAATAAAGAAGTCTTACCTTTTTTATTAGGCGAAACTTTTGAACCGGCACCACTCACAATTTGCAATTGTTTACCTTTAATTAACTGTAAGCCATGTTCATGTCCGGCTACATAAGTTACATTTGGATAATCCCCGAAAACCCCGTTTACAGATCTGATCATATCTTTATAAGCGGGATGATTTAAATCTTCGGGGCTTAATAATGTAGATCTCAAAAAAGGATAAACGGACCCCAGAACCGGTAGCGGGATATATAAATTCTTTTTTAATGAGGTAAGTGGAAAGAGGTGATTCCTGAGGTTAAAATAGCCACCATGCGGCCCATAGCTTTGAAATGGATGATGAGAAGCCAGCAGAATGACTTTATTTTTATTTTCTTCCAGCAATTGTTCCATACGCACCACCACTTCATCTTTGGTGTTGCAATCGCATTCGCCTGCAGCATTGGCTTTATTATAAGGAAATAGCCACCACTCGCTATCATAAGCAATAATGGTTAATTTATCTGTTAGCTTAATAGCCACCGGATCCGGACAACCATTGGCTGGAAGTAATTTTAATAACGGATCATTCTGTGCCTTTAGATAATCATCTTGTGCTTTAATTTTAGCAAGGCCATCCGGACCAGATTTATCCCAATCATGATTGCCGGGAACGAAATAAACGGCCGCACCCTTTGCACGCATGGGCTCAAACTGTGAACGCAAAATTTTCCTGGTTTCTTCTTCTTCCGCACTTCCAGGCAGACCCATTCCGGTTGGATAAATGTTATCACCGAGGTACACTACCGTAGTTTTCTTTGGAATAATCTGCTTTGCAGCATTTTTTAAATCCAGCATTTGCCCCGGGTTCATCTCTCCGGCATCGCCAAAAAGAATAACCCGGTGCTTTACCTCATCCTGTGCAAAAGAGGTGAAACTGATAATAAAAAGGGAGGTAATTATTAGGGTAAACGTTCTTATCATATTTATCGCTTAATGCTGATAAAGATAAGCAATTTCAATATCCCTTACTTAGACTTAAACATTAAAATGTTTCCGGCAGATAACGATCCGCCTTCATTTGAAATGTAAAGGTTGTTGTTTTTGTCAAAAGCAATTCCCTCTGGCTGGTTAAATGCATCGCCTTCTAAAGCTTGAGCAGACTTTATTTTGAAATCAGCATCAGTAATTACCAATAATTTATTCATTGAAGAAAGCACATACCACTCTCCGGTTTTAGGATTTTTAGCCAATGCCGAGGGGCGAAAATTCATTTTACCACCTCCACCCGCAGCGCCAATTTCTTTGTGAGATAAAGAAAACGTTCCAGCTGCTGTATAGGTACCTTTATCAGCCTTGAAGGCAAAAATTTCGGTTTCGCCCTTTTTACCTTTCTTAACCTCTTTCGTTAAAATATAAATGGTGGCATTTTTTTCATCAGCGGCCAAGCCTTCATATTCTGCTTTTGGAACCAGATCTTTTGTCTTTACCACATCGGTTACTTCAGGTTGATTAATTTTGGCAATTGGGAAAGTATGCAGTTCGCCATTGCTTTTTAACACAATCACCTGGTCTTTGAGAATAGCCAAATCTTCATAATCTCCTTTACCCCCAAACTTTGTATATTTCGCATCTTTATCAGTTAAGCCCAGGTGAAATAAATCCCCATCTTCATCCTGAATGGCAAAAACCTGTTTTGGATCGCCATTGTGAAAGGTAATACCTGATATCTCGAATAGGTTCTGTGGCATATTATACTTAACGGGATTGGCCAGGTTATAGGGGAAATTAGCTTGATCAATACTGGCTGAAGTGCTTTCTGTGGCGGTTTCAGTTTTATCTTTGGCCTGATCATCATGCTTTTCGTTTACACAGGAAACGCCAATAAATGCCATTGCGAATGCAGCTACTAATGATGCCAGTCTTGTTCTATTCTTAATCATAACGAAAGTTTTTAATATTTTTCTTTTAAATAATTATAGATTGCTTCTTGCGATGAAACTGCAATCCCATCCGCTTTAAAGGGAATGTTGTCCATATTATCGTCTATTAAAACGGCTTGTACATTATCTTGTTTTTGCAAGTCAATAATTTCCAGGATTTCTGTTTTAACTTGCTCATCATAAATAGGGAAACACACCTCAATTCTGCGGTAGATGTTTCTATTCATCCAATCAGCAGAACCTAAATAAACATCTTGTTTACCGAGGTTATGGAAAACAAAAACCCGGCCATGTTCGAGGTATCGATCTACAATCCTGGTTACTTTAATGTTTTCGCTCATGCCTTTAACACCTGGAATCAACCTGCAGATACTTCTCACTATCATTTCAATTTTTACACCAAAATTGGAAGCCTCGTAAAGTTTATTTATCAAAACCTTTTCTTCCAGGTTATTCATTTTAATTGTAATTGCAGCGGGTTTACCCTGCTTTGCATGCTCAATTTCTCGTTCAATTAAATCTAAAAAAGCTTGCTGAAGGTTAAACTGCGCCACCAGCAAATATTTAAAAGGAATCAAATCGGCAGCCGTCGGTTTTACCCGCTTCGCCAGAAAAATAAACAAGAGCTCTACTTCCCGCAGCATATCCTTATTGGCTGTCATCAAAATATGATCGGTGTAAAATGAAGCCGTGCTTTCATTAAAATTACCAGTGGCAAACAAGCCCACGTAATGCATGCGGTCTTCAATTTTTCGTTTTACCAAAGCTACTTTGGCGTGCACTTTTAAGGCGGTAACACTATAAATAATATCTACACCAGCAGATTTCATTTTTTTAGCCCATTTGATGTTGTTGGCTTCATCGAAACGGGCTTTAAGCTCTACCAGAACGGTTACCTTTTTCCCATTTTTAGCGGCACTAATTAGCGCATTCACAATTTTAGAATCGCTGGCTACGCGGTATAGCGTTACATAAATTTCTTTTACCGTTTCATCAATTGCCGCTTCGTTAAAAAACCTCAGCACACTTTCATAACTCTGAAAAGGCGTGTGGACAATGATATCTTTTTTGGTAATTGCTTCGGTAAGTGTTCCCGTTACCCTGTCAGTATTGCATATTTTTGCCCAGGGCTTGTTGGAGAGTTGATCATTTTTAACGGGAAAGCCCATCAAATCTTTCAGGTTATGGTATTGGCCGCCCTCTACCATATTTGCTTTTTTGAGGTTGAAGAGTTTTTTCATCACCTCAAAAACATTAGGCGGAATACCTGGCTGATGAAGAAAACGGGTGGCTAAACCTAAATCGCGTTTGGTGAGTTGTTTTTCCAACTGTTCTGATAAACTGCCTGAATATTCATCTTTCAGATCAATCTCTGCATCTCTGGTTATTTTAAAGCTGAAACAACCCAACACTTCATCTTTTGGAAAAATCCGGTCCAAATGGAAACGGATAATATCATCCAGAAAAACAACAAACTGTTGTCCTTCACTATCTATCTTAAAAAACCTCGGCAACTCGTTGGATGGAATATTTAACACCGCTGCTTTGGTCTCATTTTCGTGTTTTAATGTGATGAGAAAGTATAACTCATTATTGGAAGGAAAAAAGTTAGTCTCTTCTTTTATGTAGACCGGTTGTAAAAAAGCCATTACCTGACTTAAAAAATAACGCTTTATAGGTTTTTGAATTTCTTCCGGAATTTGCTGACCATAAATCATATTGACCTGATGCGCCTTTAGTTGGGGAATAATCTCCAGTTGCAGCACTCTGCCATATTGTTGCTGCTGTTGAGAAATTAATTCATTCGCAGTCTTCAATAAATCATCCTCAATATGGATATCGTTGTTATCTTTATTGCTTAATTTCTCTAGTGCCAGTAGCACAGGCATACGCACCCGATAAAATTCATCCAGGTTGGAAGAAAAAATAGCGAGAAATTTAATACGTTCCAGTAGAGGAACTGTATTCCGTCCTGCTTCGGTTAAAATTCTTTCGTTAAATTTTAACCAGCTTAAATCTCTGTTAAAAAAGGCTGTTTCGATCATTTCCATCATTACAGTTTACCGTAAGCAGCATAGGCAATTACAAATGCAAATACCGCGGCAATCAAACCAAACATGAAAATATTATAAGCTAAACGGATCAATTTGTATTTACGCCCCAGTACCACACCTTGCGAATAAACATCGGTGATGAGGGTACCATATAAAAAATCCTTGTCGTTCATTACCCGAGTCATTCCGGCGGTGTAGCTTGGCAAGCTCATTTTATAAAAATTACCAAAAAACAACAGGTTCACTTTTTTATTATCCATATCTTCTTGCGTAAATTCGCCTTTAGGGATAGATGGACGGGTAGAAAGAATAGAAACTACCACACAGGTTAAACTCACTATTAATAAGATGAAGGTGGGAATAATCAGGTTGCCGTGATCTTCCAGTCTCCTTAAAAGTAAACTGACAATTAAGGAAAGCATGATGGAATTAACCGTAATTAAGATGTGTGCCTTATTGTCTGCCATGTCGCTTAAGCGCTGGTTATTGGCTGATGTAATTCTAAACATGGTTTCTATGCCTTTATCCGGCCTGTCCTCTTTACCCTTCTTTTTACCTTGCTCTGGTACTAAATTCGTTGCAACATTTTTCGGTTCTTCCTGTTCGGTTGCAATCTCTTCCTGCACGCTTAATTTACTTTTTAACTTACTGATATTGGCCAGTTTCTGGTCGTTAAGCAATAACATCACATAATCTGTTTGGTAACGGTGCGATTCCATAAATTGGATATCGCGCTTACGCCAATCAAGCTTACTTATTTTTTTATCATAAATCAGTTCTACTTCTTTATGCATCAGCTTGCCGTTCTTCCTGAAATCTGCCATGCCCAGGTGAAAGAGATCTGCATCGCAAATAATCTTGTCGATCTGATTTTTAGGATTCTGCGGAATTTTAGTGGCTAAAATGGCACTCTTTACATTGTCTCTTACCTCATCCCCTACGTTATTCTCTACCAAAAACTGATCGGCCAATGCTGCACCTTTCGCTTCATGTTGCAAAGCATCATCAAAATAGCCTGTATCATGAAAATATGCCGCAACGGTAACAGTGAAAAAATCCTGCTCGTTTAATTGATAATGATTAGCAATTTGTTGTGCAGCATCTACCACGCCCTGCGTGTGTTCGAAGTTATGGTAAACCAACCGTGGATCGTGATGCGTACGAAAGTAATTGCTAACGTGTTTCTCCACCTCCTGTTGCAATTGTCTATAGTTTATGGGCATGGTAATGTAATAAAATCTTTTGTTTTAAGAATGCTAAGGCAGTTCTTTGATGGTTAAAAGCTAAAAATTAACAATAATAACGGTTATAAAACTACATTAAATTTAAATAAAATAATGTGTTTAAGGCTATAAGCGAAATTTTGACTTATTTATTATACGAGTTGAAAAACGCTGGCAGAATTTAAATGCCATTTATATAGTGTGATACAAGTATGGGATGATTTAAATAAACACAATAGACTGTAAATTAGGTTGATGAAGGATTTACGTTAATTTTCGAAAAAAAGTTTTTCAAATTGAATGCAATTTTGTAACATTGCACTCGCAAAAAACATAGTTTTTTCGGGGCCTATAGCTCAGTTGGTTAGAGTAGAAGACTCATAATCTTTTGGTCCCTGGTTCGAGCCCAGGTGGGCCCACTTTTCAAAAACCGTCTTACAAAGCAATTTGGAGACGGTTTTTTTGTTTTCTGATGCTGATTACTGTCAGCAACTATGCTTTGGGAATCCCCCTTTAAAGCGGGTTTTACATAGTTTTTGTCAAAGTCCACGCAAAACCGTTACAAATAGGTTACAAAGATTTTGCGTGCTAACCTCAAGATTATGGCAACCGTTAGCGCCACGGTGTTTGAACACCACAAGAAAACAGATGGAACCTACAATGTGAAAATTTGTGTCCATCATAACAATCAAAGAAAGTATATTTCACAAGCATTAAGATTTTATAATCGAGGTCTCATTAGATCGCTTATATAATCAGGGAAAGAAATAATTGCAGAGATACTTCCAGCTTCAGTCTTTTGGTTCGAAAAAGCCCGTGAATATACTTTGAATCTCAAGCAGCCGTCTGCGCTCATTTACCCCAGGGCATTTATTTTCCAAATAGAATTTCGGTTCATAAAAATATAGATGCTTTATTTCAGCGGTGATTAGATACAAACTTAACCCATGTCCATCATAGATGATATTATTGTTGCACCCCTCACCAATAGTTTTATCATCATCAAGTTTCCATGGCTTAATTGATACGAGACTATTCCATAGAGCGCGCCTTTTTCCAATGACAGAGCCTTTACATGGAAATTTGCGTTAAAGTCAACGGGGAGTGTACTCGCAGATACTCTTATTGCTTTAACTTCCGGCGGATTTCTAACGGAATGTTTTCCAGTGTCTCTCCAACCATTCCATAATAAAAAGCGGATATCGTATCGGCGTGTTTACTTAATATGAGATACTTCGCCGGTTCCAAGAGAACTTTGTCAAAGCCAAGGATAATTGTAGAATCGGCATTCTGCTGAAAGAATTGCTGCAGCTTCGTTTTATCATTTTGACGCTGCTGTGCGATACAGCTATGAAATGAAAAAAGACTGGCAAACAATATGATAAATTTAATTGCTTTCATTGGTTTAAAGGTAAGTTTATTTCGGACAATTTGGCGGACCCTTTGACCCTTCACCAACATAACCGTAAGGTGCTATTGCACCACTGATATCAGACTTAGTGATGTTTTCCCATCACCGATAGGGTATTCGGTATCGTTCGGTGCACTCTCAAAAACCTCACCCATCCCAGCCCAGGCAAGACTGAATGCGTCGGTAGAATTCATCCCATATTTGTTTGTCATGTACTGTGCGATATCCTTGACAAAATTCTGGAACAGAAAGTTATGTTGCTCCGACCGTGGAAGCGTCCGGTAATTGCTATTTGTCTGATAGAGATAGGCATGTACAGCATCATGAATGAGGTTTGCAACAACCAACTCTTTTGAAGTATCCTTAAAATAATTATGGTTGAGTGTAATGTCAACTAAATTATAAAAGCAGTGTTAATAAGTGTTGTCATTTTTAGCGCACTTAAGAAAGGATGTTTTTTTACTTTTTTCCATTATTTTATTGTTATTATCATAGCAAACAACAAGAAAAACAATAAAGCGATGTCTAATGAAATCAACTGCGCAATCTGAACTAAAAAAGATATAACCGGCTTAATATCTAGGTGGTTTTGTATGAAAATAACACCTATTATTCCATAAGCCCCTGAAGACACTATCGCCAGAAATGGACTAAATCATGTCTTTCACTGGTGTATTATTGCTCCGTTGATCAGGTTTATCCAAACCTGATAGCCCAGGTCACTAAGGTGAAGTCCATCAGGCTTAGCATACTTGATATCAAGTTCTCCATTTCTATCTTTAACCTTACTATTTAAATCAATGAAAGTGTAATTGCCTCGAATTGCATGCCTTACTAATTTGCTATTGACAAAGTTGATCTGCTTATCCTTGCCATATGCCGCGGGATACTCCATTTTCACATTGTTGTTTGTTGGTAAGATACTTGTAAGGTATACCTGTGTACCTGGTAAATGTGAGTGAACCTGCTTAACAATTTCAAGTATATTTTGGGTAATGATTAGTTCTGGGATATTTTGAGAAATATCATTTATTCCAATTTCGATAAAAAGCCTGCGAGGCTCACGAATTATGATGTCATTTAAACGGGCTAATACCCCAAAAGTGTTGTCACCTGCGATTCCCCGGTTAATTACCGTAGAATCTCCTAAAAGTTTCTTCCAATCGCCAAACTGGGTAAGACTATTGCCCAAAAATATGATTTTATCTTTTATCATCTTTTCACTACTGAAAGTAACTATGCGCTTTTCATGATACTCTTTGGCATAACGTATGGTATCGTACCTTACATTTTGACCAGTAGCAATCTGTGAAACCAAACTAAAAAAAAATAGTAGGTATACAGCTTTCGCATAAAAAGTTGTAAATAAAATTAAATTTGATATCTTTCTTTTTTCCATGAATTCTGAACCGATTTTGTTATGGTGTAGTTTATAATCAATTACCGTTGCAAGAATAAATTTTTAATACATTCTAAAATGTGCATAAATGATCAATTTAAGAAAGAAGTGAAAAAATGTGAATTAATACTTTTATTTGTGTAACGATATGTATTTCAAAAGTCTTCCAGATCATGCGAAACCAGATTTTGATCTGCAGAGTCATTTTAGTCTTTTTAAGAAAAGTAACGTTATTTTTAATGCGTTGAGCAGCTACAGTGTGTGTGATCATCATGTTGGCTGCCTTTCTTTTAAAACGGTATTAGACGGTGAAGAATGGTATGGTATAGGCAATCGGCAGGTTGCCGTTAGACCAGGAAAATTTTTAATGATGAATAACAATCAAGCTTATTCATCCAGAATAGATACCACTGAGGATGTAAGGAGTTTGTCGATCTTTTTTAAAGAAGAGTTTGCTTCATCAGTATTTCAAGACTTACTCTTCCAAGAAGAGTTTCTTATTGATAATCCATCTATGATTAAACTGATAAACCCGGAGTTCATTCAAACACTAACGAATATCAACCACGAACTACAAATTAAATTAACTGTTTTAATTTCAACACTCAATAGTAATGGATACATTAATTCGATAGTTGATGAGCATCTGATGTTTATCTTGCGAGACTTAATTGTTATACAATTATCGGGAACTGATCATATAAACAGGATAAAGGCAGTTAAACCGTACACGAGAATTGAAATATATAAGCGGTTATGTGTTGCAAAAGATCTGATAGAATCCTGTTATATGGAACAATCGAACTTGGAAGTATTAAGTAATGCATCTTGCTTATCCATACCTCAATTGATCAGGCAGTTCAAATCGGCTTTCCATCGAACACCACATCAGTATTTGATTCACGTCAGACTCACTCGAGCGCTGGAATTATTACGACAGACTTGCAAACCTGTACATGAGATCACCTGGATGTGTGGATTTGAAAATGTAAGTGCCTTTTCTCGCGCATTCAAATCAGAATATAGACTGCAACCAGCACAGTATAGAAAGTCGTAGAAATTTGTTAGCGGCAGATTAGAAATAACTATCAAAGCACATGTTCTAAATGGGAAACCGAGATTAGTTGATTTATTCATTAGGCTACTATCAGTCAAATTAAATCATCTTTAATACATCGGTTCGAAGGGTTCTTATGAAAAATAACACATTGTAAAGGAAATAAACAATAAACTTCTTATTGCTACACAAACGCGAAAGATTTCCAGGGTGAACTACTTTTTATTCCACTTTAAAAAGTTTAGTTGACTTTATTTAAATGCCAGCTATTCCTTTCAGTAACCTTTAACAGCTTATTTTTCATAAAGAAGAATTGGTACAACGCAACATGCTGATGATTATTGTCAACATTTTAGCCTTAAAAGCGAAAAACATTTAAAACCTTCAAAAAAAAAAAAACTAATTAATTAGATTTGTAAGTCTATTTATAATTTTTTTACGTCCCCCACCAGAAAGGTACCAACCAAACTAATGAAAAGAATTATTCTAATTTTTACTATTCTTTTATTTTCCGGAAACATCTTTGCTCAGGAGAGCTTCATTGGAAATATTAATTACATGCTTTTGGAAAAGTATGTTGAATTAGCAAAACAAAATTATCCCAAAAGAAAAATGTACAAGGCGAGTGAGCTAAGTGCAAAGGCTAAAATTGGCGTGGCCAGAGCTACTTATCTGGATGCATTTACGGCCTCGTATAACTATAGCCCTAACAACACTTATAAGGTAAACACCACCAATAACTTTACACTAAACGGGCTTCAGCTTGGCATTTTCTTTAATATGGGCATCATATTCCGCACGCCAGCATTTGTTAGGCAGGCAAAGGAAGAACATAACGAAAAAATGTACCAGGCGCAGGAATATGATATACTGCTCACCTCTGAAGTGAAAAAAAACTACTACGACTATTTACGTGAAGCCGCAGATTTAAAAGTAAAAGCACAAACATTTACCGATAATAAAGCCGCCAGTGATGGGCTTAGGTATCGGTTTGAAAAAGGCGAAACCAGTTTAGACGATTATACAAAAGCAAAAACCATCACTTCTTATGCCAATTCTGAACGGTTACTGGCAGAGCTCAATTTATTGAAAGCGAAAGAATCGCTGGAAGCATTAATCGGTGTACCCTTAGAAAACGTGAAATAAGAAATATGAATATTCAAGAATTTTTAAATCTCACGAGAAAATATAAGTGGTTATTGGTTTTGATTCCTGCCTTAACCCTGATCATTACTTTCTTGCTGATCAGAAATCTTCCCAAACAATACAAATCTGTAGCCCAGATTTCTACCGGCTTGTTAGATCCATCCCGCCAGGTAGCTTCTGAAGTGCAGGGTTATTCAGGTCCAGATATTATCATTAAACTGAATCAGCAGTTTACGACCATTATTGATGTAATGCGGATGCCGAAGAACATGAGTTTAATGTCTTACCGGTTAATCTTACACGACCTGAAAAACCCGGATGCACCTTTTAAGCCGCTTAGTGAAGAAATGAAAAACCTCAGCGCAAGTGATAAACAGGAAGCTATCCGTTTATTTGAAACCCGGTTGCTGAACAGAGCCGTGTTAACGCCTTTAGATAACGGAAAGCTTATGCTCTGGAAGTTGGTAATGTCTATGGGTTATGATGCAGAAAGCCTGAATAAAAAACTGGATATCAACCATGAACAAAACAGTGATTTTATCTCTGTTGAATTCGTATCTCCAAACACGCTACTGTCTGTTTTTGTGGTGAATACCCTCTCGAGCGATTTTATCAACAACTATAGCCTGGATCAGATCAGCAATAAAAATACGTCGATATTGGTTTTGGATTCCCTGCTTAAGAAAAAGGAAGCCATCATGAATGCGCGGATCCGCCAGTTAAAAGATTATAAAATTCAGAACGGGGTACTGAACCTTGATAAGCAGTCGCAAATTGTTTATCAACAGATTACCGATAACGAAAACAAAAAGAACCAGGCCATCATAGACAGGCAGGCTGCAGTAGCTGCATTAAAAAGTGTAAACGAAAAGTTAGATGGCCGCAGTGTTGACCGGTATCTTGGCGCCGAAGTAATTGTAGATAATCAGGATATTCTCAATATCAAAAATAAAATAGAAGTTGCTGAGAACATTTACCTGGATGGAGGTTATAAAGCTGCAGATAAAAAGAAAGTAGATTCTTTACAGCTTTTATTGAGTGCAAAACTACTAAAATCTAACGATCGCTACGTAAGTGATCCATTGGTTGCCAAACAAACGCTTGTACAACGCCGCATCTCAATAGGCATAGAATTAGAAAAAGCCACAGCAGGCATAAAAGACATTGATCTGGAATTGGCGAAACTCAATGAAAAATTTAGGGGAATGGTTCCTTTTGATGCTGGCGTTCAGGATTTTGAACGCAATGCGGATGTAGCCACCAAAGAATACCTCGAAATTTTGAGCCGTTATAACCAAACCAGCCTCGATAAAAACATCGGTTTGCGGTTACAACTGGTTCAGGAAGGTATACCTACCGTTCCTGAATCATCAAAAAAACCAATTTACATGGCCTTGAGCGGCATAGCGAGTGTAGCCATTTGTTTCTTCCTGCTACTGGTGATTTATTATGTAGATCATTCTATTAACAATGCCCGGGAATTAAGAATCGCCACCAAAGGCAAAGTGATTGGTGAGTTAAATTTCATTAACACCAAAAACCGGGACATCAAAGCGGTATGGCAAGAGGAACAGGCAGATCAGCAGATTTCCTTGTTTAAAGATCAGATGCGGGCCTTACGTTTCGAACTTGATCATTTACTGACCAGCAAAAATCAGAAAGTACTGGGCGTAACGCGGTTAAGGTCTTCAAAATCTCCAATGTTCACACTGGTTGGTTTAGCCCATTCATTTGCCTCGCTAGGCAAAAAAATCCTGGTGATTGGGGATAGTGAAGTGGCAGCCGAACTGGCAGGTTCAAAACCGGCAACCAATCAATCTATCGGAGATGTTTTAGCGGGGTCGACGGTCGTTGCCGCCGAGTCTATCACTTTTTTAAAGAGCAACCTGGGTGGCCATTCATTGTTAGAAAGAGGACACCAGGAAAGTGTTGACCAGGTTTTTAAAAACTTCAATACTCAGTTTGATTTGATTCTGGTATTTATGGATCCTATTGATAGCTCATCTGCTATAAAAGAATGGATGTTTTTTACAGATCACTACATTGGGTTATTTATGGCCGGAGATTCCATCAACAGCCAGGAAATGGACAAGGTAGTGCAACTCAACGAAGACCCTAAGTTTGCAGGATGGGTAATTAGCGGTGTTAAAGCCTAATAAGCAAATCCATGCTTAAAAAACTGAACACCTATATTACCGACAATAAAAAAAAGGTTATCTTTTTTATTATTGCCCTGTGCCTTTCTGTATTGGTGGCGGGTTCCATCAGTAAATTCGGCGTGTTGGGGCCATTGTGCGCTGTGGCCGTAGCGGTAATGGGCGCATTTCTGGTATCGGTTTTTAAAGATCCGCGGGTGGCATTCTGGGCCTATTTCGCCTATTGCTTTTTTTTAGGCTTTCTAGTTAAATCATTTTTGCAACTACCTGTTGGCCTGGCCATGGAAGCGATATTGCTACTAACCTGGTGTAGCATTTTGATTAACATGGACCGGTTTAACTGGAAGAGTTTAAGAAACGACCATATTTTAATCTCCATAATCTGGTTTGCCATCAGCTTGTTGCAAATCTTAAACCCGTATGGCGGAAGCCTGGTTGCCTGGTTTAACGAACTCCGGTTTGTTGCACTTAGCTGGCTGCTCATTGCACCTCTGGTCTTTCTGCTTTTTAACAGCAAGTCAGACTTAAACCGGTTTATCATTTTTATCCTGTTATTTTCTTCATTTGCTTGTTTTTATGGCATCAAGCAACTCTATTTTGGCCTTACCGGTGGAGAACAACAATGGATGGCGATGGGAAATGAAGGCACCCACATCATCAAAGGTAAACTCCGGGTATTTTCGATTTATTCTGATGCTGGTCAGTTCGGCGCCTCGCAGGCCATTATGGCTGCCATTTCACTGGCCCTGTTTATGGGACCTTTTAGCTTCGGCAAAAAGGTTATTTTCGGGTTAGCCACGCTCCTGTTTTTATATGGGATGGCCATTTCTGGTACCCGTGGCGCATTATTTGCCCTGGCGGCTGGCGTTGGCTATGCACTGTTTTTAAGTAAAAGCTTTAAAGTGCTGGTGCTGGGCATTTTATTATTTGCAAGCGGTTTTGCGGTTTTAAAATACACCACCATCGGCGATAATATCTTTCAGATCAGCCGGTTACGAAGCGCCTTAAATCCAGAAGATGCCTCATTTAAAGTAAGGCTGGATAATCAGAAGAAACTAAAATCAATCATGAAAGAATTGCCCTTTGGCGCCGGTTTGGGCATGAGCGGCATGAACGGAACCACTTACAATGGTGATAAACCTGTAGCCAACATCCCGCCAGATAGTTACTGGGTCAAAGTGTGGGTAATGTATGGGGTGGTCGGCTTGCTGATCTGGTTTTCACTTACCGCCTATATTATTGGCAAGTGCAGCGGTATTGTATGGAGAATTCAGGACGAGAAGTTAAAGGCAAAAATGATTGCCCTTACCGCCGGTACTGTTGCCTGCTTTATTTGCAGCTACGGCAACGAGGTAATGAATGGCATGCCCTCCTCAGTTATCATGTTCATGTCGTGGTCATTCGTGTTTATTGCGCCCTGGTTAGATAAGAAACTAAAACAAACAGCAGCTGATGGAATCGATTATAATTAACCTCCTGGATTTTTTGTTTTGGGTGTTAGGCATTTACTTGCTGATTAACTGTTTATACCTTCTTTTTTTTGCACTTGCTGGCTTATTTTCGCTGCCTCCCTTACAAAAACAAGCTGCACTATACAAAAAGATCGCCCTTCTCTTTCCCACTTATAAAGAGAATACCGTCATTATAGAAAGTGTACGGTCTGCGCTAACACATCATTATAACGGATTATTTGAAGTAGTGGTAATTGCCGATGGTTTGCAAGCCGAGACCAATACAATGCTAAAGCAAATGGGCGCTAAAGTAATCGAAGTTTTTTTTGAAAAAAGTACCAAAGGCAAAGCAATGCGCTTTGGGATGGAAAAGCTTCAGGATGATGGTTTCGACATTGCCATGGTTTTGGATGTGGATAATGTACTGGGTACCGATTGTTTGAATTACATTAACAGTTACTTTGTGCAGGGAAACAAAGTTATTCAGGTACACCGAACAGCTAAAGATGTAGATACTAGCTTTGCTTATTTAGATGCCTGCAACGAGGAAGTAAATAATCAGATTTACAGAAAAGGACATGCAGTAATGGGTTTATCGGCAACGCTGATCGGATCGGGAATGGCTTTTGATTTCTCGTATTTCTATCACTTGTTAAACGCTGTGGGAGAAACCATTGGAGAGGATAAAAAACTGGATTTTCTGATTGCAAAAGATAAGATAAAAGTGGCCTATCTCAATGAGGTATACGTTTACGATGAGAAGGTGGAAAACGCTCAGGTCTTTACCAACCAGCGGACGAGATGGATTGCATCGCAAATCGAATTTCTCAAACTCTATGCCTTTGAAGGTTTGCGGGAATTATTTCGGGGTAACTTTGAATTCTTTAACAAAACATTACAAACTTTTTTAGTCCCTAGAATTTTATTGCTTGCATTGCTTTTTGTAATGGCTGCGCAATCGTTTTTCAATCCCATTGGCCCTAGCCAGGAATTCTGGACGGCTTTGTTTTTATGTATCTGTTTTACGCTACTCATTGCTATCCCTAAAAGATTCTACGCAGATAAAAGACTTTACCTGGCTATTTTACAAATTCCAAGGGCAATGATCGGAATGGTGATTGCGCTATTGAGCATCGGTAAGGCAAAAAAATCCTTCATGGTTACCCCACATCAGTCTAAAACAGTAAAAACAAACGAACCGCCATGCCAATAGAACTACTTGCCCTTGCAGGCCTCCTGTTTGGAATCTTCGGTTTCATCAGTGGGTTACGTACATCAAAACATACCTTAAAGAAGTAGAAAATGTCGATTTTAGAAAACAGAGACATTATTATTGTTGGCCAACAACCCTGGGATACTACCATTGGCAGTAACTGCAAAGACCTTGCGGTGGAATTTAGCAAGAATAACCGCGTATTGTACATCAATGCACCTTTAGACAGGAGAACAAGTTTACAGCACAGAAATTCACCAGTGGTTAAGAAACGACTACAAATTATTGCAGGCAAGGCAAATGGCCTGGAGCAGGTAAGCCCTAACCTGTGGGTGTATGACCCTAAAATAATTATAGAATCCATCAACTGGATAAAAGTGATGTCTCTTTTCCGTTGGTTAAACAAGTTGAATAATCAGAAGTTTGCCCAAGATATCCTGCTGGCATCGAAACAACTGGACTTTAAAAACTTCGTCTTGTTTAATGATAACGATATTTTTAGAAGTTTCCATTTAAAAGAACTCTTAAAACCTGCGGTAAGCGTATATTATTCCAGAGACTACATCATTGCTACCCCCTACTGGCAATACCACGGTAAATACATGGAGCCGGAGCTGATTAAGAACAGTGATTTATGTGTTGCTAATTCTGTTTTTCTGGCCAATTATTGTAGAACATATAACGCAAATGCCTTTGATGTTGGACAGGGATGTGATTTTAGCCTGCTTGAAAATGCGGGCAATATGCCATTGCCAGCAGATCTTTCGGCTATTAACGGACCCATCCTCGGTTACGTAGGTGCAATTATATCCAATAGGCTTGATGAACAAATTCTGCTTCACCTTGCCCGTGAAAAGCCTGACTGGAGTATTGTTCTGGTTGGCCCGGAAGATGATGATTTTAGAAAAAGTGAACTTCATAAGCTACCAAATGTACATTTCTTGGGTAGCAAGGCACCTGAAATGCTGGCGGCCTATATTAATGGATTCGATATTTGTTTAAATCCTCAAGCCATCAATCCGCTTACTATTGGCAACTATCCGCGTAAAATTGATGAATACCTGGCAATGGGTAAACCCACTATCGCCACTAAAACGGAGGCCATGAGCATTTTTGAAGATTACGTTTACCTGGGTGAAACAAAAGAAGACTATATTACGCTGGCCGAGAAAGCGTTGATTGACGATAGCGAG
This sequence comes from Bacteroidota bacterium, assembly GCA_037032985.1. Taxonomy (GTDB): domain Bacteria; phylum Bacteroidota; class Bacteroidia; order Sphingobacteriales; family Sphingobacteriaceae; genus Pedobacter. The sequence continues at coordinate 110,544 of JAZBLB010000010.1, forward strand.
GTACTGGTAGCCGAAAGGATTAGCTTTGCACACACCCATAGCTGGGAGAAAAGTGCTGCTAAAATTTACCAGGCCATTAAGGAAGTATCCAGCGCCAATGCATCAAGATCAATATAAACCTGGAAGCCTTTACGCAGTAGCCTTTTCTTTTTAATTATCCTGTTTAACTTCAATACCATAAAGCATATGCCGTCTACTTCCATCATTACCGTTAATTTTCACCAGGAAGAATTAACAATTGCTTTGCTTAAATCCATCAATCAATATTATCATGGAAGCGGTGTGGAAGTGATTATTGTGGATAATGGTGCAACACAACGTCAGGAACTTACCTTTAAACCACATTTTGAAAACATCAAATACATCCAATCTGAAAGAAACCTCGGCTTTGCCGGTGGTAATAATTTAGGGATCCTACAGGCAAGTGGCGATTACATTTTCTTATTGAATAACGATACCGAAATTGTTGCCGGCTGTATTGAAAGCTTATGTGGTGAGTTTGAAAAAAATGAACATATCGGACTCCTGTCTCCCTTACTTTTATACTTCGATAGAAAAAATGTGGTTCAATATGCTGGTTTTACTGCTGTAAACCAACTGACAGGCCGCAATGCAACCATTGGAGAATTAGCAGTAAATGAAGGCCAGTATGATGAGCAAACTTATCAAACAGGTTATTGCCATGGTGCTGCAGTGATGTGCCGGAAAGCAGATGTGCTGAAAGCCGGATTAATGGACGAGCGCTATTTTCTATACTATGAAGAGTTAGACTGGTGTGAAAAATTCAGGCGCATAGGTAAAGAAATCTGGTTTACGGGCAACACACGGGTATACCACAAAGAATCGATGAGTGTGGGCATGCAAAGTCCATTGAAAATATATTTTCTTACCCGCAACCGAATGCTCTTTATCAGAAAGAACACCTCTTTGCTCAATACCATTCTTTTTTCGATCTATTATACTTTGGTTGCTTGCCCGAAGGCAGTGTTCAAATTCATTTTTAACCGTCAAGCTCACCTGGCAAAATGGGTTGTGAAGGGGCTGTTATGGAATTTTACTCATGGTAAAAACAGCAGGAATTTAGGATTTAAGCTTCGAGATTAAATCTACCTTAACCTTTTCAATACCGTTAACACAGCGTAGATGCTGAAATGATACATCGACCTCACCAATCCTAATTTTTCACTTTCCCGCAAAATTTTCCAGGTCTTTACCACTGCTTTTAGTTTATTGGCAGAGAGTGAATCTTTCCGGATTCTGTATAAGGCCAATGATTCATTGATCCCATACCCCAACTGGCACTTTTTAAATAACTGAAGAAAAAATATCCAATCCTCATGCCCTGCCTTAGAAAACTGCAAATCGCCAATCGTACTTTTTAACACCATAGAGGTAGAAAATATGATCATGTTATGCGATAACAATTTTTGGTAACCCACGCTGTAAGGTGCAGGTGTTACCCCAGAGATGATGGCTCCGTCTTCGTTAATTCTTTGATAAGCACAGAAAGTCATCGCTAACAATTTATCTTCCATAAAGGCAACCTGGCGGCTTAACTTATTTTTCAGCCAGAGATCATCACTGTCTAAAAAAGCAATGTACTTTCCTGAGGCCTTTGCCATGCCCACATTCCGTGCATTAGAAACACCTTTATTTTCAGTTAGCGGAATAATTTCTACATTGCCGTATTTAGCGCCAAATTCTGCTACAATGTTCAGGGTGTTATCCGTAGATCGATCATCGATGATAATGAGTTCCCACGATAAATAATCCTGAGCAATAACCGAATCTAAAGTAGCCTGAATAAACTTAGCCGAATTATGGCAAGGGATAATAATCGATACGAGTGGTTCCAATTTAATTTTTTTAATAGTTAGTGTGGAGGCACTAAAATAGAAAAATATTGCAGCGCTTTTATCTGGCATTAAAATTTAAAAAAAACCAGTACTTTCGTGAAGCTGTTTATATGGATAGAAGACGTTTTGTAATTAACCTAGTTTCCAATCTCTTTAGTGCGCTTTCTGGTATTGGAATTTCTTTCTTTCTCACCCCATATATTGTGGAGCATTTAGGCAAAGAAGCCTATGGCTTTTTTCCGCTCACCAATAACTTCATCATGTATGCCGGGATTATCAGTACGGCACTTAATTCGATGTCTAGCCGCTACATTACCATCAGTTTAGAGAAGAAAGAAATCAAAGAAGTAAATACTTATTTCAATTCCATCCTGTTCGGGAATTTTCTAATCTCCTTTTTCTTTATCCTGGTTAGTGCATTATTCTGCTTTTTTATCAGCAACATTCTCGATATTCCAAATCACCTTTTTGCTGATGTGAGGCTGCTCTTCATTTTCATGTTTATCAGCTTAATCATCAATGTTTCCTCAGCTGTTTTTTCTGTCACTGCATTTGCGCTAAACCGGTTCGATAAGCTGGCCTATATCAATATTGCCTCTAATGTCATTAAGCTGGCCGCGATTGTATTGCTGTTTTACCTGTTCACCCCAAAAATCTATTTCCTCGGTTTGGTTACTGCCGTCATCTCGCTTTATACGCTGATTGCAAACTACAGACTGACTAAAAAACTGCTACCTGAAATTGCGATTGACTGGGCTTTCTTTTCCAAAAGTACCTTATCGCTCGTGGTAGGTGCCGGAATCTGGAATTCTATTATGGCCCTTTCGAATGTGATTAACACCCAACTGGATTTGCTGATTGCCAACCATTTCTTTGGTGCCTCTGGTATGGGTTTTTTATCGCTGACTAAATTTATCCCAAATGCCATCTACATCCTATTGGGAATTATTGTGCCTATCTTTTTGCCAGAAATGTTTAAGGCTTATGCCCAGAATGATTTCAACAAATTGAAACACACATTAGACCAATCTTTTAAAGCCATATTCCTAGTAGTGCTGGTACCACTGGCTGTATTTTTTGTTTATGGAGAAGATTTTTTTCATTTATGGTTACCCACTCAGGATGCCCACGGTTTACACCTGTTATCCATCATTACCCTTGTTCCATTTATCGTTCATGGAACAGTTGAAACGGTTTATCATATCTTTGTGATTACGAATAAACTTAGAATGGCTTCCATATGGGGCATATTTATTTCTGTTTTAAATTATATTTTGGTGATGGTACTTTGTCTCTATAGTAACTTAGGTGTATACGCCATACCAGTCGCGGCCTTAATTAGCGGTGTATTCAGTCACCTTACTTTTACACCTTTATACGCTGCCTACTGCTTACAAGAAAAACGTTGGTATTTTTTCGTCAAGATGATCAAAGGCCTAAGCGGGTTTATGCTGCTACTGGCAATTGCTTATGGTTGGAAAAAACTAGATTTATTCATTATTGATTCCTGGATCAGTTTCCTCACCAATAGTCTAATTATCGGAATCATCTTGTTTGTGGTTTCTTTATTCATGAAGTTTGAACGTTCGGAGTTGTATGAGAGCTATAAAAAACTTAAAAGCAGAGCAATAGGATGATCCAAAAAATTATACATTACTGCTGGTTTGGTAACGGCGAACTGCCCGAGCTGGTATTGAAATGCCTGGCTTCCTGGAAACAATACCTCCCGGATTATGAAATCATGGTTTGGAGCGAGAAAAATTTTGATATCAATCAATATCAGTATGCCCGTGAAGCGTACGAGGCACGCAAATTTGCGTTCGTTTCTGATGTTTGCCGGCTCCATGCCCTTAAAACAGTAGGCGGAATTTACCTGGATACTGATGTGGAGTTTGTAAAGCCGTTGGATGAGGTCATGCTTCTGCATAATGCTTTCACAGGGTTTGAGGATAATTTATTGCTGTCTTCTGCAATCATGGGAAGCATAAAGGATGGCGAATGGATTAATGATTTACTTTCCTACTATCATAACCGAAGCTTTTACCTGCCAGGTGGAGGGTTGGATCTCCATCCCAATACAGAAAGCATTACCGCCTTTATGAAATTAAAAAAATCGCTTAAAATAGATAATAGCCTGCAGCACATCCATCATTACTGCACCATTTATCCAAGTGATTATTTTAGTCCGAAGAGTTGGAAAACATTGAAGATTAAGGTTACCGAAAATACTTTTTGCATTCACCATTTTGCAGCCTCATGGCTACAGGATGCTGATTATAGCCCGGCCGGGAAACTGGCAAATATGCTCCTGGGAAAAAGAATGGCTGATTTTTTATCTAATTATTACAGAAAATTTAAAGGTTAGTAGTTGCAAATTGGCTGATGCCAGCAAGTACCATACCTCCAAAAGAATGCCTGTTGAGCAGGAAAATATTTGGTTAACGGCTACTCATTTCGCAATTTAATTTCCAGCTGAAGTGATTCGATTACGCGGTTAAGCACAGCGTTAATCTCATCAACCATCACTGTTAGTTCTTCCCTGCTCCCATGATCTTCACTCAGTGTCTCAATATTTCTGATGGTGCGTTGAATAGATTTGATTTCGAGGTGATCGACAGTTGATTTCAGTTTATGGGCAAGTTTGGAAACCTGAGCAAGATCATTTTGCTGAAAACAAGCGTTTAGATTACTTAATGCCTCGGGCACCTGCTGACAAAACATCTCAATCATCCTGGTAACGAAATCTTCGCGCCCCTTGCTAATTACCCTCAGGCCTTCCAGATTGTATAAGGGAGCGGCAACTTCCGGCTCGGGTAGCGGAACAGCTTCTTTGCTTTCCATCCAACCGCCTACCACAGCAATTAGCAGATCTTCATCAATGGGTTTGGTGAGGTAATCGTTCATTCCTGCAGCAATACATTTCTCCCTTTCTCCCGGAGCCACAGATGCTGTTAGTGCAATGATCCTACCCGTATATTGCTGCCGCCTCAACGTTCGGGTGGTTTCATATCCATCAAGCACCGGCATTTGGATATCCATCAGGATAATATCATAGAAATCTTCCTTAACCATATTAAGGGCCATTTGACCATCCTCAGCATTTAAAACCTGTGCACCACAATTCAATAATATGGTAGTGGCAACCAGCCTGTTCATTTCATTATCGTCAACAATCAGAATCCTCCTTCCGGCAAAGAGTTCCTCATCGTAAGTTCTTTTTATTAATTGAGGGAGGTCTGTTGATGAACCTTTCTGAAGCTTAATAAGAAAAGAAATTGTTGACCCCACTCCTTTCTCACTTTCCACTTTGAAGTGGCCGCCCATTTCATCTGCTAATTTCCGGGAGATACTCATACCCAACCCTGTACCGCCATATTCTCGCGATACCGATTCGTACTCCTGACTAAAACTATCAAATAAACGGCTGATAAATTCAGGAGCCATTCCAATTCCGGTATCTGTTACCACAATTTCAATTTCCTGCTCATCGGGCTCTTCATTTAATACTGAAACAGTTAACCTCACAGATCCACTTTCTGTAAACTTAACGGCATTGCTCATCAAATTTTCAACCACCTGTTTAATTCTGTAAGGATCTCCAATTAATATAGGTGAAAGCACAGGATCTTCTGGCAATTGATAAGCAATTGCTAATCCTTTTTTCTGTGCATCATCTTCCACCATCTGCATGACTTCAGAGAGGATTACAGAGAGATCGAACCCAATAAGTTCTAATTGTAATTGCCCGGCATTGAGTGCCGAAACCTCCAACATATCATCAATAATTTCCAACAGTTTTTTAGATGCCGTCTGTATCGTTTGCAGGTAATAATCCTGATCATTGCTCAGTGGGGTTTGCGAAAGCTGATTCGACATGCTGATAATCGCATTCATTGGGGTCCTGATTTCATGGCTCATCGTGGCCAAAAACACCTCCTTCACGTCTGCGGGTTCTTCGTCTACTACGTGAGTGCTGATCAGTTCATGTGTTGGCTGCTTATAATTTTCTAAGAGCTTTTCACCGGCAAATAAATATAGTTTTTGAGGTGATAACTCCTCCCATTTTCCAATAATTGAAACAGATGAAAACCTTGAACTTATTGTTGTGCTGGTACCTGAATTTTGCAGACTGCTAATTTCATGCTGTTCGATGCCGTCAAAATGATCGAAAAAATTTTCTCCAATACTATTTTCACCACTGTTTTTTAATACCTCACCAATATGTGAAATATCCATATTGGCATCTAATATTAGAAAGTATGGAAAGAGTCTGTTTAACTGGGCAATTCCGAGCGTCAAAAAATGAATGTCCATTAATGGTTATTTATAATCTGTATAAATTTATAAAAAACTCCATAAAACGAAAATTTTAAAAGGCGGTTTATTCATTTAAGACATCAATCCAGGTGTTTTGGAGATCAAAAAGTGATCATTAGCACGCTATTGTTGTCTGTTTAAGCAGTCATTACAAAACCGCTAAGGTATAATTATTGTTACAATTAAATCAGATAGTCATATTTCAGTAGGTGGTTTGGAAAGTTCGTCATTATAATGAAAGCATTACCAATTTGTTACCCCTTGAAGGAATAATAACACAATTGATGATGATTTTTTTCTTAATATTGTAGGTCGCCAGTTAAACATTTTAGAAGATGTTCAGGATTTGAAATGTATTTATTATATTTATTTTTTCAGGTGATTTAGATAATTTATACCGGAGTCGTTTCTCATTAACATCTTGTTAATGATTACTATGACAAAGGTTATTCTTTATCTGCAAAAATCCTCTTAATTACGTCTTTCCCCTATGAGCAAAACAAATAACCCCAGGATCCATATTCTTCTTGTTGAGGATGATGAATTTATGCAGGCTGTACTTGATGAAATTCTTAACGCACACTATCGCATAGATATAAGACCTGATGGCCTGAGCGCATTGGCTTTTTTACAAGCGGGCAACCTACCGGATTTGATCATATCTGACCTTAACACACCGAACATGACTGGCCTTGAGTTGATAGAGCAACTTAAAGTAAGCGATTTTTTCCGTACCCTTCCGATTTTGATATTATCCGGAGAGGAAAGCTCTGATAAACGGATAAAATGTCTTGATGCGGGTGCTGATGATTTTGTGGTGAAACCTTTTAATCCGGCAGAACTAGAAGCCAGGATAAAAATGGTATTGAGAAGGGCTGGAAAAAGTGCAATCTAATGGAAAAATCTTACCAAACAGATCGTGATAACCAAATCATTGCGCTTATCGGCTTCGCAGAAAATTCATTACGTTCTTTTCTGGAAGGTTGTGACTTTGAAGGGAAGCAACTGGTCTATTTTGATAACGGAATTTTGTTTGTACAAGAATGGGAAGCTAAAGAATTGCCCATAGCGGCCATTATTTCCGATAGCGAAATATTAGCTGCGGGCGGGCTTTCACTTATTGAAACCTTAAAAAACAGAAAATTGCCGAGCGTACCCTTTTTTCTGGTGTTAAGGTATTTTAACGCAAATTTGAGAAATCTTGCCCTGACTGCAGGAATTTCGGACGTATTTAGACTTCCGTTACAACAAGAGCGCGTGGAAAAGCGCGTGCTTTTTTCGATTAGGAACTGGCCTTCACTTACTAAGGAGATACCGGTTCAAGTCGGAACAGTTTATCGTACAGGCCTGGCCAAACGCATATTTGACGTTTGCTTTGCAGGAATAGCACTTATTTTACTATTTCCGCTTTTCATTCTCGTAGCCCTGTTTATCAGGCTAGAATCAAAAGGACCGGTTTTTTATTATTCGCTTCGTACCGGGACAGGATTTAAGATATTCAGGTTTTACAAATTCCGATCAATGTATATTAATGCTGATCAGAAAGTAAAAGACCTGATGCACCTAAACCAATATAACGCCGAACAGCTGCCTGAACAAACTACACAAATTAGTGAGGTAATTTGCAGCTCGTGTATGCAGACCGGAAAATGCCAGTATCCAGTGTATGCCGATGGAGCGAAATGGTGTGAAAAAGATGAAGCTTACCGCAGTTCTCAGAAAAGCGGGTCGGCCTTTTTTAAGCTCACTAACGATCCTAGGATTACAAAAGTTGGTAACTTCATTAGAAATACAAGTATTGACGAATTGCCGCAGCTTTGGAATGTCATAAAAGGCGACATGAGTATTGTTGGCAACAGACCATTGCCAATCTATGAGGCCGAAAAACTTACGACTGACAAATCCGTACTGCGGTTTGCTGCTCCAGCCGGGTTGACAGGTTTATGGCAGGTGGAAAAACGTGGTAAAGGGAGCATGAGTGAAGAGGAACGTTTGATGTTAGATAATACCTATGCGAAGAACCAAAGCTTCGCTAATGATATTAAGCTAATTTTGAGAACCATACCCGCAATTTTCCAGAAGGAAAATGTTTAAAAAAATAAACAATAAGCCTAGATATCATCCAATTATGTTCATGCATAAACATAACCTCGGTCCCTCAAATTAAGCCGTATCTAATCCGTGAAAAGAAGTTGGTAAATACTTATCTTTATACTGTTAATTTCATATCCATAAGAAAACTTCAAATAAAGGTTTGAGATAGCCTTTAGCTTTTTATAGTAACCGCAATACCCTTAATGATGCCGGTTAGGAAACTTACCCCCGGGCAAAATAATACCGAAATGCAAGAAAATGAATCAGCCCGCCTGCGCGCGCTCTATAGTTATGAAATCATAGACTCTTACAAAGAGCGCGATTTTGATAGGCTAACTGAAATTGCTTCCCTAATCGCTGGCTGTGAAATTTCACTGATTTCTTTCATCGATAAGGACAGGGTGTGGTATAAATCAGCAAAAGGACTTGATGTAGCAGAGGTTCCGAGGGGTTTCACAATGTGTGAATATACCTTAAACTCCAGTGAGGTTTACTTGATTGAAGACACCCTAAAAGATAATCACTGGAAAACCCATCCAATGGTACAAGAGGGCATCAAGGTAAGATTTTATGCCGGCTTTCCGCTGATTGATCCAAATGGATTTACACTAGGCTCGCTGTGCGTGGTGAGCAATACCCCTAGAAAGCTTACTGACGTTCAGCACAGGCTATTATCCCTTTTAGTAGAAGAAACGATCTCAGCCATAGTAGACCGCCGGAAAAAAGAGGAATACAAGCACTTTACCCGACTTATTCACGATTCCAATGATCTTATTTGCATTATGGGTCAGGATTGGACATTCAAAATGGCAAACCCTTGTTTTAACACACGATTGGGTTGGACAGAAGAGGAATTATGGTCTAAAACAATTTTCGACATCATCCCGCCAGAAGAACAGGATTTGGCCAGGGAACTTTGGGCTGATATTAAAAAGGGCTTATCGGAGGAACAAGGTACCCATAGGATGATGGTTAAAGGAGGCGGCTTCAGGGTAATTGAGTGGACGGCTACAAGTCACCAATCTGATAACAATATATTCGCCATAGGTAGGGATGTAACTGCAGAAATTGAAAAAAACCAGGCTTTAAAACTCAGTGAACAAAAACTAAAGGCATTTTTCGAAAGTTCACAGGGATTGATGTGCACCCACGACATTCATGGCAAGCTCATCTCGCTTAACCCTGCCGGAGCACACACATTGGGATTCTCTAGAAAAGACCTGAAAGATAAGACACTGTTTGATATTATCCCAGTTGAGCGACATGAGGGACTACGCGAGTACCTCGCCGAAATCTTGGAAAATCGCTCATCCAAAGGTTACATGGTTGTAAAACGCAAGTCTGGTGAGGAGCGTTTGTGGTTATATTCTAATGTATTACAAGAAGATCCTACCGGTGAGCCTTATGTTATAGGCAATGCGGTGGATATGACCGATCAGAATAAATTAGAGAAAGACCTTGTTCACACTAAAAATTTACTGGAGGAAACCAGCATTTTATCGAAAATAGGCGGTTGGGAACTTAATCTGATTGATCAGCAACTCAACTGGTCTATCATTACTCATGAAATCCATGGCGTACCTGACGGTTTCATTCCTACCAAAGAGAATGCGATTGAATTCTACAAAACAGGAGAAAGCCGGGAAAAAATGTTAAAAGCAATTGAAGATTGCCTGCTTACCGGGAAGGACTGGGATATGGAGCTTCAGATTGTCGATTTCAAGGGAAAGGAAATCTGGGTTAGAACCAAAGGAAAAGCTCAATTTTTAGACAATATACCCACACGTGTTTACGGAACTTTTCAAAATATCGATGTTCAGAAACGTGCTCAGATTGCCATAATTGAAGCTAAAAAATTATTAGATAATGTACTTTCTGCAGCTACAGGAGTAAGTATAATTGCCACTAATCTGGAAGGAACCATAACGGTATTTAACCAAATGTCTGAACAGTTATTAGGCTACAAAGCCGAAGAAATAATAGGCAAACAAACCCCGGTTATCTTTCACGATCCGAATGAAATAGCTGAAATCTGCAGCGATTTTGTTGGATTACACGATGCCGCAAATAAGGGATTTGGATTCTACAGAGAATGTGCAGAACATCCTGAAAAAGAAAGACCGTTTACCTTTATCACCAAGTGGGGTGAGCGGATCAGGGTGTCATTATCCATTACATCAATAAAAGACAGTCAGGGTGATGTTATTGGTTATTTAGGTATCTCAACTAACATTACCCAGAAAGAAACTGTAGAAAAAGAACTTGCAACAGAGAAAGCATTACTGGTTGCTTTTATCGAAAATGCGCCTGCATCGGTAGCCATGCTTGATAAAAACATGTGTTTTTTGATTGCCAGTAAAACCTTTTTGAAAGATTATACACAAACCGATGGGGATATCAGAGGACTTTCCTACTACGATGTTTTCCCTAATTTATCAGAAGCGCGCAAAGCCGTACATCAAAAAGTACTACAAGGCGAGGTTGTTAAAAAAGAGGAAGATGTTTATGTGGATATTAACACCAATATTCCAAGTCACATTGCCTGGGAAATGAGGCCTTGGTACAGAGCAGACCAATCTATAGGCGGCATGATGATTTTCACGCACAACATTTCAGCGAGTGTGAAACACCGTGAAGAACTCACCATAGCAAGACTGCATGCAGATCTTGCCAACCTGGCTAAGTCTGAATTTCTTGCCAATATGAGCCATGAGATCAGAACTCCGCTAAACGGAGTAATCGGTTTTACGGACCTGGTTTTAAAAACGCAACTTAACCACACCCAACAGCAATACCTCAAGATTGTAAATCAATCCGCCAATGCGCTTTTAAGCATAATCAATGATATTCTTGATTTTTCAAAAATCGAAGCGGGTAAGTTTGAGTTAGATATTGAAAGGTCAGACTTGTATGACATCGCCGGGCAAGCCAGCGACATTACAAACTATCAAATTCAGACTAAAAAATTGGAAATGCTGCTCAATGTGCAGCCCAATCTTCCTAGATTTATCTGGACTGATGCCATTCGTTTAAAACAGGTTTTAATTAACCTGTTGGGGAACGCAGCTAAGTTCACAGCAAAAGGAGAAATTGAACTTAAAATCCAATCGCTGAGTGAAAGTGAAAACCATCATGTGCTAAGGTTCAGCGTCCGCGATACGGGAATTGGAATTGCTAAAGCCACACAAGCCAAGATCTTCAATGCCTTTTCTCAAGAGGATTCCTCTACTACCAAAAAATATGGCGGCACGGGATTAGGACTGACCATTTCAAATAAATTGTTAAATATGATGGATAGTCGCCTCCACTTGGAAAGTGCACCCGGAGAAGGCAGTACGTTTTACTTCGACTTAAATCTGCAAACCGAACATGGGGACGCCACTGAATGGATTGCGATGGAAAACATCACCAATGTGCTAATTGTCGATGATAATGATAACAACAGAAATATCTTAACGGATATGCTTTTGTTAAAGAATATTCATTCTGACCAAGCTCGAAACGGCTTTGAAGCATTGCAACTCCTGGCAGAAGGCAAAAACTACGATGCCATTTTGATGGACTACCATATGCAATACATGGACGGACTGGAAACGGCTACCAAAATAAGGGATAATTTTATGGGCGAGGAAGAAACGCTGCCGGTGATTCTTCTTCATAGTTCCTCTGATGATGGCACCATCATAAAGGCGTCAGCCGAACTCGGTATAGAGCACCGCTTACTAAAGCCAATCAAAATGGATATGCTTTATCTTGCACTATCCCGGTTGAAATATAAAGAGCCGTTGCTCGATGGTGTAGAAATTGTAGATAAGGAAACTTCTTATGAAGATTCCCAGTACAGCATCTTAATTGTGGAAGATAATGAAGTAAACAGATTCTTAACCCGTTCCTACATAGAGAAACTATATCCAAAAAGTCTGATCAGGGAGGCTGAGAATGGAATTTTAGGAGTTGAACAATACAAAAAAATGTCATTCGACCTTATTTTTATGGACATCCAGATGCCAGAGATGAATGGTTACGAGTGTGCTAAAAATATCAGGTTATTAGAAACACATAAAAAGACGCCAATTATTGCTTTAACAGCGGCAAATGTAAAGGGTGAAAGAGAGAAATGCATCAACGCAGGCATGGATGATTTCATCACCAAACCCGTATTAGAAGAGAATATAGAAGTCATATTGAGTAAATGGTTAACTGAGCCAGATGAGACAGAACTGAATAACGCGATAGTTGATGAGAACAAAGATGGGATTCACTTTAACGTAAAGAAGCTAGCAACTTACTTTGGTGAAAATGCATCGAAACTAAAAACAATTATTGGCATTACCCTTGAGCAACTTAAGCAGGCCCAGCGGCAGTTAAATAAAGATATTCAATCTGAAGATGCTCAAATGGTACTCGCCCTATCTCACAAATTATATGGAATGGCTAGCTCTGCAGGGCTTGTGCAGTTAGCTGAATTGTGTAGAGGTTTACAGAAACTGGATGTTACAGACCATTTACACCTGCAAACCGGAGCCGAAGAAATTAAAACAGAGATAAAATTGTTGATTCCCCTCTTAATGAGCTATTCGAGAAAAATCGACTCCTGACAAAACCATTAACGAGCGTTTTGTATTGTGCAACAATTCGATTGGCTAAAATCGAATTGCTGCACAATACTTCGTTATGCTAAACATCATTTACGTTTGCGTTTGAGAATAAGAATTGCGTGTCTGAAATTTTTCTTCTTAATACTTAAATCCACAAAAGCTAAATAGATTTCAGTTTGAACACGATTGGTGCCTCATCAGGCGGTACGAACTGTTAACTGTCAAGATGCTAATTTTAATGCCGTTATCAATCCTTTTTTAATATCTTTGGTTCTATGTTTTCTAATCCTATGGCCTTTCTAGCAATAATCCCCTTATTTTATCTTTTAGTTTCAGCAGCCGTATTGTACTTTTTCTTTAAAATTATGAATAAAATTAAAAAAGCCAGTCTTGAATCGAATGACATTTTAAGGGAAATTCACGAAGAACTTAAACAACAACGTCGCGGGCAAAATTAGGTCAGTTTTTTGCCGTGTAAGGCATTAAAATGATTTGAAAGATGCTCACCTACAAGCGTAGAAAAATATATTACCCCTTTTTTATTATTAATCCAACTCTTCTAGCGTAGTGCTAAAGCCGCGTGATTATTTAAAGTGGATTTAGGTTAGCTGGATTTTTTAATTTTAATAACAGATACTTCCATAGTACTTAAGGGATTCAACCCCTGTTTTTTGACTTGAATGGCTGGCTTAGACCTTTTCTATAGCAATCTCTTTTTATTGATCTTCTAACCCAGTTGAGTGAATTTAAGCAAAAACTTGTAAACAAAACTTGTGTAAACTATTTTGTGTTTACAAGGAAAAAGTTTAAAAATAGTGTTTTTTTTGCTTTTATTTAAAAAATTTTCACGCCTTTACTCACCCTAATTAGCAGCACATTTCAATAAAAAGTTTGATGTCTGTATCCTCTGAACTATCTTTAAAAAAATTAACGTAATCAGTAAAACCTGTGAAGTGGATCACCAGAGAAAGACCGAAAATTGACAGGATTGCCTGTCCCTGGCTAATTAAGCGCTTTATAGATACAGATGCCGAAATTATTTATGTCCCCTTTGAAGAGGTACTATCAAGAGCGGCAGCGCTAAATGCCACGCCATTCGATCTTCCTGGTGTGGAATATAGCCACTATAACGACCAATGTACTTTTGATTATTTCCTTAAAAAACATCAATTAAAAGATGCGGGACTAGATCGCATGGCTGCAATTATCCGAGGCGCAGATACTGACAGGCTAGACTTTGCCCCTCAGGCGGCCGGTCTTTCTGCCATATTTCTGGGCCTTTCTAAAAATGTTACCGATGACCATGAACTTTTAGAAATTGGCATGAAAATTTATGACGGTCTTTATACCTGGGCAAAACACTTGCACACCCAAAAACACACCCAATCGCCGGTAGAGCAACTTCTCTTAGAAGTTTACCATAAATACTTAAAGTCTGGCTCCTTAAAAAAAGCGCCAGAGTGGACAAGGGAACTGAAGGAAATGATCCAGGATCAAATGGATACCAATATGAGCATGAGTTTGCAACAGGCATCAGAAGAACTGGAAATTAATCCGGCCTATCTATCAAGAGAGTTCTCGAAGTACTTTGATAATCTTTCATTTGGTGACTATATCCGCAAAATGCGGATCGACAAAGCCATGCTCCTGATGGAACAAGCTGAGTACTCGCTAACTGAAATTGCTTACCTCACCGGATTTTCTGATCAGAGCCACTTTAACCGGATTTTTAAAAAGCAAACAGGAGAAAATCCCTCCGCATTCAGAAAAAAAATGCTAAAAGGTAAAACGGATACAAAATAGTAAATCGTATCCAATTTTAAATTTACGGTAATCTGCAATATTGTACCATCATACAATATTGCAAATGGAAAACCCGTCTACCCTCACCAGAAATAAATATTCACTTTCGCAGCTTGCGCTCTATTTCCTTAAACTCGGTACCTGGGGTTTTGGCGGCCCTGTTGCGCTGGTTGGCTATATGCAAAGAGACCTTGTAGAAGACAAGAGGTGGTTCACCGAAGATGAATATAAAGAAGGGCTGGCACTTGCGCAACTTGCACCAGGACCACTCGCTGCACAACTTGGCATTTACATCGGTTTTGTACATTATAGTTTTCTGGGTGCCACACTTGCTGGATTTGCTTTCGTACTTCCATCGTTTATTATGGTGGTTTTGCTGGGCATGGCCTATCAGCTTTACGGTGGTTTAGCCTGGATGCAGGCCGTATTTTATGGCGTAGGTGCCGCAGTAATTGGCATCATTGCCATGAGCGCTTATAAACTTATTTTGAAATCTATCAGCAAAATGGAGCTTAATGCAATGAAATCCAAATGGTTGCTCTGGCTGTTTTATGTTACAGGCATTGTAGTCACAGTAATTACTGAAAGGGAAGAAATACTGCTTTTTGTGGCATGTCGCCTGCTATATATGTTTATCAAGGCACCGCCAAAATGGTTAAAAAAGCCTGCTCATCTTTCCGCGGGAATTTTCCTTAGTACGGGTTTCTGGCATTACGATAGCCGAACACTCCAGGAAATTGGCTGGTTTTTTATGAAAGCAGGTGCTTTTGTATTCGGCAGTGGTTTAGCCATTGTACCTTTTCTACATGGTGGGGTGGTAAAAGAATTTGGCTGGTTAACTGAAGGGCAATTTGTAGACGCCGTTGCTGTAGCCATGATTACGTCTGGCCCTGTAGTAATTACAGTAGGATTTATCGGCTATCTTGTTGCCGGTTTTCCTGGAGCCTGCGTGGCGGCGATGGCTACCTTCCTACCCTGCTACCTCTTTACAGTGGCACTTGCCCCTTCTTTTAAAAAGATTGCGAAGAACACGAGCATCAAGGCATTTGTAGAAGGCATTACCGCTGCTGTTATTGGCGCACTGGTTGGATCTGTAATTGTGATTGCTACCCGTTCCATTAAAGATCTGCCAACGGCGCTTATCGCTCTCTCCGCTGTGCTGGCACTTGTATACATTAAAAAACTTCAGGAACCCTATCTCATTGGCGCTGCAGCCATTATTGGTTTAATTATCAAATCTCTTTAACATTATGTCTCTACTTCTTATCAAAAAGCAATTTATCTTCTGCTCGGCATTATTGCTGCTAAATTTCGGCTTATTTTTTAAATTGGTTGGACAGCAGCCCGCTGCTGTCCAATCCTATTCAAAGGTTACCGGATATTTTAGTGTACTGGTGCCTGCCGGAACATGGAACAAGAATGGTTTCCATGATAATTTCTCTGATGTGTTTACGGTTGCCTTTCCTTTCGGGATCAACATTTTAAAAAGTGATCAATTCGGGATTAGTTTTGAAGTTGCACCTGTAATCAGAACAGAACATAAAATTTCGAAAGTAAGTTCTGTCTTATTTCATCCGGGTGCCATGTTCCGCTTTAAGCATGGTTTTACGTTTTTTGGTCGCCTGGCTTTTGAAACCAGTGGAAGGTTTGGGGTAACGCCAGTAGTTAATCAGGTTATTAAGAAAGGAAAGCAGGCTAACCTATATCTTTCTGTTCCGTTTCCGGTTAGATTTGGCAATGGTCAGCCATTTGCAGTGAGTGCCGGCTTGCAAGCTGGGGTAAGCTTTTAAAGGCTTAAAATCACGACATTTTTTTTACAATCGGGAAAAGTAAAGCTGTCTTTTTAATACTATATCCCTGCTTAATGCAGCACGGATAATGGAGGATGTTTTCTTTGAAATGAAGAATTACAGTTCTGATTCTCGCTTGGAGAACACTGGTTTTTATCGTATAACGCACTTACGTTAATTGATTTAGTTGTACTCTAAATCAGCGTTCTAAAGATAAATATTAGAGCACTAAGTTGTCATGCAAAAAAATACGGTATCCAGTTTGTTACATTTTAACATAGCGTACTCATATTTTAACGAATGCTACATTTTTTTGGTTTTATTTTAGTTTAAATTCATAAATTAATTCTCGCGCTCCTACCATTAACTAACTAACTAGCATGAAAGTCTTCCCATTTACCATTC
Organism: Bacteroidota bacterium; assembly: GCA_037032985.1. GTDB lineage: Bacteria > Bacteroidota > Bacteroidia > Sphingobacteriales > Sphingobacteriaceae > Pedobacter. The sequence goes on from JAZBLB010000010.1 coordinate 127,407, forward strand.
TTGTGTCTGAGGACAAGAGTGTAGTATCCGAACGTACGGAATCACCTCATTTTTATCAATTTCTTCATCGGCATGATGAGTGGCAAATCACCTATATTGAGCGGGGTGATGGAACACTTATAGCCGGAAATGATATGCAAACCTTTAAGGCCGGAGAGCTATTTGTAATCGGTGCTAAACTTCCGCATTTATTTAAAAGCAATGCCGAGTATTTCGAAACAAATCAAGAAAGTAATGTCGCCGCACATTCTATTTACTTCAACATGGAAAGCAAACTGGCTCCACTATTTTCTTTACCGGAGATGAAGAGTGCCAAAACTTTTTTATCCAAACACAAGCATGGATTTAAGGTACCTGCTCATCATGTAGAAAGCATCAACAATTTAATGCGACACATTGAAGGATCTTCTGGGGCAGACTTATTATTTACGTTTGTGAAAATGATGTTATCGCTACAACTACTCGATGAGGAAGTCATTCCAATCTGTTCTGATATGTACTCGGCCAATGTAAGCGAAAGCGAGGGAGTGCGGCTGAGCAAAATCGTTAATTTTATTACCGATAATTATTGTAAGGCGATGACGCTTGAAGAAGTTTCGAGCGTTGCGTTTATGACCCCGCAGGCTTTTTGCAGGTATTTTAAAAAGCATACCGGACATACCTTTATCTCCTACCTGAACGAAGTTCGTGTAAACTACGCCTGTAAAAACTTAATTGTGGAAGGAAACTTAGACCACATTTCCAGCATTGCTTTTAAGGTGGGCTTTACCAGTATTCCTAACTTTAACAGGGTATTTAAAACCATTATCGGAAAATCGCCGAAGGCTTATATAGACGATTATAAAAGAGTATTTAAATAGAAGAAAACGCCTAAAGCCAGCTGTTTTGCTTTAACATTACAGGGAACACACTCATCCTATAATTTGAATAGATTTTACACTAAGTCACGATTTGACATATGATTAAATCCGTTAGCTAACGCTAATTGCGACAAGTAAATGCGTTTTTTAAACGCATGCAGAATTTTTATGCCTTTTTGATTTTCTATAGCAGCTAATTGACATAGCGATCTTTTTTTTTACTAAAAAACTAAAGAAAACAATGCTTAAAACAATTATTAAGTTTATTTCGAGACAAAACCAGATATAATTCCAATAAAAATCTTAAAAACTTAATTATTAACGTAAGATGATTTCGTTACGCATAATAAATCAATACAGTCCTAATCAAAACATTCATTTCAACTAAAATTTAGTAGGATTTGTCAGTAATTATTAACCCTAAATGTTTAGTATGCTAATAAATTAACCCATGTTTATTTGATTTTCGCGAAATTAAAAAACATTCCTAAAAACACTGAAATATCAGTGTAATAATTTTGTTTCGAATGAGTCTGAGAGTACTTTTAGCTCATTAACTAAACAAAATTCAAACAATATGAAAAAACTTTTACAGAGTTTGTTCATTCTTATGTTCTTTGCGTTAACCGCATCGGCCCAAGAAAGAACAGTAACTGGCACGGTAACTTCACAAGATGATGGAGTTCCAATTCCCGGTGCAACGGTGAGGGCGAAAGACATTCCTGGTTTAGGCGCACAAACCGGCGCAGATGGCAAATTTTCACTCAGGCTACCGTCAAGCGTAAAAACACTAAGTGCATCATTCCTTGGTTATAAAACAGCCGAAATTAGTATCCCGGCAAGTAACATCATTAACATTTCATTAACTGCAGATGCGCAGGCATTAAATGAAGTTGTTGTAACTGCAGGTGGAGTAAGTATTCAACGCAGGCAACAGGGAAACCAGGCCACTACCATTAGGGCCACAGAGCTTACGCAAGGTAAGGCATTTAACGTAGCCAGCGCATTAAGTGGTAAGGTTGCAGGTTTACAGGTAAATGCCGTAAGTTCTGGTGTTAACCCAAACGTTAGAATTGTATTACGTGGTAACCGTTCATTAACCGGAAACAACCAGGCACTGGTAGTAGTAGATAACGTGATTGTTCCCAGCAACATTTTAGGTAACTTAAATCCTGAAGACATAGAAGATATTCAGGTATTAAATGGCGCCGGTGCAGCGGCACTTTATGGTTCTGATGCATCCAACGGAGCATTGATCATCACCACAAAAAGAGGTAAATCCGGTGTAGCACAAATCAAAGCCTCACACACCACAACATTTGAATCAACAGCTTTTCTACCACAAATACAGGAAAGATTTGGTTCTGGTACAGGTCCGGATGATATTAAAACCTACACCCCTTATGAGAACCAGCAATACGGCCCTGCCTTTGATGGTTCCTTACGCGTTATTGGCAAACCATTGGTAGACGGTTCCATTCAAACCGTTCCTTATTCTTTCAATTCAAAAGAAAATAAAAATAGTTTCTGGGAAACCGGTATGGGCAACCAGGAAGACTTAAGTGTAAGTTCTGGTGACGATAAAGGGAGCTATTACCTTTCCGGTCAATATTTTGATCAAACGGCAACTATTCCGGGCGATAAATATAACCGTTTCAGTATCAGAATTAATGGCGACAGGAAACTAAGTGATCATTTCGATTTCTCTTTCAACACTAATTATGTTCAAAACCGTTATAATTTAACTACCGCAACTGCAACGGTTTTTGATAATGTATTGCAAACCCCGGGGCAAATTCCACTTACGCGATATAGCAACTGGAAAGATGATGCTTTTTCAAATCCAAACGGCTACTATAACGAGTATTATGCCAATCCTTATTTTACGATAGCGAATAATCGCCAGTTGGTAAGAAACGATTATTTAACGGGTAATGCACAATTGAGATATAAGCCAATAGATGAATTATCACTTTTATTCCGCGTAAGTCTATCTACACAAAACTCCTCAAACAAAGCATGGACTGATAAATTTACCTATTCTGATTACAGACTGGGGATTACATCAAATTTCCAGAACATTGTAGGTGGGGTGAGCGATGGTGCAAATTATACCACCCAGTTAAACCCCGAATTTCAGGCTCAGTATCAAAAGAAATTAAGTAAGGATTTCTCTTTAAATGCAATCTTAGGTGCCAGTTCCCGTGATAATCGCGGTAAATCAATTGGTGTTTCTTCATCAGCCATGGTAACCAGTGGTTTGTATAATATCAGCAATACTACTCAGAATCCTGGAGCAGGCGAATCAAACTTTTTATTCAGACAATTCGGAGTTTATTTAGATGGCCGTTTAGGTTTTAGGGATTATTTGTATTTACATGCTACGGGCAGAAATGACTGGAGATCAGTATTAAACCCGGAGAACAGATCATTATTTTATCCGGCAGCAGATTTATCTTTTATTGCTTCGGATGCCATCCCCTTCTTAAAAGAATCCAAAACCATTCAAAGTTTAAAACTTCGTGGCGGCTGGTCTAAGGTGGGCTTGGTAAATCTTGACCCCTACGCATTGAATACCACTTTCAGTCAAGCTTACGGCTATCCTTATAACAATGTTCCGGGTTTTACCATTGGTAACCAGGTAGTATCTCCAAACATTAAACCAGAAGTAACCACTCAGGTAGAAGCAGGTTTTGATATTGAAATGTTGAAATCCAAGTTAACGGCTAGTGTAACGGTTTATCAATCTAACACTGTAGATCAAACCATCGGTACACAAATCCCTTCTACTACTGGTTTTACCAATTATTTAACCAATACTGGTGAGGTACAAAACAAAGGTATTGAGACGGCTTTGCGCATTACCCCCATCAGTACATCAAGCGGTCTTGAAGTGAGTTTCGGCGCAAATTACACCTACAATCAAAACAAAGTATTATCGATCAGCAGCGACCAATCTTTTATTGCTTTGGGCAGTTTTGGTACTTCGCAAATTGTGGCAGAAGTTGGCCAGCCCTTCCCATTATTGAAAGGGACAACCTACCAAAAAGACGGACAGGGCAGAGTGATTGTGGATAGGCTTACGGGTATGCCATCTGTTACCACAACGGTATCTACGTTAGGCATTACAGAACCTAAAACCAGATTAGGCTTGGATGCAACTGTCTCTTATAAGGGTTTTCGCTTAGCTACTGTTTGGGAATACCGTTCGGGTAACGTCATGTATTACGGCGCTGGCAGCTACGATTTCTCTGGTGCGGGGATTAGAACTACATTTTTTAACAGAGAACGCTTTGTGGTACCTAATTCATCTTACCTGGATCCCGCAACCAATACCTACGTTGAGAACACCAACATCAGTACCTATACCGGCGGGGTTGATTTTTGGACAAACGGACCAACAAATACTGGCGTTAACAGCAACTATACCTTCTCTGCTGCTTTTTGGAAACTCAGAGAGGCATCATTAAGCTACGACCTGCCTGCATCGCTATTAAATAGTATCAAGTTTGTAAAACGTGCTACTATAAGTGTTCAGGGACGTAACTTATTATTATTTACACCTAAAACAAACCTTTACTCAGATCCTGAATATAGTGCGTTGGGCGCATCAAGTAATGCCATTGGGTTTTCCTCACTTGGCCAAACGCCTCCTGGCAGATATTATGGCTTCAGTTTATCGGTTACTTTATAAGGAAAAAGGAATATGAAAAAGATTTTTAAATATATAATGATCAGTGGGATCGTGATTTTTTCGGCTTCTTGTAAAAAGTCTCTCGATATCAATACCAACCCCAACACGTTAACTGCTGCAACACCGAATCTAATATTACCGCAAGCAATTGTAGGTGCAGCATCTATTAGTAATTCTTACAGTATAAACTTGGCAGATTTTTCAGGTGCAAGAGCCAATGCCGGTGGTTTTGGTGGTTTTGGATCTGTGGTAACCTATGATTTTGGCACCGGAGATTATCAAGGTTTATGGACCTCCAGTTATGATAATGCTCAGGACTTTCAATATGTACTGGACAATACCGTTTCTGACCAGACGCTGATATTCTCGACCGCAATCGCCAGAATTATGAAATCGTTCTGCTTCGAGCGTCTGGTTAATCAGTTCAATGATATTCCTTATTCTCAGGCATTGAAAGGTACTGCTGTTTTAACACCAAAATATGATGCAGCTGCAGATGTTTATAAAGGCTGTATCGCTGATTTGGATAAGGCGATGCTAGATATTACGGCAGGACAAGCCAGTGCTGCCGCTTCGAAGGTTGCAACCAGTGCTGATCCTTTATTTGGTGGCAATATGGACAACTGGAAACGCTTTGCCAATACCATAAAGCTGCGAATGCTGATTAAAATGGCTGGGGTATCTAGCCAGCAATCCTATGCCTCTGCTGCCTTTGCAAGCTTCAATACTGCAGTAGGTGTAATTTCTGCTGATGCGATAGTGCAACCGGGTTATGTTAAGACGGACAGACCAAATCCAATCTACAGTACTATTGGGTTTAGCAGCACAGGAACCAATACCACTACCAGCAGAATCCCTACTAAATGGATTTATAGCTTTTATGATGGAAATAAATTAGCTGACGCATTTAGAGGAAAGGTGATTTACAGAGGCTTTCCTTCTAACATTATCAACCAGTTGGGTGATGAGTCGGCATCAGTTCCTGCAGCTTCTGCAGCCGGATCTGCGTGGATTACTGGGGGCAATGCTGATGGCGTATCAAGCGCTCCGTTATTTGGTGTAGTGAAAGGACCAACTATGGGTACCCCGCTTATTTTAGCAACCGAAGTAAACTTTCTCCTAGCTGAAGCCTATACCCGTAATTATTTAGGTGGTAATGCAGAAACTGCTTTTTATAACGGCATTACACAATCTTTCAATTATTTGTACAAAGATTTTACCAACTCGGTTCCAAGTACAAAAGACGTAACCGGCGATGTAGCTGCTTACAGAACCCTTAATGCAGCAAGTGCCTTGGTTAATTTCTCTCTTGCAACTACTACTGAACAAAAAATCGAAGCAATCATTACTCAGAAATACATTGCTTTGAATATGATTGCAAATGATGAAGCCTATAATGAGTTTAGAAGAACTACCTATCCTAGAATAGTAAATACTTCTACCAATCCAATCGCAACATTTGCTTCTTTAAAATCGATTTCCTCACATGTTGACAGATTGCCAACAAGAGTACTTTACCCACAACAGGAATATAATTTAAATCCTTCAAATGTTCCAAACAACATCAACAAGTTTAGCTCATTAATTTTTTGGGACCCAAATTAACCACAACATGAAAAAAATCATATTAAAATCTTTGATGGCACTTACGGTAGCCATCTCTCTATCTTCTTGTTTGAAGGATGAGGTTACAGATCTGGATCCAAGCAAAGGCATTAATGTTATTGAATTTGCAAACCCTGGTAATATTGTTAAAACGGGTGCACCTTATGCATTATATAGCTTTGCCTATGCCACAACAGAATCACCAAGCTTACCGGTTACCATCAGTTATTCCGGCCCGCAAGAGTTTGCTCCGCAAGACATTACGGTGAATATCGGATTGGCAGCAGCTAGTACCATAGATACTTACAATACGGCTGTTGGCACCACCTATAGCATGTTAAATGCCAATGGATATACTTTTACGGGCACTTCGGTAATTATCAGGAAAGGTACCAGCAAGGCTTCGTTCAGTATTCCGCTTAAACCTGGCCAGTTCGATTTCAGTAAGCAGGAAGTTCTGCCGATCACAATTAGTTCGGCCTCATCGGGCACAGTGAGCGGAAACTTTGGTACCATCCTGTTGAATGTAAATGCAAAAAATGCATACGATGGTATTTTCACCCCACAAGCGGGAAGTTTTGTACAACGCTATACCAATCCAACTACCCCTACTGTAAACGATGCATTAAATGGCAGCACTGCGGCAAATCCAGATGTTACCTTAACTACCGTAAGCATTAATACGGTACAAATTGGAAACCTGAGGTGGGCTGGTGGAACATCTGGTGTTGGTGGTATTGATAATTTACAGGCTTCGGTTGATCCGGCTACAAACCTGGTAACTATGAAGGCGCTTGGAAATGCAACGCTGGCAAATATTCCCGGCACAGTGAATAAGTATGATCCTGCTACCAAAACATTTACGCTTAACTTTGACTGGAATCAAACCACTAACAAAAGGGTTTACTCTGCAATATTAAAATTTAAAAGTAGCAGATAGCCGAGATTAATTATAAAATAAACTTAGTAAGTACGTTACATTAAACCAGATTGAAAGCGATCAAATGAATTATTTGATCGCTTTCTTAATTACCTTTAAATTCTATACTCCATTAAAATAAGTGTTTCCATTCGACTATTTGATTTTGATGTTAGCGGGGTAAAAATTTATTAATCATGTTTAACCATTTAAATTTAAAAAAATGAAAAGTTTAATCCTCACCACGGTTTCCGCATTGGTATTTAGCGCTTTTTATATCGAAACCGACAAAACCGAAAAATTGAAAGACAATTCGATAGTGAAATATCACTTGGACGATAAAGGAAAAAAGAACGGCCCCATTTGCATTACCGATCCTAAAGGGACAATATTATTGAGTGGAAGCTTTAAAAATGGTGTTCGCACTAACGACTGGTATTGTTTTGACAAGGACGGAACGGTGATCCTGAGGTATAACTACACGTTGAAAAAGTTGATCTCACTATCTGATAAACAGATTGTCGGCCTTAAATTCAGAACGATTGATAAAGATGAAGAAGTGATCAAAGAAGCACAGGTACCCGTTCCAATTTGTGGTGTCGAACAATTTAAAGCGTTGTTTATAGCAGAATTCTATAATCAGATCCCACCAAAACAAAAAGCAACTAAAGCCAATCTTAAAGGCGAAGTAACCGCGATGATCAATGAAAAAGGCAGCGTGAAATATTTTGTAAAATATGTGCTAGAAGGTTATGAGTATAAAACCAGTGTAGATCCTGATACTAAAGCTTTTGCTATTGAATGGATTCCATCTACTTACAAAGATAAATCATACAAATCTGAAGTGACATTTGATATTGACCTTTCCATAGAACCTTCTACTGAACGCAGATTTATCTGGAATTATTAAAGTATACTTAACGTTAAAGGTAGTTATATAGCGCTGAACTGAAATCTTGCCTAAATACCAAGTTAAGCTGAATTAATGCTATTTTTTTTTGCAAAACCTTAATGAGCATCTATTTTGATTTTTGTCGTATAAAATTGTAGTGTAAATCTCGTGCCCCTATTCAAATAATTTGTTCAGGAGATTTCACAAAAAACCTCTGAAATAAGTTAAGGCGGAACCATCCAGTTCCGCCTTAAATATCAATCATAACTAACGTAAACTTTCACGAACTGTTGTATACAAATGCTTCAAAAAAAAACAGAGGTTTTAAACTCGGATCCGAAGCTAAAAATGACGCAACAGTACTGTTTTACAGTACAATAATAAAGAAAATAGTTATAGGTAGTTATGCTTATTTTGCCCATTAACTATTGGATTTTAACGAGTATTTATGTTACTTAAGTTTTATCTTTTCACATGGAGAATTTGATGCATAAGTGCGTTTCTAATCGCGTGTATTAACAAGCTCTTTCTGGGATTTAGAACGACTTATTTACACTTATACAGAATTCAATTCCTGATATAATCAATTTTAAAAAATGGTAAAAAGAACTTCTAAAGGGGTTCTGCCGATTGAATCTTTTCCAATCATCTATAGATCTTTTTACAACTCAATACCTTGTTCAATATCATCATTTTTCATCTAACAAATTATAAGATAAAGCATCGATTTTATCGTTAATATCGAATACGTTTGATAAAATAATCACAGCCTTTTTTTCAGCAACTTTCATCACCACGGAAGAAGAATAGCCTCCGGTTCCGCCGTTATGCCAAAATAAATTTTCCTTATTGGCTGATGATAATATATGCCAGCCGAGACCTATTTTTGTATCGCCTTTGATTTCAAAGGTCGTTTTTCTCGTTAATTCCAGTTCTTTATTTTTTGGATTGAACTGTGCATTGATAAATTTCACTAAATCTTCTGTTGTTGATACGATACCTCCTGCGGCAAATAAAACATCGATGTCCCAGTTAGAAACTTGTTCTCCCTGTTTATTTAATCCCTTCACCAGTTTATTGGCTAAATTTCCAGAACTTGTAACAGCGTTTTTCATTTCATATTTATCGAAGATTTTAGTTTGCAAAAGCTTTTGGAAAGTTGTTTTTTGCGACAAGCCTAGTGTATAACCTAATAAGCCTGCACCGAGGTTTGAATAAGAGTAAGTTGTAGCTGGTTCATTTTTAAGGTTAATCATTTGTTTAAGATAGGCTTCAAGTTCTGCTTTGCCATAACTTTTATATGGATTTTCTTTATTTGATAAATTCAGGTTTTCTGGTAAGCGTGGTAATCCAGAGGTGTGATTAGCTAAACTTAGAAACGTGAATCTGATATCATCTTTGAACGCAAACGGGTAGTAGCCATTGATCTCATCTGTTAATTTGAGTTTTTTATCCTGAACGAGGAACGCCAGCACAGCTGAGGTAAAGACCTTTGTAATTGAGCCAATTTCGAAGAACTTCTGCTGGTTTTCAGCTGGCACTATGAAATCATTCATTTTTTTTACTCCATAGTAATCCGTTTTACCGTTGTTAATAATTGCAATGGCAAGTTGTGCATTATCTGGTAAATCTTTAGTAGCTGTGAAAATAAGTTCAGCAATTTCTTTGGGGTAGCTGCTTAAGGAGTTACTGGTTTTATTGGGTTGCTGAGCTTGATCTTCATAAGGCTTGATTAATAAGCCAGTAATTTGATTTTTAGGGTCAAGTGAAATGTTTACTCCCACAACGGCCTTTTCAAATTTGGTTTTATACAGCGCATAGCCTGATTGTTGATCACTTATAAACAGCATGCTTTCAATACTGCCTATCTGTTCCCTTAAACTACTCAAAAATTGCCTTGTCTTTTCAAGTGGCAAAGCCGCCTTCATTTCTGGAGCGAAAGAATTAAATATTTCATCGTACTGGCCTGCATTGTAATATTTCTGGAAATTGCTGCTTGCGGCCTGATGGTTTGCAGTTTGAGCAAAAAGGATATTGGCAGTGAAGATTATTATTAAGAGGATAATCAGTCTTTTCATAATTCCAGATTCGCACCTAAAAATTTCGGATTAGATCACCTATAAAACTGGTTTAAATAGGTCTTAAACACAAAATTGATTTGAGCTTTTAATTTCAAATTAACATTTTGTAACCTGAAGATGCTAAGAACTATTGAAATAAACTAATTCATATGTTTTTCACAGACATATTTCAACTTATTAAAGGTGAGTAAAACTATTGATTGTAAAGCGCCTTACTGTGAAAACCATACTCACAAAAACTGCTAAATACGCATAATGATCTAAATCACAATTGATAGCATTGTAATTCCCATATGTTCCGGAAAAGGTTGTATTCGTAAAGGGGTTGCGAATTCTACAAATCGTGCCGGTGGTTCCTCGTGGCAAACACAAGCCGGTGGCATTACCGGATGGGTCATTACCATTATAATCGGAACTGAATATAATCAAGTTAGGAAATAGAATACCGTCGCTGTTGCGTCGGCATCCGATTTGGCCGAAGGTATTTAATGAAACAAAAATCAAAATTAGAGTAAATAGTTTGGTCATCTCCAAATTACGAAGAGAGATATGTAGAGAGTTTTTGAGCAATGTGAATGAACAGAAAATGAACAAAAGGTGGCAGTTTAATTATTAGCCATTTGAAATTCACCATCAAATTTTTGGTTCTGAAACTATATTTTCGCTATTTAGGAAAGTTCTAAGCCCATTGCCAAATGAAACTGATCTTAAATATGCTTCTTTCAAGGCGTTAGGAATTCAGAAGATACCTCCTCCAACCCCTACATTGTTATACGCCGCAGACCACGTAAGGAAATTAACTCCAGAAGCGACTGTAAACTTTAAACCATATTTAGCGCAAGGAATTAATAGATCCTACGTACGATTAAGCTGGCTATTATAGTGTTTGCCACCATAATACATGCACAAGTGCAAAATCATCTTAACCTGCAACATTAAATATCAGGACATTAATGGCGGTAACTTGTAATGCCTAATTACCACTTGGTATTTCTCATATTTCTGCCATATAACCAAAACATTGATGGAGAGAATAGACAATAAACTTAATTTACATTTTAAAAAAGAGAAGAAATATGGAATATAGACAATTAGGAAATTCTGGCCTTCGTGTACCGGTTTTGAGTTTCGGGACAGCAACATTTGGCGGCGGGAATGAGTTCTTCAAAGCTTGGGGAAATACCCAGGTTGAGGAGGCAACCAGGATGGTTAATCTCTGTATGGAGGCGGGTGTGAATTTCTTTGACACTTCAAATGTCTATTCAAGTGGCGCAGCTGAAGAAATCCTTGGAAAGGCCGTTACAGGGCAACGGGATAAATTATTAATTTCTACGAAAGCAACTTTCCCAACGGGTGAGGGCATAAATGAGTATGGTTCATCTCGCCTTCATTTAGTTAAAGAATGTGAAAACAGTTTAAAAAGACTGGGAACAGATTATATAGATGTTTACCACATGCATGGTTTTGATGCCAATACGCCCGTTGAAGAAACACTTAAAACACTGGAAAGCCTGATCCAAAGCGGAAAGGTAAGATGCATTGCTTGCTCTAACTTTTCAGGATGGCACCTGATGAAATCATTGTCAGTTTCTGGAAGGTATGGTTGGTCAAAATACATTGCGCACCAGGCCTATTATTCCTTGCTAAATCGTGATTTTGAATGGGAATTAATGCCATTGGGAATAGATCAGCACGTAGGTACAATTGTATGGAGTCCACTGGCTAGCGGTAAATTAAGTGGAAAATACAGACGAGGTGTTGAGGCGCCAAAAGATGCCAGAGTTGCACAAGGTGGCAATCCGGTAATTGCCGCACAGGCAGATGAAGAAAGACTTTACGCTATTGTGGATGTTTTGGATGAAATTGCACAGGAAACGGGAAAAACGATCTCTCAAATTTCTTTGAACTGGGTACTACAGCGCCCAACGGTTTCGAACGTCATTGTAGGAGCGAGAAACGAAGCGCAACTAACTCAAAATCTGGGTGCTATTGGGTGGAATTTAACCTTGGAACAGGTTAAAAAATTAGATGAGGTAAGTGCCATTTTACCAAGTTATCCTTATTGGCACCAAAGACAGTTCGAAATGCTGAAGACAGATCCTGATCTTTACAAAGGGCTTAAATAATTACAATCAGAAGGCTGATCTCAGCCCATCAGTCTTTTGATTAAAGTTTTCTTAACTGCTCTGATTAGTTATCATATGATATTTTAAATTCACAGTAAAGATTGAAGATTTGCCTTTAAGCGTTTACCTTAAAAACCGATAATTATGAAAACGATTTTCAATATGCTGGTGGCCTACCTTGTATCACTTAATTTTAAAAGAGTCAGATGATTTCGAAGGCTCAATCTACTTAATTAGTTTTCCGTAAGTAGTAAGTTCGATTTGCTGTTTTTGAATCACCTGCCGAATTTCTGGCGCACATAAGGCCTCTATTTCCAATTGCCTTGGTTCTAAAAGACTGGAAATGGGACGCAGTTCTTTGTCTATAAACCCAGGGTGACAAGGAACTTCCGTAGTACCTGGATTTAGTTTTTCTAAAACGTTAACCAGGGATGCTCGTTTATCTGCGGCTTCGGCGAAATCGAAATTTAGGTATTCTGGGGATTTAACCCTGCTGCATCCAGGCTTGCCTTGGCAGATGTTTCAAGTGCCAAATTACCAACTGGCGACATTGGCGGCCTTACTGGTAAAGAAAATTGTTGTGCTATCGCTTTAAAAACTTCGAACGTGGTAGTTGAAAGATATGTTGCATTATGATGGCTATCTAAATGATCGATGTTGATACCAAAGCTGATGATTTTCTCTACTTGTAAAACCCATTCGTTATAAAGCTCTTCCGGAGAAATATTTTGTACTGCCGTTTTGAGCTCATTCAATCGATAAAAATTCCCTTTATCGTTGATTAACGAAGCTACTTAGTTGGATTTGGAAATCGGTTTAAAGGTGGTTAAAGTGAGGTGAACACCGACACCCATTGCAGGACATTCTTGTTGTAGCAGTTGAAGATCTTCCTCACATGATAAACCAATGGCCATCACTGTTGTGGAAGTAAGTACTCCGCTGGTATAAGCCAGTCGAATTCCCCTTGACACTTCGGATGTTATACCATAATCATCAGCATTTATGATCAAATTTTCACTCATTTTAATAAAGGATTAATTCGCCTCGAAAACTAAGATAGCGATTTTGAGAAGAATGTACTTATTGCGTTATTTCAATTTTGATGACAACTATTTATTGCACGCAAAAAACGTTAGCAGATATTTAAAGGATTCTTTTCCATAAAAGAAACGCAGATAACTATACTATCTGTAATTCTTTACATACAAAAATCTGCCAGTATTAAATTAAAAAATTGCTAATTCAACTCCAAACAACAAACATTATAAAATTAATTATCAGCTACTTAAAAAATTAAAATATCAAAAGGATATTATTATTTTTATTATTTATAAAATAGTTCTAGTTTCGCCGACCAAACAAAAAGTTAATGCGCCCTCAAACCTCAAAGTTGCAAGTTTTTGCAATTAGCAAGCTCCTTTCCGCTCCTATTATCTGCCTTTTTTCGTTATTTTTATTACTAAACAACGTTAACGCTCAAAGCAAAATTGATACGGTTAGTACCGAAACCCGAACTCCAAAATTCGAGATTGGTATTGCAGGCGGATTAACTGTAAATGAATTTAGCAATGGCCAGCCGCAAACGGGAATCAACACAGGTTATGCGGCCGGGTTTCTGGCTACTTATAACGTCTATAAACAATTCAGCATCCAGTTGGAAGCTGGTTTTATTCAACAAGGCGGACAGTTGTTGACTTTCAAAGATGATACGAGACTTGGTTTGCCTGAAAGTTTTTCTACAAAAAATGTTAAAAACAGCTCCGTACACTTAAATAGCTTAAATATTCCCTTACTTTTAAGATACACGCTTCCGATTAAAAAGGATTGGAAACCCGCTGTATACGTTGGTGGAAGTTATGCTTACAATTTCAATGTAACTGAGCGATACCAGAAAACAGGTGACTTATTACCTGGAGAAGATATTATTTCTACTGTATCTGGCTCACAAAATGTAACCAGTAGGTATAACAGGGATAGAATCAACTTTATAGTTGGGGCAGATTTGCGTTTGCCCTTATTTAGTAATGTAAAATTACTTTTAGATTTTAGGTACCTGGCTGGCGCAACTGCAGCAATTGAAAGTTATTCTTATATGGAGAAGGTTGGGTTCGGAAGCGACATCAGATCCAGTTCTTTCCTATCCAAACTTGGCCTTATCATCCCGGTACAGTAACCCAAAAATTCTTAATCCAGAACTAATTATATGAAATTAAAATTTACCAGACTATTCTTAGTCGTCCTGGCACTGTATGCCACAGGTTGTTCAAAGGACGAATTTTCCGAAGCAGACGCAATTGCTGCTCAAAAGGAATTATTGTCTTTAAAATATCAGCATGAGCTTGATTTAGAGACGTTAAAACAAAAAGGTGCAAATGCATTACAGCAACTTGTAAATACAGCTGCACTAGAGCAGCTGAAAATGAATGACAGTTTAGCACGTATCGGTGCCATTGCTGCTGCTAAACAAGATTACAGTGTAGCGGTTACAGACGTGGTAACCAATGCGCCTGTTGCTGACGCTGATGTTATTGTTTCATCAGAAGGAAAAGTTTTCTCTACCAAAACAAATGCTCAAGGTATAGCCACTTTTTCTTCTTTGTATTTGTTTCCTACCAGTACATTCTTAATCACCAAAACCGGCTTTGCGGCAACACAAATTATGCGCAAAGACATTACTTTGGGAACAGCGAAGTTATGGAACACTACGGAATTATTAAACGAAATTTCGGGAACGTTGTACATTGATACTGATTTAACAAACACTACACCAGAAAAAGTTGGTGCAAATGTATTAGTTACAGCATCTACATCAGTGCCAAATGGTTTTAATGGTAACTACAGTGTGCAATTTCCAACTTACACTACGGCAACGGGTACCTACTCATTAAAATTACCAGCTGCTCCTGGCGGATATTCTCTTAGTTTTTCACAAATCGAGGCAGATCAGAAAATATATGTTTATGGTACAGAGGACAATGACATCAACTCTACTCCTTTTCAGCAGCCTTATGCAGCTACCATTAAAACTTATTTTAACGTAAATTCTT
>JAZBLB010000010.1:142730-155923 GCA_037032985.1 Bacteroidota bacterium
CCTTTTCAGCAGCCTTATGCAGCTACCATTAAAACTTATTTTAACGTAAATTCTTATGGTGCCAATATTCCATCCATTGTTAGCCCACTCTACCTCAAATTTCCAAAAGATAAATTAGGTAGGGAGCTTTACATACAGATCAATGGAAACTACAATAACACGGCTTATTTGAGCGCTGTTGCAGACGGCTATCAGATTGAGCGCCTTAACATCTCCAATTATAATTATTACAATGGCATTTCCTATGATCTAAACCAAAGTACGTTTGATGCCAATGCAAAGTTAGATGTTTCCGTCGTTGACATTGCAGGTAATACGATCAAAAGTCAACCGCTTTTGGCTGCCACCACTAACACGGTAGGAAAACTAATGATGACAAGTTCTGCTGAAGGCGGATACGGATACGTTCATTTAAGAAGAGATGCTGCCGGCAGAATAGTGCCAAATGCAAAAGGCTTACTTTCAAGAGCTACAATCTATGATACTTCTCAGAACCTCTATGTTTTAACATTTAATTCAAACTTGAACTTCACAACCAACTTAGGTACTAGTTTGAACTATCTATTACCTAACAAGGGCGACAAGAGAGTAGTTAATTTTTACTATGGCTCGGGTGAGAGCAGGGCTAAAAAGATATACTAATAAAAGTTTTATAAAATATTATAAACCCCTGTAAGTACAACTTGCAGGGGTTTATCATGTTTATCATATTTAGTTTTTTAACTAATAAATAAGATACTAGTTATTTTAATGGTTAATAATAGTTGATCAGGTTTACGCGGCGGGTCTGCCCAACAATCGGTATACTACCCCTCAGTTAACATGGTTTGTTGATCTGTAATAGACAGATGATCCATCTTTATATACTTTGGACAGTTAATAATCTTCTCAGGGAGTTATTTGAAAATTCAGTACCGAGTTTGAGTGTACATGTAAACTACTCTTCAACCACATGCCTTCGGTTATTTGATTATTTGTGCAAATTGTTCGTCGTGCACTTTGTGTTGCATTGAATTGGTAAAACGCAAAACAGTCCAAACAGTCCAAAAAAGTTTTTATCCAAGAAATCGATGATTATGGGAAATGACGATTAAAATGAGGATGTATCCGGATTATATTTAATACATCCTCATTAATACCACCGAGTAGTAGTGTTATTTAAGCTTTTACTAAAAATGTTTCAGGCATCTCGGCAGCTTTAAGCATGAAGTTGTGCAACTCATAATTTTTAATAAAAGGCCTCAGGTTTTCTGAACCAGGACCGAACATCGTTAACTCTACATAATCTCCGGTATGGTTCATCCCCGCCCATTGTACATCGGTGTATTTGCTCAAAATTTTCCCATACTCATAGAACGGAAGGTTGGCTTCGTTGTAAAGTTGCCCCGGAAGAATATCTTTAAAATGAACGAGCAATGATTTTACATCCTCGATTTTGATTTCAAAGCCTTGATTTTCTTTAATCAGATCGATAATCTTTTGTTCACTGAAAGATTGATTTAACTGTGCCAGCAACCAGGTATTGCTATGTTTGAAATTTTGTAGTGTGTCGAATTTCCTATTGGCTTCATCGGCATAGAATAAACCCGGATTGGAGTTTCCATGATCTGTGGTGATGATTACCAAAGTTTCGCCATCTTTTTCAGCAAACTCAATGGCCTTGCCAACGGCTTCGTCAAAAGCCAGCTGATCAAAAATTAAACCACTCAAATCATTTGCATGTGCGGCCCAATCTACCTTGCCGCCTTCTACCTGCAAAGCAAAACCATCTTTATGTCCTTTCATCAAATCGATGGCTTTAACCGTCATTTCCGCTAAAGTAGGTGTCGATTTGGTAAGCTCCTGATCGTGTAATCGGTCTATTTCATATGGTAATCCATCTTCGGCAAACAAACCTAAAACAGGCTTTGAGTGGTCCAGAGCGAGCATTTGCGCTCTATCTTCTGCTACCTGATAACCTTGTGTTAGATATTTTGGGATCAGGTTTCCACCTGCTCTTTTTTCACTGAAGTATTTATGTCCGCCGCCCATCATCACGTCGAATTTAAGCCCAAGATACATTTCTGCAATCAGATCCTGACCGCCACGATTATCGATGTTGATACAGAAACCGGCTGGTGTAGCATGGGTAATTGGAACGGTAGTTACACAGCCTACTTTTTTACCCTTTTCTTTAAACTTCTGCAGTATAGGCTGTGGTTTTTCACCCTTCATCCCTACATTGAGCGATCCGTTTTTTACCCGCAATCCGCCACCCCATGATGAACTTGCCGCAGCAGAGTCTGTTACCATAGAGCTGGCTGAAGCAGTATCCATAAGCGCCCTCACCGCTTTATTGTCGCGGTATAAACCCAGCCATTTACTGCTCCTACCCAGTATCCGGTTGGCATATAAATCTGCCATATTCAATGTGCCTATACTCATTCCATCACTCACGAGCATAATGATATTTTTCGCTTTCTTACCACTTACCCTTGGTATGGCTGCAACATCTTTAAGGCCAATAAATGGCAAGCCTAAACCGGTAAGCAAACCGCCTTTTAATAATGATCTTCTGTTCATAACTTCTCTACTTTTTGAATATTGGATTGGCCCTGAAATATTTCCCATCAGCGAAACTAATGGCATAGTCAGATTTAAAATGTGTACTCTTTTGATAAAAATCTGTTGTAATGATTTGTGCACCAGATTTACAAGCCGCTTCGAAATCACTATAGTCATTGTTTCGCGCCTGCTTTGTATCTGCGTCTGCACGGGTTCTAATGATGTATCCCTTTTTAACCAGCATTGGAATTTCGGGATCCTTCGGATTATTTCTGATCATCAGCGCAGCTTCGGGTGTTCCCGGGTCGGCATTGGCAAACATTACTCTACCTGCCAATGATGGATGGCCGTTAATATAAGCAGCCCGTTTTCGTCCGGTAGCATCTAATACCAAGATGAATTTCCCCTTGGCGCTACTTAGTTTTGGCCAGTTTTTGTTCAGTACGGCTTGTGCTAACGTTTTATATTTTGCCTTGACCTCATCAGGACTTATTAATTTTTCTTTACCTAAGTTTTCAGCAATAACGGCATCCAGCTGATCGAATATTTTACTTGTAAAAATTTCCGGCTGTGTAAGATTTTTACGTTTGATGGAATCATCTTTCGCTTCCAAGGTGATGAATACCGGTGTATGATCTGGATTGGCTTCTGACCATTTTCTAAGTTGTTTCAAAGCAGAAACCAATGTTAATGCAGACGATCTGAAATCCAGATCAGGTACGTGTAAAACCTTAAAGCCTGGCTTTTTCATTTCTCCTCCCCTGTCAAATTCCGGCTGACCTTTTACCTTTTCCAAACCGCCAGGATGGGCATATTTTCCACCTTTCTCATCTGCGTAAACATCAATTTCTAAATTGCGAAGTCCGAGCTGGAGTTGTGCCGGCATGGAAATATGTTCGTAATCGAGGCTTCTTGCGGCAGCAGAATCAGAAGTTGCAAACATTTTAAAAAGACTGGGGTCAATTGCTTGTTTGTAACTGTTATGCGAGCCGATTACCTGAATTTGATTGATCAGTAAATCTTCTTTTTTAGTGATTAAGGCTATTGCGGGCAACACCGCCAATAACCCCACGCAGGTAATCAATCTCATATTTCTATCATTTTTAGTATCCAGGATTTTGTCTCAAATTAGCATTAAGCTTTAGTTCATTTGCAGGAATTGGATAAATTCTTCTGGTTAAATCCTTATTCATGCTAAGCACATCGTTAGGGAGGGGATATTCAGTTTCAAACTGACCGAAACGAATCAGGTCATTTCGTCTCCAGGCTTCCCAGCTAAACTCGCGGGCACGCTCATCAAGCAAGGTTGTTAAGGTTACAGTTGTGGCAGCAGGTGCACCAACGCGACTTCTGATTTTATTCACTAAGATCAGTGGGGTTTGCAATTCTCCATTCACGCTGGTGGCAGTTGCCCCTCGTAAAATGGCTTCGGCCTTCATCAACATCACATCTGCTAATCGTAAAACGGGCATATCATTTCCATTTAATCTGGTGGCTTGAATGGCATTTACATCAGGCCAGTATTTGATAGAGCGAACACCTTTTGCCTGGTCTGCAACGGTATTACCTAAATCCATTGGCTTACCTGGCTTCAGGATTAAATCTGGTGTGATTTCGATCTGGGTAGTTGTTCCTGCAACAAGAACGGGCTTAGATAAGTCTGGTTTACGGTTCGCATCAGGGGCATATTGTTTACCAATTAACCAAAAGCTATTTCGAACATCGTTGCTCAAGTTGAAACGGTTATAATATTCTGGCGTAGTGCTCATGGCAATACTAAAGCCGACATTGATACCATAAGAAGCGGCCAAAGCGGGATAAAATCCAAACCTGGTCATCTGGTTACCCGGAATTTGCTGATCATAAGGAATGGCAAAAATGGTTTCGTTTACCTGTGCACCATTGTTTACGTCAAAAATATCGCTGTACTTGACATCCAAAGCATAATTGCTATTTTTAAGGATGTTATCAGCCATAGTCACCACTTCATTATATCTTGGCTTACCCGTGTATACTTCAGCATTTAAATACAACTTTTCCAGTAGTGCATATGCCATCGCCTGGGTAGGCCGGCCGTAAACCAGCTGGCGATTATTGTTGTCTTTGACTGGCAATTGTACAACGATGGAAAGTAATTCTTTTTCTATGAATTCGAATACATTTTCGCGGCTTTGATTTCCTGGAAGGGAACTCACCGGGAAAGCGTCGATAATGGGCACGTTTCCATATAAATCCATCATAAAGTAATAGTATAATGCCCGCATCGCCCTCACCTCTGCTAAACTCGCCGTTTTGGCGGCCTCTGGCGCAGCAGATTCATTCGTGAGGTTGATTAAGCGGTTACAGTTGTTAATCCCGCCGAAACCCCACTGCCAGATGTCGCGAACATTTGGATGATCGATGGTCCAGCTGTGGTAATGCAGTTGACGGTACTGGCCGCCATCATCAAAGTTTCCATCACGTGCCGGAATAATAGCCGCATCGGTAGAAAGCTCCTGCATTCGCCAGTAAGGGACCCCATATTGAGAGGAAAGGTTGGAATACATTGTCCCGAAAAGTGCTGCATAATCTGAATTGGTGTAAGGAAAATTTTCCTTTACATACTGCGATTCTACATCGACATCAAGCTTACTACATGATTCTAAAATCATGAGAGTGGCTAGGATATTAAATAAAAAGATAACTTTTTTCATGGTTTTATTTTTAGAATGATGCGCTTACACCAAAACTTAAGGTTCTTGTTTTGGGATAAAAATTATTGTTATCGATGCCGGGTGTTAAACCACCGATGTTTATTTCCGGATCAATACCGCTATACTTGGTAATCACGAAAAGATTATTAGCTGTTGCATATAACCTGACGGATTTAATTGATGGATTTTTTGGCCGAATGGTATACCCTATAGTAGCATTATCTAAACGCAAATAAGAACCACTTTCCAGAAAACGATCTGATATTAAGTAGGCAGTGTTATCATTGAAAGATTCTCCCAGTGTAAAACGGGGGATATTTTGCAGCTTGGCATCTGCCGGATTATTCAACGCTGCAGCAGTAGCATTTAAGATTTTATTGCCCAGTACACCACGAACCAAAAAGTTTAAATCCCAGTTTTTATAACTGAAACTATTGGCCCAGCCATAGATGAATTTAGGTTGCGCATTCCCGGCAATTTTGGCATCTGTAGTAAGTGGTTGCGTAGCAATAGTTTGGCCAGCTGCATTGATATAAGTACTTACACCAGCTGCATTTTTGCCAGCGTAATTCCAGAGATTAAATGTACCTAAAGCATAGCCCGGCTGTATCAACTGACTGAAATTTCCGGACTGGCCTTTGCCACCGAGTTGAGCGGTTTGGATAGCTGCTATTTTATAGAAATCATCCGATAAGGTTTCCACTACGTTTTTATTGTGCGCAACGTTGGGTGAGGTAGTCCACCTAAAATGATCTGTTTTTACCGCTACTGCATTTAAAGCAAACTCTACTCCCGTATTCTTAATTTTGCCTACGTTGGCTGTAATGGTCGGCAAGAAAAATTGCGTGGTCGATACTTCATAACGGTCGTAAATCAGGTCTGAAGTTTCCTTCACATAAAAATCTACAGACCCAGTAATTCTGTCTTTAAATAGTCCAAAATCTAAACCAATATTGGTGGTGGCTGTACTCTCCCATTTCAGGTTTGGATTTTCATTTCTTACCGGTCCGATGGCGTTGCTGATGTTACCATTATTTAAGAACTTGTTGCTTCCGGAAAGCGTACCATAAATAAGCAAGGAAGAAAAGGCATCAAAACCTAAGCTATTTCCCGAAACGCCGTAGCCAGCACGAAGTTTTAAATCACTAATGGCAGGAACGGCCTGCATAAAATCTTCGCCAATAATTCTCCATCCGGCAGAAACAGCAGGAAATAAACCCCATCGGTTATTTCTTCCAAAAGCAGACGAACCATCATCACGCAAAGATGCCTGAAATAGGTACTTTTCATTGTAATTATACTGAACGCGACCATAATAGGAGATTAGCCTCAAAGTGGAAATTGGTGCATTATTGAAAGCAATTTGCGATAGTAAGGATGGGTTAGATAGAAAAAGGTTATTATAGCCCAGGTTATCGTTTGAAAAGTTTTGTGTAGTCACCCCGAATCCGTCATTTGTTCGGTCTTCCTGCCAGGAGTATCCTCCGAGTAACTTCAAGCTGTGTTTACCGAAACTTTTATCATAATTAAAATAGCCTTCTAACACCTGACTTTTGTTTAAAATATCGATTTTTTGCGCCTGACCATTCACGCCACGGGCTAAGCCAGACTGGCTATTCAAATACGTGCTGTAATTATTCTGATCTCTTTGTGAAGATACACTGGCCGTAAATTTCAGGCCATCGATGATATTGAGCTGAGCCATCCCGTTAATGAGGGTTTTGTTATTCAGGTTGGCAATGGTGTTGTTATCAACAATAGATAATGGATTTCGGGTTCCGCTACCGGTACGGTTATAATTTTCCTTATAAGTACCATCACTATTAAACGGACTTACTGTTGGTAGGTAAAATAGCATGTTCGGCAAGGCTTGAGATTGATAGATATCAGCACTTTTTGAGTTACTATTGGTAATGGTTAAGCCAAGTTTCAATCGATCATTGAAGAATTTTTCGTTCAGGTAAGCCCGTACTACTGTCCTCTTCAAAGATGTGTTTTTCAGAATTCCTTTATTATCCAGGTAGTTCACGCTTGCGCCATAATCCGCAGATTGCCCTGAACCGCCGTAGGAAAGGTTGTGATTTTGAGAATAACCTGTTCTTTCCAGTAACGATTGCCAATTGGTATCAGAACCATCATCATCCACAGCGTTTAACGTTTGTTTATTATCGGCAAGGTATTGCCTTAACTCGGGCGCAGAAAGCATATCATATTTTTTAGATACTTTTTCTACCGCAGCATAGCCACTGTAAGATAAGCGCGACTGGCCGCTTTTAGAACAACGTTTGGTGGTAACAATGATGACGCCGTTTGCAGCCCTGGAACCATAAATAGCGGTAGAAGAGGCATCTTTTAAAATGTCGATATTTTCGATATCTGCCGGCGCAAGTAAATCTATCGAAGCACCTGGCACCCCATCAATTACATAGAAAGGTTCTTGCGCTGCCCCTTCTCTCAAAGTAGAGGGTCCACGTAAGATGGTAGAAGGTTTTGCGTTTGGGTCTCCGCTTTTAGTTACGTTTAAACCAGCAACTTTGCCTTGTAGCAACTGCGCCGGATTAACCATTACTCCCTGATTAAACTCCTCTGACTTTATTGAAGTTACCGCTCCGGTTAAGTCTTTTTTATTGGCTGTTCCGTAACCGATAACCACGACATCTTTCAGGGTTTGATTATCTGGCATTAAGGTGATGTTGATGCTTTTCTGGTTGCCCACAATTACCTCCTTTGTAACACTGCCAAGCATTGAATAGACCAGCACATCTCCACTTTTAACCTGAATTTGATATTCGCCGTCCGGATTGGTCGAAGTACCAAATTTACTTCCTTTAATTCGAATCGTTGCACCTGGAACAGGTTGATTTGTTTCATCAATTACTTTACCTGTGAGGGATTTAACATTTTGGGCGAATACATTAATCGAAATGAGCATTAAAAATACAGCAAGACTTTGCCATTTTCCGATCAAAGACAAATAATTGAATTTGTAATTTTGTTTCATGAATGATTGGTTAAGATATTTGGGATCACTTTTTCGGCATGCCAAAAAGGTGCTTTAAATGTGCCACAAAGATGTACTTGTGGAGTTAGGAATTTCGTCAGCCAACATTATCAAATTGTTAAAATACCAGCTGCTAGTTAACTATAATATTAAGCAACATGCTGAATCGACAATTACTCATTCATTATTTTGATAAATATCTAAAACTATAGCTAGCCTCCATGCGTTTTGATAAACAGTTGTCGATGAATAAGATGAGTTTCAAAATCAAGCACGATGGAAATTTCAAAAGAAAATGTTATTGAGGTGGAATTGAATGGCTTCGCGGCTAGACTAAAGCCAACCATATTCTTAAATGGAGATAACTATTGTGTATTGTATGGAAAAAATTCTGAGGATGGTGTTTACGGTTATGGCAAGTCAGTCACCGAAGCACTAATAGATTGGGAAAACAACCTGCAGAAAATATTCTCAGATGATCTGGAAATAAAGCGAATCATCGCTGCTCATGAACCGCCAGCCCAAGTTGCTGAATTTTTAGAAGCTTACAGGGAAAGGGCCAAACATGATGAGACCAGCTACAATCAAAACAGAAACTATTAAGTTCAAACGAGATTAATAATCAAATGCTACTTGTAAGTAAGCTTTAGCATTCATTTTCCCTTAAATTGATCAGCTTTCAGGGCCTTAAGCGTTTTCTTTACCAATTTTTGCAGATCCGGGATTAGTTCGTCATGGTTTTAATCTTCACAACTAAACACTTTATCGAAATTTTGAAATCAATAGAAAAGCAACGCTGAACTCGCGATTTTATATCTTCTATGACTTAATAATGCGAGTATTTTTTAACTTTGATCAGCAATATTAATTTCATAGCCTTTGCATACCATCAAATTTCATAAAACGGACTGTGGCGTTGATTTCCTGCTCAATGTATTAACAAGCGAGCAAATTATAAGCAGCTATGTGAACACTGAGTTTTACAACACCGATTATTTCGAAATCGTATTTTTCAAAAAGGCAAAGGGAACCCTTTCGCTTAACCAAGAAATCATCAAAATTGATGATAACTCAATCGCCTTCATCTCTGCTTTTCAGAAGAGGCAATGGAACTTAGATCCGGTCGGTTTAATCTTTACTACATTGGTATTTCAAGAAGATTTTTTAAATGATTTTTTTGCAGATAAGCTCTTCACCTACAAATTACTTTATTTCTATCAGTATGGTAAACCATTGATATTAAAGACTTCTTTACCAGAGCTTACAAAATCATGTGACTTATTACAAGAAATAAAAACAGAACTTGTGGCCACCAAGCCGGATAGTGTTCACATTATAAGATCTCTACTTTACTATTTATTGCAAACATTAAACCGTCAGTTTGCCAAACTCAATAACTTGTCGTTGGATAAAGCTGATCATAATTATGCATACCAGTTTAAAAAACTAATGGAAGATCACATCTGTCGGAAGCAACGGGTTAGTGACTATGCAGTGCTGTTAGGCATCAGCAGGATTTCATTAAATAAGGTAGTGAAATCACAATTTAATATCACCGCTAAAGACCTACTGAAACAAAGACTTCTAATCGAAATTCAAGATTCTCTTATTCACGCCAACGAAACCATCAGCGAGATTGCGTTTAAATTGGGTTTTTCTGAACCTAACCACCTCATGCGCTTTTTCAAAACTCAAACAGATCAAACGATCTCGGAATTCATCCAAACTTTTAGAAAGAGCGCAAAGACTGAAATGTAATGGTAATTCCAGATAGGTTTTAGGTGACCAATTCGTAGCAGCCTACTTTGATGGTCGCTAAATGAAAAGGCCTCCTGGTGCCTTCGGTTGAAACTATGCGATGAATACCAGCCAACTCATCAATAAAACTATCGCTATCTGAACCATCCATTTCATTGCGGTCTGCTTAAGCTAATCGCAAAAAAAAACACTATGCCATTGTTGAAACCAAAGTGATGAATACCAGCCAACTCGCCAATGAAACTATCGCTATCTGTGCCATCCATTTCGTAGCGATCGTCTTTAGCTGATCGCAAAAAAAACACTATGCCATTGTTGAAACCAAAGCGATGAATACCGCCCGACTCGCCTATAAAACTATCGCTATTTGCATCATCCATTTCAATGCCATCTGTTTTAGCTGATCGCAACAAATACCTCTCCATTCCATTGATTGAAACCAAAGGCAATGAACCAGCCAACTCGCCAATAAAACCAACGCTATATGTACCATTTATTTCATTGTGGTCTGCTTTAGCTGATCGCAAAAAAAATACCGCTTTGCTTTTGGTTAAAAACAGGCTATGAATACCAGCTAACTTGCCTATAAAACTGTTGCTATCTGACTCATCCATTTCATCGCGGTCTCCTTAGCTGATCGCAAAAAATACCCCATCTTGTCTTTGATCAAAACCAAAAGCGATGCATACTAAAGACGTAGTTATACGGATTAGTAATTAAAAACAAATGATTAATTTGCATACCTTAAAACAACCTGATCGCCTTTTCAAATGTTTAAAAAACTAACGACACCCGTACTTTTTTTGTTGGCACTTTTTGCTAATCTTTTTGTTGCTAATGCCGCTCAACCAGATTTCTATCAGATCAAAATTTACCATTTAAAAAATGAAATTCAAGAAAAAACGGTTGACGATTATCTACAGAAAGCATATCTGCCTGCATTACACCGCAATGGTATTGAAATAGTAGGTGTTTTTAAACCTATAGTGAATGATCCCTCTTCTGAAAAACTGATTTACGTGTTTATTCCCCTAAAATCACTAAATGGAATATTGGAACTGGACAAAAAGCTTACTAAAGATCAGCAATATACGCTGGATGGTAAGGTATACCTTGATGCAAGGTATACTGATATTCCCTATGAGAGATTGGAAACCATCGTACTTCAGGCCTTTGAAGGAGCGCCTCATTTTATGCTACCGAAGTTAAAAGCTCCCATGAAAGAACGCGTTTATGAGCTAAGAAGTTACGAAGCGCCTACAGAGAAATATTACCACAATAAAGTTCAAATGTTTAATAAGGGTGATGAAATTGGATTATTTAAAAGGCTTAATTTCAATGCCGTTTTTTATGGAGAAGTGGTTGCGGGCAGCCACATGCCTAATCTGATGTACCTCACCACTTTCGAAAATAAAGCAGATCGTGATGCACACTGGAGAGCTTTCTCTGCTGATGATTATTGGAAAAAGCTTTCTGCCATGCCAGAATACCAAAACAACGTGTCTAAAAACGATACAAAATTTATTTATCCTACAGATTATTCGGACATCTAACTTACTTTTTCGTCATTTCTAAGATACACCCGCGCTGACTGGTTGCTTTTGGATTTTCTGCAGTTGGACCAGATGTGATTGCAGAACTATCAGTAGCTAAATAGATTTTGGTACCGTCTAACGAAACGGCAACATCCCGGTATCTGGCCCTCGAAGCTGCATACGCATAGGTTTTAGGGTTAATACTGCCATCGCGATTTAGTTTTACACGCAGTAATTTTCCCGTTTTCAAAGAAGTTATAAGCAATGAAGGGTTCCATTCGGAAATAGCATTAGATTGGTAGACGGCAATACCAGAAGGTGCGTAGGCATTCCAATCAGTCTTTACTCCATCTTTTGATTTTTTAAACAATTCTTTTAGCATAGTCTTAGCCGCTGGAAAAAAGCTGAGCACGGGTGCTTTAAAGCTTTTACCTATCGAATCGGCATTTCTTTTTTCTGAGCTAATTATCGGGTACGTAGTGTTCCAGATACCAGGATAATCTTTACTATCTGATACCGATGCTGCCAGCCCATCATAATTACCATCGGCATACCCCATGATCAATGGGTGCCCATAATTCCTACCTTTTTCAATCAGGTTAATTTCGTCATCAGAGTACGGACCATGCTCAGATGAATAAAGTCTTTCTTTATGGTTAATTATTGCAAAAGCCAGGCCTTGCGGGTTACGGTGTCCGGAGGTCCATATCGCAGTTCTCTTTGGCAAAGCGGGATTATCAGCAGGAATCCAGCCACCCGATTTTTCCTCCTCCAAATTGAACCTTAAAATTTTACCTTCATAACTACTTTTAAGTTGTGCTTTATTCTGCTTTCCCCCGTTTGAAAATTGTCCGGAACCTTGATCACCTACCGCATAAAATAGATAACTCTTTCCGGCTGTAGGCGCAATCAGCATCCGCCCGCCATTGTGGTCGTTACTGGCAGGTATGGTATCATTGATAATTACAGGAGACCTCAATTGTTGCTTGTTGAAGTCGAAGTCATACCTGACCAACCTGAGCAGAAAACGATTCTCTTCGAGGTATTTATAGACATAAGACAAATATACATAGGGCTTTCCTTTTAAAAACTGGGGATGGAGCGCCAGCCCCATTACACCACCTTGCGGGACGGGTCTCCCTTCCTTTTTTAATTGTTGAAAAGATGGAAATTGTCTTTCATTATTTAAGTCAAGTACCACCATTTTAGCTCCATTTTCTGGATTAATCTTAAGAATGCGATAGCCTTTGGATTCGCTTACCCACAATTCTTGGTCTGGTCCTACTACGATCGACCATGGATCACTAAGCCCTGATGCAATAATGCGGATCTTAAAATCTGAGTCTGCCTGATGGTTCGGAATAAATGAAGTAAAAACGGTGATTATAATTAGCAGGCTGTAGTTAAGAATTTGTTTCATGTAAAAACTGTTTTTACCGATAACAAATGGAAAGATCGCTTCAACTTAAAACACGTATAATACACCCAAGATCAGGTATATATACGTGATCGGCCAATTAAAATGAATAATCAATTATTGAGTATGCCGTTTACAGATAAGTGCTAATTTAAGTTAAAAGGAAAATTTAGTTCACAAAAAAGCCCTGCATTTTTGCAGGGCCTTGTTGCACCGGGGTTCTATCCAGACTCCATAGGTGTTAA
>JAZBLB010000011.1:0-130389 GCA_037032985.1 Bacteroidota bacterium
GTTATGTCGATAGTTTAAAGTTACAACTACTGACACAGTTTATGAAACACCCTCAACCAGCTGTCTATTCTAACCTATGCTAACTGACACTAACCTTCTAAACGATCTTCCATTTCTAACCAATACTAACCCATAGTAACCCGCTAACCAATTTCCAATGCTAACCAATACTAACCTGCTAACCAATTTTCGATACTAACTCATTTCCCGTTCTAATCCAACAACTGTATATTTACACCTAAACCAAACCCCATCCATGCAGAATCAAACCCTTATCCAATACTTCCATTGGTATTACGATGAAAAACAAAATTTATGGATCAAAGTTGCCCGGGAGGCTGAATACCTGAAAGAAATTGGGGTTACCGTTGTATGGTTGCCGCCGGCTTATAAAGCCAGTACCGTTGGCTCTGTTGGTTATGATATATATGATCTTTTTGATTTGGGCGAATTTGACCAGAAAGGCAGTGTGAATACCAAATATGGATCTAAACAAGAATATCTGGACGCCATTAAGGCTTTGCAAAATCAGGGGATTGCGGCCATTGCAGATGTTGTTTTTAATCATAAAGCTGGTGCTGATGAGGTGGAAAGGGTGAAGGTGAGAACGGTTAATCCAGAGAACCGGAATGAATTTACGAGTGATGTTTTCGAAATTGATGCCTGGACAAAGTTTACCTTCCCCAATAGGAAAGGAAAATATTCTGCGTTTACCTGGGATCATCAATGTTTTAGTGGGGTAGACTGGGACGAAAATTTAAAGAAAACCGCCATTTATTCTATTCAGAATTTTGTAGGCGAAGGTTTCGAAAAAGTACCTTCTACAGAGTTAGGGAATTATGATTACCTAATGTTTAGCGACATCGATTTCCGTAACCAAGCCGTAATTGAGGAATTGAAATATTGGGGCGAATGGGTAGTAGAAAATACGCACATTGATGGCTTTCGGTTAGATGCGGTGAAACACATCAATCCTGACTTTATTAAGGAATGGATTGAACACCTGGAAACGAAATATAACCGGAAGTTTTTTATCGTGGCCGAAGATTGGAACGTGGATGAAACCGGTTCGCAAATTGAATACCTTGAGCTGATGGAAGGTAGAACGCAGATTTTTGATTCGTTACTGCATCACAATCTTTTTGTAGCGAGTACCGAAGGGAATACATTTGATATGCGCACCATTTTTGACAATACCCTGGTGGGCATCTCTCCTGAATTTGCGGTTACTTTTGTCGATAATCACGATTCGCAGCCACTTCAGGCTTTAGAAAGTTATGTCGATTTCTGGTTCAGGCCCATTGCTTACGCCTTAATCTTGCTGCGCATGCAGGGCATTCCGTGTTTGTTCTATCCTGATTTATATGGTGGAATTTATGATGATAAAGATAAGGAAGGTGATGAAGTGCATATTGAACTTGCTGTATTGCCCGAAGTGGAATTGATGAGTAAGATCAGGGCTACCTTTGCATATGGTGAACAACGCGATTACTTTGACCATGGAAACTGCATCGGCTGGACGCGTGCCGGAGATAATGAGCATGAAAATAGTGGCTTGGCCGTTGTATTAAGCAATAGCGAAGAAGGATATAAAACCATGGAGGTTGGTGCGCAACTGGCCGGAAAAACTTTTGTTGATGCCTTAGGGCACCGGCCACAGGAAGTGGTTATTGATGAAAAGGGCTGGGCAGAATTTCATTGCAACGCTGGAAGTGTTTCCGTGTGGGTTTTGAAGGGGAATTGAAATTATTATATTGGCGATATTTCTTTTAGCGTTGGTTAAAGTCAGACGCTATAGATGGACAGGCATTTTCTTCAACAAAGGATTGTGAAATGAGTTAAGAATCTTTCATTGCAAGGCGCTTTTCAGCCGCCGAAGCAATTTGTTTTAGGGAGTTTTGGAAGCTAGATCGCTTCAGCTCGCATAGGCCCGGCTTCGCAATGGTGGAGTTGATAGGAATCGGGAACTTAAAGAAAATTATCTTCAGCGCGGTAAGCTGCAATCACTGCTAACTCGCCTTCTTTGCCTGCTTTTGAATTGCCGTGTTCCATGCCCATCACGCCTTTATAACCTTTTTGATAGAGATGCTTAAATAGATTTTTATAATTAATTTCTCCTGTGGTGGGTTCTTTGCGTCCAGGATTATCTCCAATCTGGATGTAAGCAATTTCATCCCAACAACGATCTATCGTTTTAATTAAATCGCCTTCAGTGCGCTGCATGTGGTAAATGTCGTATAAAATTTTGCACGCCGGACTTTGCACCGCTTTGCAAACGGCATAGGTTTCATTGGTTTTTTGAAGAAATAATTCTGGTGTATCGCTTAAGGTTTCTAAAACCATAATTAACCCATGTGGCTCAAAAATTTCTGCGCCTGCCCGCATGGCATCAATAATGTTTGCGAACTGATTTCCGTAAGGTAAATCCCTTTCATAAAACCCCGGCACTACCGTGAGCCATTTGGCATTGCAGCGTTTGGCCGCTACTACAGATTTTTTGCAGGTTTCGATAAATTTATCTTTAAATTCTTTCTTGCCTGTAGCAAGCGATGTTTTCCAGTTGTCGCCACCATCTACCACGAAAACGCCCATCCTCATGCCAAGTTTCGCTAGCAATTTTCCGATTTTCTCTTGCTCATCTATCGGTCTATTCAGGTAGCCATTGTCTTCTATTGAGCGAAAGCCTCGATCATGCATAAATTGAATCTGATCGAGAAAGTTTTTTCCGGCATGGTTTTCAAACATCCCCTGGTGTGGGGCGTAATCCAGATTAAAAACTTTATCGGCTGCCGCCGGATTAGTTTTATTAGCCGTAAACGTATTTGTGATTCCTGCACCAGTGGTTATTGCACCGGCAGTAAGCAGGCTATTTCTTATAAATTCACTTCTTTTCATTTTCCTAGGAGTTGAAAACTTTATTTTCGGTCTGCGGGATTGTTGCTTAGGTTACTAAAGCCCACAAGGGTATCCCAACGGGCTCCGGGCCTTCTATAATAAACGAAGACCTGATAGCTGTTCTCTGTCTGAAAAAACGAACCTTCGAAAGGTTGCGCTTCTACAGTTTTGGTATCATTGTTTAGCCATACATATTCATAGTCGTATAAACCCTGTTTTAGTAAAATAGTGGCATAAAATTGTTTCCTGTTGGCGTCGTAAAGCAGCTTACTGTCTTTGTTTAAAATAAAATTATTGAAGCGGCCCACTACGTAGGCGTCGCCATTAGCACTTGGCGCAGTAGCGATTAACGTAAAAAGAATATCAGTGTATTCCGCCTCAGTTTTATCGTCTCTGCCTTCGGAATTTCTCACGAAGAAATTGCCATTTTCGTCAAACTGGTTTCCAAACGCGCCGGTACTTCTTGGCGAGTCTTGAAAGAGCATGATGTTAACTGTCTGGTTGTCGCGGTAGATGTCTTTTACATTTTCGGCTTTGTATCGCAGGCTTCTGGTATCGAACTTTCTGAATTCGTTGTTGCCAGAAAAAATATTGGTGTTGACATCGTTATAAACGAGTTGATTAGGGCGAACGAAGGCTGGTTTGGTATTTAAGATTGCCGTATTGGGATCAAAGTTTTGCATCACCACGGCTTTAATATCCTGATAAGGATTGGCAATAGACATGTTATAATTGATGGTGAAATTGATTTTTTGCATGGCATTTCGGTCAGTAACTTGCAAAGGGTTGGTGATTTCTGTCGCCACCGCCACCTGACTGTCCAGAATGTAAAACCGTTGCGAAATAACGGGTTTGTTTTTGTCGCTATCTAGGTAAACTTTTAGGATATAATTGCCGCTGATTTTAGGGTGAATCTGTGTATTGGGTAAGCTTACCTCATAGTGGGTATATTTCCTGGCGGTATTGGAAGAGTAGCGGTAATCGATGATCCTGTCGTCATTAAAGCCATCTAGATAATCTGTAGTGGAAATTCTGGATGGTTGCCAATCGGAGGTGCAATGCTCAACCGTATACCAGTAGTTTTTTGTTCCACCCAGCAAATCATCAAATGATAATACAATCTTATCAGCTGAATTTAGGGTGATGAGTGGGATACTTTGCTCTTTACTGCTATTGTAGCAGAGAACGGTTTTAATATTGGGAAGATAAATCCTGTTCTCGTTGGTGAAAGATTTCTCGTTTTGCGCAAATAATAAGGTAGGAAGAATAAGAAGTAAAAAAATCAGTGCTTTCTGCATGGTTAAATTTACGCAGTAATCAGCAGAGATGAAAAGGATTGGTGGAGAATTTTTGGATCAAGGGGGTTTGGTGGCGGGTTAGTATTGGTTAGGAGTTAGGATGGGTTAGGGGTTTAGATAGGTTAGAAGGTTAGATCGGGGTGGCTTTTTATATGTCATTGAGCAATTTTCTTTACGAATCTAAGGTAGGATGTTCGTTGTAGCTATTAGACAATCAATTTTTTAGCGTTTAGCTTCAGCCGACGCTCTTAAAACATCATATTGTATACGTTCTAACGTTCCATTGAGGAATCGTTTACAGAAGTTGATTCAGGATGTTCGTTGTATCTATTAGGAGATCAATTTAATAGTGTCTGGCTTCAGCCGACGCAAAAAAGATTGCTCAAACCCAAATCTGTGTCCATCTATGGTGAAATCTTTGCCAAATAAAAAAGCCACAGAAAATCATCCTGTGGCTTGAATATTTCTATCAGTTGCTTATCCCTCGAGCTCCATAATTTCTGCAGCTAAAGTTTCCCATTTGGTTTGATGCTGATCTAAATCTTTTTTAGCGGCCTGGTAGCGTTTGTTAGCTTCCGCCAATTTATCTGCTTTAGCATAAACATTTTCGTCGGCCAACTCAGCTTCAATGTTTTTAACAGCTGCTTCAAACTCCGAGATAGAAGTTTCAGTCTTCTTCAATTCGTCATTCAATTTTTTTAATTGATTCGCTGTATTCTGGCTTACTGGCTTTGGCTCTTCTTTTTTCTTTTCAGGCATTTTTACCGGAATCGGTTTCGAAACTGGAATTTCACGTTTGCTGTTCCATTCTTCATATTCCGCGTAAGTTCCGGGGTATTGTTTTATTTTCTCGCCTTCAATGAACCAAATCTTGTTGGCCACATGATCTAGAAAATACCTATCGTGAGATACGGCAATAAATGTACCTTCAAATTGTTGTAAAGCCTGAATCAAAATGTTTACCGACTGGATATCCAGGTGGTTGGTCGGCTCATCCAGGATTAGGAAGTTCGAATCTGTGGTTAACGACTTTGCTAATGCCACGCGTGATTTTTCACCTCCTGAGAGTACCTTGATTTTTTTGAACACATCATCGCCCGTAAATAGGAAACAACCTAAAATACTGCGCAATTCGGTATCGGTATGTTTTGGTGCAAAGGCCTGTAATTCCTCCAGAATGGCATTGTCCAGGTGAAGCGACTCTAACTGGTGCTGCGCAAAAAAGGTAGTAGTTACATTATGACCTGTTTCGCAAAAGCCTTCAAACTTTTCTGCACCGGCAATCATTCTTAATAAGGTGGATTTACCTTTTCCGTTCGCTCCAATCAGGGCTATTTTATCGCCTTTTTCAATTACGGCTTCAGCATCTTCCAGAATATGAACATTTGGATAATGTTTGGTTGCATGTTCAATACGAACTACATGTCTACCAGAAGGTTTCGTGAATTTAAAACTGAAATTTACCGTTGGGTTATCATCATCAACATCATCTACACGCTCCATTTTATCAAGGGCTTTCATGCGCGACTGTGCCATTTTAGCTTTTGATGCTTTGGCTTTAAAACGCTCAATTAAACGCTCTTCTTGCTTAATTTTAGCTTGTTGGTTTTTAAATTCACCCTTTTGGATCTCGCCACGTAGGGCTTTTTCTTCTACGTAGAAACTGTAATTTCCGGCGTAAACGTTCAGTTTCCCTTTGCGCGATTCTACTGTGCGGTTAACGATTTTATCTAAGAAATACCTATCGTGAGATACAATCACAATTGCACCTTCAAAACTTGCCAAATAATTTTCCAACCATTTAATGGAAGGTAAATCCATGTGGTTGGTTGGCTCATCGAGCAATAAAATATCTGGTGTTTGTAATAGAATTTTAGCCAACATTACCCGCATTCTCCAACCTCCGGAGAAGGTATTTAATGGGCGTAACTGATCAGCTGTGCTGAAACCTAAACCTGCTAAAATCTCGTTTGCCCTGTACTCGATGTTGTAACCATCCAGCGCTTCAAACTCTTGTTGTTTATCACTTAGTTTGTATAAAACCTCTTCGCTATAATCGGTTTCAATTTTTTTAAGTAGTTCTTCGATTTCATCATGCAACTGATTTTGGCGCTCGAAAGCTTCCATAGCTACATGCAAAATGCTATGATGAGATTCATACGATAGTAAATCCTGGTTCAGGTAACCGATTTTTAAGTCTTTAGACATCGAAACCGTTCCCGAAGTTGGGGCGTATTCACCTACAATTATTTTTAAAAGTGTCGATTTTCCCGTTCCGTTCGCACCGATTAATCCGGCCCTGTCTCCCGGTTTAATATGCCAGTTTGCTTCGTCGTATAAGGCTCTTGAGCCAATCAGGAATGTTAAATTATTTATTGAAATCATTTCGGCTGCAAAAGTACGAATTTTAAAAGCTTTTTCTAGTTTCGCTACAAAATAGGATGAAACTGCATTTTAATGGTTTCTAATCATCGATGAGTGTAATAATTTACGTCTTTAAGTAATCGACTATTGAAAGGTCGCTATCCCGTTGCCCATTGTCTGGACGCCGGGATTGGAATTTGCTAAAATTTAAGGCTTGAAATTTTAAATTAATGATATATTTTTGACTTACAACCTTTAGTACATGAAAAACGAAAACATCAAAATTATTAATAAAGAAATTCTTTCTGACAACTGGTATACCTTAAATAAGATCACTTTTGAATACCATAAGAAAGACGGTACTGTAGAAACGCAGAGTAGGGAAGCATACGATAGGGGCAATGGTGCTACCATCTTGCTGTATAATAAAGATGCGAAAACAGTTATTCTCACCAGGCAATTTCGGCTCCCAACTTACCTTAATGGTAATGAAACGGGTATGCTGGTCGAAACGTGTGCAGGATTATTGGATAAAGATAATGCGGAAACTGCCATCAAACGGGAAACCGAAGAAGAAACTGGTTATAAAATTGAGCATGTTAAAAAAGTATTCGAAGCTTACATGTCACCAGGTTCTGTTACTGAAATTTTATATTTTTTTGTTGCAGCGTATTCGAAAGATATGAAAGTGAGTGAAGGCGGCGGACATCATGACGAGCAGGAAAACATCGAAGTATTGGAAAAGCCCTTCGCTGAAGCGATAGCAATGATCTCGACAGGCGAAATTAAGGATGGAAAAACGATTATGTTGCTACAATACGCTCAGCTCAACCATTTATTTGATTAAAAGCATTTAATTAGGACTTGAAATAAGATAACCGAGGTTATAGGTATCCTGTTGTTTGTTCGATATGAAGGTTTGATTAATCGCCTTGGGTTGAAGCCCAAGGGTTCAAATGGTGCCTTCAATTTCAACCCGAGAGTTAAAATTGCCTTAGGTTTCAACCCAAAGCTCCAAATGGCACCCAAGGTTTCAACCCAGAACATTATAGTGTGCTAAATAAATTTTGAAAAGCCGAAAAAGTATTTACCTTTGTACTGTAACAAAAATAATTACAGTATGAATGGCAGGTTTTCAATTTCTCTACATATCCTTACTTTACTTGATGCTGTGAAAGGAGTGGTGGTGAGTTCTGATTACCTGGCCGGAAGTATAAACATTAATCCTGTTTTGGTACGCAAAGAGATTGTAAACTTGCGTAAGTTTGGTTTTGTGGAGAGTAAGGAAGGGAAAGGTGGCGGCTCTTTTTTAGTCAAAAAAGCAGCAGAAATTAATCTTGGGGATGTTTACAGAGCGGTAAAATCTGATTATCTCTTGGGACAACATAAAAATGAACCTAATCCAAAGTGCCCTGTCGGAAGGCAGATTAATGAGCATTTGATCGGATTGTATACCGATGCAGAAAATGCCTTGATTGAAAATTTATCAAAGCAAACACTGGCAGATTTTGCCGTAAAGTTTAAGTAAGTTTTTTTTAATTAAAACTGTAATAAAAATCATTACAATATATAGTAAACGTAAATTCAATATTAAATTTAAAATTATGAAAGTAGCAGTAATTGGAGCATCAGGCTTTGTGGGTAAAGCCCTTGTAAACGAATTGGTTAGTCGTGGTAATGAAGTAATCGCCATTGCCCGTGATACAAACAAAATAGAAAGTACAGCAGAAAAAGTAACGAAAGTTGCTGTAGATGTATTAAAAACTGATGAGCTTGCCGCAGCTTTAACCGGAGCAGATGCTGTGGTAAGTGCTTTTAATGCTGGCTGGACAAATCCAAATCTTTACAATGATACCGTTGCTGGTGCAGAAGCTATACAGGTGGGAGTTAAAGCATCTGGTGTTAAACGTTACATCTTTATTGGTGGTGCGGGTACTTTGCAAATTGATGGTAAACAATTGGTAGACGGACCAGATTTCCCGGCTGAAATTAAACCAGGAGCAACCGCAGTGAGAGATTATTTCAACACTTTAAAGCAAGAAACGGAGTTGGATTGGGCATTCTTTAGTCCGGCTATCGAAATGCACCAAGGCATTACAATAGGCCGCACAGGTAAATATCGTTTAGGAAAAACTTCGCCAGTATTTAATGAGGAAGGTCGTTCGATCCTTTCTGTTGAAGATTTAGCTATCGTTATTGCAGATGAACTGGAGAATAATGCACATCACCAGGAACAGTTTACAGCTGCATACTAATTATAGCGCTTTTTAATCTATAACTCCCTCGGGCGCTCCTTGTTTGACCAGGAACCTAGCTTGAGGGGTTAGTTTCTCTTCTTATTATCTTTCTTCTCGACTTACAGTTCTCCTTCTTTAGGGAGCCAAAAATTAGTTGTGTTGCGGAGGCCGGACGAACCATTAGTCCGGACACTGCGCCGATAGCCATCTACTTGTGTTTTTTCCAGGAAGTAATAAATCCGGAATCAAATGATAGTTAAACGGATCGAAAAATAGCTCAAATATCTCCTTTCCAAGTTTTCAAAAGCCATTCTAACTTCTTATCAAATCCTTCAATACTCATGTAGTTTTAAGGAAAGCAAGCTGGAGTGTGGGTTAATTAATGAGGGTGACAATGGGTGATCTCGTACTCATTTTCCATCCCTATCCTACATTTTTTCCATATTTTATTTATCTTCGTTGCATGTATCGCCTTATTAAACCAATTTTCTTCAAATTTGATCCGGAAAACGTCCACTATTTTGTTGTTAAGCGGCTCAAATGGTTTAATGATAAGTTCCCGTTAGGTAAAACGATCATCCGAAGCAGTTTCGATGTCAATATTAAAGGCCTGGAAAGAGAAGTCTTCGGTATCAAATTCAGGAACCCGGTGGGATTAGCTGCCGGATTTGATAAAAATGGCGAATATGTTGAGGCGCTAAATAACTTAGGTTTTGGTTTTGTTGAAGTGGGTACGGTTACGCCAATGCCGCAACCAGGTAATGATAAACCCCGAATGTTCCGATTGCCGAATGATGAAGCCTTAATTAACAGAATGGGTTTTAACAACAAGGGTGTAGATGTGATGGCCGAGCGTTTACGTTTGCTTAAAGACAGACACCCGGATATTGTTGTTGGCGGAAACATTGGCAAAAACAAAGCGACACCCAATGAAGATGCTGTAAGTGATTACATTAAATGTTTTGACAGGCTTTTCGATGTGGTTGATTATTTCGTGGTTAATGTGAGTTCACCAAACACACCAGGGCTTCGCGAATTACAAGAGAAAGAACCGTTAAAGAAGATCTTGAATACCCTTCAACAACGTAATCGAAAGAATGATATTTCACGTCCTATTTTGCTTAAAATTGCCCCGGATTTAACCGATGCTCAGTTAGATGATATCATTGAAATTGTTGCAGAAACAAAAATCGCAGGGATCATTGCAACCAATACCACCGTTAGCAGAGAAAATTTAGCTACCGAAAAAGTGTTGGCAGGGGAGATGGGTGGATTAAGCGGAAAGCCCGTTAAAGAGCGTTCTACGGAGGTGATTAAATATCTTTCAGAAAAATCAAATAAAGCTTTTCCAATTATTGGCGTCGGTGGAATTCATTCACCGGAAGATGCAAAAGAAAAACTAGATGCAGGAGCTTGTTTGATTCAATTATACACTGGTTTCATCTACGAAGGACCAGGCTTGATCAAATCAATATGTAAATCATTGATAAAGCAGTAAAGGCCAACTTATAATCAATCATGAAGTATTTCTAATTATCAGAATTAATTGATGATTGGGTTTGACTTTAATCCATTCTACACCTAGGAATAATTGCGAAATTACTAGATAGAAACGCAATAGGTATCCAGCAAAGCAAAATCGCAATTACCCAGCTGCAGGTACTTACCAGGGGCTCACTTCAGTATCATCGTCAATATCCTTGCTGAAAAATTTTCCGGTAGGCGCATCATCTGCTGTAAGCGTATGTTTGACAATAAAAGCTGCGGCTTCTTCAACCGTTCCCGGACCACTGTGGTGGTTAAAATCTGTTGCTGTATAGCCCGGATCTATTGCATTAACCTTAAATGGTGAATCTTTAAGTTCATGAGCCAGTAGAATGGTATACGTATTTACAAGTGCTTTTGATGGGAAATAGCTGGCCAACTTAACGTTGTAATATTTCCAGTTAGGATCGCTGTGCAGATTAAGTGAGCCTAATCCAGAAGTAATGTTGCTGATTCTGGGTTGGTCTGATTTTCGGAGTAAATCCATAAAACCCTTGGTAGCCCGAATCGTTCCATAATAATTGGTGTCAAATACTTCTTGAATATCCGAAATTGATGTGGTCAACACACTTTCAGGGAAACCTTTGCTTATTCCTGCATTGTTAATAAGAATATCTAATTTCCCCTGCTCTTGTTCAACAATGTTCTTGGCTTTCAGAATGGAATCTGAATTGGTGATGTCAATCTCGATGGCTTTTATATTTCGAAAACCTTCTTGGTTTAATTTTCCCACTACTGCCTCACCTTTTTCGAGGTTTCGTGATCCCAGGTAAACAAAGATTCCTTTTTGAGATAATTGTTTTGCGGTTTCTAAGCCAATACTTCTGTTGGCGCCTGTAATTAATGCTGATTTCATATTCGTGTTTTTTGATGACGATACAAATTTGCGCTGTTTAAACATGAAATCATTTGCCATTTGGCAAAAAGCATTTTACTTGATATTTTTTCTAATTCTGCTTAATGATGATTGTGTAATGCCCAGATAAGAAGCCAAATAGGAGAGTGGAATGCGATTAGCCATGCTGGGGTATTTTTTAAGGAAGGTTAAGTAACTTGTGGTTCCATCCTGTGCAACGATCGAACTAATCCTATCTACTTTTTGGAGGAGTGCCTTGGAAACGATTTTTCGTACAATTGCGTCCCAACCAATAATTGTATCTAACAGTTCCTGCCAATCCGTTTTAGAGAAAGTGATGATTTTACAATCCGTCATGGCTTGCACGTACGCAATTGATGGAATTTCATTATCGAAACTTTCTAAATCCACCACAATATTATTTTCATCAATGAAGTACTTGGTAATTTCTTCTGCTTTATTATTGAAGTATGAAACCCGCATAATTCCTTCAGTAACCAGGCCAAAGCGTTTTGATACCTGGCCGGCTTCTAAATAAAACTCGTCTTTTTTCAGCATTAACAGCTTAGCCTTTTTTGAGATAAGGTCAATTTGATGTTGGTTTAAATTTCCGAATTGTAATACGTATGAGATAAAATCTTCCATGGTGCAAGTTAATCAATGTGTTTTTGATGGCACTTGCCATTTGGCAAAAAGTGTAGTATTTGTTTTAGAAATATCTGCTCTGTGTGGCTTAATTTAAATCATTTAAATTAAAAGATGTGATTTCTTTTTTTAATTGATTATAAGCAGCATTAATTTTAAAGGTCTTAGGTTAAAAATTGTGCATAAAAAAAAGCATCCTTTGATCAGAAGGATGCTTTAAATCTTTTAGAAAATTACTTTCTGAAAACTATCTTGTTAAGCCAGCTAAAACAGCGTTGTTTTTAGCTAATTGATCGTTTTTAGGTTGTGCAGAACGGCTTCCTAACTCAATGTTAGTTGCTCTTTTTAAAAACGCTACCTCTTGGTGAGCGGTATTTTTATTTCTTCTGTCTTTTCTTTTTAATCTGGTAACTGCCATGGTAATAACCTTTTAATTATTTTATTTGTACAAATGGAGGTCGAGAGCGGATTCGAACCGCTGTAGAAGGTTTTGCAGACCTCTGCCTAGCCACTCGGCCACTCGACCTTGAAATTCAAGGTTGCAAAAATAACAATTATAAGTTACTCCGCAAATAATATCTCAATAAATATCTTTTTAATTCCTAACTCTCACTATTTCAGTGCAAAAAATTGCAGCACTTACGGCTACATTTAATGATTCTGCAGAGCCAACCCGAGGGATGGTTACCGGGTGATTGATCTTTTCGATCACATCGGCTGAAATTCCTTTCCCTTCATTACCTAAAATGACCAGGCCTTCTTGGCCCCATTGCGTTTTGTAAATAGATTCACCATCTAATAAAGCACCAAAAACTGGAATATTAATATCGGATAAAAAAGCAGATAAATCTTCATAAAAAATATTAACGCGTGCTAAAGATCCCATTGTGGCTTGTACTGTTTTGGGGTTGTAAGCTTCTACCGCATCCAAAGAACAAATGATATTCTCGAAACCAAACCAGTCGGCCGTTCTGATTATGGTACCCATATTACCAGGATCCTGAATGCCATCCAATACCAGCGTAAACTTATTCTTGAGCACCGTTTTGTTTACAGGTTTCGTTTCTGGCATCTTCACTAAGGCTAAAAAACCTTGCGGTGTCTGTAAAGTACTAATCTTGACCAATTCAGCGTTGTTTACTTCAAATAAAGTTATATTTGCGGGTAATTTGGGTAAAAGTTGATATTGCTCACTAACATAATAGATAGTGTCGATCTGGTAATTAGAGGTAATAAATTCTTTAATAGACTTTAAGCCTTCAACCAGAAACAAGCCACTTTCTTTACGAAACTTTTTTTGATGTAATGATTTAATAAAACTAATCTGAGATTTTGAAAGCATACCAACCCTTTATATATTCTAAACTGAAAAGTCTTGCAATATTACTATTATTTATTGTTTTAATTCAAGCCTGTTCATCTACAAAATACATAGCAGATTATCAATCGATTGTTAAAAAGGTTACGATTGACAGCGTTGACAAGAGATTTGAAGAACAAGCTTACAACTACGTTCAGAAAGACATTAAACCACCATCCGCTTTCAGTATTAATGTGCCTTTGTATAATTTTTTTAATACGAAGGATGGAAGATACAAAACCAATAATATTAAGCCATTCGGTACGCCACCAGCCATTTTAGATAGTACTTTAGTTGAAATATCAAGAACCCAGATTCAAAAATTTTTAGAGGGCAAAGGCTATTTTGATGCCAAAGTAGCTGCGAAGATCAAGGTAGAGAATAAAAAAGCGGAGATTAATTTCATAGCCAATCCAGGTAAAGCATCATATATTAACAAAATATCCGACTCCATATTCACACCAAATGTAAAGTCAGCATATAACAATAATAAATCGGGTTTTACCCATTTGCACGAAGGCATGCAATATGATGTGGATTCACTTACCTACGAACGTGAGCAGATTTACCGCATTATGAAAGAAAATGGCTATTTCTATTTCTTAAGGCCTTATGTAAATTTCGACGTGATTGAAACCAACAAGCCTGAAAAAGTTGACTTAAGATTGAACGTAACCAATCCACCAAGCGGACCACATAAGCAATACAACATTGATTATACCCATATGCTTATTGCCCCAAGTCCGGATGGCTTTCCAGATTCTGTAAGAAGTAAATTGAGTAAAGATACCGTTGGCGGTATTATTTTTACAGACTTTTCTAAACGATATAGAAGAAACCCAATTGTAAGGTATGATTTCTTGAAAAAAGGGGATATGTTTGACATCAGGAATGAGAACCTGACTTTCGATCGGATGTATGAGCTAAACATTTTCAAAAATGTGAAGATTGATTACTACAACCGTGACAGTACGTCAAACAAAATTATTCCGATTATACTGCTAACACCTCAAAAAGTAATGAGTAACCGGGTTGAAGGCGAGATTCCTTTTAATGCAGGTACTGTAGGTTTTAATTTAAGTAATACCTATACTAATAATAACTTTTTCAGGGGTGCGGAGCGATTTGAACTGCAGATTAAAGGAGGGTTACAATCCCGGCTGGGAAATGGTGCAAAGCCATTTAAAGATATTTATCAAAGAGATTTTTCAGTAAGTGCGAGTATCTCGGTACCCCGATTAATTATCCCTTTCTACAACCCCGAACTTGGTGGAAACGGAATGCCACACACTACATTTTCTTCCAGTTATATTTATGCACTGCAGAAAGACGTGTCTGTTCGGAACATTTTTATTAATTCTGTAACCTACGATTGGTTCGAAACAAAATCTAAATTGCATTCCTTCACGCCGCTTAACTTTGAATATCGCTTTGGTAATGTAGAGGCAGGTGTGGATTCAGCTACCCTGAATAACAATATTTACTATGCTGCTTTACTAAACAGAAAAGATTTTACCCTCGGCATGAAATATGTTTATACATTGAATAACGATAAGCTAAATCAATACCGCACGTTCGTGTATTTGAGGGGCGGAATCGATATTGCAGGAAATCTTCTTCAAGCGATTACAAGCCTAACAGGAGCAGATAGAGATCCGTTGCGTAGCAATACTGCGAAAATTTTCGGGTTGCCGTTCAATCAGTATGTTCGGCCAGAGGTAGATTTAAGATGGTATAAACATTTGGGTGGAGAGAAGCAATTTATTGCCCGCCTGAATGCTGGTGTAGGCTATGCTTATGGAAATGCGGCGAGTTACGGAATCCCATTCGAAAAACTTTTCTTTGCAGGCGGATCGAGCGGGATTCGTGCATGGCAGGCAAGAACGTTAGGGCCTGGAAATTATAACCGTGAGGTAATATCCACACCGGAAGCACGTAGAGCATTTTTTGGGTTAGATCAGTTAGGGGAGATGAAGATTGAAACGAACTTTGAATACCGTTGTACGTTAGTGAAGAAATTTTTTGGTGCTACCTTAAAGGGTGCCGCTTTTGTTGATGCGGGGAATATTTGGAATCTGAATAACTCCAGCTTCATATTTAATGTGGATGATGCAACGCGTGAAAAAACTTTGTTTAAACTTAGCAAACTCGCACAGCAGGTAGCGATTGGAACCGGCGTAGGATTTAGATACGATGTGCAGTATTTCGTATTTAGGTTTGATATTGGCTTGAAATTAAAGGATCCGCAATTTTCCGGGTCAGACCAATGGGTAATCAGTAAATTTTTCTCAGGTTCTAAAGCATTTAAAGATAATTACAACCTCACTCATTCTCCGGATACATACCGTTTTGTGCAGTATAATTTCGGAATTGGAATGCCATTCTAAAAAAATTATATACTGAAGAGATGTCTTTTCGCTGGATTATCCTGAGGATTTCTAAATGGAAACTCTTTGTATGGCTGCCATCTTTTGTCAATATGTTTATAAACGGAAAATCCTGTAGCGTCAAATGATCTTTTAAATTTTTTATCCTTAAAAGTTTTGATAATCGCTTCTAGCACGTGAGGTTTAACATCTTTGAAGGCTAAGGTTAGATGAGGTGTAAACTTGAAATTACCTTGTTGTGAACTGAGTTGCAAGGGGTCTATCGCTTTCTTAATTTGTGATTGAAGATTCATAATTCCAGGATTTTGTGCTACGTCCAGAAAGAAAGTATGCTGTGGAAAAGAACCGAAATTCTGAAGTACCTGTGCAAAAGCATTCGAAAACGATGCGTTGGCTAAAGCATTGAAAAATCGATTTTCCATCTCTTCAGAAGTAATTTTTACTGGGCCGTAAAGGGTAATGTGTACAGGCCTTTTTAATGATTGGTGCACATTAAAAGCCGTGGAAATATAATTTCTAACTTCCTCAATATCTTCCACAATTGATGCTGGTGGAATCAAACACACTAAAAATAAATTTTCCATAAACTGAACAGTCAAATATTTAACAGTGAAATTTAGGAATTGGTTTGCGAATATTTGGGCTCATCAACCTATTATAAAAAAAATAACTGACTAAATTGGTTCATTTTATGCGGCTAGTCTATAGGGAAAATTTCGAAATTAAATAGGTTTTGATTTTTGTGATCCAGACAAAAAAATAGACAACTTGTTTAATTTAAATTGTACTGTTTTGTTGAAATTTATTTATGGGTAAATACTTGAAAATAAGTAAGATGTATTTTTTGTTCTTAAATTATTAGCGTTAGCATCAAACATCTTATACA
The DNA here is from genome assembly GCA_037032985.1 of Bacteroidota bacterium. Lineage (GTDB taxonomy): Bacteria > Bacteroidota > Bacteroidia > Sphingobacteriales > Sphingobacteriaceae > Pedobacter. The sequence goes on from JAZBLB010000011.1 coordinate 16,474, forward strand.
GATCTTTGTTTAGCTTTCGCCCTCGAAGTATGGCTTTATAAACTAATTAATCAGACGTATTTAAAACCGAAAAAATGAAGTTATCAATTAAATTACTCGTTCTAGCTGTAGCAGTCTCATTTACAGCATGCAAAAGTGGAGACAAAAAGGAAAACAAAGGCAAAACTGAAACCGAGTACGCAGATGCGGGGGATGATGATGCCAATGAAATTGTAGAGTATAATAATGTCCTGGTTAATTTAACCGACAAAAACAATGCGTACTTAAAACGACTGAGTGAAAACCTGGAGAAATTAGCCAAGGGACTTGATAATCCAAACGATCGTTTTGCATTTATCGGAATAGTTTCACCATATGCTTCATCAACTTTTAGTAATTCAAAACTTAAACCTGAAACGCCGCCTTCAGCGCTAAGCAGCGATGACCAGAAATACTTTAAAGAGAATGTGGCTGGTATGAATGAGACGCTGACCAAAATCAAGGATGCTTATAAATCTCTGGATGATTATATAAAAGCCGAAGATTGGAAAGACGACAAAAGCGTAAAGGGCAAAAAGTTAATCGATTCTATGTATGCTATGAGCAAAACTTATTATAAATATGATGAAAATCTTTTGGCAAAGTTAGAAGTAATAGGAGATGATGCAGAAAGAGTAATTCTGAAAACTCATCCACTTAAAGACTATATTTTTGCCATGAAAGATGACCGTAAGGCTGTAGGAGAATTTAATAAATTGCTTTTGGAAACAAAGAATTTCAAAGCAGATGAAGCAAAAATTAAATCAACTTATGAAACCTTAACTGCACAAAATACAAAGCATAGCGAAATGGCAGCGCCCGATGCAACGAAATTCCCAAGCAAGGATGGCTCATTTAAAACTTTCAATGAAAGCTTTAAAGATTATCTGATCGAAGCTAAAAAAACGATAAGAGATGCTTCCACAAGCGGTAAATTGGCTGAAAATGATTTGGAGGAGCTGATTAGAAAACATGATTACATGCGTACAACTTATAATTATTTTGTAGATTAATAATTCTTCGCCCAAATGTAATTAAGATTAAGTGAAAAATTATCGGTCGGCATTTCGTCGACCGAATTTCTACTTATTATTAGAAGTTATTTTCATTAGGCTATGATTGGAGACGAGAGATCATTAATTGGTTAACACTATTTTCCCGCAGATTTCGGAGATTTTCGCAGAAGTAAACAGTAAAAATCAGAGGAAATCTCCGAAAGCCGGGGCCAAAACTCGGCATCCAATTAAGTTATTGACATTAGTTACTTCACTAAATACGAGATAGAACAATATAATAATGGGTAAAGCCTTCGAGTAATTAAACAAAAAAACCGATGGTTTTCGCCATCGGTTTAACTATATATCGATACTTAATTACTCGAAATATTCTTTCATTCTTTCGAAGAAACTTTTATCATTTTTACCAGGTTGCGGTTTAAAGTTCGGCGATTCGCGCAACTTCTCTAGTAAATTACGTTCTTCACTACTTAGTGCCTTTGGTGTCCAGATGTTAATATGGATAATCTCATCACCTCTATGGTAAGAATTTACTTCTGGTAAACCTTTGCCTTTAAGACGCAATAATTTTCCACTTTGTGTACCAGGCTCAATTTTGATCTTCGCTTTGCCATCTATTGTTGGTACTTCAATGCTAATCCCTAAGGCAGCATCTGCAAAACTTAAATGTAAATCGTAAACAATGTTATTTCCTTCGCGTTTTAAGGTCTCGTGAGGTGTTTCCTCTACCAAGATAATTAAATCTCCTGGGATACCACCATTTGGTGCCGCATTACCTTTTCCGCTCATGCTCAACTGCATGCCTTCGCTAACACCGGCAGGGATGTTAATAGTAATGGTTTCTTCGCCGCGTACTACACCATCGCCATGGCAAACAGTACATTTAGAAGTAATTTGCTGACCGCTACCATTACAAGTAGGGCAGGTAGATGCAGTTTGCATCTGGCCCAAAATGGTATTAGTTACGCGTCTTACCTGTCCGCTTCCACCACAAGTACCACAGGTGCTAACAGATGATTTATCTTTTGCCCCGGAACCATCGCATGTTTTACAAACGATTAATTTATTAACCTTAATTTTTTTCTCAGCGCCGTGGGCAATTTCTTCGAGTGTTAATTTTACTTTAATACGTAGGTTTGTGCCTTTAGCTACCCTGCGGCCGCCACGTTGTTGGCCACCACCTCCTCCGCCACCAAAAAAGCTTTCGAAAGGGTTGTGTCCACCAAAAATATCTCCAAAATTGCTGAAGATATCATCCATGTTCATATTACCGCCTCCGCCGTAACCCCCAGATGCGCTGCTGCCTACCCCGGCATGACCGAATTGATCGTAGCGTTGTTTCTTTTCAGCATTACTTAACACCTCGTAAGCTTCTGCGGCTTCCTTAAATTTGTCTTCTGCAGCTTTATCGCCAGGGTTTTTATCCGGGTGATATTTAATCGCCATCTTACGATAGGCTTTCTTTATCTCATCGGCTGCGGCACTTTTGCTAACGCCTAGTACGTCGTAATAATCTCTTTTACTCATCTCAAATTTTAATGATTGAAGGAAGGAGCGGTTGAGTGCGTGAATGGGTTTAGCATTCTATCATTCAAAATTCCACCATTCAAAATTATTTTTTAGGCTCCAACTACAACTTTAGCGAAGCGGATTACATTATCGTTAAGGGTATAGCCTCTTTCCACTTCATCAATTACTTTTCCTTTTAAATCCTCTGTAGGTGCTGGAATGTTGGTAATTGCCTCATGGAAATCTGTATTAAAAGGCTGGTTGATGCTTTCTACATCTTTTAAACCTTTTTGTGCAAGTGTATTTTTTAATTTTGTGCTTACCAAAAGAATTCCTTCTTTAACAGGTGCTACATCAGTTGCAGTTTCCATTGCTTTCAATGCACGGTCAAAATCATCCAATACGGGTAATAAAGACACAATAACATCTTTTCCGGCAGTTTGCAACAACTCTACACGCTCTTTTTGGGTACGACGTTTATAATTGTCGAACTCTGCGTATAAGCGTAAATATTTATCATTAAGCTGTTGAACTTCAGCCTGTAATTTCTCTTCTACCGACAATTCCGGTGCTTGTTCTGTCTCGTTGACAGGTGCATCAGTATTTTCTACATTTTCAGCAGCATTTTCTGATGTATTTTCAGGATTCATTATATTTTCGTCTTTATCGTTGTTTTTCTTCTTATTAAACATAATACTAGGCTGAATTTTTTGTGTTAATGTCAACTATTTTGCCATTCATATAAATCAGCCAAGCTGGCAGATTTATACGAACTTAGCTGAACAGTTTGACAGCAGATTTAAATTTAGATGCGCTTTTTTGCGATTTTGGCAGAAAGAGGAAGTAGCAATAGCTGATTTACACTTTAGCAATATTTTAAGCTAGAAGCGTAAATCAGCAATCTAAAATCATATTTGATTAGGCTATTTGAGCGCCTTCGAGTACTACACCGTTTTCACATTTGATAATGCGTGATGGGAAGGTGCGGATGATATGGTAGTCGTGTGTAGCCATTAAAACCGCAGTGCCTGCCTGACTAATTTGCTTTAACAACGTTACAATTTCTTCTGAAGTCTCAGGATCTAAATTTCCTGTTGGTTCATCCGCTAAAATAATTTCAGGATCGTTTAACAAAGCCCTGGCAATTACAATCCGTTGTTGCTCACCTCCAGAAATTTCATGTGGCATTTTTCTGATTTTAGAGCGTAAACCAACTTTGTCCAGCACATCTTTAATGCGTTCGCTAATTAGTTTTGGGTCGTTCCATCCTGTAGCCCGTAAAACAAATTCCAGATTTTTTTCAATGGTACGATCGGTAAGCAATTGGAAATCCTGAAAGACAACACCCAGCTTACGGCGCAAAAAAGGCACTTGGCTTTCTTTTAAGTTCTTTAAATCAAAACCAGCAATATTTCCTTCGCCATTTCCAATGTGTAAATCGCCATATAATATCTTTAATAAGCTACTTTTACCCGAACCCGTCTGACCGATTAAAAAGATAAATTCATCCTTTTCGATGTGTAAGTTTACGTTTGAAAGTACTAAGTGTTTTTGTTGAAAAACATCAACATTGCTTAAGTGAATTACTGCGTTTCCTGCCATTCTATATTTCTAATTTAGCAATTTGCCCGAAAGGCAAGTTTTTAATCATTTCCATAATGTAATCTTGTTTCTCTGCCAAACCCAATTTTTCTAGGGATTTATCTGGTCGATCTACCCTGAAATAAGCCAGAAGCGTAAACTTCTCGTCTCTTAATTGTACGTAATCAGGGATTTTGGCGATGCCTTTAACTTTTACGATATACATTGTGTCCAAAAATAGCTATTTAAGCTGAAAGCTGAAAGGCAAAAGACGAATCGACGATGCCCATGTACAGGATTCAATCTACAGTAAAATCGTTATGCCAGGCTATTTAAAAATTCAACCGTATTTACATTATCAGCATAATCCCAAAGTTTTGGATGCTGACTTTCACCAAAAGCAAAAGTTTGAACACTTAGTGGTGTTTTAGTGATGATGCACTGAATTTCCGCTTCATTCGCTTTCAATTTTTCTTCAACTGCCGTAATATTTTCATATTCCTCATAGAAAAGCACAGCCAGGGGCGAAGTTAAATGTTCATCTTCCTTGAGCAGTAAAAACCCATTATCGAAATGTTTGGCCGCATTTACCAGATAGATTGATTTGTTATAATCGTAGTTGTTCTGGTATTTAAAATGGTTGATGATATTATTATAGCATTCAATGCCTTCATAGAATTTCGCAATATCATATCCTTTAGGATAAAAAATCTTCGAAACGTTTCTGCAGCCCAATCCGAAATAATCAAAGATATCGGCACCCAGGTTTTTAATCTCTTCAGGCGTTTCATTTCCATCTAAAACGGCAACACTATTTCGGTTTTTTCTAATGATGTTCGGCACTTTGCTAAAATAATAATCGAAATACCTGGAAGAATTATTGCTCCCGGTGGCAATTACTGCATCAAAATCCTTTAGCCTTTCAACGTATTCAATTTTATTTTCAAATGTCGGCTCTATTTTAATCAGCTCAGCAATAATTGTTTTAATCAGTTTGTCGTCAGAGGAAGATAGCTTAATGAGTGCAATATTACCAGTAGCCAGCACACATAAAACATCATGGAAACCAACCATAGGAATATTTCCCGCGAGGATTAAGCCAACTTTTTTAGGTGAGGAGGTAAAGTTGACTGTCTGGAACCATTGATGTACATCTTCATCATTTAACATGTCAGAGAAAGACAAAATTGATCGCTCAATATTCTCGATGGTAAACCAGGCATTGTTGTTCTGTACCTGATAAATTGCGTCACCTAAAACGTCAGCAGGATGAGCGAGCTTTTTGCCGAGTGCTTTAAATGCAATTATTGCTTTTTCCTGAGTTAATACTGACATATTTAGAATTATTATTAATTGATTAAATCTTATATTTGCAAGCGCAAAGGTAACTTAAGCAAAAGAATTAGACGAAGACATGGCGATTAAAATAACAGATGAGTGTATAAATTGTGGGGCTTGCGAACCGGAATGCCCTAATAACGCAATTTACGATGCCGGTACTGCTTGGCGTTTTTCTGACGGTACAAACCTGGAAGGCATCATTGATTTTGGTAATCAACAAATTGAGGCTGACTCTACACAAGAGGCTGTTTCTGATGAGGTATATTACATTGTATCAGATAAATGTACAGAGTGCAAAGGCTTTCATGATGAACCTCAATGCGCTGCAGTTTGTCCGGTAGATTGTTGCGTGGATGATGAAGATATCCGCGAAACAGAAGAAGAATTATTGGCTAAGAAAGCTTGGTTACACCAGGAAGGTTAGGCATAAAAATATTTTCAGTTAAAAATCCCGATTTAGTCGGGATTTTTTTTGTTCCATTATTCTATCGACTGATAGACTGCTGCTTTAAATTGATCATTTAATTCGCCATGAGAAAATGGCCATTGCTGAATGTAGATCTGCGCGGTAAGTTTCTTTCGGGGATCTACCCAAAATGTAGAGCCGAAAAATCCACCCCAACCATAAGATCCTGCAGTTTGGCCTACTTTTTTACTGCCTTTTTCGGTTACAATTTCAAAGCCTAAACCGAATTTGTTATCGCCCAGAGATAAATTGCCGATTTGATTCCTCGTCATTAGGTCTACCGTTTTTTGACCCAGAATTTTTTTTCCATTGTATGTGCCTTTGTTTAGAAGCATTTGCAGAAAAATCCCATAATCTTTTGAGGTCGACACTAATCCAGCACCACCAGCAAAGTAGCCATTACCATTGATGGGGTAATTAATTGTGGCTCCTGGAAATCCTCCATCTTTCCACGGACTTACCTTATGCGTTTTAGGATCTTCAGTGTAAACGGATGCTAACCGACCTTGTTTAGCTTTGGGAAGTGCAAAATAGGTATCATTCATGCCTAAGGGGATAAAGATGTTTTGCTTGAAAAACTGATCGAGGTTTAAACCAGATGCTACTTCTACCAATCGGCCTAAAACATCTACGCTTAGGCTATAAGACCACTTTTCACCAGGTTGTAATGCCAAAGGCAATTTTCCTAATTTATTGATTTCAGTTGCTAGATTTTTCTTATTAATTACAAAGCCAGCTTCTATACCCGCTTTCGCGTAAATGGCATTCATGTTACCCGAGCCGATTTGTGCATATCCAAGTCCAGAAGTGTGCGTCAATAAATCATGAATAGTGATTTCTCTATTGGTGGGCTTGGTAGTATAAGTACCATTGGCATTAAATTTATCTAAGACTTTGGGGTTTTTAAATGCCGGAATGTACTTTGAAATGGGATCTTCCAGTTTAAATTTTCCTTTCTCAAAAAGCATCATTACAGCCACGCTTGTTACAGCTTTGGTTTGTGAGGCAATTCTCAAAATATCATCAGTTTGGAAAGGCCGGCCAACCTGATAACCAAATGCTTTATTGTAAACGGTTTTACCATCGAGCGAAATGTTCGCTGTGATGCCTTTTATCCAGCCACTGTCAAGGTACTTTTTGAAAAGTAGATCTATTTCGTTAAACTGCTTTTTGGTAACGGTATGCTGTTGATTATTAGTTTGTGCAATTGATCCATTGAATGTTAATAAAACAACAATTAATGGGAAGAAAAATAGTTTTTTCATTTATTCAGTTATTTCCCACTTGTTTGGAATAATTAATACCGGGCAGGCAGATTTCCTCGCAACATGTTCGGCTACGCTTCCCATCAGGAAGTGGTATAAACCTGTTCTGCCATATGTTCCGATTAGGATCAAATCTGATCCCCACTCATCAGATTGCTGAATAATGCCATGTGCCGCAGTATCTACTACACTTAAGTAGGTTGTTGGGATGCCATGCCCGTATTTATTTTCAATTTCCTTTAAAAGGATGTGGCTGTTTTCTTCGCTGTTATCATAAGTTTCAAGGAACACCGGAGCCAGGGTTAGATCTGGATTTACATTTGCCGGAACAGGTTCAATAATATTTACGAGCGCCACTTCTGCCTGAAATTTCTCAGCCATGTCATAACCTGTTTTAGCTGCTTTTTCTGAGCAGGTGCTGTTATCAACGGCAATTAATATTTTCTTAAAATTCATAACGAATGGGTTAAGTGATCATCATAAAAATAACAATTTTGCGCCCAAAATGTTATGCAATAGATGTAATTTATTAGTTTTACTCAATCTTTAATAAGCATAATCAGATGGAAAACCAATACGGGATTTGCAGGGTAGCAGTGGCCCCTTTAAGAGCAGAACCCTCAGACCGGGCAGAAATGGTATCGCAACTTTTATTTGGTGAACAAGTAGAGGTTACCCAGAAAGATGATCGTTGGTGGTTAATCCAAAATGGCTATGATGGCTATCAAGGTTGGATGGATTTCAGGCAGCTGGCGACCATTACACAGGGTCAGTTTGTAGAACTTCAGGATGGTAGGTTGCTGTCTCCATTGAGTTTTAATAATGAACTCATCGCGGCCGACGGAAGTATTTATCATTTGAGTCCGGGAAGTAATCTCCCTAATTTCAACGATGGGAAATGTTATTTTGGAAAAGAGCAGTTCAAGTTAAATTTCGAGCCTTATGATAGCTCGAAAAGCGATTTTGAACAGCAGGTTGAAGCATCAGCCAAATTTTTCCAAAATGTACCTTATTTATGGGGAGGAAGACACTTGTTCGGGATGGACTGCTCTGGCTTTACACAAACGGTTTTCAAGATGCTGAATATTAAACTAAATAGAGATGCATCACAACAAGCAGAACAGGGAGAATTAGTTGGTTTTTTAGCAGAATGCCGGGCTGGAGATGTCGCATTTTTTGATAATGAAGAAGGAAAAATTACCCATGTGGGGATTATGTTGAGTGCCAATGAAATTATTCATGCCTCTGCCAAAGTAAAGATTGATCCGATAGATGATCAGGGAATTTTTAATAGAGAACTTGGTGTTTACAGCCATAAGTTAAGGATTATTAAACGCCTTGTGAAGTAGTTTTGCACCTAAACTGCAGAAAAATCATCGCAAATCTCGTTATATTTGTTAGTATCAATTTTAGATTATGGAGCCTAAAGTTAGAAAAATGGCTATGGTTGTCAATAGAGTTAAAATGGAAGATGAAGATGAACTTGATGTTATCTTTTGGTTGAATCAGCCTATTTTAGCACGTCTGGAGACTGTAGTTTCATTGCGTAAAAATTACTTCACCTGGCTTAATGGCTCTTTTCCAGACAAGATAGTTAAGGTTGTAAATAGAAGGAAACTATAATGTTTGAGCAAGATTTTATTGAATTTATGAACTCTTAAATGAACATCATGTTGAATATATGGTAATTGGAGCTTATGCATTAGCATTCCATGGTCATCCTCGTCATACAGGAGACTTAGATATCTGGATTAATCCATCTATCGAAAATGCTGAAAGAATGCTTAAAGTTATTGATGAATTTGGTTTTGCTTCTCTAGGATTAAAAAAAGAAGATTTTCAAAATGACAACTATGTTACCCAGTTAGGCTATCCACCTCTTAGAATTGATATTTTAAATGCAATCTTAGGTGTCGAATTTGGAGAAGCATTTAACAATAGAATTAATACAGATATTGATGGTTTACAAATTAATTTTATAAACATTGATGATTTTATAGCTAATAAGAAAGCTTCTGGAAGAAAAAAAGATTTAGGTGATATTGCTGCTTTGAAAAGAAAAAGTATTAACCCTCCATCTCCCAAACCATAACTTTTCTATCATCTCCTGTAGAGATCAAAAATTTCCCATCATTGCTCCAAATGATTTTATTGATGGAATGCGTATGCCCTATATCTGTCTTTTCCAGACTTAAAATTTTATACAATTTAAAGCTTTCAGCATCCCAAAGTTTAATGCTTTTATCCTGGCTGCTAGTGGCAAAATAGGGCAGGGTAGGATGAAATGCGATATCATAGACCGTAAACATATGGGCTGGAACATTTTCCTGAAATTCGTAATTGGGTAGGTCCCAGATTTTTAATTGCGCATCTCTACTTCCAGAAATTAAGTATTTCCCGTTCGGATGGTAAGCGAGCGTAGTTACCGGTAAGGAATGGCCTTCCAGATTTTGCTTTAAACTATAATCTGCCAGGTGATAGATTTTGATTAGATGATCTTTGCAGCCAAAGGCAATTTCAGTTTCATCTGGCGAGATGGCAATTGCCCTTACGGTATCATAAGCTGCTTGAAAGCGATAGATTTCTGAGTAATCGTGAAGTGACCAAACTGCTACCGAACCATCTTCGCCGGTGGTGAGCAATTCATTTTTACTTTTAATGGTTTGAATATTAAAGATCGGTTTGGTATGCGCATTGATCCTGGCTACCACTTTTTCTGCTTGTAAATCAAATACACTGAAAGCACCGCTGCGTTCACCAATAAAAAGAAGGTTGTTATTATAATGCAGGTAATAAACAGAGCTTTGCACCGGCATCTTTACCTTTACAAACGCCATTGTTTCCAGTGACCATTCTACAATGCCCTTATCATTTCCAGCGCTGAAAAAGGTTTCATTTTTGGCTGATGCCGCCAATGCATAAACTGGATTTTGATGGCCTGTGAGGGTTTTTAAGTGTTTAATCATAGCTATGGGTTGCGAATTTCGGGTTAGCTCAGTGAAGTATTGTTATTAGAACCCTCTGTTTTAAGTTTTGCTTTGCGAAATATTTTTAATTTCCTGGCCTATTACTAGCTTTTTGTTCGCCTTATAAGCAATAACAAATTGTATGATCACGAAAACATCTAACATTTGCCTTACTAGCATTATTACGAAAGGCGGAGCAACGAGTGAATTTCTACTGTTATAGGCTTCAAATAGTATTTGACTGGTTAGCAGAATGATAATGCTTGAGAACAAAACGCCAAGCACCCCGAGATATAAGTGCCACTTTTCAAACTTCTGATTGTTCTTAATAAAATGAAACAAAGTAACCCAGTTGAAGAAAATGCTTGGAACCATCAGGGCAATGTCCAGATAATTTTCATTGCTTTTCAGGATGGCAATAAAAATTATTCCTGAAAACAAGTTTAAGTAACTAAGAAACTTGAGCATGTAGATTTAAGTAACGCGTTATTGATGTCTCTTCTCTAAATTCTTTGCGATATCCTGAATGGATAAACCCTTTTCTTTCAGCAAAAACAATAAGTGAAATACCAGATCAGATGCTTCTCCAATCAATTCTTCTTCTGTTTCTGCAAGTGCTGCGATAACCGTTTCCACACCTTCTTCGCCTACTTTTTGAGCGATTTTGTTTAAACCTTTGCTACGCATCTTGTTGATATAAGAACCTTCAACGGGATTTTCATATCTGTCTGTAATGATGTTTTCCAACTCAAAAATGAAGTTTTGATTATACTCGGTCTGGAAACAACTGCGGCTGCCAGTATGACAAGTAGGGCCAACCGCATCTGCTTTGATCAAAATAGTATCTTGATCGCAATCCAAATGGAGTGCTTTCACATAGAGGAAATTGTTACTTGTTTCTCCCTTTGTCCAAAGGCGATTTTTAGTGCGTGAAAAGAAAGTTACTTTGCCCTCAGTTTGTGTTTTTTCCAATGCTTCAGCATTCATGTAACCCAGCATTAAGACTTCAAGCGTTTTATAATCTTGTATAATTACAGGAATTAAGCCACCTGTTTTGTCCCAATCAAGGGATGATGTATCGATATTCATTTTTATGATGTTTTCGCGATTACGAGGTAGAAAGTAATCCCCTGATAGCCAGATTGCTTAGTGCCTTGTAAATACGAGTATATTTATGACGTTTTATTGGAGTTAACAAATCGGCCGATGAATAAAGACTGTCGACTCCAAACTTATTTATATCCGGACCGGAATGTTATTTCTTTTTAATTCTTGTTTTAAATCTGGTATCAAAATCTCCCCATAATGAAATACCGAAGCAGCAAGGGCCGCATCAACATTGGCTTTTTGGAAAACTTCAGTGAAATGTTCCATACTTCCTGCACCACCAGAGGCAATGATTGGGATGTTGATCATTTGATTAATGCGTCCTAATAAACCACAATCGAAGCCTGCTTTTGTACCATCATGATCCATTGATGTTAACAAAATTTCTCCTGCCCCTAGGTCTTCCGCCTGTTTAATCCAATTTTCAGTTTCTAATTCAGTAATTAATCTTCCGCCGTTTAAATGGACCATGTTTTTACCGTCAATAAATTTGGTGTCCACTGCTAAGACCACGAACTGAACGCCGAAAGCTTTCGCCAGGTCTTCAATCAGTTTGGGGTTACGCACGGCGGCAGAATTGATGCTGATTTTATCCGCGCCTGCATTTAGTAGTGCTTCTGCATCTGCAATTTCAGTTATTCCGCCTCCAATGGTGAAAGGGATATTGAGCTGGCGGGCTACTGATTTCACCATCTCAATCATCGTCTTCCGACGTTCATGAGTAGCGGTAATATCCAAAAAAACAAGTTCATCTGCACCTTGCTGGGCATATTGTGCGGCAAGTTCAACCGGGTCGCCGGCATCCCGTAGATCAACGAAATTCACACCCTTTACTGTGCGACCGTCTTTAACGTCGAGACAAGGGATAATGCGTTTTGATAACATGTTCTATTGAGTTTCCGTCATTGCGAGGCACAAAGCAATCTATGTTGAAAGATTACCTTGTGCCTCGCAATGACGATTTTGTTTAAAATATAATCTTAAATCGAAGTCAAAGCCTTCAAATTCCAGTCTTTAATTTCTTCAATGGTAATCCGGTCTTCATAAATTGCTTTTCCAACTACCACGCTTCTAATTGGGTATTTAGCCAGATCATGAATGTCTGCCATTGAACTTACGCCACCTGATGCGATTAATTTAATCATTGGAGAATGTTCCAGCAATTTTTTATAAAGCTCAACAGCCGCGCCACCTAGTTTCCCATCTTTGCTAATGTCTGTGCACAAAAAGCGGAAGAAACCTAAAGAAAGGCACTTATCTACGTAATCCATCAATTTTATTGGCGAACTTTCCATCCAGCCAGAATATTTGATTACTTCATCTAGTACATCTATGGCAATTACAATGCGGTTGGCATAATCATCTTTTTTGGCAAAAGCTTCACTTAATTGCTGTAAGAATTCAGGATTAGTGATGGCTTGGGTACCTACAATTACGCGATGAATTCCCGCATCAAGCAAATTGGTTACTTGTTCAATGGTGCGGATTCCTCCTCCGTACTGCACTTTCATCTCCGTTTTTTTGATGATTTCGAAAAGCGATTTTTGGTTACTAAAATCGCCTTTCGCGCCATTCAAATCAATAATATGGATAAAGTCTGTTCCATTAGAACGGTATTTTTCAATCATTTCGGCGATAGAAACATCGTACTCAGTTTTTTGGTTGTAATCACCTTCACGAAGGCGAACCACTTTACCATCCAAAATATCAATAGCAGGAATAATGTACATTTTATAAGCTTAGGTTTGAAAAATTCTTTAATATTTGCTCGCCAGCCTTACCAGATTTTTCCGGATGAAACTGAACACCATAAAAATTATCTTTTTGCACCGCCGCAGAGAACTTTAATCCGTAGCCGGCAGACGCGATGTCAAAAGTAGGGTTATATTCAATAAAGTACGAATGCACGAAGTAAAATTGTGTATTATCTTCAACATCCTTAAATAACGGATTGCTTTTTAGACTCACCGCATTCCAGCCCATGTGTGGAATTTTGATATTCAGCGACTTATCAAATTTTTTGGTCTTTACCGGAACGATCGATAATAATGCTGCATTTCCCTCTTCAGAATGTTCCGTAATTAACTGCATGCCTACACAGATTCCCAATACGGGTTTGATTAAAGCTTTGATCGCATTAACTAATCCCGTATTTTTTAGTTTTTCCATCGCTGCCCCGGCATGACCAACCCCCGGAATGATAATGTGACTGTATTTCTCCAAATCAGCTTCGGTATTTACCATGCCGTATTTTACGCTTAGGCGTTCTAAAGCTGCGGTAAGAGAAAAGATATTGCCCGCTCCGTAATTTATAATTCCAATCATATTAGTATCAAATATTTAGTATCAGATAGAAAAGGTGCTTATTTTTCTAAGATTAAAAAACAAAGAATAAGGACTGTTAGTCGATGATCTTTGCTCATTTATCCTTGTTCATTACAAAAGTCCCTTTGTACTTGGCAATACCATTTTCTCCGCATCTCGCTTAATCGCCATTTTAATAGCTTTTGCAAATGCCTTGAATATTGCTTCAATTTTGTGGTGTTCGTTATCGCCTTCAGCTTTCACATTCAAATTGCATTTTGCTGCATCGCTGAATGATTTAAAAAAATGATAAAACATCTCTGTAGGCATATCACCTACTTTTTCGCGCTTAAATTCAGCATCCCAAACGATCCAGTTTCTGCCGCCAAAATCAATGGCCACCTGGGCTAAACAGTCGTCCATCGGCAAGCAAAAGCCATAACGCTCAATGCCCAGCTTGTTTCCAAGCCCCTTTGCGAATGCCTCGCCGAGCGCTATACCAGTATCTTCAATGGTATGATGTTCATCAATATGTAGGTCGCCTTTTGCAATTACTTCCAGATCTACACTACCATGTCTGGCGATCTGATCGAGCATGTGATCGAAAAAGTTTAAGCCAGTTTCGATTTTAGCTTTTCCCTTTCCGTCTAAATCCAGGTTAATGGTGATATCGGTTTCATTCGTCTTACGGATATGGTTAATTTTCCGGCTTCCTGCTTTAAGCAAGTTGTAGATATCTTCCCATTTTTGCGTCTCCAGCACAATGATGTCCAAAAGCGTTTCATGCTTGTCTAATGCTTCGGTAGAACCAAGTGCATCATTCTGACGTAGAAAAATTGCTTTTGCGCCTAAATTCTTAGCAAGCACCACATCATTCAGCCTGTCGCCTATTACATAAGAATGCTCAAGATCATAATTGCCAGTTAGGTATTTTGTTAGCAAGCCGGTACCTGGTTTGCGGGTAGGGGCATTATCTTTTGCAAAAGTTCTGTCGATAATGATTTCACTAAACTTCACACCTTCTCCTTCAAAAGTATTCAGCATAAAATTGTGGATTGGCCAAAAGTTCTCTTCAGGATTTGAGGGTGTTCCTAATCCATCCTGATTCGTTACCATTACCAATTCGTAATCCATTTCACTTGCGATTTTTGAAAGGTAATAAAGTGACCGAGGGTAGAATTTTAATTTAGCAAAGCTGTCTACCTGTTCGTCGTCTGGCTCAATATTTAATGTGCCGTCACGATCAATAAATAATACTTTTTTCATTATAGATTTCTTAGCACATTTAACAATTTATCATTCTCTTCTTTTGTGCCTACTGTGATGCGTAAACAACCTTCACATAAGGTTACTTTTGAACGGTCGCGAACGATGATTCCCTGATCAACCAAAGTGTCATAAATTTTGGTTGCATCGGTAACGGCTGCTAAGATAAAATTTGCATCAGATGGGTAAACTTTTGTTATCAGATTTAGGTCATTTAATTCGGTCGCTAATCGTTCTCTTTCTGCTACAGATTCTTTGATCCAATCGTTCACTTGTGCGATATTTTTTATCGCTTCAAAAGCCAGATCTTGCGTTGCCTGATTGATGTTGTAAGGAGGCTTTATTTTGTTCAAAACATCAATCACTTTTGTTGATGAAAATGCCATGCCCAAACGTAAAGCTGCGAGTCCCCAAGCCTTGGAAAAAGTTTGCAAAACAACGAGGTTTCCATACTCAGTTAATTCCTGAATAAAGGTCTTTTGTTTTGCATAATTAATGTACGCTTCATCGATTACAACGATACCTTTAAAGTTGGCTAAAATCGTTTCAATATCAGTTCGGTTTATAGAATTTCCTGTTGGATTATTTGGCGAACAAACGAAAATTATTTTCGTGTTTTTATCTATGTTTTCTGCAATCTTTTCTAAATCTAATTGAAAGTTTGGAAGCAGATTTACCTTGCGGATTTCTACGTCATTTATGTTAGCAGAAACTTCATACATTCCATAAGTTGGAGGCAAAATAATTACATTGTCTTTCCCCGGATTACAGAAGGCACGGTACAACAAATCGATAGCTTCATCGCTGCCATTTCCCAAAAAGGTATTTTCGATGGGCACACCTTTAATTTTGCTGATCGCATCTTTCAGATCCAATTGTAATGGATCTGGATAGCGGTTATAATTTGCTGGCAAAGGCGAGCCGTAGCTGTTTTCGTTGGCGTCTAGAAAAATAGATGCCTGACCTTTAAATTCGTCCCTTGCCGTAGAGTAGGGGCGAAGGTTCTTTATATTTTCTCTTACTAATTCGTTGATGTCCATGTTATTTAAAATGATTGCATAGATTTTATTCTTTTCCTGCGGTTTGATTACACTGATTAAGTGATTGCACAGATTTTTTTCCTTGTTTTATGTTTTTTTAACTTAGGACTTTGGACTTCCGACTCGGGACTCAAAACTCAATCTAATACTTACCGCATTTCTGTGTGCTTCCAGCCCTTCAGCTGCCGCCAGTGTTTCCACTGTATGGCCTATATTTAATAAGCCTGTTGTTGAGAGGTGCTGAAAGGTTATTTTCTTAACAAATGCATCTAAGGATACGCCGGAATATGCTTTTGCAAAACCACTTGTAGGCAGCGTATGGTTCGTTCCGGAAGCATAATCACCTGCACTTTCTGGAGTAAGATTGCCCAAGAATACAGATCCTGCATTGATTATCAGCGGAATAAGGATTTCAAACTTCTCTGTAGCCAATATAAGATGTTCAGGTGCGTATTCATTCGAATAATCCATCGCCTGGTTTAGGTTTTCTACTAAAACTACATAAGAATTTGCGATAGCTTTCTCGGCTATGGCTTTTCTAGGTAGTATAGAGAGCTGATTTTCAATTTCTTTTATTGTCTCAGCTACGATCTGATTTGATGTGGAGACTAATATAGCCTGACTATCAATACCATGTTCTGCCTGTGCTAGTAGATCTGCAGCAACAAATGACGGATTGGCAGTCTCATCTGCAATCACCAAAACCTCTGAAGGACCTGCCGGCATATCAATGGTAACTTTATTTTGCACCATTGTTTTCGCTATTGTTACGTACCTGTTGCCTGGTCCGAAGATCTTATAAACCTGCGGGATTGTTTCCGTACCGAAGGCCATTGCAGCAACAGCCTGGGCGCCCCCAGCCAGGTAGATTTTGTCTATACCCAGAAGAATAGCACAGTAAGCCAAGTAGCAGTTTGTTTTGCCATCAGCTTGCGGTGGAGAGCAGACTACAATCTCTTTACAGCCTGCAATCATTGCGGGGGTAGCCAGCATTAAAAAGGTACTTGGTAGTACCGCGGTTCCGCCTGGAATATATAGGCCCACCTTTTCTATCGCCCTAGATTCTCTCCAGCAGACAACACCAGGCATGGTTTCTATTTTCTCTTCAACTTTAACTTGCGACTGGTGAAATCTAAGGATGTTTTGATGCGCTGTATCGATTGCTTTTTTAGCCTCAAGTGGAATTGTTGACGCAATGACTTTCAATTCTTCAGCATCTAAAAAAAGCTTACTTAATTCAACTTTATCAAACGTTTTCGCAAAATTAAAGAGTGCTTTATCTCCATCATTTTTGACTGTTTCAATGATGCCTGTAACGCGTTCTTCAATTAGTTTATCGTCTTCAATTTGCCTTGAACAAAGCTCTTTTACTTTTTGATTAGATAAATTTCGGTAGTTGTAGACTTTCAATTGGTTATGAATTTTAATTAACTAATAGTTAATATTAATATGTATGATTTTGCGACTATTTTAGGTGATTATCTTTTCAATTGGCATCACTAAAATACCCTCTGCGCCTGCAGCTTTAAGGCTGTTAATTTTATCCCAAAAATCTTCTTCAGCAATTACAGAATGGACCGCAACCCAATCCGGTTCGAACAACGGAACTACTGTAGGACTTTTCACTCCCGGTAACAAATCCACAACTTTTTGAAGGTTATCTTTCGATACATTTAACACTACGTATTTATTAGACTTGGCACTTAATACGGAGCGAATTCTTTGCAGTAATTCTGCTACCTCAGGGTTGGATGCAATTGATTTATTGCCGATCAAAATTGCTTCAGATTGCATGACATCTGCGAATGGTTTAAGCCCATTACTCTTCAATGTTCCGCCAGTAGAAACTATGTCGAAAATGGCATCGCTTAAACCTAAACCCGGACCAATTTCTACCGAACCAGAAATGGTTCTAATATCAGATTTTATTCCTTTTGCTGCTAAGAACTTTTCTAGAATAACCGGGTAAGATGTAGCGATTGCTTTGCCATTTAGTTCTTCGAGATTTTGAATATCACTGGTAGCCTGTACGGCAATTTTAAGTGTGCATTTTCCGAATCCCAGTTTTTGCAAGTAGCTTACTTCTGCCTTAGTTTCGACAATTACATTTTCGCCTACAATACCCAGATCGGCAATGCCATCCTGAACATATTCGGGAATATCATCATCTCTAAGGAAAAGGATTTCTAATGGAAAGTTGGTAACAGTTGAAATGAGTGAACTTTTGTAGTTTTCGAAAGTAAGACCACAGTTTTTTAATATTTCAACGGATTTTTCGTTTAACCTACCCGATTTCTGGATAGCAATTTTAAGTGTTTTCAAAGTATTGAATATAGAGTGAACAAGAAAGTAATTTACGGAAAAAAAGTTTTGAAGTACAAAACAAACATATCATATCGCCTAACGGCGATGGTGCAAATGTAAGTGATGGTTCAAAATTAAGTTCATAAATTTATTTCTGCCAATATCAATGCTTTAGCTGACTAGCGCTGGCAAATATAGTGTTTGAAACCGTAAATCAAAAAATAATGGCACTTAATTTGCCATTTATATTTCGTTAGATAATTAAATCTATTTTTGCTTAAAAATGACGTGTTGAAAAACTTACGCTTTCTTATTATCCCCTTTATTATATGTGTTTCGGCTTGTAACTGGTTTAAATCACCACCCGAAATTGGAAAAGTACTCTCAGAGCACTTTAAAAACAAGATTTACAAAGATTTCGATACGGTTGCATACGATAGCATCTTCGTTAAAACTCTTGATAGTCTTTCAAAAGGCTTTATCAATCCTAAAACGGTTAGGGCATTTTATGATGAAAACCACCGTGAACCCAGGTTGGTTACAAAATTCTACACTAATGGGGAACTAGATTCTCTTACTGCTTACCTGGAAAATAGCAAAGTACATGGTTTTAATCCGCAAATATTTAAGGTTGATCAGATTAAAGCCCTTTTAAAGGAACTATCTGATAATCAATTCACAAAGGTAGAAGATACCTATCATGTTATTGCTAAGCTGGAAGCGCTATCTGCTAATGCTTATTTAAATTATAACAATTTTCTTAAATATGGGGTGGTGAATCCGCGGAATATCTTTTCAAGGTATTATATAAAGGTCAAGCGCCCGGATAGTGCCGGAATGATCAGATTGCTTGCTTCAGAAAGCATTCTAGACACTTTAAGGGCTGTTCAGCCAACATCTGCGCAATACAAGGGCTTGCAACGGGCTTACTTAGCCGCTAGCACGGAGAACGAAAAAAGAATTTTACTATTAAATATGGAGCGCTTCCGCTGGAAAATGCCGGAAACCGGATCCAATTATGTTCAGGTTAATATCCCCGATTTCAAACTCACCTGGTTCGATAAAGCTGATACCGTAATTAGCATGAAAGTATGTGTCGGTAGAAAGCGCGAAAACGGCTATGAAGAGAAGTTAAAAGCATTTGCAAAATCAGGTAATTTGGACGACAAACCGAAGAACCATGAGACGCCGTTATTGTTCAGTAAAATCAATTCTATCCAGGCTAATCCGGTGTGGAATATTCCGGTAAGTATTGCGCAAAGTGAGATCTATTGGATGGCCAGAAAAGATCCTTATTATTTGTCGAATAGCAACATCAAAGTTTACTATAAAGACAAGCTGATTGGTGAGCCGGATACCATCAATTGGAATCGATATTCGAGGGATAAATTACCCTTCAAATTTAAGCAAGGATCGGGTAACGGAAATGCGCTTGGAAAGTTCAAATTTATCTTCGATAATGGCTCTAGCATTTACCTTCATGATACCAATAATAAGAATGGTTTTAACCTGAGTAACCGCGCGATAAGTCATGGCTGTGTGCGCGTGGAAAAGCCATTAGAATTTGCCGAAAAATTAGTTGGTGATAGTTATACTTACGACAAATTAAGAGCAGAAGTTGACCTTCCTCCCATTGACAGTGCACACGTGAAATGGTATAAGAAAAGACTGGCTGCAAAGGCTGATACTACAAAGGCATTTCAATTAAAACCAGCTTGGTTCGGACCTAAAAAAGCAGTGCCATTATTGATTACCTATTTCACAGCCTGGTCACAAAATGATCATATCGAGTATCGTCCGGATGTTTATCAAATGGATGAAAAGCTCTGGGTAGCAATGAAGAAGTTCAGGTAGGTATTGTTACTAGGTATTAAGAAAGTTACCAAGCAGTTTCTATTTTGACAGGAGTCTTATAGCTTTATGTTATCAAATTAATTGTTGAATGTTTATGCTTAGAAGGCCGGATAATTTCGTAGGCTGTGTAAGTAAAAGACTGATTGTTGCTAAGTTTTTCGAAATATTTACCGAGCGATTAATATGCTTATCAAAGCACTTTGGGTACCGGAATGATGTTTTATACAAATTTTGCTTTGTCGTTCAATCGAAGAAAATTTTTTTAGTAAATTTGTGTTATTCTTACGCAAATCAAAATGATCAATCAAAATATTAAAATCGCCGTTGATGCCATTGTTTTTGGCTATGAGAAGGGAACGCTGTATGTACTTGCAGTACAACAACGTTTTGGCGAACTCGCAGATCGATGGGTTTTGCCTGGTGGTTTTATTAAAAATGATGAACCTTTATTGACTGCTGTAGAACGAGAACTCAAAGAAGAAGCAGGAATCACTGTAAATTACCTGGAACAGTTAGGTACGTTTGGTGATGACATTAATCGGGATGAAAGATTTAGGGTGATCTCTGTGGCATACTTCGCTTTAGTAAATCCCCAGAATTTTATCTTAAAAGCGGATACCGATGCGAAAGACGCAAAGTGGTTTCCGCTAAGTCAGTTGCCACCATTGGGATATGACCATAATGAAATGATGAAGCTGGCGCATCAGCGGTTAAAAAGTAAGTTGACTTATCAGCCGATCGGATTCGACCTTTTAGATCAGGAGTTTTTATTCTCAGATCTGGAAAACCTGTATTGTTCAATTCTCGAACGAGACATTGATAGAAGAAATTTCAGGAAAAAAATTCTGAGTTTCGGAATTGTGAAAGAAACTAATAAGGTGGTAAAGATAGGAGCTAGCGGCAGGCCAGGTAAGCTTTTCATGTTCGATAAGCCGAAATATAATCAGCTTTCAAAAGAAAATTTTCAGTTTGACATTAGGTTTGCGTAAAAAAAACGCAAATTATTTTTTATATTCTAAAAATGATTTCTATATTTGTGTAAATAATACGCAAATATATGTTGAATTTAGATCCGAGTTTCACTCCGCTAGGCGAAAACAACTCAATAGCCCACCAATCTTTTTTATTCGCAGGTGGCGAACCGCATATCAAAATAACTAATGATTTTAATCAGGATGAGCCAGTTACCATCACGCAAAGGATTAATTCCTTCAATGATTTAGGGCTGATCTGCATCACTGTTGATGCCCTAAAAAGGATGGGCGTTAAGGAAATTCACCTTTATATTCCCTATTTCCCGGCCGCTCGTCAAGATCGGGTGATGATTCCCGGTGAACCACTCTCTGTAAAGGTTTATGCCGGTATCATTAATGCATTGAAACTGGCGAGTGTTACAGTTTTCGATCCACACAGTGAAGTAACTCCAGCATTGCTTAATAATTGTATCACTATTTCTAATCATGAATTTATTAAAAAAGTGATTGAGGAAATTGGCCCCGATGTGAAGCTCATCTCTCCTGATGGTGGTGCTTTGAAAAAGATCTATAAAGTATCTGAGTTTTTAGGTGGAGCAGAGGTGGTAGAGTGTTCAAAAAGCAGGGATGTTAAAACGGGAAGGCTTTCTGGCTTTAAAGTATATGCCGATAACTTGGGTGGTGCTGATTGCCTAATTGTAGATGATATTTGCGATGGCGGAGGAACGTTCAACGGTTTAGCAGAAGCACTTCGGGCAAAGAATGCTGGTAAACTTTACCTTGCCATTAGCCATGGTATTTTCAGCAAAGGTTTTGATGACCTGAGTAAATATTTCGAGCAGATTTTCACAACAGATTCGATTAAAAGTGTGGACCATACAGGGGTAACACAAATCAGGTTGCAGGATCTTTAAGCTTAAATTTATGACACACCAAATCCTTAACACATGAAAAACAAACTTATTCACAGCGCAATATTTGGTTTGGCAGTTGGCGATGCAATGGGGGTTCCTGTTGAATTTCAATCGAGAGCATATTTATTACAACATCCAGTTAAAAAAATGGAGGGTTATGGTACCCATCATCAGCCGAAAGGTACCTGGAGTGATGATAGTTCGCTTACCTTTTGTTTAGCGGAAAGCCTTTGTAATGGTTACGACTTGACAAATATTGCACAAAAATTTCTGAAATGGTATCGTGCAGAAATCTGGACGCCACATGGTGAGGTATTTGATATCGGGATCGCAACCAGTAAGGCCATTAATGAAATTGCAAAGGGAACAGATCCTGTTCTGTGTGGTGGTCATCAAGAAGCCGATAATGGAAATGGTGCCTTAATGCGGATTTTGCCAATGGTATTTTATCTTCAAAATGAAACTAATCTTCAGGCCATATTTGAAAGAGTCAGGCAGGTCTCTGCGATTTCCCATGCACATTTCCGTTCTGTTTTTGCCTGCTTTATTTATGTTGTTTATGGATTGGAGCTGTTAAAAGGCTGTGATAAAAGGGCAGCTTACCAAAACATGCAGGTTGCAGTTAAGTATTTTAATTCAAAAAATACATTCGACACTAAAGAAGTTGATCTTTTTAAACGAATTTTAGAGGGTGATATCGCTACCGTTGCAGAAAATGAAATTTATTCTTCTGGTTATGTATTACACAGTCTGGAATCTAGCCTTTGGGTTATTTTGACCACGCAAACTTATGAGGATGCAGTGCTCAGGGCCGTAAATTTAGGAGACGACACAGATACCACGGCTGCAATTGCTGGCGGTTTAGCGGGAATGATCTATGGATTTGAAGGTATCCCGAAAGATTGGGTAAACGTGTTGGTGAAGCGTTCAGAAATCGAGAAACTCTGTGATCAAATGGTTAATAAGCTTTTAAAAAAGCAAAAATATGATGTCACTGCAATAAAACAAACTGATCAATTCTTTTTCTTTTGGGAACATCAGCCTTCAGATGAGCTTACAAGATCTTGCCTTACGCAATGGTGGGATGCTCCGTTTACCGTCGAGGGAATTATATATAAAACCGCTGAACATTGGATGATGAGTAAGAAAGCAGAATTATTTAATGATCAGGATATCTTGGGTAAGATACTGGAAGCTAATTCACCGGAAGCGGTTAAAAACCTCGGAAGGCAAGTCAGTAACTACGATGAGGCAATCTGGGCTGAAAACAGATATGAAATTGTGAGAGCGGGCAATTTTCATAAATTTAGCCAACATAAAGCGTTAAAGGATTACCTGATTAATACAGGAGAAAAGATTTTAGCAGAGGCAAGTCCTGTGGATAACATTTGGGGCATAGGTTTGGATGAGGAGAACCCGGATGCGAGGAATGTTTATCAATGGAAAGGATTAAATCTTTTAGGCTTCGCTTTAATGGAAGTTCGCGACCAGGTCAATTTTGAATTGTAAGTCATCAATGCCAGATTAAAATTGTGACCTAACAACCTGAGATAAGGTGTATAAATAGCAGAAATGGACAGAAAATTGGTAATAGGAGATATACATGGCGGTTTAAAAGCTTTAACTCAGTTATTTGAACGTGCTGAAGTCTCGACAACTGATCGATTGATTTTTTTAGGCGATTATGTGGATGGATGGGGTGAATCGGCCCAGGTAATCGATTACCTTTTGCAGCTTGAGCAAACTCATTCCTGTATTTTCATCAAAGGCAATCACGATGCCTGGTGTATTGATTGGCTTGCTAAGGGAATTGTTGATGAAGTTTGGTTTGCACACGGTGGGAAATCGACTATGGAAAGCTATAATGGCTTGTCGAAATCTATCAAACAACAACACCTCGATTTTTTCGGACGCCTGCAGGATTATCACGTCGATCAACAAGCTAATTTATTTATTCACGCTGGATTTTCGTCCATGCATGGTCCGGCGAAAGAGCGCTATTCTTCCAACTATTCATGGGATAGAACACTTTGGGAAATGGCCCTAACCGTTGATGATCAGATCGACAAAGACTCGCCCCGCTATCCAAAACGTTTACGCCTTTATCACGAAATATATATCGGGCATACGCCAACACTCTATTATGGTGTCGATGTACCCATGCAAGGCAGCAACGTTTGGAATGTTGATACCGGAGCCGCTTTTACTGGCAAACTGAGTTGCCTGGATCTTCAAACTAAAAAATTCTGGCAAAGTGATGCGCTGCCAGGTCTCTATCCAAATGAGAGGGGACGAAATAAGCATAAATAAATTCAATAAAAACCATAAATATAAATATCATGAATCCATTATTATTAACCGACGGATACAAAGTAGATCACCGCAGGCAATATCCAGACGATACCACGCTGGTTTATTCAAACTGGACACCAAGAAAAAGCAGACTAGATCAGGTAAGCCATGTTGTTCTTTTCGGTTTGCAATACTTTATTAAAAAATATATTATAGAAGATTTTAATCAAAATTTCTTTCAACAGCCTAAAGAGGAGATTTTAAGAAAATATGCCAGAAGGATTAACAATTATCTTGGTGAAAATTTAGTAGGAACGCAGCACATAGCAGATCTACATGATCTAGGCTACATCCCGATGGTTTTCAAATCGTTGCCAGAAGGTGCCGAAGTGCCACTTAGAGTACCAATGTTTACCATGTACAACACTTTGCCAGCATTTTTTTGGCTGACTAATTATTTCGAAACGCTTTTATCAGCTGTGGTATGGTTGCCTTGTAACTCTGCTACTATTGCGAAACAATACCGCGCAATTATGGATAAATATGCTGCTGAAACATCATCGGTACCAGAATTTGTGGATTGGCAGGGACACGATTTCTCGATGCGTGGAATGGGCGGAATCGAAGCGGCGGTGACATCAGCAGCTGGCCACTTGCTAAGTTTTACAGGAACAGATACCATTCCGGCAATCGATTTTCTGGAAGAATACTATAACGCAAATTCGGATGAGGAACTAATTGGAGGTTCGGTTGCAGCAACAGAGCACTCTGTAATGTGTATGGGAACAAATACCGGCGAATTGGAAACCTTCAAAAGACTAATTTTAGAAGTTTATCCAAAAGGCATTGTATCCATCGTGTCAGATACCTGGGACTTATGGAAAGTACTGACCGTTTATTTGCCAGCGTTAAAAGATGACATTGTTGCACGGGAAGGAAAAGTAGTGATCAGGCCAGATTCCGGCGATCCGGTAGATATCATTTGTGGAAATCCGAACGGCAAAGATGAGAACGAGAAAAAAGGTGTAATTGAGCTACTTTGGGATGTTTTCGGTGGAAAGACAAATGATAAAGGATACAAAGAACTGGTTCCGCAGATTGGTGCTATTTATGGTGATAGCATTACAACTGAGCGAGCCACCCAAATTTGCGAACGTTTAAAAGCAAAAGGTTTCGCTTCCACCAATGTGGTTTTTGGCATTGGTTCTTTCACTTATCAATACAATACCCGTGATACCTTTGGCTTCGCTATGAAAGCTACTTATGGCGAAGTTGCTGGTGTTGGCCGTGAAATTTTTAAAGACCCGATTACGGATGATGGCACTAAAAAATCTGCAAAAGGTTTACTGCAAATTTTTAAAAACGCTGCGGGTGAATATGAGTTAAAAGATCAGTGTAGCTGGGAAGAAGAAGCACAAGGCGAATTAAAAGAAGTTTTTAGAGATGGTAATTTATTGATCGATTATTCTCTCTCTGACATTAGAGAAAGGCTAAAGAATAGTTAACTTCGCGAAGTTTTTGACCGACCAGCACAATGTTGGTCGGTTATTGTATGAAAGATACGTTAAAAAATGCAAGAAAATCCAACCTTTAATCATCAGGCTGATATTGTAAATAGTGCCGTGAGGTTTATTAACTCGTGGTTTAAGCAATCCAAATCCATTACAGCAGAATTAAGCGACTTTTTTATTCTGACCGGCGGTAAGGTGATTGGAAAGGATGTTATTATCGCCAGATTAAAAGGAATCTTTGGACAAGCTGACGAATACGTGGGTGGAAGATATGACATTATTGATGTGCATTTTGAGTTATTAAGTGAAGGAAAAGGAATGGGATTTGTAGAGGGGGTCGTTGGCTTTAGGTCAATGTTAAAGAAGCAGTCCAAAATAGTTAGCGGTCCTTTTAAATTGTATTTCGCATTGCAAAATGACCAGTGGAAAATTGTAAACATCGAGTTTCCGGGTTTTGCCTATTAAAATCATTTGAAGTAACATCGATAAAATAAATAGGGAATTTGATACCCACTTCCATAATTTTTCTATCTTTGGTTTTTAATGAATTTCCTTTATCCGGGCTTTCTTTTCGCACTATTATCGGTTGCAATTCCGGTCATTATTCATTTATTCAATTTTCGAAAATTTAAAAAGGTTTATTTCTCTAATGTTCAGTTCTTAAAAGAAGTAGAACAACAAAATTCATCGAGAGAACAACTTAAAAACCTACTTATTCTCTTTTCCAGGATTCTGGCAATTATCTTTTTAGTGCTTGCCTTCGCCCAGCCTTACCTCCCAATAAATGGGCAAAAAAGTAATTTGCTCAACAATGCAGTGAGTATCTATATCGATAATTCTTACAGTATGGAAGCTGTGAATAAAGATGGTAGCCTGTTGGATGAAGCAAAGAGAAATGCTAAACAGCTTGTTAAAGGCTTTGGGATTAATGATCGGTTTCAACTACTAACCAATGATTTTGAAGGCAAACATCAGCGGCTTTTAAACGAGGAAGAATTCTTAAAGGCGCTTGATGATGTGAAAATCTCTGCGACTGCGCGCAATCTTCAGCAAATTCTAAACAGACAGGAAAATGTTTTGAGCGGGCCGGCCAATAAATACAGTTTTATCATATCAGACTTTCAGAAAAACATTGCTACAGCTAAAAAGCTGGCCACAAATCCAGAGATCCAATATTCTTTTATAAAACTAAATGCCACTGCACTGGCCAATATTGCCGTAGATAGCGTATGGATGTTATCTCCAAACCATCAGCCAGGTGCAAATGAGAGATTGGTGGTTCAGCTTAGAAACTATTCGCAGGAAACTGCTGAAAATATTCCCTTAAAATTAACAATCAACAATCAGCAGACGGGCTTAGGAGCGCTTTCCATCCCGGCAGAAAAAACGGTTCGGGATACCTTAAATTTTTCTGGCTTAACGGCGGGCTGGCAAAAAGGAATCGTAAGCATTAAAGATTTTCCGGTGACGTTTGATGATACTTTGTCTTTCAGTTTTAAGGTGGATAAGAGTCTGCCGGTACTTAGCATTAATGGTTCGACTGCAGGAAATTACATTGCAGCACTTTTTGGCGCTGATAACTATTATGTGCTTACCGAAAATTCTGAACAAAATGTTAACTATAATGCGTTCGCCAACTATCGTTTAATTGTGCTTAACGGATTGCAAAATCCATCAACAGGGTTGGCCCAGCAATTAAAAACCTATTTAAATGCAGGTGGTTCGGTGGTTGTATTTCCAGATTTGGATGCAGATATTAAAGTATACAATTCGTTTTTGGCAGCTTTATCATTACCAGCAGTTCAAGAAGTAACTAAAGTGGAAACTAAAGTCGATCAAATTGATCTTCAGCATCCAATCTTTAAAACGGTTTTTGAAGAAATTCCTAAAAATCTGGATTTGCCAGCGGTGAGCAGATATTATTCTTTTATAGAAAGGAACGCAGTTAATAAAGAAAGTATTTTATCACTACCTGGCAGGAAACTCTTCTTTGCTAAATATGGTGTAGGCAATGGATCGGTATTTCTATCTGCAACAGGCCTAAATGCAACTGATGGAAACTTCGCCCGTCACCCGGTTTTTGTACCGTTGATGTACCGGGTTGCCTTGAGTGGCGGTTCAGAAAGTTCGCTATATCATTATCTGGGAAGCGAGAACGTTTTATCCGGAAAAAAAATTACATTAGGTAAAAATCAGACATTAAAGTTAACAGCTAATCGCTTTGAGAGCATCCCGGAAATTCGCCAGGCAGATGGCAAGACCCTTATTTACACCGCTGACCAGGTTAAAAATGCAGGTTTCTATAACCTCAGTCTGGCAGACTCCACACTAGCGGTTTATGCTTTTAATAGCGGTAGAGCGGAATCAGATATGCATTACTTCAGCAAATCCGATTTGAGTGATCTCGAAGGAAGAAGTAATTTAAAAGTTTTTGATACAGATCAAGATGCTGTAAAAAGCACTGCGGGTGCTGATAAAATCGGACAAACCTTATGGAAACTATGCTTAGTTTTGTCGCTGATTTTTATCGCAGCAGAAATTCTCCTTATCCGATTTTTTAACAACAATAAAAAAATAATATGAATCTCCTGGTTAAAAATGTAATCATTGCCGATCCGCAAAGCAGTTTCAACAAGCAAGAATGCGATGTGAGGGTGGTTGATGGTCAAATTCAAAACATAGGTAAATTAACAGCCAATCATGATGAAACCGTTTTTGAAGCAGCAGGTGCTTTTTTAACGCCAGGTTTTTTTGACTTAAATTGTGTTGCTGGCGATCCAGGTTTTGAAACGAAAGAAGATATTCAAACACTAACCAATGCTGCAAAAGCTGGCGGTTTTACCGGCTTAGCGCTATTGCCACAGGCCAATCCTGTTATGCAATCAAAGTCTCAGGTAGAATATATTCTAAACAAAGCCAAGAATAATCTGGTTGACGTTTTACCTGTGGGGGCAATAAGTCAGAATCGCGAAGCAAAGGAACTGGCCGAATTGTTTGATATGCAACAGGCGGGTGCAGTTGCTTTTTCTGACGGCGATCGCGCTTTACAAGACGACGGTTTTATGAGCAGGGCGCTTCAGTATGCGAAGGGTTTTGATGCCTTGTTAATGGTTTACCCGGAAAATAAATCCATTGCAGGTAAATCTCAAATTAATGAGAGTAAAAATTCTGTGCTTCTGGGAATGAAGGGTTTACCGGCATTGGCAGAAGAGATGCACATAGCCCGCGATATTTTTTTAGCTACTTACAACGAGACGAAAATCCATATCAGTAATATTTCTACAGCTGGTGCGGTGGCGTTGATTCGGAAAGCAAAGCGAGATGGCGTTCAGGTTTCTTGCGATGTTACAGCGCATCACCTGGTTTTTACAGAAGAGCTGCTGGTTGATTTTGACAGCAATTATAAAGTTAAGCCACCACTGAGGAGCAAAGCTGATATTAAAGCGCTAATTGCAGGTTTAAAAGATGGAACGATTGATACAATTACATCTCAGCACCGTCCTGAAGAAATAGAATTTAAAAATGTAGAATTCGAAATCGCCCATTATGGGATTATTGCTCTGCAAACTGTGCTGCCACTATTGCTTAAAGCTGGTCTAGATACCGGTTTAATCGCTGAGAAATTGGCCATAAATCCGCGTAAATTATTAAATTTAGCCATTCCGGTGATTGCAAAAGGGGAGAAAGCAAACTTTACCGTATTCAACCCAACGGAGAAATGGCTTTATAATGCAAAAAATAACTTCTCGAAATCGGCAAATAGTCCGCTTTTGGGCACAGAGCTCACTGGAAAAGTGATTTTGGTATGCAATAATAATCAGTTTAAAGAGGGTTGATAGCTAAAAGACTAAAGCTGAAAGGTTAAAGCTAAGATTAACATAACAATATAAAGCAATTTTTCAGGGCTTGATACTTAATACTAAATACTTGATACTAACAATATGGATAATAGAGTAAAAAAAGCGCTGGTCGCCTCATTAAATAAATACGCTGAAGTTGCAGCGATTAACGTAGAAGGTTTCGAAAAGGAATTATTGGCTTCATTTGAGCTTGATGTAAACTTTTTAGATAAAGCCACTGCTTTCGATGCGGTTTTTGATTCACATCCAAAATTCGAAGAATTACGCGAAGTGTTTTTCGATTTGTTGATGGTGAATTTCTTCAGCAGCGATGTGCAAAAGCTGGAAGATGATTACTTAGAAAGTGACGAGTGGGCCAATATTGAGGAAGAAACTATTGATAGGGGAACAGAATTGTTAAACCTTTTGCTTTATATTAAAGAATGTAAAGATGAAGATATTGATCCTGAATTAGGCGATTTCTTAAAAGAGTTCTTGTTGGTAGAGGATGATGAGTTTCAGGATGAATTTGAAATTTATGAAGAGATGATCAGTAATCAGCAGCTGGCAGAAAGTAGCGTAGAAGAAATTTGTAACACTGCGCCAACGTTAAATATCAGTGAAGAAATGCAGGATCTTTTTGTTCCTTTTATGATATTTTTCCTTGATGTGGAAGGCAGTGCCACCACCACGAAAGAAATAATTCAATTTAGTAGTAACAAATCATTCGATTCTGCGACTTATATATTAATTACAACAATCAATAGCTAAATTAAATATTCATTATTATGGACAAAAGTGCTCACATCTCCCAATTATCCCTTAAATATGGTTTCATATTAGCGGCTGTTTCAGTGGCAATCTCGCTAACCATGCATTTCATCAATCCGGTTTTGATTTATACCAACGTAGCCGCGTCGATTGGTATTTTTGTGGTTTTTATTGCGCTTCTGGTGATTTCAGGAATCAATATCCGTAAAGAAATAGGTGGTTTCTGGACATTTGGAGAGGCTTTTAAAGCTTTTTTGATTATCTCTTTAATCCTGGCAATAACGGCAACACTTTACAATTTCATATTAATGAAATTTATCGATCCTGATCTTCCGGCTAAAGCGGCAGCAGCGATTGAAGATGCACAAAGGGCTATGATGGCTAAGTTTGGCTTAGGTAATGATGAAATAGATGAAGCAATGGCTAAAGCTGGTAATATGCAAGAAAAACTTGCGCCAAGTTTTAAAAATACTTTTACCAGTTTCGGTGTTTCTATCGCCTCTTATGGTGTAATCTCGTTGATTTTATCTGCAATTTTGAAAAAGAAACCTCCTGTTACTTTTAATACCTTCCCAACAGAAGCTTAATTGTTTTACAATATAACTTTGAAAATGATTTCTGGTGGAAATTAAAACCATACTTTCAGATGACTAGTAATATGATCAATAATAGCGAAATGAGAGAACAGATTAAACTCGTCTAAACAAAGTTTTTAAAAGAATGGTATCTTATAAAGCTAAAAACGATCACTATCTAGTTTTTTCTGATTAGAAAAAGATTGTTAAAGTAGCCGCCTAGGAAATAAAATTATAATAAAATCAAAATTTTTGAACGTGCAGGTTTTGTCATTTAATTTGATGAAATTTGCACGTTTTAATTTTGAACTGGATTTGGTTGGGGAAATGTCAAATCTAAGATCTCAAATCTCAAATCACTAATGGATATATCAATTGTAGTACCCTTATTTAATGAAGATGAATCTTTGCCAGAATTAACGGCATGGATTGATAAAGTAATGACAGATAATCAATTCAGCTATGAAATTGTGTTGGTTGATGATGGAAGTACAGATAAATCCTGGGAAGTAATCGAAGGTTTAAGGTTGCAGAATCCGGCAATTAAAGGGATAAAATTCAGAAGAAACTATGGTAAATCTGCTGCTTTAAATGTTGGTTTTGAAGCTACTCAGGGTGATGTGGTCATCACTATGGATGCCGATTTGCAAGATAGTCCAGATGAAATCCCCGAACTTTACCGCAGGATAAAGGAAGAAAAATTAGACCTGATCTCTGGCTGGAAAAAGAAAAGATACGATCCGATCACTAAAACTGTTCCTACTAAATTATTTAATGCGGCTACACGCAAAATGAGTGGGATAGAGCTTAATGACTTCAATTGCGGATTAAAAGCTTATAGAAGCGATGTGATAAAAACAATAGAAGTTTATGGCGAAATGCACCGCTATATCCCTGTAATTGCCAAATGGGCTGGTTTTAATAAAATTGCTGAGCAGGTAGTAGAGCATAGGGCAAGGAAATATGGTACTACAAAATTTGGTTTTAGCCGGTTTATAAATGGCTTTTTAGATTTGCTTTCCATTTTCTTCGTAGGTAAATTTGGTAAACGGCCAATGCACTTCTTCGGTTCTTTGGGCGTATTAAGCTTTTTCCTAGGCATTATTATGTCGCTATATACTTTGATTGAAAAGCAATACCTAATCTGGAATGGGCTGGCTTATCGCGATGTAACCCAACAGCCACTTTTTTACCTGTCTCTGGTTGCCATTGTTGTAGGTTCACAAATGTTTCTGGCTGGTTTTATCGCAGAATTACTATCTAGAAATGCACCAGAAAGAAACCAATACTTAATAGAGAAGAGGGTGTAAGGCAAATGGTTTAAGGCGTAAGGTTTATACGCCTGAACCCTCAGCCTTTTACCTTCTACCTTTTACTTTTAAAACATGTTTTTCTCAATTATAATTCCACTTTATAATCGTCCGCAAGAAATTGATGAGCTATTATATACCTTAACTAAGCAAACTTATTTACAGTTCGAGGTGCTGGTGATTGAAGACGGTTCCGTTCATGATGCAAAATCTATTGTTGCTTCTTATGCAGATAGACTGGATATTAAGTATTACTTTAAAGAAAACGCCGGACAAGGTTTTGCCCGGAATTACGCATTTGAACGGGCTTCTGGTGATTATTTCATCATTTTTGATTCGGACATTCTGGTACCGGCTGATTACCTGGAGATTGTAAAGAATTATCTTCATGAACACGAGCTGGATGCGTATGGAGGTCCTGATGCAGCACATGAAAGTTTTACGCCCGTTCAAAAGGCGATTAGCTACGCCATGACATCTCCGTTTACTACTGGTGGCATTCGTGGCAATAAGAAGCATGTTGGTCAGTTCCATCCACGCAGTTTTAATATGGGTGTTTCCCGGAGAGCGTGGGAACAAGTAGGCGGATTTATTTTAACTAGGTTGGGCGAAGATATTGAGTACAGCATTCGTATTCATGAAAACGGATTTAAGATTGGGTTAACTCCGGAAGCGAAAGTTTACCACAAGCGCAGAACCAGTTTTAGTCAGTTTTACAAGCAACTACACTTTTTCGGCAGGGCCAGAATCAATATTTACAAACATTTTCCAAAAGAATTAAAATTGGTCCATTTCTTTCCGGCAATTGCCACTGTAGGTATGATTGGGACATTCCTGCTAAATTTCATCTATCCGCCTTTGGCGTATATTTTAAATTTCATGGTGTTTTTGTATTTTATGTTAATATTTTTTCACTCCTGGTCTGTAAATAAATCGTTAAAAGTTGCATTTTTGAGCATTATATCTTCATTCATCCAGCTAACCGCCTATGGTTTAGGTTTTACACAGGATTTATTTAAAAGGGTGATTTTCGAAGGAAAGAAGTAGGGAATAGAGAGAATGGGAGATAGGGAATAGAGAATAGAGAATAGAAATAGAAATAGTGGGTGAGAAGACAAGCATTGAACAATATGAGCGAAAACAAAACAACTAACGAACTGGAAAACTAAAATGATCAACTATCTAAAAGAAAGTACATTTGCAGTTAATGATGTGATCCGCAAGGCATGGAGCATTATGACGAAACACTATTTTTCGATCGCTACACTATGCTTTCTGATGTTTATCACTGCAAGTGCTTCCAGTCTGATGGCCTTTTTTATTAAGGATGTAAGTCGGGTTTTGAGTTTCTTTATGGTGATTATCTTCATCATGCTTTACTTTACCATTAATCTTTCCTTATTCAAATACATTTTTCATCTTATTGATAAGGAGGATGAAGACGTGACTATTGTAGGTACATTGCCTACCAGGCAACAAATCATCAGATTTTTAGTTGCCACGCTTTATTTTATTGGTTGCATCTTATTTATAGGAATGATCCTTTTTCCAGTGCTATACGTGCTTGATCCCGTACTGCGGTATTTGGTAAGAATCGGCTGGGTAGAAAGTTTTCAGACCACCGGCGTAATCATCACACAGATTGCTGTTGGAATTGCTATTTTAGCGTTATTTATTACGTGGCTTAGGATTTCCTTTTTTCCTTTCTTCATTATCGATAAAAATGTTCCTCCGTTCGAATCTATCAAACTGAGTTTAGCCATTACCAAAGGAAATTTTACCAAGATTTTATTGTTGCTGTTGGTTTTAGGTGGTGGATACCTGATCTATTTGTTATTTAATTTCTTGCATTGGCCTTTTGTGGCATTTGTAGTTAACATATTAAGTTCATTTATCATTGTACCTTTGTCCAGTGTTGCGCTAACGGTAGCTTATCGCAAAATTGCCAGTGAATATAAGGGTGATGAGCATCCGGACATTTTGCATAACATCGTTTAACTTATGGGGGTTTCAGTAGATAAAATTCTAAGCAACTTAGGGAACTTCGCAGACCTTGGAAGACAAAGGGCTTTTGAACTAGGTAATCCTTATTACTTCCAACTGGATGAAGATGGGGATTATTGGCGTAAAGAAATGCCTTATGGACGATTATTTCTAGTTTTATTCGAAGTGAAGTATGATAAAGAAGGACATTCTCTAGAAATTATTGATACTTTTAGCAAATTGCTCAACTAAATGTATGACTAAAAGAAATCTTTACGTCATTACAGAGCCAAATGCTGCGGGGAAATCGAGTTTTATTCGAAGTAGGTTAAGTAATTTTGAGGACTTCGTAATAATAATGACTGATGTGTATCAGGAACGAACTAAAGAAGTTTTCTATACTGCCTTACAGAATCATAAGAACATCGTTTTTGAAACGGTTTTTAATAATTCTTCTTTCGGAAAATTTGTGGAAGATACTAAGAAAGCTGGCTATCATATCAAATTAATTGTTCTATTTTTAAATAGTCCTGATCAATCACTTAAACGTGTAGCCATCAGATATCTGGAGCAAAGCGGCCTGGATATAACAAGAGCAAATGTGGATATGAACTTTCATGAGAATTTTAAAAATATAACATTGTATCACTAATATTTTGATCAGGTGGATTTCGTTTACACCGGGAACAAAGATAAAAACGAGAAAATAATGACATTTAGAGAATTAGAGCTTTACAATTATCGTTCATGTGACCATCAGTTTATAAAAGCGTTTTCTAAATACGCATTTCGAAATGATAGATTAAGTGAAGCTGCATTTAATATAATCAGCTTAAATGTTGATTTTCCAAATTAATGCCCTAAAAACTAATTACAACTATGGGATTCAAAGCAGCATTAAGTAAACCCTTTGCAGCATTTGCTGTTTGGCAAATTAACAAGTGGAAAAAAAATGCGGTTGCTGTTCAAGATAAGATTCTTCAAAATCTAATTGCTGAAGCTAAAGAAACTGCTTTTGGAAAAGACCATCAGTTTGCGAACATCAAAAACTACGATGATTTTAAAAAGGCTGTTCCGGTTCGGGATTATGAAGGATTAAAGCCATACGTAGATCGGGTTGTTGGTGGCGAAGCTGATGTACTTTGGAAAGGCAAGCCGCTTTATTTTGCAAAAACCTCCGGCACTACCTCGGGAGTAAAATACATTCCGCTTTCAAGAGAATCGATGCCTGAGCATATCAAAGCTGCCAGGAATGCCATTCTTACTTACATCCATGAAACCGGCAAGGCAGATTTTGTGAATGGGAAGATGATTTTTTTACAGGGAAGTCCGATTCTGAATATGAAGAACGGCGTCAATGTTGGGCGTTTATCTGGGATAGTAGCCCATCATGTACCAGCTTACCTGCAAAAAAATCGCCTGCCATCTTACGAAACCAATATTATCGAAGATTGGGAAGAAAAGGTCGATGCCATTGTAGGAGAAACAATGCAGGAAAACATGACTCTAATTTCTGGTATTCCACCCTGGGTGCAAATGTATTTCGATAAGCTTTCAGAGAAATCCAATGGTAAAAAAATAGGGGAAATCTTTAAAAATTTTACCTTGTTTATTTATGGTGGCGTTAATTTTGAACCTTATCGTGCCAAGATTGAGCAGAGCATCGGCCGTAAAATCGATTCTATAGAAACCTATCCGGCATCTGAAGGATTCATCGCTTACCAGGATTCACAAGTTGATAAGGGTTTATTATTATTAGCTGATGCTGGGATCTTTTACGAATTTATTCCAGCAGATGAGTATCACCATGAAAACCCGACGAGAATATCACTGGAAGCAGTTCAATTGGAGGTTAATTATGCATTGGTTTTGAATACTAATGCAGGCTTATGGGGTTACAGCATTGGAGATACCGTTAAATTTGTTTCCAAAGATCCATACAAAATTGTGGTAACCGGACGGATTAAACACTTTATTTCTGCCTTCGGTGAGCACGTGATTGGAGAAGAGGTAGAGCAGGCGTTGTTAAGCGTGGCGAATGAAGAAAAGGTAGAGATTACCGAATTTACGGTTGCGCCACAGGTAAATCCTCAAGACACCCCGCTGCCTTATCACGAATGGTTTGTAGAGTTTTCTTCAGCACCTAAAGATTTAGCTGCTTTTAGTAAAAAAGTAGATGAGGCTTTGCAAAAGAAAAATATTTACTACTTTGATTTGATAGAAGGAAACATCCTTCAACCATTAATTATACGTACGTTGCAGAAAGATGCTTTTGTAAATTATATGAAAAGTGAAGGGAAATTAGGCGGACAAAATAAGGTTCCGCGGTTAAGTAATGATAGGAAGCTGGCGGATGAGCTAGGGAAGTATATTGTTAAATAGCCAAATTCGTCATTGCGAGGAGGAACGACGAAGCAATCTTATTTATCTAGTCAGATTGCTTCAGCCCGCTCAAGCCCAGCTTCGCAATGACGGAGCCACATGAAAGTGCAAAAATAGAAAGCTTAATTAAATTTAAGCATCACGATATTAAAGAGATTTGAAAAACATAACCATATTAGGTTCTACAGGAAGTATAGGTACGCAGGCCCTCGAAGTTGTTCGGGATAACCCAGGAATCTTTAAAGTTACTGTACTATCTGCATTGAAAAATGCTGAATTATTGATTCAACAAGCCAGGGAATTTAAACCTGATTTTGTTGTAATTTGCGACGAAAACCGGTATCCATACGTAAAAGAATCATTAGCAGGATTGTCCATAAAAGTATTGGCAGGCGAAGATGCGCTTTCTGAAGTTGCTGCATATCCAAAAAGCGACATCGTATTAACTGCATTGATGGGTTCAGTTGGCTTAAAACCTACCATTTCGGCCATTAGAGCCGGTAAAAATATTGCACTTGCAAATAAAGAAACCCTAGTGGTTGCTGGAGAATACATCACCGCTTTGGCTACTGAACATCAGGTAAAGATTCTTCCGGTAGATTCTGAACATTCGGCAATTTTCCAGTGTCTGGTGGGGGAGGAGCAAAATGAAATCGAGAAGATTTACCTGACCGCATCTGGCGGGCCGTTTTTAGGAAAAGACAAAAATTTTCTTGCCAACGTAAAGAAAGAGCAGGCATTAAAACATCCCAATTGGGTAATGGGTGCTAAAATTACCATTGATTCTGCAAGTTTAATGAACAAGGGACTTGAAGTAATTGAGGCGAAATGGTTGTTTAAGCTCCATGTGGATCAGATTGATGTCATTGTTCATCCGCAGTCGATTATTCACTCTATTGTCCAATTTACAGATGGTTCCATGAAGGCACAAATGGGTGTTCCTGATATGAAGTTGCCTATCCAGTACGCAATAAACTATCCCGACAGGCTAAAAAACAATTTTAAGCGTTTTAATTTTCTGGATTATCCAAACTTCAGTTTTCAGCAAGCTGACCTGGAAACGTTCAAAAATTTGGATTTGGCTTTCAAAGCTTTGAGAAAAGGCGGGAATATGCCTGCAATTTTAAATGCAGCAAATGAAATTGTGGTGGAGGCATTCTTAAAGGATAAAATTGGTTTCCTGCAAATGAGCGATGTAATTGAACAATGTATGGCAGAAATTAACTTCATTGAAAAACCTCAATTGGCTGATTATTTAGAAACTGACAAACATAGCCGTATCTTAGCCGGCGAATTAGTAACAAAAAGTGGTATTTAACATCTAAAATAAAATATTTAGTATAGCATATGAATGGATTGATTATGGCGGGGCAGCTGTTGCTCGGATTGTCTTTATTGGTAATATTACACGAATTAGGACATTTTCTGGCAGCAAGGGCGTTTGGAATTAAGGTAGAAAAATTTTATTTGTTTTTTGATGCGTGGGGTTTTAAGCTCTTCAGTTTTAAAAAAGGTGATGTAGAATATGGCGTGGGATGGTTGCCGCTAGGTGGATATGTGAAAATTGCGGGGATGATTGATGAAAGTATGGATACGGAGCAAATGGCTCAGCCTGCTCAACCATGGGAATTTCGCTCTAAACCAGCATGGCAGCGTTTAATTGTGATGCTCGGTGGTATTATTGTGAATGTGATCGTGGGGATTTTCATTTTCTGGATGCTTACTTTTAACGTGGGGCAAAACTATACCGTAAATGGGAAATTAACTGATGGAATCTCTGTAGGTACCTTAGGTAAAGAAATTGGTCTGAAAAACGGAGATCGGATTCTGGCGATAAATGGTAACAAGTTAATCAAATTTGAAGATGCCATTTCTAGTAAGGTATTGTTTGATGGTGCACAGCTTACTATTTTGAGGGGTAATCAAACCCTGTATGTTTCTGTTCCGGATACGATTTTAAACAAATTATCTAAAAACGATAAAGAGAACTTTATAAGTCCGAGGCTTAAAATGGGTAGTGTTGCATTAGTAACCAAACCGGATGAAAAAGCCGATAAGCAGTCTTTCCTGGATCGTGTTTTTGGACGCAAATATGTAAAACCGGTATATCCTGCCTATTCTGCAGGAATTAAACCTGGCGACAGTGTATTGGCGGTAAATGGAAAAGCTATTACTTTCTTTGATCAATTTAAAGAGGAAGTTTCAGCTAATAAAAATAAACAGATTTCTATTCATGCATTAAGGAAAGGAAAGCCTGTTGATTTCAATTTAAAAGTAGGGCCTGAAGGAACCATTGGCATTGCGCCTAATTTTAAGTTACCAGAAACGGCCCATGTAGATTTTGGTTTCGCAGAATCATTACCGGTAGGTGCAGGTATGGCCTGGAGTACATTTGTAGATAATGCAAAGGGAATTGGTAAAATGATCACCGGTAAATTAAGTGCCAGAAACATTAGCAGTCCGATAGGAATTGCAAAAGTTTATGGGAGCACTTTTGATTGGGTAAAATTCTGGACGCTTACGGGTTTAATTTCTATGGCATTGGCTTTCATGAATCTATTGCCTATTCCGGGCTTAGATGGAGGTCATGTGGTGTTTTTATTAATCGAAATGGTGCAACGGAAGCCGGTAAGCGAAAAGGTGCTAGAGAAGGCTCAGATTGTAGGTTTCGTGATTCTAATTTGTTTAATGGTGTTTGCTTTCGGTAATGATATTTTAAAATCCTTCGGTAAGTAAAATCAAATTTATATTATTGCCGTAGTTGTCTGGGTTAGTATTTAACCTAAACAGCTGCGGCTTTTTAATTTTATACCACCATGAGTGAAGCATCAAAACAACCTAACTATTTTGAATTTTACGAATTGCCTGTTCAGTTTAATCCTGATCAAAATATTGTAAAAACCAAATTCTACGCCTTCAGCAAGAAGTATCATCCCGATTTTTATGCTAACGAAAGCGAAGATAAGCAGCAGGAAGTGTTGGAGTTGTCTACATTGAATAATAAGGCTTATCAAACCTTAAGCAATGCTAAAAAGCGCTTAAAATATGTGCTGGAACTAAAGGGTATTGTTGCAACGGATGAGGGATATCAGTTGCCTCAGTCCTTTTTAATGGAGATGATGGATGTTAATGAAGCTTTGATGGATTTGGAGTTTGATCCGGACGCTGAAAAGCTCGCTCAGGTTGCGTCGGAAGTGGATGTAATTGAAGAACAGCTGGCTAATGAACTGAATCAATTAATAGCACAGTTCGATGAAAATCCAGCGTCATCTGATGAATTGTTTCCGGCAATAAAGGATATCTTTTATCGCCAGAAGTATGTAGCAAGGCTGAAGGAAAAGCTTAAAGGCTAAGGGGAAAAGCGGAAAGACGAAAGCCCAAAGCTGGAAAACCAAAGTTTAGGGAAAAATGATGAACGATAGACAGGAAACGAACAACGTAAGACGAACAATGCAAACGACAGACGAACAACGATAACCAATGCTCATTCACAAAACACTGCAATGTCAAATCATTTTTTACTTTTTGATTGTCAGATGGTTTAATTTATTTTCGAAAAAAAAAGATTCATGAGTTCACTATCTGTTTTTCGTAAAGTTGCTGTTGCTGAAGGAATTTCTTACCTGCTGTTATTGTTTGTAGCCATGCCATTAAAATATTGGGCCGATTTGCCCTTATATGTGAAGTATACTGGCTGGGCTCACGGTTTACTGTTTGTGCTGTATGGCGCAACGTTGGTGATGGCCTGGCAGGAACAGAAATGGAAAATTGGTAAAGCTATTCTTATCTTTCTCGCTTCTTTGCTGCCATTTGCACCGTTTATCGTTGATCGTAAATTAAAAGATGAGCGACCTGAAGTTGTAAATGACAGCTTGTAAGCAAGTTATGAAATATTTGAAATGAAAGTGAAAATATTTTTGTGATTTACGCTTTCATTTTCTACATTTGCATCCCGTCCGATAGATGCCCGGATGGCGGAATTGGTAGACGCGCTGGTCTCAAACACCTGTGGGAAACCGTGCCGGTTCGACTCCGGCTCCGGGTACACCCTCTTACTTGAAGATAAGAGGAATTTTTTAGAAAGTGGCTTGGTTTAATTACCAAGCCTTTTTTATTAAAAAAAAAGCACAAATAAAATAGAGCTTCGTTCCAACATCGCTCTAACAATCAAAAACTTGGTGTAAACTCATTCATTTAGTTGGCGTTTGTTTCAATGCAAAAACACAATGGTTAGCTACTCTGTAAAACTGAAAGGAATTTTTCTGCGGATTAGAAAAGATGGTACCACAATGCTTTCGCTTTGTAAGATAAAACTTATAAGGAAATTTGAAGTCTTATCAAAAAAAAGACCGTTTTTGATAAACTCAAAATCGAAACTTATATTAGCTAAACTTATTCTCTTTTAAAGGGTACAGTACGACCGGGAAGGAAAGATGTATTTTGTCTACCTAGTATACTTGATCGTTAAAAATTTTAAACTAAATTCCTATAAAAATAGACATCCAATATTGCCTGTATTAGCCACCATCGACTAAAGAATCATATGAAACATTGAGTTATTCAAGAAACATTGTTCGACTAAATTATTCGGATGCGAGCTCCATTACAACTTATCTCAATCCCTTCATGGAATTTGCCAGAAATACGGACCTGAACGCTACGCTTTCCAATGAACTGGCAGCAAACCTGCAGGTTAATCAGGTCTCACTAGGATTAGCTACTATTGGTACAATAACCCGGTTTACTATAGCTTTATTTATGACGATACGAAAAACTTGCTAACGATGTTTCCAGATAATTTTAACAAAGAATCTGGTTTAAATCTAAACTTAACAGTCCCGCTGAAATTCGGCTTATAGAGTTCTACCAATACGCTTATCGGTACCATCAATAAATTCAGGATCCGGTTGCAGCTATCAGAAGTGCTAACCCGTCATTGTATTATTATTATTATTATTCTAACAATAGCTTTAAGTTATCTGATGATTTCTCATTTTCTGTACAAGGATGGTCTAACCAAAAGAAATGAGGTATTTTTGAAACAGATCCATTATTCGCCATGAACCTGGCCGTAACTAGAAA
Organism: Bacteroidota bacterium; assembly: GCA_037032985.1. Classification (GTDB taxonomy): domain Bacteria; phylum Bacteroidota; class Bacteroidia; order Sphingobacteriales; family Sphingobacteriaceae; genus Pedobacter. The sequence continues at coordinate 58,144 of JAZBLB010000011.1, forward strand.
GATTGTAAAGGACCTGGATAGTACCTTAAGTTTAAATGATATTTTTAAAGCCATGAACTTCACTAATAAATTTGATTAACTATCAACAATATAAATACGGTAGGTACTTATTATGGTGATGTCCGTGAATTAGCCTTATCCCTAAAATATTCTTTTGGATATATTAAAAATTCAACATACAAAGAAAAACAGGCAGATGAAAATTCTGGAAGAATCAGGTAATTATAAATACCATAATCAATGATTTATAATCCTTTAAAGCCATCAGGTAATTTAAGATTTGAATGCCTCACAAAAACAACCTCTGTGAAGTACAGTATGCTTGCAAGGAGTTCCGATAGTAGAAAAAATTCGTTCATCATCAGGAGCATGAGTAAGAAAGGTACTTGCTGTATTATGCAGTCGCTGAAAGCTTCTATAAGCTACTTAAAGTTGAATATGTATCTCAGCATAAGTTCACTAATAAAGAGCAGGCACCAATCATCGTATTTGAGTATACCGAGACTTGGTACAACATTAAAAGAGTACTTTTTGCATTGGGGTACTTATCCTCAGAAGAATTTGGTAGAAACTTAACCAAGCAAAATATTGCTGCTTAACTAAATGTCAATTTCAACGATTTATTGCTAGCCTTATAGTTTTGTTAACATTGCTTTTAAGATATGTATTCGTTTACTTTTTGCAAATAGTTTAGAAAGACATTTTCACGGTTTCTATTCATTCAAGTTACTTTTAATAAACTTATTTTGATGATAAAAGGTGACTTATGATATAATTTAATTGCGCATCTACTCCGGCTGCAATATCACTTGCCTTGGTTCTAACTGGTATATTGGGCTTTATGCCTTCATCTCTTCTGCTCTTAATCGGCGCTTGATAAATTATTGGAATATCTATTTCAATACCAGATGATGGTAGATATAAGAAAAGGAATTGCCCTCCATTTATTCCTTGTTTAGTTCCTCCGGTAGCCTCGCCAACTAACTTTGCATATTTGTTTTCCTGTAAGATATCTGCCATAAAAAAAGAGCTTGAACTGTTAGCTGCGTTTGTTAATAGATATACCTGACCAGTAAAATGATTTGGATTTGGTATAATCGATCGAGCCGAACTCGTCCTTTTTTTGTAGTATAAGCTCTCTTCGGTTCTCTCATAATCTGAAGCTCTTTTAGGACTTTTAAAAGAGGGATCCCAAGTTTGCAGATATGGCATTAAGCTATCGGGAACTTTCAGAAACTTAAAGTACTGTCTTATTTTATAATAAGCTGGACCTGTTATTAAATAGCTAATAACTTTATTGCGTACATCGTCGTCTCCACCTTCATTATCTCTGATGTCTACAATTAATTGAGACGCTTTTATATTTTTCAATTTAATAAAAATGCTATCCAGATAGCAGTCATAGTTTTTACCCCATCCCTTATCATTGAAGTCGCGGATTTTCAAATAGCCACATTGAGGTGAAACCAAATCAAAGCTGGCTGTAGGTTGCATAAATCCGGTTTCAAAACGATGTTGATACCTTTGTTGTCTCATTTGTTTACTGATCATGCGGAGATTATATTTTATCACTTCGCTTTTGTTAAAGTGTTTCACGATTATTTTATAATAGTCAGGTGGAGGATTCTTAGCAAAGAACAGTTGGAAATAAATGTCGAATAATGCGTATCGATCTTTATTAGCTAAATAAGGTGATATACCAATATTATCCAGTTTTTTGTTCCATCCATGCTTCCCATCTGAACGGCTAACAGTCAACAATGAATCAATAATTTCTGTGCTAGTTTCGCCATTGATGCTGACTATCTCATCTCCAGCCTTTATCTGGGCCTGTTCTGATAAATTATGCGTCACGATTATCTTTTTTCCGACAACTTTAAAAAGCAAGGGGATCACCAGATTAGACTGGAATTGTATAGTTAGTGCCTTTTTCTGGTTGTAGGGATTTAGGTAAGTATGACCACACTTCAGTTTGGCAGTCAGTTGAGAAAGTTTTAAATAATATTCATCAGTTCCAAGTGGCTTGTTCGTTTGAATTTTAATTTCTTGGAAATATCGATCTAGTTGAGATATCGAAAGGTAACGGTAAGTCCCGGGGTGGAGTGATATCAACGCGGACTTTAATATAGCTAAGTCGGAATGCATTTGAGCTATGGTAAGAAGTGATTGCTTCTCCTGGCTGTTTGATATAGTGATCCACAATAGACAAATGATAAATGTGCATGTTTTCATAATGTCAGCAAAAGTTGTTCAAAAGGTTTGAACCATCGCTGCAAATCATAATTTGAGACGAACTCGCTATGGTTTTTCTGCACTTTTAATATATTCTATGGGTGTTATACCCATTTGTTTTTTGAAAGCACGGTTAAATGTGGCCTTTGAATTAAATCCACTATCCAACGCAATCCCTAGGAGGGTTACTTTTTTATGCTGCTGATCATCAATCTTAGAGAGCACTTCTTTTATCCGATAACCGTTTATAAAATCGTTGAAGTTAAGGTTATACCCAACATTAATCACCCTGGATAAAAGACTGGAATTCAACATCATCATGGATGCAAGCTGGGTTAAAGTGAGTTCTGATAATAAGTATGGCTTCTGCTGATCCAACAACTTTGTAAGTTCCTGCATACGGATAGGTAAATCGAAAAACACTTTAGGCTCATGTGACTGATCATCGTCAATCTTTTCAATTTGTGTAAAGTACAAAGCTGGTCTGTTTGACAGTTGAAACATGTAACCCTTGATTCCCAAATAATAGACTAATATCCCTAAAAACATGTAGCTGTACCAATCTGCCCGGTAAGATAGAGGAGTTACCCAATTTGTTACTTGATATATAAACATCAAAGCCAGTCCTGAACTCAATGCTAAAAGTATATTTCTAAGCCACACAAAATCCAGGTTTTTCAGTGAGGAAAGATTTTGAATTGCGTATTGCTTATACGCATATAAAGATTTGAAGGTGAGGGATAGATAATATACAAGTGAGCCATAACCCATTAGAATAAAAAACATCGTTTTGTCAATCTCAGCCAATGGACCCCTAGTACCGAATTGGGTATCTGGGCTTTTAGGAAAGGGGAAATAAAGGATATAATCCACTAATAGTTTCCCAAAAATAACAGTTGCCCAGATTATTGGGAGCCAAAGATGATTAAGATGCTTCTTTTCAAATTTAAAGTTTTGGTTAGTGGCAGATAAAAAGTAAAAGTAAATTAAAGGACCTATAAGACAAATGGTATTAAAGGGGAAATAGAACATAAAACTAGTGTAGGTGTCATGTGAATCATACCAACCGGCAAAGCCTAGCATCCAATAAGCTATCTTGATGCTTATCATCAAAAGGATAGTGCCCAAGATTAGATTAGGTGTCCTAAATCTATCGCCCTTTTTGCAGATGAGAAGTACACCAAATAATACAGCTTGCGAAAAAGGCAATAATAAAAACACGCTATAGGTGTTAAGTTCAAATCCCATTATAAAATTTTATCTTGTAAAGATATATAGGAAACTGAATTTAAAGATTTTAAATGAATGTGAGCACACAATTCCCTCCATATTTGATCATAAATGCTTTCTTAAATTTATTTTTTATTTGACGATCTGGCATGTCAAATTTCATCATCGCCCTTTTATGCTTTCGTTTATTTTGATGTTTAAATTAAATCAACGGAACGATAGATTCATCTTGGTGCACCATCGTGCTTTGGCTTAATCATTTAAGGTATCTGGTTTTCTTTCTCATCTCAACATTGACAATAACGATGAACTATTCTTCTGGAATCACGCGAAAATCATTCAGCTACCTATAGTTTTTATCGTCTCGCTCAACAATATCAGGGTTTATGCTGTTCTTCAATACAGACTATCTGCTTGCGTTTGATTGGCGACTTTGAAAGGTACATTAATAAGCACTATACTTAAATGCTTTAGCGGGTAGCGAAAATTGAATAAAAATAAATTTTACGTTTGCGTTTAGCAGTGAGATTTGCCTGACAATTCCAGCGAAATTTATTTAACATACACAATCATTTGAACACTTAACATGTATAGCTTAATATATACAAGTATTGCAAAAAAAGTGATGCAACCCGCAGCACTTAAAGAAATTTTAAGGTATTCGAGGACCTGGAACAAAGACCATAATGTTACGGGTTGCCTGGCATATATCGAAGGCATGATAGGCGATAGGCACTATTGTAGATTTATACAAGTATTAGAAGGTCCAGAACACGAAGTAACTGACCTGTTCGGCAACATTCAGAAAGACTCCAGACATTGCGCCGTAACACTTATTAAAAAGGGTGCTGTTGAAAAACGATATTTTGAAACCTGGGAGATGGGCTTTGAAAAGATGAAGCTAGAAGATAATCCCATTCTGCAAAGTTTCTTCAAGCTAGACCCTCAATTAATTGCTGTGCATGGAAACATTACAAACAACATGCTGATGGATTTTATGAGGTCATTTTACAATTATCTTGGCTAGATGACATTTTAAAACAACTCGCTAATCAAGCCTAAAACTCGGTTGCTCGCATCATCTTTATTTGAACCATTTTCAATAAATACTAGATACGTACGAAATGGATTTAATTCGTAAAAAAAATCTCACCTTAGCGGTGAAATGGAAGAATTTAAAGCATTCATAAAAACGATCGTATCAATTGATGACCATGACCTGGACCTGGTGCTATCAAAATCTAGGTCGAAGAAAGTATTAAAGGGTAAGCTGATTCTGAGAAAAGGGCAAATTGCAAGTCAATATTTTTTTATCGTCTCAGGTGGAGTACGCTTTTTCTATGAATCTGAAGATCAGGAGAATACTACTTGGGTTTGCTTTAAAGATGAGTTTTTTACTGAAATATCTAGTCTCTATCTGCAAAAGCCTACCCGTTTTAACATCCAGGCCATAGAGGATAGCGAAGTTATTGTAATTGATAAAAAAGACATGGATTTTCTGTATCGGTATATTTCCAGCTGGGAAGAATTTGGCAGGAAAATCTGGGAAGCTACTTCTGTGAGAATGATTGATCAGATTCTGAATTTCCAGACGCTTTCTGCCGAAGAACGATACAAGGAATTTTCGAACAATCCAGAATTTCTGCAAAAAATACCCGTTAAACAACTGGCAGCCGTATTAGGCATTACGCCAAACGCATTAAGCAGAATCAGGAAAAAAGTTCGCTAACGCTATTTTCTACCAATTGGTAGTTTTCTACATCCCACAGCAAACTACCTTTGGCCTACTAGAAATTAGCTATGAAAAACGATCTTATAACTGAAATTAAAGAAGAATTGTATACTGATGCAGACTTGATTAAGGATTTTCCAGGTTTCAGTAATCATTACACTACTGTAAACGGGGTGAGATTGCATTACGTTGAGGGTGGTAAAGGCTTTCCATTAATCTGCCTGCCCGGCTGGCCGCAAACCTGGTATTCTTACCATCCAATTGCGGGGCAACTAGCCAGTAAATACCGCGTAATTATTGTAGATATCCGTGGAATGGGGAGTTCGGAAAAACCCGTTTCAGGCTACGATAAAAAAAACATGGCCAAAGATATTGTGGAGCTATTAATCCAACTTGGTTTAACTAAGGTTAGTGTAATGGGCCATGATATTGGCGGTATGGTTGCCATGAGCCTTGCTTTTAATTTTCCTCAGTATGTAGATAAACTTATTGTTGCAGATGGCGCACACCCAAGTGAAGGGATGATGCAAATGCCTTTGATGCCTGCCCATGGAACATTTAACGAAAAAATGGATGCCAATGTGCCATATGCATGGTGGATGGGCTTTAACCAGGTAAAAGGATTGCCAGAGCAGCTATTACAGGGCCGTTTTCAATACCTGCTGGATTACCTCTTTAACTATGTGATGATTGATGCAGGTAAGATGACTGCATTTGAGCGAGCGGTGTATGCTTCAGCATATAATGATATTGATAGTATTCGCGCAGCTAATGCGTGGTATCAAACTTTTACTGAAGATATAGCGGATAGTAAAACATATTCTCAGCTGGAAATGCCAGTATTGGCAATAGGAAGTTATGTAAGTTACAATTACATGAAAATGGCTATGCCTTATGTTGCTGCCAGGGTAACTGTAATTGGGGTTTTAGACAGTGGACATTACCTGTTTGAAGAAAAACCTGAACAAATCGTTGCCGAAGTATTTAAATTTTTGTTGGAAGATTAAGACATAAAAATCATGATGAAAAATATTCTGGTAGCAGGCGCTACCGGCAACCTTGGCATGAGAATTTGCAGGGACCTGATAAAGCGAGATGCAAATGTAATTGCACTGGTCAGGAATGAAAGTGATCCGGAAAGGATAAAGGATTTGCGGGCACTCGGTGCGGAAATTACTTCCGTTAATTTCGATAATGTAGAAGAGATAGCTACAGCCTGTAAGGGCGTAAATGTGGTGGTATCGGTATTGGCTGGCCTTCGAGATGTGGTGGTGGATCTGCAGAAGCACCTGCTGGATGGTGCGATCCTTGCAAAAGTACCCCGGTTTATTCCTTCGGATTTTTGTACAGACTACAATTCGCTTCAACCTGGACAAAACAGAAACTTCGATTTAAGACGACAATTTAAGGCTTATTTAGATGGAACCACTATACGGGCAACCTCTGTTTTCAACGGCGCATTTGCAGATATTTTAAAGTATAATACACCGGTTTTAAACTTGAAAAGCAATAGCATTAGTTACTGGGGGGAGAAAGCAGACTGGAAGCTTGATTTTACAACCATGGACGATACTGCAGCTTTTACCGCTGAAGTAGCCCTTGATGATGAGGCACCACGAAATCTTCAGATTGCCAGTTTCCAAATTAGCCCGGCTATGATTCTCGATGAGGTTAGAAAAATCACCGACAGGCATTTTGCCATGCAAAAGATAGCTGAAATGGATGAATTTGCTCAGTTTATTGTAAAGCAAAGAGCAGAAAACCCTGCAGGTGAAAATGAGCTTTACGCCAAGTGGCAACAATCACAATACTTGTATTCAATGTTTTCAACCCATCATCAGGAGCTTGCAAATAATCGATATCCAACCCTGAACTGGACAGCCGCAGATACTTACCTGAAGTCGTTTATTAAATAGATGGAAAATTTAAAAGCGGATATGCTCATCCGCTTTTAAATTCTAAAGGGTTGATTAACGCACATTTAATCGAGCAATATTTACAAGTAAAAGTTAGCAGCAACTTAGCGGCTATTCTATTAACTTCTTAACTTCCGTTGCTAATTTGGCAACACTTCCGTCTGCATTTCCAATAGAGATATAACGAATTGTGCCATTTTTATCAATCACAAAACTTTTCGGAATTGAGCCGGTTGCATATTGATCCCATATTTTTTTATTTGGATCTAAACCGACATTCAAATTAACACCATATTTCTTTAGCTGAGCCATTTTGCGCTGTACCGTTTCTTTGCTTTCACCAATTGATATCGGAATAAATACAAAATCTTTCCCGCTGAAGGGTTTTAATATTTGATCTGGAAATTCGGTGAACTCCATTAAGCAAGGTGCGCACCAGGTGGCCCAGAAATTGACTAAAGCAACCTTGCCTTTGAAATCTGATAATGTTAATGGTGCCCCATCCAGCATGTCTACTGTAAAGTTACTGGCAACATCGTTAAGCTTAAGCTTTAATTCGTTCTCCAGATTAATGGCTTCAATTTTTTTTTCTGGCTGCTTTTTCAAAACTGCGCTATCGTCTTTGGTAAGCAGCTCTATTTTAATAATGAAATCGCGCTCACCAATTTTTTCGCCAAACCTTGCGACTAAATTCTTCCATTCTTCATCAGAAACGCCTTTATTCATCGCTTTGATCGAACCTAACCTGCCATATTCTTCTAATCTCTCCTTCGAGATAATTTCGTTATTCGCAACAATAACGTATTCGGGCTTAGCAACGGTTTTTTCTTGTGCAAAGCCAATGAACGAGTAATGCAAATAGAAGAAAATGAAGGTGATTGTTTTCATGGTTACAAATTAAGTTTGATCTTTTAGAAAGGAGATGTAAAAGTTTAAAGCTATAACTAATTTATTAGTTATTTGTTTTAAGGTTAAATTGTCAGCGGTTCTTTTTGGCTAAAATATCCGTTCAATACTTTTGCATAAAATCAGTTAAAATCAAAGCATGTTGCAACCAGCTCATAAAACCCAATTTAAAGAATTAGTGCTCCGGTAAGCAGGTTCATTCATCTGGAATATACCAGCGGAATTCTTTTATTGTTCAACGTTGTTGTTGCAATCGTGTGGGCTAATTCTTCTTTTGGTGATTCGTATCATCACTTAGGGGAGACTGATTTTGCTATTGCCATCGGAAAATATGCGCTTAATAAACCCCTGCACATCTGGATTAATGATGGGCTAATGGCGATCTTCTTTTTTGTGATTATCCTTGAGCTTAAAAAGGAGTTTATGGATGGCGAGCTTTCTACTTTTAAGAAAGCAGTAATGCCAGTGAGTGCCACACTTGGCGGAATGATAGGTCCTGCAGTTATTTATACCTTGATAAATCTGAATTCAGCCGGGAGTCATGGTTGGAGTATCCACATGGCAACAGATATAGCCTTCGCACTCACGATTCTTTCTATGGCTGGAAAAAATATCCCAACCGCTGTTAAAGTTTTTCTCTCGGAGTTGGCCGTGGCGGATGATCTAGGTACCATCGTGGCAACTGCATTTTTCTATACCGCACAGGTAAATTTATGGCACTTGGAATTGCCGGAATTTTCCTGCTTATTCTCCTTATTGGAAACCGTTCGGGAATCAGGAACAGTGCATTTTATCTGATTTTCTGGAATTTGTGTGTGGATCGGTTTCCTGCTTTCTGGCGTGCATGCCACCATTGCTGGCGTTCCCGTAGCCTTCACCATCCCGGCAATTACAAAGATTAACGAAAATGTTTATTCAGAAAACCTTCGGGCACTTTCTTACCAGTTTGAAAAAGAAATCGCAAATAACAGTACGCTAACCACGCATGAACAGCACCAAATCATTCAACAGGTAAAAGACCTCAGCCTTGCAGCCGAAACCCCGTTACGAAAAATTGAGCATGCTTTACATCCATGGGTAGCTTTGTTATTCCGCCGCTTTTTGCAATTGCTAACGCTGGCATCATCATTGGTGCTGATTTTTCAGTACGATTATTAATCCCGTTTCTTAGGTGTTGCCACAGCATTGATCGTTTGGAAGTTTATTGGAATACTTCTTTTTACTTTTATAATGGTTAGGGCAGGTGTTGATTCGCTTCCTAAGGGCGCCAATTGGAAACATATTATTGGAATCGCACTACTGGCGGTGTAGGTTTTTACTATTTATTTATTTATCAGCGGGCTAGCGTTTACATACAATATATTAGTTGAGCAGGCAAAATACGGCATTTTGATCACCTCAATCCTTGCTAGATTATCAGGATACCTATTTTTAAAATTCCTTTCGAAAATACCGGTCGCTAGTGATCTCATTGGCTATATGTATTTGATTTTGAGTTGATAAACAAATTAACGATGGATGCAATAGCCGATACCTATAATAATTATTCAGATTTTTTAAATTGGATCATCAAGCCATTGGCTATTCATGCGGGCGAAAAAACATATGCTAATCGCATCATGATTTTTCAGGAAAAAATGGTATTTTGTATTTAAATTAATCACCGAAAAAATGGCAATTTTTAATCCCTATTTGCACTTCGCAGGTAACACTGAAGAAGCTTTTACATTTTATAAATCAATATTTGGTGGAGAATTCATCACCTTTGTTCGCTACAAAGACCTACCGCAATCTGACGAACAGCCTATATCAGATACAAATCTTGAGAAAATCATGCACATTGCTTTGCCTTTGGGGAAGCATAATATGCTCATGGGTTCAGACGCCATTCTAGGAAGTGAAGACCGAAAGTTTCTAATGGGCGATAACTTTCACATTGCCATAACCGCCGACAGTAAAGAAGAAGCAGATAGATTATTTACCGGGCTTTCTGCAGGTGCCAAAGTAGAAATGCCAATTGCAGATAGCCCATGGGGCTCTTACTTCGGGATGTTGGTAGATCAATTCGGGGTACAATGGACGGTGGATTTTGATCCGAATACAATTTAAATTACGCGCTGAAATCTAAAACACAGTCTACAAATCAGATAGCGATACTTTCTACCAGTAATACTTTGGAATTCTTTAACAGAATCGCGAATATAGCTGAGCTTCTGAAAAACAGAAAGCTCTCGCTATAAACGCTATTTGATTCTAACTATGGAGTTTCTTTTTTTGCACTATCTTTTTTTACTGAATCTGCAGATTTTTTGTCTTCATTTTGCGGACCAGCCTTTACGGAGCCACTCCCAGGATGTGAATCTGCCGGAGCATTATGTCCTGATCCACATGATGCCAAAGTGAAAACCAGGAATAAAAAAGCCAACTGAAGAAATTTTGTTTTCATGATGCTGCAAATTAAATGGTTTTAGAAAAAGAACTACGCTCAGTCAAGATGCTGACAACAATAGCAAACAAGCCTAAAATTAAATGCGGCAGATAAACATCACCACTGAATCCAAAAATCCATGGAGAAGCTGCCAAAAGAATTCCGAGTAATATGTCTGCATTTAAATGCATTGGCATCGGAACTTTTCTGAATAAACCACCTTCATAAGCAGTGAGTACAGACATTAAAAGGATAACGGCTCCTGCTGCAATGGCAACGTTTTTTGCGGCTGCTGAGGTTTCAAAATGCAACAGCCACGGCGCAGCTATCAAAATAATGGCTGATAAATAATCTAAAACGGAATGTGCTTTTCTACTGATAATTTTCATAATAAATCTCTATTGTTAATCTGGTGTATAAACGGTTTTCATTTTAAACCTTAAAGAACTGGTGTAGCTAAAAACTGTACATCAAAGTTCTTATCTGGTTTTTCTTCGGTCAGGCAGATTATTTCAGCCTCACTTCAGAAAAATCGAACATCATAAAAACCACCTTCCAAGGTGAATAGTTGAGGGGAGAATACCCGATTCATTAAAGTTAAATACCCATTTAATTGAAGTAGAATCCCTTTCTCAAATCCGTAGATTGTTTCACAATGACTGGGGGAATGGAATATTGTATGTTTTGGAAGCAGTTAGAATATGACAAAATCGTCCGCTTAGCTATAGGCAGGTGATGCATCGTCTCGATTACGCTTTTAATACAAGTATTAACACCTGTTCTGTTTCAATCCACCGTTTTAACAAAACTTTTGATTTCCCAGCCTGATTTTATTAAGGAAGAATCAATCATTTTAAACCTTAATTAAATAAATCATGAAAGATTTAAATAGCTATTGGAATGCTTCTTTATCCGCAAAACGTATTCTGGTTACTGGAGGAAGTACTGGAATTGGAAGAGAAGTTGCCCTTTTATTGAGCACATTGGGTGCTAATTTATTAATCTGCGGACGTAATCAGGAGCAAGTTGATGAAACCATTGCTGAAATCGAAAAGCTATCCACAGGAAATTCTTGCAAAGGCATAGTTACTGATCTCTCAGATGAACAGGGAGTAACCGAACTCTTTAGTGCATTGGACGCGGAACTTGGAGGGTTAGATATTTTAGTAAACAATGCTGCAATAGCTTATGGAAGTGTAACCGAAGGCAGTTATACTGACTGGGAATACGTGTTGCGAACCAATCTACTCGGTTATATGGCATGTGCAAAGCATGCGGCTGAACGAATGCAGGCAGCCGGAAGCGGTCACATCCTCAATATCGGTTCAATGAGCGCGCAGGTACGCGAGGAGGGAAGTTCGGTCTACGTAGCAACGAAATCAGGAATTCAGGGTTTTTCCGAAGCGCTCAGAAAAGAACTTAATCCAAAGGGTATTAAAGTTTCTCTAATAGAACCGGGAGCTGTGGATACCGATATGCAGGAAGCACCGGCAGAGGAGAAGTTGGCACAGGTTGATCATGAAGAAATGTTAAAAGCTGAAGATATTGCCATTGCTGTTGCTTTCTGTCTGGTACAACCAAGTCGTTCAGAAATTGTTAGTCTGCAAATCAGACCGCACCTTCAGCCGATCTAATTTGCAGATTTGAATTTTAAGTTTCAGGTGTGTTTTTTTCCTCACCTGTTAGTGGCCCTGCTCCTGGTGATTCGCCAATTTGATCTTCATCGGGCACAGGGTCTTCTGCCGCATTTTCTGCTAACCTGTCTAGTTGATCCTGTTCTGAAGCTCCTTTGATGATATCTTCAGCGGGTATTCGAATTGTGGTATTCGTTTTATCTGCTAGATTTTCAGTGTCTTTTTTCATAACGTTTTTAATTTAAAAACATCCAAAAGAGAAGGAGGGTTTAGCAAAAAGCACAATTAACAGAATGCTTATGAAACAGATGATCAAAAAATAAAATACTATTAACTGATGAATATTTTAAGAAAAGTATCGGTCATTAAAGGGTGATGATGGATTTTACAATAGAAACAAGAGATCTGATTGCGATGCTGGTTTCCGTAATCTGCGGAAGTATAATTGGCTTTGAAAGGGAATACCGTAACAAATCTGCCGGTTTTAGGACCATTATTCTCATTTGCCTCGGCTCCACCATATTTACAATTGTTTCTTGGCATGGCGATGGAACAGATGACCGGATTTCGGCAAATATTATCACAGGTATTGGTTTTATCGGTGCAGGCGTAATTTTTCAAGATCGGATTTCGGTGCGTGGTTTAACCACTGCTGCAGTAATCTGGACCGCAGCCGCCATTGGAATGACAGCAGGTATTGGCTATCACGCATTGGCCTTATTACTAACCTTGATTACCCTTGTTGTGTTAGTTTTAGTTGGTTACGTTGAGCAATTAATTTCACGCCTAAAGAAACAAAAAATGATCAGTGTCATGCTGGTTGATAGCGAAATTTCAAATCTGCTATTGGTTGAAGAACGACTCCGTAGAACAGGAACGCCCGCCGTTCGGCTCGAAGTTGCTAAAGATAATGGGCGACTATCCGTAGTCTACCTGGTTAATGCCAGAAAGGAACAAATCAATAAAATTAATATGGCCTTAGCAGAGATGAAAGAAGTAGTCAGCTTTGCATAACGACTTTATTGTAATTAAATAATAGTAAAATGGAACAGAGTAAAGACAATAAAATGATTCCGATGACATCTTTTTCCAGTGGGAATGGGGAATTAGTGACCGACGATGTATATTATTTCACCAATCAAATTGTGAATGTAATCATGTTGGGTAAGCCTGGCGGAGATTGGTTTTTAATTGATTGTGGGATGCCTAAATGTGGGGCAGAAATTATTGCCGCTGCGGAAAAACGATTTGGGGAACAAAAGCCTCCGCAGGCTATATTGCTCACACATGGACATTTCGACCATGTTGGTGGAATTGTAGAAATTCTCGAAAAATGGAACGTCCCGGTTTATGCGCATCCGCTGGAATTTCCATTCCTTACCGGTAAGCAGGAATACCCCGAGCCCGATAGTACCGTAGAAGGTGGTTTATTAGCCAAACTGTCATTTTTCTATCCTCATGAGCCGATAGACATTTCGGGTAGGGTGCTGCCGTTGCCTGAAGATGGAAATGTACCCGGCCTTGCAGGATGGCGTTGGCTTCATGCACCCGGGCATTCGCCTGGTCAGGTTATTTTCTTTCGAGACGAGGATAAAGTTTTGATTGCCGCTGATGCGTTCGTGACGGTCAAACAAGATTCATTTTATAAGGTACTGGTTCAAAAGAGGGAAGTTCAAGGTCCGCCAAGATACCTGACTACAGATTGGCAAGTTGCATGGGAAACGGTAAAAAAGCTGAGAGACTTACGCCCGGCGGTAGTGATATCAGGACATGGCCAGTATATGAAAGGGGCAGAACTGCGGTTGGGGTTAAAAATGCTGGTGGAAGATTTCGCTCAAGTAGCGATACCCGAACACGGCCGTTTCGTTTAAGGATGCTACTGACGCATTAGAAAGCCAAGGGAGCGTAAATTACTTCCCCTGGCTCGTTAAAATCATTAATCTTGAGTTTGATCATGACCTTCTGTTTTTACCACTTTATTGTATAAGCCAAGGAGTAAAAAAGGTGCTGCCCATTGCCCTACAAATAATGCGGAGTGTTTTTTTCCTAAACATTTTAAAGTCAGTGAGACCCCCATTGATGCTAAAGCACTCCATAAAAAGAGATCTGAAGGCAATTTCGCCGTTTGTTCTTCGATTGCGCGGGCTACTCTGCCCTCTGAATGTTGTTCTTTTTGTGTTTCCATTTTTTTGAGTTTTAATAAGGTTTTGTTTTCATTGGCCAAATAGCGATTTATCATCTCAGATGACTATGATTTGGCTTGTCACTGGCTTAGCCATAGGTAAAACAGCCAGACTGACTTTATAGTTGAGTTTGGAGAGCTCTGGATGTGTTTTCAGGTAATTGCCACGAGCGTTCGCGTGTTTATACTTACAGAGACCATCCAGGTGATGAACACAGGAGCGTAATAAGATTACAATGAATAAAATGTGTGAGAAGCCGCAAACGAAGACAACGGTTTAAAATCATTCACCTGCCGATGCTTCTACCGCTGCTTAATTACAAAACCAATCGCATTTAGGATAGGTTCTTTAAAACTGAATAAGCTGCGCTTTGGTGCAATGAAGCAGGCTCACACAAAAACAGAATACTATGGCTCACATACTTCATCTGCAAGTCTTTTTAAGAAATTATCTTGTCGTTTTCTTATCGATCGCTTTATTGTTTGGCTGTAAGTCAAAGCGACACGAAAAGCAAATACTGCCGGAAAAATGGTATCGAAATGCCATAATTTACAACCTTGATGTAGACAGCTACCAGGACAGCGATGGTGATGGAAAAGGTGATTTTAAAGGACTCATCAACAGGTTGGATTACCTGAAGTTACTCGGTGTAGATGTGATCTGGCTTTCTCCCTTTCAACCCACACCGAATGGTGATGACGGTTATGATGTAAGCGATTATTATTCAATAGATCCGGAGTTGGGAACGATGGAAGATTTTGAAAAATTTATGAAGGAAGCACGTAGGTTGAATATTAAAATTGTAATGGATATGGTATTGAATCATACCTCTGTCGCACATCCCTGGTTCAAAAAGGCGAGGGAAGATACTACTTCAGTTTTTAAAGATTGGTATGTATGGAGTAGCAGCAGGCCAAAAGATGCAGAAAAAGGGATGGCTTTTCCGGGCGTTCAAAATGAAAGCTGGACCTATGACGAAGTGGCAAAGGCTTACTATTTTCACCGTTTTTACGACTTTCAGCCAGATCTCAATTATGAAAACAAAGCCGTACAGCAAGAGGCCATTAAGATTTTACAATTCTGGATTGCCAAGGGGATGGAGGGCTTTAGGTTAGATGCGGTACCCTTTATTATTGATGTACCTAAATCTGGAACCGAAAACCCGGAACACATGCTGGGCGTGCTGGATTCGCTTGTGAGGGGAGCAAAGCAAAAAGACCCTAATGTATTATTGCTGGGTGAAGCTAATGTAGAAACAAAAGAAAATGCAGATTACTTTGGCGAGAAAGGTGGACGGTTATCCATGATGTTTAACTTTTACGCTAACCAATATCTCTTCTATTCTCTAGCGGCCGGAAAACCAGAAACTTTTTTGAAGGCCCTGGAACAAACAAAAGAGAAGCCTGTTGATGCACAGTGGGCATTTTTTCTTCGTAACCACGATGAAGTTGATCTTGGCAGACTTTCATCAGCGCAGAGAGAAGCGGTTTATCAGGCTTTTGGTCCTGAAAAAAACATGCAAGTCTATGACCGCGGAATTAGAAGAAGGCTGGCTCCAATGCTTGCTAATGAACGCCAGTTGCGCATGGTGTACAGCCTGCTTTATTCCTTACCGGGCACACCAGTCATCAGATCTGGAGAGGAGATCGGAATGGGCGACGACCTTTCCCTGAATGAAAGAATGGCCGTACGTACACCAATGCAATGGGATGCTACTCAAAACGCAGGTTTTACTACAGCCAGCAAGCCTTTCAGACCAGTCATCTCGCAGGGAGATTACCGTTACACGATATTAAACGTTAAAGCACAGGCTGAGAACAGCCAATCCCTGTTGAGTGAAATACGCAGACTGATTTCATTACGTAAACAATATCCGCAGATTGGTAATCAGGATTGGGAATCTCTTAAAACCGGCAACGCGGCAATAATGGCCATTGCATATGGGGAGGGATCTAAAAAATTAATCGCCGTCCATAATTTTTCAGAATCAGCTGTGCGCTTTAGCATTAAAGAAGGTGGGCAGTTTGTTGATCTGTTGAGTGGCAGGCATTTCAACCTGAGTAAAGGAGAAGTAAATTTAATCGGCTATGGGCGCCTTTGGTTGCTGAGTCGTTAGCATCTTCATTTAATTAGCCTGTTAAATTTACTTCTGCCGCGCCTGAATTATCTGCTGGCTAAAGGCTTTCCATCATACGTTTCCTTCGGATGAATTAAATTATCCATTAGGGTTTTTAAAGCTTTTAAACGTTGTATGCATTCGCTCGAACGTTTTCTCAATGCCGCAGATTTTTCGAATAGCAACGCGTTTTCATCGGCGTGCGCTTTGATCAATTGTCTCTCTCGATTTTCCATAACCTACTGTTTTTAATGAAAAAAAAAAATTCGATCTGATAATATAATTTAAATGAAAAACAGGTATCTAACTGCAGCGTTGCGCTTTATACCCAATTTGAAATTTCGAAGATCAAACTTTTAGGCGGTGATGTTATTAAGGTGTAATTTATTTTAAACCTAAAAAATATAACAATGAGTGCTTTAAAAGAACCGATCCTTAAAATTTTGAACAAAACGTACGAGCCGGCAACATTGATTGAAACATCCTTTAAACGCTATGATTTGGCTTTCAAAACAGACGACCAGGGTAGACCGATATTACTATTTTTGGGCAATAAAGACCCAGAAACCGGGCGGATAAAAGGCGAAAGATATGCAAGAATTTTAAGAGCTGATCAGAACGGCCAGATCATTAAAGACCATTGGGATAACAAGGGAAGGGCAGACGGGAAATTCTAAACCACTATTTCTGTTTAGTACCCAGAAATAGTGGTCAATATTGGTAACGCTCACTTTATTGTTTCAACGGTATTTCTGGGTGCACATAATCTCTGAGGGAATTTTGATCTGTTAGCAAACTAAAAATTAAGGCGAATGCACCGATAATAACGTGAGGCCAGAACACAATATGGTAAAATCCAAATACCCATGGTGAGGTGAGCAGCATGAAACCGGTAACCATATCCATTTCTAAATGAAACAGCATCGGGATGCTTTTTACCACGCTTAATTCGTAATTGGTATAAAGCGAAATGACCAAAATAAGGCAGGCTGATAAAAAAAATAGGGCAGAGGCAATGGCAGATTCTATAAAACCAAATAACCAGGGCGATACCAGCATTACTACTACAGACGCATAATCAACTATTCCATGTACTCTTCTTGATACTATATTCATAACGGTTAAATTTTACTATAAAAACCATTACTTTTTTTGAAGGTTTCGTGTGATATACCTGTTTTACAATGATCGATTACCTGATTTTGAGGAATATGCTAGCTGTATGGTAAGCGCCTTGTAAGAAGTTCATCAGCATCGGGAGATAGCTCGAAACGAAATTTTTAGATGAAGTGCTGTATACGTTCGATCAGCTGATTAGCAGGTAAATAAAAAAGCCCCTCATTACTGAAGGGCTAATTTTTGAATCTAATCGTCCCATTGATTGATTTATAAAACAAAATTACAGGATATATCAGCCCGGTGGAAGTGTTTTTATACCCTAAATAAAAGGGCTAAATACCTTTTTTAAATAGGTATTATTTTTTCCTGGTCATTTAATGATGAGAATTGTACCATCTTCTTTTATTTTGTAATAATAGTGGTTCTCTTTATCATATCTAATAACCTCTATATCTGATACCTGACCTTTTTTTCCTGTATTGTCTTCTATATTATCTCCTTGTTTCACATTCTCCAGATCATGTCGCGGAGTTTGGGGGGTAACTTTTTTCATTTTAAAGATATTGAATGGTGAAACTTATTTTTTGAAGTGAAGAGAAATAAGTAGTCATCAGCCAACCTTGACGATGTTTTTAAACGCACTTGCAAGATTTGCCGTTAGTGCCTTCTATTTCTGCTACTTTAAAAACAATGCCCAACCCCTAAAGTTTGATTAATTTTACGCTGCTGCAACGGTCTGTTTTACAAGATTTTTAGCTACTTAATTTTGATTTTGTTTTTTTTGGCTTGAAGCCTTTTAAGTAACATCAGCTTTCGCTTTTCCCATTTATCAACAAATTCATTTTGATAGCGTGGTAAACTGCTACTGGTAAGCAGGTCTAAGCTTTTTGCCAGTGCTTCTGTACTTTTAGCAATGCCAGAATGTTCGTTGATCCAGGCCATTTGAGTTTCCTCAATATGTTGACTTAAACTTATTATGGCTTTGTTAATTATTTCCAGTTCTTTCTGATGTTCCTTTAGTCTTCGGTAAATGATTATTAACCTGCTGTTGGCCAGAATATGTGCAGGTTTTTTCTTTAAAACGGCTGTGTAATGTTTTATCGCCTCAGACCATAAACCTTCCTTTTCACTGGCCTGTCCTTGCGCTAAATGCTTTTCTTCAGCGATTCTGTTTCGTGTTTTCCGCATTGTCATAATGCATTAAATAACAGGGAATGCCTCAACCTTGTTTCGGTAATCCAAATCGGTAAAAATTGCTGCTCCTTATAATCTGAAAAAGACATGAAATTTATTTTTTTTGCTAAACTTTTCACTTTTAAGGTTGGTTCTATTTTCAGTTAACTAAATAGATAACATTAAAAAACAGAACAAAATGGCAAATTCAAAACAAGGGGCAGCCGATATGCCCAACGCACATTTACACGAATTATTTGTAGATGAGTTAAGAGATACACTTGGTGCTGAAAAACAACTATTAAAAGGATTAAGAAAATTGGCAGATAGTGCTACCAGTGATAGTTTGAAAACTGCGTTTGAAGAGCATTATACACAAACAGAGGGTCAAATTGAGCGCTTAAAACAGGTTTTTCAATCTATCGGATTAAACGCAAGAGCTAAAAAGTGTAAGGCAATGGAAGGTTTACTTAACGAGGCAGAAGAGATTATCGAAAGTTTTGAAGATAAACCAGTATTGGATGCTGCTTTAATCGCGGCAGCTCAGAAAGTAGAGCATTACGAAATTGCAAGCTATGGTTGCCTGGTTACTTATGCAAAATTAATGGAGCATACTGAAGCAGAAGAACTTTTAGCGGCAACTTTGGAAGAAGAAAAAAGTACGGATAGCTTGCTAACTGAAATTGCAATGACAAGCGTAAATACTGCCGTAGCATAGTGAGAGTGCTTTAAACGCTAAGTTACAATATAAAGGGGGCTTAGCATCAAATTAGATGCAGAGCCCTTTATAAAACTCAAATTAGAATAACTTCTTTAAACGTTCTGAAGTTGACCGATAGCGCTCACTTCGGCGCTTGCCAGTTAAGGTAGGTCAAGATTTCCAAAACTTATAAAATGCATATCATAAAGCTGGTCATACCTGCTTTCAATTTGTCTTTTCATCCATTATTATTTATCGCTGAAGCATCAGCTTCACTAACCCATAATCAGTATATGAAAAAAGGAATGCTAATACTATCTGCAGTCGCTATTTCAGTTGCAATGGCCTGCAATTCAAAAAATGGTTCTTCAAGCACCGACCCTGCCGCTGGCGATACATCCATGCGAACGATGGGTGCAACAGGACCGATGCAGGATACTGCCGGCGTCGATACTACAGGAGGAAGAGATACGCTTCAGACAGAAAAAAAACGAACATTACCCTTAAAACAGTAGCACCATTAATGGGGCTTGATAATCAACAATTATAAAATTTAAATTAAAAGAAAATATGGAACAGCAAGAGAATGAGACTAATCCACAAGAAAATGGCTTAGGTGGAAGTACAGGAGGAGATTTTGGACAACCATTTGGTAACGAAGGTTCAATAGCTGGAGGAGCAGATCAAACCAATGAACAAGAGGAAGAAACCCAGGGCCAGGAATTTGGTTATGGCAGCAATGGCGGCGAAAACGGCGATGCTGGATCGGATGCCCTATTAGATGAAAGTGATGTTAGCAGTGATGAAACTGCTGATGATACCACTTTAGATGGAGTGGAAGATGAATCGCTTGAACCCAGCGGTGATGGTGTAGGAACTGGAGGCGATCCCTCATCAGACGATGCTTTCGACGCCAGTGAATTTGATGTGGATGAAAGTACAGGAGACACAGCTTTAGGTGAACAGTTGGATGGTGATGCAGACACCCAATCTGGAGGAGTAGCGGCTGGAGATGATACCGGCTCAGACGAGCTTTACAACACCAGTCAGATTGATGCCGAGGAAGGTATCGGTGCCGCTGCGCCAGACGATGGAGAAGAATTAACAGAGACACGGCCTGGAGATATTGTGGAAGACGATGACATTGAAGGTTCATCCGCTGGTGAAAACAACGAAACCACACCATTTGACTAGTTTGTGTGGCTGTAAAAATGAAGATGATTAAATTATCAAAGCAGTACTAGCGGGTGTTTTAAGTTCAATCTTGATGCACCCGTTAATCTTTGAAAAGTGGTCTTTTCTAATCAGCGATCGTATTTATAAGGCCATTCGCCAAAATTGGATATCTGATCATTTAAAAAGGGATAAAAATTAAGTAACTGATTCTAAATTTAAATTGGCTATCAGTTCCTTAATTTCAAGGGCATTAAAAGCCGCATAACCTGCCTGGTCGTTATCGAAATAAAGATAAACATCTATGCCTTTGCTCAGCCATTTATCTGCAAGTTTTGCCCAATTCTTAAGGCTTTCCTGATTGTAAGAACCCTGATATTTATCGCCCGGTCCATGCAGCCTGATGTATACAAAATCTGCAGTGGCGATAATTGGCGATTGGTGACCTGCAAGGTCATAGATACAGAAAGCACAATTGTATTCTGTTAAAAGATTAAATACTTCGTGATGGTACCAGGATTGATTGCGAAACTCAAAGGTATATCGATGCCCCTGCGGCAGCATTTTGACAAATCTTTCCAGCCGTTCGATATTAAGGTTCCATTTGGGAGGAAGTTGAAATAGTATCGGGCCTAATTTCTCTGCCAGGCCATCGCTCAATTTTAAGAAATTGAAAATATCTTCCTTCTCTACGTTTAGTTTCTTAAGGTGCGTAAAGTAACGATTGGCCTTAACTGCATACAGAAAATTTGCCGGTGCCTGAAGCCGCCAGTTTGCGAAATTTTCGGGCTTTGGCTGGCGGTAAAAAGAATTATTCAACTCTACGGTGTCAAATTTTGAAGTAAAATAATCGAACTGGTCTTTTTTCTTTAGTCCGGTTGGGTAGAAAGTACCTTCCCAATGTCGGTACTTCCAGCCCGACGTGCCTATGTATGCTTTGCCAAATTTCATCTATCCCTGATGTAAACGATGTTTATTCTACTTCACCAGCTGCTAAGCCTTCTAAAAACCAGCCCGAGCGGTAATAAAATATTGCAAATTCTGCTTTAGCAGGATGGGTTACTTTGCCTGTAAAGTCATGGGCAATATCACCTTCACTTTCCAGAACGCGTTTGGCCAGAATGGCATATTCTTCAAGGTCAAGATCATCTTTGATCACATAAACCAATTCACCATTCTCACTCCATAAAGACTCAATTACTCCAGCTTCGAAATTTTCCTTTAGAACCTTTAAATCTTCTTTCATTGTGTTATCCATTCTGTGTTTCATGTCAGTTTAAATCTGTTGCTAAAAAAATAGATCTGCAGTCGCTTAATCAGCTGCTCATTGAATAACAATTAAAAAGCATTGATGGTTCGGAATTTCTTTCGGCCGAAGCCTTGAAGTTCTTTGCCTCGAAATCGTATTAAACCGGTTTTAAATTGGGTATTATGACCGGCTAAAATAGTATTAATCACATTGTTTGCCTTGACCATTTTCGGTAAATTGCTGATGGAAAATAAATAAAGGCATGATGGAAAATACAGCACAATTCAGGCAGATGAACAGTTTAATGCCTTTTCCGCAAAGGCTAATGATTATTGAAGACGACCTTACCCTTTCCGAAGTTCTTGCAAATATTTTTACAGACCATGGATATCATTGTGGACTGGCAACTGATGCTCCTGACATATCAGCTATAGAAGCATTCAAACCTGATTTGATTATTATTGATTACCATTTGCCAAAGGTAAATGGTGGTGAGGTTTGTGCCGCATTAAAAACTAACAGATTATTGGCCGCTGTTCCTATTATCGTGATTTCAGCTTACAGTAGTATTTTCCTTAATTTGGATGGCTACGATTTTGATGGCTTTATTGAGAAACCTTTCAGTGTAGCAGAAATTGTAACGCCAGTTAGAAATTTGCTTCATCAGAAACAAATTCAGGGCAAGAGGGCAAACAAAATGCCATTTTATCTTAAGCCATGGCAAACTGATTTTCATTGATTAAAATGCACGTAATGCCAATTTCTTCTAAAGCATAAAACGGCCTAAATAAGACTAAGCTTCGTTACTATTAATTATTTACCTGCTTGGCAACCCCTTGCTTAACTGGTAACTCACGGCTTTTTGGTATTCCAAATTCAGTATACTCAGAGATCGGTGTGGCATCTGGAAAGTTTCTTCTATCTACAATTCTTCCATCGTGGAGGATACCGCCAAAACCACTCCGATAAACTGAGCGAGCGGCCAAAAGCATATTTAATCTGTCTTTTTTCTCTATCATTATCTTATCATCATTTATAAAAACTTAGATGATATAGATACGTAAATGATGATTTGCCGGATTTGTAGTTTCCAGAATAACTAACATTTCTACTTTGTAAAAATAACTTATGGTTGATCCTTTGAAAAGAAGTGATGCTTAGGGGTTAACTTATAAATCCGTTTACTAAAGCAAATCGGATCAACGCCGCCGTATTTTTGGCTCCGGTTTTATCAATCAGTGCCTGGCGGTGTCCTTCTATCGTTCGTTTGCTCAGGAAAAGCTTTTC
Source organism: Bacteroidota bacterium (assembly GCA_037032985.1). Lineage (GTDB taxonomy): Bacteria > Bacteroidota > Bacteroidia > Sphingobacteriales > Sphingobacteriaceae > Pedobacter. The sequence goes on from JAZBLB010000011.1 coordinate 81,222, forward strand.
AGCCATTTCACTATTGGTAAAACCTTCTGCAATCAGGTGTAATACTTCCATTTCTCTAAGCGAAAAATCGATATGTTGTCCATTTGGTTCAGGCTGATGTACAGTAGTTTGTATCAGTCGGTCTAGCAACCGTTCCGCCAGTTCAGCGCAAAGGTATTTGCCGCCGCCCGCTACATAGCGCAATGCGAAGATAAGCTCTTCTTCGCCTACGTTTTTAAGGAGGTAGCCGCGTGCACCTTCGATAAAAGCTTGCGCTACATATTTCTCATTGTCTAACATAGAAAGCATCACCACACGCGTAGCCGGGCTCAATGTTCTAAGCGGACCAATTAAGCTAATGCCATCCATTTCTGGCATATTGATATCGGTAATTACGATATCTGCTGATCCGCCTTCCGATAAATATTCGATAACTTCTAGCCCGTTAGTGGCTTCTGCTACAACAGTTATCTCTCCCTGCGATTCCAAAAGCATCCTGATGCCATTGCGAACAATATTGTGGTCTTCTGCGAGTATAATTTTCAAATTCTCTGATTTTCGTAATTGATTTAATCTATTCTTTGGCGGTCTTTAGACACCCGCTGCATCACTGATTTTAAACGTTCAATGTGTGCAGCCAGTTCTTTATCTCTTGCGTCTCTTTCTACTTCATTAATTCCCGTTTTACGCATGGTGTTGTTAAAGTTCCGGCGTTCCTCCATCATGCGAATGGCTACCCAAAGGGTTTCTTCTGTTTTTTCGATGTATTGATCGTCTAGAAAACGCTCATTAAATACATGTCCGGTAAAGCACCTGAATCTTATTTCGCCAGTTGGCTCATCAATCTTAGTTAAAACGCCGCCACAATCCGGACAGGTAAACGGGGTGAGTGTACCAAGTTTTGAAGTGGCCTCAAGACCTGTGGCCATCCGTAAAGTAATTTCAGATTCCAATTTTACGTCATCCGGAATAGTTATGGTTTCACACTCATTTCTGGAATACAAGTCATTAATGATATATCCCATATCTTCAATCTGAACCCGATAATCTACTTCCATATTGCTCAACACGTTGTTAGGCATATCAGGAAATTCTGCACCTTCCGGCTCTTGCACAATACACCGGCCACCACATTTTTTTATAGCTGCCATGCCCGATGTACCATCATCTAATAAGCCCGTAAGGATGATTCCTGTAACGCAAGAATCATAAGCGGCCGCGGCAGTGCGAAACAATACATCAATGGAGGGACGCCAGTGATTTTCTTTGGCGCCTTGTTTAATCAAAATATGGCCTTTTTCGAGCATCATGTGCGAATCCGATGGTGCAAGGTAAACCTGTCCGTTTACAATTGGTGTTTGATCGTCGGGTACAGAGATATTTAATACTGAGTTTTTGCCCAGCATGTTGAGTACAACATCTACAACTGCAGCTTTACCTAAATGAATCACAATAAACACGGCAGCATCAAGATCTGCAGGTAATTTCGAAAGCAATTTTGAAACTGCCGATAAGCCTCCGGCTGAGGCACCTATAGTAATGATATTTTTAACGCTTTTTGACATAAAATTTAATAATCTTTTAATTCTAGGGGATCAAATGAAATGGTGAAACAAGCCCCTTGATCGTTATAGGTTTTGAATGTGCCATTTAACATGGCCACTCTGTTTTTTATCCCTCTCAGCCCTGAGCCGTTACGCAGATGCGATTCGCTGTTCAGGTCAATCCCTTTGCCATTATCGCAAAGGGTAATGTTCACCCGTCCGCCCTCGGTGCAAACTGATATCCAAGCCTGTGTGGCACCAGAATGTTTAATGCTGTTGTTAATTAATTCCTGGATAATTCGAAAAGAGTAGAGCTGTACCTCACCAGGAAGTTTATCTGCTTCCTTATGAATTTTAGTATCTATCTTGAAGACGCTGTTACTCAAACGCTGGCTCATTTCTTTAATGCCTGCGGTAAATCCAAAATCTTTCAGCACAGATGGTGTAAGCTCATAGGAGATATCACGTATTTCCTGAATCGCCTGATCAAGCAGTTTCGTAATGTTTTCCATTTCAGCTTTGAGTTGAAGATCATTGGCCTTCTTCAGGTGGTTGATGTTAAACCGTATACCATAAAGCAGTTGGCAAATACTATCATGCAGCGCAGAACTTATTTTAGCCCGTTCCTTTTCCTGTGCATCGATTGCAGCCTGTGTTAACAGGCGTTGTTGTGCACGTTTATTGGCTTCTTCAATTTCGTGCGCCCTTTTGCGCTCAGAAATATCAAACAAAATACCGGTGAAATAACATTCCTGGCCAGGATTAGAAATTTCTCTTCCTTTGGCCATGATAATTTTTGGCGGGCCATGTTTCGTTTTTAATCGGAACTCCATATCGATTTCCCTCAATATGCCACTGGTATCACAAAGGGCTCTTATTTTTTCCCGGTCTTCGCTCACTACCAGGGTAAGTAAATGTTCCAGGGAATTATTGAAATCGGTATGGTGTATGGAGAGGATGTTTTTGCTAAACTCATCAAAATATACTTCCTCTTTACTCGGCCAAATGCTCCAGGTACCCGTAACCGAAGCCCTAAGCGTTTGGTTAAGCCGTTCCGTAGTTTCTTTGAGTACCTGAGCGGCGTTTTTAGATTCCGTAACATCAGTGAGCGTAATGTAATATTCAGCTTCTGCGGTAACCGGATTTTTCATTGCTTTGCCGCCAAGCTGTACATGCATCATCTGCCCGCTTGAACTGCGCATCAGCGTTTCGTACTTTTTACGGTTATCCTGTGATTCGAGATTTTTAATAAAGGCGTAGAAATGTTCTTTATTTTCTGGTACAATCCAAAAGGAGAGGTGTTTACCCAAGATTGCATCCTTCCCCGCATCAAGCAATTCGATTCCGCTGCGGTTGATTTCCCTGATGGTTCCTAAGGCATCCAGAATAAAATAACCAATAGGAGCAGCATCGAAAAAACCTGTAAACCTGGAGCGCTCCATATCAATAGCACGATACGATTCCCGCAGTTCATCGTTCTGCATGTCCACCTCGAGTTCGTGAATTTCAAGTTCATTAAGCAGTACCGCAATTTCGCTGGCAGGCAATGTTCTCTGCTCTGCACTACCCCTGCCGCTTAAAAGCTCTTTGGCTTTAGACCTCAATGCAGAAAGGATGATTTCTTTTGATGTCTTGTTCACATTTTCCTATTTTTCCTTAAAACTCAGTACCATGATCAGTGTGTTTCCGGTTCCCCTTTCCATGATCCTGTCAATTTTTATCTCCAAGTGTTTTATGCCCATTCCATTAAAATGGTGTTGAACATAGATCTCTTCACTTGATGGTGATGATTCGGAGAGCTTATCAGAGAGAAGATCCATCTGCCATTTATTAATAACAATTTCTGTGAACGAAAGTTCTCTTATTTCATTTTCTTGCATGCGGAACATGCTTTGGAACTTTTCATTGCATACCAATACTTTTCGGTCTGCATCCAAAACTACCGTAGCCATAGGGTGTAAGTCTGCAGTAGCCTGTGCATATTGCAATAACCCGAGCATACGGGCATTCATGGATTTAATTGGTGTAATTTTAGTAAAAGTAAGTACCGCACCATTAATAAAGTTATCCATTGTACGGTAAGGCATGATGCGTAAATTATACCATTCGCCTTTTTTGGTTTTAATTTCAAGCTCTTTGCCCGATAAACTTTCAATTACCTCTTTAATGGTCAGTTCAATGGAAGGGTATTCAAAATTCGAAACAATGTGCGTAATTGATCTCCCAATGTCGGAAGTGATCACATTAAAAAGCCGGGTTACCTGTGGCGTAAAACGTAAAATATTTAGCTGGTTATCAAGAAAAATGGTGCCAATTTCTGTGTTATCCAGCAGGTTTTTCATGTCATTGTTTAGCTGGGTAAGTTCCTCAGCCTTGTTTTGATACTGCAGGTTAATGGTCATCAGCTCTTCATTGAGCGATTGCATTTCCTCCTTCGTTGTCAGCGCTTCTTCATTGGTGCTTTGTAATTCCTCATTGGTGCTTTGGAGCTCTTCATTGGTAGATTTTAGCTCTTCAAGCGAGGTTTCCATCTGTTCGATGGTGGTATGGAGTTGCTGCTTGGTATAGGTTAGCTCTTTTTCCAGTTCTTCCACCGCGCCTTCGCTAATGGAACTTGCTGATTTTGATTTTCGTCCGGATGATTTCCTTACCGCCCCTTTTTCGTAAAAACTCACCAAAAGTAATCCCTGCAACGCGGGATCGTTCAGATAGTCTATGGAGAAACCCATCAGGTAGGCACGGTTATTTTCCTTAATCCTGATGTCGGCAATTTCAACTTTCGATTGATTCATCAGACAAAGGTGAATGGCATTGCCCAAAACGTATTTAAGTTCTTCCCTTACCATCCGGTGGATATTCATAACCGCCTCGCCTGGATTAAGTTGAATAAAGCGATTGGTTTTACCGTTAATGTATAAGATCTCTCCTTTATCGTTCAGCAGCAAAGATGCTGGCGTATAATTTTCGAGCAGTACTTTGTTAAAGTTTTCCGCAATTGGGTTTTTAACTGAAGCCTTATTGCTTAAATCCGTTTTATTTAATTTGTCCTGATTGGCGATATGAAACGGAAAATCCAGAATTTTACCGATCGTAGTTACGCCTTCCTTCCGCTCAAATATTTTCCATTTCGAATCCAGGCTGTTAAAAATATCATTGTAAGTCCCTACTGATTCTGCCGGACCAAGGAAAAGAATCCCGTTTGGTTGTAAGGAGTAATGAAAAACAGGAATGATCTTTTTCTGAAGTTCAGTGGTGAGGTAGATCATCACATTGCGGCAGCACAATAAATCGAGCCTAGTAAAAGGCGCATCTTTAATGAGGTTATGCTGTGCAAAGACAATCATCTCGCGGATTTCTTTCTTTACCGTATAACCATTTGGCTTTTTAACGAAAAACCTTTCCAGCTGCTGCGGAGAAAGCTCTGCAATAATATTTGAGAAATAAAAGCCTGCTCTTGCATGTTCTATTGCATTTGGATCAAGATCAGTAGCAAAAATTTGCGCTTTAGGCTTCCTTTTTGATTTCAGGCTGTCCAGGTATTCAGTAATAATAATCGCTACAGAATAGGCTTCTTCTCCGGTAGAACATCCTGCAATCCAGATCCGGATTGGCTCTTCGGGACTTTTCTGTTTAAGCAGCCGATAGATGTATTCTTTAAGGCTTTCAAAGGCATGGCGATCTCTAAAAAACTTCGTTACGCCAATTAAAAGCTCATTAAAAAGAATGTCAATTTCTCCCGGATTTTCTCTTAAATAGTTGACATACCCTTCATAATCCTCTAGTTGATGGAAGGCGATTCTCCGTTCAATCCGTCTTGAAATGGTATTTTTTTTATATAAGGTGAAATCATGTCCGGTTTGAGAACGCAGGAGCATTAGTATTTTTTGAATATGTACCTTATTGGCATGCAGTGGTGAGGAAAGGTCATCTCCGGCTTCTCCGACCAGTGCAGGGTGGTTCAGGTATTGAATCAACTTCAGCGGCATTTCTTCTGGCGGGAGAATATAATCTGCCAGGTGTGTTTTAATAGACGCAGAAGGCATGCTTGGGAACTCGGCTGTTTCCGGATCCTGCACCATCGCCATTCCGAGTTTTTCTTTGATCATTCTTAAACCGGTTTCCCCGTCTGCTCCTAAACCGGAGAAAATAATGGCAACCGCTTTGTTCCACTGGTCTTCAGCTAAGCTCTGTAAAAAGTAATCGATAGACATGTGTGCACCTTTCTGCCGTGATGCACTAAAAAGCAGGAGATGACCATTATGAATGCCCATATCAGCACCAGGCGGAATGAGATAAACATGATTTTCACGCACTTCCGTTCCGTCTTCTGCCGTTAAAATCGGCATGCTCGTAGCGCTTTTAAGCAACTCGATATAATCCAGTCCCTCGGCCTCATCCTGATGAACAATGACGATAAAGGCCATACCTGAGCGGGCAGGCATATGGGTGAAAAATTTCTGGTAGGAAGAAAGGGCACCACTGGCTCCTCCCATACCAATTATAGGGAAAGACCCTGTTTTTTGTGGCATTTCCATATTTGGCGCCATCGCATGATGTGGCTGAGCACCATCTTCATTTTCTTGCATCTTTTTCTGTGTTTTGCCAGTTTCATCTACCATTCGGGAATTTAGAAATGAAACTGTAGCAATGTTATGCTGCCCGTTTGGACAAATTTCTACGGTAAATCAAAATCAAAATAAGTACGGTAACTACTTGCATATCGATCTTCTCGGGCGGTGAGCGATAAATATAAGTGAAATTTCCTGTCGTTCAAAGTATGCAAAAGCATCTGCCTTAAACTGAAAGACTAAGTTTGATTCAGCGCTGATCTGCTAATGACGATTTTTTCGCCGATCTGATTGTATTAGAAAAAGATACACTAAAACAGTATTTTAATTAGGTTTGTATCCCATCGATAAGGGATAGGATTTAGGGCGATACGTTTTAAAAACGTTACAATACTAGCTCTACTGCCTCTTTGGTAACCCCTGCGCTGGCAATTCATTTTGGTGTGCTATCTATGCTGATCCGTTAATTTAAACCCCGAAATTTTGATTCGCGTTTGGCAGGTATTTTTAAGCAGTTGGCGAAATCAAAGTAACCGCCATTTTTGCATTAATGCTGATTTTTGATCGCTGTTCTCTTCCATTGCTATCCAGTTTGGAACGCAGATCTGGCTTTGCTTATGCAAGGTTCTCTCTCGGTGACCGTATTAATTCGAGGCATAAACCGTATAAACCACACGTAAAAAAGGTATTTAGATTTACCAAATGAGTAAGCGGCAGACCAAAATTTCACCGGCTTATCGATAATGCTGAAAATTGGATATTAGTTTAAAATAAGCCCGTATTTAAAGGCGAAACCAATTAATTCTGCGGTATTTCTTGAGGCTGTTTTCTCGATGAGGTTTTGCCGGTGGCCCTCTACCGTGCGCCTGCTGATGAAAAGTTTCTCGGCAATTTCGTTATTGGTGCAACCCTGTGCAATTAACTGAAGAATTTCAGTTTCGCGTGAGGTAAAATTGATATCGGTGGAGCGCTCTTGCTTTTTGCCTTGCATGGCCCGTTCCACCATCTTTGTACCCAGATCGGCACCAAGGTACCTACCGCCAGAATGGATATGTCTGATGGCAAAAAGCAATTCGCTGGGTTGTACGCTTTTACTTAAATAGCCAAGACAACCATTGTTAAACGCCTGGGTAACATAGTTTTCATCATCAGAAACGGAAAGTACAATGGTTTTGATGCCAGGACAGTCTGTTTTTAGTTTACTGATTAAGGAGAAACCATCCATCACGGGCATGCTTAAATCTGAAATTACAATATCAGGATCTAAGCCTGATTCGATTAAATTTAAAACCTGATGGCCATCTGACGCCTCGCCAATTACTTTGATTTCCTCCCCGGAATTTAAAAGCATTTTTATCCCATCTCTAACTACGTGATGGTCATCCGCTAATATTATTCTTATCATACCAATATAAAATGTAACTGTTTTCTGGTGTAAGCCATAACACACCTGAAGAACATGCCTAAAAAAATAAAAGTTTTACGCATAGTTGAAATACCTGCACTTTGGGTATTTATACGATTATAAGTAGTGGGTTATACGCGTTTGTTAAAAATCAAAATCCCTTCCTTGCCGTGGATGGTTATAAGCTGAACTACATCCTTCACTTAAACCATTTAACACCTATGATTACACTTGGTATCAATGCAGTCTTTCATGATTCTGCTGCCTGTATTTTTAAAGATGGAAAACTCCTGGCAGCTGCGGAAGATGAGCGCTTTACCCATATCAAACACGGAAAACGGCCGATCCCTTTCAATACTTATGAGCTTCCGTTCCACGCGATAGATTATTGTTTGAAGGTTGCCGGCATCCATTTGAGCGATGTTGACCACATTGCTTATTCTTTTGATCCTGATCTGTTGATACCACTAAATGAACAAAATCAGGCTGCTTGCGAAATTCCGTTTTATCCGGGTAAGGGTTTTAATAGCGGTTCAGAACAACCCTGGGAAAATTTGTTCTTGTCTGCTATATTACATGCGCCCAATCAGCTCGTTGATGGTTACCCTCATCATTTGCAAAAACGCTTCCATGATGCGAAAATCACCGATTGGGAATGGCATTTCGTTGACCATCATGCTGCCCACGCCGCAAGTGCGTTTTTTCCTTCACCATATGAAGAAGCCGCAATTTTAACACTCGATGGACGTGGTGAAATAGCCTCTACCACCTATGGAATTGGTAAGGGAGCAGAGATGACTAGGATTAACCAGGTAGATTTACCCCATTCTTTAGGCTTGCTTTATGAAAGAATCACAACCCATCTTGGTTTCCTGCACTCTTCTGATGAATACAAAGTAATGGCACTGGCTTCCTACGGAGAGCCGCGTTATGCTGTGGAGTTCAGGGAAATAATTAACGTTGGCAATAACGGCCAGTACACCATCACCAATGAAAACCTGATCGATCGATTTGGTCCCGCAAGGTTAAAGGATGAACCTTTTACAGCCTTCCACTTCGATTTGGCCCGTTCGCTTCAACTGGTTTTAGAAGAAACTGTGCTTAAGTTGGTAGACTACCTTTATGAGGTTACAAAGGTGCCAAACCTGGTAATGGCAGGCGGTGTGGCCTTAAATTGTGTGCTAAATGCCCGGATCAGGGATTTAGGCCCTTTCGAAAATGTTTGGGTACAGCCAGCAGCTGGAGATTCTGGTACCGCTTTAGGTGCCGCCATGTACGTAGACATTAACGAACGGAAGGCGAGCAAGAAAGAATTTATAATGGACCATGTTTATTGGGGGCCAGAATATAGTGATACCGAGATAGCAAGATTTTTAGACTGGGCAAAAGTACCCTTCACCAAAATGGAAGACGTAGCTGCGGAAGCTGCTGCCTTGCTGGCCGATAACCAGATTATTGGCTGGTTTCAGGGCAGGATGGAGTTTGGACCAAGGGCGCTAGGTAGCCGTTCTATTCTGGCTTCGCCAATTGACCCGCGGATGCAGGCAATGCTTAATGAAGTAAAAGACCGGGAAGATTTTAGGCCTGTAGCACCAGTGGTTCTGCAGGAAGATGCACACCTCTGGTTTAAAGATGCTAAGTTTTCACCCTTTATGCTCTTCATTTACGATGTACTTAAAGAAAAAGCACAGCAGATTCCCGCCGTTCGGCACACCGATGGCACAGCAAGGGTACAAACCATTAACCAGGAACAGCATCCTCTTTATCATCAGTTACTAAAAGCATTCAAAGAAATAACCGGTGTGCCGGTGCTGATCAATACATCTTTCAATACCCTTGGCAAACCCATCGTTTGTAGCCCAAGAGATGCGGTGGAATGTTTCTGGACATCGCCATTCGACGCCCTCATTATCGGTTCATATTTAATTACTAAAAAAAATGCCCAAAAAGATATCAGTAGTTATTCCAACCTACAACAGGCCGAACCTCTTATTTAATTGCCTGAATGCATTGAATAATCAGAATCTTTCCGCTGATGATTTCGAAGTAATTGTGGTACATGATGGCCCCGACGAACGGATTGTTGCAGCGCTGAAGCACCAGCAATCTCAGTTTGATTTTGATTTTCAGGTACTTCATACTGCAGAAAAGCAAGGACCCGCAGCAGCCCGCAATTTGGGCTGGCGCGCTGCAAATGCACAACTGGTTGCTTTTACGGATGATGATTGTTTGCCGGAACCAGAATGGCTGACTGGTTTTCTAGACCGCTACAGAAACCAGGAGTTGGTTGCCTATAGTGGTAAAACGGTGGTTCCATTACAACGACATCCAACAGACTTTGCGCTGAATACTTCAAGGCTTTCTGAAGCCGAGTTCATTACCGCCAACTGTGCCTGTACCAAATCAGCACTGCTTAAGGTAGGTGGCTTTGACGAACAGTTTAGCATGGCCTGGCGGGAAGATTCTGATCTTGAGTTTAAATTATTACTATCTGGAGTGCCGCTTTACCGGAACGAGCAGGCGGTGGTGGTTCACCCGGTGCGGGAAGCACCTTGGGGAGTGAGTTTAAAGGAACAGCGTAAAGGTATATTTGATGTGCTGCTGTTTAAAAAATACCCCTTACTTTACCGCCAGAAAATACAACATGCACCACTCTGGAACTACTATATCATTGTGGCATTGGCTTTCTTAAGTTTGCTAAGTGCTGTATGGAATTATAAATTTTTGTCAAAGATGATGTTGCTAGGCATGCTTTTACCGGTAGCACATTTTGCTCACAAACGCCTGCAAAGAACAAGTCATTCAGGCAGTCATGTTACGGAGATGATCGTTACCTCGTTATTGATTCCTTTTTTGTCTGTTTATTACCGGATTTATGGCAGCATTAGGTATCGAAAACTGCTGTTGTAGATATGGGGGAGTTTAAGAAAATTGCCATCTTCAGGGCATTGCAGCTGGGAGATTTACTTTGCGCCATGCCAGCCATTAAAAACTTAAGGTTGGCTTATCCATATGCCGAGATTGTTTTCATCGGCTTGCCCTCCAGTCAGAAACTAATTGAGCGTTACGCAGGGCTTTTTGATCGCTTTATTTCATTTCCTGGTTACCCTGGTTTGCCGGAACAGCCCTTTAACGAACAAGCTTTTCACATTTTTAGTAAGCAAGTTAAAGAAGAAGCTTTTGATTTGATCTTGCAGATGCAGGGTAACGGTACCATTGTAAATGCGATGTTCGCTCCACTTTCGAACGGGGAATTAGCTGGTTTTTCTATTGATGAGGCTGAACTTACTCAGCATCCCTTGCTGATGCCTTATCCAAATTTCGGGCATGAAAGTTTGAGACATATTGCCTTAATGAAGCATTTGGATGTACCTATTGTAACTACAGAAATGTTTTTCCCCGTGCAGGAAACAGATGATCGACAGTTATCGCATTTTGCGCTTGAAGCAAATTATGTTTGTATGCACTGTGGTTCTCGTGGGGCCTGGCGCCAATGGCCGCCTGCTTTCTTTGCGCAACTGGCAGATTTTTGTATGTTACGAAACATACAGGTGGTCCTTACCGGAACGGCAGAAGAAATTGATTTGATTCAGCAAGTAGCCGATTTGATGAAACAAGAGCCGCTTGTTGTTGCTGGCAAAACAGATTTAGGTTCTGTAGGAGCCTTGCTTAAAGGTTCAAAAGGATTAATTGCCAACTGCACAGGCATTTCTCATTTAGCTGCAGCGCTCAAAGTAAAAAGTGTTATTATCAGTATGGATGGCGAGCCTGAACGTTGGGCTCCCTTGAACACAGATATTCACCATACCATCGATTGGACTGAAACACCTGATTATGGTCTTGTTCAAAAAGCTGTTGTCAAGCTGTTGTTTCCATAAGCAGCGCATCAAAAGCAGCCATAATCTGTTCTGCATAGGGAAAAGCAATGGGAGTCGGGTAGGCTTTTTCTGACTGAAAACGTAAAACCTGGTTTTTACTTTGCAGATCAGCTGGAACATCAAATTCAACGACACGGCAAGGTACCATCCATGGGCTATGCTGCGGGTTTGTTCTTGCATATAACGCAAGGATTGGTGTTCCGGTTGCAGCAGCAAGGTGCATTGGGCCTGTATTTACACTCACCATCGCCCGTGCCATAGCAATTGTAGTGGCCAATTCTTTTAAGGTTAACTGTCCGGCGACAGAAACAGCGCCTTCGCCAATTTGACCTGCCAAACGATCAATCAACGCTTGTTCGGCAACACCGCCTGTGAGTAAGATTGGGAGTCGATGCCGGCTAATTACTTCTTTAGCTAAACTAATCCATTCGTTTTCAGGATATCGCCGTTTTACTTCGGAGACGCCAACATGGAAAATAAAAAATCCGTTTTTCTTAATCCGGAGGAATTGAAGTTTTTCCGAAATTATGGCATCGTTTAAATCGCAGATTTTAATTTTTTGATCTGTTGTTACTGCACCAATAAAGGCACAAAGCTTTAAGTCACGGGTCGCCTGGTGCTCAATTTCAAAGTAGGGTTCAGGGTCTGGAAGCCAGTGGGTAAGCAATCCATAAAGGTTTTCTCGGCAATAAGCCGCACGCAATGGAATTCCTGCCATAAAAGCAATCAGAATAGATGGAGCTGGGTTTTGACTGGATACATTAAAAAGGATGCACCCATCGAATGCGCTTTTCCTTATGTTTTCCACCACAGTTCCTAACGCTGATGCAGGTAAAGCGCCATTTGTTTTTACCCAGGGGAAATCATAACAAATTACATCATCTATCCACGGTAGTAAAGCCGAAGCTTCTAAGGCCATGGAAGATGTGAGCAAGGTAATTTTACAATGAAAATTCTCACTCAAAGCACGGATTGCCGGTGCAGACATGAGTAGGTCTCCCATATTATCCGGCCGAATGATGAGTATGTTTTTACAGCTTTTCCAATCCATTGGTTATGAAACTGGCGTTGCAAAACTTTGGTTCTCCTGGATTTTACTAATCACATTGGTGGTTGATTTGTTTGCAACCGTAGGGAGAAAAATAATTTCGCAGCCCATGCTTTTAAGTATTTTTTCTTCCGGTAAAAATTTATGTTTATAGTCGCCGCCTTTCACGAAAAAATGAGGTTTAATTTGTTTCAACACGCTAATTGGCGTATCATCGCCTAGCTCGCCGAAAGGAATAATATGGTCAATGCAGCTAAGCTCAGAAAGGACTTGAACTCGGTCATTTAAAGCATTAATCGGGCGTTGCCAGCCTTTAAGGCGTTTAATGCTTTCGTCATTATTCAGCCCTACAATAAGCACATCGCCCTGAGCTTTTGATCCTTTTAAATAACTTACATGACCACTGTGCAAAATATCAAAACAACCATTGGTAAAAACAATCTTTTTTCCCTGCATTTTATAGCTGTTAATTAACTGTTTAATTTCTTGTTTACTGGTGATGAGTTTTTGAGGTTGGGTAAATTCCTGTTCCAGTTGATCGAAATTGCATACGCTTGTATGTGGTTTTGCAACGACTATTGCTGCAGCACTTACCGCAAAATCGGCAGCACATTTTAAATCAGCGCCGCTAAGCAGACCCATTAGTGCTGTAGCCAGAAAAGTATCGCCTGCGCCACTTACCTGTGGATTGTTTATTTTAGGTACTGATTGATGAAAGCTGAAAGCGCCATGGTCAAAACCGCAAACGCCATCACTATCCATACTCAGCAATATATTTTTAGCCCTGCTCTGCTGGTATAAAATTTCTCCCCAGTTTTTTGCCTGTTCGGCCCGATTAACCATGTTGCTTTTAAACTGGCTTAAAGCCAGCGCTTCAGTATAGTTAGGTTTAATCAGGGTTGGTTCAAGCGATGCATAAAGGGAAAAATTTCTTGCATCTACTGCGAAAATTTTTGGCGTAGCGTGGCCTAAAGTTGTTAACTTCTGAATCACATTTTCGGTTAAAACACCTTTGCTATAATCAGAAATAAATATAGCATCGACTTGTTCAAAACCAATATCAATTTTTGCTTTTAATTGCTCGGCTGTTGACAATGAAATGGTATCGCAACTGCCTTCATCATAACGCACAATCAATTGTGAATCAGAACTTACTCTTGTTTTGCAAAGTGTAGTCCTGTCTTCGTTACAAATAATAAGGTCTGTATTAATTTGTCTTTTCCTGAGTAAATCAATAATCTTCCGGCCATTTGTATCATTCCCAATTACGGAACATAACATTACCTGTGCACCTAAAGCCCGTAGATTGGCTGCTACATTTGCTGCACCACCGAGGCAATCTCTGGTCGAATTCAAATCGATTACAGGCGCTGTAGCTTCGGGCGCAATACGGGTACAATTTCCCTGCAGGTAACGGTCGAGGATCAGGTCGCCGATCACTAAAATTTTTTTCTCTTTAAACTTCCTTAGGAAACGATGATATGGATTTAGCATGTTGTTCAAGATTTTGATTTTCAAGGATATATTTGCCGGCAGCTGCAAAATCGGCACTGATAAAATTTGGTATGCGGAGCGGCTCATCTTGTAGATCCCATTCGGTTTCATTCCCATTATCAATAATGATGGATCTACAGCCGGCGGTATTTCCCGCTTGTACATCATTTAGGATATCACCAATCATCCATGAATCGCGTAAAGAAATATCGTGCTCTTTTGCAGCGCGAAAGAGAAGGCCTGGAGCAGGTTTGCGACACTTACAAGATTTTACATAAGGTGCTATGGTTCCTTCAGGATGGTGAGGGCAATAGTAGAAACCACTTAGGCGCACGCCATATTCCTGCAATAAGGCTTGGAGTCTTTTTTCAACTGCGCATAAATCTTCAGGCGTAAAATAGCCCAGGGCAATCCCCGCCTGATTCGAAATTACAATCAGTTCAAACTGTTCGGCTAAGGCCGCAAGCGTTTCGCCAACTCCCTTTTCCAGAAGAATAAGATCAGGATTGGCATTGTAAGGAATATCTGGAATCAGGGTTCCGTCTTTATCTAAAAAGATCACTCGCTTAGCTTCCATAGCTGCTATTGAACGTAGTTTCCGGAACTGAAATAGCAGGTAGCACCCTTTCTTTTGCGGCAGTTTTATTGGTGAAAGCCACGTTAAACATGCGGTTTTCGATAATGGTACATAATAAATGTACCAGGTGCAGGTGCATTTCCTGTATGCGTTGGGTACTTTGAGAGGGTACCACAAGGTTTAAGTCGCCATATGCAGCCGCACGACCACCATCTTTACCTAGCATATTAATGCAGCTCATGTTTTTCTTTTTAGCCATTTGCATGGCCTTAATAATATTATCAGAGTTACCGCTGGTACTTAAGCAAAGTAAAACATCTCCCGGCGTGCCATAGGCTTGTACCTGTCTTGCAAAAACGTCATCAAAACCAAAGTCATTGGCCCAGGCCGTGATAATTGCCATATCGGCATTTAATGAAATCGCCGAAAGGCCTTTCCGGTGCGGCACTTCAAAACGGCCCACCAGCTCGGCTACAAAATGCTGACTTTCAGCGGCGCTTCCGCCATTGCCACAAACCAGAATTTTATTGCCAGCCTTTAATGCCTTGCTCATCATCTCACCTGCAAGTGCTACTTCGGTACTTAACGTTCGGGCAGTTTGCTCAAATGTTCTTGCACCTTCTTCAAAAGCTTGCTGAATCATTTCAAATTCCTGTTGCTGCATTTTCTGCTGGTTGGCATGAATAGCTTCGTAGCAATCGTGAATCTGTTCCGCAATTTTTTTCCAGGTGAAATTTGCGTGGACATGGTCAAGCGCTTTTGCAGACATTTCATGGAGCAAGGAAGGGTCTGATAATAACCTGTCAATTTTTTTAGCAAGTACTGCGGGTTGTTTCGGCGGCACCAGATAACCTGTATGTTCGTCTTTAATGGTGTATTTTATGCCACCAACAGCAGATCCTATTACGGGTGTACCGCAAGCCATGGCTTCTAAAGGGGTAATGCCGAAAGGCTCATACCACGGCGTGGTGATAAAGATATCGGCCGCACTATAATAATACCGAAGCATTTCCCGGTTTTTCCGACCCACAAAACTCACTGAATCTGCTATCCCATAATTGTGGGCCAGCTGTTTTAGCCGTTCTAGTTCTGTATCAATGCCGGCGGCGTTTTGTTCGCCTCCAACAACAATCAAACGGGCCTTATGGCGATGGCTAATGTTTGCGAATGCTTCAATTACATTGTCTATGCCTTTGCGTTTAACCATTCTGCCCAGTTGAAGCACTATTTTTTCGTGTTCGTCGATATCCAGCAACGATTTTGCTGTTGGTTTTGCAATAGGATAAAAGTCGTCAGGGTTAAAACCACATGGAATCATTACCATCTTTTCTGGTACAGCACGGTAATATGTACTGAGGTCTTGCTCATCCTGCGGGCATTCGGCAATAATCTTATCTGCCCGCTGCACAATTGCGCGTTCAATATCCACACGTTCCGGCGGGAAACGATCCATTTCCTTTTGGTGTACTTTTCTAATGTGGCCAAGCGCATGAAAGGTAATTACGAAAGGAATATCGAGTCTTTCTTTAAGTTCCATAGCGACCAAACCCGACATCCAAAAATTAGCATGAATCAGGCGGTATGTAATGTTATTTCTTTTGATAAAGTATTCCATTTCCCTCCTAAAATCTTTCATATAGGGTAGGAGGTCTTCTTTATCTATGGGTTCTTTTGGGCCGGCTTCTACCAATATTACCCGTACGTTTTCGCTGAAGGTATTTACTTCTTTCGAGATCAGGTCTTCTCTGCGGGTAAAAATATCTACCAAATATCCTTGTTCACCTAACTGTTTGGCAATTTCGGCCACATAAACGTTTTGTCCACCATTATCTTTGCCTCCGAGCAGCGCAAGTGGTGATGCATGCTCACTTATAAATGCAATTCTGTTTGTCATAGGGTTTTTCTAAGGATAAATTAGTTAAGTTTATACACCTGCTTTTTTGCCGCCACGGCTGTAAAAAGGTTGAACCATTCGCCTGTAAATCGGTTAATATGGAAGCGTTCTTCTGCAGTTTTTTTAGCATTGCTCCCCATTTGGCGGGCAAGTTGTGGTTGTTCCAACAGCAATTCCATATCTCGTTTTAATAAGTCGGTATGGGTACGTACAAAGCCTGAATATCCATTTTTAATGGTTACTGCCATTTCCGTAGTTGCCAGGCCTACAATTGGCATTCCCTGCATCATGGCCTCGCAGACCGCCAGGCCGAGACTGGTATAGCGAATGGGGTTAAAAAAGAAGCGGTAATTGGCAATGAAAGCCGGAAGCTGGGGATGAAGAACTTCTCCAATTCCGTAAGCTTCAGCACCCATCCCCACTAAATCTAGCGGAATGGTTTTACTAAGCTCTTCGAAAATATCAAGGCCTAAAAGTCTGCCGCGTGTAGGCAAATTATTGATCACTACTATACCACGTTCTAAAGTCCCTTGGTAAGAATGCTCACTTGCCGTTACACCATGTTCAATCACCATGGTTTCCAAACCCTGATTATCCCACATCAACTGGTTAAAATGGGTTACATGTACCAGCGTTACGGATGGATCTGTAACCGGGTGCAGCGCATTAGTGGGGTGATCCCAGGGAGGATCGTGTTCCAGGTAAATTTTAGGCAATCTGCGCTGGTATTCTGAAAGTACCTCGAACTGGTCAAAAAGATAATTTTCATCTGTTTGGAATAGGATCACATCAAAATCAAGGTCTCGAACCTGTGCAGCAGGAACCTCATAAACATTATCGCCAAAAGGGAAAGTTTCGCCGCGGCCAACGTAGCCCTCACTTTTGGATTCGTTTACCGGGATATAAATGTCATAATCGCCTTGCGAAAGGTAAAAAAGATAACTACCGTGAATGTGCCACGTAAAAATTTTTAACCTGTTGTGTTGATGCATAACGGAATGATTAATTGATGAACAGTTTATTGGTAGGGAAGTCACATCGCTTCCTCAGTAATACTGCCTTAAACAACTGCGCTTCTAAGCGTTTTGTTCGTTGTGCAAATACCTGTTTTAACGTGGAATATACCTGTATGCAGAAAGAAAACACGTGGCTGCCTGGACTATGCACTTATTTTATTTTTTATGCCTCCAATATGATCTTTAAGCGGTATAAACTTTAAATTCGGGCCCACGAGGGCAATAACCGATTAAAAAGGAATGCTCATTTTGGCTCTTTTTTAGCCGTTTAAAGAAAAGAATAACACATTGGCGATCAATACCTTTTGAAGGAGTATTTACCTTTTTGAATGTAAAGTTTAGGTGGTTGATCTGAATGATTTAGCAGACGAAATTCAATCTAAAAACGGGCTGAGACGGAGTGTTTTGACAAAAGGCCATGTTGGGAAATGACGAGGCAAAAAAAAGCTGTCAATATGATTTTCGGGTACAATTTTTTGAACTTTACGTAGATTACGCAGGGTGGTGGCAGTTCACAGCTGTGCTGTTTTATAATCAGGCCTGCACACCGTAACTACAATGGCAGGCCATTTTTACTATTTCTTTTTGTACTGTTTCAGGTTTTTTTTAAGCTGGAGCCTGGCCTGGTGAATATGTGTTTTAACGGTACCTACCGGAATGCCTAGCTCGTCCGCAATCTCATGGTACTTATAGCCTTCAAAATACCTGATGAAGGGAAGGGAATAAGCTTCAGGAAGTTTGTTAAGCGCATTTTTAATGTCTTCCATCGCAAATTTACTTTCTGCGCGGTTTGCTGTAGCGCTTTGGCAAAGGTTTGCCGAGGAAATTTCTTCCACCTGAACAATGTGGTCTCGGTAGCGTTGAGTTTTTCGATAGGTGTTGATAAAGGTATTCCGCATAATTACAAAGAGCCAGCCCTTTATATTTGTTCCCTCATCGAATTTTTCTGCAAACCGGGTTGCCTTCACCAATGTATCTTGCAACAGATCGTTGGCGTCATCTAAATCTTTTGTGAATTTTAGGGCATGTAAACGAAGCTCTGCTGAGTAGAGGTTTACATTTTGAACGAATTCAAACTGTGTCATAGGTAATGTTTTTAAGGTGTGTTACTATTCGATCAAAGTATATACCATTTGGCACGTGCAAAATTTTGCAAAAAAGGTGGCGCGGGTATAAATCGCAAATGAGGAAAATACCTGTAAAACGGTAGTTGAGCTTAAGAAAAAAAAGAGAAGCTATTAGGATTTGCTTGCAGGAAATGCAGATTCTGCATGAGTAAGGAGATAATATTTGATGTTGTTGGAAGTGCTTTGCACACAGCATTAAAATTGTAAGAAAGCATTAATAATAAAAAAGCCCGGATCAAACCGGGCTTATACTTACATGGGTGGAACCGTTTTTTTTCCGTTATCGCGCTTCGATGAATCACGCTTTGCTGAGTCCCTTTTGTCGGTCTTGTTTTTGTTTACAGGTTTGCTTTTTTCAGTTTTCTTTCTAGTTGAGTCCTGTCGGGTTTGGGCTGTAGTGGCAAAGCCTATACTTAGTGCCAGCAACATCATTATTAACTTTTTCATATATTTTTCAGATTTAAGAATGAATATCAAAAGGCCAACAATCATTTTTTTCTAAAGGTTTTACAATCTAATCCGCTAGGGAAGTTATAATTGTAAAACACGTAAATTTACTTTTTAGTTAACGCTTTTTTCGTTATAAATACCTGTTTTATAAATCGTTATGTTTAGTGTTTTATCCTTATTGGCTGATAAGTAGCTGAGCTTCATTTTGTTCCATCCAGCATAAAGTATACCTCAGTTTATGCGCACCGCAAAACCATTAGCGTGTTGACCGTTTTTCTAAACTAAACTGAAATGGGGCTGGTTTTTTAAGGTATATCAGAAAAGATAAGCGTATCCAACAGGCGCTTTATAACGAGAAAATTAAAACACTATGCATACATTTTACCAGCTTTCAGGCTACACCTACCCATTAGGTGCAAACTGGGACGGCAAAGGAACTAATTTTGCCCTCTTTGCGGCACATGCGGAAAAAGTAATACTCTGCTTGTTCGATGGAGATGAGATAGAAATTGGAACAATCGAAATTTTAGCTTGCAGTCACCATGTTTTTCATTGCTATATTCCTGAGGTTGGCCCGGGGCAATTATATGGTTATCGTGTTTACGGCGCTTATGATCCGGCACGGGGTTATCGTTTTAACCCCAACAAGTTGCTGATAGACCCATACGCAAAGGCCATTACCGGTGATGTGGTTTGGGATGAATCAGTTTTTGGTTACGACTTGCAAGATGACAGCAAAGATTTAAGTTTTTCTAAAACAGATAGTGCACCTTCTGTGCCTAAATCTGTTGTAATCGATCGAGAATATCATTGGGGAAATGATCTTCCCCCACAAATCCCTTCTCACAAAAGTATTATCTACGAAGTTCATGTAAAGGGTTTTTCCAAGCTGAATGCTCTTATTCCTGAATCTTTAAGGGGTACTTATGCGGGCCTGGCACATCCTGAGAGCATAAAATATTTGAAATCGCTGGGTGTAACTGCGGTTGAATTGTTACCCATCCATCAGTTTATTTCTGATGGACACCTGAAAGATAAGGGTCTAAATAATTATTGGGGCTACAATACCATTGGTTTTTTTGCGCCAGATGGCCGTTATTGTTCCAGTGGGACTTTGGGGGAACAAGTAAAAGAATTTAAGGACATGGTAAAAGCACTTCATGCGGCTGGTTTAGAAGTTATTCTGGATGTAGTTTATAATCACACTGCCGAAGGCAATGAAAACGGAGCGACTTTGTGTTTTAGGGGGATTGATAATTTAACTTATTATAGGCTGGAGCCAGAACAAAAACAATACTATACCGACTATACGGGTACCGGGAACACCTTAAATACGGCTATTCCTCCTGTTTTGAGGTTAATTATGGATAGCCTCAGGTACTGGATTGAAGAGATGCATGTAGATGGATTTCGCTTCGATTTGGCATCCACTTTAACCCGGGGGAAACAAAAGGTTGATCTGTTGGGCGCATTCCTAAATACCATTCATCAGGATCCGGTTATTTCGCGGGTTAAGTTGATTGCAGAACCCTGGGATCTGGGTGAAGACGGTTACCTGGTCGGAAAGTTTCCGCACGGTTGGGCAGAATGGAACGACCGGTATCGGGATTTGACACGAAGATTTTGGCGCGGCGATCAGGGCCTGGTTGCTGAATTTGCAAAGCGTTTCACAGGTAGTCCGGATATTTACCAGAATCAATCGAGTAAACCAGCCGCCAGCATTAATTTCATTACTGCTCATGATGGTTTTACGCTTCACGATCTGGTGAGTTACCAAGAAAAACATAACCTGGATAATGGAGAAGATAATACTGATGGTGAATCAAATAACCATTCTTGCAATTACGGTACAGAAGGCGAAACGGATGATCAGGAATTGAACCGTTTACGGTCAAAGCAAAAACGAAATTTTCTTGCCACATTGCTGCTTTCACAAGGCATACCAATGATTACTGCCGGAGACGAAATCGGGAAAACGCAAAGCGGCAATAACAATGCTTATTGCCAGGATAATGAACGCTCCTGGTTAAACTGGGAAGGGAAAGATGACAGCCTGCTACAGTTTACCAGCAACTTAATCGACCTGCGTTTAAAATATCCGGGTTTAAGGCGAAGTGACTGGCTGGCAATCGACAAGGTAAATGAAGATGGATTGATGGATATCGCCTGGTTCTTGCCAGATGGGAAATTACTGGCAACATCGGAATTGGAACAGGAAGACTTACCCGCTAGCATCGGTGTTTTTATTCACCGGGTAGGTGCTCAAATGGAATTTTATAAAGGAGAAGTTATTGCAGATAACCATCTTCTGATACTGATCAATGCAGAAACAGCTGATTTTGATTATAGGCTACCAGAAGCAAAATATGCACCAAACTGGTTGTTAACCATATATACTGCTCATGAGGAGTGGAGTGAAAATATTTTTGAGGCTGGAACTACAATCGCGTTAGCGGGGAGAAGTTTAATGGTACTTAGGGCAGGCTAGCTGCCCTAAGGTTTAGAGAAGGCCACGAAGGCCATTCTTTGTTGCTAGAAATTTTAATGCCACGATTTCTCCTGACACCTGTCGGGCATTCCTGTCATAATCGTCAAAGCTGCTATTGGTAAATGCAGCGTTTACTGATTTTGACTGTCGCAACTTTTCCGAAACTGGTGCCTGAACCCTTGGTTCAGGCTGCCGGATTGGTCGTGTGTTTATGGATCCGCCATCTGGCCCACTAAATCTTTTCATCTTTTCCATATATTTTTCTAGTTTCAATAAAAACAATGGAAAACCAGGCGCGGTTTTGTGGAAAATTTATTAGTCGTTCTCCTTCTTATTCACTGTTAAGCCAGCTAGAGAAATGCTTTCCAGGTTTTTCTGTGGCGGGCCAGTAAGTACCTGTCCACAGGTCGAAAACCTACCACCGTGGCAGGGGCAATCCCAGGTTTTTTCAGTTGGGTTCCATCCCACAATGCAGCCAGCATGTGTACAAACAGGTTTAAGTGCTGTCACCTTTCCTTTGTTATCTTTATAAATGGCGAGTTTTTCACCACCAAAATCAACGATCTTTCCTTCGTCTTCTTCCAGTTCACTAGTAGATTTAATGATTTCTGCGCCAAAACGATCTACTACGAATCGATAAGCAACATCCGCATTTTCTTTTACAAACTCCGTAAATCCAGAAATTGGTTTTAGACGTGCCGGACTTAAAAGTTTTTCATAGGGATTTTCCTTTCCCAAAATGATATCACTAATAACCACCCCAGAAAGGCTGCCTAAGATCATTCCGTTACCGCTAAATCCGGTGGCGATATAAATATTTTTATCGCCGTCCGGCAACTGCCCGATGTAAGGCAACCCATCAACCGGAACATAATATTGAGATGACCAGCGGTAAGCAACAGCCATGATATCAAAATGCGTTCTTGCATAGTTTTCAAGTTCTTCGAATGCTTTTAATGGATCTTCATGAGCGGTTTTATGGTCAGCACCTCCAATGATCAGGTATGGCTGGCCGTTAATTTTATGGGTTCTGAAATAATGATAAGGCTCTTTCATATCGTAGGCCAAACCATCAGGGTAAGGGTTACTTTTTAATGAAACGGCAATTACGTAGCTTCTGTATGGTGCATTTCTAAGCGAAAGTATATTGATGCCAGGAGGAATATGGGTGGCATAGAAAATGTTTTTAGCCTTGATCGTTAGCTGATCGCTTGTAGCATGATGGATTTCGCCGTGTAGTTTCGTTTCCCTTATAAAAGTGTTTTCTAGAATAATTCCCCCAAGTCTTTTAAATTCCTTGGCTAAACCGTAAATGTATTTTAGGGGATGAAATTGCGCCTGATTTTTAAAACGAAGCACTTCTTCAAAAGGAATCAAAATGCCATTATCTGGAACATGTGCTACTTCAACACCCGCCGCTTGGGATGATTCGAAAATGGACTGAAGTTCTGCTGTTTCCTCCTCATCTTGAGAAAACAAATAGCCATCCTTATATTCGAAATCAGCATCAATGTTGAACTCCTTGATGTTGCTCTCCACCATTTCAATCATGTTTTTCGCAGCACTGGCTATTAAACGAGATGCATCTTTGCCAAAATCGGTGTCTATTTCCGGATAAGTGGTATCCAAGAAAGTATTTAAATGAGCTGTGGTGCCGCCTGTTGTACCAAAGCCAATATTTTTTGCTTCTGCCAGCACACAATTTTTACCCTGTTTTTGCAGACGCAGTGCGGCGGTAATTCCTGTAATTCCACCACCGATAATAAGTACATCGTATACCTTTTCATCATCATGCTTGTCAGTATGCAGTTGATCAGAGAAAGAAGATTGCCAGATGCTGAGGTTCGCACCATCTCTGACCTGTGTTTCTAGTTCGTTATTTTTCATTTTAAAGCGGTTTGATACCTGAAGAACCGCTTTTTTTTGAGAAAGGTTTATGGAAATTAATTTTCAAATCCGTTACACATGCCAGGCTATGCACATTTATTTGCCCGTTTCTAAATGCGGCGCATCTACCGGCTTTGATTCTGGTGAACCTTTTTGCCTCAAAAAAATAGTCAAAATTACAATTGCGGCAACAGATAAAAATTCGCTTTGCCAGTTTTGAAAAGTTTCAAACCAAAAGTTAGCCTGGCTAAGGTAATTCAGCATACTATCTGCAGATTCCCCTTTTAAAACCTGATTGGCATTATGATCTTGCCAGCTTCCGTAAAAATGAAGGTACCAGCTTACCAGGAAAAGGATAGCAAAGGCAATAGAAAGCGAGTTAGCATAAATCTTCAAAATCCATCCGCCCTGGCGCACACACCATGGTGCATTTTTAGCAGGAACAGGCTCGCGGTCTACCTCTTCCTTTTCGTCAATTTTTTTAGATTCAGCTGAACCAATCTGGCGGAGTTTAACCGTGAGCATCACATAAAGCATCATCTGTAAAAATTCGCTTTCAAAATTTTCGAAGGTTGCAGATATGAAATGTCCGGTTTTCAGGTAACCTCCAAAAGTAAGCGTAGCTACCGCCATTTCGGTCAGTTCATCATTGTGTTGTTTCCAGCCAGTAATGGCCTGCGCTATCAAAGTAAAAAGAAATAGTGTAATAAAGGTAACAGATAAGCCATTTCGATACAGCAACGATCGCTTTTTAGCTTTTTCATTTTCAGTCATATCAGCTTTTAATTTAAATGGATTGCAGGTATTCAACCAACAAAGTTGCGCAACTTTCTACAGTGTCCGCAACAATATCTTCACGTTCTCCTGTAAAATTAAACCGTTGAGAAAATGCCAGTTCACCTTTATGGTTTGCATAAATAAATACGGTTCCCACAGGCTTTTCTGCTGTTTCACTCCCACCTGCCGAGGTTAATCCGGTAACACCAATGAGGATGTCGGCGGGGATTAATCGCGAAAGGCCATGCGATATGGCTTGTGTTACTTCCATAGATTCTGGCGTATAAGCCTGAATTAAAGTATGGTCTACACTGAGCAGATTTTCTTTCAAACAGGCATCGTAACAAACAATTCCACCCTTTAAAAATTTACCGGCATTTTCAATCATCGAAAACTCTGCAGATAGCCGCCCTGCTGTGGCACTTTCTGCAAATGCGATGGTGAGTTTCTGATCTATCAGCATTTTACCAGCTGTCATCATATTTTCGCTCGTCATATCAATCGATTTGGTTATTCATTCTTTTACTTCAGCTTTGAAACTGCTTTCCGTTTTGCAATTGAAGGTTGTTCTTCAAAACAAGACTTTTAAATAAATGGTTTTGCGTGCGGCAAAAGCTTGGCAAAACGTTGTGGAACAGCTTTTTTATGAAGAAAAAGTAAACCCGCCCAGATTTCACTTTGTTTTATTGATAACAAATGCCCGGCTACGGAGCTCATTTCCTATCCGGATTAATTGATCACCTAAATTTAATATGATAACATGGAAAATTACCAGAACAGTGAAGATCCGAAAGAAAAATTTCCAGAACCACCATTTCCGAAGCAGGATCAGGACCCTCCAGGTACAGAAGCTGAGTTGACTCCAAAAGCAGATCATGGAGAAGATTCTTATGTAGGAAGTGGAAAATTAACAGGAAAAAGAGCCATCATTACCGGTGGTGATTCTGGAATTGGACGGGCTGTAGCCATTGCCTTTGCGCGTGAAGGTGCCGATGTGCTAATTAGTTATTTAAACGAAACGGAAGATGCCGAAGTTACCGCCCGCCTGGTAGAAGAAGCTGGCAGAAAGGCGATTGTTTTGGCAGGTGATGTTAGAAGCGAAGCGCATTGCCGGAAAATTATTGAAACGGCTCTTAACGGATTTGGCGGATTCGATATTTTGGTGAATAACGCAGCCTTCCAGATGGCAAGAGAAGGGTTGGAAGACTTATCTACCGAAGAATGGCGTAAAACATTCGACACCAACATTACGGCCATGTTCTATTTATGCAAGGCTGCAGAGCCACATTTAAAACCTGGAAGCAGCATCATCAATACGACTTCAATTAACGCTTACAAACCAAGCGAACAACTCCTAGCTTATGCGGCAACGAAAGGTGCGATCCAGAATTTTACAGCTAACCTCAGCCAGATTTTATTGAAGAGCGGTAAAGGAATCAGGGTTAATGCAGTTGCTCCAGGGCCGATCTGGACGCCTTTAATTCCCTCTACCATGCCAGAGCACGAAGAGTTTGGTAAGCAAACCCCAATGGGTAGGGCAGGGCAACCCGCAGAAGTAGCGCCGGCTTATGTATTTCTTGCTTCTAATGACGCCAGTTATGTTTCTGGAGCAACATTACCGGTTACCGGCGGAATGATCTCCATTTAAAATACTTGATAGCGAAATCACATCTCCCCGCATAATTCTTAAGGCGGGGAATGCCTGAAACCAATTGCTAATTGAATGAATAAAAGGTTTGTCATCAATTAGTTATTTCAGCGAGATAGCAATAATATTTCCTCATGGTAGCAAATAAACATAACTTAAAAACAAACATGGAAAACACAAAACACTTTGCCCTAATAACCGGCGCAAGTAGCGGAATTGGCTACGAATTAGCGAAGCTTTTCGCTAAAGACGGCTTCAATTTGGTTATCGTTGGTCGGGACGCCACGAAACTGCAACAAGTTGCTAATATCCTGGAGCAGCAAGGTATTGAAGTAATTGCGCACGCTGCAGATCTTTTTCAGCCCAATGCTGCTTTCGAATTATACAAGGAAATAAAAGCCGGAAATATCCAGATTGATGTATTGGTGAACGACGCCGGACAAGGTAGTTATGGGAAATTTATTGAAACAGACCTGGATAAAGAACTAAATATCATTCAGTTGAATATCATTTCACTAGTTACCCTTACCAAATTATTTGTAAAAGATATGGTAACCAGAGGAACTGGAAAAATACTTAATCTTTCATCTATTGCAGGCAAAATGCCAGGCCCATACCAGGCTGTTTATCATGGTACAAAAGCTTTCGTGCATTCTTTTAGCGAATCGATACGGGCTGAACTGGCAGATACTTCAGTTACAATAACTTCATTATTACCAGGACCAACAGGAACAGATTTTTTCAAAAACGCAGATATGCTTGATTCTAAAATAGTGCAGGATGGCGACATGGCCGATCCAGCAGATGTGGCTAGAGATGGTTATGAAGCATTGCTTGCCGGGAAAGACATGGTGGTTTCTGGTTTTAAAAATAAGTTGCAGGTAGCAGCCGGTAATTTAACGCCAGATAGCCTTCAGGCCAAACAAATGGGTAAAATGCAGGAGCCTGTAAATAAAGAAGAAAAATAATTGCAAAATGACTTAACTGGCGTGCAACCTGCTTTTAGTAGTTTGTCGCCGGTTTTTTGTTGCGTAACATCGCTAAATATGAAAAGTTATTGAACTGATTCGGCACCTGTAGCATACCAGTAAAATGGTAAACATTGCATCGCAAAATCGGTAAACTAATGTTTTTGGATCTGGTTTTCGATTTTGCCGGCAATGAGGTTTACTTCATGAATGCTCAAAGAGAGCGGTGTAACGCCGGTATCCACCAAGTGATGAATGTTTGAAATGGCTTCGTCCTCAATTTCCTCTTGTTTCAGCAGGGTCCAGTCATATCCCTTTCTCCTGATGGCACCAAGAACCGTATCGGCGTAAACAATGTTGAAATAATCTTTCTTTGGAATGATAGACAAGTTGATTTGTTCATCGCCGTGATCGATTGGAATATTGAATGGTGTCATAATGCTAAAACCCCTGCTATTGGTAATTTGTTTTTAAGTTTTCCTTATTCAGAAAGAATTATTTTCAGCGCTGATCTGATCAGTTTTAATCTCTTTAAATAAGGATAGATTTGTCACGATTATCCGGTTATAAACAAAGCTTTTTAAAGATGAGTGGTGATCAGGCTGCCCCAAGATCTACTTGTCGTGCTATTTTTCGGAGTAAAACGTGGATATCAAAAGGTTTTACCACAAATTCCTCTGCCTTGCAGCCGCTTGTCATGTGTGCTAAATCTGCATGCGCACTCATCATAATCACGGGCGTTGCTTTTGTTGCTTCATCTGCTTTTAATAAACGGCAAACTTCAAGGCCGTTGCCATCCGGGAGCATTACATCTAAAATAAAAAGGTCAGGGGCACTGTTCTTTTTGCTAAAAAAATCGTTAACAGTAGGATAGGTCTCCACCAGGTAATTCTCTTCAAGGAGCAGAAATTCCAGTATATCTCTTATGCCTTCATCATCCTCCAGGATGCATATGCGTTTATCCATCATAAATAAATATGTTCTCTTGTGTGTTGTTAAAATTGTGTCTACCTATCCTGGATAATTTTATTACTGGTTTAAATTAATTGGCTACAGGCAGATGCCAACCTCATCTGCGCTTAAAATGCCTGTTTTATTCTCCGGGATGGCACATGTTCAACTTCGACAGCAAAAAGCTGACCAAACAGTTACCCGGAATGTAAACCTCAAAATTTTTACAAGTGCAGTACTTAAGTTATGATTTGATTTTTACGGCAGATTGTTGTGTTTGAATGCTTTAGCTAGTTTTTCTTTCGGTGTCTAATGCATTAATCATGTAGGAAACCTAAACTAATCATCCATATGGCCTCACTTAAAACACGAAACTATTTTTTCTTTTCGGGAGGTGTCCCCATAATTGTACTGTCTTTACTGGTACCAATTGCACTTTTTGCGGTTCCATCTGCACCAAATGAATCTAGTGGCACGCTGTCTTGAGCCGTTCTACCACTATGTTTATTGGATTCGCTATTTCCAGAATTACAGGCACTAAAAGTCACGGTTGTAATGGCAATCAGCAGGAGTATGTTTAATCTTTTCATCATCGTTTTTTTATGGTGTTCATTAGTTTAAAAACAGCGGTTTTTTACGAATGGTTTAGAAATGCCTCATCTTTTTAATAATCTATTTACGATTAGGCTTGACAGGCATATTGTTTAAACAGCATCCTTATCATCAGGGTAATTATATAATCCTGCTGGCGCTATTTTGCATCTATACACGCCTTACTATTTATTTTATACTGGATTTAGATCGCGTATTTTTCAAGCCTGAACGGGTAGATTCCGCCCAAACTTTTACAAAAATTGATGGGTTTTTATTAGCAACAGATTCAATTAATACCTTTCATATGTGTTTAAGAAATATTGATAATAAAGCCTATGTTTTCATCTTGGTTATTGGCTTGTTTGTGTCTTGCAGTCCCTCAACCCGAATTACCGGATCATGGATTGATCCGCAAACCAAAGGAAAACCCCGAAGTGGAAAAAGTGTATTTATTGCTACGCTAAGTAAAAATATCGAAGTGCGGAATGTAATCGAAGATGCCTTGGCACGTGCTGCTGAAGCGCGTGGCATTCCAGCCTTAAAATCTACCGTATATTTTACTCCTGATTTTTATCAGCAAACAACCCCAGCACAAACGTTGTTTTCGAAAATTAAAAATACCGGAGCGGGCAGTGTACTTACCGTTGCGCTGATTGACCAGGCAAGCGATACGCGATTTGTTCCCGGTCGAACTGCTTATGCCCCTTTCGCCACCTATAGCTGGTATGGCGGGTTCTACTCTTACTATAATTACTGGCAAAGGGCTTTTTATGAGCCTGGGTATTATGTAACTGATAAAACGTATTTCCTAGAAACCAACCTTTACGACCTTCAATCTGGAAAACTGGTCTGGTCTGCACAATCAGAAAGTGTAAATCCAGGTACTGTAGAAAATTTTGCCCGCGTTTATCCGGAGATTTTAATTAAAAGAATGATTAGTGATGGGCTTTTGGCTCCAGAAACCGCACGTTAAAAACAAGCCACTATGAAAACATTTTACCTCGCCATTTTTTTAATAATAGCCGCGTTTGGAACCTTACAGGCACAAGAGCGGGTCATCACCGGTACTGTTACAGATCGCGCCGATGCGCAACCAATCCCAGGAGTATCCATCAGAATCCGTGGCACCAATACGGGTACAGCCACTGGTCCCGATGGTCGGTACCGCCTCGCTGTTCCGGCAGGTACAACTGTAATAGAGTTTAGCTCCATTGGCTATGCTACGCTACCCGTTACACTCGGCACCTCAAACATGGTGAATGTGGCGTTGGAAAACAGCGACCGCGAACTTTCAGAAATCGTGGTTACGGCTAATGCCATCAGGCAGGAAAAAAGAACGCTGGGATATTCTGCACCTACCTTAAATAATGAAGAATTAACACAGGGTGAACAGCCAAATGTGATCAATTCTTTGGCAGGGAAAGCTATTTTTTACAAGCTGAAGCCGTAGCAAGGGGATGGGCACCAGGTAACGTAGCAGCATAGTTTAACAGCGGAATTAGAAGCAGTTTCGAAACTTTAGGCATTGGCCCTTTGGCCGACGCTTATATCGCCAATGCTCCAGATGCAAAATTACCTGGCAGTTAGCAAGGAAACCTTCGTGCAATTATCACCCAGAAATATTATGCCATGTATGGTTTTCAAGGTTTCGAAGCCTAGACTGAATGGCGAAGGACCGGCTACCCAGACTTTTTACAGGTTTCTGCAGCATCAACCCTCGGTAATGGGCGAATGCCCCTCAGGTTTTTATATCCCAATAGTGAGATCACCAGTAATCAAAATTTTCCAGGAAACAAGCTTATTTATATGCCGGTTTGATGGGATGTTAATTGATCGCTTTAAAATATTTAATTTCTTCAAACGTCCGGATGGATGTGGTTTACAGTTAATGATAGGGCAGCGCTTCTTAGAAGCGCTGTTTTTTTGTTTAAAACCCTTGATTAGAAATTATTGAACTGGTAAAATACGCAAAGTTTGGTGCGTATAAAAAGCAGGCACTTCCGTATCAATACCTGATTTTCCCTTAAAGGCCATCTGCCCTAAACTTTTTAGGTTTTTATTGTGTTTTTTGTGCTGCTGAACATTCCCTTAATAGAAGTACAAGGCAACTTTAGTTTACCTAAACACGCATGAAGATTTTATCCAATAACTTATCGTTTATACAGCCCCATAAATTTATTTTTATCGGCTTACTGTTCTGTTTGATGCTTGCATCTGCCTGCCATAAAGAAGACATAAATGCCTATCGCTTTACTAATGAGCAGTTTATTGGTATGGCTTTGCCTGAACAGGAGTTTCAACAAGTTTTAGCCAAGGAAATCGGCGATATAGCGGTTGATCCACGCTACAGTTCTCTTTCAAAAAAGCGAGCGGATCGATCTAAAGATTATATGAAAGAAATTAGATCGATAATGCCTACAGAGGCTAACTTTACTTCGGGTATCAGTGTGGAAAATCAGGAAAAGCTCACTCAGTTAAAGAAGCTCACCGACAATGATTTTCGAAGCGAGTTAATCAAGCTTGCCATGGAATCAGACCAGCAACTCATCCGCCTCCATGTTCAGGCGTCGTCATCGACGGGAGCTGAAGATGAAGATTTGCGCAACTGGGTAGAAAAAAAACTACCGCTATTGCGGGAAAATCTCGCCGAAATTCAGGCGCTGAAATAGTCTTTAAAGAAAAAACCAGATCTAAATTAAATTTTAGATCTGGGTAAATTATCATCCCAGCTAAAAGGAATGGCTATAACTACGTACTTAAAATAATGGGTCTATAAAGCTTCCGGCGCGTGATAAACTGGTAATTCCTTAACCAACGCTAGAACACTCTCGGGCAAATATGGGCGGCCACCGCTGGCAGGAACGAATGTTCCGGAAAAAACACCTTTAGTCATCACCTTATTATTCAATACAATGGCTTGCTTAAAGTGCAACTTCGGCAATCCTTTTCCATCTGCAAATAATTCGCAGTTTACGGTAAATTCATCACCTCTTTTCAAAGATCTTAAAAACTGAATGCTGTAATTGGATAGCACCATGTGAATTCCCTTTCTTGCTTCTTCTTCAAAATCGAATCCGAGTACCTCTTTAATAAAATCATGTCTGCAATATTCCATGTAAAACGGATAATATAATCCATCCATAATGTTTTGAACATCAATATGTTCATCTTTAACGACATACGTTTTTAAAAATTCCATTTTTTTTGATATAGATTTGGTAAAAAATTAAGCTTATAGTATTTGTTGGTAGGCTACTTACATTCCATCATAAACGTATTTTTCAACCACTTATTCTGCTCAACGTATTTCTGGCGATAAAAAGCCACTTCTCAGAAAAACCCTTGGCTTTTCTCATCATTTTTTCTATTTCGATATGAGTGTAACCATCTATGACATACAGATTAAAAATAATCCGCTGTAGGGCGGGTAGCTGGCGTAGGAGGTTAAGTAGCTGATGACCATGAATTTTTTTATCAGCGGTCAGCTGTATATTCATTTCCTTATTTCCAGGCACGGTAAAATGGATGTCTATATCTTGCTGATAGTACTTCAGGATGCTATCAATCATTATTTTCTGAAGTTTTATGAGGAATGTTTTGTTATTTGCACACAAGTCTGGTTTTTGAAAAAGTTTAAAAAATCCTTCATTCATTATTTTTACACATTCCTCCCTGTTGTTGGCATAGCGGATACAAATGCCAATAGCGAAGCTGTAATAGCGCTGATAGATTTTACGCTGTGCACCTCGGTTTCCCAAGAAGCATTCAGTTAATAGTGGGCACAAATCCTCTTCTGCAAATAATTTCATTATAGACCTTTTGTTGCTTGGTTGTTGGCGCGTTCCATTAGTCAATATTCACCCGATTTTTGTGAATGCCTGAAACCTCCATTCATTTTTAATGACTTTAATGCGTTTTTGTAAACCGAAAGTTAACACGTAAATTTGGTCCTAACAAGAAGGCACTTTATTGCTATCGAATTACCTCGAAGTAACTAATGCTGATAATGAGAAGGTTATGGAAGAAAATAAAATAGAAAATTTTGGAGAGCCTTGCCCTGTACGTAGTTTATTGGATAGGATAGGCGATAAATGGCCAATGTTGGTGATTTCCCTTCTTGGAGGATTCGGAACTTTACGTTTTAATGAATTGAATCAAAAAATGGGTACAATATCTCAAAAAATGCTAACGATAACATTAAAGAACCTAGAGGCAGATGGCCTCATTTCCAGAAAAATGTATGCACAGATTCCGCCAAGAGTTGAATATTCCCTTACCAATTTAGGAATTAGTCTACTGCCAACTATCGATGCTTTGTCTAATTGGGCATTGGCTAACATTCCTGAAGTGATGGAATCTCGCGAGCGTTACAAAAACAGAAACCAAGCGTAAAAGCAGGGGTCTCACTTTTTCACCGATTGCTATAAAAGGATTATTAATATCTCAGCAAAGTGCAACAGCTAGTTTGTGTAAATCAGGATATCACGCTACGGTTTTCTTAGTTTAGGTTTT
The DNA here is from genome assembly GCA_037032985.1 of Bacteroidota bacterium. Lineage (GTDB taxonomy): Bacteria > Bacteroidota > Bacteroidia > Sphingobacteriales > Sphingobacteriaceae > Pedobacter. Next base: position 114,027 of record JAZBLB010000011.1, read on the forward strand.
GATTTTGGTGTAAGTTTGATTATAATAAATAAGGGAATCTAGAATCTATATAGATACATAGCTATTGGTGTTTTTGAATCGTAATTAAAGGTAATTTACAAGGCAAATAATTCCAATTCACACGTTTTGTCACTTCTTATTAAAAACAACTATCTTAATGGTGTTGAGTTTAGCACTTATCTATACTTTACCTGCCAAATGCAAAATTAAAGCCGAGACTGCGTGTCTCTACTTGTTATAGCTATAGTTGTTCTAAGGCAAGTTCAAATTGTAGCCGCTGTAAATATCTAATGCTGGCGGCCGCTGCGGTGTGTGCGGAGCAAAGGCGGTGAGCGATTTCATACGCAACATGGTAAGGCCGCTACAGAAGAGAAAACCGCGGCTTATAGTGGGCAATGATAAGGCTATAACTATGAAAGGAAACGTTGCAAGCGTAGTGGGAACGATACAGGCTTTTGCTGACAACACAATAAGTGATTAATCAAGTGAAATTTGATTTAACAAATTATTGAATTGGATTCATTGGGGAAAAATATTTTCTTTGCTACTGATAATTTTAATGAAAATAAAGATCAGCAAACTATTTTGATAGCATTTTTACCAACCTGCCTGTCCGCCTTAGCCCTCATTTTGACCGCTTCGGTGCTTTCTTCGAAATGTATGAGTAGTATTAAATTAAATTCGCCAATATGGTACTTAAACTAAATGTCAAACGTCTTAACGGCTTGAGCTGGTTTATGGCAATTGTTATTGGTTTAATTTTTTACATCATATACTTTAACAACGGCTCGCGTACCGCGCTATACCCTTATACTATCCTCTCTTTCCTTAGCATTGCGCTTATTGGCCATAGCGATGTTTTGACGATGGTTTTCCTGGGGAGGAACTTTTCTATAAAATCAAAGGAGTTTACCTTTTACCGGTGTTTGATTACCTATCCTTTAAGCATTTTCATTTATCTTGCCTTGTGGCCTGCTTGCGCTTATCTGGCCAGGTTTTCAGGTGAATACTGGAGCTTTAATCTTTGCTTAGCTTTTACAGGGTCAGGAATTATGATGAATACGATCGTTATTGTTATGCACGATTCAGTCTTGCTTTATGAACATAAAGTACATGCCGACCTGGAAGTAGCGCAGCTAAGAACGGCCAATGCAGAAGCTAAAAATTTACTGTTAAAGCAACAGATTCATCCACATTTTCTGTTTAATGCTTTGAATACATTGAAGGCACTATACCACAAAGATACAGGTGTGGCCGACCATTATATTGTCCATATGGCAGGATTTTTAAGGGCATCTATTTATCATCAGGCATCGAATCTTTCTTCTCTAGCGGATGAGATCAAATTCATGAATGATTACCTGGAAATGCAGCGAATCAGATTTGGAAATGCGCTTCAATGTAAAGTTTCAGTTGATGAACATGTTTTGGAAGTTCTCTTTCTTCCCTCATTTTCCTTACAACCGCTTTTAGAAAACGCCATTAAACATAATAATTTTACGCAGCAATCGCCATTAATAGTCACCATTACGCAAGAAAAAGAACTCTTAGTAATCGCCAATAACCTACAGAAGAAGAAATTCAAGGTTGCATCTACCAATTTTGGTTTGGCAAACCTAGCCGATCGCTACCGGCTTTGCTGCGGAGATGATATTGTTATCCAGGAGGATGAAGATCAGTTTTCGGTAAGTATTAAACTATTAAAAAAATGAGAATCGTAATTATTGAAGATGAATCCTTAGTTGCAGATGATCTGGAATTAAACATCATTAAGCTGTTATCCGAGCCAGTAGAGATAGTGAAACTGATGTCGGTAAAAGAAGGCATCGAATATTTCAACGAGGAAGATATGCCAGATCTTATCTTCAGTGATATTCAATTGGGAGACGGATTGAGTTTCGAAATATTCCTGGCTTGCGAAGTCTTATCCCCTGTTATTTTTTGTACTGCTTACGATGAATATGCGCTCGATGCTTTTAAAGCCAACGGAATAGATTATATTCTCAAACCCTTTACTACAGAAACTTTAAATGGCGCCTTGCAGAAATACCGGCAGCTAAAAAAGAGATTTTCTACTGCGCAGACGCCTCAAATGGATGCCTTGATGCGGATGATGACAGGCACCAGCGTTCAACGTTCATCCTCCGTGTTGGTCTACCATCAAGATAAAATTATTCCGATTGATCTCGATGATATCGCCATCTTTCACCTTGCCAATGAAATGGTACATTTAATTACGTTTTCGGGTAAACGGTATTTTTTAAATAAAAACCTGGATGAAATGGAGCGCCTTTCGGGGAATACTTTCTTTAGGGCGAACAGGCAATTTCTTGTTTGTAGAAAGGCAATAACAGATGTTTCCAGCTTTTTTACGCGGAAGTTATCTATTAACCTAAAGATTCCATTTACAGAGAAAATATACGTTAGCAAAGTGAAAGCACCACATTTCCTTAAATGGTTAAGTAACGGATAAAAAGCTGTTCACCAGAGTATTTACACTTTTTGTTACCTGATAGCATTTAAATTTAGCGAATTTCCAGATTCTAGGGGTTTGAAAAAATCCTTTTAAACTCAAATTCGTACTAGCGCCGTTCTCCTTTCACAAAGCTTTTTTCCACTTCAGCTTCTCATTTGTCCGTCTCGACTAATTTCTGTTTCTCTAATCCTGTTTTAACCCACACTTTTGAGTCAAATAAACAGAATGGTATTAAGCCAAGGATAGAAAGTAAAAAAAAATATGAAAAAGTTATTATTAGTTTCAGCGATTTATGTGTTGTTTTCAACAAGTGGTTTCAGTCAGAGTTTGATGAAAAAAATCTCCCAAAAACTAGAGTTTGGGTTAAAAGCTGGTGGCAATTACAGTGATTTCGATGGTGCACATTTTGCAACTGATCCTTTTTCAGGATTTCATGCAGGTGCAACGGTTGCATTTAAAGTGACTGACAATTTTTTAATTCAGCAGGAGTTTTTGTTTTCTATGCAGGGTGCGAAAGTATTGGCCGGACCATTGGGTGCACAGGAGATAAAATTATCTTACGTAAATGTACCTATTCTGTTAAAATACCGTACCAATTTTGGTTTATATGTTGAAGTAGGTCCGCAGGTTAGCGTAAAAGTTAAAGAAGATGTAGTAGGTTTTAATAATGTAGATTTTGCCAAAAAGATAGATTTTGGTGTCGCTGGTGGCCTAGGTTATCAAACCAAAATCGGTTTAGGAATAGGCGCCAGATATATTTATGGCATTCAGAAAGTTGCTGAAACACCGAGTGTTGCTCTTGGCGACTTTAAAAATAATAACATTCAAGCCAGTTTGTTCTATACGTTTTAGGTCCAAACTATTTTCCCAAATAACATCCAATTGAGATCCTGGTTGCCGTCTGGCACCGGGATTTTTATATGCGACTCATTTTAAGTTACTCTATTTAATTAAGCCCGTTTTTACCTGCCAGATTAGCTTTAATGATGTCAAAATTCAGCTAAATTCCCTGCCTAATGATCTTACATTTTCTTAACTTTAACTTAAAACTGAACAATGAAAGATTCTAAGGAACATAACGAACGGGTGGCGAAACTGAAATTTGGTTCCGTATATCCACATTACCTGGCAAAAGTTGAGGGTAAAGGAAGAACGGTTAAAGAGTTACACGAGGTGATTGGATGGCTTACCGGGTTCGATGAAATGAAAATCAAACAGCTCATCGAAGAAAACGTGACCTTTGAAGAATTTTTTAAAAAGGCAAGGCTAAATACGAAGGCATCCTTAATTACAGGAGTGATTTGTGGCTACCGCATCGAAGAAATTGAAAATCCGCTCACCAGGCAAACACGATACTTAGATAAGTTAATTGATGAGCTGGCAAAAGGCAAAAAAATAGAAAAAATTTTGAGACAATAATTTACAGCTCATTAATTGAAACAAGCATTGCCTGCCTTTACGGTTTCCCGTAACAAAACCCATCTGCTGCACAATACTTTTGCCTGTACCGAAAGTTACAAACAAATTATCACCCAAAAAGCAGATGGAATTAAAATTGAAACTGGAGCAGTTACACCAGCGTGTAAATGGCTTAAAAGACCAGATTAATACAGAAGAGGCTACTAAAAATGCCTTTGTAATGCCTTTTATTCAGATTTTAGGCTATGATATTTTTAATCCAACGGAGGTAATTCCAGAGCATATCTGTGATATTGGCACTAAAAAAGGGGAGAAGATTGATTATGTAATTAAGAAAAATGGGGAGCCTATTCTCATCTTTGAATGCAAGCACTGGAAAGAAAAGGCCGATGCGCATAATTCTCAACTGCACCGCTATTACCATGTATCTAAAGCCAGGTTCGGTGTGTTAACCAATGGAACTATTTATAATTTCTATATGGATTTGGAGAAACCCAATATCATGGATGAAAAACCATTCTTCACCATTGATATTGAAGACCTTAAAGATAGTTCGATCAAAATTCTGGAAGGATTTACAAAGACTGAATATAGCCTCGAAAGTATTTTAGATTCAGCAGAAAGCCTGAAATACATCAAAGCCATTAGAAAGGAGTTTGAAAACGAAATTGAAAATCCGTCTGATGAACTGGTAAAACTATTGGTAGGCAGATTTTTTAACAAGCCCTTAACGGCCAGCAGAATGGTGACGTTTAAAGAATATGCCAAAAAAGCACTAACAATTTCTATCAACGAGTCCATTAGCTCCAGACTTAAATCTGCATTGAGCATTAACGAAACTATTGAGAAAACGGAAGAGGCGAAAGTAACGCCGATTAATGAAACTGCAGACAATAAAATTGTTAATACTGAAGAAGAAATAGAAGCTTTTCAAATTGTTAAGGCAATCCTTCGGGAGCGAATTCCCTCATCCCGCATCGCGGCCAGAGATACCCAATCTTATTTCGGTGTGTTATTGGATGATAATAACAGAAAGCCCATTTGCAGATTTCACTTTAATACCACCAATAAGTACCTGGAAACCTTTGGTAAAGGCAAAGATGCCGGAGAAAAGTTCCAGATTGCCTCACCAGATGAAATTTATGAATACCGCGAGCAGTTGCATTTAGCACTAGATCAGTATCAGTAATTTTTATTAGCGGTTTAATTACTCTGGCTACAAAAAATAATTCAAATTTTCTTTGCTAAACTTAGAGCAATGGTTAATGGTTCTTTTATATCGAACACCATTAACCATTGTTAACATGAAAGAACTGCTTTTTAAAGATTGGCCCAGCCTGGGTAACATTGCCCTATGCGCCATCATTTCTTATCTCGCTTTATTTTTATTCATCCGGATTTCCGGCAAACGAACATTAGCTAAGTTAAATGCCTTTGATTTTGTAGTTACGGTTACTTTAGGCTCTACCTTATTATCAATGATTCTTGGGACAACCACCATTGCCGAAGGTTTAGTTGCTATACTTATCATTATTCTCCTTCAATATGCTTTGGCGTGGCTGGCAAATAAATCTCAAACTGCTGAAAATGTGATTAATTCATCACCAACTTTATTATTCTATAATGGTTTGTTTTTGAAAGACGCGATGGATAAAGAAGTAATTACTCAGGAAGAAATTTATGCGGAAGTAAGGAAATACAGATTGCATAGAATGGAGGATGTGAAAGCGGTGATTCTGGAACTTAGCGGAGATATCACTGTGGTAAAGAAGGCCAAGGGAAGCCCGGCAACCTCACTGGAAGATCTGGACACAGAAGTTTGATTTGACCTGATCGGGTATTGCCTATTTAACAAGCAAGGGGCGGATTCGAATGATTTCACCCCCTGATGTAATAAATTAAAATGCTGTTACGATTTCTTGTTTAAGGAATTAGTTTCACTTCCCGAAGCTGATCGAATAATTTAAAAAACGTTTCTTCGGTATCTTGAAAAATGTTAAAGCCTAATTTTCGGCTTTTAGCCATATTAGTCATTACCTCAATCGGCCTGCCCAAGTCGAGATCCGTATGCCACGCACTTGCCAGTCTGCTCAATGAAGCTTCTTTAAGTTCATATCGTTGCGCAATTTCTTTCCAAAGATCCGCTTCGTTTTCCATTTCTTTTTCCAGTGGATGAATCGTTCCCTCAAAGCCCACAGCTTCAATTTTAAAATAAGCAGCTATTTTATGCCATAACCTGCTCCAACGAAAAACATCGCCATTTACAACATTAAACGCTTCATTTTTGGCTGTCTCGGTAGTAGAAGCCCAAACCAAATGTTCAGCAAGAATTCGCGCATCGGTAACATCAGATAAGCCGTTCCATTGTGCGGCAGAACCTGGCCAGGTAAATTTACGGCCGGTTTCTTTGCAAATGGTAGCATATGTGGCAAGTGTTGTACCCATATTCATCGCGTTTCCAACGGCCTTTCCAATTACAGTATGTGGCCGGTGGATGCTCCAGCTGAAACCATCTCTCGCTGCTGCGGCATAAACTTCATCCTCTTGTGCATAGTAGAAATTTTCTATCGCCAGTCTTGGATGTTCTTCACGAAGTGGCGTTTCCGGGAGAAAACCTTCTGATGCATAGGCTTCAAACGGACCTAGATAATGTTTTAATCCGGTAACCAATGCCACATGCTGCACAGAATTTTTTTCCGACAAAGCATCTAAAATATTGCGAACCATCAATCCGTTTACGCGGATATTTTCTGCTTCAGTATCATTCCGCATCCAGGTGGTTATGTATACGTGGGTAGGCTTGATGTCGGCCAATGCCGATTTCAAACTGTCTAAATTTAATAGATCTGCAGCCACCGGATAAAGGTTTTTAATTTCAGTATTTGGATTTCGAGCCAATCCATAAGTTAGCCAACCTTTCGAAATAAGTTTTTCTGCAAGGTTACTTCCGGTGATGCCGCTTGCGCCAACAACCAAAGCTATATTTTCCATTCTTTTGTGAGTTAATTTTAAAAAATTGACCATCCATTACGAGGATGATCGATACCTTATTATTGAGGCAAATTTAAACGTCAAGCTAATTTCTAACGATGACCTGTATCAAATAATACACTTGATTTGGATCAAGAGTTTCCCTAAAAAGAACTTAGGATATTGTGTCAGCGAAAATTATATTTGTAGTTAGTTTAAATCACTACCTATGTTCGAAGTGCTCTTCAGTCATATCCAGGAAAAAGTTTCGCTTACTGAAGCAGATAAAAAAGCAATACCCAATTATTTTGTCCCGAAAAGCCTTAGAAAGCGCCAGTATTTGTTGCAGGAAGAAGAAGTTTGTAGATACCTCACCTTTGTGGGTAAAGGTTTGTTGAGAACGTATAATGTGGATGCGAAGGGAACGGAACATGTTAATGTTTTTGGTTGGGAAGGCTGGTGGATTTCCGACTTCAGTAGCTTTTTAGCTGAAACGCCCGCCGTGTTTAATATTGAAGCGATAGAAAACTGTGAATTACTGCAAATTTCACTTGCAGACTATAACGCACTTACGCTTGCTGTGCCAGTGATGGATCGATATTTTCGAATTCTTTATCAAAATAGCCTGGTAACCAAAGAACGCCGCTTGATGAGTTCAATTACGCATACTGCTGAAGAAAAGTATCTGGAACTAATTGAAACGAATGCCAAAATTACTGAACGAATTCCTCAAAACCTGATTGCATCTTACCTCGGCATTGCCCCTGAAACACTCAGCAGAATAAAAAAGAATCTGATTTATAGAAAATAATTTGTTGAAAGATCATTTACTAGCGCTTCAGAATTTTACTCACATGACTTTCGTCTGTGAGGCCGAATTCTGCAGCGATTTGTTTTAAACTAAACCGACCGCTCGCCAGCCTTTCCTCAATTAAGTTGCCTCTGTAGGTTTTAATGTACTCGCGAAGTGTTGCGCCCGTATTCCGCTTAAAATAGGGGCCAATATAATCCCGTGTCAAATTAAACTGTTTTGCCATGGCAGTTGCTTTGAGCATTTCCGGCTGATAAATATACTTGTGAATGTAACAGAAAATAGCCTGGAGATCTCTGGAGAAAGATTGAGTCGATTTTATTTCGGGCATGTTCCGCTGTAAAATATGTGCAATACTTAATGACTGCATCCAAATGAGTTGTTCATTTTTTAAAAGGTCACTTTTCAAAGAGATTACAACGTCAAATAATGAATTTACGATCAATTGATCCGTAGCCTCAAGAATGAAGGCAGTGGCGTGCGTTTCTCTGCTTTTAACCAGATATTCCAGGTGCCGTATGCCTGGATTGTCTCGATCTATTTCCTGATAATGGTATAAATCCGTAAACTTCAGATAAACAAAACGCGTCCTTTCGGTAACCTCAAAATAGTGTTCGTCTTCCGGCCCGATCAAAAAAACTTCTCCGCCAGCATAATCAATTGCTGATGAATTAACAAAGTGACATCCCGATCCATGTTTGATGTAAATGAATTCATAATGGTTATGCTTATGCACGGGATGAGTCCATGCTGTCACTTCGAAGTCTGAAATGCTAAGTGGCTGAAATTGCTTATATCTTTTAATCATAGATTATTACAAATTTATCATAGAATAATACAATATGCACATAAAAATCTGACCCCATCTTTGGTGCTTAAGAAATTAAATAACCATTAGATTTTTATGAAACCGAAAAATACCGCAGTTGTTGTTGGGGCGAATGGCGTAATTGGCAGCAACCTGATTCATTATTTAGAGCATCTGGAAGATTGGGAAATCATTGGCCTGTCACGGCGTGGAGGGAAAAGTAATTCAAAAACAAAATACATTTCTGTAGACCTTTTAGCTGCAGATGATTATGAAGGTAAGCTTAAAAAGCTGACCAGCGTTACTCACATTTTTTATGCGGCTTATCAACATAAAGACAGCTGGGCTGAACTTGTTGCGCCCAATTTAGCGATGTTGGTTAACGTGGTTAATACTATCGAAAAGGTTGCAAGCAGCCTTGTTCACGTAAGTTTAATGCAGGGCTATAAAGTTTATGGTGCGCATTTAGGACCATTTAAAACACCGGCGAAAGAAACTGATGGAGGACACATGCCACCAGAATTTAATGTAGATCAGCAAAAATTTTTAGAAAAGCAGCAACTAGGTAAAAACTGGACTTGGTCTGCTTTAAGACCATCTGTAGTTGGTGGTACAGCTTTAGGAAACCCAATGAATTTGGTTGTGGCAATAGCTGTTTATGCCACCATTTCGAAAGCAATTGGTATTCCTTTACGTTTCCCAGGGAAGCCGGGAGCATATAAAACACTATTGGATATGACTGATGCTGGTCTTCTAGCGAAGGCAACTGTTTGGGCAGCTACCAAGCCAGAATGTGCCAATCAGGCTTTCAACATTACCAATGGAGACTTTATTAGATGGAACGATCTCTGGCCAAAAATTGCACGCTATTTTGATATGGAGGTAGCACCACCGTTAACCATGCCTTTGCAAAACGTAATGGCTGATAAAGCAGCTTTATGGGAAGAAATTCAGCAAGATAATGGATTAATCAAGCATTCTTACGGGCAACTATCGTCATGGTCTTTTGCAGACTTTGTTTTTTCATGGGATTATGATTTTTTCTCAGATGGGAGCAAAGCCAGGCGCTTTGGCTTTCACGAGTTTATTGATACGGAGCAGATGTTCTATACGCTATTTGATCAGTTGAGGGGGAATAAAATCATTCCTTAGTAAGTTTGAAAACAATCCATTTCAAAAGGGGGTTATTTCAATATGGAGAGTAAAAAACGAACAGTTGTCATTACAGGCGCTTCGAGTGGAGCAGGTAGGGCGATCGCACTGGAATTTGCCCGGCGTGGAGACCGCTTAGTTCTCGCTTCGAGAAATTTAGCAGTACTAGAAGAGGTGGCCGATGAATGCAGAATTTTTGGCGCGGAGGTAAAATATCGTGAAATTGATGTAACTGATTACCATGCGGTGCTTAACTTAGCAGCAGCAGCTGATGAATTTGGAGGGGGCATAGATGTCTGGGTAAATAATGCTGGCGTGCTGGCCGTAGGTGCGTTTGATGAAACGCCAATGGAAGTTTCCACGCAAGTATTGCAAACCAATTTGTTAGGCTACATGCACGGCGCACATGCCGTTCTGCCTTATTTTAAAAAGCAGCATTGTGGAATTTTAGTCAACAATATTTCAATTGGTGGCTTTTTAGCTGTGCCGATGGGGGTGGCATATTCGGCCAGTAAATTTGGTTTGAGGGGTTTTGGTCAGGCACTAAAGGCTGAGCTTGCCGCTTATCCTGGTATCTTTGTCTGCGATGCATTCCCTGCCTTTTTAGATAGTCCAGGGATTCAGCATGCCGCAAATTATACCGGAAAACACCTTAAACCAGCACCGCCTGTTTATGATCCTGTTCGGCTTGCACAAGCAATTGTTGGTTTAGCAGATCATCCTAAAAAAGAAAAAATGGTTGGAAGTGTATCTGTACTCTTGCGTTTATCAGCTGGCCTTTTCCCCACATTAACACAATATATAGCGGGCACAGTAATTAAAGGCTACCTAAAAAAAGCGGATCCGATTTCAACAACAAATGGAAACATCTTTAACCCTGTTGCCTATGGTAATGCCGTGCATGGCGGATGGGGAGTTGCAGGTAAACCAAAGGCGCACCGGAAATACATTACAGGTGTGGCAGCATCGCTCGCTTTAATCGCAATTGTAAAAATATTTGGAAAATAATTAACGTTGACTTATTGATAAGCCGGCATTTCCAGAAGGATTGTCGGCTTTTTTATTCAATGGCTTTTCAAAAGACTAAACTATTAATCGTAGCTTCTTGTTTTATAGTTGGAAATAGTAGTAAATGAAAAGATATTAAGATGAAAACAGAAGATACTCATAATCCAATTCCTGATCAAAACGTGGGAAGCCAAATTGATGCGGTAGCACATCATACCTTAAAAACGACTGATGAAGCAGAAGCTTTTTTTAAGCTGGCCTGTAAAAGGCTGTTGAATGTCAATGCCTGGGGCGAAATTTCTGGTATGTCTGATTTTCAACTTTATGATCAAAACGGGATCAAGGTTAACCGCGAGGCACAGGAAGGTGATTATATTCAGATCAACATTCCCGGCCCTGGGCCACAGTCTGGAGATGGTTTTGATTGGGTAAGAATTGAAGACATTTCTCAATCTGAAGGTGAAACAGAAGAACTCCTTTCTATCCGGGTTCGGCCAAGTGCAAAACCGGATAATGATCAAACATCACCGGCACACTTTTTAAAGGAAACGGCAACCTCAACATTTATCGTACGCAAAAATGCGCTTAACGTAACGGCCGAAGAACATGGTCGCAACGAAGTGGCCAATACCGATACCGAGAGTACCATAGACAATGGTAGAAATTTACTGGTAGGTGGTGCCGCAAAATTGGGATTATCTTATCCACAATGGAAATTACTGGTTCAAGGAATTGTAGCTGCGGGATAATGATGGGTGAACTGCCAAATGTTGATTTTAAACTACAATAAATTACAACCTATGAAAAAATTAATATATGTATTGTTTAGTGCGCTCGTAATCTTTTTTGCAGCTTGTTCAGGTAAAAACGCCGATGGATCAAGTACCGATAGTGATACCACAACCATGCCTGTTGATAAAACACAAACCCAAACCGATACAACTGGCGCCGATAGCACCAAAACGAAAATGTAATTTAACTAGACCGAACGTGCTGAAGTCCAGCTAACCTTCAGGAAATCACCAAAACAAAAGAGGGTATATCTGTAATATGAAGTGATACACCCTCTTTTTAGTGTTTAAATTGATAACAAAAAAACTAATCTTCTGTGCTTTCATCGTCATCCTGTTGCAAATCATCAGGCGCTGCTTCGGTACCAAGCTGTTGAGCGGCAAGTTCTTCTACGCTATTTTCATCATCAGCATAAGCACTATCGGCATCGCTTCCTTTAATATCGTCTACAGGTACTACTCCAGCTTTCTCTTCTTTTGATTCTCCCTGCTGTTCTTTTTCATTTTCTCCGTTTTCTGTCATGACTATTCTTTTAAATATTTAAAATATAATTACTTGAGCGCTGGTGGCTAATGCACCATTGTTAAAGTTTATAGTTGCAATGGGTTAGAAGGCTTTATAAAATTATACAATAAGCCTTTAGATCAAGCCTAGGTATTTCCGCCAGCATTACCGGCAAGGTCGCCACCTACATCCTCCTCGTCATCAATTTCGCCGGTTAAACCGCGTTGTACATCGTTATCATCAACTTTATGTGCATCATTTGGACTCTTTTGTGTTTGTCCTTCTTCGTCTGCGTTTTCGTTTTCTCTTGGATCTGTATTCATGTTTTTCATTTTTTAGTTCATTTAAAGAACAAGATTAACAGCAGAAGGGTTTCGATTAAAACCAATCTACTCGTTTCATCAAAAAACTTTAAAACAATTATTGGCAATAATCTCTTTATGTGAGTGGTATTGTAAAATTGAATTTATATTTTGCGATCCTTAAATAGACAGATAGGTATGGCTTCAGGTTTTTTTGCGATTTTAGATGATATTGCTGCTTTAATGGATGATGTAGCGGTGACCGCTAAAATAGCAACCAGAAAAACAGCGGGTATTTTAGGTGATGATTTAGCAGTAAATGCAGAAAAAGCCACTGGATTCCTTTCATCAAGAGAGCTGCCTGTCCTGTGGTCAATCACAAAGGGATCGTTAATTAATAAAATTATAATCGTCCCCATTGCGCTTTTGTTAAATTTTTTTCTGCCTATTGCAATTAAATTCATTTTGATAATAGGCGGATTTTACCTGGCTTACGAAGGCGTAGAAAAAATTGTTGAATTTCTTTTCCATCGCCACGACAAAGCTAAAGTTGCTGAAGAAGTGATTAAGGATGATCAGGCCGCAGAAAAAGCCAAAATCAAATCTGCCGTTACAACTGATTTTATCCTTTCTGTTGAAATCGTAATCATTGCCCTTGGAACAGTTTTAGATAAAAGTTTAACCCTTCAGATTCTTACTGTTTCAGTTGTAGCCATTTTAGCTACTGTTGGCGTTTATGGCATTGTTGCCTTAATTGTACGGATGGATGATGCGGGCTACAAACTGGTAAAGCACTCCAATAACAAGGGCTTGCTTTCTGCGATAGGTAATTTACTAATCAAATCACTTCCGGTAATTATAAAAGTGCTGAGTTTTGCTGGTACAGTTGCCTTGATTTTAGTGGCCGGAGGCATTTTTGTTCATAATATCGAATTCCTGCACCATTTCCTTCCAAATTTAATGTCTACTATCAAAGAATTTGCCTTCGGTTTTGTTGCTGGTTTATCGGCTGTGGGCCTAGCGGAAGGTGTTAAGAAAATAATTCCGCTATCCAAAAAGCCACAAAAAGCTTAAATCAACAAGTAGTTAGCGAGTGAACACCTCGTATAAGTTTTACTTCAGGTTTGTTTTTAGGAAGACCAGAGGATTATAAAACCGATCATCAAGTTGACCCTTATTCATGGTTAGCCAACTTGCACACCCGTAGTCATCAAATTTCTTTCTGATTTCCAGGTGCAAATGATGGTAATCGCCGCCATATTTTTTACTCTCTTCTTTCGTAAATAGTCGAGCCACTCTGGTATTTGGCGTAATAAAGTCACCAGTTTTTACATAGACTTCTTTTAGGTGTTTATAACTTGTAAACATCATTGAACCATTCCTCAATTTGTGCTTTACTACCACTGTTTTTTGATTTTCGCCCAGGTGTATGGAACAAATTACGCCATTAGCCATTGCATAAACATCAATCAATTTAGTTTTTGGCGTTGCCGGATTAATATCAATTGCGGTATGTATGTGCCCTTTATAATAGCTATCGCGATGGTCGCCAAAAATACTAATCACCTTGATGCTGGAAATCTTCTGGCGATCTGGAACATTAAAAGGGAGAAGCCATTTGTCTGCTACCTGATTTGGATTGATATCCATATAATAAGGTTTCCATCGGTCTTTATCTTTGTCGATTGTCGGGGCTTCGAAAAGGAAAAATGCTAAAAATAAAAATACGCTTAGTTTCATCTTGTATCAGTTAAAAAAACAAGATAGCTAAAATATCGGAAAATCAACTATTTCTATAGTTGATTTTGTTTTAAGAATTGATTTTGTTATTTTCTTCTGAGTTCGATCACTGTAATTTCTGGCCAGATGCCTATCCTTCCGGAAAAGCCAAGAAAGCCAAAACCCCTGTTTACATTTAAATAGCGGTTGTTTTCAGTTTTAATCCCTGCCCAATGCTTGTATCGATATTTCACCGGACTCCATTTAATGCCAAAAGCTTCTATGCCAAACTGCATTCCATGAGTATGACCAGCCAGTGAAAGCTGAATTTTGGAAGGATGGTTTTTAACTTGTGCATCCCAGTGGGACGGATCGTGTGAAAGTAAAATTTTAAAATCGTTTACGGCAGTGTGTTGTAAAGCCTTGTTTAAGTCGCCACGTTCACCGAAACCAACACCCCAGTTTTCTATTCCTGCAAGGATAATTTTTTCACCACCTTTTTCGAGCACAACATGTTCATCAAGCAGGAGCTTGAAACCTAAATCTTTGTGATATGCTTTCAGCTGGTTTAAGTTTTTAATTTTATCAGCTTCAGAAGGCCACTTTACATAGTCCCCATAATCGTGGTTTCCCAACACCGAGAACTGACCGAAGGGTGCTTTGATTTGCGAAAAATGATTGATGTATGGAACAATTTCAGATGCCTTATTATTAACCAGGTCGCCCGTAAAAACGAATAAGTCGCTTTTCTGCTTATTAATCAGGTCTATTCCTTTTTGAACCTGTTTAGGTTTGGTAAAACTTCCTGCGTGTACATCAGAGATTTGAGTTAGGGTAAATCCATCAAAACTTTTGGGAAGATCGTCGAAATAAAGGGTATGCTTAATTACCCGATATGCGTATTTTCCACGGGTAATACCAAAGGCAAAAAGAACCACAGTAAGGCAGAACATAATAAAGGCGAAATCTACCCAGTAAGAATTTCGGTCAGCAATTTGATAGCCTTGTAGCTGGAAATTTATGGTTAGAGATAGGACCACGCGATAGACATCTCCGAGTAATAAAAAAAATGCAAAAACCAATTCCGAAACCAGTACAATTAGAAAAGCGTGGCTAACGATGGTAAAAAAGCTGTTAACCCCATTTCGAATTTGTGTAATTGCAAAAACGAGTGCAACAGTTAAACCAATAATTAAAACCCAAAAGGCAGGCGCGAGCCATTCACGGCTATTAATGACGCTCAGGCCTGAAAGAACATATGCACTAAGGGCGAAAAATAAAATAGCAACAACTAAAACAGGTAATAAACTGGTTCTTCTTTTCATTATAAAATTAACAAAGGCTAGCAAAGTTAGGTTTTAAACCCTCGTAAACAGGTTAGTGTTGAGCGACAATGGTATTTTTACGCAGCCCTGATTAATACAGGCGCCCTAGCTTTTTTAAATTCGTTAACTTAACCATGTTTCTAGGTTGCAATAGTGTTATTTGCGCTTTCTTGTTAACATTGCGAATTTTATAATTATACTTAATTTATTAGCTTTGTAAGATATATGCTATCCAAAAAAACTAAATACGCCATAAAAGCACTTGTTGCACTTGGTAAAAACGTAGAAAGACCACCCATGCAAATCTCAAAGATTGCGGAGGAGGAGCATATTCCGAAAAAATTCCTGGAGCAGATCCTGCTCGATTTGCGTAATGCTGGTTTCCTATACAGCAAGAAAGGAGCGGGAGGAGGCTACAGCCTAAACAAGAAACCTGAAGAAATTTTGTTAGTTCATGTAATGCGTGTAACAGATGGCCCTATTGCGATGGTGCCCTGCGCCAGCTTGAATTTCTATCACAAGTGTGATGAGTGTGAAGATGAGAAGACCTGCGGAATTAGAAGCGCTTTTATAGATGTAAGAGATGCCACCCTTAAAGTTTTAAGTGAAACCAGCATTGCTGATGTAATTGGTCGTGAAGATACATTGAAACTGGGCATTGAAACGCTTTAACAGCTTCATTAATTTCATACGCTTGATTGCGATAATTCGATCTAGTAATATTTGAATTCTTTATTTAGTGGACATCTTTTTACCACTAACATATTTTTTTTAAGCTATCGAGCTTCAATGTCTATATGTCTTATATGGTTAATATTAAAAAGGGTAAACCACCTGAGACATATAAGAAAATAAAGGGCGTAGTGTGTTATTCTAAATGGCTTGCTTAAGATCAAATTTGGAGCATTTAGGTATTTAATAATCTTATTATAAGGAGAAGCTGCATTCTTTTCTTGATTACTAATCTGTAGACGCTAACGTAGTTTTTTTTTAGGCTACGAGCTTCAATGTATATATGTCTTAGATGGTTAATATTAAAGTAAACCACCTGAGGCATATAAGAAAATAAAGGCCGTA
>JAZBLB010000011.1:130489-154105 GCA_037032985.1 Bacteroidota bacterium
ATAAGAAAATAAAGGCCGTAATGTGTTGGTCTATGTCTTTCTTAATATCAAATTTCGAGCATTTACGATTTTATGATCTTATTATAAAGAGAAGCTGCATTTTTTCTTGATTACTAAGCTTTAGGCACTAACGTATTTTTTTAAGCTATCGAGCTGCAATGTCTATAGTCTTACATGGTTAAATTGCCTGATATTTAATTATCTTATCTTTCAGCGGCATCAGGTTACACCAACTAAAAGTGATGCTCTTAATTCTTGATGTCACTTAAAACAACCGATATAACTTATCTGTTTGGCTATGAACACTTTGTTCTTCCAACCTTACATTCTAAACTTTTTTGAGAAAAATTACTACTATTCCTATATACTTTATATATTTGAAAAATGAACTTCAAATCTATATTTAAAAATACCGGAGCCAAATTGATGTGCTATTGTTGTAAAACAAAGTAGAAGAGGGTATTTTAATAATTTATAGGTATAAAATATTGGATGCTTCTCAGTAAAAAGAGAGGCATTTTTTGGATAAAGCTAACAACACTATGCAAAGTTTCAGAACAGAACTCGAAAACAATATTGTCGAGCAGGACATTATTGATCTGGAGAATAAGATTAAAGCTTTTCGCGATGGAACCATTCACGACGAGAAATTCAGGAGCTTACGTTTAGCCCGCGGGGTTTACGGACAAAGACAACCTGGTGTACAAATGATTCGCATTAAACTGCCTTTCGGTAAAGTGACTTTTAAACAATTGCTGCGGATTGCAGATATTGCTGATGAGTATGGCAGCGGAAATTTGCACCTGACTACCCGTCAAGATATTCAGTTGCACTATGTCAGTTTGGACAGAACGCCCGAACTTTGGGCCAAATTAGAACAGGATGATATCACCCTGAGAGAAGCGTGTGGAAATACGGTTCGAAATGTAACAGCATCGCCTAATTCTGGTATAGATAAAGATGAACCTTTCGATGTATCGCCGTATGCTCATGCGGTTTTTAAATACTTCTTACGGAATCCGATCTGCCAGGAAATGGGGAGAAAGATCAAAATTTCTTTTTCTTCAAGTGATCAGGATACAGCATTTAGTTATATTCATGATTTAGGTTTTATCCCGAAAATTAACGAAAAGGGCGAAAGGGGTTTCAAAGTCTTATTTGCAGGTGGTTTAGGTGCACAACCATTTTTAGCCAGTCCTATCGAAGAATTTTTACACGAAGACCAATTGATTCCATTCACGGAATCGGTGCTTCGGGTGTTTGATCGCTATGGTGAACGCACCAACAGAAATAAGGCACGCTTGAAATATTTAGTTCAAAAGTTAGGTTTGGAAGAGGTATTGCGTTTAGTTGCAGAAGAGCGTATTGCCAATAAAGTAAAAACCTATACCATTGACAGAGACGCGGTGCCGCAACCGGAAATTCCTCAGGAGCAGACTTATGAGGCGGTAAAAATATTAAACGAAGCGCATTACAAACATTGGTCAGCCACTAATGTAGTGCCACAAAAGCAAGATGGCTTTTATGCAGTATATGTAAAAGTACAGGTTGGTGACATTAAAACGGATAAGGCGAGAGCCTTTGTAGAAGCCATTAAGCCTTATGTAGCAGATGAAATCAGGATTACACAAAACCAGGGCTTGCTGTTAAAATTTGTTCACAAAGAAGCTTTACCATCACTGTATGCAGCACTAAACAAAATTGGTTTCACAACTGCCGGCTTTGATAGCTTAGCTGATATTACTACATGCCCTGGAACGGATACCTGTAATCTGGGAATTTCGAATTCGATGACCTTAGCCGAAGTTTTGGAAGAGGTGATTTACACTGATTTTCCTGAGTTTATATACGAGAAGAACATTAATATTAAAATAAGTGGCTGTATGAATTCTTGCGGTCAGCACGGCTTAGCGGAAATTGGCTTCCATGGAAGTTCTGTGAAAGCAGAAGGTAAAGTTGTGCCGGCAGTACAGGTAATGCTTGGCGGAGGAACAGTTGGGAATGGCGTGGGCCGGGTGGCTGAACGGGTAATTAAAGTGCCATCAAAGAGAGCAACAAGTGTACTTCACTTTATCTTAAACGATTTCAAAGCCAATAATGAAGCGCAAGAAAATTTTCATCAGTATTACGACCGTAAAGGAAAAGATCATTTCTATCAATTACTGAAGCCATTGGCCGATCTAACCAATTTGCAACAAGAGGAGTTCGTAGATTGGGGGCATGTTGAGCAGTTCATTACGGCAATCGGTGTAGGTGAATGTGCTGGTGTGGTCATTGATCTTGTTGCTACACTGCTATTAGAAGCTGATGAGAAATTCGGCTGGGCAAAACAGAATTTGGAAAAAGGTGCTTATGCCGACGCCATTTACCATACCTATAGCACTTTTGTGAGTGCTGCAAAATCACTGCTTCTGGATAAGGGCGTAAATAGCAGTACACAAGTTGGCGTGATTAGAGAATTTGATAATCACTATGTAGAAACAGGCGAATTTAACCTGTCAACAAACTTTTCAGATCTGGTTTTACAGATCAATAAAAACGAGCCAACTGCAGAATTTGCCAAAGTTTATTACAGTCAGGCAGATGAATTTTTAAATCAGATTAAAGAAAAAAGGACAGCGCTGGTGAAATAAAATGGAAAGAAGGAATTAGTGAAATTGCTGGTGATAGAATCGCAGGAAAAACATTTATTCATTCACAATTCAATCTTCACCACCCAATATTTAAATTTATGTTAAATCAAAATAAAGAATCAAGAATTACACTTTTAGGTGCAGGGCCGGGAGATCCGGATTTGTTAACGTTAAAAGGAGTCAAAGCTTTGCAGGCTGCGGATGTGGTTTTATATGATGCATTAACCAATGAAGCATTACTGGAGCATGCACCAGCTTCCGCTATAAAAGTATACGTTGGCAAGCGCTCCGGGGAACATTCCTATCCACAAGATACCATTAACAAATTGATGATCGATTACGCATTGAATTATGGTCATGTAGTCCGTTTAAAAGGGGGCGATCCATTTGTTTTTGGCAGAGGCTATGAGGAATTGGATTACGCCGCCTCATATAGTATTGCTGTTGACGTAATTCCGGGGATTTCCAGTTCCATTGGTGTTCCAGGGTTGCAACAGATTCCGGTAACACACCGTGGAATGAGCGAAAGCTTTTGGGTAATTACGGGCACAACCACATCCGGAGAGGTTTCTAATGATATTTATCAGGCGGCAGAATCCAATGCTACCGTTTTGGTGTTGATGGGCTTAAAAAAATTAGCTAAGATTGTAGAAATCTTCAAAGCCGCAGGCAGAAATAATTTGCCGGTTGCAGTAGTTCAAAACGGTTCATCGGCGGAGGAGAAGTTAGTTGTTGGAGTGGTAGATACGATTGAAAGTTTGGTTCAACATGAGCACATTAAGGCACCAGCGCTGTTAATTTTTGGCGAAGTGGTTTCCTTACATCCATCATTTAAAAAACTCGTAAAACAATATGCAAGTATTGCCTAACCAACAAGATAATGAAGCATCTTTCTCTGAAGAGGAGAAAGGAAATCAGCTTTTTCCAGTTTTCGTAAAGCTGAATAAGTTGCGTACATTATTAATTGGTGCCGGAAATATTGGCCTTGAAAAGTTAACTGCTATTGTAAACAATAGCCACCATGCGAGGATCACAATCGTGGCCGAAATGGTTTCACCAGAGGTTGCGGCACTGGCGGCCAACTATCCAAATATTAAGATAAAGCAAAAAAGCTTTGATGTTTCCGATCTGGAAAACATCGATATTGTTTTCGCTGCCACCAATAATTATATCCTTAATGAGGAAATAAGAGTGGTTACGCACGAAAAAGGTTTACTCATTAACGTAGCAGATAAGCCCGAACTTTGCGATTTTTATTTAGGTTCTATCGTGCAAAAGGGTGATTTAAAAATTGCGATTTCTACCAATGGAAAATCACCTACCATTGCAAAGCGGTTAAAACAAATTTTGAACGAGGGTTTGCCGGAAGAGCTAGATGAAACGTTGCAAAATATGAGTGCGCTGCGCCAAACGTTAACAGGAGATTTTTCGGCTAAAGTTAAAAAGCTGAACAAGGTTACCAAAAGCTTAATTTATCCAAAAAAGAGTTTCGCAGAACGCAATATTAAATGGTTAATCTGGCTGGCGTCTATCTTACTAATTGGCGCAATAGGTATTTCATTATGGAATACAGAACCAGAGTTTCAAACCTTCTTAATTAACATTGATCCGCTATTTTACTGGTTCTTAGGTGCAGGATTTATTTTTGCCCTGGTAGACGGTGCAATTGGAATGTCTTATGGCGTTACTACTGCTTCCTTTTC
The DNA here is from genome assembly GCA_037032985.1 of Bacteroidota bacterium. GTDB lineage: Bacteria > Bacteroidota > Bacteroidia > Sphingobacteriales > Sphingobacteriaceae > Pedobacter. Next base: position 134,826 of record JAZBLB010000011.1, read on the forward strand.
GCTGGCGATGGGCTTGCCGCCCGCATCAGCCAGTATGGCTATCCATATTTCTGAGGTAATGAGTAATGGGATTGCCGGATGGATGCATTACAGAATGGGTAATGTGAACTGGAAATTATTTAAAATTTTAATTGTTCCAGCCATTATTGGCGCTGTTTTAGGTGCTTATATATTATCGTCATTAGAACATTACAGTTCTTATGTAAAACCAGTTGTTGCAGTTTATACTCTGTTTTTAGGAGGAATCATTTTGATGAAAGCCTTCAATATCAAACGAAAAAAAGCTGATGAAAAAATAAAGAAAATTGGTTTCCTCGGTTTTGTTGGTGGATTTATCGACGCTGCTTTTGGCGGTGGATGGGGGTCAATTGTGCTTTCAAGCTTGATTGCCGGTGGCCGTCACCCTTTGTTCTCTCTTGGAACAGTGAAAATCAGCAGGTTTTTTATTGCAACACTTAGCTCATTAACCTTTTTTACCATGTTGGGTGGCAAACATTGGGAAGCTGTACTGGGCTTGATTATTGGGAGTGCAATAGCATCACCGATTGCTGCCAAAGTATCAAACAAAATATCAGCAAAAACCATTATGGTTGCGGTTGGCATCATTGTAATGATTGTAAGCTTGCGCAGTGTAATTGTGTTTATTTTAAAATTAATTTAGTGATGCGGAATTTAGCGGAGATTAAAGCAGAATTAGCAAATTTCAATACCGTAGAAAAGTTAAGGTTTCTGGCGGATCAGTATCCTGGTAAAGTTATTTTTTCAACCAGTTTCGGATGGGAAGATCAGGCCATTACGCATCTTATTTTCTCGAATAATATTCCAATTAAAGTTTTTACATTGGAAACAGGACGCCTTTTTCCGGAAACTTACTATGTATGGAACAGAACCTTGGAGGTGTACAACCAGCCTATTCACGCTTACTACCCTAAAAATGAGTTGCTACAGGATATGGTCAATACCAAAGGACCTAATAGTTTTTATGAATCTGTAGCAAACAGGAAAGAATGTTGTTATATCCGTAAAATTGAGCCCCTTAAAAGAGCATTACAGGGAAATGAAATTTGGGTAACTGGAATCAGGGCAGAGCAAAGTGCAAACCGTGAGGATATGCACGATCTGGAATGGGATGAAGGAAATCAACTGGTGAAATTTCATCCCATATTCGATTGGACGCTAGATGAAGTAAAAAGCTATATTAAAGACAATAATATTGTTTACAACACCCTGCACGATAAAGGTTTTCCAAGCATTGGGTGCGCGCCTTGTACTCGGGCAGTGCAGCCAGGTGAAGATTTCAGGGCAGGAAGATGGTGGTGGGAAGACCAAAGCAAAAAGGAATGTGGTTTACATGCAACGGAAGAATTGAAGGGGTAGAAAACCAAAGCGAAAAGACCAAAGAAAAAAGACTGGGAGCGGAAAGGCCAATGCTAAAAGCTTAAACGTATAACAAGAATGGCTTCCTAAACTAATAGTCATTGCGAGGCAGTGCAGGCGCGAGCAGAAGCAATCTGATAAAGGGGATCTAATAGACAACATTAAAAAGAGCAACAATAACAAATATAAATCGTTGAACACTGGACAGACCAGATTTCAACAATCAAACATTACAACATTTTTAAATGAGCACATATAATTTTGATTATTTAGATGAATTAGAGGCCGAAGCCATTCACATTTTACGTGAGGTTGCCGGGCAATTTGAAAAGCCCGCCTTATTATTTTCTGGTGGAAAAGATTCAATAACGCTTGTGCGTTTAGCAGAAAAAGCTTTTCGCCCGGGAAAATTTCCTTTCCCTTTAGTACACATCGATACCGGTCATAATTTCGAAGAAACCATTACCTACCGTGATCAAATGATCGAGCGAATGGGTGAGCGATTAATCATCGGTTCTGTTCAGGAATCCATAGATCAGGGAAAAGTAATCGAGCAAACTGGAAAAAATGCCAGTAGAAATGCGCTACAGACCGTTACACTTTTAGATACAATCGCAAAACATCAGTTTGATGCCTGTATTGGCGGTGCCCGAAGAGATGAGGAAAAAGCCCGTGCAAAAGAACGCATTTTCTCGGTTCGCGATGAGTTTGGTCAATGGGATCCAAAGCGCCAGCGTCCTGAACTCTGGAACACCTATAATGGTAAAATACACAAAGGCGAGAACGTTCGCGTTTTTCCAATCAGCAACTGGACAGAACTGGATGTATGGAATTACATCCGCAGGGAAAAAATCGAGTTACCAAGCATTTATTTCGCTCATGAACGCGAGGTAATTACCAGAAATGGGCAGTTAATGGCTGCCTCTCCGTTTTTAAATATGGACGGTGACGACATAGTTTTCCGTAAACAAGTACGCTTCCGTACAGTAGGGGATATGTCTTGTACCGCCGCAGTAGAATCACAAGCCACATTAATCGATGATATTATTTCCGAAATCAGTGAATCCAAGATTTCTGAGCGGGGTGCGCGACTTGATGATAAAGTTTCTGAAGCCGCCATGGAAGACCGAAAAAAAGGGGGATATTTTTAACGTAGTTGGTTAGTTGTTTTGTTCTTTAGTACGTTAGATTTAGTAAGTCTTCCAAAAAACCAAACAATCACCATCTAAACAACCAAAAACATGAACATATTAAAATTTTTTACTGCAGGCAGCGTTGATGATGGTAAAAGTACCTTAATAGGCCGTTTGTTATACGATACCGATTCTATTTTAGCTGATCAACTGGAAGCCCTTCAAAGTTCTAATCGCAAAAACGATGATGGATCAATTGACTTGGCAATTTTAACCGATGGCTTGCGAGCTGAGCGTGAGCAAGGCATTACGATTGATGTAGCTTATAAATATTTCCAGACGGCAAAACGTAAGTTTATTATTGCTGATACTCCTGGGCACATTCAATATACCAGAAACATGGTTACTGGTGCCTCTACAGCGAATTTGGCCATTATCCTTATTGATGCACGAAATGGCGTAGTGGAGCAAACCATTCGCCACTCCTATCTTGTTTCCTTGTTAGGCATTAAACACATTGTTGTTTGTATTAACAAAATGGATATGGTAGATTATAGCGGCGAGGTTTACCGTTCCATCATCGATAAATACAAAGTCCTGGCAAAACAGCTTAAGCTACAGGAGGTTACTTACATCCCCGTAAGTGCGCTTAAAGGAGATAACATTGTGCAGCATTCAGCGCATATGGACTGGTATGATGGGGAAAGCTTATTGCATTTCCTGGAAAAAGTCGATACTGATAATTTAGATAAATCTCAGCTGGCGAGAATGCCTGTACAATGGGTGATTCGTCCGCAAACAGCAGAATTGCACGATTATCGTGGTTATGCAGGAAGGGTATTAAGCGGAACTTTCAAACTGAATGACAAGGTTACGGTTTTGCCATCCGGAGCAAGCTCTACTATCGAGAAAATTGAATTTTTCGATCAGGCGCCTGATGCGGCCCATGCCGGACAGTCTGTAACTATTCATTTGAAAGACGACGTGGATATTAGTCGTGGTGACACCATCGTCAATGCATCGGCTTTGCCTCAAGAATCTAAATTGATCGAAGCCGATTTGTGTTGGATGGATAGCAGGGCGCTTGATACTTCCATCATGTACTTAATTCAACATAACAGCAAAACAACCAAATGTAAAATCAGTGAAATTTTGCATAAAGTTGATATCAATACTTTAGAAAAACATACAGCTGAAGAATTTAAATTGAATGATATTGGCCGGGTGATTTTAAAAACCGCTGATGCTCTGGCATTCGATTTATATGATGAAAACCGGGCAAATGGTTCTGCAATCCTGATTGATAGTCGGACAAATTTGACGGTTGGTGCTTTAATGTTCAGGGCTGCGGTAGAATAATGTAATCGCTTTTTTAACCCAAAACGATTGAGTTTCTTATACCATATTAGAACTGTTCGTTAGCACTTCGCAACACTTAATTTTAAAGGGCGCCATTGGCCAGTAATGGTCGGAAGATTTTTCTTCCGACTTTTTTTGTTTTGAGGATGTTGTTTTATAAAAATAAATACCTGTAAATCAGGGTGTTGTATTGTTTTGTTGATTATTATTTGCATCTTATAGACTGATGATCAATAAGATATGGCCATATTTAAGGATCGCAACACCACAGTAAAATAGCTGCTTGGCTTTATTCCCGAGGCGCTTTTATCAAATTTGTCTCTTACTACCAGGCTCGACCATTATGCAAAGGTTTTGCAAGGCAATAAGCTGTTCTATTTATTGCTCTATGGCATCCTGGACAATGACAGACTGAGTCTGCGAACCCTGGAAGACACATTTAATGATTCTGTATTCAAGATGCTTTTCAATCGAGATGAAGATGAAACGGTACGCAGAAGTTCTATTTCTGAGCGATTGTCCAAGGTTGATCCTGACTATTTTAAGCAGATATATGATTGTATCTATGAGCAATTTTCCAGGGCATATACACCCACAGAGCGGAAGAAGAACAACCTGATCAGGGTAGATTAGTTCCATGGTCAGCGAAAGTGTCGTAAGCATGGAAGGGATCGATAACAAAAGTGGTAAAAAGCGGTCATATGTAGCATTGCCTTTGATAGTGTTTTGCCATGTTATTCAACCGTATTCACCAATCCCAGCTACGGAAACGAGGATAATGCATTGCCGGAAGTTGTAAGGTGGCATATAGGAAAGGAAGCAGGCCACCAGAATATTTATGTGATGGACTGAGGACTGCAATCAACCAGAACGATAGCTGCTTTCAGCAAGGAGAAGATAACTTTCCTTTGCAGATCAAAGGAAAACAGGAAACTGGTTGAACTAGGCTCGTTCATTACTGAGGGAATGGAGCTTGATCTGGGTGAATCCGTACTGGTCAGCGACCGCAAGGTTCAGCTCTACACCGGTATTGCCATCAATAAAAACGGCAAAAAATATTATAGCGAAGAATTGGTGGACATCCCTTTTCGGCTTGTAGTAGTTAAGAGCAAGGGAAAAGATCAGAAGGAATATTGGCTACTGACCAATGACTTCCAACGCTCCGCGGCGGAGATTTCACAAGCATACAGAAGGCGTTTGGACATAGAAGTCTTTTTCCGATTCCTAAAACAGGAACTCAATGTCAGCCATCTTGTTTCGCTTAACAGAAATGGTATACAGGTAATGCTGTACATGACACTGATTGTTGCAATGATGCTGTTGATGTACAAAGATGCTGTTGATGTACAAAAAAGCTAATAAAATCGGTTACAAGACTGCAAAAAGACGTTTCGCTATGGAGGTTAGAGACCTAACAATTGCTATGATCGTTGTGCAATGTTGTGGAGATCCAGGGCTATTTTTTAAAACATAAAAAATAGCCGGAATTTCTTCCTACCATGACTGGCCATTGGCTGCCCTTTTTTATTTAAGTTATATTAAGGTAAGTTTAAATTCGTTATGGAAACATGCAGAACTTATCATCTGATCAGTATCTTTAGTTAACAACATTTAATTTAATATTATGAAAAGAAATCTTATATACATTGCTGTTGCTGCAGTTCCATTTTTATTTGCCTGCAATCAATCTGAAAATAAGGCGGATACGAAGAAAGACTCAATAATAAAACAAACCTGTTATGCCTCTTCATTTGAAAAGGATAGCGCAGCAATGATACTCAACACCATGGCTTCAGGCAAGGTGACAGGCTCGCTATTGGTTAAATATGGTGCGAAGCCTAAAAACAGTGGCGAGATTAACGGGAAATTCCATGGCGACACATTATTGGTTGATTACCGCTTTAATACCGGAACGGATACGACGAGAGCCTTTACGAATCCTTTAGCATTTTTGAAGAAAGATGGTAAACTGATTATGGGGGTTGCTCAAATCGAGACTACCCTCGGGAGATCTTACTTTGTAAAAGGAAAGCCAATTAATTATGAAGCTGGAAAATTTACTTTTGAAGAGGTACCCTGTAAGTAAGCAGAAAAGTATAGTTTAAAAAGCTTTGGGCTTGCTAAACTTGTTTTAGCAGGAAGCCCAAAAAACGAACATTTGATCACTCAATCATCTTAAATAAAAATATTTTAAAATAAATTACTACAATTTCTATAGACTTTATATATTTGTTTAATTAATAAGATTTAAAACCAGCTAATATTTTCTGACATGATTTTGAATAAAGTAGAAAAAGCTAACATTGAACCAAAAATTACACTAATAGGTGCTGGTCCTGGTGATCCGGATTTATTCAGTTTAAAGGGAGTTAAAGCATTGAAGACAGCAGATGTTGTATTGTATGATGCTAATGTGAACGAAGCTTTATTGTGTTATGCACCAGAAGGTATTCCAAAGGTGTATGTAGGTAAACGCACTGATGATGAAGATTTCTCTCAAGATGCGGTGAACAAACTAATCATTGATTATGCCTTGAATTACGGTCACGTAGTTCGTTTAAAGAGCGGCGATCCATTTTTCTTTGCAAAAGGTTATGAAGAAATTGACGCTGCTGAATCTTATAGTATTCCAACCGAAATTATTCCTGGAATTTCAAGTGCAACTGGTGCGCCTAGCTTACAAAAAATTCCAATGATTTATAAAGATTTAAGCGAGAGTTTCTGGGCGGTGACCGGAACCAACGCTAAAGGTGAAATATCCGAAGATTTATATATCGCAGCGAAAACCAAGGCAACCATAGTAGTGCTAAACGGTATTGAGAAAGTGAAAGAAATTGCAGCCATTTTTCAGAATGAAAATAAAGGTTTATTACCAGTGGCAGTTATCCAGAATGGTTCATCGAAAGATGAGAAAATTGCAGTAGGAATTGTAGACACCATCGCAGAAGTGGTAGAAGATAAAAGAATTCAGGCCCCGGCACTTTTGGTATTTGGAGATGTAGTTTCTTTACATCCTCAGTTTCAACCCATCAGAGATTTCTATGAAATTATTGCTGAAGAATATTAATACTAAGCTAAACGTCTATTATTTGTTTTGTTGTAAAACCGCAGGTGAAAACCTTGCGGTTTTCTTTTTAGAGGATTGATATTGATTCATTAATTGCATTGACGGGAGTTCTAGTAGCACCATATTTGTAAACAAGTAGATTAGTGATTTAACTTTAACCAGGAAGGATTTGATAGATATTCAGGATTAATTGGTCGATGGAAGAGTATCGGATTTGTCGGATTTGTTCCTTAAGAAGAATTTGCGGCAATAAAAAAAGCCAGTCTGAAGATCAGACTGGCTCGTATATCAATTAATTGATCATCCTATATGACACTTCCACTTGGAAGTACTGCACCTTTCTTAACCACAACAATACCGTCTTTAACAGCATAAAGTTCATGATCGCCATCTTCTAAATGTGAACCGCCATTAATTTTAACATCATTACCAATCCGGCAATTCTTATCAATAATGGCGTTGTTGATGTAGCATCTGTCGCCGATACCAATTAATGAGTTTCCTTTTTCAGTTTCAGATTGAATTTCTTCAAGCGTTTGATACCGGTCGCTACCCATTACATAAGCATTCGTTACTACAGTATCTTTACCAATACGTGCCCGGATTCCAAGAACAGCATGTTCAATTCTGCTTGCTTGCACAATACAACCTTCTGCAATAATAGCTTTTTCTAGCGTGGTACCAGAAATCTTAGAAGGCGGTAACATCCGGGCTCTTGTGAAGATCGTATGATTGCTATCAAACATATTGAACTTCGGAATCTCATCAGTTAAGCCTAAATTAGCTTCGAAGAATGAGGAAATATTACCAATATCCGTCCAGTAGCCTTCGTATTGATAACTTAAAACCCGACTTTCATTAATTGCTCTCGGCAAAATTTCTTTACCAAAATCTTTCTCATCCTCATTGTCGTTCAAGATGTTAATTAAGTATTCACGGTTGAAAACATAAATTCCCATTGAAGCGAGGAAGTCGCGACCTTCTGCCTGCATTTCAGCACCGGTATCAGATACCCAGGCATCTAAGCCTACTTTTGGTTTTTCGGTAAATGAGGTGATCATATTATCCTCATCCGCTTTTAGGATACCAAAATCAGTAGCATCTTTTGCTGTAACAGGAATCGTAGCAATGGTAATTTCTGCTTTGGCTTCGATATGTTTTTCAATCATATCCTTAAAATCCATCTGGTATAATTGATCACCCGAAAGAATTAAGATATAATCAAATTCGTGCGAAACAATGTGATGCATACATTGGCGTACCGCATCTGCCGTACCCTGAAACCATCCGCCGTTCTGCACTGTTTGTTCCGCAGCTAAAATGTCAACGAAAGCAGTACTAAAATGGCTAAAGTGATAGGTGTTTTTGATGTGTTTATTTAAAGAAGCCGAATTAAACTGCGTTAGTACAAACATGCGGTGAATTCCCGAATTCAAACAATTGGAAATCGGAATATCGACAAGCCTGTATTTACCAGCAATTGGAACTGCAGGTTTAGAACGTGTTTGTGTAAGTGGCGACAATCTAGAGCCTTGGCCACCGCCAAGGATAACGCCTAAAACTTTATCAGTCATGTTTAAGCTTATTTTAGTATTTCGTATAATTCAATATAATTTTTTGCTGCCTGATCCCAAGAATGATCAATTTTCATCATTATTTTCCTAACAGCTTTAAAGGCTTTTTTATCTTTGTATAACCCAACAGCTCTGCTTATGGCGTGCGCAACATCCCAAACGCTGGTTTGATCATGACATATGCCGAATCCACCATCGCCAACATCAGTTACTGTATCTCTTAAGCCACCAACTCTTCTTACAATGGGTACCGTTCCGTAGCGCAATGCATAAAGTTGATTTAAGCCACATGGTTCTACCCTTGATGGCATCAGCAGGAAATCTGCCCCGGCATACATCTCATGAGAAACTTGTTCATTGTAACCTATGTATGCATTATACTTTCCGCTGTAGTAGTCTTTGATCTGGTTTAATCGGCCTTCCACCCATGTGTCTCCAGATCCTAAAATCAAAATGTTAATATCGTTTCCATGTTGCTGAAGTGCGGTGTAAAAGATATCTGGTAGCAAGTCAGCGCCTTTCTCATCAACCAATCTCCCAATAAATGTAAAGAGTGGTTTAGCAGAATCTAATTGAAAAACATCGCATAGGGCCTTTTTGTTTGCTGCTTTTCCACTTTCTACCGTTTTTAAATTGTAATTTTTGTTCAGCATCGGGTCCGTTTGCGGGTTCCAAACCTCCGTATCAATTCCATTTAAAATGCCAACAGATTTCCAACGTTCGTCTCGTAAAAGACTCTCCAGACCACGAGCATTATACATCATCTCCTCCATATAACTTGGAGAAACTGTCGTTACCCGCCAGGCACATTTGATCGCCGAAGCTAACGGATTAATGGCATCTTCCCAACCCAACAAGCCACCTTTCCATAGATCGAAAGCTGGTAAGTAGTAAAGCTTATTCCAGCCGAACTGACCTTGATATTGGGCATTATGAATAGTTAAAACCGTAGGTACTTTGCTAATTGCCTGATATTTTAAGCAGTTGGATACCATGAACGGAACCAACCCGGTATGGTGATCATGACAATGGATAATATCCGGGCGGTGTTCCCATTGTGCAATCCAGTCTAGCGTAGCAATTTGGAAGGCTACAAAACGTTCAGTATCATCATCATAACCGTAAACATTGGGCCTGTCAGTCAAACCTTGAATGTGCACCAGGTATAAATCAAAGCCTAATTTATTGGTTTTTTCTTTTAAAACGCGGTATTGAAAGTGATTATTTCCATAGTTAGACCACGCATCGTAGGTAACCTCAAACTCGCTCTCACGGATAAACTTAGTATCGTACGCCGGAAGAACAACCTTGGCAATATGGCCGGTTCTATTTTGGTATTTTGGTAGGGCCCCAACTACATCAGCTAATCCGCCAACTTTTGCAGCAGGGTAACACTCGGCGCTTATATGTATAATTTCCATCAAATATTTGGTGTAGATAACTGTGTTAAGTTAGTAATTGTTTTGCTATTTGCGCATATCGAAGAATTTATTTTACGGTTAAAGGATCCTCAAGGTACTGATCTCAACTTACTCTTTGCTATACAGAATGTTGCATTAAAATTGGTGCAAATCATGTCTTGTAACTTTTATGGTCATGATAGTTTGGTGATAGTTTATGATGTTATTATTATGTATCAATAGCTATTCAGAATAGCAGGAAATAACTTTTTTAAAGACTGACAATTTCCTTTATATCTTATTTAATTTGATGATACTACTCAAATCATAGCTATTATGTAGCTGAATGCTAGGTTTTAATGGTTTAAACTGATGTTTTTTACATTATTGACAACATTTTCGAGATAAGCTTGTTTGTTGATAAACACATAAAAATAGCTCATGGCTGAACAGCATCTTTATCAAACTGGAATAATAGGAAACTGTGCTTTTATGGCACATGTAAATAAAAATACTGATATATCTTGGCTTTGCTGGCCTCGTTTCGATAGCCCTTTCGTTTTTGGAAGTTTATTGGATAAGAACAAAGGCGGAGAATTTTCGATTCTACCACAAGGTGAATATACTTCAACGCAATATTATATTGAAAACACCAATGTATTAAGAACTGAAATCACCGCTGAAGACGGAAAATACCGGATTACGGATTTTGCTCCTCGCTTTCGCCTGCACGAACGGTATTTTAAGCCGTTAATGCTCATCAGAAAAATTGAACCTTTAGAGGGAAATCCACGGGTAACCATTAAATGTCAGCCAGTTTGTGATTATGGTCAAGGCAGGATGAGGGCTAGCCGCGGAAGTAACCATATCGATTATTTAGGTTGCGATGAGAATATCCGGCTGAGCACGAACGTGTCTTTAACCTATATTATCGACGAAAAAGCTTTTGTACTTAATGAGGCAAAATACCTGGTGATGACTTATGGTCAGAACCTTGAGGCGCCTATTGTAAGCACTGCTGAGAATTTCTTGAGGGAAACAATAGGTTACTGGAGGTTATGGATTAAACATTCATCAATCGCTGGCTTCTACCAACCTTTTGTTATTCGATCTGCGTTGGTTTTAAAGATCCATCAGTATGAAGATACAGGAGCAATCATTGCTGCAAGTACAACGAGTTTGCCAGAATCGCCAGGAAGTACCCGGAACTGGGATTATCGTTATTGCTGGTTAAGGGATTCTCACTATGTACTTACTTCCCTTAATCATATCGGGCATTTTGAGGAAATGGAGAAATATTTTAATTATTTATCTGATATCTCTCATAACGAAGATGAGCGTTACCAACCGTTATATGGGATTGCAGGTGAGCGGGAGATTACAGAAAGTACATTAGATCATTTAGAAGGCTATCTGGGTGAGAAACCAATTAGAGTAGGGAACCAGGCTTATGAGCATATCCAAAACGATATCTATGGGCAGGTGCTGACTTCTATGTTACCGCTATATACCGATCATCGTTTTGTATTTTCAGAGCGAAGTGATTCTGTAAAATGGATTGAAAGTGTATTGTCTAAAATAGAAAGGACAATTGATGAAAAGGATGCTGGAATTTGGGAATTTAGGAATATAGCGAACGTTCATTGCTACAGTAACTTATTCCAATGGGCTGGCGCAAATGCCGCGTTGAAAATGGCGAAAACAATTGGCAGCGAAGATTTTGAAAAACGTGCACAGATTTTGATTGATAAGGCTACAGCGCATATTGAAGCCTGCTACGATCCGCAAAGAAAAGTTTACACCAATGCAGTGGGTAGTCCTCATTTGGATGCGAGTACGTTACAGTTGATTATGATGAACTATCTTGACCCGGCTTCTGACCGTGCGAAAGACCATTTAATTGCATTAGAAAGGGAGTTAAAAACTGAGGATGGTTTATTTTATCGTTATTTGCATGCCGATGATTTTGGGAAACCAAAGACTACTTTCTTGATATGTGCTTTTTGGTATGTTGAGGCATTAGCTTGCGTAGGCAGAACGGATGAGGCGATTAAGGAGTTTGAAAACATCATCAAATATTGCAATCATTTGTTGCTATTTAGTGAGGATGTGGATGCCAAAACAGGTAGCCAGTGGGGAAATTTCCCTCAAGCTTATAGCCATGTTGGCCTAATGAACGCCGCATATCGCATTGCAATTAAGTTAGATAGACCAATATTTTTATAGAGAAGGTTTAATTTTTCCCGCGGATCAGGAGATTTACGCTGATTTGTTTCTGGGATGATTATCTTAATCTGTAGGGAAGTTTTTAAACCTTTATGTAGAGCCTTTTGAGATGCCGAAAGATTTCCCACAGATCAGGAGATTTACGCTGATTTTTCCGCGATGATTAATTTAATCTGCTGAAACTTCTGAAATTATCGAGGAAGCTCAGGATGCCCTTTAAAATTTATGACAAAAGAATAGCGGCTTGTAAATCACAAACCGCTATTTCTATTTAAAAGCAATGATATCAAAATGCTCTATTCAGATATGTACGTGGTGTCTGAAAATCATATTAAGTAAGGCTCTTTTTGAACCAAACCCCAAAGCAATTGTCTCACTTCTTTAAAGTCATTAACGTAATATTTTGCTTCTGAGATGTTATTGCCCACCTTAATGGTAAAGGCATCATTCGGCAGCGCCCTGAAAATATCTTCATCAGTATGATCATCGCCGAGGGCTATAATAAAGTCTGGTTGTTTACCATATAGCCAGTTAAGCGCTGCTTTACCTTTGTTAACTTCCATGTTTTTAAATTCAATCACTTTGTTTCCTGGCATTAACTGCAAACCTTTATCTGCAGCCAGGATTTTTAAGTGACTCACAATTTCGTTGGCCCTTAAATCACCCAAACCTTCTTCTGCCTTGCGGTAATGCCAAACCAGAGAATAGCTTTTCTCTTCTATAAAAGATCCTGGAGTGCGGTCTGTATAGGTTTCCAAGATGGATTTCATCTCTTGTTTCCACTGATCAGTGAGTAGGGGTAGGCAGTTCCATTTATCTCCATAAGTTTTTTGCCATGCACCATGTTCTGCAATTAAATCAACCTTTAAATGTCCAAACCATTTCTCCAGCGTTTCATTTCTTCTGCCACTGATGATTACCAAAGTGTTGGCTGGGTCGGAAGTTAATTTCTCCACTAAACTATAAAGTTCTTCATCAGGGCTAGCATCATCAATGTTTCCTGAAAAATCTACTAGCGTTCCGTCGTAATCAAGAAATAAAACTCTGTTTGCTGTTTCATTGTATTTGGCGGCAATTACTTCTTTAATAGAATGTACTGCGTGTTTTGTAAGTAATGAATTTTGAGAATCTTTCACTTCGTTTAGTCTTAAAATAAAATTATTAACCCAATGTTTAACATTGAATTTTTCTACAATCCCCCTCATGGCTTTCATGCGGGTTTGTTGTTCGGTTAAAGGCATTTTCAGCGCAAATAAAATGGCCTCCATAATGTCGCCAAGATTATTGGGATTAACGATTACAGCATCGGTTAACTCTTTGGATGCACCTGCCATTTCACTTAAAATCAATACGCCATCGTTATTATTTCTGCTGGCCACATATTCTTTACTTACCAAGTTCATTCCATCCCGCATGGGGGTAACCAGGCAAATATCTGCGGTGGCATAAAGTGCGGATAACACTTCAATTGGAAATGAGCGGTAGAAATAATTTACCGGAATCCAGTTGATGGAACGATAACGGGCATTTAAATTTCCTACAAACTGATCAATCTGCTCTTTCAAATCCCTGTATTGCGGTACGGTATCTCTGGAAGGTACCACAATCATGTAAAGTTCAATTTTGCCGATGTATTCCGGGTGGGCCTGAAGCAGTAATTCCAGCGCCTTTAACCGTTCCAGAATTCCTTTGCTATAATCCAATCGGTCAATAGAAAGGATGACTTTCATATCTTCTTTACCCTTACGGAAGTATTCAATTTCTTTTTGTACTTCATCATAACCGGTGAGATTAGAAAATTTCTCAAAATCAATTCCCATCGGGAAAGCTTCTACTACAATCTGGCGTTCGTTGCTGTTTAAAATATTAGCGGAAGAATTTACAGGGAGTAATCGCGTTGCGGTACTAAGGAAATGCCGAACATCATCATAAGTATGGAATCCAATTAAATCTGCACCCAGCATTCCGTTGAGCAATTCATCCCGCCAAGGGATTAATCTGAATATCTCGTAGGATGGGAAAGGGATATGCTGAAAAAAACCAATGGTTGATTGCGGTAAATGCTCCCGTAAAACACCTGATAACAGCAAAAGCTGGTAATCCTGAATCCATATTTTATCTTTTTTGGAAAGAACATTTAACGCTGCCTTTGCAAATTTATCGTTTACTGATCTATAACAGTCCCAGTAGTTTTGCTCATAGTGTGCATAGGTGACCAGGTAATGAAAAACGGGCCATAAAACCTCGTTTGAGAAGCCTTCGTAATATAGATTGATTTCTTCCTGAGTAAGAAAAACGGGGTATAAGTTGAGGGCGGAAAGTTTGTCGATTACTTCTTGTTGTCTATGTTCCGGTACTTCAATTCCCGGCCAGCCTATCCAAATGGAGTTGCCGGTTTTATAGACGTCTCCAAGGCCTGTAGCGAGTCCTCCTTCACTTGGGATGAAGGTATACTCGTTATTTTCTTCAATAATTTTAACGGGTAGTCTGTTCGATATTATAACTGTTTTCATGCTTGTATTTGATGTATCCACATAAATAAAAGCCCTTAAATTCTATTTTGTTTGAATTTATAGATTAAAAAAACATTAAAATGATTATTTGCAGAGTCTGCCGTTAATTTTTCTCTAAAACCTGGAAGCGTAAAATTCTTAAGTATGAAATCGATTTTCAAATTTAAATGTTGATCATTTAAACATAATTAAAAACGAGAGAAAAGGTAGTTTGTTCGTTCGGTGTAGATACAACTTCGATGCTTCCGCGGTGCATTTTCATGATGTTTCTACTGATGGTTAAGCCAATGCCAGAACCATTTTTTCTGGTGGTATAGAACGGAACGAATATCTTTTCAAGATCTGCCACATCAATCCCATTACCGTTATCGGTTACATCAATATAGAGTTTTGTGTTTTCCAGTCGATAATTAACTGTGATGTAGGGTGTCACTTTTTCCTCGACCGCATAAATGCTATTGGTAATCAAATTTATGAGTACTTGTTCAATCAGCTTCAAATCAAGTTGAACGGTAATTTTAGAGCTGGTTTGTTCTACCTCTAACACTACATTTTTCACCTTTGCGAATGGCTGCATTAATACTTTAATGTGTTTGAGAATTTCGCCGATGGTATGTGATTCGAGGTTGGGGGTAGGCAATTCTGCAATAAGGCGATAATCTTTAACGAAATCCAATAATCCGGCCGAGCGGCGTTTTATCGTTTGTAAAGCTGTTTTTAAGTCATCCATTTCATCTTGATCGAGATTTTCTTTATCTGTGACCATGCTGTTAATGGTGTCTGATAGCGAACTAATTGGGGTGATGGAGTTTAGGATTTCGTGAGAAATAACGCCGATCAGCCTATTCCAGGCTTCGGTTTCTTTTTGTTCAATCTCATCCTTAATGTTTTGGAAACTGATGATGGTATAGTTTTTTCCATAAAGATTAAGGGGAATAACTTCAGTTGAAAGTTGAATAAATTTCTCGTGAATCTTTAGCTCCAAAAACCGTTTTCCACCATTGGGGATCTGATCAATTTCGTTGGCGAAGACTGGTAAGTGCTGCCTTAAACGGTGCCAGTATTTATAGGCAGGTACGCCTAAAAGATTGGAAGCAGCCTGATTAAAAAATGCAATCTCCTGGTTTTCGTTCTCGGTAACTGTGGTGTTAATTACGATGACGCCTACCGGAACTTGTTCCAGGATGGTTTTAATCAATTGAAACATGGCTTCTTGTTCCAATCGTATTTGTTTGTGTACCTGAAGAATGTCGCCAAAGGATTCGTAAAGTTCAGGGAAACTTCCCTTTGTGGTTTTGTTTTTGAAATTTAAGGTATGGTCACGGGTTTTAACGGCTAAGATGAAGCGCTTGATATCAGATCTGATCTCATTAATGTAATAGTAGAGCGAAATAATGGTCCCCAGAAAAATCAATCCTACGCCAATAATGGTAAACCATAGTTGGGTATTTTTGATCAAATAAAACAGCAGATAACCAAGTAAATTGATGATCAGCAGGCGGAAGACCAGGCGAAAAGTAAAGCGTTTGTAAAACATGTTTTTAAAGCTAAAAGGTAAAAGCTAAAAGATCAAAGCTTTCTGCCTTAGTCTTTCCGCTTTGAGCTAGATTCCAAATTTTTCTATTCTACGATACAAGGCGGCGCGGGTTAGGCCCAACTCAGCTGCCGCTTTGGATATATTTCCTTTATGTTTATCGATGGCTTTTTGCACCATCATTTTCTCCATATCTCCTAAGGCCATTTCATAAGGTATGGCACTGTTTTGAGCAAATCGCTGCGGACTTAGCTGTAAATCTTCTTCCGAAATTTCTCTGCCATCGCTCATAATCACAGCCCTTTCCAACACATGCTGTAATTCCCTCACATTGCCAGGCCACTTGTAATTCAAAAGAATATCTTCGGCTTTATGGCTTAAACTTCGGTTTTCTTTATGGTATTTTGTGCTAAAAACCTGCATAAAATAATTAGCCAGTAGCAATATATCTCTTCCACGTTGGCGTAGCGGAGGCAATAAAAGTTCTACCGTATTGATTCTGAATAATAAATCCTGCCGGAAGGTGTTTTTAGCAACCATATCGTTCAAAGGCATGTTAGTTGCCGTGATTAATCGAACATTTACTTTCCGCTCTTTGCTTTCACCCAATCGGGTAACTGTTCTGTTTTGCAAAACGCTCAATAATTTGGCCTGAAGTGGCAGTGTTAAATTCCCAATCTCATCTAAAAAAATTGTGCCGCCATCGGCTAACTCAAACCGACCAGGTTTATCTTCTTTTGCATCCGTAAAAGCACCTTTAGCATAGCCAAAGAGTTCGCTTTCGAATAGGTTTTCATTTAGCGCGCCGAGATCCACATGCATAAATACCTGATTTTTCCGCTGTGAGTTGCCATGTATTTCATAGGCAAAGACTTGTTTTCCAGTCCCATTTTCTCCCAGAATTAAAACATTAGCATCGGTAGGTGCCACTTTGATTAAGGTAGTTTGGAGCTGCTTTATGCCTTCTGCCTGACCAACAATGTTTTCGAAACCGCGGGTCATGTCTTTTTGAAGGGAAGAATGAATTTTTTCAAGTTTCTTCACTTTCCTGTTCGATTCGCGTAGCTTAGATGCGGCTGAAAGGGTGGCGAAGAGCTTCTCATTTTCCCAAGGCTTTAATATGAAATCCGTTGCACCTTTTTTTATGGCTTTAACCGCAAGTTCTACGTTCCCAAAAGCGGTCATCAAAATCACCACATAATCTTTATCAATAGATAAAATATGTTCCAGCCAATATAATCCTTCACGCCCGTCGCTAGCACCTTTCTGGTAATTCATATCCAGTAGAATAATATCCACCTCGTTTTTACTCAAGAGCACATTTATTTCTTTAGGAGATTTGCAGGTAACGACTTGCTTTACCTGTTGTTTCAGGAATAGTCTGGCACTTAAGAGAATGTCATCGTCATCATCGATAATTAAAACGGTAGCGTCTAACATGTTTTATTAATCCTTAGAATGGTGGTTTGTTTTCATTAGCTGGAAGGCACCTGGAAAAGCATTCGAATTTGCACGCTTGAAGCACTTCCGCCTCCAAAAATAATCAAACTGTCCGCTCCCGTACATAAAGTGTTCGATAACGAACATCATAAATTTATAATAAATTTTAACTCTCTGATTTATAAAGTTTTATTTGTTGTCAGTCGGTTTGGCACAAGCTTGGTTATTAGGGAAACCGAACAGTAGCACCGAACAATGGATAAGAAAATAGAGAAAAAAAGATTTACTACCAAAAACCTACTGATGCTTGGAGGAGCGGTTATTTTTGTAGCGATTGTACTTTATGGCTATACTTTATCACTAAAGAAAACCTATAGTGCTGATGCCGAGAAACTAACCATCAGTAAGGTAGCGTACGGAGATTTTGAGGATGTGGTGCTATTGAATGCCAGCGTTGTTCCGCTAACTTCGGTAATTGTGAGCTCTGCCGAGGGGGGAACAGTTGCAGAGATTTTTACAGAGAATGGTGCTTCTGTAGTTAAAGGAACACCCTTATTAAGAATCGCCAATTCAAACGCGATGTTGGGTTATACCTCACAACAGACTGCCGCCACAGAGCAGATTAATCAACTCCGCAAATCGCGATTAGATCTGGAGCAGAATCAGAGGATTTTAAATCAGGATGTATTGGATGTTGAAAATAACCTCCGTACGGCAACCCGCCAGTACCGATTAGATAGCACGCTTTATATTAAAAAAGTAATCACGCTGCAGGAGTTTAATAAATCGGTGCAGGATTACGAATATTACCAGGGTAAGCTGAAAATAGTAAGACAAGCTATAAAACAAGAGAATCAAAGTAGGAAAATGCAACTTTCCCAAATCGATCAATCGATGAATCAAATGAATGAGAGTTTGGAAATGATTCGTAAAAATATTGAGAACATGACAATCAAAGCGCCGGTTTCAGGTAAATTGTCTTCATATGATCCTGTAACTGGTAAATCTTACAATTCAAATGAGATGATTGGTAAGATAGACGTATTGCAAGGTTATAAATTGCAGGCTGGTGTGGATGAATATTACATCAACCGGGTCAAAGAAGGACAAACAGCAAGCTGCGAGTTTAATGGTAAAACCTATAACTTGACGGTGAGTAAAGTGATTCCTGAGGTAACATCTGGTCAATTTCAAGTGGAGATGGTATTTAAAGGCTCATCTCCAGAAGGTTTACGTCGCGGTTTATCGCTACAAACCAAGCTTACATTATCTGATAACAGCAAATCGCTATTGCTGGCACAAGGACAGTTTTTTCAAAGCACCGGCGGTTCCTGGGTATTTGTGGTAAACAACGGAAAAGCGACTAAGAGAAATGTTAAAATAGGAAGAAAAAATT
Organism: Bacteroidota bacterium; assembly: GCA_037032985.1. Taxonomy (GTDB): domain Bacteria; phylum Bacteroidota; class Bacteroidia; order Sphingobacteriales; family Sphingobacteriaceae; genus Pedobacter. The sequence goes on from JAZBLB010000011.1 coordinate 153,845, forward strand.
ATTTGTATTACGAAATCTTAGACGGGTTAACCAAGGGCGATGAAGTAATTACGTCTTCTTATGATCAGTTTAATCAGTATGATCAGGTAGAAATTAGTAAGTAAGTTGATTTTTTGAATGGGGAATAGGAAATGGGAAATTGTAAATAGAAAATAGGAAATGGGGAATAGGAAAAAGGGAAATGGAAATAGGAGAAAAAGGGAATAGGAAATTGGAAACAGTTAATTGAAATTTGGAAACTGCACCCAGTCTTGATACTAA
>JAZBLB010000012.1:0-152711 GCA_037032985.1 Bacteroidota bacterium
CACAAAACCTTGCAAATGCAGCGGTTTGCATTACCCAGCAAGTAGCATGATTATTGGAGGGCACTGAAAAAGTCCCTTCAAGATTGAGTCAGAAAAAAGGAGTAGAAATTAATAATTTCTGCTCCTTTTTTTGTATTTTAAAGGTGTACCAGAACGGCTTTTAAAATGCTTCTTCAACAACAAAAAATCCAGTTTAGCGAATTTTCCAGGCTCTACGATCTGATTATCCCCAAGGAGAATCTGCTTCGCAAAATCAACGAGCTTATAGATTTTGGTTTTATATATAACGAGCTTTTGGACAAATATTGTCAGGACAATGGGCGTGCGGCAGAGAGTCCTGTGCGCATGTTCAAATATCTGCTTTTGAAAACGATATTTACCGTTTCGGATGTTGATGTTGTGGAGCGATCCCGCTATGATATGTCTTTTAAATACTTTTTGGAAATGTCCCCTGAAGAGGATGTGATCAATCCCAGTTCACTGACCAAGTTCCGGAAGCTTAGGCTGAGGGATATGGACCTGCTCAATCTACTTATTGGTAAAACCGTTTCATTGGCTCTTGAAAAAGGTATTATCAAATCCAGATCTATCATTGTTGACGCCACGCACTCACTTTCCAGATCCAATCCATATTCAGCTCTTGAGGTACTTAGGCAACGTTCGAAGTTGCTGCGCAAGGCAGTTTATCTCATGGATGATGACTTCAGGGGTCAAATGCCGGAGAAAAACGATTCAAATGACATCCTAAAGGAAATTGAATACTGCAAAGAATTGCAAAAGCGCATCGAATCTGATCAGACATTAAGCGAAATACCAGCTGTAAAAGAGAAACTCAATCTCTTGAAAGAAACGGTTGAAGATACTCAGGAGAACTATACCCTGTCCAGGGATATTGATGCGAGGGTGGGACACAAAACAGCTGACAGCAGTTTTTTTGGTTACAAAACCCACCTGGCGATGACGGAAGAACGGATCATTACCGCCGCGGTGGTAACTTCAGGAGAAAAAGGCGACGGTCCGGAGTTGCCAAATCTTTTGAAGATGAGCCAGGAGAATGGAATAGCCGTTGACACGATAATTGGCGATTCAGCTTATTCCGGTAAGGAAAATCTAAGGCTTAAGGGTGAGAATGATAAGAACATCAAAATCGTAGCAAAGCTGAACCCCTCGATAACACAGGGCTTTAGAAAAGACCAGGACAGGTTCGATTATAATAAGGATGCTGATATGTTTGTTTGCCCCGCGGGCCACCTGGCTATTAGAAAAGCAAGGCAGGGGAAAAAAGAGGATGGCATCAATCAGGTAGACACTTATTATTTTGACGTTGAAAAATGCAGGGTCTGCCCATTGAGGGAAAATTGCTACAAACCCGGCGCAAAAACCAAAAGCTATTCGGTATCTATAAAATCAGACCTGCACAAGGAGCAGATGATCTTTCAGGAGACTGAATATTACAGGGACAAAGCCCGGCACCGATACAAGATTGAAGCCAAAAACAGCGAATTAAAAAACGTCCACGGATATGGACGGGCAATAGCCTATGGAATAAACGGCATGGAAATGCAGGGTGCACTTGCTATTTTCACTGTAAACTTGAAAAGAATCATCAAACTGGCTATCTAGAAGCCAAAATAGTGTCAAATAAAGACCCCAAAACTTCATGTTCCAATGTCAGCACACAAAAGCAAACTTACAGACTAGAAAATAAAACCCATTAAATAAAAAATCGATCAAGTGAAAACATGTTCACATGATCGATTCTCAAAGTTAACCCACTAAAGGAGGTAACTTTTTCAGTGCCCTCGATTATTCTTTACCATTTTTTCCTGAAGGCCTAATTTTGACGTGTTCAGCCAGTTGATATAATCTGCAAACCACTTTTTTATACCACCCAGCGTATGGGTATCAAACCATTTCGATTGGCTCAGCACATGGGCTCCCTGCGCCACTTCCATGAGGTGGATCGTATCAATAATGCCAAAATTTCTGCCTGTAAACCTACCTTTTATGGCCTGGGCGAAAAGTAGGTTTGGGTTCATCATCGTTTCTGTATTGATAAACCAAGCCTGAAGGTGTTTAACAGCTTGTTTCACGTAGCGGTCTTCGCCTGTAATTTTATAGGCCGATGCCAGTGCACCGATAATTTTACTCAATCGAATCATTGATTTCCGGTGTGCAACGAAGTTATCGGGGTTACTCAAACCATCTTTATTAATGTACGGCCCTTCAGGGTTTTGAGGATCCGGCCACCAGTAATCCGCTTCCGAAAAAAAATCATGCTTACCGCCCGCGCTTCGATCCGAAACATCAGCAGTGATTGTTACAGGCTTTTGCTGCATTGCCCAAGCGGCCTCTGTTAGCACCTGCAATTTTAGTAACGCAGTAGCTTTCTTTCTTAAATCTGTTAAAGGAGGTGCTGTATAGGTGAAAGAATTTGTCAGAAAACAAATTAGCACGAGGATTAAAAATAACGGAAATCGCTTCATCATAAGTTGATAAAAACAGTTTTTAAATTTGGTGAAGAACCAGAAACTACGCTATTGCCAGCATTAAGTTTTACTTTAATAATGGCTCTTCCGTTGTAAGCCTGCACTTTTCTTGATCCTTTGGCAGTGCCTTGATTGTCGATAAGTTTACCATCTCCGGTCAAACCAAAGCCCACCCAATTCTTGGCATCTAAGCATTGTATACCTTTTGCATCAAAAAGTTTAAGTTCCAGCGTTGCAACATCATCCTCCTGATCTATTTTTGTTATTTTAAGTTCAGCTGGTTTTTCCCATTTTTCAGTTTGATAGTTGAATTCAATTTCATCAGTTACAATCTCCTTTCCATCCCTTGCTACAACATTTATTGTGTTTTTACCTTTCTGAAATGGAAGGTTCCAGCGTAAACCAGCAGCTGGGAAATCCTGACTATTTCTATTCTTGACACCAAAACTTTTCCCATTCAGGAAAATCTCTGCCTCCTTACAGTTCGAATAAATTTTCACCATCTTTTGTTCACCTTCCACACCAGCACGTACAGGCCAAGTATGACCGTAAATACGAACCATGGGTTTCTTAGTCCAATAAGATTGAAAAACGTAATAAGCCTCTTTCCTGGTAAAATCCCGTTCAACCACCCCCTTTTGGTTCATGTAAGGCACGGGATTATCCGGCCTAACCGGCGTAGAAAAATCTTTAAACGGCCAGTAAGCCGTACCACTTAACCAAGGCATATTTTCCTGCTCTTTTAAATGCCAGTCGATCAGGTTTACCAGATAAGACTCACTCCAGTCGCCATCTTTCGAAATTCTTGCAGCACCGCCATAAAGTGAGGCATCACCAGCCCTTTCATCAGCACTTCCACCTGTTTTTACGTTGCTAAGCGCCTGATCAGGATCTTCAGAATGTCTTCCTACATGGCTGTCACCGCCCCATTCTACATGTAAAAAGCGTTTTACTTTGGCAAATTCGTCAGCTGTTACTTGCTTATAATCGGTATAAGCACCACGGTACCAACCCGCCCATATGGATGGCGAATAAACGTCTACAATATCTGAACAGAAATCACAACGCCTGATTGCAGTGAAACGCGACCGATCCAGCTGATGTGCAAGATCATTTAGTTCTTTCATGAAGGCCCGGATTGCTAATTTATCGAATTCCGGAAAATCCCCGGACCAGTCGTTTTCATTTCCCAATCCCCAGATAATAATTGCAGGATGGTTATAATGCTGTTCTATCATATGGGTCAGCATTCTCCTTGCCTGTTCTTTATAAACTGGTCCACCTAAACCACCCCGGCACCAGGGAATTTCTTCCCAGACTAATATTCCCAAACTATCGCAAAGGTTGAGCACAATTTTAGATTGCTGGTAATGCCCGAGGCGGATAAAATTTACACCCATTTCTTTCATCATTCTCATTTCCGTCCTGATCAGGTCTTCTGTCATTGCAGCAGCAACACCTGCGTGGTCTTCATGTCGATGTGTACCCTTCAGCAACAAACGCTTTCCGTTTAATTTGAAGGGCCCTTTCTCTACAAATTCGGCATGTCTGAAACCAATCTTTTCTTCACCTCTGGAATTACCTGTTGTAGAAATGATTTCATAAAGTAGCCGATATTGTAAGGGCTGGGTGGTTGACCACAAATCTGGTTTTTTAACCGCTACCGTCCATATTGGCAGACTATCTGATCTGGTGATTTTTCGGGTAGTTTCTGATATGATCTTTCCACCAGGGTTTAGCAACGTTAACTTTACGCTGCCGTCTTTAATCTGATCAGGATTATAAAATCTGGTTTTAACACTCAAATGGCCCATTTTCCCCAACGAATCAACACTGGCGCTGGCAAAAATTTTCTCCATAGAAAGCGGAGGTACGTAGACCAGATTTAGGTACCGGTAAATCCCACCGTAAACATTGAAATCTGATAAATCTGATGGAATCATTTCCAGGTCTCTCGAATTATCTGTACGAATGCTGATCGGAACCTTTCCCTTAAATTGTTTTTCATAAAGCTCAGTTTTTTGAAACGCAGCAACCGCATCCGTAATATCAACCGTCCACTCATCGTAACCTCCAACATGCGACCCAACTTTTGTGGTATATACATAAACTTCCGTTTTCTGTCCGGCGCCTTCAAAATGCAAAAACGTCCTGCCGTTTTGATATGGATTGTCAATTTTAAGTTGGGTTTTGTACCAGGCCGGCCCTTGATAGTAGTTCAGATCTGGGTCAACGGCGTCGGCTGCATTTACGCAATGTGGCAATTTTACCTTTTCCCAAATTGGAACAGCCTCTGGGTTTCCCTCTCCCACCGGGCGAACGGCCTCCCAGATTCCGCCTAAATCTTGCTTCAAAAATTCCCAGTTATCATTTAATCTGACAGACTGCTGTGAAAAAGCTAATCCAGTTGTAAACAATAAGATGAATAGTGTAGATATCGTTCTTTGTAACATTTCGCTAATAAATTTTTCGGATTTGTATCGCATTAAGCACCGCATTGCCTTCAATAGGAACAAAATCAATCGAGATTCCCCTTCCGTTTTCAACAGTTATGGTAGTACTCTTTTTAACAGCAGTGGCATAACCAAAATCTGCAGCCAGGTTCAATCGTTTTAAGAATGGAGTCCTGTTAATGTTGACATTAAAAATTCTTTTTACTGCTGTTTCTACCCGATGATTATTATCCAGGTTATAAGCCAATGCTTCTTTATCAACGCCACCAACCAGTTCCGCGAAATGCAGGGCAATTTCATATTCACCATCCGGCACATCAAATTTAAACTGCCTGATACCAACTTGCTGCGTTTGATAAACCGGATCGTTCTCTGTTTTCAGGATATTCTGATCACTTCCATAGGTAATCCTGTTATTGGTGCCTTTGTAAGGTTCGCCACCAATCCACCCCCATGCCCCTTTTTGGTAAGGCTGATCTGGAATCCAAACCCGTTGCTCTTTTTTCTCGATATAAAAACGTTTGGAACCGAGTAACACATTTAATTGTGTGAAGGGAATTTGCTCATTTTCAAAGCGATAAGGCTCCAATTCCATGTCAATTACTGCTTGATCATTATATTCGCCAGATACTACTTTTAACTGATTTGATCCGCCTGCAAAAGGAACAGCCCAATCAATTACATGATCTTTAGCCGCTTTACTGCCTAAACTTTTTCCATTGAGGAATAATTCTGCAGAAGTTCTATTGGTGGCAACCTGAATCAGCTGGGTACTCACCAACTTTCCCGAATCAGCAATCGCTACACGATCATTCCACTGTGCAGACATTAATTTAAGGTAAGGTTTCTTTGAAAGATAGGCCTGATATAGAAAATAAGTATCCTTAGGCTCGCGGCCGATGGTTAACAGACCTTTATTATTAATATGTGGCATGGTTTCTTCGCGGGTTTCAGAATTGAAATCAGCCAGGTTCCAGGCCATTCCGCCAGCTACAAAGGGCCTGCTTAACATTGCATTTAGATAAACCTGATGAAATTTCACCGCATATTCAACACTTTTATCAAACCTGATCGGTGCAAAAGACCTGATTCGGGGATCTGCATCAGCTCCGTATTCTGTAACCATAAAAGGCGTATTGGGCAAGGCCTGATGATGGCGATCTAAAAATTTTGCGAAATCTTCAGGCACCCCAGAATACCAGCCGGAATATAAATTCCAGCCCACAATCATCGGAATTTTTGTGAGGCCAACTTTATTATAGAGATCCCAAGAACCGTGATTAACCAGCAAAGTGTAACGGGAAGGATCCAATTGACGGGTGAGTGAATCCAGCTTTTGCGCCAGTTCACGAACATGATCAAAATAGATCTGCTGTCGGGGTTTATCATTTGAAAATTTTAACCTCAGCAAAATTTCATTCATATATGCCCAAATAATCACACTCGGGTGATTGAAGTTCTGCCTGATCATTTCCCTTTGCATATTCATGCAATTTTCTGTAAAAGCCTTGCTCTCGGTAATGGTATTTACCACCGGAATTTCTACTGATGCTAGAATTCCCAAACGGTCACAAGTTTCCAAAATCAATGGGTCTTGAGGATAGTGTGCCACCCGTAAAAAGTTGCCACCCATCTCTTTAAGCGATACCACATCTTTAATTTGTAAGGCGTCAGGCGTAGCATTACCTAAGCCTTCATAATCCTGATGTCTACTGGCGCCAATGAGTTTTAAAGGTTGATCATTGAGGAAAAAACCTTGTGACGCGTCAAATTTAAACCAGCGAAAACCCAAAGGATGCGAGACCTGATCTAACACAACTTTAGATTTTTCATCGATAATGCTGCTAATTACCCGGTATAAATAAGGATTTTCTGGCGACCATAATTCGGGGTTCTTTATGGAAAGGATCTCCTGCACAACAGGTTTCCTTACGCCTTTCTTTAAAGTTGAAACCGAATTAATACTTGCTACTGCTAGGCCTTTGGCATTATATACCGTACTCACCAATCTAACCTTCCTGGGTACACTTGAGGTATTCTCTAACACGCTACTGATGTTGATACTGGCCTTACGAGCTGAAACTTTGGGTGTGGTGATCATAATCCCCGAACTACCGCTTTCTTGCTGCGAAAAATGAACAGGATTAAGCATGAGCAGTGTTACTTTTCTATAAATGCCTCCAAAAAAAGTAAAATCTGCGGTAAGGGGTGGAATATCTTCATGGAAACGGTTATTTACCCGTACCTCAATCTCGTCATTTTTAAAATTTAAATAAGGATTGATTTTTACAATAAACCGGGTATAGCTCCCCAGGTGTTTACCTGCAGAAGTACCATTTACCAATACTTCAGCTTCTTGTGCAACACCGTTAAACACCAGAAAAATTTCCTTGTTTTTTGCTGATTCATCAAGCTTAAGTTTCCTTTTGTATACTCCTAAACCCCTGTAATAACCGGGCGCATCATCCAATACGTCTTGAGCGTTCCAGGTATGTGGTAGGCTAACATCTTGTATAGTACCATCCTCTTTCTTAAACTGCCACTGCTCATTAAGACTGATGTTTTGTCTGCCCGTTTGTTGTGCAAAGGTATTCAAGGCGGTAATCAGCAGAATAAATGCCAGTCTGAGTGATTTTTTTCTTACCATTTTTTTACTCCACATGAGCATGATCGACTAATGAGATGAATTAAGAATCAGGGTAGCCATCAAAATTCGATGGCTACCCTGATGTCATTTAGCATTTGTTATGGCAATTTATCCAGCGCCGGTACATTCAGTTCGAAACCTGCATACCCTTTATTTTGATTAATTCGGCCTTCGGTATTAAACCTTTGTGCGCTTGCAGGAACCGGCCAAAGTACATGATATGGAGCAATCCGATAATTTACGCCCTGGAGCGTTGGTACCTGATTTTTATAGAAATCATTTTTCTCCATAATCCTGTCGTACATAAAATTTTGATCTGAAAAATTAGCCATGCTATAAATTTTGCCATTATAGGCCGCCTTTCCTGTTTGTGCAAAAATGTAGGCAATTCGAGTTAATTCACATTTGCGGGGCTCTTCCCAAAACAGTTCGCGTGCGCGCTCATCCAATATGGTACCGATGGTAACTGCGCTGGCATTAGTTAGCGGGGTTGCATTAGCCCTTCTCCGCACTACATTAAGATCAGCCATAGCCAAATCTAGCTCGCCTTTCCAAAAATAAGCTTCGGCACGCAGCAGGTAAGTTTCTGCCAACCTAAACACATACCAGTCTGTATTGGTACCACGTGGTGGAGACCAGTAAGGGTCGTTAGCCAAAGCATTGGTAGAGTTGATAAAAACTTTGTAATGTGGCCATCCAAACCAGTGGCGAATGGTATCTAAAGCGCCATTGGTAAATCGCTGCTTAATATTTGCTGAAGAATATTCTTGAAGCGGTTGGCCGTATAATGCCCGGTCTGCCGCATTTGTAGAGGTTTTTAAAGCGGGGTTATTATAAACCAGATCCGTCATGTCCATCCACATGCCCTTTGCGTGTCTGTAGTCAGTATTATCTGTCCATATGTACTTTGTACTGTAAGGAGTGCCACGGTAACGCCCGATTCCCCTGCCGTACATTCGGGTTAAGGGAATTTCTGCAGTTACTGCATCTACAATTGCTGTTGCGCCAGACGGTGTTTTTACATTTGCAAAATGCCAGGCAGGAACAGTATTGCGCATCAGTTGAGAACCATTTGCAGTGAAGCCGGCGAAAGCCTCCCTGTCAATTACTAAAAACAACGCTTCGCGGTTGGTAGCGATCGATTTGTTATCCATACGGTGCAAATCCCAAACTACATTCTTGGTTAAATCTGCAGCCGTACTTCCAAAACGACTGGTCATCATGGCATATTTACCGCCACCAATTACATTGGTTGCAGCTGCTATAGCATCGTCGAATTTGCCTAAAGCCAAGTTTACTTTTGTAAGCAGGTGACTCACTGCGCCCTTAGTTACCTCGCCCTTGTTGCCGCCATCGGTTACCCAGGTTTGGGCAAACTCAAGGTCGGTTTTCATCTTAGCGAGAATTACCTCTCTTTTGCTAGAATAGAAATCTGCTCTTGGTGATGCTAAATCCTGAAGCAACAACGGAACATCCCCAAATTGGTGAACCAACCGATAGTAAAAATAAGCGCGGTAAAAATATGCTGAACCAAGAATCAGATTTTTCTCCGCATCTGATGAAAAGGTAGGCTTATCAATATTGGAAATGATGGTATTTGCTTGCCTAACCGCTACAAATTCGTTATCCCAATACCAGCCGATTTTATTAAAGTCATCACTATTTAAATTAGCATCAGGCATGATTCTGGAAATTAGATCCTGAGCAGGCGTATTTTTATCGGTGGTTCCATCAACGGCAACATCAGAAAAAATCGACTCGGTGAGTAAAGGTGCTGAATCTCCAAAAAATTCCCGTCTGGTGGCTAAACCTAATCCATTTAATGCCGCTTTCATGGCAACCAGACTATTCAGGTTCTCTGGTGCATAACTGGAAAGCTGTTCGGCATCCAGGTAAGCTTTTTTGCATCCTCCAATTGATAAAAGGGAAATGAATGCAAGAAATATGATGATATGTTGATCTGTTTTTTTCATTTTGATAATACTTATAAACTAACATTAAGGCCAAGCGTATAATATCTTGGTGTGGGACCATCGTTTTGCGGATCCCAGAAAGTCCAGGTAGGTGCATAGTAGCCTGCATTATTTACATTGGCATAAATTTTAGCGCTTTTTACGCGAAGTTTGCTCAGTAAATCTGCTGGCACGGAATAAGAAAGTGCCACTGTATTTAGTCGAATAAAAGAATTATCCCAATACACATTAAAACTGGTACCACTGGAGCCAGAGTTTAACCGGGCATAATCGTTAATCGGATTTGATGGGGTCCAATACGGAAACACATAAGATGAAGAACGTGCAAAACCTACGCTCCCAGGCTGATTCTTAGCTAGGTTATATTGTTTTAACTGACCCCAATTTGCCAGTAGCTGGAAAGAAAAATCAAAGTTTTTGAAAATGTTAAACTCATTCCGCATCGCGAAAAAATAACGCGGAGTTCTGTAACCCAGGAACTTTTTATCAGCATCAGAGTAGGCGTAATCGCCATCCACATCTTCCAGTTTAAAATCGCCGGCTTTAATGGCTGCCTTGGTAAATTTTGCAGCTTCTGCCATTTCACTCTGTTGCCAAACACCCTGAACATTATAATCCCAGATCACATCTATATCTTTTCCGATAAACCAACCATTTCCCGGATCATCGGTTGGTAAGGCAAGGGCTTTAATTTTATTTCTGTTGAAAGAAAAGTTAAAATTGGTATTCCACCGAATATTTCCGTTTACCAGATTTTTTGTATTTATATTGAGTTCTCCGCCCCTATTGCTAATCCTGGCAAGGTTTGAATATACATTTGAGTAACCAGTTACGTTAGGTAACGTTTGCCTCACCAAAAGATCGCTCGTTTTTTTATCATAAGCATCAATTGATCCACTAATCCGGTCATTCAAAACGGAGAAATCGAAGCCCACATTTAAGGCGGTTGTTTCTTCCCATTTCAAATCAGCGTTGGCCATCTTTGCACTGATCTGTACCGTATTCACATCAGTAGCCGTTCCGCCTGATGTTACCGTCTGGTATTTTCCACTGGCCAGTTGTGCAAGCGCAGCATAAGGATCAACCGTTCCGTTGTCAGGATTTCTTAAATCGCGGTTTCCGTTAACGCCATAAGAAAGCCTTAGTTTCCCGTAATTTAGCCATTTCTGGTTTTTCATGAAAGCTTCATCGGTAAACACCCAGGCCAAAGCAGCTGCTGGAAACGTAGCCCTTTTAAAGTTAACACCAAATACAGAGTAACCATCTCTACGCACAGAAAGTGTTAAAATGTACCTTTGCAACAGGCTATAATTTACCCTCGCCATCAATGCATCTCCGGTGTATACTTTATCTTCGCTATTGGTGGTTGGTTTGATCCCGCTTGATAAATTATGATAACTTAAAACATCACCAGGTACAAAGCCTTCGTTTCCCGCCTGCGTCCACCAGGTTTGGTATTTCTCTGCGTTTGCCAGTAAAGTCACATCAACATTGTGAATTTTCGCGAAAGTTTTATTCCACTTAATCAAGTTATCTACCTGCCAGTTATAACGGGTTTCATTTGCACGCGTGGCAGAACCACCAGGTGTTACTACATCCGGGTTTCTGGAAGATCGGTAATCAAAGGTTCTGTAAAAATCCAGCCCAGGACTGAAATTCAACTGATAAGTGATTCCAAAAGGCAGTTTAAATCTTCCGTAAAGGCTTGCGAAAATGGTATTTTGCTTATTCATTCTCTCGTTGTAAGTCATACTTAAGAATGGATTCCTGGCATTTAAACCACTATCGTCCGTTGGGATTCTGCGTTGCTCGCCATTTGGTAATAAACGATCGCCATAAGGTGAGAGACTAGGCAATTGCGTCCAGTTTGCCTCTGTAGAGTTGTCGCCAGTCCGGGCTTCATCGCGATCTGCAAACTGTACATTCATCCCCAGGGTAAGAAATTTGGCGGCCTCTCCTTCCAGGTTAATCCTTCCCCTGATGGCAGTATAATCTCCACCCTCGATCACGTTTTGATTTCTTTGGTAGTTAAGGGACATGTAGTAGGTAATTTCCTGCTTCTTACCACCTAAACTCAAGGTATGATCCTGCCTGAATCCGGTTCTAAAAATATCATCGTACCAGTTTTCAGTTTTACCAGCGAGGTAATTGGTCTTTTCATTGGCCACTAGATTTAGCCTGTTCAACCAAAGATCTACCGGATCACCAGTTTGGCCGTTTAGCCATTGTGTAATCGTTACATCTGCCGGCAAATTCCTGGGATCATTGTATAAATAATCTGGCGTGGTGGCACCGCTCCTTAACACATCTCCTCTCCATGCTAAAAAATCCGTTCCTTCATATGGTCTCATGTTTTTAGCAAGCTGAGCAATCCCTACGTTTGTATTTAACGTAATAGTAGGCAAATTACCCCTACCTTTCTTAGTGGTGATTGCAATTACTCCTGTAGCTGCCTTTGCACCATAAACGGCTAATGAACTTGCATCTTTGAGCACGTCGATGGCTTCGATATCATTCGGATTCACATCAGCCAGTTGGCCGTTATAGATCACGCCATCCAACACAATAAGTGGAGAGGTACCCGCGCTCAATGTAGATTTACCGCGAACCAATAAATCTCCACCTCCTTTTGCGCTTGAGCTGAGACCTACCGAAAGGCCGGGAATGTTCCCCTTGAGCACATCAGCAATGCTTTGTGGATTTTCATTTTCCAGTTGGGTAGCCTTTACACTCGAAATGGCGCCTGTTGCATCCCTTTTGGTCGTGGTTCCGTAGCCAATCACCACTACATCGGTCAAACTCTTTGACTCTTCAAGTAAGGTAACGTTCAAAGTTGTCTTCTGACCTACGCTTACCTCTTGCGTAAGGTATCCTACAGCAGAAAAAACAAGCGTAGCAGCAGGATTTGCTATAATAGAAAAGGTTCCTTCCGGTCCGGAAGACACAGCTGTTTTGCTGTTCTTAACCCTGACTGAGATGCCAGGAATTGGCAAGCCTGTTTTGTCTTTTATAATTCCCTTCACAGCAATTTCCTGTGCAAAAGAAAATGTAAAAACAAAACAAGCTAAACTAAAAATTAGCGTAATTTTTTTCTTCATCTTTTATCTGGTTAGAATGATTTAATGGAACAAACCTATTTCATTTCACCATAAAAAACAAATCAAAAATAATATAAAACACTAATTTATAGATAGTTACATAATTAACTAATACGCTTCAACAGCAATTCAATATGCTATAAATCGCTGTTATATAGTCAGTAAATCCATTTTCGATTGAATAGGCTAATACGCTAAAAAAACATGAATTTTGTTTTAATCTTGAAGAGAAAAAATGCGTACCACTAAACCGGTTCCAGCATAATTTTTACCCATCCATCCTCTCCTGCTTTTTTGATTTCGTCTTTTCGTTCCTGCAACACTTTTTGCATTTTAGAATTGTATGTCCAGCAGGTACTTTGCCTCAACGTGAGAATTTGAGACAGCTTATAGGAAGAAATGGTGCCTTTAGAATTATAAACCAAAAAGAACATATAAAGCGCTTTGTTGAGCGGAATCCTGGTATTCTGAAAAATGGTGTAAGCAATCACAGACTCATCATACCCGCATTTGGTACATCGCTTACTAAAAGGCGTTTGACCGGAAAGGAAGTGCGCATTGCTACACTTGCGACAATGGTATCCTTTATCCCATTTCAAATTTGCAAGGTATTCCAGGCAACTCTCTTTGGTTGGGTAAATTTTAGTAAACTCTTCAAAATCTATATTCTTGGAAATGACACGAGCCTTATTTACCCTTTCTAAATTAAGATGAAGTTCATTATTATCCTTTTTAAGGATTCCGTTCATGACTGAAATCTCCAGGTTTTGCTTCTCAATGATCTCTGCTTTTGTGCGTAACTCAGCTGTACGCTGGTCAACCAGTGTTTGGAGTTCAGTATTCAGGGTACGATTTAAAGCTTCGTTTAACTGAAGTTGCTGGATCATTCGCTTTTGTACCAGGTTCTTCTTGAGTTTTAGCAAACGAATGCTATTTCCGATGGCAAATGATACAATAATCATTTCCACAATAAAACAAATACTTAAGCTATAGTAAGTTAGGGTATTGTAAGGAATGAGCGTTAACAATAATAAAATTTTACAAACGAAACCCATTAGCAGAAAGCCATAACCTGTAAGCAAAAAGGCTGCAGGCTTAAAGCCGTTCTGGTAAATTTTGGCAGCTGCAACAAAGGCAAGCGCCAGAGGCAGGATTTCGATTACTTTAAAATTAAACAAAGGTGGGTACAGTAAACAGCACACCAAGAAAACCGTCCTGAGCAGCATGAAGAAGCAAATTGCATGGTACAATTTAGGCAACTTGTATTTCAGCGATAGGAATTCAATAGTAAAAAGTAACCCAAAAATACTGCTGAGGTAGAGGGCAATCCCAAAGGCATAGGCATTTACCATTGGGTAATCCGGCCACAAATATTGGAAAGCAATGCCATCGTTACACATCTCATAGCAGCCAATACTGAGGTTATACAACACGTAATATAGATACTTTTTATTCCCAACCGCAAAATACATCAGCAGATTATACAAGCAAAAAACCACAATCATGCCGTAAAAAAGACCAAAAATAAAGTACTCGCTCAAAGCGTATTTTAAAAACCACTGAAAGTTTCGTAGTACAATAATGGTACTTACCGGATTGGGTGATTTGATGCGGATATAATAGGTTAATAATTTATTGGTTTTATTTTCAAGGTTGTGTGTGAAGTTTTTATGGGCATAAAAGCGTTTACTAAAATTATATTCAGTACCGTAATTAATGAGTTGGTAGCTATCAAAACCATCAGGAACGAAGAGTTTCAAATCAGGGATGGATTGATCAAAAAATTCCAGCATCCAGCTTTTTTGCGAGGCTGCATTATGGCCGATCTTAAATCTATACCAATAAACCGATCCTTTGTTCGTGTTTTTGGGAATCCGGTCGCGGCTTGGTTTAAATCGACTTTGGTACGCTGCTGTAAGTACCTGGCCGATACCCAACTGCCCGGTAGCATCTTCTAGAATATCTATCTGATTAAATGTTAAAATTTGATGTGGAGAAGCATCGTCAATCAACACCGGAACCTGGGCGACTGATTTGGGACTAAAGATCAGCAAGGCGACCATTAACCCTAAGAATGACCACTTCCTTCGGTTTTTGCAAGAATTGCTAAAGAATATCTGAATACGCACAATCAATTTGGTTAGTGATGACAAGAATGATTTGCTTGCAACAGAAAAATCTGTTGAAGCCACTCTTTTATTTTATCCGGTAGCTAAAAAATAAACCGGATATCTAAATTATAAAAAACAGCGGATTATCAACACCTTAAAGCTGAGTAATTTAAAATAACAGGCCAATGTTTTAAATAAATTACTAAAACTTTTATCGCCGGATTGGAGTTCTCTGCTCTGAAAACCATAGATCCCTAATTTTTAACGGCGAACACCAATTTTTAACAAAACAGCATCATGAATACCCCGCAAGAAAATCCTGCTTATGACTATCAGCTTGACCCCGATTTATCAGCGATAGATTGGCAACGTGTTCTTCATTTATTTCAGGAGGTAAACTGGAAACACCGGGTGGCTGAAGAAATAAAGCAGGCTTTTAATTTAAGTACGAATACTATTTTCATCTATGATCAGGGAACGATGATCGCTTTTGGACGAACAATCGGCGACGGCCGTTATTATGCCATGTTGGCCGATATTGTGGTAGACCCTTCCTATCAGGGCAAAGGACTAGGTAAATATTTGGTAACCAAACTTAATAGTCTGTTGGTTAATTACCATTTTGTTAATCTAAGTGCAGCGCCAGGTGCCGACAATTTCTATAAAAGCCTGGGTTGGAAAAAACAAACCACCGCCTTTATATGGCCGCAGGGGCCGAAGCAGTTGCGACAACATTGTGAAAAAGATGATGTTAATACTGAAAGCTAATCTCAGATAAGCTGAATATTACTTGATCGATCATTACAAACTCCCGGTAGCGAGCTGTGCCCTTAACCTGCACAAGGTTTCGATGCGCATACATAGGTAGGAAGCTAAATACTTCATTGGGATGCGATAGTATAAATGTGGTTGTGTATCAATCATTCGCTTCACTCTTTTTTCTGCAGTAGTCAAACGAGTTAAATAATTGCGGTTTTCAGCATCATGGTAATGTTGCCAGAGCAGCTTTCTAGCAATAATACCCATTTCTGGAAATCCATCAAAAAGCCTTTTAATCAGACTATTGGGAATAACAATTGCACGGCTGGGTTCCAAAGTTTCGATATACTGTGCTCTCCCGGCCACAAATGGCGAGGAATGGAGTGTAAGTCCAACAAGTTCTCCTTCAACGGCAATCCACGAGGTAATATCGCTTTTGCCACTTCGATCGAACCCACGTACGGATCCTGACAAAATAAAATACACATCAGGTGCATTATCTAACGGACTGACCAGGTGTTTTTTCTTTTTAAAATCTACAATACTCGTCTCCTGACGAATAAGATCCGCCATTACTTCGGGAACTTCACAGAACTGTTCGAAATAGTTAACGAGTTGACGGGTGTAATTTATCGGGTTTACATTCATGGCAAAGTAGGATCGGAATCCAAACTTTTCTACAGAAACCATACCTAAGGACCTCTGGAAAACAGAATGAACAAGCTGAACGAAAACGTCTTTTATTCATTACTGTTAAAATGAATAAGCATCAGTTTTCTGTTGAAAACAAGGTGGAAGTAAATCAGCAAGAAAATAGAGTAAATATTAGAAGCCTGAAATTGACCGCATTAGCAACGCCGTGAAAGGTAATAACGAGAATGACTTGCTAATTAAATTGGAAAGTATTAATAAAATTGCACTGTAATTGCGGATTATGCCGAGGTCAAACTAGCTCTCCGAATGAAGTAATGGTAGGCTGAAATAAAATGTTGAACCTTTACCCAGGTCGCTCTCTGCCCAGATTTTCCCACCATGCCTGTTAATAATTTCGGAGGATAGATACAAGCCGATTCCAAAACCAGAAACGGTAGCCATTGTTGAACTTTCTACCCGGTAAAACCGTTCAAATAGTTTGGGAAGGTCTGATTCATTGATTCCCATCCCCTCATCATGAATTTTAAAGATCGCCTGCTCATCAGATTGATAACAAGCTATATAAATATTACTTCCTGTAGGAGAATATTTAATAGCATTACTGATCAGGTTACTAATCACATGGCCCAACTTCTCCCGGTCAATTTTAACAAAGAATCCGGATTGACAATCAGAGAAAATATGATGGCTGGTTACCATGGTAGTATATTCTTCAATAACTTCCTCAACCACATCAAACAGTTGCACCCGTTGAAAATTCATCATAATCTTTCCAGATTCTAGACGGGAAATGTCTAGAAATCCATTGATCATGCTGGTCATTTTATTAATTTGGCGTTCGGCACCCTCGAGTGCCTTATGTGCAAAAGCGTTTTCATCGCGCTTTGCCTTTAACTGCATCACCTGGATAAAGCCCTTCATGGAGGTTAGCGGTGTTTTCAGTTCATGACTTACTATCGCAATGAAATCATTTTTCCTTTGCTCATCTTGCTTCTGATCGGTAACATCCATTAATACAGCATAGACACTGTCGAAATTACCATCGCTATCTTTTTTAACTTTACCTACTACGCGCATCCACCGGCGTTCGCCTGTGGTAAGGTGTTTGATTTTATAGGTACTATCAACAGGTGTACCATGATTTAAACAATCTTGAAGTACTTTGTTAACCATTGCAACGAACTCTGGCTCAACGGCATCAACTACCATTTGCCAGTTGATTTCGCCGGTAACCGGTAAACCGTAAAGCAAGCGAAAACGCTCAGACATCTCCGCTTTGCCGGTTTTTAGATTTACACTGCAGCTGCCCAATTCTCCAGCATTAAATGCGGAGTTGAGGTTATCTTCACTTTCCTGTAATCGGTTTAGCGCATCAGTAAGTTGGTTATTGATCTCCACCTGAAAATCATTAGCCATTGCCAATTCCTCATTTTTAGCTTCCAGCTCTAGCGTTCGTTCCTTTACGATGTTTTCAAGGTTTTCGTTGAGCTCATCGGCAATTTTATGAGCTTCCTCCAATTCATTGTTACGAAGTTGTAACAGTAACTGATGTTTCTTGATTTCAGTTAAATCGGTGATAATTAAGCTCAAAGCAATTCCATCATGCAAATTTAGGGTTTTCAAGGAAAGCTGAACGGACAGTTCACTATTATTGCCATTGCAAAGCAGAACTTCTGTTTTCACATCCATTTCCCAGGCGCCAGAAATCACCTCTTTCACAAATGCAACATCTGCTTTACTTACAAAATCCAGAAATGGCATGCCGATTATCTTCTCCAGCGGAATGCTGATCAGTTCTGCAAAACGGGAATTACAATATAAAATCCGGCCATCGGCATCAAGGGTTAACGCACTTTCGCTCATCTGCTCGATGAAAATCCGGTAGGTCTGATCCGCACTCTTTAAGGTAAAGAGCTGATGACCATCTTTTCCGTTAACCACGAGTGCATCTACTTCACCCGAACGTATCGCCTGGATAATATCATTTGCCTCCTCAAGTTGAATCCGAAGTTCCAGATTTGCTTTTTCAAGCTGAATATGTTCAATAGATTTTTCCATGAATTAAGAAGAAATGCCCAGCCCCCGAAGTACTTTTTCGCGGTTTGAAAAATCACCAATCAACCTGCGTTTAGGAGAAGGACTTTTCTTAATCAGCATCGGAATAGCCGTCACATCCTCACTCTTTACCAGTTCTGGTTGCTGGTGTGCATCAATTATATCAAGTTCATAACGGTCTTTGAGAAACTCTTCGCAAATATCGATTAGGTTTCTTATAGCCCGAACAGAAATCGGTGACGAACCGGCAATAAAAAGCTGTAAAGAAAAAATTTCAAGCGTTTCATTGTTCTCATCATTCATCTCACCTTTTTCTATCATCATTTAACTAATTATTCTTGGCCTAATATCCAAGCCCACTAATACTTTTTCGACATTCGAAAGATCGCCTATGATTTTACGCACAGGCTCGGGAACCTTCTTCACCAACGTGGGGATGGCGAGAATCTGGTCGCCTTCTGCAAGTTGGGGTTTCTCAAGTAAATCAATTACTTCAATACTATATTCTCCCTGCAGATGCTCCTCACAAATCCTTTTCAGGTTTTCTAAAGCAATAACAGATTTTGATGTCTTTCCTGCTACGTAAAGGCGCAATTCATATAATTTCTCCACTATTTTTTATTTTTTTTTTGTGTCGCTTTTTTTGGATTAGCAATTTCTGCCCGGCGCAAGTCAGTCATTTTAGATAACGTATCACCCATAATTTGCTTTTTTAATGCTTCCTCTACATAAACTTTATTGAGTTCTTCTTCAGCAGATTCAAATTCCGAACGCAGGCTATCGATTTTTGATTCCAGGACTTTTCTTTTTCGAACAAGCTCTCTATCTTTCCGGCTAACCGAATGGGCATGAATCATTTCGCCAGTTTGTTCCAACAGCAATCGGGCCTCTCTTGCGGATCCCGTTAATACACCTTCTTCTGAAAGGAAAACATCAACAAGATCTATTCCCTGATCGGTAATTACAAATTCCCTGATCTGATTTGAGTGCTTCATTCCCCTCGATTTCATAATGTAAAGCCCACGGTTTCTTTCGCCGTTGCCTTCGATGTCCCTGATCAGCAACCATGCATCTACTAACGAGGAAACCCCCTCATCAGTTTGCTCATTTACAATGTTATTCAAGGTAAGAGCAGTAAACATAACCGTAATTTGCTCCGCCTGTAAGAAATCGATCAGGCGAACCAACATTGTTTTTACCTCACTTACTGAACCAATGGTAATTAAGTTAGTAATTGGATCCAGGATAATAACATCTGGCTTAAATCTGCGAATAGCCTTATGAATGGCAACCAGATGCATCTCCAGCCCATAGAGTGTTGGGCGCGATGCATAAAATTCCAGGTAACCCTCATCAATATGTTTTTGAAGATCCAAGCCAATCGAACTCATATTTCTAATGATTTGTTTTGGCGACTCTTCAAAGGCAAAGAAAAGACATTTCTCCTTTCTGATACAGGTGGCATCTGCAAAGCTTGCAGAAATACTGGTTTTTCCGGTACCTGCGGTACCAGACACCAAAATGCTGCTTCCACGATAAAACCCTTTGTTGCTCAGCATTTTATCTAAAGCTGAAATACCAGAGGGAATACTTTCAGAAGATACCGGTTTATCCAGCATCAGCGAAGTTACCGGAAGTACTGATATTCCTTCTTCATCTATTAAAAAAGGATATTCATTTGTTCCGTGTACCGACCCTCTGTACTTGACAATGCGAAGTAAGCGGGTAGAAATTTGATTAATAATCCTGTGATCGAGTAAGATGACACAGTCAGAGACATATTCTTCAAGTCCTTGCCTGGTTAGGCTTTTCTCTCCTTTTTCACCTGTTATAATAGCAGTAACCCCCTTTGATTTCAGAAATTGGAATAACCTTCGGATTTCGGAGCGCAGCACGCCATCATTATTTAATCCTGAAAATAAATTCTCTATGGTATCCAATACCACCCGTTTCGCACCGATACTATCGATGGCATAACCCAGGCGGATAAATAATCCTTCCAGGTCATATTCGCCGGTTTCTTCAATTTCAGAGCGATCAATATGGATATAATCGATCCTGATTTTCTTTTCTTGTTCGAGTTTCTCAAGATCAAAACCCAGCGAGGCTACATTGGCTTTAAGTTCATCGGCCTTTTCTTCAAAAGCCATAAACACGCCTGGTTCACTGTATTCTGTTGCTCCTTTAACTATAAATTCTATTGAAAAAAGCGTTTTCCCGGATCCGGCCTCGCCACATATTAAGGTGGGACGGCCCGAAGGCAAACCACCAAGGGTAATTTCGTCTAATCCGGATATTCCAGTAGGGGTTTTAGAGATCGCGACCTTCATTGGCATCTTGGGCGTCTTCTTGGTTTTGACCATTTGTAAAGTATTAAAACATAAATCTATCAATAATCTACTATTAAACCATTTACTTTCTAAACAAACATTGAATAATATAGATTATTTTATCGATCAGCTTGCTGCTCAACTGCTTAGCCTATCTGTGGAAATTTGGCTAATTCTTTAAAAGCGGACTTCCATTTCATTTTTTTAGGGATAAAGATTTGTTCAACAAGATGTAAAAGGTCTGCCGCTACTGATTATTGAGAAACTAACGCTAATTCATTTCCTTTCAAAATATTGGATCTGCAGATGTATCATCATTTACCGACGCTTAAATTGCTTCCGGCTTTTATTACCTATTCCAACCAGCTGAAGCAAAAAAAATACCCATAAACCAGTAGAAAAGAAAAGACAAAAAGTGGTATTTCTTTTGGTAAAGGCATGCAATATCTTTGCCATCAAAGCGGTTGGTTAATCACAAAGTCAGGCAAAACAATTGAATTTTCTTTGCGCATAAATTACTGGTACCAAAAACCGAAAACATGACAAAGAATCTGTCTGAAGGTTGTCTTTAATATCCCTATTTAGTAAACATTAAATAATAGCACTTTACGATGAATTTAAACAAACATTTTCTGGCATTTGCTTTTTCCATCGCAGTGGTATCAGCTGCACAAGCACAATACAAAGAGCCTGAACGAAAAGACAAAGTAGATATTTACCGTCCCGAAATGGCCTTTGATTCGCTTTTGGCTAGAAAAATGCTTGCAAGAGGTACGGCTACCATCAAAGGAAAGGCATTTACAAAACCTAAAAACAGCATGGGTTTTAAAGCAGGTAGACGCATTTACGCCAACCAAATAAAAGTAACATTGTTTCCGTTAACACCTTATTTCGAAGCCTGGTACCAGCTGCGAAAGGACAAAGAAAGTTTGCGGAGACGGCGTTATGTTTACCTCTCAGATGCTGCTTATAAGTTCAGGCTTGAAGCAGTTACCAATAGCAACGGTGAGTTCACTTTCCCAGATATGAAACCTGGCAAGTATTTTTTACAAGGTTTTTTAGGTTATGTATCCAATGGAAGTTATAATGAGTACACAGGGAGTGGTTATAATGGCTATGGAAGGGTAGATTATTATCAGCAGAAACGCTATTCAGTAGATCACAAAGACCGCATTGAGGAGTTTGTTGAAGTGAAAGAAAACGGCGAAATCGTAAAAGTGAGGTTACACTAAGAAATTCTTTTTTATCGGTGGTATGCCTAATCTAGCTGCTCAGCATGTAGATCGGGGACCATTTATGAACTTCTTAAACCGCAGTTTTCAGTGCGATAGTGCAACAAGTTATGCTGACCTTAACCCCAGATTAAATCGACCGAAAATTTAAGGCATCTGTACTCCACTATTCAAGAGACAAATAGCATTACATAAAGCCTCCTAAGTGGTTGGCTTCGCTGGCAAACTTTCTTTTCTCAAAATCGCGACTACGCCCAATAATGATACAGGCATTAGCAACATCCAGACATCTGTATCAACCGGACAGTTTCCAACTTCTGCCCAAGCGTTGCTGGCAGCATCAGGATAAAGTGTATAGCTACTTTCTTCTGATATTGGTCCCCCATTATATAACCGACAATTACTCGTGTTCCCAACCCTAAAAAAGCCGCAAGTCGACGTTCTGTTGCCTGGCGACCTGAGAAAATAATCATTGCCCCTACCCGAAGGCTCAGTATAAAGTACATTACCAACTAGACAGCCTCGCACCGTTTGGGCAAAAGTTCCGTTGATGCTAGCCGCAAAAAGGAACATACATAAAATAAATTTTTTCATAAAAAATACCCCGAATGGGTACACAAAATCAATAGTGGATGAATTAAGGATCTGGAAAGAAAAAGAAGTGTCGGCTTAATAGAAAAGTTATGTTTCGCAATTAAACAATAACCGTTCCTTTTCACTTATTAATTATACAAAAAGTAGCCATTGTTGTAAGCCATGACTTTTAGATGAATCTTCCAATGCATTAAATAGATCTCCCATATTATGTACAAGATGTTTAAACACTTACTAAATCGAAAAAGCAAAGACAAATAAGTGTTAAAACACTGAAAATCATGCAAATGTCATCGTTTGCAGTTGGTTGCCCAAACTGAATATAATGTCAGTATCAAAACAATTTATGCGAAAAATGAGTACGCGAAGATTGGTATAAATACAATACAAGAGATACCAAGCTTATCGAGCTTAAGAGCCTGCATTTGATCTCTGCATGAGGGGATGAAAATGCTACCGAATAAATAAGCCGAAGGGATAAAATCATGCTTAAAGGTTTGAATTAATACTGATCCTGTATTTGATAGCCAGGACCGGAGTAATACTCCTCAGCACTTAATAAAAAACACCGCCTAACTGAACGGACTTATCGGGAAAGTAGAGGTATAAAAAAAAAGGGAAGGAACCACTCTCCCCTGCAATCATTAACTAATCTAAACTAATCAAATGTAATAATGAAAAAATTAGATCCAAAATTTAAGCAACAATGTTGCATTTAAATGATTTTTCTATTCTTACAATATTCGCTAATGCGTTTAGACAAGTTGAATAAGTAATTTGATATGGGATGATCGCTTTAAATGCTACCCTATTTCGTTTTTTCCAGCTGAGCGAGTGTTCCCTGATCTAGAATACCATCATAAAAATGATGGAGAATCTTATCAAAAACCGGATCAGCATGATCTACTTTCGAGAACAAAGTCATCGAAGAATGCAGTTTCAAATCATCAGGAGAACCCAATATTTCCAGTGCGCTCTTATTTTTATGCTTTAACAAAGCACCAGCGATTTCAACTAAGCGCTTGCCAAGCACTGGATGATTGAAGTAGGCTTGCGCTTCCTCAAAATTTTCAATTGCATAGAACTTTGCCATTTCACTGGTTCCCAAACCCGAAATCTGGGGAAAAACGTACCACATCCAATGCGTTAGCTTTCTGCCGTTCGTAATCTCAGATAAGGCTTCACTATAATTTTTGCCCTGTGCACTCAAAAATCTCTCTAATGTCTTCACTTCCATTATTATCTATATAAATTCAACCTTAAAATTATAAATAGGTTTTGATTCACTACCCTATTAATTCAAGAATAGATTATTAAATAGAAAATGAGGAAAGCTGTAACATATGTCTACTACCTCTTTAATTCTTTTTCCTTTGTCCTGGAGCAAACGGCTTTGCAGATTTACCACCCCAACCTTTTTTTGCTTGTCCTGGAGGAACCTTACCACTATTGCCAGCGGTACGCGTTGAATAACATGAAGTGGAAAGCATTAATCCACATAAGGCGAAAACTAAGAATATGTTTTTCATAATAATTTTCCTAACGCAATGCTATTAGCGTGCCACGATTCTGAAGCAAACACAGTGGTTGTTCAAATACGAACAGAAAAATGTTCAATAACGGACACATTTAATTCCATTACTTGAAAAACCTTGATAATACGTCCCTTAGCCCACATTATTTTCGTTGGCACACCCTTGGCTATAAGCTGGCAGGCAGAAATAAAAGCCGAATAACAAAAAACTCAGTTTAAAAGAAGTATTTAAAATATGAAAACCACGACGATTAAATCCATCAAAACAACAATTGTTCTAGCCATTGCTGTTATTTTTCTATCAACAGCTGCCATCCCCGCCATTACGCTTGCCGCGAACCGACGCTCAATTGAAACCATCAACTTAATGCCATTTAGAAAAATTGCAGTAAAAGGAAATGTGGAAGTAATTCTGGTTCAGCGAAATGATATCGGAATTAATTACGCCAGCGATAATGTTGGAGATGCAAAGGTTACGCAACATGGAAATCAGCTGAATATAATTGCAAAAGGCTCAGAAAGGACTAAAATATTAGTCTACGTAAATGATATTTATAGAATTCAAGCAGAAGATGGTGCAATGGTGAATACGTTAGGAAAGCTAAAACTCAAGTTTTTACAAATCATTTTGCACGATAACGCAAGTGCTGACATAGATAGCGAAACTTCAAGCCTTTACACCGTCGTAGCCGATAATGCCCAATTGGTTTTAGGTGGGGCCACAGGAAACCATTTCCTTAACAAATCGAATTCCTCGAAAGTGACGTTCAGTAAGTTTGCCGCTTTAAAAACTTCATTAAATCCACTGGAGAGTGAAGTGGTTGTAAAGAGCATTGCAGTCAATAATAAAATAATACCTCAATCAATTGTAAGAAATAACAATAATTCTGCACCATTGACAAATGAGTTATTGCAATAATAACAGCCATATAGTCGATATCTTATACCGGGCAAATAAGATGCAGCAGTTAAGAATATACCTGTAGTGATAATTAACAACCCTCAATAAACACGTCAGACAGTTCTCTAACAGCGAATAGATTTAACACCAACTGTTTTAAGCAGGAACAATAACTGATTCAAAGATTAATTTGTAAAAAATACGAATGCGATAAGACATGCTTATCGCATTGCATAAACATCCTGGTAATGTTTAGTTTGGAGAGCTTATTGTTTCTGTTTTATAAAGCGTTGTGCCAATGTAGTACTTTTTAGCTAAATAAATCCTCATTAACGACATATAAAGTAAGCTATAAAATACTTTTTCAGGCCGTTTTACACTGTTAATAATCTTATAAGATCGCTTAAATAACTTATTCCTAGCATGATAAGTGTCAAATGATTTAATAATCATACACTGGAAAATGTTTGACTTTTATCAACGAAAATATTAACGGATATAGATTTCCGCTGACAAAAAAAAACCAGATTTGTGCAATACCCATACTAATCCTCGCGACAAAAACATTATTGTTATACGTAAAAGCAGCCTTTACAGACCCTACTGCCTGGCAAAAAAAGATCAAGCACGAACGATAATTGATTTCCTTCAGTAAGATTTAATGATCAACGCAAACAAAGCGAAACTTTTTGAGTTGTATTCACAAATAAAAATAAATGGAAAATCATACAATGCTGCAATACTTCGAATGGTACTATCCTAAAGATGGTAGCCTTTGGAGAAAAGTTCGTGACGATGCAAAAGGCTTAAAGGAAATGGGTATTGATTCCATTTGGCTTCCACCAGCTCACAAAGGAATGGATGGCACAGATTCTACAGGTTACGATTCCTATGACCTTTATGATTTAGGTGAATTTGACCAGAAAGGAAGTGTAGCAACGAAGTATGGAACAAAGGAGGAGTACCTCGAAGCAGTTAAGTCTGCCAAAGAAGCCGGCATCCAGGTTTATGTAGACATTGTACTGAATCATCTTGGTGGTGCAGATGAACATGAGCCGGTAATGGTTAGAAAAGTGAACCCTGATAATCGCAATGAGTTTATTTCGGAGCCTTTTGAAATTGATGCGTATACCAAGTTTACCTATCCTGGCAGAAATGGGAAATACTCAGAATTCAAATGGGATTTTCAATGTTTTACAGGCGTAGATTATGATGCCAGAACACAAGAATCTGCCATTTACAGCATTCAGAACCAATATGGTGAAGGCTGGGAAGATGTAATGGACGACGAGAACGGCAATTACGATTACCTGATGTTGACCGACATAGATTTTAGAAATCCGGCAGTTAGAGAAGAGCTCAAACGTTGGGGAAAATGGTTTTACGAAACGGTGGGTTTCGACGGTTTCCGTTTGGATGCAATAAAACATATGCCGCATAAGTTCTTTAACGAGTGGCTTGATTATCTTCGGGCAGAACTAGGGGTAGAACTTTTCACCGTTGGTGAGTATTGGTCCCCTTATGATTTACAATCCATGCTTAATTACATAGATGCCACAGAAGGCCGAATGTCGCTTTTTGACGCCTGCCTTCAGGCCAATTTTTCCAAGGCATCAAAAGAAGGAGAAAATTATGATCTTACTGGCATATTAAATGGTAGCCTGGTACAGGCTCGTCCGGAGTTGGCCGTTACGCTCGTAGAAAATCATGATACACAACCGCTTCAATCGCTTGAACAAACGGTTGAACCTTGGTTTAGGGCACATGCTTATGCGATTATTTTACTTCGCGAAGCCGGCTATCCTTGCGTATTCTATTCAGATGTTTACGGTTCTGCTTATACCGATAAGGGGACAGACGGAAAAGATCATGAGGTAACCATGCTTTCTCTTCCACAACTTCCAGAGTTGTTGCGTTTAAGAAAAGAAAAAGCATATGGTTTCCAACGTGATTACTTTGATCATCCTAGCTGTATTGGCTGGACAAGAGCTGGTGATGAAGAACATGAGGGATCAGGTTTGGCCGTTGTACTCTCGAATGGTGAGGCGGGAACAAAGCACATGGAAATGGGAGCACAATTTGCGGGAAAAATTTTTACCGACTGTTTAGGGCATATGGAGGGCGAAGTAACCATTGATGAAAATGGCTGGGCAGAATTCCGTTGCGAAGCTGGTTCGGTATCTGTTTGGGCAGTTTGTGGTTAAAGGTTTAATTAGTGGGATGTTAGCGCATCCCATTAAACAACCCATTTTGCTTCAGCAGATAAAAAATCTACTAAAGCTATCTCCATCAAAGAAGCGGTAACACACGACTCAGTTCTAATGCCATAAAAGACGATTTACTGAACTTTATTTTGAATCTTTTACAGGGCGGTATTCCTGCAGAAAAGCAATTAACCAAAGCCAGACTCCAATAAATTTATTGGCGATATTTCAGCCTATCTTTATTTAACTGTCCAGTAAGGAGATTCTATTCTCGCTGTTGAAAGGTAGCGTTCTATTGTATTTACAACCTCTGGCTGGCTTACAGCTAAATCGTTTGTTTCGCCAATATCTTTACTTAAATCGTAAAGTTCCAGTTTACCTTTACGCTTAACGCCTTTCCATTTGCCATATCGAACGGCTTGTTCAAAGCCGAGTTCAAAAAACTCCCAATATAGAAATCGGTCGGCTTTAGGTTTCTCCCCATTAATTGCAGGCAAAATACTCACGCCATCTGTGTGGAAACCCGATGTTTTACCGGCTAGCGCTGCCAACGTGGGCATAATATCTGGAAAATAGCCCGGAACTGTACTAGTTTTAGGTGCGTTCTTGACAAAAGGCGCCCAGGCAATAAATGGAATCCTGATACCACCTTCATAAAGATCGCGCTTATATCCTTTTAGCCTTCCATTGGAATCAAAAAATTTTGATACCGCTTTAAGCCTTGTGGTAGGTTCCGATCTCGGTCCGTTATCTGAAGCAAAAAACACAATGGTATTTTTAGATAAGCCACTTTTAACCAGGTAATCTTTAACCCTGCCAACAGACTGATCGAGATAATGAACCATGGCTGCGTAGATTTTCATATCCTCGGGCCAGGCTTTATCCTTATAAATAGCCAGATCGGGTACTTCAAGCGGAGAGTGCGGATTATTATAATTTAACATCAGGAAAAAAGGCTTTTCATTTTTCTCCTGCGTTTTCAAATAAGCCAATGCCTCATCGGTACACATATTTGCCTCGTAATACCCTTTTTTGTCATTCGCATTCGGAACTACCGAAACCAATTTCCCATTAATATAGCGATGATCTGGCCAGTATGTACTGGCGTAAGTAGACGGCACATTAATCAGCCATCCCGAAAACTGGTCAAATCCTCTTTGTAAAGGCGTTGCCAAAGAATCATAACCATCAACATGCCACTTTCCAACTAAAGAGGTTCGATAACCGGCATCTTGCATCAGGTTGCCAATGGTATAATCGTCTTTAGTAAGGTTTGCGCGATAAACCACGTTTTTGCCTTTTTTTCCTGCAATTCCACCCTGATCAGTTGCATTTCCTCTAATGGTTGCATGCCCGGTGTTTAGTCCAGTTAAAATAGATCCCCTAGAGGGTGAGCAAACTGGTGCCCCTGCATAAAAATCGGTGAAACGGGTACCATCCTTTGCCAATTGATCGATGTTTGGCGTAAGAATTTTCTTTTGTCCGTAAACCCCTACATCGCCATAGCCTAAATCATCTGCCAGGATAAAAACAATGTTGGGCTTTTGCCTGGATGTTGATTGTGCAAAACTAAACCCACTGCAAAAAAATAAAACGCCTGTTATCAGTATGTTGTTTCTAATCATATATCGATCAATTTAAGATATTAACATTAATTATAGCCAGGATTCTGCGTATACAACCCGGGGGCAGTTTGAATCTCTGCAGCCGGTACTGGGTAAATAATATAATTCGGTACAATCTCATTAATTTTAGTAATGGCATCCGCATCTTTCCAGGCATTCATTTGCGTAACGGCCAGGCCAGACCTCACAAGGTCATTCCACCGAAGCCCTTCTCCCAGAAACTCCCTTTGTCGCTCTTGCATTAGAGTAGCAAGGGTTACGTTTGTTAATGGCCCTACCCCTGCCCTCGCCCTTACACGATTTACAATTGCATCTACATCTGCCTGACTACCTGGCGCTCCGCGAAGGATACACTCTGCTCTCATTAATAAAATATCCGTGTAACGCAAAACTATAAAATTAATCGACCAGTCCCTTCCTGATAAACCTCTTTTCGGTATATCAATATACTTTTTGATAAATGGACCAGGTGCATACGTAGTAGCCACATTAAAGGGATAACGAACGTCAGTTCCGCTGACGGTATTGGTGGTATAAGAAGTTACGAGGCTTTTAGACACGGGGAAGGTACTCGCTCCATAGCCATTTCCAAAACTGTTTGAAATGCCATTACTTGTCCAATAGGCCACTGGTGCCAAATGAGATGGAAAACCAGCACCATTTAAGCTTGAAGCAAATTGAATATCAAAAACCACCTCGCTGTTATTTTCATTGGTGTAAGAAAATATGTTGGCATAATTGGCGCTGAAACTAAAAGGGCTACCCGTAATTACCTGATCAAATGAAGCCGCTGCTTTATCATATTCATTGCTGTTTAAACCTGGTCCGTTAATGCCGTAAGTTGGCCCGGATTTAGTTAAATAAACCAGACCAAGCAAGCCCCGTGCAGCAGAAGATGTGGGTCTTCCTAAATCAATACCCGTAAATATAGCGGGTAAATTGTCAGCCGCAAACTGAAGATCAGATTCGATTAATGCATAAACATCAGCCACCGGACTCCGTGGAATGGAAGCAACTTCGACAGCGCTTTTTACTGTAGAAACTAAAGGCACTTGTCCGAAGGTTCGCACTAAAGAAAAATAATAAAATGCCCTTAAAAAACGAACCTCAGCGGTGTAACGGGTTGCATTTGCAGCAGAAAGCACATTAGACTTAGTTTGTAAGGCTTCAAGTACGGTATTGGCATTGTAAATACCATTGAAGTTTGCCCGCCAGGCCGTAGTGATGAAACCGGTAGTGGTAATGTTCGGCGTAAAATTATTTATGCCGTCCCAATCGCGGTTTCCATCTGATGTCGCGTTAATATTATCGCTCCGCATTTCGCTTAACCATAATGCCTGACTAGGATAATTGTTCAACTGTGAATACACGCCATTAACGGCTTGAAGGAAATCGTTATTGTTGGTAAAAAAGTTGTCTGTTGCCAAACTTGATTCAGGCGTTTGATCGAGCTGTTTCTCGCAGCCTGCCAAAATCAGTATTGAAGAAAACAGTGTTAAATATATTTTAATTTTCATTTTATTATGTACTAAAAGCCAATGTTTAAACCAATAGAAGCCGTTTTACTAAGCGGCATCGAACCATAATCACCGGATACCGCATAGCTACTGTTTCCGCTTACGTTGGTATTTTGTGCCTCCGGATTTGCGCCACCTTTGTATTCATCATGAGAAAAATAATTTTCTAAAGCCACAAATATTCTGGCAGATGAGATGGCACGGGTTTTAAAAATATGTTTCAGGTTATAACCCAACGTTATGTTTTGCACCCTGAAAAAATCGCTCGAATAAACCCAGTCAGAAGTTACATTCGGATAAGTGTAATTCGTTGCCAGTCTGCCTCTGGGTGCATTTGGATCTGGATTTGCAGGCGACCACCGATCTCTCCACACCCCAAGCACGTTGGCACTAGTGCTCCCCGAAAAGTCGATTGCTCTCCCTAGGTAGGATAATATTGAACCGCCATGCTGACCATAAAGCTGAATACCGAGATCGAAATCTTTGTATTTAAAAGTATTCGTCCAGCCCCAGGTATATTTCGGATTTGCCTGCCCTGCAACTACGCGGTCAGCGGCACTGATTCTTCCATCACCATTGGCATCCAGGTATTTTGCATCACCTTCGCGCTGTCCGGAAACCTTTGCCACCGCCGGATTTGCAATATCTGCAGCCGTTAAAATTCCATCCGTTTTGGTAATGTAATAGCTAAAGGCTGGTAAACCTTCTCTTAATAGGTATGGCGCATTGCTTCCGCTGTAGGCAGATGCAACTTCAATATCGGCATGACTTGGGCCAAGATCGGTAACCTTATTGCTGTTGAACGCAATGTTGGCATTCATTGTCCATGAAAAATCGCTGGTTCGGATATTGGTAGAACTTAAACCAAACTCTAACCCCCTGTTTACCACCGCACCGATATTTTGCAGGCTGCTGCTAAATCCGCTGGCCGATAATACAGGCAGATTTAGCAAGAGATCGGTATTTTTTTTATGGTAGGCATCGAAGGTAAAGTTAATTCGGTTTCCAAAAAGGCCAAGATCTAAGCCAAGATCATAAGTATCTGAAGTTTCCCATTTCAGCGCTTGATTGGCCAGGCCAGATACCGCCTGCCCTGTTGCAGTAGTTGGTGTGTTGCCACCGAAAACATAATTGGAATTTATTAAAGTACTAATCGCGTTATAATCACCAATATTATTGTTACCAGATTTACCCCAGCTCAAGCGCAGTTTTAAATCGCTGATGGCTTTTACACTTTTCATAAATGACTCTTCAGAAACCTTCCATCCTGCAGATAAAGAAGGAAAAGTTCCCCAGCGGCTTTCAGTACCAAATTTAGAAGAGGCATCACGTCTGATCGTTCCAGAGAAAAGGTACTTGTCTTTGAAGGAATATTGTAAACGGCTGTAGTAAGAAAACAAAGTATTATTAGCTGCCGTAGATGTACCTGTGGTGGTAACTCCAGCGGCATTGGCGATTGCATTACTTAAGGTTTTGATGATGTTGTTGGCGAAACCACCTGCAGTTGCAAGCCTTACCCCTTCTGAATGTACAATGTTATAAGATACCCCGGCAATGGCAGAAATTTTATGCACACCAGCAATGGTGGTGCTGTAATTCAAGGTGTTTTCGTTAAGGAAATTCTGTTTTTTATTTACAATATAAGCACCTGTTGAATACAGTCCCGGATTGGTAAGCAAAGATGAAGCTACACCTACTAGCACCTGATCTGAAGTGTACTGCATGGTATTTCGATCGATGTTATCATAATTTACGGTAGACCTTAATGAAAGTCCTTTCACAATCTGATAATCTCCATATACGGAAGCCAGTAAGCGGGAAGTTTTGATTTTATTGATTGCCGTTTCGATATAGGCATAAGGGCTGATTGACCTCGGGCTGGACCAGGTGTAAACATTATTTCCATAAGCTCCGGTATTTAAGCCTGCGGCACTTTCTACTACCGGGACCATAGTAAGGGCAGTCATCAATTGATTATCCTTACCCTCTACCGGTGGAGCGTTATTAATGGAATAGGAAGGTGCAAGATTGAGACCAAACTTTAATTTCTTGCTGGCATTTGCTTCAATATTTGCCCTTAATCCGTAGTTTTTGAAATTGGAATTAATAAGTGTTCCATTTTGATCAAGGTAATTGGCTGAAATAAAATAGTTAACATTTTCAGATCCGCCGCTGGCAGAAACCTCATAATTCTGATAAGGTGCGTTTCTAAACACGGCATCTTGCCAGTCTAGGTAATCCAAGCCGGGATGACCTGGTTCTGCCCATCTGGGATCCGTCATCAAAGCAGGATTAATCGTCCCGGCGGGCAAACCTAAAATCACTGCTTTTTCTGCGTTGGTTTGTCCGATGGTACGACCAGGACCAGATGCTACCCATGCATTATTTGCTAGTTCGGTAGCTTGGGCCACCCATTCTTCAGCACTTAAAACATCTACCTTTCTAGAAACCGAGCTTACACCGGCATTGGCATTTACATTGATACGCGGTTTGCCGGCAACCCCTTTTTTAGTGGTGATAATCACTACGCCGTTTGCGGCACGAGATCCGTAAATTGCACCGGCGGCCGCATCTTTTAATACTTGCACACTTTCTATATCATTAGGATTCAAATTATCCAGCGGACTATTTGAAATTCCACCTGCTGAATTTTGACTCGCCACATCCAGTGGAAATCCATCCAAAACATAAAGTGGTTCGTTGCCTGCGGTAATTGATCCTGCACCACGAACCTGAATGCTTAAACCCGCGCCAGGTAAACCGCTTTGCTGCCTTACCTGTACCCCGGCCATCTGACCGATTAATGCCTGCTCTACCCGGGCAATGGGTTTCTCTTCAATTCCTTTGGTGTTAAATGTAGCCACAGCTCCCAGTACATCACTTTTCTTTTGCGTGCCGTAGCCCACTACAATCACTTCATCTAGTTTACCCTGGTCAGGATCAAGTTTAACCGCTAACGGCTGCCCGCTAAATACAATTTCCTGTGTTTTGTAACCGATAAATGTGAAAATTAAGGTGGGTTGCGTTTCGCTTGTAATGACCTGAAAATCACCCTCATTATTCGTGGAAACGGCTTGCTTACTTCCTTTAATCTTAACGCTGACACCAGGCAATGGCTGATTTTTTTCATCGGTTACCTTTCCCTTAATGGTTGTTGCTTTTGATATTGGATGGATAAACACTGAATTTACGGCTGCCTTTCCTATCCTGTTGGATGAACCTAAGTATCCAAACGAAAGATGATTTACCGAAAAAATAGGGCCCGTGTTTAATGCTTTGCCACCTTTCTTAGCTGATGCCTGGAAAACTAAAGAGATCAGGAAGATTCCCGTAAATCCGGTAAGCAAGTAGGTTTTGGGCAATATCGAGCTGTGAGAGTCCTTCCAGGACTTTCCGCTTAGTTTCATAGTTAATTAGGTTTGTGTTATCATGGAATTGCAAAAGGATCAGCTACAATTAGCGATTCCCATACAGATTTCATAGATTTAACATGATTATTGAATAGCTTGACCGGATGCAACGCCAATTGAACTCCGGTTAATGGTTTTTAATCTGGGAAATGCAGCAATGCATTTTCCTTTTTAATTTCGTAAATTATTTTTTTTCTTCATCCTCCTTTCTCTGTATGTCCCATTATCTATCAGGGCGACGTGTCTGCAAATATTAAAATCACTTATGGTTTCATTGGACATTTTCCCTTCCAATGTGAGTTAGTGTCAAATATACATTAAGTCTATGTATATAGTAGTCTTTATTTTAAAAAAAAGCTCTTTACCACCTTCATCGCGATGTGAATAAACGTGCTGTTCTCAATAATTCTATAAAAATAAAACAATGTGCAGAAAAAGGCGGTTGCTATACTAGCAGAAAACGTAGTTCACCAGGTGTAGAATTTAAGCATGATGCCGCCCTACTTACGGCCAAACTACTGTATTCCAAATCAATAACTTATGTTTGAAGAAAAATTAAAAGAAGCAGGGATCATATTTGAAGAGGTAAAGAAGAACGCAGAATTGAGGCTGGAAGTACTCAAGCTGGATGCTGTACATCAGGTTGCCAAGCTTAGTGCAAATCTGATCACCAATACCTTCGCATTAATCTGCGCGCTGCTGGCCTTCCTTTTCGGTTCGGTTACCCTTGGATTTTTCTTTTCTGACTTGTTTAAAAGTTTCGCTTTAGGGTTCGGGGGACTCGCGTTATTTTATGTGTTAGTTGCACTCATTGTAGTTAAAACAAAAGCCAGCATCATAGAACCTGCATTGATAAATTTTAATATTCGAAAATTTTTATCCTACCAGCAAAATGGAGACCAAGATGAGCACCAAGATTAACGATATTATCGCTTTTGATCAACTGAGAACTGATTTACGCTACAACATCCATAAAAGCGATATGCGAATCCTTCAATCTATAAAGAAGCTGAAAATCGTTAACTTGAGTAAAGCTAGTATAGATTTTTCTAAATCCTCTGAGAAAAGCAATGCCGATACGATATCAG
Organism: Bacteroidota bacterium; assembly: GCA_037032985.1. Taxonomy (GTDB): domain Bacteria; phylum Bacteroidota; class Bacteroidia; order Sphingobacteriales; family Sphingobacteriaceae; genus Pedobacter. Next base: position 34,675 of record JAZBLB010000012.1, read on the forward strand.
AGCTTAAACAAAAATTTTTACCCAAAATGGCTGGTAAGCTGCTCACCTCAACCATTGGCCGCAAGAGTGGATTTCTCCAGCGTACAATTTTATCTGCGGTAGCGGGCATTACCGTTAAAAAAATACTTAAACAGAGACAAAAAGATTCTATTCATTAACCTTTTATTAAAGTTCGTATTCAGGTCAATGGTATGGCCTTTAGTCAATTTATTCAACCGCTATGAAATTTGCTTTAAGAAAAAAAAACATTTTCTTTAGTCTACTCCTCTCCTTCCTTGTTTTTGCCAGTTCGATTTCTCTGGCTCAAAATCCAGAAACCAAACCTGCAGATTCGGTCAGCAATATCCCCGATACCTTACTTTTCAGAATACAAAATGCACAATCAGCCATCACCGAAATTAATGCCGCGAACAAAAAAGGGTATAATATCGAAACCATTAAAAGGCAAATTGATGATGTGCGTGCAGATGTAAATCCACTGGTTACCGCTTTCAAAGCGAAAGATGAGCTTGATACCAAAAACCTGCTCAGCTTTGATTTGATTCTGCGTGATGCCGATACAAAATTAAAAAATATCACTTCTATATTGGTGCAGAGTAGCAATTCGCTGCAGAAAATGTCAGATCAGGTGGTGAGTGTAAGCAACGATACCCTCTTAAAAAATGATGGAGATGCACAAAAAGGAAACAAACTGTACCAACCCCAGATTAATGAAATAAAATCGCGTCTGCAGGATGCTGGAAAATTAACAGGTGAAAATCTTAATCAGGTAAACGTACTTTTAGCCAATGCCTCTGCATTGAATGTTGTCGTAAATGATTTGAGGGCACAAACAACAGAAAGGCTTGAATTATCCGGAAAGCTTGCGCTAATTAAACGGGATTCATACCTCTGGCAGGCACCCTTTACAAATGAAGGGCATCAAACAACCGGAAATTTAATGGCTGCATCATACCAGGGCCAGCAGCAAATTTTAAAATACTTTATCCATTCCACATGGGATAACCGCTTTCTCGCCATCTTAATTTCCATTGCTTTCTTTGTTTGGGTACGAAGGAATTTCAAAAATGCCAAACGGACTGCCGTTAGAAAGCAACTGGGAGACATTAAATTTGAATACCTTAAACCTGTTCCGGTTTTCTCTACCTTAATTGTACTGCTCAACATTACGCCACTTTTTGAACCGGATGCGCCTTCACTTTATATTGAACTCATTCAGTTTTTACTATTAGTAGTGATGACCATCCACCTCTGGAAAATTTTGGAAAAAAAGCAACTCCAGTTCTGGTTGATATTAATGGTTTTGTACACCTTACTGATTGTTGGAAATGCAGCAGTCGACGGCACGCTTCCGCTTCGCCTTGTGCTGATTGCCATCAACATGTTCTTCATATGGATCGGCATAAAGCTATTCAGAACAGTAACGATCAAGGAATTTTCAAAAAAATATGTCAAGGCAGTAATATCCATATTGATAATTAGCAATGTGCTTGCTATTCTACTCAACATTTTCGGCCGGGTAGATATGGCAAAAGTGATGAGCGTAACCGGCGTAATTGGCCTTATTCAATTGATCGCACTAAGCGTCTTTATGCAAATTATGCTCAACGCACTCGATTTACAAATGAAAATCAGTGCATGCAATAAAGGATTTTTCTCCCGGCTAAATCACAGTAAAACACAGGCCAAATTTAAAAAAGGGCTTTCTGTGATTTGTTTACTGCTGTGGGTAATGGTTCTGCTAATCAATCTAAGTTTAATTGGTGGCTTATGGGGCTGGATAAGTGATGTGCTTTCGAAACCAAGGGTATTTGGCAGCATTCATTTTAGTTTTGGCAACATTGTCTTCTTTCTTGCCATAGTTTACATTGCCAATAAATTGCAAAAACATGTTCCACTCCTATTCGGAGAAGAACGCATTACTTTTAATGAAGGGAGCGGACACAAAGGATCGAAAGTTGCCTTAGTGCGTTTGGTGATCATTGTTGCAGGTGTATTGCTCGCGGTAATGGCATCTGGATTGCCAATGGATAAACTCACAGTGGTATTGGGCGCTTTTGGTGTGGGGATTGGTTTGGGGATGCAAAACATTGTAAACAATTTCGTCTCCGGAATTATCCTCATTTTTGAAAAGCCATTTCGGATAGGCGATTATGTTGAACTTGCAGATAAGAAAGGTAAAGTGCGTGATATCGGTATCCGTTCCAGCAAACTGCTTACGCCCCAGGGTTCGGAAGTGATTATTCCAAATGGGGATTTATTATCCGGCAGGTTAGTCAACTGGACACTTAACAACGATTTTATTAAAACAGAGCTTATTTTTAAAGTGAGCTTAGACAGCAATTTCGAAGAAGTAAGGGCCCTGATCAAAGACATGTTAAATGATGCCGACAACACAGTTAAGCGACTTCCGCCAGAGGTGTTATTAAACAACATCACTGCAGACAGCCTTGAAATTAAGGTATTGTTATGGATTGATAACATCTACGTGGAGGCAGAGTTTAAGAGTCAGTTCTTACAGCAGCTGGTGAAGAAACTTAAAGGCGCTGAGGTAAAAATTATGTAGTGGAATGCTTGCCAATTCAGTTAAATGCTGAAAACTTTTTTGAATGTAGGCAGTTGTACTATGAGGGTTTGCGAACTACAAAACATATCTACAATGACAAAAACTACACTCAACGTTAATCAACGGCGTTATGAATTGAACCTGCTTCCTTGGGTTTCCTTACTCGATGCCTTAAGGGAACACCTAAATTTAACAGGTGCGAAAAAAGGCTGCGATCATGGGCAATGTGGCGCATGTACGGTCATTTGTGATGGCAAACGCATTTTGAGTTGTTTAACGCTTGCCGTAATGAAAAACGATTCCGAAATCACTACCATCGAAGGCATTGCTGAGGGAGATGAACTTCACCCGTTACAACAGGCATTTATCGATCATGACGCCTTTCAGTGTGGCTATTGTACGCCCGGGCAAATTTGTAGCGCAGTGGGTATGCTTCAGGAAGGAAATGCCCATACCCGCGAAGAGGTACAGGAACTAATGAGCGGCAACATTTGTCGATGTGGCGCCAATATCGGTATTATCAACGCTATTATGGATGTGAAAGACGGAGGCAAGCATGAATAATTTCGACTATAAGCTAGCTAAAAATACCGGTGAGGCCATAAAATTACATGCCGACGGACCTGAAACGGCTTACCTGGCAGGTGGCACCAACTTGATAGACCTTTGGAAATATAACCTTACCCATCCTGCCCAGCTAATCGATATTAATCATTTAACTGAAAATGCACAAATTTCTACCCTGGAGAACGGAATCGTGCGCCTGGGTGCGGCCGCTAAAAATGCCGATACCGCTTACCATCCACAAATTGTAGAAAAATATCCGTTGCTTTCCAAAGCTATCTTGGCCGGCGCATCGGCACAAATCCGGAATATGGCGAGTAATGGGGGAAACTTGCTTCAACGCACCCGCTGTTATTATTTTTACGATCATGACGTACCTTGTAATAAACGCGAACCTGGCTCAGGTTGTCCGGCTAAGGATGGTTACAATAGAATTCACGCCATCCTGGGAACAAGTGAAGACTGCATCGCGGTTTTTCCATCAGATATGTGTATTGCATTGGCCGCACTTGAAGCTGTAGTTAACGTAAGCGGGCCAAATGGCAACCGCAGCATTCCATTTGCATCGTTTCACCGCTTGCCGGACGATCGTCCGGATTTAGATAATACACTGGAGAAGGACGAAATTATAACCGCTATAGATTTACCGCAAGAAGGGTTTCCGGAGAATTACTCCTACCTGAAACTCCGTGATCGCCACTCATACGCCTTTGCATTGGTATCTGTTGCCACTGCTTTCAAATTAAATGGAAACATTATCGAATCGGCGCGAATCGCTTTAGGAGGAGTTTCCCACAAACCATGGCGCAGTACAGCAGCAGAAGATTTTTTGAAAAACAAAGAAGCAACTGCAGAAAGTTTTGCAGCAGCAGCTGATCTGATTTTAGAAGGGGCGAAAGGATTTGGATCCAACGACTTCAAAATCAACCTCGCAAAAAAAGCCATCATCAGAAATGGTCTGATGGCCCTCAACCCAACAGAAAGTCAACTACCAGGTGCACTTCCATCTGCATAATATCTGATGAAAAATATGAAATTGGACACAACGAAAAATGTAGGACAACCCATCAACCGTTTGGAAGGAAAGCAAAAGGTAACGGGTACTGCAAAATATGCAGCTGAATACGAGGTAGAGAACTTACTTTATGCCTATGTAATCAATAGCACCATCACGAAAGGCAAAATTCTGAATATCGATGTAACTAAGGCATTGGCATTGCCTGGGGTGATCGAAATACTTTCACATCAAAACCGCACAAAATTAGCCTGGTTCGACATGCAATATGCAGATATGGATGCTCCTCCAGGTAATGTATTTAAGCCTTTTTACGATGAAAACATTCTATATAACGGTCAGCCGATTGCTTTAGTGGTGGCAGAAAGTTTTGAGATGGCCAGATATGCTTCTATGCAGGTTGCCATTGAGTACGAAGCGGAACCTTTCAAAACTTGTTTAAAACACAATCTAGATTTAGCCAGAATTGCTAAAAAGGGCATTGCAACAGCATTGAAACCGCCTCCTCCTCCTCCAACAGGGGATTTTGAAAAGGCATACGACAACGCCGCGGTAAAGGTAGAAGCTACCTATAGTCATGGTATTGAACACCACAATCCGCTTGAACTTTTTGCCACTACAACCGTTTACGAGGGCGAAGGCAAACTGACCATTTACGATAAAACGCAGGGCACCATCAACAACCAACTTTATGTAGCCAATATCTTTGGGCTTAAATATAAAAATGTGAGGGTACTCGCACCATTTGTTGGCGGTGCATTTGGCTCAGGGCTCCGTCCGCAATATCAGCTATTTTTATGCGTAATGGCCTCACTTCACCTCAAACGAAATGTGAAATTGGTTTTGGCACGGAAGCAGATGTTTGCTTTCGCCCATCGTCCGCCAACGATTCAAAATCTCCGTTTTGCATCCGATATTAATGGAAAACTCACCGGTTTAAATCATTCCACCATAAGTGAAACCTCAGCTTACGAGGATTATTATGAACCAATTGCATCGTGGAGCCATAGACTTTATCCCGCGCCAAACACCTTATTTGAGCAAAGACTTGTGCCTTTGGATGTGCACACGCCCTTGGATATGAGAGCACCAGGAGGAAGTACAGCATTACATGCCATTGAATGCACAATGGATGAGCTCTCCTATAAATTAAAGATAGATCCTTTGGAGTTACGGTTAATTAATTACTCCGAAATGGATCCGTCGACTAAAAAGCCATATACCAGTAAAGCATTACGGGAGTGTTATCTGGAAGCGGCAGAACAATTTGGCTGGGATAAGCGAAATCCAGAACCAAAAAGCATGGAACGCGGGAATAAATGGGTGGGCTATGGAATGGCAACCGGTATTTGGGACGCCTATCAATTCCCCTCACGAGTGGAAGCGATGATTACTGCCGATGGAAAAATGGTATTAAACAATGCAGTTACTGATATCGGCACAGGAACATTTACGGTGATGACACAAATTGCTGCAGATGAACTTGGATTGCCCATCGGTGAAGTAAATTTTCAATACGGCGACAGTAAAAAGCCGTTTTCGATGTTTCAGGGAGGCTCAGCGATGACTTCTTCAACAGGCATCGGTATTGTGGTTGCAGCGAAAGAGCTCAGAAAAAAGCTGTTAAAAAAAGCGAAAGAAATGACCGATTCTCCATTTAAAAAAATCGAAGAGGATGAGGTTACTTTTAAAGATGGAGCAATATTTTTAAATAGCGATGTCAACGCTTTCGTCACATTCAAGGAACTTATCGCCTTTAATAAAGGTCGTGCAATAAAGACTACCAATATGGGTAAACCGCATATGGTGAAACTTAGAAATTACAGTAAGGGCACGCACAGCGCCTCTTTTGTGGAGGTAGAGGTTGATAAAGACCTGGGTGTAGTTACCGTTACCAGAGCTGTTACGGCAGTTGCCGCAGGAAAGATTATCAATCCGAAAACCGCTAAGAGTCAAATATATGGCTCCATGGTTTGGGGAATCAGCAAGGCTTTACACGAGGAGACCATTATGGATGAGAACCTGGGTAAATATATGAATACCAATTTGGGTGAATACCATCTGCCAGTTCATGCCGACATCCGCCAACTCGATGTTATTTTTGCAGATGAACCTGATGAATTAATTAACGAACTTGGCGTAAAAGGTGTTGGCGAGATTGGTTTGGTAGGCATGCCAGCGGCAATTTCGAACGCGATATTTCATGCTACTGGCAAGCGCATCTATAAATTGCCAATCCATTTAAATAATTTAATATAAATCTGATTTTTAACTGCCCACCATAACAAATAAATGATTTTTAGAAACTCACTGGCAGTTATAATCTTTTGCCTGATTGCATTTAATACAGCTGCCCAGACCGAAAACACTGGGTGGCTCTTTATTTCCCATACGCAGCAGATCAACAAAAAACTTGATCTTTTAGCTGATGTGCAAGTGCGGTCAACGGATCAGTTCGAAGACGTCTCTGCATTGCTACTCCGAACGGCTTTGAATTACAATATTAATAAAAAGCATGCTGTCGCATTAGGTTATGCCTTTCTTGGGAAATGGGAAGAAAATGAACAGTCAACAAAAATATTTAACCCTGAGCACAGGATCTACCAGCAATACCTCTATAATTTCAACACCAGGCGAACAGAGTGGACATTGCGATTTCGGTTAGAACAGCGTTTTATTAATCAAGAGAACCGAACTGATTTCTCCCAGCGTGGCAGAGCTTTTTTAGCAGCACAGATTCCGATTTTGGCAAATGCTAATTTCACCAGAGGGCTATATAGCAGCCTCCAAAATGAACTTTTTATTACCTTACAGAATAAAGCTCAGGTAAACGGACGCATGTTTGATCAAAACCGCTCTTTTGCATCAATCGGCTACCGCTGGAGCAAGAAGATTGATACAGAATTTGGCTACATGTTTTGGTCACAAAAAGACGAGCAAGGTTATGCGAAAACAAATATCTGGCAAGTGATGATAACCACGAGTTTCTGAATTTCTTGAAACGCTACATTAAAGGCTATAGCCAGTAGGGTGAGGTAAAACTGCCGCTTTGCAATCTTTATCTTGGCAATCTGTATCCTTTTATGGCCACCCTGCTATCCGGCCTAGGAAAAGATGGAATGAGAAAACGTTTAAAGTTGCAACCACAATCTTGCAACCCACCACTCCTAAAGGCAACGCGTCCTCTCCCGATTCTTCATAGGGTGCTTGTGGTACCGAAATTAAGCTTTAACGCTTTTATCCGACATCAGTTCCAAGCCTTGAGGTATTCATATGTTGTTTATGTTTTTATTAGCATTCATGAGCTCGCTGAAAAGCTCGGCTTGCTTCTTTTGCAAAGAAAAAGAAGAAAGCCCTTCGGCGGCTAGCCAAGGCAAGCCAGCGCAGCAGAAAAAAACTTATTCTTCCATCATAAAAACCCCAGCATCCCCCACTATCTCTTCCTCTTGATGAGTAACCAGCAACACCGTTGTCCCTTGTGCTGAGAACAATCCCTGAAGCCGAAATAATAAGTCACTTTTCAACCGCTTATCCAGTGCAGAAAAAGACTCGTCCATCAATAACAAGGTGGGTTTTGTAGACAAGGCGCGTAAAATGGCAAGCCGTTGTTGTTGCCCACCAGATAGCTGTTCAGGTAGGTTTGAACGGAAACTTCCCATCTCTCCTAATTCCAGTAAATATTCAATATATTCAATGTCGGTTGTTCCAAATTTCAAATGCTCTTCAACAGTCATGTTTGGGAACAAGGCATAATCCTGAAAGACAAAGCCAACATTCCGCTCCTGAATTCGTTTGGAAATCTTTGCCTTGGCATCAAACCAAACTTCGCCGTTAAACTTAATCAGCCCGTGCTCAGGCGTAGCCAATCCAGCCAGAATCTTCAGTAAAGTTGTTTTTCCGACACCTGAAGGACCAGTAATTCTCGTGATTTTCCCAATATCAAACTGAGTATTGATCTTCAAATCCTCCCGCCCTTTATAGGTTTTAATGCGCTTGGTAATGTTTATCTCAATCATTCAAAAGGATTTTTAACAGCTTTTTTATTAAAGATGAAAACTGCAAGGACTATAATAAAAGTAATTGCAAATAGCATCAGCGCATAATGATTGGCACTATTGTAATCCATAGATTCTACGGAATCATAGATGGCAATAGAAGCTACTTTAGTTACGCCGGGAATGTTACCGCCAATCATCAATACCACCCCGAATTCGCCAAGTGTGTGTGCAAAGGTTAAAACAGCTGCTGTATATATGGAAGTTTTAATATTAGGCAACAACACATAAACAAAAGTTTGCCAGCGCGTTTTACCCATCGTATACGATGCTTCAGCAAGATTTCCGTGTAGGTGACCAAAGGCAGCCTTCACCGGACTGATCATAAATGGCAAGCTGTAAATCACTGAAGCCAGAACCAACCCCTCAAAAGAAAAAACTAGCTGAAGGTTTAGGTGATCGAGTAACCACTTTCCAAGCCCGTTGTTAGGACTAAAAGCCAGAAGCAAGTAAAAACCCAGAACGGAAGGCGGCAATACCAACGGCATAGTAATAAGCGCTTCTGCGAGTATTTTTGACATTGTGCTTTTTCCAGAAAGCCAGTAAGCAATGGGAATTCCGATTGCGGCTAGGATGATCGTAGTGATAAAAGCAAGCTTAAGACTTAACAATATTGGTTCAAAATCCATTTTAGTGTTTTTGGATTGCAGGCAAATGATAGCCGCTTTTACGAATGATCTGTTGTGCTGATGCTGAAGAAAGATAAGTGTAAAACCTGGTGGCTTCATTCAACTGTCCCTTTTTTGCATAAGTTAGCAGAATTGCTCCCTGTTTAATTGCCTGGTAACTTTTCGGATCTATCCTCGCCCACTTAAGTCTGGATTGATCTACATTCTCGTATAAAAATGATTCTGTCGTAAAACCTAAACTCACCACATCCGTTTGGATGTAAGTATTCACTTGCAAAATACTTTCGCCATAAACCAGTTTTGAAATCGCTTTTTCATTTAAATGGAAATATTTCAAAGCTTCTTCAGCGGCTTTACCGTAAGGTGCAGTTTTCGGGTTCGCAATTGCAATTTTACCTATTTTGGGATCCGATAGGATATTTTTCCAGTTTTGCAGATTGTTTTTGATATTGCCGCAAATAATCAAGCTACCAAGCGCGTAAATTTTCGGTTCCTGCAAGCCAAAGCCCTTTGCAAATAACTGGTCTGGAAATTCAGTATCAGCAGATAAAAACACATCATAAGGCGCACCATTCATAATCTGAGTAGTTAATTTTCCGGAAGCACCGATAATCACTTCCAGTTTAATACCCGTTTTTTTATTGAAATCAGCCTGAAGTTTTTTGATTAGCGTTTGTGCATTTGCTGCCACAGCCACACGCAATACCTGCGCAGAGATAGGGAAGTAAGCAAGCAAGCAAAACACTAAAATCAAGATCTTAATTAAGGATGGATTTCTCATGAAAGAAAGCATATCATAACATTTTTACAAAGGGCTAATTTAGCTAAATTAATAAGGAAATGCCATTTGATTTGGTGGGATTTGGCGACAAGCGACTAAAACAATCTCTTAAAATGAATCGATATTTTTTTTTAAAACAATAGCCATGGATATTGTTAATAGCTATAAGGAATGCAGAACTATTTATAAAAATATAGTGGCTAACTTGCATTCCCCCGAAAACCATCCATGAAAGAGATTGCAGATATCATAAAGGCATATGAAAAGGCCAGAAAAGAAGGAAAAAAAACTGCTTTAGCCACGGTGGTTAAAGTAGAGGGCTCTTCTTACCGCAGGCCGGGTGCGAGAATGCTCATCACCGAAGATGGCATTTTAACTGGTGCCATAAGCGGTGGCTGCCTGGAAGGAGATGCCCTTAGAAAAGCACTTAGTGCCATTCACCAGCAAGAGAACAAACTGGTTACATATGATTCTATGGATGAAGACGACGCTAAATTCGGCGTTCAGCTCGGTTGTAACGGAATCGTTTATATTCTTTTTGAACCAATTTTTGATGATCAAAAAGCAAATCCCATCTCAATTTTATCAGCCTTGCAAAATAAGCGGGAAAACGCAGTTTTGGCAATACTCTTTTCGCTCAATGGAAAGGAACAAATAGGCACTACTGCCCTATTCAGGCAGAATGATCGCTATGAAAACCAGGCGTTATCGCTTGTTCAAAATGATCTGCAACATGTTCTGGAATCGAAGAAATCTATTTTTCGGGATTACCATTTTGATGACAAAACGATTAATGCTTTTCTGGAATTTCTTAGTCCACCGATTTCCCTCATCATTGCAGGTGCAGGTAATGATTCCCAGCCGCTTGCCAATTTTGCAGATTTACTCGGCTGGAATGTAATCATTGCCGATGGCAGGCAAACCCATGCAACGGCTCAACGCTTTCCAAACGCCAATCAAATTTTGGTGACCAAACCTGAACAATTGCGCTCACAGGTGGAGATTGATGAGCAAACGGCTTTTGTATTAATGACACATAATTATAATTACGACCTCGCACTGCTTAACTTATTGCTTCCAACACAGGCGCCTTACATCGGTACTTTAGGGCCGAAAAAGAAATTGATTAGAATGTTGGATGAGCTAAGCCTGAATACTCCTGAAAATCTATCCAGGGTACATGGCCCGATTGGATTAGACATTGGTGCCGAAACTGCAGAAGAAATCGCCATTTCCATTGTTGCAGAAATTAAGGCCGTTTTATCAGGGGCATCTGCTGGTCAGTTAAAAAAGAAAGATGCTCCTATTCATGTTCACGAGCCCCATAATAATTAATGAATACAGGGATTATCATACTCGCTGCCGGAAATTCAAGCAGGCTTGGAAGGCCAAAACAATTACTTCTTTTTGATGATAAAACCTTGATTGAAAGAACTATTGAAGCTGCCTATGGAACGCCTTTTGAACCGATATTAGTTGTGCTTGGCGCTTTTGCAGATCAGATCCAGCCAATGCTACCAACGAAGACGCACACCATTACAAACCAGTGCTGGCAGGAAGGAATGGCATCGAGCATCGCATCGGGCCTTACCAACATACTTGCACTTAAACCAGATCTAGAAAACATCATCATTACCGTTTCTGATCAGGCATTTATTAATCCGGATATATTATTAGCACTTCAGGATAAGCAGATCAGTACCAAAAAAGGAATCATTGCGAGCAGTTATGTGCAAACAACTGGTACCCCGGCGCTGTTCAATAAGAAATACTTTCCTCAACTTTTATCCCTTAACGGAAATAATGGTGCCAAATCGATGTTAAAATTACACGATAATGATGTTGAAACAGTTGCATTTGAGTTGGGTAATATTGATATTGATACCGAAACAGATTACCACAATTTAATAAAAAATTAATGATAGCAGATTCATTTGGAAGAGTTCACGACTATTTAAGGATATCCTTGACAGATAACTGCAACTTCCGCTGCTTTTATTGCATGCCAGAGGAGGAGTACGACTTTACCCCGGCCTCCAGGCTAATGCAGACTGGCGAAATCATCGAACTTGCCAAAGTATTCGTAGCGCAGGGTGTTAAAAAAATCAGGCTCACCGGAGGAGAACCTTTGGTGCGTAAAGATGCTGCGGCGATTATCGCTGCACTGGGAAAATTGCCGGTAGAATTGGTAATGACTACCAACGGAACCCGGATTGCCGAGATGCTACCAACGTTAAAGGAAGCAGGCATTAAAACGGTAAATATCAGCCTGGACACGCTACAGCCAGAAAAATTTATGCTCATTACCCGCCGGGATGTTTTCCATCAGGTACGCAGCAATATAGAATTGTTGCTGCAGGAAAAAATTACCGTTAAAATTAATATGGTGGTAATGAAAGGACTGAACGATAGCGAGATTAAAGATTTCATCGACTGGACTAAACACAATCCTATTCAAATCCGCTTTATCGAATTTATGCCGTTTAGCGGTAACAAATGGACCAGTAATAAAATGTTTTCTCTTCAGGAAATATTAACTACGGTGGAAAAAGACTTCACCGTTTTACCTGTAGAGGGTGCCCCACATGATACGGCAAAACACTTTATGATTCCAGGACACGAAGGATCATTCGCCATCATCAGCACCATGACAGCACCGTTTTGCAGCACCTGTAACCGGATGCGTTTAACAGCTGATGGTAAACTTAAAAACTGCTTATTCTCAAATGGGGAAACCGATTTGCTAACGGCTTTAAGAAATGGTGAAGAAGTGCTTCCGCTGATCAAAGCCAATATCTGGGACAAGAAGAAAGAGCTTGGGGGTCAGCTGATTAATCATTTCGAGAAGCTTGATGCCGAGGCCATAAATAACCGGAGTATGATCACAATTGGAGGATAGATGATTACCGTAGACCAGGCAAAACAAATTATAACTGAAAATACAAGCCACCTTCAACCGGTAACTATGCCTATTAGTTATGCAGCTGGACATATATTAGCGGCTGATGTTTACGCATCGGTTGATATTCCGGCATTCAGACAATCATCCATGGATGGTTATGCGGTAGCATTTAACGAGTCATTAAAAACCTATAGCTTAGTTGGTGAAATGGCCGCCGGAACAGATCGATCTTTTACAGTCCAAGAAGGAGAAACCACACGGATCTTTACCGGTGCCCCACTTCCTGAGGGTGCCGATACGGTAATTATGCAGGAAAAGGTTTCAAGGTCTGAAAATCAAATTACAATCGAAGATAACAAAGCAGCAGCCGGATTAAACGTGCGGGAAAAGGGTGCTGAAATTAAGGCCGGCGCACTTGCCATGCAACAAGGAAGCTTGCTTTCGCCGGCAGCCCTAGGTTTTTTGGCTGGGATTGGCCTCAGCGAAGTTAAAGTATACCCTATGCCCACAGTGAGTATCATTCTTACCGGAAACGAACTGCAGCAGCCAGGTAAACCATTAACTTTTGGGCAGGTGTATGAATCTAATTCCTATTCGCTTACCGCTGCATTAAAATCTGAAGGCATACATAACATTGAGGTACTGCGGGTAAACGACCACCTAGAATCAGTGGTGGAAACACTTAACAACGCTTTGAATCACAGCAACGTTGTGCTACTTACCGGTGGCGTTAGCGTGGGTGATTACGATTATGTAATTGCTGCCACTAAACAATGTGGAGTGGCACAAAAATTTCATAAAATAAAGCAGAAACCCGGAAAACCATTGTTCTTTGGAACCAGTAACCAGAAACTCATTTTCGGTCTACCTGGAAATCCATCATCAGTACTAAGCTGTTATTATAACTACGTGCTCCCAGCAATTAAAGCATTATCCCATAAGCAAAACAGCGCAAAGGAAATTAAAGCAGAACTGGAAGTTGATTATGAAAAACCAATCGGCCTTACCCACTTTTTGAAAGGGATGTATCAAGCGGGAAAAGTATCACCGTTGAATGCTCAGGAATCATTTCGGCTGAGTTCTTTTGCACAATCAAACTGCCTGATTCGTTTAGATGAGGAACAGTCGCATTTCGCAGCTGGAGATCAAGTCAGAATTGTATTATTTCCGGATTAAGGCTTCGTTTGAAGATTAAATCCGACATCAAATCTTTATCCAGCCAGAATTGGCTTAATCTTCCAATAGAAATCCAAAAACAATATCCTAATTTTGCCATGCATAAATACTTATCCAGTTTAAATTAGAAAAGCAAAATGCCTGATTGCTGCTAATAATATGACGCTGGCAAAAAAGTTTTGAAACGAAAAAGTGAAACAAGCATATTTAAATAGACCAATATGAAATTAGAAATCATCAGCTTTGGTAAAATTTCTGAATTCATTACCAGGCAGGAAATAGAGCTTTCAGGGATCGATAATACGGATCAACTACAACGCTATTTGGAAACATCATTTCCAAAACTAATTGGCATAAAATATAAGCTTGCGGTAAATCAACACATTATCCAGGCAAATCAACAACTGATAGAAAACGACAAAGTGGCCATTATGCCGCCATTTTCAGGAGGGTAAATAAATGAATGAAGAGCGATACAGCAGGCAGCTGATATTAGCGGGGTTTGGTGCCACAGCACAGCAAAAACTTGGCAATGCAAGTGTATTGGTTATCGGTACAGGCGGTTTGGGCTGCCCAATGCTCCAGTATCTTGTTGCTGCAGGGGTTGGCAACATTGGGATGGTTGATGATGATATCGTATCATTATCCAACCTTCACCGGCAAATCCTCTTTGATACCAGCGATATTGGAATACCTAAGGTAAAGGTCGCTGCGCGAAAATTGAAGGCAATGAATCCTGATATTTTGATTGAGGAACATCAGCTTCGTTTAGCAAAAGATAACATCCTCAGTCTGCTGGACAATTACGATTTAGTGATCGATGGAACAGATAATTTTGAATCACGCTATTTAATAAATGACGCCTGTGCACTTCTTCAGAAACCATTGGTATTCGCAGCCGTATCTGGTTTCGAAGGTCAACTGGCTATTTTTAATGTGAAGGATGAGGCAGGCATATCCACCAACTACCGCGACCTCTTCCCTATTCCTCCAAAAAATGGAGAAATCCAGAATTGTGCGGAAGGTGGTGTTTTAGGTGTACTCCCCGGAATTATCGGTACAATGGCTGCCGCAGAAGCAATTAAACTAATTACAGAGATCGGCAATCCATTAATTAATAAGCTAATTCACTACAATCTCCTCAATCAGTCGCAATACGAGTTAAAGATCTCGCCAGCAGGCGATTATTATCTACCTCAAAGCCAGGCAGATTTAATGAGGGTAGATTACGATCTGACCTGTACACTCCCAACCACTTTTGAAGAAATAGATGTAGTAAAGATGACGCATTTACAGGAAAAGGAAGCAGCCTTGGTGATCGACGTGAGGGAAAAACAGGAATTTCCAATTTTAGATAAAGCGATATACCAGCAGGTTCCGATGTCTGAGTTCGGTACCTTTCTGCAAAACAATATCGAGGCCCATAAGATTATATTGCTTTGTCAGCATGGCATTAGAAGTGTAGCTGCAGCAGAGTTGTTACAAGAAAAATATGGTCAAACTAAGAAGATCTACAGCTTGAAAGGCGGCATTTCAAAATGGAGAAGTCACTTTCTAAAAAGATAACATGAGTGAAAAGAAAATAAAAAACATTTTTATGGCAGGCGCGATCAGCCCGGCTTTCATAGCGGACAGCATTGGCAAGCATGCAACTAAAACCGATATTGGCGGCCACAGCATCTTTATGGGCCAGGTGCGGCGCGATGAGATTGATGGAAAATTCGTCTCAGCCATTGACTATACCAGTTATGAAGAAGTTGCTTTGGCGAAAATGCATGAGATTCGGGAAGAAATATTCGGCAAATATCCACTGAGCTGTATGCACGTACATCACAGTTTAGGACCGATAAAAGCTGGCGAAATTTGTTTATTCGTATTCACTTCTTCGGCACATCGAAAGCCAGCAATAGAAGCATGCAATGAATTGGTAGAAAGGATTAAAGCAGAACTACCAATTTGGGGCAAAGAGCTATTTGAAGACGAATCTTACCAATGGAAAGAAAATATTTAAAATGGTAAACATTACAAAAAAGTCGAGTTCATTACGCATCGCAATTGCTACGGCTACCGTTAAGGTTTCTAAACAAGAAACAATTGATGCCGTGGTGCAGCGAAAAATTCCTAAAGGTGATGTATTCGAATTTGCTCGTGCCGCCGGATTGTTTGGCGTTAAAAAAACAAGCGATGTAATCCCTGATTGCCATCCATTACCAATTGAATTTACTTCCATTACCTATGAAGTTGATGGGTTGAACATTATCATTTCTGTAGAAGTGCATACCATTTACAAAACCGGGGTGGAAGTTGAAGCCATGCACGGGGCATCGGTATCGGCGCTAACGATGTATGACATGTTGAAACCTATCGATAAAGGTGTTGAAATTCAGAACATTCGACTGCTGAAAAAATCGGGTGGTAAATCTGATTTCAAAAACCTCAAATTCCCAGACCTGAAAGCAGCGGTTGTTGTCTGTTCAGACTCCGTTTTTAGTCAGCTAACCGAAGACCAGTCGGGTAAAACAATCATCGCCAGACTGGAACAGTTCGGTATCGAAACAGAGAAATATTCGGTTGTACCTGATGAGGTGGCTGTCATCAAAAATACGGCAGAAGAGTTGTCAAAAAGCGGCATCAGCTTGCTCATCCTTACTGGTGGAACAGGATTATCGCCAAGGGATGTAACTCCAGAAGCAATAAGCCCATTAATCGACCGCAAAATTGAGGGAATTATGGAAACCGCTAGAACTTACGGACAAGAACGAATGCCTTACGCAATGTTATCCAGAGGAGTTGCCGGTTTTATTGGCGATACTTTAGTGTTAACATTTCCAGGTTCGAAGAGCGGTGTAGAAGAATATATAGATGCGCTGTTTCCGCAGATTTTGCACCTTTTTAAAATAAACAAAGGGCAGAAACATTAAATCTAAAATCGGTTTTGAAACGCTGTTAGTCAACGCACTACTAAGGCGCCGAGCTAGACTCACGACCATTAACGAATTAAGAAACATAAAACATGTTCCGAGAATTCTTGATGCCTTAATAGTTCAAAAATTCAGTTTAAACCTCATAACAATAAGCGTCAATATTCCTGCGCGTAAATCTACCTGAAATAGATATTTCAAAAAAATATGCTGAAAGTTTTCGCATAAATGTATCTTTGTTGCAATTGAATCAACCGAATACAAAATATCGCAGGCAAATATATACCCAAATTTGGGCAATACTTTTATTGGTATTGTTTACCAATGCTTTATTAATTCAGGCGCTCCACAACCATGATCAGGAGCCTTTTAATCATTGCAAAACGAAATCGGAGCAGGTACAATCAACCACCCAGCTAAAGGTGAGTAAGGTAAATTGCAAATTGTGCGAAGTACTAAAGCATCAATCTCACATTTACACCTTACCAACTATTGAAGAAACGGTGTTTAAGATCTCAAAACCAGCAGATTTTCAGTTTGGTTATCTCGGAAAACATCCAATTGCCTATATTCTCTCTGCGGCCAACAAAGGTCCGCCAAGCTTTATCGCCTAATTCCTCGATAGAGGTACTTTTCTTTTTTTAAATTAGAGATTTTCATTTAATGTATTGCCGCCTGCGGTAGATATGTTAACAATACACTTTTTTTATGCTTCAAGCCATTTCGCTGTCCAAGAATTATGGATCGTATCAAGCCCTTAATCAATTAAATTTAACCGTTAACCCGGGGGAAGTATATTGTCTCCTTGGTCAAAACGGTGCGGGCAAAACCACCACTATCAACCTGTTTTTAGGTTTTATTGAACCAAGCGCTGGTAAAATCCTTATCGATAACGAGGAAATTTCAGCAAATGATGATCAGCGGAGAAAGCACCTCGCTTATATACCGGAGGTCGTTATGCTTTACGGAAATCTCTCGGCTGTTGAGAACCTCGATTACTTTTCCAAACTCGCTGGTTTCGACTACACCGAAGCTGAACTTATAAAGTTCCTATCAAACTGTGGTTTACAAGATGCTGCACACCATAAATATTTGGCGGGTTTCAGTAAAGGAATGCGCCAAAAAGTTGGCATTGCCATTGCCGTTGCAAAAAATGCCAAAATCATTTTAATGGATGAGCCTACCAGCGGACTTGATCCAAAGGCTACCGCTGAATTTACGGAGCTTGTAAAAAAGCTCGCCTCAGAAGGCAAGTCCATCCTGATGGCTACCCACGACATTTTTAATGCGGTGAGTCTGGGAACACACATCGGTATTATGAAACAGGGCGAACTGATTCACACCTTGCTGGCCAGCGAAATTTCTGCTACAGATCTTCAGGAACTTTACTTACAAACCATTTAACCAAACATTTTTAATGTATCAACACTATAAGTCACGCTGGATATGGCGGACAGTTTTCCTTTTTTTATTCATCACTACCACTAGCTTTGCTACATTGGCCCAGGTCAAAGTAAGTGGAAAAGTAAACGATGCTCAGGGAACAGGCATCAATAAAGCAACAGTTAAATTCAAAAGCGGAAAAGATCAGTTGAACCTCAGCACCGATTCCGCCGGAAGTTTTTCCATTGTGCTCCCAAAAACGGCAACCTATACCATCACCGTTTCTGCTATTGGCTACAACACGTTTTCCAAGATGATTCCAATCAATGGTCTGGGCGATTTAACCCTTGACCCTATCGCTCTGACAACAGTCAATGAGGAATTGCAAACTGTTGAAATTGTGGGTACAAACGGCAAAAAATACTATGGAAATTATTCCTTTTCGGCTACAAAAACAGCTACCTTAAATAAGGATATTCCGCAAGCCATCTCATCCATTTCTAAAGAATTAATTGCCGACAGACAAGCAGCCGTATTGGCTGATGCCGTTAAAAACGTAACTAGTGTATCGCAAAGTAGCTTCTACAATCAGTTTTCGATTCGGGGAATCAATCAAAATGAAGAAGGCACCATTATTAACGGCATGCGTACCCGTCAAAATTATTTCAACCAGCCACTTACCAATAACCTCGAAAGGATTGAGGTAATTAAGGGGCCTGCCAGCGCTACATTTTCCAGTGTCGATCCGGGAGGAAGTATCAATTTAGTCACAAAAAAACCGCTAACAGAAGACCGCAAAGAGATCAGCATTTCCGCAGGAAGTTTCAGTACCGTTCGCGGCGCATTGGATTTTACAGGCCCTATTAATACAGAAAAGACCCTGCTTTACCGGTTAAATGTTGGCTATGAAGATAGCAAAAGCTTTCGCGATCTGCAGTTTAGAAAAGGCTATATGCTTGCGCCTTCTTTCTCTTATATTCCAAATGATAAAACCAGTTTGAACGTTGAACTGGTTATGAATAACAGCAATTCGAGGTTGGATCGCGGACAAGCGATTTTTGGTGCTGTGGCCGGGCAAACTGATTTAAACAGTACGCCAATCCGTTTTAATATGGGTGCCAGTAATGATAAATTTAATACGCAGGATTTGATGCTGATGGCAAATTGCGCCCACAAGCTTACTCAAAATATCACGTTCAATGTTGCGTATATGAAACAGAACTGGAACGAGGATTTATTAGAGCACCGCACCAATAATGCTTTCGCCATCGATGAGAACAACCAGCCCATTCGTTCCCTTGCAGGAATGATTGCCGTTCAGCGCCAGCAGAAATATGCTACAGATAATATCAGTACCTATTTCAATATCAATACAAAGACTTTTGACCTCGAACATAAATTAGTCGTTGGTTATGATAGAATCATCAACCAAAAACTAAGGGGTGGCGGCATTAATACTGCACAAGGCTACCGACTTAAAGACGGCACCATAGCAGCCAGATACGATGTAACCAAAAAAGACCTCTATCAGTTTAAGGTGGTTAATGGCATTAACGCACCTGTTCCGAATGTGGAGTATTTCAACCTCGCTAATCCAACTTATACACTAAAGAATATCAGTGATTATGTGTTTTCAAAGGTCGAAATTCCACCATCTTACTACCTAATCAATGGTATTTATCTTCAGGATCAGATCAAATACCAGCAGCTTACCTTAACCTTGGGTTTGCGCCAGGAATGGTATGAAGATTATGGCAACTACAAACTACCAAACGAAACACAGATTAGCAGGCATAAGCTATTGCCAAGATTAGGCATCACTTATGCCATAAATAATCATATTAATATTTATGGAACTTACCTGCAAGGCTATCAGCCACAAGGCAATACTTCCAGTTTAGTCATTGTACCCCCTCCGGCAGGTTCAAATTTCAAGCCTTTGGAAAGCGACCTGAAAGAGATAGGTGCAAAATCTGAATGGCTGGAGGGTAATTTGATGGTAAACATTTCGATGTTCGAAATCAATCAAAAAAACTTGTTAATGAATGCCAATGATCCACTGGATGTAAACCGATTAGTTGAACGTGGCGCACAGCGAAGCCGGGGAATAGAATTAGAATCATCAGGTTTCATTAAACCAAACTGGCAATTCAATGTAGGCTATAGCTACATAGATGCAATTGTTACAGAAGATTTGAATCCACTGGTGGTTGGCGAACGCGTACAGAACACCCCTAAACACAGTGCCAGTTTGTGGACCCGGTATGATCTTCAATCCAACAAATTTAAAGGTCTTGGCTTTGGCGCAGGGGTACAGTATAGTGGAAATAAATTACCACTTTACATCAGGGATTTTACCCTTCCGGCATACACCGTGGTAGACGCTGCAATTTATTATTCGCCAGCTGCATCTAAAGTTCAGCTTGCCATGAACATCAACAACATCCTGAACAAAACTTATTGGGTGGGTGCACAAAATTACTTACGCCTCTTTCCGGGTACGCCCAGAAACATCATGTTTAATGTAACCTATAGAATATAATGCCGAATATAACTGCTACAATCGCCAGGCAAACCTACAAATCAACCTTCGGGAATAAGGCAACTTTGGTGCTCACTATTTTATTGGGGCTCTCGCTCTGTCTGGCTACTTATGTAGGCTGGCAAAATTTTAAGACACAAAATAACCAGCGTTTATACTATAAAAATCTGGTAAGGGAACAGTGGCTTTCCAAACCAGATAAACACCCTCACCGGATGGCCCATTATGGCTACCTCGCCTTTCGTGAGAAACATGAACTCAGTTTTTTTGATTTCGGAATTGAAAGCTTTGCTGGTGTATCCATATTTCTGGAAGCACATAAACAAAATACAGTAAATTTTAGCGAAGCTGGTTTTTCTAACGGAATGCTGCGCTTTGGTGAGATTAGTATCGCTATGGTGCTTCAGTTATTGGTACCCCTGCTGATTTTCTTTCTGGGCTATAACAGTATTTCCGCAGAGCGGGAATCTGGCACATTAAAAATTCTACTTTGCCAGAATGTTAGCTGGAAAAAGCTGCTATGGGGTAAAACGTTTGGAATTATTGGTGTGGCTTTAACCATTTTCATTCCACTTATTCTCCTCACGATCTTGCTCTGGGCTTCCTTAAGTAACTGGGAAATAAGTATGGATGCAGCTTTGCGCCTCCTAATCCTGATTGCCAGCTACTCCATTTATTTTTTCGTAGTTTCAGCCATTACCGTATTGGTATCAGCCTTTCAGCGCAGTTCTAAAACGGCTTTAATTACGCTGTTATCCTGCTGGATTTTCTTTGCCGTATTGATGCCCAGAATTATTCAGGCGCTTGGCTCAAAAATTCACCCTACGCCTTCCAAAATTGAATTTGCCGATGCTGTTGCTGAAGATATCCACAAGCAAGGAGATAGTCATGATCCTAACGATGCCCATTATGCAGCCATTAAAGATTCCTTGCTCCGTAGATATAAAGTAACAGATGTTAAAAAACTCCCTTTCAACTATGGCGGATACATCATGGCAGAGGGCGAAAAGATTACCTCGAATATTTACAGCAGCCATCAACGCAGGCTGAACGAAACCTTCGATAAGCAAAACAGCTTTACGGTATTTGCAGGCCTGCTTAACCCCTATTTATCGTTGAAACAAATTTCCATGGCGTTAACTGCTTCAGATTTTAAAACTTACGTAGATTTCCAAAACCAGGCTGAGGCTTACCGTTATGGCCTAGCGCAGAAGATGAATAAACTCCAGATTGATAAAATAAGTAACATCTCCCCCGGTGAGCATGAAAAACCTTTATCCATCAGCAAATCCAACTGGGCAGAACAACCAGATTTTAATTACAAATTCGATCAGCTAGATCATGTTCTGGCACACGAATTTATTTCTCTTATATCTTTGCTGATTTGGCTATCAGCTGCACTTTTCCTGCTTCAGTTTGCACCAAGGTGGATTAAAACAATATAACACATGAAAAACAGCACTTATAATTTAGAATCCAAACTTTTCTTCAGAAATTATTCTGCCTGGATTGGCATTGTTTTATTGCTGGTTACCGGCTTTGCTGGCTTATATTTCGGCAAAACTTTTATCGCAAATCAACGTGGCGCAATTGAAAAGGCCGGAGTGTTACAAAAGAAACACACGCTCCAAAACATTGAGCATTTTAACAAAGATATTGGATTAATCTTTTTTCATAACAAATTTTCATCGGCTAACATGCCCGATCAATGGGCAGCCTTTGCCAATGGACAAAGAGACGTAAATCCTTATCTGATTTCGGTTACAATGCTTGCGGTAGAAGGCCAGCTTTATGATACCGACATTACAAATCCGGTAAGCATGCTTTTGGGAAACATGGATCTAAGCTTTGTTTACATTTTTTTGTTTCCGCTGGTGATCATTGCCTTCAGCTACAACCTCATTTCCGAACAGCAGGAAAGTGGTCTATGGTCGCTGTTAAAGTCACAAAGCAATGCCTTGGCAAGTGTAATCTGGCAGAAATTTTCAGTCAGGATTGCAGCCATCTTTGCCGTAGCGTTTCTACTGTTAGTTGTGGCAATCATCTACCTGAAACTCCCAATAGATACAACTTTATTGGCAGTTGCTGGGCTCATTGTACTTTATCTTGCCTTTTGGTTTGCGGTTTCAATTTTCATCATTTCTTTGGGAAAGTCTTCCAGTTATAATGCTTCGGCACTGGTAGCCATTTGGGTGGCAATTTGTATTGTGATGCCCGCATCGCTGAATCTTTTGCTCACCCAAAAATATGCTGTACCAGAGGCGCTACAGAATGTAATTAACCAGCGCGAGGGATACCATGAAAAATGGGATATGCCAAAGGATGTAACCATGAAACCTTTTTTTAAACATTATCCACAACTGAAAAAATATCCGTTTCCGGCAGATAAAAGCTTTAGTTGGTTTTGGTACTACGGCATGCAGCAAATGGGTGATGATCAGGCTTTAAAAAGCAGGCTGGCCGTTGCAGATAAACTTACTGCAAGGCAAGATTTCACGAATGTTGCCGCCTTGTTCTTTCCAACCATTCAAATGCAACTTGCAGTAAATGAACTGGCAGGATCAGATCTGAGTACCCACCTGGATTTTCAACAAGCCGTAAGGAATTACCATGAGGAAATCCGTTTACATTTTTACCCCGCTATTTTTCAAGAGCAGGATATTGCTTCCACAGATATTAAGACCGTTGGACTGAAAGCATTCACAATGGGAAAGATTTACAATTGGAGTCGATTGCTCCCAATTCTGATCTGGACATTAGTTTTCTCTCTAATTGCTTTCAGAAATCTTAAAAGTGGCATGCTGACCAGAAATGTGCAGGTTTAGTTACTTTCTGATTTAAAATTTAGTCGTAGTGATTAGCTACGACTTTTTTTGTGCCTGATTTATATATGCTCTCATTCAACGCGCAGCGAAGAATCCCTGCGTTTAACTACCGTCTCGAGTCATCGCCAAACCCTTTCTAACCTATTAGCTGGGAAAATCCCTGATTACAGGCACTTCCCGATTCTGAAAAAGCTAGAATATCCTAAATCCAACCTCATTCAATAGGACCACTATAAAACCTTAACTACGAAACCATAACGATAGGCCTTACCTAAAAAGCGATATTCGTTTAATGGTTTAGCACCCCAAGAATTCAATCCCCCGACACCGCGTTGAAACAAATCAACGGCAAGTATCGAATCACTGTTTGGTACAACATCAGATGGATGTTGCTGTTTTTTTGTCACACCAGGATCTAGATCTTCCGGCAGGTTATGGGTAGCACTCACCGAGAGGGGTTGTAATCCAAAAATCTCCACGCCCTTACCCGCTTTGTTCTGTAGCTTCAACCAACGGGTATCGGTTTTATTCCCTGATTCTTGCGGCCGGTAATAAGGATGTAGCTGATCCTTCACTTTACCTTTCCAGATGTTCATAAATGAATCTTCGTTTCTGTCGATATAATTCTCACCAGGGCCACGGCCATACCAGGTGAATTGATCATGATCACCCGATAAGGTCATCAGCATCCCAAACCTAACCATTTCCGGAAGATCGTCTGCCAGCGCCTGGTATGCAGCCTCAATCTTCAGACTTCCCTCATTATCTACCGTATAAATCAGATTTACTAGGACAGAGATTCCGCGAGGTCTGGCTTCATAAGAAACAGAAACACCGTAGTTGCCTTTTTTCATGCCTTGATAACGATAATTAATGTTAAATCCGGCGGCTTCCCATAAACGTAGGCTACGTTGCGCACCTTCGCCAAATTCGTTATCTGTTGGCGCACGCCAAAAATTGAGATGAGGCAGTTCATTGAAAACACTTTTAGCATCTTTCGTCATTTCCAATAAGGCCTGACCATTCTTCTTCGAAAACGCATACACCCTTTCATTGGCACTTATAGTTATTTTATCACCAGATTCTGATGAAGTAACCCGGTCAGACTTAGCTTCGACATTTTTAAAGAAACGATTAGCTTCAAATGCGAATTCTGCTTTAGCCACTTCGAAACCCGCAGGTACAAACCCATCAGCCTTTTTCCGATAAGCAAACACCTGCAGGAAATATTCTAAGCCGGCTTGCTGCTGCCTTTTTGGCAAGTTTATCTTAATATCCTTTTGAGCATCAGCAGGGATATTCATATTAAATTTACCTTTTGCCACTTCCATTCCGTTTTTCAACAACACCCATTTGTAATCGTAATTCTTAGCGCTGAGATCTGTGAACTTAAAATCGTTAATTACCGTGATAATCCCCTTTGAAAGATCTTTGGACTTGAATAAAATGTTCTGGTAAACCTTTTTTACAATGTTGGTATGAGGCAGGTATTGCTGATCTGGAGAAATGATGCCATCCATACAAAAATTTTCACTGTTCATCTTCTGATAGCCATTTAAGTCGCCACCATAAGCCCAGTATGGCCTCCCCTGCTCATCTGCGGTTTTAAAACCATGATTATACCATTCCCAGATAAAGCCACCCTGCATATTTTTGCTCGAACGCATTAAGTCCCAGTATTTCTGAAAGTTGCCCATACTATTGCCCATGGCATGCGCATATTCACACATAATGTAAGGCCTGCCGAGGTCCTTCTTTGCATCCCTTTGCATGCTCTCCCATGATGGGTACATCGGACAAATAATATCTGTATTTCTATCTTTCTGATGCGCCTGCTCATACTGTACCGGCCGGCCCGGATCGCGTTTTTTCACCCAATCGTACAAGTCAAAAAATGCTTTTCCATTACTGGCTTCATTTCCTAGCGACCAAAAGATCACTGAGGGATGGTTTTTATCCCGTTCTACTAAACGCACCACTCTATCCAGGTGCGCATCGTACCAATCAGGGAAATTCGAGACATTTTCAGCTCCGTAACCTAGCCCATGCGATTCCAGATTTGCTTCATCCACCAGGTAAATTCCATATTGATCACACAGTTTATACCACAAAGGCGGCTGCGGGTAGTGCGAGGTACGAACCGCATTGATATTTAATTCTTTCATCAGCTGGATATTTCGCAGCATCAACTCTTCAGAAACTACCTGTCCGGTTTTGGTATTAAACTCATGCAAGTTTACCCCTTTAAAATAGATCTTCTTTCCGTTGATGAAAACCTGTCCGTCTTTAATCTCAATTTTTCTAAAACCAATTTGATGAGAGGTTGCCTCCACTACCTCACCAGCGCTATTTTTCAACACCAAAAGCATGGTATACAGGTCGGGCGTTTCGGCAGTCCATTTAAGCGCGGCAGGCACGGTACCAGATAGATTAAGTTTAACCTGCTGTGCGGCTGGAAGGGTGATGTTACTTTGCTTTTTAAAGACAGTATAATTCGATTTATCCAACAAAATAACCTCTATCGTTTGCACTGCAGCATTTTGACTGTAATTTTTCAAACTGAGATCAACATCAAACAATCCGTTTTTATAGCTGGCATCTAAGCTAGGGTGGGCAAAAAAATCGAGTATCCTCGTTTGAGCCGTACTATATAAATACACGTTCCGGTTAATACCGCCCATACGCCACATATCCTGATCTTCCAGATAATAACCATCGCTGAATTTATGTACCTCACAAGCAAGCGTATTCACCCCAGGTTTTAGGTAGGAAGTGATATCAAACTCTGCCGGGCTTTTCGAATTCTCAGTGTAGCCCACTTGCCGCCCATTCACCCAAACATACATCGCATTTGTTCCCCCTTCGAAATGGATCATTACCCTGCGGCCTTTCCAGCTTTCATCAACAGTAAACTCGCGGCGATAGGCACCGACCGGCGAGTCATTACGGTCTACAAAAGGCGGATTGGGCTTAAAACCAAAACCCTCACTTACATAAATCGGTGTACCAAAACCATTAAATTCCCAGGTACCAGGAACTGGAATAGTTGCCCAATTGTTAACGTCAAAATCATCTTTGTAAAAATCTTTAGGTATATCTCCAACCTTTGGCACCCATTTAAACCTCCAAGGGCCATTTAAAGATTGGTAAAAACCAGAAGATTGATAATCATTTTTTATTGCCTGTTTTTGGCTGGCATAAGGAAGCGCTGTGGCTCTGGTATCTTCTTTGTTAATGGCATAAACCTTTGGATTTTCCCATTCTGGAGTTTGTTGTGCACAGAGATTTATGCTGAAAGAAAGTAGCATAAGGATCAAATATTTATTCATTTGCAGGAGGATTTTCAAAACGGCGAGGATTTATTATCCTCCAAGATACACCGGATGTTTCCGACTTCTTACTATCCTTTTAAAAAGGGCAAAATCATATTAATATTAATCAAAATATGGCGTGTGCAGGCAAATGATTACTGCGCTGACTCAACATCTTAAATTAAACCAGCGCAGTAAGTTTTACTTATAATTTTTATCGCCTTCTCCATCCGGGCGGATGATTAAGCGCAAAGTAGGATCGTTTGTAATGAAACTCCACAACCAGTTGAAAGCAAGCTTTGCTTTATTTCTGAAACCTGCAATTGGAATAATGTGGATGAACAACCATACCAACCAGGCAAAAAAGCCCCGGAAAAATCCTTTAGGAAGATCTACTACTGCTTTAAATTTAGCAATAATGGCCATAGAGCCTTTATCATTATATTTAAAAGCTTTCATCGGCTTGCCTTGCTCAACCGCAGCTAAATTTTCGCCTAATAGATCACCTTGTTGAATGGCCACCTGCGCCAATTGCGGGTGTCCGTTAACAAAGGCTGCATCGGTAAGCTGTAAGCACTGATCACCAATGGCGAATACCCCTTTTACCCCTTCCACCTGGTTAAAAGCATCAACAAGAACACGTCTGCCCTTCCCAACTGCCTCTTTCGGCAACCCTGGTACTTCGCGGGCAATTACACCAGAGGCCCAGATTAAAGTCGCTGCTTCAATCTCTGTACCATCAGAAAGTGAAACCACGCTTCCATCGTAGTTTTGAACCAGTTTACCGAGCATAATTTCTACACCTAGATTGCGGAGCACTTTAATGGCTTCATTCTGGCTTTTTTGACTCATGGGTGCCAATAGGGTCTGCAAACCATCTACCAGATAGATTTTCCCAAGACCTGATTTTGCTTCAGGATAATCTTTTTTAATAATATGACTTCCCATTTCGGCCATCATCCCGGCGAGCTCCACCCCTGTTGGACCTCCCCCGGCAATCACGATGCTCGACAGTCTCTTTTTATCAATATCTGCCTCAGAGCGTACTGCTTTTTCCAATTGAAGTAAAATATGGTTTCGCATCCGTAGTGAATCATCAATACTTTTCATTGGCAACGCATGCGCTTTAATTTGATCATTCCCGAAGAAATTCGTTTCTGTTCCCATGGCAAGCACCAGAATATCGTAATCCAGCACGCCGTTATCAGTAACCACCTGTTGTGTTGCCGGGAGAATTTCCTGAAGCACCCCCATAAAGAAACGGGTACTTCTATTGTGAAACATCTTCCGGAACGGATAAATAATATTAGATGCTTCGATAAAGGCTGTTCCAACCTGGTATAATAAAGGCGGGAAGAAATGGTAATTATGCTGATCTACAAGAGTAACCTGATGAGATGTGCTTTTTGATAGCTTTTTAGCAAGATTTAAACCTGCAAAGCCACCGCCAATGATGACAACTTTTTTCATATATTAATTTTAATGCTATTCGCGGCAGGTCCAAATGGTATAAATAGATGAAAACTGTCGCTCTTTTTTTGCCTGTTACCAACAGAACAAACTTGAAGGGATAAAGTTAGCATTTATTCGTTTTTATCTTAAGGAAGATACAATAAACTAACCAATCGTATTTTTTAAGAGCATATTTCTTCAAGGCGTGAGGATGAGTTGATTATTACCGTTGCCTATAATACATCCGTTGGCCTGCAAGAAAGATTGCTTGAGCAAATGGCGCCACTTGCCTCTGAAACAAGATCTCTTGTATTGTTATCTCTATTTGAATATGTTTCGGTAAAACTCTTTTTTGCTCAATCGCGAATAATAGCCTGCATAGGTCTGAACTTGTAATGCATAATTTTCAACTTGCAATTAAAAATTAAGCTTGAGACTGGATTTCCGCCTTAACAGTATAGCAAAAACCAAAAAGCACAAAAATTAATTGATTTCCACACAGCTCTTAACTTTGGGTTGGTGAGATCAACCGATATGAAATTGTAAGCTAACTTACTCTTTTGGTGTCTCACAACCAGGGGAGTCTTTTAAAATTCTACTTTCCTGATGATAGAATGATTTGATTTGAGCTGTAGATTTTATCAGAAGGGCTCACCATAACAAATACTAATTCTTATAAATTCTCAAATTGATGTTAGCAGATTAATGAGCTAAAGTTAATTCCTAGTTAGTTCTTGATGCAACAAAGCTCCACAATTTTTGTGAAGCCTTCCTTGATGTGATGATATTTCAAATCCATTATTAAATATGGTTTGAATGGTACAGATAAGTTTCTTAAAATAAACAACACTCTAACTCCATTTTTTAATTTAAATGTTAGCTGAAAATGTATTTTGACTATCTGGCAGTAGATAGTGATAAAGACTTTTTTACAATGCTTTGTAAATTCTTGGGTAACATACTAAAAGTAGTTTGACCATTTGATAAACCATTTTCATCTTTAAATATCCTGGTTGTACCAACAGGTACAAGAAAAACATCACTTACATCGCCTTCCTTTGATACCAGGTAATGGCTCCAAATTAGATTTTTCATAGATCCTGCTGCTGCTTCTCCACTAATGACATCAAGCGCTACATAATTTACATTGCCCGATTTGCCCTTAACTTGCGAAAAAACAGTGAATAAATTATTTTCACCAGAAATATAAGTAGCGTTGTTATCACCACCACTATCGGTACCATCACTTACATCTTTATATTCCATACTCACGGTATAATCATTGGTGTTCTGATTTTTAAACTGAATTTTGTAATCGTTAAAATAAGAGCCTTTAAGATTGTTACCAGAATCATCAAATGAACAATAGGCCGGACTAAATAAAAACACTCCATTAATAGTTGGTGGTGTTGTACCGCTATTTATAGTCATGCCGTTTTTTTTCAGACTTTCCAGAATTTCTGGCGTAATCACATTGTTGATCACCTGTGGATATTTTGCCCCCAATGGACCAGTAGGCGTTTCATCGTTATTCTCTTTTTTACAGGCCACAAACAATAGTGGAATTAACAATAACAGCGAAGATATTTTAAGTAGACTTTTCATAAGTGATATTTTTGAAAGTTAAAGCTTAAAGGCAATCCCAACGTTTACTACTGCAAGACTTTGATAGCCTAACTCTGCAAAGAGGCTAGTCTTGCTAGCGAAATAATACTTACCGCCAGCAAATAAGCCGAAACCTAAACCGCTGCCTGTAGTGCCATTAAAACCCTGGTTATTGCTCACGCTGGCAATAACGTAACCAAGGCTCGCACCGCCATAAACATCAAATTTGGGATCTAGCTTAAGCACTTCATTAAGGTGATAAGACCCACGGGCACCAATGTAAGTTGCATTCTGTTTAAAGCTATAGTTAGCACCTGGCAGATCTACATTGTACTTAGAACTAGCGTAAGCCACTTGTCCGCCAACGCTGATTTCTTCGGTAATTCCTTTTTCGAAAGAAATACTTGGATTTACCGGCAACGAGGAGGAATAACCTGAACCAAAAAACGGACTTCCGATCCCAATCCCCACATTTAACAAATTATCACCCTTGCTATATGCGCTGAGGGACGAATTATTGTTTTTGGGAGCCCTAGCCTTCATTTCAGTTTTAGCTTTTGGTGCAGTCTTATTCTTGGATTTTGTCTGGGCTGCTGTAATCATGCTAATAGCCATAAAGAAGGACATCACTAATAATTGTTTTTTCATTGGAATCAATTGAATTAAGGTTAAAAAAATAGCTATACTTTGTTTGAACTGAGCCTTTAAAAGGTTGGTCAAAGATAAACCGGTGGCAATTATCCATCCTATACCCTTTTTTAGGTAATTTTTTATCACTAAATAGGATGGTAATCTAGGCTATTTGCAGGTGTGACTGTAATCTTCCCTAAAAACAGCTACATAAGTAAATGTAGTTTTTAATAAATTTAGGGTAATGAAAAAAAGTAATTTTAGTGAGCCAGAGATCATCAAAATCTTGGCTTCACAGGAATCAGGGAAATCAATTTCAGATATTTGCCGTGAGCATGGCATCAGTCAGGGTACGTTTTACAAATGGAAAAGCAAATACTCAGGCATGGAAGTATCCCAGGTCAAGCAGCTAAAGGATCTGGAAAAGGAACTGGTACAGTATAAGAAGATAGTGGCAGAATTGACGCTCCAAAATGTAGTGTTAAAAGACGTAATTGAAAAAAAGCTTTAAGGCCTGCCGAAAAGCGAGAGCTTGTCGGGTATGCCAGAGAAACATTCCAGGTGAGCCTTCGGCAGGCCTGCATATTGTTTTCTATCAGCACATCAGTATTTTATTATCAGACTAAAAGAAAGACTGATGATGAAATCATTGATCAGCTGTCCTCACTTGCAGAGTCACATCGAACATGGGGTTTCTGGATGATGTACCACCGCCTGAGGAAGCTTGAGTATATATGGAACCATAAACGTGTCTACCGGGTTTATACTTTAATGCGCCTGAATCTGCGAAACAAAAGAAAGAAACGCCTTCCAGCACGGGTAAAAGAGCCATTGCTTTGTCCAATCTATCCTAATGTAACCTGGAGTCTGGATTTCATGCATGATACTTTAGCCAGTGGGAAGACACTCAGAACATTAAATGTGATTGATGATTTTAATAGTGAAGTGCTTTCGCTAACGGTCGACACCAGTTTGCCCTCACAACGGGTTATAAGAGAGTTGGAAACATTAGTCGACTGGAGAGGAAAACCTGATGCAATCAAATCTGATAACGGGCCTGAGTTTATATCAGTAGCACTTTCGGATTGGTGCGAAATCAATGGCATAAGCTGGATTCATATCCAACCAGGCAAGCCAACACAGACTAGTTTGATCGAACGCTTCAACAGAACTTTCAGGCAGGATGTGCTAGACAGTTACATGTTCGATAATTTGGCTGAGTTAAGAAAATATGCACAGGCATGGGCATGGATGTACAACAATGAAAGGCCGCACGCAGCTCTTGGCTATAGAACCCCAGTAGAGTTCTTATTAAAATATGAAAAACTTTCAGCGCTGAAACAGCGCCAGTTTCCCACATTACAACAAGATAATAATAGCAATAATAATTGGAATTCTTTAGTTTTGAACGTAGCTAGTTAGGGGAAGATTACAGCTTACTTAAGAACCGTAAAGTGGGTTTCAAGATTATTTTGTATGCGATTGATAATGGAGTTGATGGCTTTGGCGTTCGCAGCTGTTCGCACTCTTTTGATGTCAATGTCCCAATGATCGATATGTACCTTATGGGCAGTAGAGAATTCTTCATTGGAACCATCAATTGAAATTCGACAGATAATCGGTGCAAAACCTTTGGAATCCGCTTTTGATTTACGGTGCCAGAACAAGATCGTAAGGGCTTGGTTACTTTTCATTTCTTAATTTTTTAAATAAAACATTAGATATTTCCGGATTGCTCCGAACAACGTTTTATTGCACTTAAAAATTAGTTAAGCCAGTATTTCTAATGGCTGGTGCCCAAATTTACCAATAAGAATTGGGCACCAGATAGGGCACCAGTTATATCGGTTTTGATTGGTTTGAAATGACCTATTATTTTTTTTAAAAAGCCCTTTAAGATATATTTTAAACAGAAAAGGCGCAATTTCTTGCGCCTTTCGTGATCCCGCTGGGATTCGAACCCAGGACCACTACATTAAAAGTGTAATGCTCTACCAGCTGAGCTACGGAATCATTATTGAGGTCGCAAAGATAGAAATTTTTCACAAAAAACAATAAGCTTTTATAAAAAGCATCTATTCGCCACCTGAAGCTACTGATTAACAGTAAAATACTTTTTTAGTTATAAAATTTTTCTCAGCTAAATCCAGTACCGAAAGCCAATACATGGCTAAAGAGACTATGCAAAACCGTTGAAAACTTTTGATAGATAGCTTCATTAAAATTATAGATATTTGCCGGAATCTTCCCTGAATACGATTTAAAACAACAATCATTTTCTGGGAAGTAGCATCGCATTCAACATCAACAGATTATCATAACCAGGTTAGCGGACGAGGGGAAATTCGTAAGACATAGCGCCAAAATTGACCAGTGAAAGAAGACTGAGTCAATTTTGAGGCTTTGCCGCTACTTTTGATACAGATTCTTTTAGGTCAATGTTGAGGAAGGCGTGCGAAGATTTAATTTCAACATACATGGGTAATTTTTTATACGGAATCGATTTTGGAACAACTAACTCTGCACTTTCTATTTACGATGAGCAGAAAAAAGAAATTGTTGAAACGATTTCAATTCCTTCATTAATTTATTTTACCGAGGCAAAAAGTTTCATCGACGGCGAGAGTCATATTGTAGGCGAGAAAGCCATCGATGCTTATTTAAATGATGGAATGAAGGGCCGTTTCATTAAATCCATTAAACAAATTCTATCCAGAACAACCTTTACCGAGACAAGAATCCACAATAAACGCTATACAGCATCAGATTTAGTTGCCCTTATCTTGAAAGATCTCAAAGTAAAGGCAGATGCTATTATTGGCGAAGGATGTGAGCGGGCAGTAATTGGCAGGCCGGTTTTCTTCGATGATGACAACACTGCAAAAGATACGCTGGCGCAAACCCGGTTAAAAAAGGCCGCAGAAATGGCTGGCTTTACAGAGGTTCGTTTTCAATTCGAACCAATTGGTGCCGCGTTTGCCTATGAGAAAACCATCAAAAACAAAGAAAGAGTACTCGTTGCTGATTTAGGTGGCGGGACTACAGATTTCACTTACCTGATTCTAGACCCCGAGAAGGTAGGCAGCAAGGATCGGAAAAAAGACATGATCGCTTCTGGCGGGATTTATATTGGCGGCGACAGCCTAGATTCTGCCATGATGTGGGATCGCGGAACTCCTTATTTCGGTAAAAACACCATGTATGAAGCCACACCTGGTAAGGTTTTAAATGTCCCAAAATCACTGTTTGCCAATATTTGTACCTGGGATAAAATGAATTTCTTTAATGGCCTGAAAATTCAGAAGGAAATTGAAGACTACTACTACTATTCGGGGAACGATCCTAAATTTAAAAACCTGATTACACTGGTTGATAACAATTTAGGTTATTCGGTCTTCAGATCTATAGAGAAAACAAAGATAGAGCTCTCAGATCAGCAGGAATCTGAATTTCAATATCAGAATATGGGTATTGAAATAGATGAGAAAATCACTCTTTATCAATATAATGGCATTATTGAAAAAGACGTAAACAAAATTGAAGCTTACCTCACCGGCTTCATGGAAACGCATCAAATTAAACCTGAAGACATTGATTGCCTGTTTTTAACCGGCGGAACATCAATGGTGGCCGCCATACAAAATCTCTTTAAAAACAAGTTCCCCCACATCCCGTTAAATTCAGGCGATAACTTTAAAAGTGTAGCGAAGGGTCTGGCGTATAGCGGATATCTTTTTGAGGGTTAGTGTTTTTGCGAGGTCATCAAGAATTGATCCTCTCTGGCATCTCATTTGACTTTAATTCGCACTTTGTTGTCTGCGTTTGCTCTCTGCACTTAGTTATCTGCGTTTTGCTCTTTGCACATAGTTATCTGCTCTGGCTAATTATTCTTTGTTCTTGAGTCGTTAAGCTGAATAACCCGCTAACCGACCCTACCCACCTTTCCTCATCTCCCCTTCCCTCAAATCGATCCCCCAGCAATTAATCGCGATTCATCCACAATAGTTTGTGCAAAAGAACTACCGGCAATGCAGCGCATCATGCGGTTCAGCGCCAATTTCCCAAGTTTGAAACCACTTGTTTCAGCATAGGTAATTTCCGGGTAAAAAAGCTTCGGAATCATTCCATCGCTGATGCTGATAATGCCAACATCCTGTAACACCCGCAAGTTCTTCCGTTGCACAGCCTTCATTACACCAGCCAAAATCTCATCACTCATACAAAAAACAGCGAAGTATTCACCTTTATAATCTTCAATTGCATGAAGGGCAGCTTGTTCAGCCTCATTAGAATTGAGGGCATGCACCGTTTTAAGTTTAATTTTTTCCGCTCCTTCTGCCAGTATAGTTTTAAACTTTTGAAAGCGCGCCTGGGTAATAGACATATTCAGATCGCCAAAAATCCCCAAGACATTTTTAATACCTTTCTTCAGAATTTCTGCCGCCGCGAGCGCAGCAGCATGCTCATCACCAACACAAATTTTATTACACAATTCGGAGCCGGGCACCTTATCAAAGAAGATGACCGGAATGCCATATCCATCTAGTTTGGTAAAGGGCGAAATATCTTTCGTTTCGGTAGTGATGGAAATAAAGACACCCGATACCCTCTTTAAACGGCAACTTTTTAGAATTCCCAGTTCTATCTGAGGATCATTTGAGGATCGGTAGATAAACACTGAATAACCCTGTTGCCTGGCATCCTCTTCAATAGAACTGATAAAGGAATGATAAAAGAAATTAGATAAGCTTGGAACCACAATAGCAAACTCCTTATTGTTGTGGGTACGCAGATTTACTGCATAAGGATTAGGATCGTATTCAATCAATGTTGCCAATTCATTTACCTTCTGTTTTGTTTCTGCAGAAATATCAGGATGATCTTTCAACGCCCTGGAAACCGTTGAAATACTAACATTTAACTGTTCGGCAATTTTTTTAAGTGTTGGGCTTAATCTCATATTTCTTACTTGGTTACCCAAATATAAGTTTTCCACAACAAACATTTGCGGAAATGTTACCGCAAACGTTTGCGGTCATAATTACCGCATTTCCACTATTTTAATTGGAATTAAAGCTATCTTCATACTAACAAAACAGCAGCGTTGCAGACTTTAAGCTATCTCGCCAATGTTGCTTTATGTTACTAACCAAATTTATAACTACTGCGCCTGTAGCAATACAATTGCAGCGTAAAACCTATATATGAGATTTCTGTATCTGACAACTTTTATTTGCACGTTTATTACTGGCGTCATTAAAATATCCGCCCATGATAAAGTGATTAATCATTCTCCAAGCATTACAGATGCTGAGTTAAATCAAATCCAACATTTAAAACGAATCAGCACTAAAACGGATGACCTGCAAAGCCGGATTAAAACCGCTCAACAACATTTAAAAAGTTTACACCGCTTTCAGTCACCTCCCATCGGGAACGATCCCAATGCTTCTTGGTTTATCATTCTGCATCAAACCAATAGCAACTTCGAAGTGGCCCTTAATGTTAGGCCAGGTTCAGTATTAAGCCCTTAAATAGTCAGAATAACTAAATAAACATTCTCCAAAAGTTATTTAAAAAATGAAGAAGCCTTAATATGATCGTTGCACAACCAGAAAAAGCAGAGAAATTTCCTACTGTAATTAAGCTAAACTTTAGTTCCATTATTGCCATGAATCTTGGCTTTTTTGGAATCCAATATAGTTTCGGACTGCAGCAAACCAACATGACGCCCATTTATACTTACCTCGGCGCCGTTCCAGATCAATTGCCTTTACTGAATTTAGCCGGACCGATGACGGGCCTCATTATTCAGCCAATTATTGGTGCAATGAGCGATAAAACGACCAGTAAGTTTGGCAGAAGGCGACCATACTTTATAATCGGAGCGATTATTTGCAGCATTTGTTTATTTGCCATGCCCTATAGCAGTTCACTTTGGATGGCGGCCAGTATCCTTTGGATCTTAGATGCAGGAAACAACATCACCATGGAACCATACCGTGCTTTCGTAAGCGATAAATTGCCCACAC
This sequence comes from Bacteroidota bacterium, assembly GCA_037032985.1. Taxonomy (GTDB): domain Bacteria; phylum Bacteroidota; class Bacteroidia; order Sphingobacteriales; family Sphingobacteriaceae; genus Pedobacter. The sequence continues at coordinate 71,064 of JAZBLB010000012.1, forward strand.
AACAGCATGCTTTGGGTTTTCTTACTCAAAGTTTCTTTACGGGTTTAGGCATTACCCTCGCCAATCTTACACCTGGTATCCTGATCGCTACAGGCTTAATCAGCCTTCATTCCAGAAGTGGTAATAATATACCTTACACTACCTACACAGCTTTCTTTATTGGGGGTGCCGTATCCATTGGCTCTATTATGTATAGTTGCTTTACCACGAAAGAAACGCCACTAACTACAGAAGAAATTAACAAAATAAAAGCTACACCCGGTGGAATTGGGAGCATTTTAAAAGACATTAATGAGGCATTTAAAACGATGCCACTCACCATGAAAAAGCTGGGAGTAATTTACCTTTTTAACTGGTACGCCATGTTTATTTACTGGCAGTTTATTACCCTTTGCCTCGCCAAAACCATTTACAATACCAGCGATGCCACTTCTGAAGGCTTCGCATCCGCCCAGCTACTTACCGGAACGGTAAACGGCGGCTATAATGTAGTTACCTTTTTAGTGGCTTTTCCACTCGCCTTTTTCGCAAGAAAAATTACGGCGCAAAAGGTTCACCTGGTGAGTTTACTATTTGGTGGCATCTGCCTTATTTTTCTACCGATGATTCAAAACGCTACACTATTGTTCATTCCCATTATTGGTTTGGGCGTAGCCTGGGCCAGCATGATGGGAACACCCTATGCCATGCTTGCAGGTAGTATCCCGAAAGAAAAAACCGGCATTTTTATGGGGATCCTGAACATGTTCATCGTCATGCCCATGCTTTTAGAAACCATTACTTTTAAATATGTATACAAATATCTGTTAGGCCACAATCCCGAAAACGCGATCATTTTTGCAGGCGTGCTTATTTCCATTGCAGGGGGTTTTGTACTATTAATTAAAAGCAAGAAAATAGAAGTTTAATTTCATGGTAAACGAAGAATCATATCAACAAGCGCTCAGTCTTTTGCACGAAGCCTCTACACCAGCTGGTTTTGTAGCTGCTGTACAAGAATACGATAATTACAAACGCGTGTGGACCAGAGATGGCGTGATCACCAGCATTGCAGCGTTGTTAAGTGGAGATCAGAAATTGATTAGGACTGCTCACGCAACCATATATACACTTTTTAACAAGCAACATGCTAATGGTTTTATGCCCTCAAACGTTTCGCCACAAGATGGCGCGGCCAGTTATGGTGGTACATCTGGCAGGGCCGATAACCCATCATGGGCGGTAATTGGCATAGGTGCATACACCATATTAACAGCAGATTATAGTTTGTGGGAAAAATATCAGCAACAGGTAGCAAAATGCCTTGAGGTAATGGATACCTGGGAGTTTAACGGCAAACACTTAATCTATGTTCCACAAAGTGGCGATTGGGCAGATGAATATATACAGCATGGCTATATTCTTTTTGATCAGCTGCTTCGCGTTTGGGCGTTAAGGCTGGCATTCAGGCTGACAAAAAATACCAGTTATTCTATCAAAGCGCAAAATATTACCACAACTCTCATCAATAATTATTGGAAAACAGCCGAACAGAAAAATGCTTATGCGCCCAATCTGGTGCACCAGTTAAAGGAAGCATCTGGTAATTTCTGGCTGATGGGGTTCAATCCCTCCAGGATTTATCAGTATTTCGACCTTCAGGCGAATGCCTTTTCATTGTTGCTCGGAATTGGAAATGCGCAGCAAAATGATACTTTAATAAAACATGTCAAAGTGAATTACGGGAGTCATCAATCACTGATTCCATCATTCGCACCAACCATCGAAGCACATGATGCCGATATGAACGAACTGAAAAACAACTATGCCTACTCCTTTAGAAACCTGCCCAACTACTTTCATAATGGTGGCTTGTGGCCGGTGTGGAACGGCTGGATGGCGGCTGCTTTGCATACGAGTGGCGAAACTGATTTTGCAATGGAGTTAACCCGGAATATTCATCTGGCCAATGAAAGAGAAAATAGCTTTAACGAGTGTTTACATGGCTTAAATAAAATGCCTTGTGGTGTAGACAAATGTACCTGGAGTGCAGCGGGCGCCATTATTGCAGAACAAGCTATGATTCATTCCAAATTTAAAAACTTATTTACTGCATAGCGAGCGAGAAAAATGGAACAGATAAATAACATTTCCCAAAAGAAGGCACTGGTAATCGGCGAATTACTTGCCGATATCATCTCTGAAGAAAATATCACTTCTTTGGCATCTCCCGCGGCCTTCAAAATTAGCCAGGGTGGAAGTGCCGCTAACTTTTGCTGCAACCTGAAATGGCTGGGTGTAAAAGCTGATTTAGTTGCAACCGTAGGCGATGATAATTTGGGCGTTTTCTTAACCGATGAACTGCAAACTGCAGGTCTTTCAGCTCAATATGTGTTTCGCGCACCTAAACTTCAAACCACCGTTGTACTGGTTGCGAAGAACACGGACACTCCAGATTTTATTGCATACCGCAGCGCAGATGCTTATATCACTAAGATTGAGGAGCAACTGATAGAGGGTGCTGATCTTCTACACGCCACTGCTTTTTCCCTTAGCCTAGAACCAGCCCGGCAAACTATTCTTTCTGCCTTCGCAAAAGCAAACCAACTCAAGAAACAGGTTGCCATCGACTGGAATTTTGCACCTTCTATTTGGGGCGACGATGATGGCAAAGCGGTTTTTGAACAAATCTGTCACTTCAATCCATTGCTCAAAATTAGTGTAGATGATCTGGAACGTTTCACGTCAAAACCTTTAAGTATCGAAGAAGCGAAACAATGGCTTAACCAGCTAAACATCAAACTGATCTGCCTAACCTGTGGCAAAGATGGTGTATGGTACAAGGAACAAAATGAACAATGGCAACACCAGCCAGCGCTCCCTGTTGATGCCGTAAAAGGCGTAACAGGTGCAGGAGACGCATTTTGGTCGGGCTTTATTGCCTATTACCTACAAGAGCAGTCGCTTAAAAACTGTATTGATTATGCGCTCGAGGTCGCCAGAAAGAAGATTGAGAAACCCGAGCCTTTATACAAATAACGAAAACTAACTTAACTCCAATATGAATCCAATTAAACCCGCACCACCTTAACAGTTAAGCGCTTAATTTGCAATAAAAATTTTTCTAACCATTAATTAAAACAACTATGAACCTTACTTTACTCAGCAATTGGTCTGTTTACCCAAATAAACAGAAATTGCATTTTCTAGGGAAACTGACGACCCTTATTTTCCTGATGATTTCGCTCAGCATTACCGCCTTTGCTCAAACGGTGGTGAAAGGAATTATTTACGACAATGACAAACTTCCATTAGTTGGTGCCACCATTCAGGTGGCCGGCACAAACGTAAAAGCCCAAACAGATGCAGAAGGAAAATACCAGATCGCAGTGCCTTCTGCTACTTCAAAATTAATCGTGAGTTTTGTGGGTTTCGAATCGCAAACCGTTAGCGTCAACAACCAAACTTTGGTAAACGTTACCCTTGCCTCCCTCAATAATCTGGATGCAGTGGTGGTGGTAGGATATGCTTCTGTTAAGAAAAACGACTTAACGGGTGCGGCAACTACCGTTTCTGCTAAAGATTTTAATAAAGGGCCCCTAAATGCACCGGATCAATTAATTCAGGGTAAAGTTGCCGGTGTGCAAATGATCAATAACAGTGGCCAGCCAGGGGGTGCTTCTACGGTAAGAATCCGGGGTAACTCTGCCATTACAGGTTCAGGGCAACCGTTATACGTTGTGGATGGAGTGGCATTAGACGGACGTTCGGCCAGACCGTCAGCCAGTGCAGGTATTGGCATTGCTCCAGATGGGAATCCACTAAATTTCATAAACCCGGCAGATATCGAATCGATGGAAATCTTGAAAGATGCTTCCGCAACAGCCATTTATGGCTCAAGAGCAGCTTACGGTGTAGTCTTGATCACTACAAAACGTGGAAAATCCGGCGATCCTAAGATAGACGTTAGTGCATCTGCGGGTGTTGGAACCATTTCTAGAAGAGTAGATGTTTTATCTGGCGATGAATACAGAGCAGCACTTAACAAATACGGTTTAACTGCTGGCAATTTCGGCACAAGTGTTAATGCATTGGACGAAGTACTGCGCACCGCTTACAATCAAAATTATTCAGTAGGCATTAGCGGCGGTACAAATGGCAACACTTTCCGCGCTTCTTTAGGTTACCAGAACCAACAAGGGATCATCAAAGGATCTGATTTCAAAAAATACAGTGCTGGTTTTAATGGCAATTTTAAATTCCTGGAAAGTAAAAAGCTGGGTTTAGACGTAAACATGATCAGCAACCAGTATCTGGAAAACATTGCACCAATTACAACTGATGCTGGTTTTACGGGAAGTTTAATCAGTCAGGCACTGGCTTGGAATCCAACTCAATCATTCTATAACCCAAATGGAAGTTTATTCATTGATTATGGTTCAACTACCATCAACCCTTTAGCGGCATTAGCAGCTAACAGCGACAAAGCAAAAGTCACTACGGTGCTTGGAAGCGTTTCCCCGTATTATAAAATAACGCCTTGGTTAGAATACAGAATGCTAGCCAGCGTAAATTATAGTACAGGTATTAGGAGGGCTTCAACCCGAAGTACCTTAAACCTTCAGGGCATTCAGCCCTCTGGAGACTTTTTAGGCGGCTATGCGAGTTATTCCAACACAGAATTGATTACCCAACAGTTTACGAATACTTTAAATTTCAATAAGGAAATTGTTTCTAAGCTGAATCTGAATGCAGTTGTGGGTTACGAATATTCAAGTTTTGTAAACAAAGGTGCAGTAAATACAGCAACTGGCTTTGGAAACATTGCAGTGGACTATACCGATGCTTTCGAAGCAACATTGCCAGCCAACCGTACACTTGTCACCAATAATGATCCTACAACGGAGTTACAATCTTATTTTGGAAGGGCAATATTTAATTACGACAGTAAATATATTTTAACCGCTACTTTCCGGGCAGATGGTTCTACCAAATTTGGAGCAAACAATAAATATGGCTATTTCCCATCGTTCGCAGCAGCCTGGGATATTAAAAGAGAAAGTTTCTTAAGCGATGTACAATGGATCAATTCATTGAAAATAAGAGCGGGTTACGGGAAAACTGGTAATCAGGACTTCCCTTCAGGCTCCTCGCAGCAACGTTTCGTCATCAGAGGAGTTGATGGTTTGGTTGGGATTAATAACGCCAATCCCGATTTGAAATGGCAGGAAGACAAACAAACGAATGTGGGTATTGATTTTGGTTTCTTAGGCAGCAGACTTACCGGATCTGTCGACTATTTCAACAAGGTGACTACCGATTTGTTATTTCCCCAAAATGCATTCTCGCCAGCAGCACCAAACGGGGTCATTACCTGGTATAACTTAGATGGTGAAGTACAAAACAAAGGGTTGGAGCTGAGTTTAAATGGAAGCATTATCGAAAAAGACAATCTTTCATGGTCTTTGGGTGGTAACGTAACCTTCATCAAAAACAATGTGAGTAATTTAACCGGATTAATCAGAACAGGTGCTTTAAGTGGGCAGGGATTAAGTGGTGTAAATTTAGAAGTAATTCAAAATGGCCTTCCGCTCTTCGCCATGGTAACCAGAGAGTATAACGGATTAGATGCCAATGGATTCTCCACTTATACTGATGATGGTTTTACTAGGTACTATCTTGGAAATCCTAATCCGAAAGTGATTCTTGGTCTAACAACCAACCTAAGGTATAAAAAATTCTCATTTACTGCGAATTTGAACGGCTCTTTCGGTCAGAGTATTTACAACAATACCGCCAATTCAGTACTGGCCATTTCCAACTTAGGAACACGGAACATTTCTTCAGCATTGGTAAACTCAAGTATTCAGGAATCATTGGCTAATCCGATTGCAGCATCCTCAAGATATATAGAGAAAGGAGATTATGTCAAGCTGGCAAATGCTACCATCAACTATAATTTGGGTAATATTGGCAAGGCGATTAAATCATTAAATATCTTTGTAAATGGCCAGAATCTTTTTGTAATCACTAACTATACCGGCTTCGATCCGGAGGTAAATGTGAACAAAAGCATTAATGGTGTACCATCAGCAGGCATCGATTATACCGCCTATCCAACGGCAAGAACATTCAACTTTGGTGTTAATTTCTCTCTTTAATCTTTCAACGATAATCACATGAAAAATAAATATATTTTCAGTCTCGTAGCCGCCACTTTAGCGCTATCAGGCTGTACCAAACTAGATGAAAACTTAAATGGTCAGGTAGGTTCAGGATCTCTGGGTGCCAATGACGTTCCCGGGTTAATCACCGCAAGTTATACCGCTATGCGTGGTCCTTATCAGGCACCTTGGAACTGGTCTGCTTTGCAGGAAGTAACCTCTGATGAAGCCATTGTACCCACACGTGCCGGCGATTGGGATGATAATGGCGCATGGCGTGCCCTGCATTTACATAAATGGTCTTCTGATGATGCCAGAATTTCTGATGTGTTCCGGGATTTAAACAGTATCAGTTATGTCAGTACGAATGTATTGGGCTTCAATCCTACACCTGTTCAGGCGGCAACTGCCCGTTTTATCCGGGCGTTTTCTCAGTTTTCTATTTTAGATGGCTGGGGCCAGGTACCTTATCGTGAGCCCGGAGAAGGTGTTACCAAGCCATCGAAAGTGAGAAATGCATCTGAACAGATTGCCTATCTAATTGCTGAACTAACAGCCATCATTCCAACGTTGCCTGATGGTCCTGCATACCAGGCCAATAAAAATGCCGCCAGAACTTTATTGATGAAAGTTTACCTGAATAAGGGCGCATTTTTAAACCGTACTGCACCAACTTTTGATCCCGCAGATATGGCGAAGGTCATCTCGCTGGCGGATGAAATTGCAACTGGCGGATACACCCTGACCACTAATTATTTTGACAATTTTGCACCAACAAATGATTTGCTTTCGAAAGAAAACATTTTCACCTCACAAAATCTTGGAGGCGTTGCGGGAAGTGATTTAGATGGGCAGTGGAAATGTACTTTGCATTACAACCAAAACCCAAATGGTTTTAATGGCTTTTCTACCTTATCAAACTTCTATAACAAGTTCGAAGCAACCGACAAACGCAGAGGCGGAGCTTATACTGGTCAAACCAATGTTTCTGGGATCCGGGTTGGCTTTTTAGTGGGTCAGCAATTCGACCAGACTGGTGCAGCTTTGAAAGATAGAAAAGGAAATGCATTGGCATTTACGCCAGAGGTAAGTATCATCGAAAGAGATCCTAACCACTTAGAAGTAGCAGGAATCAGGGTAATCAAATATCCTATTGATTATCCGAACTCCGGAACGAGAAGACCAGATAACGATTGGGTTTATTACAGATATGCTGACGTTTTGTTAATGAAAGCAGAAGCTTTGTTGAGGACCTCACAAGCTGGTGCGGCCTTAACTATTGTTAACTCAATCAGAACGGTAAGAGGCGCGTCAGCTTTTGCCAGTTTAAATTTAGATAACCTTTTGGAAGAACGCGGACGCGAATTATATTGGGAAAGTTTTAGAAGACAAGATCTGATCCGCTTTGGTAAATTCCTTGCTGCATGGCAGGAAAAACCAGCAAGCGAATCTAAGTACTTGTTGTTCCCGATTCCTGATAATCAGCTTGGAAATCCAAATCTGATTCAGAATCCTGGTTTTTAAGCGCATATCCATATGAGTTAAAGGCTGAACACTCAAATCCTGACCAGTAGATCAGCTTTGAAGTTCAGCCTTTATTTATTTAGTTAAATTGTATTAGTTTCTAATTTCATGACCAGAATAATATCGATACTATTAATGTTGCTATTGGTAACATTATACGCCGCAGCGCAAGATCCCTGGAAACTTAAAGTCGAAAATATTGATCCTGGAAATTACTACGGAGTAACGGTAGCCAACGGAATTATCGGCGTGGTATCCTCACCCGAACCTTTCAAAGTTAAAAATGTAGTGCTGGCTGGTGCTTACGATACCTATGGCCGAGGCCGGGTAAGCAACTTTTTAAATGGATTTAACTTACTGAACATGTATATTGAGGTAGATGGCAAACGGCTGGATGCAAAAAATACGCAAAATATGGAACAAGAGCTGGATATGCAACATGCTACCTTCAGCACACGTTTACAGTTCGGAAAAAAGGCCAGTATTAAATATACGTATTATGCTTTGCGGCAATTGCCTTTCACGGTACTAATGGATGTAACCATTACCGCTAACGATGATTTAAGACTTACAGCGGCGAGCCTGATGGAAACTCCGGATGCCCTGCGTGATGTACAAAATTATTACAACGAAATAGACAGGCCGCATGTAACTCTGAGCCTGCTTACCTCGACCGCTAAAAGCCCTACGGGAAAGTTACAGCTTTGCGCTTCGAACAGTTTTATGTTTACCGAACAACATGGCAGCGAACCTGAAATTATCCACGAAATGTGGGATAACAATAGCCACCTCATGAAATTTAATAAAACACTCAAAGCCGGCGAAACTTATACCTATTCTGTGGTGGGCAGTACCATCAGTTCGGCGCAGCATGCCGATCCTTTAAATGAGGCGGAACGGATGAGCATTTTTGCGAAACTGGAAGGAAGAGACCGTTTGATCAGATTCCATAACAAGGCATGGGATGACATCTGGAAAGCCGACATCATCATTGATGGCGATGCACAAGCGCAACAGGATATTCACAGCATGCTTTATCACCTTACCTCATTCACCCGTCCAGGCACCTCCTATTCGCTTTCGCCAATGGGCTTATCTGGCTTAGGATATAATGGGCATGTGTTTTGGGATACGGATATCTGGATGTTTCCAGCGCTGTTGGTGCTCCATCCCGATATGGCGAAATCGCTGATCGAATACCGGTTTGCGCGCCTCGAAGCTGCAAAACGAAATGCATTTTCTCATGGCTATAAAGGTGCAATGTACCCTTGGGAAAGCGCTGATACTGGTGTAGAGGAAACACCGGTTTGGGCTTTAAGCGGACCTTTTGAACACCACATTTCTGCAGATGTTGCGCTTGCCGCCTGGAATTATTACAGTGTAACAAAAGATAAAACCTGGCTGAAGGAAAAAGGCTGGCCAATTCTTTCGGAAACTGCAGATTTTTGGACAAGCCGCGTGGAGCGTAACGGAACAAACCAATTTGACATTAAAAATGTAGTTGCGGCAGATGAATGGGCCGAAAATGTGAACAACAACGCGTTCACCAATGCTGCTGCCAAACTTAACTTAAAAAATGCTAATGCTGCAGCTGCTGTTTTGGGTTTGCCGCAAAATAAGGAGTGGGAACTTGTAGAAAAAAATATTCCTGTTTTGAAGTTTCCTGACGGGGTAACTAAAGAACATGAAACGTACAAAGGCGAAGGGATTAAGCAAGCCGATGTAAATCTGCTGGCTTATCCGCTAAAAAGCATTACGGATAAAAATCAGATTGAAAAAGATCTGGCTTATTATGAAACCAGGATCCCTGATGAAGGTACACCAGCCATGACACATGCCATCTTCGCGTTACTTTATTCCAGAACAGGCAATGCAGCGCAAGCTTATAAATATTTCAAGGAGTCATATGAGCCAAATTTGAACCCACCTTTTAGGGTAATAGCAGAAACAAAGGGTGGAACTAATCCGTACTTTGCTACAGGCGCTGGGGGAGTTTTACAAAGTGTTTTGATGGGCTTCGGGGGCTTAGATATTACCAGTAAAGGCATTGTGCAATTGCCAAGTGTACTCCCAAAGGGCTGGAAATCTGTTAAGATTACAGGAGTTGGATTAGAAGGAAAAACTTTTACCGTGACACAGAAAAATTAAACAATCATCAGCGTTACTGAACCTATCTGATCAATAACGCTGATTTTAAATTCTATTTCTTGAGCAACTTCAACAACACACCGTTAGTCCAGCCGAAACCATCTTGAAGTGGATATTCGCCACCTCCGCCGCCTTTGCTATTGCTTTCGACCACATTATATTTCTCCATTAACTTTCCTGTTTCCTTAAAAACGGAAATATTTAGGTTTACCCACCTGTTTGATATTGTGTCTGTCAGTTGATGATAACCATAGTGATTTAAACCTGCTATACTCACCCATTGCAAAGGTGCCCATGCATTTGGTGCATCCCACTGTTGATTCGTTGTTGTTAAAGTAGTAATCAATCCACCAGATTTTAAGAAATCTTTCTGTAACCGCTGCGACACAAGTTTGGCTTGTGCAGCCGTTGCCAGTTTAAAATAAAGTGGAAACGAAGCAGCAAGTGTTAACTGACTTGAAAACCTTTTCGTCTTCCAGTTATAATCCGTAAAGAAGTTCTGTTTTGCATTCCAGAAATACTTAGTGATGGCCATTTTGCGTTTATTTGCCTTGGACGAAAATAAGGCTGCTTTTTTCAAGTCACCAGCTTCTTTGTTCGCTAATGAAATGGTAATTTCTAGATTATACATCAAAGTATTTAAATCAACAGGTAACAGATCGGTGGTAATAATCTGACTAAAACTTTTACCGTCGGCAAACCATCGGCTACTAAAATCCCAGCCAGATTCTGCTGCCGAACGTACATTTCGAAGAAATACCGCCGGATTTTGTTTGGTTAATTTCGCAGCTTCATAATCTTCTCGATAAGATTCTTCTCTGGGTTGATCCCCAGCATCATAATATCGGTTTAAAATGGTTCCGTCGGATAATTTCACCACATGGCTAACGGCTTTTCCCGGAGCCAGCTGCGATAATCCTTTCATCCAGAAATTATATTCTTTCTCCAGTACTTCTTTATAATCACTCAGTTTTACATCCGGATTATCCTTTGTAAGCAATTGTACCATTGCCGCAAAAAACGGCGGTTGAGATCGCGTTAGATAATAACTTCGGTTTCCATTCGGAATAAACCCATAGGTGTTGATTAAGTAGGCAAAATTATCGACCATGTCTTTCATTACTTTAGTCTTATTAGCTTCCTTTAAACCAAGCATCGTAAAATAAGAATCCCAATAATATACCTCTCTGAAACGGCCGCCCGGAACAATGTAAGGGTTTGGCAGTGGAAGTAATGATGTTTGTGTGGCAGATACAGTGTCTGGATTTCGTTGAAGAACAGTCCATAAGGTATCCAGGTGCTTTTCAATTCCAGCCTTAATGTCTGATTGATAAAAAGCGGTATGACTCTCCGGTAAACTGAAATATGCATCGGTAAAGGCCTTCAAATTGAATTCTTTACTGGCTTTTTCCTTCAGGTAAGCTTGCATAATTTCTGACGGTTTGATTTTCGGAATAGCATCTGCAAAAGATTTTCCATCGGCATAGATCTTTGCAAGCTGAACTTCTTCGAATAGACCCGGATAAGTTTGACGGGGAGACTTCGTCTCTTGTGCAAAAACTCCTGTAGAAATGAACAGCAACAGGTAACAAATAATCTTTTTCATAATATTATTCATATAAATTAAACTTCTGGTGAGATTCATTTTCATGAATTATGCCATTTTTTGATGAATCGCTATCTAAAATATTACAACGCAGTATGAAGATAAAAACTTCAGCTTCAATGGTAGTCGATACCTAATAAAAATACGCAATTAGACACTCAAATCTATATTTTGATGGTATTGTGGGCGATGATACAATAGGCGTTCGTCACAACTTATTATAAAAGTGATAAAAATAATCTTCTATTTTACTTAGTTATTAAGAATCTACTTTAAATTCCATTTAAAGTTTTCTAATTTAGCAGCCGAAAACTTGATGCGACTGGTAGTAGATAACAGTCAGCAAAGTCTTACGCGTCAGGCGCCAAGCAAATGATGTGGTGAGATTCGGAAACCTGTTATTGAGAAGGGACAAAGTCTACGCGATGTGCGTTCCTTTAACAGCCGCATCAATTTTCATATTAAATTGAATTACTAAATTGCGATACTGAAATTCCTTTATAACGCTTAAAGGTAGTACTGAAGTTTGAAGCATGCTGAAATCCTAAAATGCCGGCAATTTCATCTACGGTATAATCACTATTCAATAATAGTTCCTCCGCTTCCCTCATCACCCTGTCTTTAATCAATACAAAAAGGCTTTTCCCCAACACACGATCTAAGAAAGCATTTAATTTTCTTGGGCTCATTCCCATCCTGTCAGCATAAAACTGAATGGATTTCTCGCTTTTATAAAAATTTTCAAGAATTGCTCTAAAGCGCAAGGTCTTCTGTAAATCATCTAGTGTAGATGCCGCTAAATAACCATCAAAACCCGCCGTAAAACCTAAAAATAGCGATAAATGTTGCGACAAATATCTTCGGTCTTGTTTGGCTTCAATTTCTTTTTTTATTTGCTCCAGTAACTTAAAAGCTTTCTTAAGACCTTCATCATCAAGGTCTCGAAAGGAAAGGTTGAGAAAAAGGTTTTTGGCTAATGGTTCTAGATGTTGTAGAAGAAACTCCGAATAAAGTAAGTTGGTGAAGTTTAACCAGTAACCATTAATAATTTCGCCTTCGAGCCTTACCAAACCTTCCTCCGGAATAAAAAATATTCTTCCGTCTTTAAGTTCATAATCCCCGGAGTTCATACAAAGGAAACCTTCCGCTTCCTTAATGATTAACATCCTGATGGGGTAAGCCGCGGCTAATGCAGTTTCTCTCTTAAAAATACCTTTTATAACTTCGAGCTTTATCATTTTTTTTATAGACTACCTTTCTTCCAGTTAGAGTGACACCCGCCTTATAGGTTACATTTTGTTTGGCAAACATCCTGAACAATTGCCTAATCCTTTAGTATCAATTGGACTAAAATTTTTCTATTTAAACCAAGGTTGCCAATAGCTACAGCTACTATAAGTAAAACTGAAAGGAGTAAGCTTTAATTAGTTACTTCAAGTGACCGAATAAAGCTATCTAACTAATTAGACAACTAAAAGACACTGTACATATCTAATTAAAATGACAACCATTTCTACAATAGCGAGTAAACTTAGCTAAACAAAAATTATTCCAGCAAAAAAAATTAAAATTGTATTCTTCGAACGACTTTTTTCCCAAATGAAATAAACGCGCTACCTGATCATTAGTCGGCGTTTAATGGTTTACTAAAAGAATAAATTTATTAGCGAATATGCAATCCATCAGAAAGTAGGATCGGAAAAATGAAAACAAATCGGATAGTTAGATCCTGATTTTATATAATTGTAAAACAGATACAAGCTGCTTAAAGTGATTGATCGTTTAATGGGGTTTTCCTATTTCTGCTCAACTTAGACATATTGATGATATTCTTTGCAACGATTCCTTTTTTTGTAATTGCGACATCAAATTCTACAGCACTTCCAATGTATAATCCTTTAGCATGGCAATCTATAATATCAAAATAGATACTGCTGATGACCATTTCCTGAGAGATCAGGCCAAATCCTCTTTGTTTATTATAAGCCGTAATTACACCTATCATGAATCAGTTTTTAGCGAGTTAATGAATAAATTTAGTCAAGAAATGAAACGAAGCTTAAATGGAGTAGACTTCTTCATCAATAAAATAGATTTACCCCATCCATTTGTTGATTTAATTTCTCAGTAGAACACTGAACGATTCGAAATAGTTTAGTAAAAGATTAAAGTTTAAGAGAACAAGCGAAGCAAACTATAATCAAAACCAGTCATCTCTAACTGAGTCATTCACAATTTAGATTTGAAACGAGAATATTATCGAATAGCAGCCTTTCTAATCTGAATCCTATATTACCTTCCGAACGATATGGATTCTGCATAAAAATGATAATCCCTTAGAATTAAATAATGATATTTGCAGCAAATTCATAGCATGCAAAACATTAAAAACATCATTTTCGACTACGGAAATGTAATTTTCGAGATAGATTTCAAAATTGCTCAGGCATCATTCCAAAAGCTTGGCATTAAAGAAATAGAGACCTTTTTCGCACATAAAGGCCATAATCAACTTTTTGATGATTTTGAAACTGGCGCCATTTCTCCGGCAGAATTCAGATCTGGAATTAGGCAAGCCGCTAATAAGCCAGAGCTAACCGATGCAGAAATCGATGCTGCCTGGAACAGTTTATTAATTGGAACTATACAGGAAAATCACGATACTTTGCTGAAAGTTAAGGAGAAATACCGCACGTTTTTGTTGAGTAATAACAATGAGATCCACTATGATTGGATTATCAATTACCTGAAAACAACTTTTGAATTAAACAATTATGATGACTTTTTCGAGAAAGCTTATTTTTCTCAACACATGAAATTGCGTAAGCCTAACACCAATATTTTTGAACAGGTATTACAAGAGAACAATCTCGATCCAGCCGAAACATTATTTATTGATGATAGTCCCCAACACATTCAGGGTGCAAAAAAAGTGGGTTTAAACACCTTACTAATGACTGAAAAGCCAGCGCAACTGGAATCTTTCTTAACGGCTAACGGAATTATTTAGCATGGCAGATAAAAAATTTAAATCCTTGAAAGAATTTTATCCATTCTATCTGTCAGAACATACCAATACCACGTCCCGGGTGCTGCACTTTATTGGAACGGGTCTGGTCGCCTTGACATTTTTCACAGGGTTTTTATTCCATCAATGGAAGTTTTTCCTGTTGATGCCTGTTTTTGGTTATGGTTTTGCGTGGGTTGGTCATTTCTTTTTTGAGAAGAACCAGCCAGCAACGTTTCGATACCCACTTTACAGTTTAGCCAGCGATTTCATTCTTTTTTATGAATTGCTGAACGGAAAGCAGTCTTTTGCCGTGAAGAATGATTAAGGAATTTTCAGTTGGCAGTTTTCAGTACAATAACTACCCAAAACTGAAAACTACCAACTGTTAATTGAAAACTGTCAACTGAAGACTGAATTACAGTTTTCTTCTTTTTAATTCTCTTTCTATCAAACCCAACTCACGGCCCGTTTGCCCGGCGACCGAAGTATTCTCCTGTGCTCTTCTAAATAAATAGGGCATTACTGCCTTAATAGGGCCATAAGGAACATATTTCGCTACGTTATAATCGGCGTCGGCCAGGTTGAAGCTTAAGTTATCGCTCATTCCAAGCAGCTGCGCAAAATAAACATGCGGGTGGTTATGCGCAATTTTTTTCTCATCTAACAGGTAAGTCAATAAGCGGCTGCTATCTTCATTATGGGTTCCGCAAACAATGGCAATCTCTTCAAGATGATCTACACAATAACGAAGCGATTCATTGTAATCCCGATCGGATGAAGCTTTGTCTGGTTGTATCGGAGATGGATAACCCATTTCTGCAGCACGCTTCCGCTCCTTTTCCATGTACGCGCCACGCACCATTTTAACCCCTAACACGAAGCCGGCAGCTTTGGCAATCAAGTGATCTGCTTTCATATCGGCCAATTTATCATGGCGATACATTTGGTAAGTATTGTAAACGATGATACGCCCCTGATTAAATTTACGCATCATATCTAAAGCCAATTCATCAATTGTATTTTGAATCCATGTTTCTTCAGCATCAATCATTACCGGCACAGCTTTCTCAAAGGCGGTTCTGCAAATCATTTCACAGCGCGATTTCACTTTTTCAAATTCTGCTTTTTCGCTGTCAGATAAAGTTTTCTTTGCATCGAGCTTTTCCAGTAAGGCAAAACGACCAATTCCGGTGATTTTAAAAACGGTAATAGGAATGTTTTTATCACCATCTGCACGGAGTATGGTGAGGATAATTTCCTGGCAGGTTGCATCGAACACTTCTTCTTCATCCTCTCCTTCAACCGAGTAATCCAAAATGGTTCCAACGCCACCTTTTGCTAATTGTGCAATTGCTTTATCGCATTCTGCAATAGTTTCGCCGCCGCAAAATTGCTGGAAAATAGTGGTTTTAATTGCGCCTTGAATAGGCAAACCAATGTTTAAAAAGAAATTAGTAATCGGCGGACCAACCTTTGTGAGGAAGTTACTGCCGATCATTTTAAAAAGCCAGTATGCTTTCTTTAATTCGCCGTTTTTTTTCTGGCGGAAAGCTACTTCCGTATTGTCGAAATTCGGCAGTTTATTGGGGGATAAATCCATTTTAAGCTATGTAATAAGTCAGTTGGATGCAAAATTATAAAAAGCATCCGTTGTAAAAACTAAAAACATGTAAATAATCGTATTTTTGTAGCAAAATGATACAATTCAAACTAGAAGGCGAATTTATTCCACTAATTCAATTGTTAAAGGCAACAGGATTGGTTGGCACGGGCGGAGATGCTCAGGCGGCCGTAATGGATGGTTTAGTAAAATGCAATGGCGAGGTAGAGTTTCGCAAAAGATACAAAGTTAGGGTTGGTGACATTATCACCTTTGAACAAGATAAAATCGAGGTAATTTAAATGG
Source organism: Bacteroidota bacterium (assembly GCA_037032985.1). Classification (GTDB taxonomy): domain Bacteria; phylum Bacteroidota; class Bacteroidia; order Sphingobacteriales; family Sphingobacteriaceae; genus Pedobacter. Next base: position 87,401 of record JAZBLB010000012.1, read on the forward strand.
AAACTTTAACAAGCGCAGGCCATTCAGTTTACTTTGAAAGCAATCTAAACGCACTTAAAGTCCTGTTAGAAAGTAACACTTATAGTAAAGTATTTATCCTTGCTGATGAAAATACGAGTGAAATTTGTTTACCCGTATTTCAATCCCTAATGGATGATTTCGCAGACTTTGATTTGATCGAAACCTCAGCAGGAGAAGAAAATAAGAACATCGATTTTTGTATAGGCATCTGGAAAACACTGTTAGATTTTGAGGCAGACCGCAAGAGTTTAATGATTAATTTGGGGGGAGGTGTTATTACCGATATGGGGGGGTTCATTGCCTCTACCTATAAACGCGGTATTGATTTTATTAATATCCCCACTACCCTGCTTTCGCAGGTTGACGCTTCTGTCGGTGGCAAAACCGGAATTGATATTGATAATGTTAAAAACATGGTAGGTACATTCACACTTCCACAAATGGTTTTTATCGAAACTGAATTCCTTAAAACTTTGCCACAGCGTGAACTCTTATCCGGTTTTGCCGAAATGATTAAACACGGTTTAATTTACGATAAGGATTATTACGAAAAGTTAAAAACCACCAATTATTTGCAGCCAGCTGCAGAAGACATTTATCGTTCCGTAGAAATTAAAAATCTGGTGGTTACCATCGATCCACAGGAGAAAAACCTTCGCAAGATCTTGAATTTTGGCCATACTATAGGTCACGCAATTGAAGGTTATTCCCTGGCCAACGATGAGCATCCGTTAACCCATGGCGAGTCGATTGCAATTGGCTTTATTTGTGAGGCAGCCTTATCAATCAAAAATAGTGGATTAACCAAAGATAAACTGAAAGACATCAGCCAATACATCTTATCGTTGTATCCAAAATATGAAATTAAAAAGGACAGCTTTGATGCACTTTTAGAATTGATGAAAAGTGATAAAAAGAATGAGGATGGTAACATTTTGTTTTCATTGTTAGAAACAACTGGTAAATGTGCTTTCAACTGTCGGGTAAGCACTACCGATATTTTGAGTAGTTTAGATTATTATAACAGTTTATAAAATGAAATATACCGGAAGCGATATTTCTGTAGGTGCTCTATTTGGTTTCGTGATCGTTTTAACACTTGTTGAAATGTATTTTAGCTATGCCCACGACAGGAAACTATATACCAAACGTGATACCTGGACAAACATTTACTTAATGGTTACCGCGATTGTGATTAACCTGGGCATGAAAACGGCTACTTTTTTCTTACTGGAATACTGTTATCAATTCAGGCTATTTCAAATTTCGAATATTTGGCTTTATTGGTTGGTTCTGATCTTAGCGCAGGATTTTCTTTATTGGTTCTTACATACCGTTGGACATTATGTGCGCTTCTTTTGGGCAATGCATGTTACACACCATTCCTCAGAACATTTTAACCTAACTACAGGTTTCCGCTCTACTGTGTTTGAGCCTTTATACCGGGTATTCTTTTACCTTCCATTGGCTTTTATGGGCTTTACCGCTATGGATATCCTTTTTGCCTACCTCGTGACACAGATTTACGGCAATCTTGTTCACACGCAATATAAGATCAACTTTCCAAAGTGGTATGAATATGTATTTGTAACACCTTCACACCACCGGGTACACCACGCCAGCAATGTGCGCTACCTGGATAAAAACATGGGTATGGTTTTGATCCTTTGGGATAGATGGTTTGGCACTTTCCAGCAAGAGCTTCCAGAAGACGAAATTAAATATGGTTTAACCTCTCAACCTAAAGATACCGGACCAATCAACATTATTTTTCATGAATTTATTGCCTTGAAAAAGGATGTAAAAAAAGCGCCAACTTTTATAGATAAGGTCAAATACTTTGTTAATCCCCCGGGATGGAGTCATGACGGCAGTACAAAAATTGCAAAAATCATGCAGCAGGAATTACAGGATTCAGAAGCGCTTACAAAACTAGGCAAAGCTGGAAAATAAAAAGAAGAGAGGCTTTGGCAGATTAGGATTCGATTTTGATGTCATTCCTACATTTTAAAGACCTCGCCCTTAAACGGCGGCTACCCGTTTGAAAGGATAGATTCTAACCTTTCATACCATTAGTAAAAACAGTCTAACTGAAAGAAAATTAAATTTTATTTAAAATAATTTAGTTTTCCTATTGACAAATTAAATTTTGTTATTACATTTGGCTCATTCAAAAGAAAAAATGAAATTATTCAACACATATTACTTTGGTTACTTTTACTATTTTAGTGAGAGCCGGGGCTAATATGCAAAAAGATAGATAACAATATTAAAATGTATAGAAAAGTCCCGGCAAATAGCCGGGACTTTTTTGTTTTACGCAAAAATGGAAACGACAAAACGAGTAGCAATTCAAGGTATTAAAGCATCTTTTCATGAGGAAGCAGCCTACAAGTTCTTTGGTAAAAACATTGAAACGGTAGAATGTAATTCGTTTAAAGAGACCTGTGACAAACTGGAAAAAAATGAGGCAGACTTTGTGGTCATGGCCATCGAAAATTCTATTGCCGGGAGTCTGCTACCAAATTATACATTGATTCGTGATTATGGCTTTTCAGTTGTTGGCGAGGTTTACTTAGCTATCCAACTCCATTTGATGGCCTTACCGGGTGTAAAGTTTGAAGACATTAAAATCGTTACCTCTCACCCAATTGCCATCCGTCAGTGTATCGATTTCTTTTATGATTATCCGCATATCAAAATTGTGGAAAGCAATGACACCGCCGCTTGTGCAAAAAGAATTCAGGAAGAGAAATTAACAGACACAATGGCCATCGCAAACAATTTGGCTGCAGAACTTTATCAGTTAAATATCCTTGAACGACGTGTAGAATCAAACAAAAAAAACTACACGCGTTTTCTAATCCTTAAAAAGGATAAAACAGATGAAGGCAAAAAAATAAACAAGGCATCAATCTGTTTTCAGGTAGGCCACAAAGCAGGCTCATTGGCTACCGTTTTAAACATCTTCGCCGAGCAGGAAGTAAGCTTAACAAAAATACAATCTATGCCTGTGTTGGGAAAACGAAATGAGTATTACTTTTATGTAGATCTGGAATGGCCAAGTACAGAGAAATACGATAAAGCCATCAGAAAAGCTTTGAAATATACTTCGAACTTCAACATCCTCGGAGAATACCAAAAAAACGATAAAGTTTAAATAAGTCGGAAGTCCTAAGTAAGGAGTCCGATGACAAATAAGAAAAAAACGTAAATAATTTAATCAAAATATATCTTCGGACTTCAGACTGTGGGCTCCGGACTTTAATCAAAACCATATCATGAAACTTAATTTAAACATTCAACCTTTAAACACCTGGTTAAACGTTAACAACGAACCTTTAATCATCTCAGGACCATGCAGTGCAGAAACTGAAGAGCAATTATTAACTACAGCACATTTGTTAGCTGCCACAGGTAAAGTATCAGTTTTAAGAGCCGGTATCTGGAAACCTCGTACTCGCCCGGGAGAGTTTGAAGGTATTGGAAGTATTGGTTTGGAGTGGTTAAAACGTGCAAAAGCAGAAACTGGTTTGCCAACGGCTGTTGAGGTTGCAAATGCAAAACACGTTGAAGAGGCTTTAGCAGCAGGTGTTGATATTCTTTGGATTGGTGCACGTTCTACTGTAAATCCTTTCACCGTTCAGGAAATTGCAGATGCTTTAAAAGGTCATGATGTACCGGTATTAATTAAAAACCCAGTTAACCCAGATTTACAATTATGGATTGGTGCAATTGAGCGCATCAATGGTGCTGGGATCACCAAAATCGGGGCAATTCACCGCGGTTTCTCTTCTTTCGAAAAAAGCTCTTTCCGAAATGAACCAATGTGGGAATTGGCTATCCAATTGAAAACTTTATGTCCTGATTTGCCAATCATTAACGATCCAAGTCATATTTGTGGTAACCGTGAGTTAATCCCTTACATCTCACAAAAAGCACTGGATTTGGATATGCAAGGTTTAATGATCGAATCCCATGTAGATCCTTCAGTTGCCTGGACAGATGCGAAACAACAAGTTACACCAGCTGCTTTATCAGAGTTAGTTGATCGCTTGACTGTTCGCGAGCCTGAAGCACCGAATGAAGCTTTCGCTGATAAATTAGCTGACTTGCGTAAATCAATTGATAAAATTGACGACATCTTATTGCAAAAATTGGGTGAACGTATGGCGATTGTAGAAAAAATTGGCGAATTTAAACGCGATAATCAAGTGACAATCTTACAAGTGAATCGTTGGGATGCCATTATTCAAAAAGGTCATGCCTTTGCAAAAGCTTTAAAGCTAGACTTAAACTTCACCGAAAAATTCTTAGAATTGATGCACGGAGAGTCTATCAGGAAGCAAACCGAAATTATGAACGCAGGCAAAGCTGAAAAAGGAATTGCCGCAGAACAACATAATGAGATAAAAGCCTAAAAAGCGCTTTAAAAATTAACACTAAAGCAAGGTTTAAAGCGATGTCATCGTGAGCCTGTCGAATAACTTACCGTTATTCTAAACGAACTCAATCTGATATTAAAATTAATTACAATGAGTGTGTCAGCTGTTGCAGCTGATACACTCATTTGAGCAAAAAACAGAATAAAATGTCTAAAAACGCCTTAGTTTCTTTTAAAGGAACCAAGAAAATTAATACGGAAATCCAATTAACTGGTTCAAAAAGTGAATGTAACAGGGCGTTGATAATCAGTGCCCTAAGCAAAAAGCTCGTTAAGGTCGAAAACCTTTCTAATGCTGCTGATACCGTTACCCTTGATGGTATTTTAAATACCTTGAGAGAAGACACCGAAATTCCTACCCAGAACTCCCAGCTTGTTGATGTTGGTCCGGCCGGAACAGCCATGCGCTTTCTTTCTGCATATCTTTCTGCAAAAAACGGAAACTTTCTGCTAACTGGTACGGAGAGAATGAAACAACGCCCGATTGGTATTCTGGCAGAGGCTTTAAAAACTTTAGGTGCAGACATTTCCTATGCTGAATCTGATGGCTTTCCCCCATTGAATATAACCGGACCGTTTAATCAAAAAACCGCCGTAGTCCAAATTAAAGGAGATATCAGTAGCCAATACATATCTGCATTATTGATGATTGCCCCTACTTTGCCTCAAGGTCTAACCTTAGAAATCGAAGGAGAGTTAACCTCCAGGCCTTATATTGACATGACTTTAGATATGTTAGCTGAAGTAGGCATTCAACATTCCTGGAATGAGCATATCATTACCATAGAACCACAATCTTTTCAACCAGGTACACTGGTTGTAGAACCAGACTGGAGCGCGGCATCGTATTGGTATAGCGTAGCAGCTTTAGCCGAGGAAGCAGAAATTGCCTTGCCTGCATTGAAAGACAAAAGTTTGCAAGGCGATAGCCAGATTCGAAGGATTATGAAAATCTTTGGCATTGCAACGCGTAAAACAGCTAACGGAATTTCAATTAGTAACGTGGGCTTATCGTTAGATAGCGCTCAGGTTTTAGATTTAAAAAACTGTCCTGATCTGGCACAAACGATCATCGTAATTGCGGCCGCTCTTGGTAAAAATATGTCTTTTACAGGCCTTGAAACCTTAAAGATCAAGGAAACGGATCGAATTGCTGCATTGCAGAACGAATTGGCCAAGATAGGCGTTTTACTCACCGAAGATAATTTGATCTATACGTTGAATACAGATCAACTGCATTTTCCTGAGAAAATTAGCATTAGAACTTACGAGGATCACCGTATGGCAATGGCTTTTGCCCCCCTAGCATTGTTAATCGATGAAGTTGAAATTGACGACATGCAGGTGGTAGAAAAATCTTATCCTTTCTTTTGGGAAGATTTGAAAAAAGCGGGCTTTGATGTGAAAGAACAAGGATAAAAGAAACAAAAATAAAGACCCAAAAACTTATAATTTAACTTTCAACCTAAAATGGCAGGAAACTCATTCGGACAACTTTTTCGCATTACCACTTTCGGCGAATCCCATGGCGTAGCCATTGGTGTTATTATTGATGGCTGTCCGGCGCAGTTGGATATTGACATGAACTTTATTCAGTCAGAATTAGATAAACGGAAACCCGGTCAATCGAAAATAACCACACAACGAAAAGAAAGCGATACTGTTCAGATCTTATCCGGTATTTTCGAAGGAAAAAGTACAGGAACTCCAATTGCTTTATTGATTCCGAATGAAGATCAGCGCTCTAAAGATTACGGCCACAACGTAGATGTATATCGACCAAGCCATGCTGATTATGTTTATGATGCTAAATATGGTATCCGTGATCACCGTGGTGGTGGCCGATCATCTGCCCGTGAAACTGCCGCGCGTGTAGCAGCAGGTGCCATTGCTAAACTACTTTTAAAACGACAGGGCATTGAAATTTTTGCACATGTAACCGCTGTTGGAACTATAGAAGCACCAAATCTGGAAAGTAATGATTTAACTGCTTTGTTAAATATCAGGGAGGAAAATATTGTTCGATGTGCAGACCCTGCGACTGCCCATGAGATGATTGAATTCATCGATGGGATCAGAAAAGATGGCGATACTGTTGGTGGTAAAATTGGTTGTGTAATCAAAGGATGCCCCGCAGGTTTAGGTGAGCCTGTTTTCGATAAGCTACATGCAGATTTAGGTAAGGCAATGTTAAGCATTAATGCGGTTCATGGCTTTGAATACGGTTCGGGTTTTGCCGGAAGTGAATTAAGGGGATCACAACACAACGATATTCCCCAACCAAAAGCAGCAGATTCAAAGATTTTCAAAACCACTACCAACTACGCAGGTGGTATATTAGGTGGTATTTCTAACGGAATGGACATCACTTTTAAGGTAGCTTTTAAGCCAGTAGCCACTATCATGCATAATCAGCAGACCATCAATGCTGCCGGAGATGCATCGGAGATTCAAGGAAAAGGCCGTCATGACCCATGTGTGGTACCAAGAGCAGTTGTAATTGTAGAAGCAATGGCCGCTTTGGTTTTAGCCGATCAGTTTCTAAGGAATAAGGTGAGCATCGTTTAAAGCGTTAATTTGTCGAAGGTTGATAGAAGATCTTCGGCAATAAATTTATTTCTACAGAATAGGATCAACACTTCTTAGTGGGTTTAAAGAACTAACCAAGTTCGAATCGTAAGATACATTTCACAACAGGATAATGAAAAAACCTTGTGGAAATTAGTAATTTTACGCATATGAAATTCATGCCCATCCTACTTCTTTTCTTCAGCCTAAATACCTTTGCGCAAGCTTATGCTGAACAAATAGACAAGCATCGCGAAAGCTATAAACAAGATTTTGTGAAAGATGATCACTCCCCCTTGAAAGAAAAGGATCTGGCAAATCTGCATTTTTATGCTGTAGATAGCACATACAAAGTTTTGGCTACGGTAGAAACATTGAAAAATGAAAAAATCTTTAAGATGCCAACATTTGATGGTACAAGTAAAGAATTTTATCGCTATGCTAAAATTAGCTTCAATTTGAATGGATTACTAATATCCATGACACTTTATAAAAGTATTGCGCTTGCAAGTAACCCCGTTTATAAAGATTTACTATTTCTGCCATTTACCGACGAAACCAATAACAAAGAGACTTATGGAGGCGGTAGATACATTGATTTGAGTGCAAAGCAAATAAAAGACAGTAAAATCGAAGTCGACTTTAATAAGGCCTATAATCCCTATTGCGCTTACAGTGATGGCTATCGCTGTCCAGTGCCGCCAGAGGAGAATGATTTACCGCTTGAGGTAAAAGCAGGAGAAAAGCGATTTACCGGAGAAAAGAAACATAAAGACTAGACCAATATCACCGCTTGAACATATTACTAAAAAAAGGTGTTGCTGTTGGTAAATTGAGCTACCTTTAAAAACAATACTACTTCCAACTTGTATGTTATAATGAAATTAAATTATCTACCACATGCTTTATAAATGCATCATTGTTGATGATCATGAAATTGAACGGGATGCATTAGAAATGCATATTCGAAGAATTTCTCAACTCGAAATAATAGCAGTGTGTAAAGATGGCATTGAGGCGGCGGATGTTTTACTTCGAAACCCCGTTGATATCGTATTTTCCGATATCGATATGCCTGAGCTCTCTGGAATTGCTTTGTTAAAAAGCTTAAAAAGCCATCCCCTTTTTGTATTTATTACAGCACATGGCGAATATGCTGCAGAAAGTTATAATGTGGATGCTATTGATTTTGTTGTAAAACCTGCAACATTCGAAAGAATTCTGAAAGCAGCAAACAAAGCGGTGGAATACCTAGAGCTAAAAAAACAAGTTGTTACTATTCCTGAACCGGTTTATGACTCCAACCCTAATACAGATGATCATTTCTTTTTTAAAGAGACCAAAGGAATTACTAAACTTAGATATAACGATGTTATCTATATTGAAAGCATGGGCGATTTTTCAAAAATCTTCACCGCTAACGGCATGCATATTATCCTGGTAAGTTTAAAAAATTTAGAGAAACAGCTTCCTAAAAATTATTTCGCCAGGGTACATAAGCAATACATTATTAATATTAATCACATCGTAACTTTAACTAACCACGAGGTACATCTGAACCATAATTTTGTGGTACCAATTAGCGCATCTAATCGTCAGGAATTATTGGAAAATGCCATAGACAAGAAAATATTATCAAGATTTACGAAAAGTTAGCTACTAACAACGGTTTATTTAGGCAAGTTAATAGTAAAAACCGTTCCGCCCGCCATATTATTTGCAGCAGTAATTTGGCCACCCATTAGGGAGATAAATGTTTTGCAGAGCAGTAAACCTAATCCTGTTCCTTTTTCCTTATCGGTACCCAGCGTGCTGATGCCAGCACCCATGTAGCCAAGATGATTAAAGTGGGTCAGTTGGCTATCACTAAGACCAATACCATTATCAGCTACGATAATATGGATTTGATCAGCCGAGTATCTGCTATTTAGTATGATCAAGCCGCTTTTAGGCGTAAATTTGATTGCATTACTAACTAAATTACGGATAATGAGTGAAAACATGTTGGCATCAAGTTTACACAAGGTATCTTCAGGAATATTATTTTCAATCACCATATGCTTGGCTTCTGAATGATGCCGAAGCGCATTAATCACCTCTTGGACAATTGGAGAAATTGCCAAAGTTTCGATATGAGGATTAAATCCTTGCATCTGGCTAGCTGCCCAATTGAGAAGATTTTCCATCATAGTTGAGGTATAGGTTAAGTTATTTTTTAATGTGGCTGCATACCTGGTAAGTCTCTCCTGGTCGATATTCCCCCCTTCCAGTAATTGTATAAACGAGATCAAGGAATTTACCGGTGTCCTCATATCATGACTCACCACACTGAAAATTTTATCTTTCACTTTGTTGAGCTGCTCTAGTTCCTGTTTCTGTTGATTAATGACATTATTTAATCTTTTCGCACTGCGATGGTTGTAATAGATCACCGTCGCAATTATCAATACCAGCGCAATCCCTATCATCAGATAAATCTTGACTAATCCGTCAAAGTTAATCTGCTGTTCCTGTTTTGAGATCTGCTTGTCTCGCAGGGAAGTCTCATACTTAGCCTGAAGTTTAGCGCGCTCAAACTTACTGGATTGTATCCGTTGACTAATTTCAAGGTCAAGCTGTTTTTTGAGAAATGTCAGACGTTGCACACTTTTTTCCTTATCACTTAAGGCAAGTTCCTGCTTCTTTAGAAAAAGTTGTTGCTGCTGCTGCTTAGCCAAAAGGACCTGCTTTTGCAGTTCGATTCCGGTAATTTTTTGTTTATAAAGGTAATCCTTCTCTTTAAGTCCGAAATCAAGCTGCATCTGTCGGCGGGTAATCTCCTTCTCCCTTTCCTCATTGAAGATTTTATCCTTTAAGACAACATAGCGTTTATAATAGGTAAGGGATTCATTATAATCTTTCAATGACTCATAAGAATCACTCAGACCTCGTGCTGCATTTCTTTGCGCCTCTAAGAGATTAGCCTCATCCGCAATTTTGTAGCTCTCCATAAAATAAGCCAAGGCATTTTTATGGTCTTGTTGTTTTTGATAGAATTTGCCCAAGGCATAAAGGCAATCGGTATAACTTATTTTATTATCTAAATCTTTGCAAATCTGAATCGCTTGTTGATAAGCAGAGAGAGCCAGCTCATTTCTCCCCAACTCACTGTAAATATCGCCCATACTTTTGCGTACAGATGAAATAATGTGCGTATCATTAACGACCTCCGCTATTTTTAAAGATTTTTGAAAGTGTTGTAAAGCTATGGTTAACCGATCGGATGAAGGCGTATTCATTTTTTTCAGTTCGGCATCGTTTGCCTTGAAAAATGCTAAGCCAATGAGTTCCTCCACCACTGCTACCCCCCTCGATCGAGGATCTTCAGCACTAAATATTTTTAGTGCCATTTGCAGGTATATTAAAGACTGACTATGGTTTCCCAGATCCTGATAAATGGCGGAAAGATTAGTATAGCAGCTCGCCATATCAGATTCATCACCCAATTCTTCAAAAATTGCAATTGCTTTTTGATTAACCTCAAGGCATTTTGCGTAATCAGGAATAGTGGCATACAATGCGCCTAGGTTTAAGTAGGTACCCGCAACCATGGAAGCATTTTTGGCTAAATAAAATTCGGAAATAGCTAAGTAATAGTTCTCTTCTGCTTTCAGAATGCTAGTTTTACCATGAAAATATGAAGCCCGTCTGTAAAAAACAAAAGCAGAAAAATTCCTCAATTTAAGTTTTTGAGCAAGTGTAATCACCTGATTACTATAATCCTCGAATTTCTCAAGATTTCTTAACTTAAGGTATTCCCTGTAGACTTTTTCCAGGATCACCAGCTTTGAAGAATCATTATCGAGGTGGGTCTGATTCACCAACAATAAGCTATCAAGCTTTTTGAATTTGAGGTTGTTTTGAGCATAGCCTTGATGACCGATAAACAGCAGCGATATAATGAGTAGTAAAAGATACGTTTTACAATTTTGTTTTGGTGAAAGCATTAAGTTGGACACCATGTTGTTAAATTTCTTCAAAAAGTATAGCCAATTGAAAAAAAAACACATCCAAGTGCACAAGTGGAGACATAAGTTGAAATAATATGGATAATTGCTCTAATATATTGATTTAGCATGAAATCAAAGCACCATCTTCACTGAAACCTAACTTTTTTATTACATTAAGGCAACAGCATTCAACCAACCTTAAAAAATAGCGGGAAACTGGCCTGGATTGGTTTCATGCATCATTCCATAAATGGTTTCAATAATATCATCTACAGAGGGTTTGCTAAAATAATCTCCATCAGAACCAAATGGTGGGCGATGGGCTTTAGCAGATAAGGTTTTTGGCTTACCATCCAGCGTGAAATATCCATTTTGATCTTCTAGTACTTTTTGCAAAATGTAAGCTGAAGCTCCACCCGGAACGTCTTCATCTACTACCAGTAATTTATTTGTCTTGGCCAGGGAACTTGCGCAAACTTTGTGGATATCGAAGGGCAATAGTGTTTGTGGATCCACTATTTCTACTGAAATGCCAAAATTCAGAAGCTCTTCTGCTGCTTCCTGCACTAACCTTAAGGTTGATCCATAAGAAATTACTGTGATATCAGATCCTTCTTCTATTATTTCAGCTTTACCTAAAGGAACAGTGAATTCACCCACATTATTTGGTAATTTCTCTTTTAAACGATAGCCGTTTAAACACTCAATCACTACCGCGGGCTCATCAGCCCTGAATAAGGTATTGTACATTCCGGCTGCCTGGGTCATGTTCCTGGGTACACACAAATGCATTCCACGTAGTGAACCCAGCAACATGCTGATGGGTGAACCTGAATGCCATACCCCTTCTAAACGGTGGCCACGTGTTCTGACAATAACAGGGGCTTTTTGAATCCCTTTGGTCCTGTAGGACAAGGACGCCAAATCATCACTTAACACATTCAAAGCAAAAATTAAGTAGTCGAGGTACTGAATCTCTGCGATAGGCTTCAACCCCCTCATGGCCAGTCCGATTCCTTGACCCATGATCGTCATCTCTCTTATTCCGGTATCGGTTACCCTGAGTTCACCAAATCTTGACTGGAGACCAGCAAAGCCTTGATTAACATCGCCGATATTTCCTAAATCCTCTCCAAAGGCGACCAAACGCTGGTCACGGGCGAAGTTTTCATTAAAACAGGCATTAAGGACCTCTCTCCCATCAACCATTTTAGAAAGTTCATTATATTCGGCCTCAATCACACTAATTTTATCCGGACTTTCCAGGCCATTGGTATGGAGTTTAGAATTATATCGATCAAAGCTCAATTCTTCCTGATCTTTGTACCAGGTAAGTAGATCGTTTCGTTCGGGCGTGTTAGATTTTGCAGAAAGTCGAATGGCTTTTCGAGCGGCACTAAATACCTCTCTGCGTTGCGCATCGGCTGTAGCAGAAAGTTGTGCTGCGATCTTAGCCAATTCCGGCTGGTGATGTGCTAGAGCGCTAATTAGGTCAATTACCTTTTTCTGTTCGGGTTTAATACTATCTAGAAATTCATTCCAGGCCTCCTTCTGTGCATTACGCACAAAAATCTTCGCTTTTTCTTCAGTAGCGGAAATTTCCTCTTCTGTTGCAATGGCAGAATCCAGCATCCACTCCCTCATTTTAAGTAGGCAATCATACTCACTCTCCCAGCTTAACCTATCTTTGGATTTATACCTTTCATGAGAACCAGAGGTAGAATGTCCCTGCGGCTGAGTCAGTTCTGTTACGTGAATAAATACCGGAACATGTTCTTCGCGGCAAATGTGAATGGCTTTTTCGTAAACCTCGCACAGGGCAGGATAGTCCCAGCCTTTAACCTTGTAAATTTCATATCCGGGTTGATCTTTATCCCGCTGGAAACCTTTTAAAACTTCGGAGATATCTTCTTTTGTGGTTTGATATTTTGCCGGCACAGATATGCCATAAGCATCATCCCAGATCGATATTGCCATTGGAATCTGAAGTACGCCAGCAGCATTTATGGCCTCAAAAAACACACCTTCTGAAGTGGACGCATTACCAATAGTACCGAAGGCAACCTCATTTCCATTTACCGAAAAATGCTTCAGATAATCCAGTTCTTTATTATTTCTGAACAATTTTGACGCGTAAGCCAAACCCACTAAACGTGCCATTTGCCCTCCTGTTGGAGAGATGTCTGATGAACAATTTTTAATCTGTGTTAAATCGTTCCAGCTGCCATCTTCATTTATCGACTTGGTGGCAAAATGGCAATTCATTTGTCTGCCACCCGAGAAAGGATCTGCTCCATTTGTGGGATTTGCATACAGCTGTGCAAAAAACTCTTTGATGGTGGAGATACCAGTTGCAAATGCAAAGGTTTGGTCACGATAATACCCTGATCTCCAGTCACCTTTTTTAAACGCCTTAGCCATGGCTACTTGCGGAACCTCTTTACCGTCGCCAAAAATGCCAAATTTAGCCTTTCCTGTCAACACCTCCCTGCGGCCTAATACGCTAGCTTGTCTGCTCTCATAGGCTATTTTGTAATCATTCATTACGATTGATTTGAAATCGTTGAATGTCAGTTCAGAATCGTCAATAGAATTGGTTATAAATTTTTCATTCTGCATCATAAGCAAATATTGGTTACTGCAAATATATGCAAAATTAAAAGTTTGACTTTATCTTCAATTGTAAAATTATATATGGGCTTCTAAAATATAATTGGAATAGTTTTTGTTTTAAGATGAAATCACTAAATTTGTTTTAAGAATTTAAAAAAATAATATCCCACATAACATGAAAAAGATCTTAGTATTATTCGCCTTCGTTTTAGGTTTTGGTGTAGTTGCAAATGCACAATCGAAACCTGCAGATTTCAAATTTGAATCAGAGACACATGATTTTGGTAAAATCCCAATGGGGAAACCGGTAACTTTCGATTTTAAATATACAAATGTTGGTGAGGAGCCGTTAATCATCAGTAAAGCGGAAGCCAGTTGTGGCTGTACTGTTCCTAAATACACATCTACACCGATTAAAAAAGGTGAAACTGGTGTAATTTCAGTTACTTTTAATGCTGCTGCCGGTCCATCTGCCTTTTCTAAAGCAGTAACATTAACTTCAAATGCAAAAACTCCTGTAAAAGTTCTTTATATTAAAGGAGAAACTGTTGCTGCAACGTCGAAATAAAATTTCATTAAATAATATTTTTAAAGTCCCGATAATCATCGGGACTTTTTTATTTTTGTAGCATGCCAAAGATTTCACACAAGGGCGTTCAGATGCCTGCTTCGCCTATTAGAAAGTTAACGCCATATGCTGATCAAGCCAAAAAAGATGGTAAAAAAGTTTACCACCTGAATATCGGTCAACCCGATATTGAAACGCCTGAAGGAATGTTAAATGCCATTAAAAATATCGACTTTAACGTTTGGGCATACACCCCATCAGAGGGAACATTGGCTTATCGCCTGAAGCTGGCAGAATATTACAATAAATTAGGTTATAACATCACGCCAGAAGATATACTGGTAACCGTTGGCGGATCTGAAGCCATCACTATTGCCATGCAAACTTGTGTAAATGAAGGCGACGAAATTATCATCCCTGAACCTTTTTACGCCAATTACAACGGCTTTGCCTGCATGAGTAATGTAGTAGTTAGGCCTATTTTGTCAGTTATTGAAAACGGTTTTGCCCTACCTCCTATTGCTGAATTTGAAAAACTCATCACCTCGAAAACGAAGGCAATTATTATCTGTAACCCTAATAATCCAACGGGCTACCTATATTCAAGGGAAGAATTGGAAGCACTGAAAACCCTTTGCAAAAAATACGACTTATTTTTATTTTCGGATGAGGCTTACCGGGAATTCTGTTATGACGGACGTGAGTTCATTTCCCCGATGCACCTGGATGGGCTGGAAGAAAACGTAGTTATTATGGACACAGTTTCTAAACGCTACAGTGCCTGCGGTGCAAGACTAGGCTGTTTAATTACTAAAAACAAAGCTGTAATTGCTTCGGGATTAAAGTTTGCGCAGGCAAGACTGAGCCCTGGGATGGTTGAACAAATTGCCGGCGCTGCTGCAGTTGACACCCCTGACAGTTATTTTGAAAAAGTTAATACCGAATATACCCTTCGTAGAGATACCTTAGTGGGGCGTTTAAACAATATTGATGGTGTCTTTTGTCCAAACCCTGGTGGCGCCTTTTACGTGGTAGCTAAATTTCCAATAGATGATGCTGATCGTTTCTGCCAATGGATTCTTGAAGATTTTGCGCATGAGAACCAAACGGTAATGATGGCGCCTGCTACTGGATTTTATTCCACTGCAGGATCTGGCAAACAGGAAGTCAGGATGGCTTACGTATTAAATACAACAGAACTAAATGCAGCAATGGATTGCCTGGAAGTTGCTTTACAGCAATATCCCGGAAGATCCATATAGCTAGTAACTGGCGATTTAAAATCTATAGTTACGAACTGAAAGTAAATTTAAATATTCCTTTTACCTGCCAAATAGTAGTGCTCAGCTATTATTTGGCATCTCTTTTTTAACTGCTTTCAGCATAATACGTGTTTATAAGCTGAGTTCGCCGATTAAAAAAATACAATTTCTTTATGATATGCAATTAACCATAATTGTCTAGATGAGCACATTTGTTTTGATTATGCCATCAGTACGTTCCGCGCGGCCTAACAAAGCGATAATGAAATCAAGCAGCACTTTTACCGGGTTACAGGTTATCTTTGAAAACGCTTCAGGTGACGAAAAAAAACATTGACCATCATCACCGCATTGTCAAGCATCAATGCAATTCTTATCGAAAGCTTGAGATTTTCCAGACGTAAAATGCAGATCTTGATATCAATCGTTTTATAAAATCCATTGGTAGCAAGCCGCTAAATAGACTATTTCCTTTTTAGAATCCCTTAAAAGTAACACTTTGGTCTCCGGCTCTTTTTAGTCTCTAGATAGTAGCCAACAGAAATTTCGTGAGAACCGTAATCATAACTACTCAGCTTGTTCAGGCTATAATCATAACCATAACCCATACGCAAATTCGAGCGGATAAAAAATTCGGTAATGAAACCTGCCGCTGCCTTATTATTCAACCCGCGTTGAAGGTTGGCTTTTGGATAGAGCTTTACGGAAGTTCTGTAAACTGCACCAAGCCAAAAACGTTCTTTGATTAATAAAAATGCATTTAAATCCATTGAGGTGGGTCCATGTAAATCATCTTTAATTAAAAAAGTGGGTTTAAAAATGAAGTCCTCGTTCACAGGCAGCGCCAGGCCAGCAGTAAGGTAAAAGTGAGGCTGAACCTTTACGTTAAGCGCATTGTAATCGCTAAAGACGGATAGCGATTTAGTTAAAAGGTTGTTCGCAGAAAAACCAATAAAAAATTTCTCATTGGAATAATGTACACCAACGCGGACATCAGGCGTGGTTTGGCTTACCACTCCAGTCACGATACGATTATCGCCTTCTTCAATGGTTTCGAGCAGGTTACCATTTAGAGAAGACTGGATCACACCAACCCCCAGGCCAAAAGCTAGTATATTGGTTTCCGTGCGATCGAGTTTGATCCGATAAGCCAAGTTTGCGGATGCATGTAAGCTATTTTGAGCACCTATTTTATCTTTGGTGACAATCATACCAATACCTAAACTTTCATCATTGATTGCTTCATCCGCTGATATGGAAAGTGTCTGTGGTGCACCCCGAACACCCGTCCATTGTGCTCGGGCAAAAGCCTGCAGATAAAGTTCCTCCTTGTAACCGGTATAAGCTGGGTTGATGTACATGCCATTAAACATATACTGACCGAACTGGGCGTCCTGCTGCGCAGAAACGTTTACAGCGCAAATCACCATTAGCACAACAAAAAATATCCCTCTCCAAATGTTCATATTTTTATAATTTGTTATATTTAACGTATTACCGTAACATAGCCTTTGTAATCTTGCCATCCAGAAGTTCCGTTCTTTACCTTTACAATATAGAAATAGGTTCCATCTGCTAGCCCTAGGGCAGTCCAATCGTTCTGGTACCGATTGGAGTGGTAAACCGTACTTCCCCAACGGTTAATAATGGTCACCTCATTTGATTCGAATGATTCCAGGTTTTGGATATAGAAAGTGTCATTCTTGCCGTCCCCATTGGGCGTGAAGGCATTTGGTATTCTTAAACCTGAAATCTCCTTTTGATCGGTTGAGGTATTATTGGTTAGGTTAGGATCAAATTCCTTAATCGAAACCATTGCCGTATTGCTCACCATTCCTGCTTGTTTCGACCTTACTTTTATAACTAACTCTGCAAACTTGCCGTTGGCCAACAAAGGAATATTCCAGGTGAGCGTCTGTTTGAGCTGATCGAAGTGAGCTAAGCCGTCGGTTGGCTGCACCATGTTTTCAAATGATAAGTCCTTTGGCAGCACGTCTTTAATCACCAGTTGAGTGGCATCATCAGCACCATTATTTCTAACGTTTAGATAATAATTAAAGACTTGATCAACCACTACAATCTGTGATTCAGACCGCTTTGTTATCATCACATCAGCGGTGGACTGACGTGGCGCAGTCACTTCTATTTCATCAGATAGTTCAGAGATACAGCCCTGCGTATTCCATGTAGCCACCCTATAAATTCCTGCAGTAGCCGTAATTAAGGTTTGTCTATTTTGCCCATTCACCAATACATTATTCCGATACCAGATATACGAAGCTGCCCCTGCCGAATTTGCACGCAAAACCACTGACGATCCTGGTGTGATCGCAATCGTTTGCCGCCCTTCGGAAGCAGTCTGGCCCATGGTTGTTTGAATAAAAAACAACAGCATAGCCAATAACAGAAAAGAGAGTTCTCTTCGCTTCATTTATACCCTACGGTTCAGAAAATGTAACCTTCTGCTAGAAAGTAACTGCAGAAGCAGTACCTGTAATAGATCCTGGCGTAATGGTTGGTTTTACTGGCTTAGGGGTAACTGTAATCTCATGATCTGCAGTTTGTGAACAGTAGTTTTTGCCATTAATGACATAGCCTACTTTTATCCTGTGTTTTTTTGTACCAACCGTAGCTGGCGCTGATGGGGTATAATCTTTTGTGGTTACGCCAGAAATCGCCGTTTCTACACCTCCTGCATCAACCGTATACCATTGATAGGCCAAATCTGGAATATTAGTCGCATCTGGATTGGTTACTGAACCAACTTGTACCAGTGGGCTTTCTAAACAGAAATTGGCAGGTGCGAAATCAACCAACAAAGGTTTAAGCACATACACGGGTATTTCCTGTAATTCGGATTCACAGGCACCAGGTGTGGTTGATTTGGAACTTAAATAGTAATACCCAGTCTTTAAATCTGCTGCAGGGATTTTATTTCCTGGAACAAGCGTAATGCCTGTAGCTGGTGTAGTGGTTTGTGTAGCGCTGTACTTTACAATCCACTCTTCACCCGTTGGAGCAATGGGCAAGGTTAGGTCTGCGCCCTGACAGAATAGATTTACGCCAGGGGCCCCTGGAAGTACTTGGGCCGATAATTTTGAGAATGTGCAGATGATTACGAAGATAACTGCAATGATTGTTTTTTTTGTTGAAATGTTCATGGGGACGGTTTTTTTATTAGATTAATATTGTGATGTAATTGGTACCAGAACATGCGGTGCTGGTGGTTTTGGATTTATTTTTATGCTAATGCTTATTTGAGTGCTGCAACCTGCTGCATTTTTGAGTGTTAATGTTCCGGCATGTACACCCACTGATGCATTTGCCGGAATATTGAATGGAATGTTTCCTGCGGGTAATGGCTGGGAGGTAACGGGATCAAAATCTGCTGTATTCCAGGCAATGCTATAACTTATCGGGTTATTTACCGGATTGGTATAACCTAATGATGATGCGGTAAAACCCTGGCAAATTTCAGGCTCGGCGCCAAGGGTTAAATCTGGCGGAGCACTAACCAACACATTAAAGTTTGTTTTTTTCTCTTCGCAACCTCTTGCGGTAGCCGTTACAATTGCTGTACCCGAAAATGTGTTATTCCAGGTTACCTTGCCACTGATGGCATCAATTACCCCGGCTGATAAAGGCAACAGCGAATACACCATTTCTGTGGCATTGCTTGAAGTTGCCAGATAGGTATCAGTACCCGCTCCTAGGCAGCGTTTATCAGTTAATCCACCATTAAAAACTGGCATACTCACCGGTCCGTTTACGGTAATATTACCAGTTATAGTTAACGCACTTCCATTAGTACCGGTTACAGTATACGTTTTTGCTGGTCCAGAAGTTGTTGGTGTACCCTTAATGGTTAGTTTCCTAGTTGCATTATCATAAGTAGCTGTTATCCCAGCTGGCAACCCGGTAACGTTAACATTGTTGGTACCGACCGGAATATCGAAAAGGATATTATCCATCAGGCTACCTAGACAAACCACTCTATCGCCAGAACCGGTATTTGTGGTAGCCGAACTCTGGTCATTATTGGTTACCTGATCTGGTTGAGAACCCGTAATCGTAGCGCTGTTTATATTTTGTCCCGTCTTTACCACTTTCGCCGTAATCGCTAAGCTCATACTGGCATTACTCGCTAAATCGCCAATTGTCCATATTCCGGAAACCGGATTATAACTGGTACCCTGCGGTGCTATGCTTGACAAGTAAGTAAAACCCTCAGGCAGCAAATCCGTAACCGAAACCCCAACGGCATCGCCATTGCCTAAATTTTCGGCCTTCAGCGTAAATACCACATTGCTGTTTAATTCAGGATAGGTAACGTTAACCCTTTTAGTGATGGAACGGTCGATATTACAAAGGGAAACGCTTACCGGCAAAGATTGCGCGCTGATACCACATTCTAGTTGGGTAGTGACACTGTAGTTTCCAGATGAGGTGGCAAGGTAAGTACTGGCAGTTGCCCCATTAATGAGCGCACCATTTAAATACCATTGGTAAGGACCTCCATTTGCGCTAACGGTTAAGGTTGCACTAGTACAATCGGTTTGACTGGCTGTTGGCTGCTCTGCTTTTTCAGGGAAACGAGAAATAAAGTTAGACATTGAAAATGCATTGCTTTGTTGTACCATCGAAACAGTTAGCCTGCTTGCACTGCTGATTACAATTGAAGCGGGTGCTCCGATAGCCGCACGTGTAAAACTTATTAACGATAATCCAGTATTCCCCAGTGGTTTTCGGGTATTTATTCCGGTAATGGTTTCTATATCCCGGCTGTTGTATGGAGGAGTTCCGTTAGCAGTCAAAAAAATTCTATCCGTACTACTGGTAATGATATACCCGAAGTATTCCAGATTGGTATTTTGATTGTAAGCAGTAAATTTGGCGGTCTCTACCTTTTTAGAGCCGGAACAACTCGATATTGGAACCAGGGTGGCCACATCAACCTCACAACCCTGGCCGCCAGAAGCGCCTGCCGTACCGGAGAAAACCTCAATATTTTGAGTGGCAGAAATCCATGATGAGGAATATCTTCCGGTATTTGTAGCTGGACTGTATGCGCCATCTAGATAACCATGGTTAAAAGTTAGTTTATCCCCGGCCTGGGCTAAAAGATAGGTTTTTGAAGCTTTCTGAATACCATTTTGATCAAAGTCGATTACTGTTATGCTGGTGTTGGCCTGTGTTGCAATCACGGTTGTTTGTTCAGCGATCATATTACCTTCACCCCTAACCACGACATATTCTTTACCCAGTGAAGCAATGGGTGGGATTGGATTATAGGCACCATCACCGCAGCCACCCGGAACATCTAAGTCTGCGGCAGTATTCATTACGGTAGCTTGAGAAGATTCAACCAAAGTCCCGATAGGCGCGTTAAACAGATAACTTTGGCCCACATTTAGTCTCGCTGTAGCTACACCAGCGATTTTAACGATAGTATTATTTTCGGTAGCCATGATACTGTAAATTGGTGGGTGTGACGAATTGGCAAGATTCCCATCCCGATAATAACCTACCCGGAAAGATGTTCCTATTGCCGCATCACCAAAGCTAAAAAGTGACGCATTTCCTTTAATATTTGCGTCCGTACCATCGGTGCGTAAATCATCGGATGCTACATTTCTTAAATTCACAGAGATTGTTCCGCTAGCTTTTACTATTAATCCTGCTGCGTTAAGTACGGTATTAAGTGGGTGGGCAGGCACATCCTTAGGTAATCCGACAAAGCGCTGCACATAAGGCGTACCTTGTGTGCATGTAAAATTGAATAATACTGTTCCATCACTTTTGGATATAGTTCCTGTAACGGTACCACTCTCTGATGCAATGACAATTTCATTTGCTTTGCTCCAGTATTGCCAGGGTGCAGGGGCAATATAATGTATGGAATAACTAGGTGGAGATAAAAGGTTACTGGTTAATAGGCGATTGGAATCAAATAAGGTCTTTAAACTAAAATCTGCTTTGGCTTTACCTTGCACAATAGTGGCAGTTACTGCAAAAAGCAATATCACGACCAATAACCAGTTTAGTAAAAATAGTAGTAGATTTTTAACCATACACAAACCATTAGGAAGCCCACTATGCGCCTAACAGGGTTCTCTTATTTATTAACATGTGTTGACCATGCTAATAAATAGTACACAATCAGGCGATATCGATGTGATCGGTATCAATCTGAAATGTAAACGAAATGTATAGTGATTGGGGAACTTATGGGCTAAAGTAAATAAAAATCTTGCACTTCAAAATACCCTAAATATTAAATTTAAGGTACTCAAAGGCAATTTTGAATTGACCTGCACATAAATAAAAACGGCCGTATTTTTAATGTTACAGGAATTAATTGAAAATGATTTTTATTTATCAATCCCTTAAATTCAAACACTCACAACCCGCTGATAATCAGCTCAATTTTTGAGCCTTTGTTAACGATCTAAATTAATAAGATTTAGTTAGCATTTTTTTTAAAAAAAAACTTGTAAATCGTTGTCAAGAAAAATTGACAACATTAGAATGGCGGTAACATTTCTTCCAAAAGATAAAAGCTTTCAGTGTACCTCCTGAACCTTTAATTCCATTTGCCTAAGGTAGGCGTTCATTGTTTCAGCTATATCGCTATTACCTTAAATTTACCGTTTTGCAAATCTTTCTCAAAACATTCATTACCAGATGTAACTTCGACTTTTTTTAGATACGGTTGTCCCCATATAAATATGAAAGTTTTCGCCTGTGCTACTCTTTCCTTTTCTACGGAAAAAATTAAACTGAAGTTTCTTTTCATAAAATTGCGCTTTACAAGATTAATAAAATTAAGAAGGCAAAAGGTAAGTCGAGTTTAAAACCTCGCCGGCCCCACGTTTTTGCTCACTCGCGTATGCGATATCTAAGCAAAAACCACTAAATGAACCAAAACAAAAAAGCCTGCAAATCTTTGATTTACAGGCTTTTCATTTTTTATTACTGATTAGAGTGGAGCCGAAGGGAGTCGAACCCTTGTCCAGTTGTGAGATAAATTATACCTTCTACATGCTTATTTTTCAATTAATTTTCGAGCTATAAACGGGCTGAAAACCGACCTTGTTTATAACCTTAGATACTTTGTCTCACTTCAAGTCGTATCTCCTTGAAGCCAGCTTTGTTGTTTCGATGCCCCGGTTTCTAACCCAACAATGCAACAGTTAGAGGGACAAAAGCTGTTTAGTTCTAAACTAGGCAGCTAAGGCGTAAGTGTTTTCGCCAACTAAAATGTGATCGTTCACTTTAAGTGCTCTCCGAACAACGCACTGCATGCTAACATAACCTTCGCCACCCTGTCAAATCCAAGAACGGCCCCGTTATTATTTGCTGAATCCAGTTTAAATCTATTGTTTTAACAAACAGACATCGCGCTGAATTCAGTGCAAACGTACAAAAAAAATGCCAAATAATAGCTGAATGCCAATATTTGGTGACTAAACTAACCACTTTACTTAGCTTTTAACAAAACTGTGAGATTGAAATTGCGATTCACAAAATGAGCAATTGCGGATATCTGTGATATCGCGATGGTTATCATAAAAAGGGAATTCGGCAAAGCCCTCTATCTAGGTCGTGATACGAATAGCCGATGCGCCTGAAGTTTAATTCGATTATCTCGTGGGTAAAACGGATATAGAACTTACAACTCCACATGTAACAGAATACCGGAAGTATCCAAGCTGCCTGAAAAAGATAAAAAACAGTTATTCTTAGTCATTGACGCACTTATAAGAGATTTTAAAGCTAAAAGAGCGTATACAGGATAATAGTCGACACGTGGAGATGCTCCAGGCGCTGGCCGCAGGCACCTACCCCACAACCGGACAAGTATTCCCCGCCGATAGCCCGTATAATCAGCCCGAAATCATTAGGGCGCTTTTCTTTGCAATTAACCAACTCGAAGCCCTCGCCGAAAAAGGTAACCAAGGAATATCATGGAGTGAAGAAGATGTATTGCTAGCAGAACGCTTTGGTAATGGCATCAAGATTACACAACTCGCCAAACTGCATTATCGGACCTACGGGGCAATTAAAGCTAGACTCCTTAAACTTTGGTTACTGAAATAAAAAAGCCCAACATTACTGGAGGGCACTGAAAAAGTCCTTTCAAGATTGAGTGAGAAAAAAGGAGTAGAAATTAATAATTTCTGCTCCTTTTTTTGTATTTTAAAGGTGTACCAGAACGGCTTTTAAAATGCTTCTTCAACAACAAAAAATCCAGTTTAGCGAATTTTCCAGGCTCTACGATCTGATTATCCCCAAGGAGAATCTGCTTCGCAAAATCAACGAGCTTATAGATTTTGGTTTTATATATAACGAGCTTTTGGACAAATATTGTCAGGACAATGGGCGTGCGGCAGAGAGTCCTGTGCGCATGTTCAAATATCTGCTTTTGAAAACGATATTTACCGTTTCGGATGTTGATGTTGTGGAGTTATTATTCTCCGGATAGATCCCTGAAAATATCCGCAACAACTCCTTCATCATTCATCTTACCGACAGCACGCCTGTAAATTAGCCATTCAGTCGCGTTGCCTTTGCTGATATAATTTGCCTGGGAGGTAGTAATTGATCCTCCATCCTGGATTAGTCGGCCTTTACCCAATACCGGCCCATACTGACCGCCATATAGCATCACCGTTTCCAATCCCCATTCCCCATCCAATTTCTTACCTACTTGGACACCACTCATTTCGATTGAGCACGGCATATCAACAACTATTAGTCGGCCATTTATTCCGTCATAGGATCCGATTGCCAGACCTTTTAGCGTTATCGATGGCGATTTGTTATCGTAACCAACTTCCAAAAGACGCCTTCCCTTCTCATACCGACCTCCTTCAATAATCCAATTAGAAGTATTTTGAATGTAGTAATCAAGATTATTATCAGAAGTACCCATACCATAAAAGTAGTTTGCGCCGTTGCCTCCATCTTTGTTCGAAACCATTGTATTAAGATGAGCACCAAAACATTGAACCCACACATTATGAAGTGTGTTAGATCCCCTGATTGACCAGCCTATTTGACCAGATACATTTCGATCAACTCCAAATACTGAGCAATTTTGCCAAAGCAAACAACTTAAGTCACCTCCGTTTTGAGAGAGTAAACCTAACTTCCATCCTACCTGGCCCGTGCCAGTGCCCAAAGCAACTTGGCAATTAGTAAAGGTCAGAAATGATGTGGAGCTGGTAGGGGTATACGTATCAAGTTCGACAGCCGTAGTATTGATAGTATTGTCCATGGCAATTTTTACACCCGTCCAGGTAGAGAACCTTAAACCAATTAATTTAAAGCACGATGTTCCAGAAGGTCCACTGTACCTGATTTGCGATCGTGGTACTCCATAGCCCTGAAAATCCATATAACATTCATCCGCTGTTGGATGCTTGACTATTAATTGAGCCTTTATATTGTAAAATGAAGGTGGAAATGGGGCAACTAGGGTTGCCTTTAAGGCAATGGCAGCATTTATTGCTGCTTGAAAACCGGGTGTGTCATCGAATGAAGCGCCAATTCCTTTAACTCCATAATCCATCACATTTACAAAGAAGAATAGCTTATTTTGCTTAAAAGAGGTTAAGGTTTCGACAGTTGAAAATGTCGGCTTTCCATTTACAATAACTGGTATTCTTACCGATGAAGGATCTGTAGGCTTATATTCTACCTGAGCCCTTGAGGCAATACTAAGTAAAACCCATAATAAAACTAAACTAAATGCTCTCATGCGCTATTGAATTATTCATTGAATCTTTAATAAAAGCGATTTTCTCTTGTTTTAGGGCATTAGTCTAGCTGCCACCTTTTATTTTATGAAACGTTACTAAATGAACATTGGCATTAATTAAAGGTTCCATCTATTCGATTCTAGTTACAGGATATAGTTACCCAGCTGCGTCATTTGCCTAAGTCAGCAAGAACTGCAGGACCAAGACATCTCAAACTTATAGCCCTGCGGATTGATTGATAAATCAAGTATCTACAAGAAATACGAAAATATAAGAATAGAATCAAAGCGACAACTATCGCTGAAAGTAATCTAGGATATCCCTTCTTAGGATTCTCTTTTTGTAAAGAAAAAAAATATAAACAACCGCAAAAACAAAAAGCTAAAAAATACCCAAACAATTCTCTCATCAATTGTATTCCACTGCCGAATAATTTAAGTTG
Source organism: Bacteroidota bacterium (assembly GCA_037032985.1). Lineage (GTDB taxonomy): Bacteria > Bacteroidota > Bacteroidia > Sphingobacteriales > Sphingobacteriaceae > Pedobacter. The sequence goes on from JAZBLB010000012.1 coordinate 113,072, forward strand.
TCCAAACAAAGACAAAATCTTTAAAAAACGACAACCCGATGTTTAATACAAATGCAATGATAGCTATAAATATTTTCTTCCTTGTTGAATTTACTGCTACTTAAGTTTTGTAAGACTCCAGCAGGAAAGGTGCCGGATAAAATAAAATGTCTTTAGCAAGCTATAGCATATCAATGTGAAACATTTTTCTGCCGTGTATCCTAGTTGCTGATTATCATTTCCCCACGTTCTTGTTGGTTATTGGTTTTAAATCCATCAATGCACCCCCATTGTAAACATGTTTAAATCCTCTTTCCTTCAGTAATCGCTGAGCTTTGACGCTTCGCAATCCATGTGAACACGTTGTAATGTAGCTAAGGGTAGGATCCAGTTCTGTAAAGCGTTCCCTAATTTGTCCCAACGGAATGTTAATGGAACCTTTGATGTGCCCTACTTTATATTCCACTGCCGTTCTAACATCTAGGATAATAGCCCCTTTTGCTACAGCGTTTTCGATGCCATTTTCTAAAGTCATGTAGCGAAAAGTACGATAGCCCAAGTAGGCCAAAAAGCAGGTGATTAATATTATTTGCAGCGTTTTAGTCATGGAATTATCTAGTTAAATTAAATTTATTATTTATAGTTCGTTCTTCTGAGCTCTCCGAAGTTTAAAGCCGGGGGAAACTATGGGATTACCTAGTTAGCTATCTCATGTAATGGACATTTGATTTCGGGAGAGAATAGTCCTGCTATGGCAGGCATGATTATTATCAGAAAATCAGTAGTCGGTACATTGTTTTTAAGAATCGAGAATGCAGGCTCAACGATTAAAATTAGCACATTATCTTAAGTTTTTTAAAAAACCCCTGATCAGCAGAAGTCCGGCAGTATCTATAACTGTTGTTCCCAGCTTAGGCATGTGATAGTCACCCATCTCCGACATCCGCATGAGAATATTATTCCGGTTTAATTTAATTGCAGTTTTATCCATGTGGGTATCATAGTCCACATTTAGAGTCGTCCGGCCCACATCCCCCCCTGGTCTATGGCAATGCGCACAGTTTATCTCCAGATAACCGCGCGCCCTATCTTCAATTTTAACGCCCTGATCGGTATAAGCTGGCAGCCGTTTAACATTTTTTAATGTTCTAGTATAAACCATCCCCGTATTCATTAGATATTGAAGTTGGTTGACCCAGGCACCTGCACGCATGACCTGCAAATTAAGGTTTCGCGTTTTTGGCCCAATAGGAAGGACTGCATTTTGGGATTGATGACAACTCACACACTCCTTACTGGTGGGAATCCGGTAGTTGATCCTTATCGATTCCCCTCCTTCTTTCAAGCTCTCAATCTGCACTACCCCGCCATTAGTAATGAGAAAAGCTTCAGTCTGTTCCATGTTCCATTTGTAAACAGCAATATTCCAGTTGCCTTTATTTAACAAGAGCAACCGCGTTTCAATGATCTTCTTCTTTTTATTCTTCATGGTGTAATAGAAGGTCTTCGCTATTAAACTACCCTCTGGAAAAACAGGTAGGCTATTACCGGATAATTTTATTTTTCTGCCCTTTGGTAGTTTGATTAGACGCTGTTTTTCGGCATAGTCAGTAAATAAAGTGGATGATAATTCAAATAAAGCCACCCTTGAAGAAGGCCGGAGCTCAGCCATTTTACCATCAAACAGCTGATAATAAGATAGGCGAGTGTCAAAGCTGATGTTATTACTCACACTCGAACGGTTAGGCAAATTACAGAAGGTAATGTATAAAACCGGAATCACCAGAATAGCGAACATGATCAGGATTTGTTTTTGCTTACTCACGCATGTTGTTTTTTTTCATTTCTCCTCGAAGAAGGGGTAAGAGGATATATCGATCGATGTAAAATGTTCCAAATGGAATAAGACAAGCCAGTAATACTTTCCAGGTAATCTTTGAGAATTTCCAACTGTGAAGGGTGGCTACGTTAAAAGTATTGATGACAAACAGACAAAATAAAAGGCCGTGTATAGGTCCGGCAACTTTTACATAAGTGGGAATATCGCCTAAATATTTAAACGGGACAGCGATAAAAACAAGAAAAATAAGCGACAGTCCTTCCATAAAGCCAACTATCCTTAACCTGCCGATTGGGGTTTTGATTAGATTCAACATCATCTTTGGTATTTAAAAAGGTCTTAAAAGCGGTCGGTTCGAAAGCGGAGAGAATGGCCATGGAATCGCAATCAAAATGATGATGAGTGCAGCGGTGTACCAAGCCAGCATCGTACTAAATTTCAATCGATCGGCTTGGATTCGCTTAGTCTTCGCAGAACCTATTGTTACCAGCACCACCGCAGCGATCATCAAACCGATGTGGAGGTATTTGAAAAATAGCTGTTCATCCATAATTTTCCCGGTATTCTGGAGTTCGAAATTAACTTTAACGACCGGACTGATGGTGTATAGATAAAGTCCTAACAGCAACTGTACATGGATCACCGTTGCGGTTAGATGGCGGGCGAGATTATCAACTCTTGTAAACAGGCCTTGAGTAACCATGCCTTTTACGGAAAGCCATATGGTGTAAAATAAAGAAAGCAATACCAGCCATCTGGTGATAGAATGAAGAGATAATAACAATTGATACATAAAGATACTGTTTGGTTTTGATATTTATATGGATTTTGAGACTGGTATTGGACAGCTATAATTATCCATAGCTATCAGGAGGGGAAGCCGGAAGATAGTTGTATTGGTCAAAATGACAACAGGGATATCCAGAAAGCAAATTTTATACCTAAAACTATGATTGTAAACAAAATAAAACGTCATTCTATATTTACTATTTAAGTGATCTAAGCAAGTTTTGACGGATGATACCTATTCGTTCTTTGACCCGCAAAAGAAGTAGCTTCCATTCCTTCGAACTAAAATCCAAAGTTATTAAAAACATACTAAACAGTATGTTTTTATTGTAAAAAAATTTTCAAAGGATTGCGGGAGTAGAAATAGTTTGTTAAAGGTTTGGAATTATACCGACGTGAATAGCTCAAGAACTGAAAAGGATGGGGAAAAGGCGCCATGAAATGGAATAAGTCTGTGATCAAATCGCAGGTTTCATCTTTAGGATCCGATTGATTTAACAGCAGTTCTCGGGAGTTCCATCTATGATACTTTTTACGAAGCAGAAAAGCTATTCTACAAGAACTGGCCAACCGTGTCCTGACGCACCGCCCAGAAGCCGTCAGGCTGTCATAGCTAATCATGCCTTATCAAAAAGGCTTTAGGAACCCCCCTTAATGATAAGGTTTTCACGGCATCACGATTCCTTGGATGGTGTTAATACTTCAGTATAGGAATTGCCTTTCAAATTCGGTCAAAACTGACCCCTTTAATATGAATTACAGCTAAAATAGGCCAAACACAGACATGGCAATCCTACCAATGTCCCCAAATCTTATTGATAGAATACGACCACTCACACCTAAGAGAGAAAAAAATTTTCTTCTCAGCAAGGAACCAGACCAGTAGCACCTCAAAAAGAGATTCAAAGTTTGGCAATTCACCTAGCCTGTTAAGTCCGGGGATTTTTTTCAAGCATTTTTTATCCTACCCTTGAGCTCAACAGGCCTAATAGCAGTTCCAGATTAAAAATTGAGTAAACCGGAATTTAGCTGGCTTGATCCATTGATGAACTCAAACCGATATCGTCCCAAACGCAGTAGTTGTTGTGAGAAATGTGTTAAGAAAATAAGTTAAAGGTAGGAAATGTATAAATTTTAGTCGGATAAGCACAATTTCTGTGACCTACCTATTTTTTAGCTTTGGAATGGGCACACTACGGTCAAATGCTAAGTGAAGCCACTTTAAAAAAAGAGATTCTTTGTGAGGCAATATAGGACTTCAAAATCCGCCGACGGGTACCGAAGGAAATATATGCAGGTATTTTATTTCGCTGACTTCAATTAAATTCTAACCAATGATCAAAATTTCAACAGCACTTTTTTCTTTGATGGGTATTTACTTCTTCTGTTGTGCTCAGTCAAGCACAGCGCAGATTAAATTCCAGAGCAGCAAGAATCTCATCCCAATCCCCTCAACCCCTTCACCAGGTCCTGAAGAGCAGTTGCAAATGGGAGACTGGAAGAGCTTCCCGGAAGCAAAACTTGATATCCCCATTTATCCTGGCCTCTTCAAGCCTACCTGGGAATCAATCGAAAAAAATTATCCCGGTAGCCCTGATTGGTTAAGAGAAGCCAAGTTTGGAATATGGGTTCATTTTGGCCCGCAAGCTTCCGGTGAGAGTGGGGATTGGTATGCACGTAATCTATATATTCCAGGCACAAGAGCATACAACAACCACCTCAAAAAATACGGTCATCCCTCCACATCTGGTTATATGGATGTACTGCGTGACTGGAATCCAACCAAACTCGATCCCTCAAAATTGGCACAGATCTATCAGGATGCCGGTGCTAGGTTTCTAATGATACAAGGCGTTCACCATGACAATTATGACCTTTGGGATTCCAAGTACCAACCTTGGAATTCAGTTAACATCGGACCTAAACGTAACATCATCGGAGAATGGGCAAAAGCCTGCAGAGCAAATAACCTGCGCTACGGCATTACCTTCCACCATGAATATACCTGGTGGTGGTGGCAGGCTGCATTTGGCAGTGATACAAATGGTCCAAGTAAAGGAGTTCCTTATGATGGCGGGCTAACCCTGGCAGATGGGAAAGGTAAATGGTGGCAGGGGCTGGATCCTAAACGCCTTTATGGTGTGAATTTGCGTGCGTACAAAAGCGTGGCCGAAAAATCACTCTCTCCCTGGTCTCCTCCAACGGCAGGGATCTTCAGCAAGCACCTTAACTATGCAAAATGGTACGCCAGTCAATGGGCATTGCGCATGATGGACGTCGTGGAACGCTATGATCCTGATTTCATTTATACAGATGGAACGGTACAAGGTCCATTTACAGGCGATGGAACCGGGACGGGATATAAGGCCGATGCCATGCAGCGGGTGATGGCTGATTACTATAACCGAACATTGAAAAAAAGAGGTGAGGTAAATACCTTTAGCGTGGTCAAGTTCCGCGAGAAGACCAATGGCACGGTGACTACGGAGGAATTTGCCATACCTGAAAAAATCAAGACTGATCAGCCATGGATCGCGGAGGCACCAGTGGGTGACTGGTATTACGCCCCGGACTTCACTTACGATTCGGGAATGATGATCCGCTACATTATTGAAGCGATTTCACGAGACGGAAACGCTGCAATTTGTATCTCCCTGCTTCCTGATGGTTCACTTGACCAGGGGAGTTTAAAAATGCTCAAAGAAGTGGGCATATGGATGCGTAGAAATGCAGATGCCGTTTACGGCAGCCATGCCTGGAAAATTCCAGGAGAAGGTGAAATCAAAAACGGGAAGTTGAAAATGTTACCCGGTGGAGCGCTGCGTCAAAAACATGCGGATTTTAAATTTGACAAACAGGATTTCAGATTTACCACAGGCAAAAATGGTGCATTGTATGCTTTTTGTATGGTCAGTCCTGATGCCGGCACTGAACTGAAAATCAAGGCCCTTGGAATCGGCCAATCGTATTTGGACAAAAGCATCAAAACCGTCAAACTCCTTGGATGCGAGCTTGAGTTAAAATGGAAACAGGAATCAGAAGGATTAACAATTCAATGTCCTTCAAGCATGCCTTACGCTACTGCAGTGGTTTTTGAAATTAAGTGAACTCCTTGAAAAATAAAAAAAATGTCAATTATGGATTAAACTTGAACACGCTGGAACTGATGAAACAAACTACATCTGCTTTAGTTATGTGAATTGAGCGCAATGACTTTAATGTGTTAACCACCCCTGGCAAAATGTAGATCACTGGGTTTCACCACTTAGGAAATATCAGTTAGGGAAAAGCCAATCAACGGCCAAGCTGGCGAATGTCACGGTGTGGTTGAACAAAAGAAGTTCCTGAGGTTATGGGAAATGATTGGTATTGGATTTTAACACTAAGAACTTTCAATGAGTGATTTACAGACGCTGATTTTTTAGCCCCTTAACCCGTTTGCAGTCAAGATAGACTGGTTCCGGCAGGTTATGAAAGAACGGTTTTATTTTCTGGGGCTCAGCAGGCTATCAATGAAGTGCTTAGTCAAATGGAATGAAATAAGGTTCCTTACCATGCATTCGCCAGTTCACATTTATTGCCGCTGAAAAACTTTAAGCAACTATTTAACTCAAGTCAATCAATATACCAATCCTCCTTTAATTTGTTCTGCCTTAGGATATCAGATTAATCCGTTAAGACCTGAAATTTACCTAATAAAGTCACGCCCTTTAATGCATCCAGGCGCTCAGGATAAAAAAAACGCCACTCCCCAAAGAGTGACGTCAACTTTACTAACCTATTTTTTTTATTTTTTTTACCTGACTGCAAGAAATGATCAAGTAAACCCAGGTATCTCAACCCGAGATTCTCGTAGATCCGTACGTGATGGTCCCCCATCATACGGCTCTTATTACCTAACCATTAACTTCGTGTCTAGCATCATCTGTGGGAGAAGGCTGAACCTGAATATATCTGTTAGTTCTCCTTCTTTAAAACGGTTATGAACTCCCAATGAGGGATTAGGATGGTTGTCTGACGGATATCCCTTTGAGCCAGAGGATGGGAAGCTACTGGTCCCTGATTCTGACAACATTTAATCCTTTTGCCACCTCATTGGCCGGTTCGCTTTCGCTTGTCTTCTTAACACTTCCCTGGTACCTCTTACAATACCTTCTTCACTAACGCTAGTCACCCTATCTCTACACCACAGCAACTTAGCGTTGGTTTCGCTTCGGCACCTGTATCCCGAGCCCAGGGGCCCATCCTCATCATAAATACAGCATTGTTTATTGTAAAACGAGCATTCGTGCCACTCAATAACCCGGATTCTGGGTGAGATTTTTATTAAGATCACGTTCGGATTGAGGTATCGGCCACAATTCATTTTTACCCGTTATGAAGTTTCGTTTCCTAAAGAGGTAATAACCATTAGCATTCACAGGATAATCCTTATAGTTTGCTGCGTCATTGGTCAGTTTCATGCCCGTAAACTGCTGATTATTTTCTGAACCAATGATGCCCCACCTCAAGCAGTCAAAATACCGGATGCCTTCAAAAGCGAATTCCACACGGCGCTCCCTTCTGATGATGGTGCGAAGTGTTGATGGATCTGTAGAGGTGACCGGAGGCATTGCTACAGCTGCTCTTCCACGGACTTTGTTAATTGTGGCGTCAAGCAAGGCCTGATCCACTCCCCCGCCACCTTCTAATTTGGCTTCAAGATATCCAAGTAACACTTCCGCATACCGGATTAGGGGAAAGTTATTTCCTGTATTGTTTGTGGTTGCAACAGCAGGGTCATCCTCTAAAAATTTATAAATCGAATATCCGCTCCAAACACCAGGGTATTGGTTCAGACGATCAGGGAGGGTAGTTCCCGGTTTTGCCGAATAAACCCTTCCGCGGAAACTTGTCCGATCGGAGATCATAACGTTAAAATCCATTCTTGGATCTCGGTTATTGTATGGGTTATTTTTGTCATACAAAGCCGATTCAGTAATTGTCTTGCCATCCTTACACTCATAGGTTTCAACCAGTTCGTTGAAAGGAGAATACTGATGCCAGCCCCCCCAGGTTTCCGGAGTAAGGTATTGCAATAAAGCATGGTTATAGTTGTCCCTGATGTATTGCATAGACATAATAATCTCACGACTGTTTTCACCGGCATTCAAGAAAAGCTCCCTATACCTGGGATCGATGGAATAATAGTTAAAATCAATAATCATTTTATAACTGGCAGCAGCATCATTCCATTTCTTTTGTGCCAGCTGCAAACGGCCCAAAATTGCCAATGCCGACGCAGATGTCAGGTGTCCTAGTCGATCAGCGCTTACCGAAACAGGCAGTGCAGCAGCAGCAGCTTTTAGCTCGGTTTCACAGAAGCTCCATACTGTTTCCTTGGGTGTACGGGCAACTGAATTTGCCTCATCCACCGTTAAAAGTTTTTGAACAAGCGGTACGTCACCGAAATACAAGGCAAGATTGAAGTAATTATAAGCCCTAATGGTCTTTACTTCACCCACCATCACTGCTTTTTGAGCCCCGTCCATCGTGACACGATCAATATTTGCCAGAAAATTATTGCAACGGGTGATTTGTGAATAGGCCTGCGAATAGTAAGAACCTACAAAACTGTAGGTTGAGTTCAGTGTTCCATTGGTGAAGTTATCCGGAATAAGCTCTTTCTCAGAACCATTTCCAGCCATTAAATCAAGATTCACCATTGAGGTACCGGCCCAGAAGTTGTATCCGGTAAAACCTGCACCGCTGTCATACACACCATTTAGGGCAAGGGTTGCATCATTCGCTGTTTTCCAAAAGGTAGCATCAGAGATAGAGGAAAGCGGCTGCGTATCTAAAAGATTCTTTTTACATCCCAAAATTGCCGTCAGACAGGTAAAACCCATCATCACTGAGAATTTATATATATAACTTTTCATTATGATTTATTTTATTATTCTTAAAATAGTATTACAATTTCACGTTAATTCCGAATGTGTAGATGGCTGTAAGAGGATAAAAATTCGGACTATCTCCAGAACCCTGACCGTTTTCAGGATCCCATCCTTGGTAGAAATCATTCAAAGTAAACAGGTTCTGCCCGCCTGCAAAGACCCTTAATTTCTCCAGTCCTATCTTTTTGGTCAAATTTTGTGAAAAGGTATAACCGAGTTGGGCATTTTTTAAACGCAGGAAGGTACCTGATCGGTTCCAGTAAGAATTTCGTTGCACGTTGGCACTTCCTTGACTTAAATTACTGATGCGGGGATAGGCAGCATTACGATCGGGATTTTGTGGCGTCCAGGCGTTTTCATATTGCCACTGCTGAACATTACCACCATTGTACAGTGCATATGCCTGATAGGAGCCCATTTGAACAGTATAACCACCAAGTCCAGAAAATAACACTGCAGCGTCGAAGCCTTGGTATGAAGCGTTCAGGTTGAGTCCGTAAGAAAACTCGGGATTTGTATTTCCCAATATTTGCCTATCCCAGGTGGCATCGACCTTTCCGTCAGGGACACCATTTGGTCCGCTGATGTCTTTAAATCGAATATTACCAGCTGCTCCGCCATTGGGCTGGGTTGGGTAACTCGCCACGTCTGCCGCATCAATAAAAAGTCCATCAGCCACGAAGCCATAAATCGGATTCAAAGGATGACCTAAAAAGAAATTAGGAATTACATTTTGGATGTCACCGGCAATTTTAATTACTTGTTGATTATTGTAGGAAAAATTCGGACTGATTGCGAAATTGACAGCTCGAATCCGTGTGTTATAAGTTAAACTTACTTCTATCCCCCTGTTTTGAATCGATCCTGCATTCTGGATCGGGGCGCTTAATCCCAGTGTAGAGGAAACAGGCACCTGATACAAGATATCCTTGGCCGTGCGGTCATAAAGATCGATTGTTCCACTTAATGTATTCTTGAAAAACGTGAAATCGATACCAAGATTTGCTGTTGTGGTCGTTTCCCATTTGATATCCTGGTTTGCAGCTGCTGTTACGGCAGCTCCAGGCGCAATTACACCCCCGAAGTTGTACCGTACATTGGTGCTGATGTTGTATTGGTAGGGATAATTCGCAATGTTCGCATTTCCTAAAGAGCCATAAGAGGCTCTGATCTTCAACTCGTTAACCCAGCTCATATTTTCCTTAATAAAGGATTCTTCAGATAACCTCCAGCCTGCAGAAACAGCAGGAAAGATTCCATACCGATGATCTGGAGCAAACCTTGACGAACCATCGTATCGCACATTCGCCTCGAAAAGATACTTGCCACCAAAGTCGTAGTTTAAGCGGGAAAAGAAAGACCTGAAAGCATATTCGTTTGCGCTTCCGGAAGTTTGTTGATTCGTTGTTGCACCGGCATCAAGCTGGTAGAGCAGATTATTGGGAAATCTATCTCTAAAAGCCCTGGTAAAATCGTCCCTGTGCGCTTCTTGTTGGTAACCACCCAGGATTGAGAAATTGTTTTCCCCAAAACTCTTCGAATACTTGGCAAGGAAATTTAGGGTAACCTCATTGCCGTCTGTATTTCCTACAGTCAAGCTATTAGGCCCTACGTAAGTAGTTTTGTCAATATTAATATCGGCCACATAGGTAGTATTTACGCTGGTGTAGTAATGATACCCGGCAGTTCCGCTCAGGTTCAGGCCGGGAATAACGTCCCAGGAAAGGGTTGTATTGCCATAAAAGTTTTTAGCTCGCAGGCTGTTAAAACCCTCACTGGCCAGCCAGGCTTCGGGTGCGAAAAAATCCTGACGACCATACGTTCCATCTGATCTTAATCCCGGTATGGTATTGGGTTCGCGGACTGCAAAACCAATAATTCCACCAATACCAGCAGCGTTAGACTGAGGTTGGGTTTGGGCCTGCGAAAACCCTAGAATACTGGTTTTTAGATTCAGATTGTTCTTGATTCTGGTATCCACATTGAGTTGGATATCATATCTTTTATTGTTCGTCTCTGCGGTTAATCCACCGTGATCGCGGTAACTACCGGAAAGGTAGAAGACATTGTTTCCTTCTCCGCCCGATACGTTGATGTTATGGTACTGTTGAAATCCAGAACCTGTATTTAATAGATTTTTCAGGTGTGATACATTAGCAAAATTATCGGGATCAGTGCCACTTCTGTATTTTGCTACTACTTCCGGACTTGCTCCGGTAAGTTCAGCATAAGTCCAGGAGTCCACAAACTGCGGAAGACTTGTGATCTTCTCCCATCCTAGATAATTGTTATAGCTGATGGTAGTTTTTCCTTTTTGTCCTCTTTTAGTGGTAATTAAAATTACGCCATTGGCGGCCCTGTTGCCATAGATAGCTGCTGAGGCGGCATCTTTCAAAACCGTCATGCTTGCAATGTTATCAGGTGCCACATCATCCAGACTACCCGCGATACCATCGATCAAGATCAGCGGACTACTCCCTGAATTGAATGTACCCACCCCACGGATAATCACCCGGGTACCATCACTGCCAGGCCGGCCTCCTCCCTGCTGTACCTGTACCCCCGGAGATAATCCGGACAGTGCCTGAGAGGCCTGGGTAATGGGTCTGTTATCAAGGTCTTTCGAGGAAACGGTACTTACCGAACCGGTCAGATTTACTTTTTTTTGCGTGCCATACCCCACAACTACGACCTCATCCAGTTTTTTATTATCATCCACTAACTGAACATCGATTTGCCTCTGCTGCGTTAAAACTACTTCTTTGGTTTGAAAGCCAATGAAAGTGAAGACAAGTGAGCCTTTATTTTCCGGAATACTCATTGAGTAATTTCCTTGTGCATCGGTTTGGGTTGTTTTTCCTGATGCGGTATGCCGAACCACAACTCCTGGAATGGGCTTACCTGCAGCATCTGTCACTTTACCATTCAAACTGACCTCAAGCTTTTGGCTTACTACGCTATTGCTTAATATCATGGATAAAACAAGGTTCTCCTTTTCAGGGAAAACGAAGAATGGCCTGGCCTGGCTCCCGAAAACAGAAAAGGCAGAAAATACGGCACCAATCGTTAATACCGTTAGTGATTTGCGCCATAGTTTTGGCGGATTTGGAATCATTTCCATATTTGGTTAGTTGGTTTATTTTTAGATTAGTGAATGCAGGCTAAGGGTCGTTAGTGATTCTGGCTCAGGTGCTGGAAATCATATCTTTTAGGTATTCATTCTTTTCATAGTCATTTGGTTAGCTCATTCAGATATTCCTGGTTTTTTACCTAAAAATTCGTCTGACCCCTCGCATCAAATCTGCAGCAATAAGAATGCTTTTCGAAACAAAAAATTTGGTTAGGTATTCTTTTTGCTGATGTCCAATGGACAAGATCAAATATATATCACGGTAGAGCGATCGATTTTGAAATATTCAGACCTGTTTTTATAATTTTCCGACTTTAGTAAAAAACTTAAAAGCGAATGCCCAATCCTTTCCCCCTCAAGCCAGCTATAGACAGGGATAAAACGAATTGAATTGAACTTGCTGCTGTGACCCGAGGTGTTTATACGGTGGGCGCGGTTGTGCTATGTGCAGGCTACCTGTCCTGACTTTACTTCATAAAATTAAGAGTTTGATTCTGCATTTTATAAGCCCCCGGCGTTAGACCAGTAAGCCTTTTAAAAACCCTGGAAAAGTAATGTACGTTTTCAAAGCCCGTAAGTTCGGCTATTTCTTCCTGCTGCTTTTTGGTAGTAGCGATCAAATACTGCGCCCGCTCAATTCTTTTTTGTAGAATATAATTGACCGGACTTTGCCCGGTAAAGCGATGAAAAAGCCTCGAGAAATAATCTGTATTTAAGTTCGCCCGTTCAGCGAGTTCGCTTACGCGCAACGGGCTCTTCAAATTGATCTGGATATATCCTATGGCATCCATCACCACTGAAGGCTTGACTATTGGTTGCCCTTTATGGAAAACTTCGGGCTTAAGAAACTTTGAGATGAACTGCAATATAAGACCTTGTGTTTCGTAAAGCGAGGCAATGCTCTGCAGGTTATTAAGCTCGGTGTATTCCTTATAATAGACGTCTTTCTCATACACCATCGGATCATGTGACCGGTTGATTCCCCGGCCAGGATTAATGGCAATCAAGCGTTTAAAATTGGTGATGTCGTTGGAATTTGCCTCGATTTGGATCGTTTCCCTGTAATTGGCAAACAAAGAAATTCCATCTGCAGATTCTTCAAAAAATTGCACAAAATACTGGCTCAGATACGCCTCACAAGAGAGATTGCAAAGGGTGAAACTTGGAATAAGGTATAAAAACCCGGGACGAAGTAATACTGTTCCATTTGGCCCTGAAATTTCTCCTTGTCCACCATCAATATAATAAAGCCGGTAATACGGACTGATCACGTTGCGAAAATTCCACTTGCTCGTTAAGTGCACAAAATCTACATTCAATAATTGAAAAGAATGCCTGATAAGCTTTTTATTCATTGTCATTGCCTAGGTATTAGCGTAATTCGAAGACCAATAGCATCCGCTTTCGCCAGCGAAAGCTTTTATGGTTCTGCTTTGGTTCCCGTGCTAAATTCTACTTATCTCAGGCAAGACTGGGGGGGCTAGCAGGTAAAATGATGGGGGGCAAATATCAGGTTTTGCCATTTTTTAATGCGAAGCCGGCCATAAAGTTAATCACCGCGTCTGTTTCCACAATAGAAAGGGAGTGGATACGCTGCAGGTCCAGGCTAGGCATCTTTTCGTTTCAGGTCTTCGTGAAGGGAAAGCTTGTTTGAAAAGATTTTCCTGTATTTCCTGATGTAGTCAGAGGGGTTCATGCCGAATACTTTCTTAAATTGAGCCCTAAAATATTTCAGATCGCTGATTCCAACGATAAACATCGTCTCTCTGATGGTGTTTTCGGTATTGATGAATATTTCTGCTGCTTTTCGCAATCTTATAAAGCGGATAAAGCTGGTGGAGGAATGTCCGGAAATTGATTTTATTTTTTTGAAAACATTTTCTCGTGACATGCCTAATTCCTGTGCCAGAACTTTGATACTGAATTCAGGATCCTCCATATGCTTTTCAACAATGGCAATGCAGTTATTCAGGAATTCATGATAAGCAGCGGAAATTTTATTCTGGTTAGGATTAAGAGTGATTTCATTATAAAAATACTTTTGTAAGCTGTTTTTCCTCTCCAGTATGTTTGCTATCCTGGCGATCAGCAAGGTGTTATCGAAAGGTTTGTTTAAAAAATCATCAGCACCGATTTCCATGGCCCTGAGTTTCATTTGCTCATCATTGCTTGCGGTAAGCAACACAATGGGAATATGCGAAATCAAATCATCCTGTTTTACGATTTGGCACAGTTCTATTCCCCCTAATTCTCCCATCATTACATCACTGATAACGATATCGGGCAAGAGTTCGTAAATCATAGCCAGGCCATTCTCTCCATTCCAGGCTTGCCACACTTGATATTGACTGGCAAACATATCGCTTAGGTACCCGGCTAACTCTTCATTATCATCAACGATGAGAATTGTTTTGCGGTCTTTTCTCAGCGAATCCACGTTGAATCCGGTAAAGTCCTCTGTGCTTTGTTCTAGGTAATGGGAACTAGTGTGGATAGGTAAATTTGCCTCTGAATCTGCGCGCTGCAGAAGACCGGAGGGAGTAAGGTGAGTATCCCCCTTTAATAAGGCAACATGAAAAATAGTTCCCTGAGGCTGATTGGCAGAACAATGTACACTGCCGCCGTGCAGCTCAACGAAACTTTTCACCAGATAAAGACCAATTCCAAATCCATCACCCATGCTTCGGGGATCAACTGGCTGCTGATAAAACCTATTGAAGATTTTATTTTGTTCACTTTCCGCAATGCCCCTTCCGGTATCTTTAACCTCCAGGGTGAGGTGCTGCTCAGTTTCGGCAATAGTGAGCATAATGCTTCCGCCTGGTGGGGTGAACTTAAAAGCATTGGATAACAGATTAAAGAGTACGATCTCCAGTTTCCTCGCATCTGCGTAGATCTCCGGATTGTTGGTACAAAACCTGAAGTCATAATTGATCCGTTTTTTCTTGGCCTGATGCTCAAAACAAAAAAATACTTCCCTTGAAAAATCAACGATGTTCACGCTTGACACCCTCAACTGATCGCCTTTTTCATCCATTTTATTGACGCTTATCAATTGATCAACAAGGACTAACAATCTTTTGGCATTTCTGTATATGCTATCGAGTCCGTTTTTTGCGGTAGAAAAACCAGACTGTCCCATCAGGTCTTTAACCGGATTTATAATCAGGGTTAGTGGGGTTCTGAACTCATGGGTGATGTTGACAAAAAAAGAAGATTTTTGCTCGTTGAATTCTTTTTCCTTTTCACGCTGCATGCGAGCTAGCTGCGCCTCGAAGTTCAAAGCATTTCGTTTCTTTCGGTAGGCTAAATACAAGTAAGCGGTCAGCAGCACCAGTATGGAATAAACGAGGTAAGCCCAAAAGGAGAGGTACCACGGTGGCTTGATTTTAACGACCAAAGATGTGATGGTGCTGGTAAGCGTTTCATTATCAGCAGCTGCTCTTACCTCAAAACGGTAAATACCGGCATTTAGATTGGTATAAGTTGCTTTTCGATGGTTTCCCGCCGCATTCCATCCTTTATCAAACCCTACTAAACGATACTCATATCTTGTTTTGGCGGGGTTGAGGTAGCTTGGAGATACATATTCAATCGAAAAGGTATAGTCATCATGCCCAAGGGTAATTTCCCGGGCAATATTGATGTTTTCTTTAAGCGGACCGTTCTGGTCGGGCAAAACTGATTGATTAAAAACCTGGAAATCGGTAAGGAAGACTCGGGGAGCTGGCGTATTGGATTTCAATATCCCGGTATGCCACGAAAAGTACCCTTTGCTCCCACCTACAATCATTCGATTGCCACTGCGTATGACTATCGAATTTACTAAGAACCCATCGCTTTCATCAAAATTCCTGACCAGGTTGGAAACAGGATCTAAACTGGAAACTCCGTTTTCAGTGGTTACCCATATTATCCCACTAGCGTCCTCTGCGAGCGTTTTAAAAATGTTGCTGGCAAAACCGTCTTTCCTGGAATAACTGGCAAGCAAGCGTCTATTGGAATCAAACTTAGCTAATCCATCTGGTGTACTGATCCAGATATTCTTTTTAGTGTCTATTAGAATATCATTGATAACGTTGCTTTCCAAGCCATTCTCGGTGGTAATTGCACGGAAAGTGCGACGGCTGTAATCAAAAACATTTACTCCTCCTCCGTATGTTCCTATCCACACTTTTCCATCCGGCGACTGCGCTAATTTATAGGTATGGTTATTGGTTAACGAAGAAGGCACGCCGGTTTCATTGTGGTAGTGCTCAAATCGACCCGTTCTACGGTAAAAAATTTTGATACCTGCGTCCGTGGCAAGCAGATAAACATCTTTCTGAATTTCCAGTATGTCTCTGAACACATCCTCATTAAAAAGAGTACCCAAGGTAGAGTGATGATGGTATTTTTTGAAAATGTTACCTCCTTCATCGTAACAGGCGAACCCATCCTCAGTTAGTACCCAAAGGTTTGCCTCATGATCGAGGTAAACATTGGAGACATTATTATCCGGAAGTGACTGAGCACTTGTACCTTTGCGAAAGATTTTTGTAACACCATTCTTTTCATTAATCTTGATCAGTCCCCTATCGGTAGCAATCCAGATATTTTGTTGCGAACTGAGCATCATCCTTACGCCCGCATCAAGCAATGGCAGGGGCTTTAAAGTTAAAGAATACTGCTGATGGTTAATCAGATAAAGGCCTCCAACTGCATTTATCCAGACATTTCCTTGCCTATCCAGGTACGAATGGCTATTCGCATAGTTTCTTATGGTCCCAACATTTAGCCATTTCTTTAAATTTCGGTCATAAAGATGGGTACCTATGCTTGAGTTGATTAACAGCGATGATGAATCTATGGGCATTATATTAAATACCGAGTAACTCCTTTTTTGAGGATAGGAAACACTTGAAAATTTTCCAGTAGCAACATCAAAATGGAAGAGCCCGTTCCAGTAGGTTCCTACCCAGATTGATCCGCTTTTACCCCCGGAAAGGGCCCAGATGTCATTCGGGTTTTTTTCACCGCCAGTCTGGGGTTGTGGATAATTTACAAAAAGCTCAGTTTGTGGCGAAAATTTATTGAGGCCAGCACTCCAATTGCCCAACCAAAGGTTATCATGCTCATCTTCAATAATGGCGTTAACCGATTTCCCCTGCATGCGGCCCTTTTTTGAGGAATCCGGTTTATAAACCCGAAAAGCTCTTTGCTTTGGCAAATACTTATTAAATCCATCGTCAGTGCCGATCCAGATGATACCTTTACGGTCACAAAGTAATGACCACACCTTATTATTGCTTAATGAGGCAGGATCATTTTTATGATGATAGAATCTTTCGAACGTTTCTGTATCTGGATCAAACCGGTTAAGTCCATCCATTGTCGCTACCCATAGATTACCTTGCTTATCCTCACATAAAGCATTAATATAATTATTCGTGATCGTCTTTTTGTCCCTGATGTTAGTTGAAAAAATTTTAAATCCGAAGCCATCGAACCGGCAAAGGCCGTTTTGAGTTCCTACCCAGATAAATCCACGCCTGTCCTGAATAGTTGCGGTGGTATTTTTAGAGGGCAATCCATCTGCGATGGAATAACTTTTGAGAGCTGACCATTGCCGTTTTGAAGAATACGTATCAGAGCCCTGTGCCACAGCTTGCATGAAGCTGATGATCAACAGACAAAATGAACAAAACGTGCTGATGGGAATTTTCATTCTCTGCTATTTGGTTAAAAGGTCTACTCACCTACGAAGATAGTATTAGTCAACCAAATCTAAACATTAATGCCCGAATAGACCTTCCACTTGCTACCCTGGCCATTACTTTTAAATACAGACTATCGTTGTCCCTGAAAAATGATCGATCAGGAAAACTCCGATAGCTGGCGCGAAAATGCGACAATTGATTTACCCTATTACTAAAGCACAGAATTGCTACAGAAAGAGTTTGAAGATGATAGAATACCGGTAAGCCGAAAGGATTACTCCCAATATGCCTTAAAAAAAAAACGTTGGATTGCAGCATCCTATTGTTGAACGTTCAGCTATAGAACCCAATACCGGATGATAAACCACGCGCCGGAAGAAAAAGAAAATCAATTCCGTCTATCTTCATGAATTTCTGACCTCCATGCAGAAGTCAAAACAGCACTTTTTATAAGCTAATCCGGATGCGCCTTAGCTGCGAAGGTTTAACCTCTCCCGTAGTCCAGGAACAAAGCACACTAATACCCCCACCAGGGACAACTTCGCTATGGAGGAGTAGATCTAATGAAGTACTTTACTACTCGCTAATGCTGTTTCTCCCTGGTCATCGTATTTTCGTAAGCAGCCTGTAAGGTGCATATATGATTAACCATAGATATTTTTAAAGTTCTGTGGAAGTAGGTCTTTAATTTTAAATGTTAGAGATTATGGGCAAAACCTCAGGGTTTATATTAAAGCTGAAAGGTACAAGATAAGTTATCTCATAGGAGACGCCATTTGGACACATCGAATTAAGGAAACTATCAATCGATCCAGGCCCGTGTTGATCATCATCAATGCTGGCATGGCTCAACTCAAAGGATTTGAAACTTGCCAATCATAATGGATGAAAAAAACAACGTGAAGGTATTATACCCTAGCAATAAAGCAGTAATCATTGCAAATCATATGAATGCATTTGATCATTTTCGCACTATAAGGCTTTCTCTGAGCAAGAAAGAAGAAAAAATTGCCAGTGATAAAATGGTCGCTTTTGATCTTGAACGATGCTTAAATCTATAACCTAATTAAAGTCTTCCAGTTATGATTTCTTTTTAAAACTTCTATCCCTTCGGATAAGCTTGAGGGAGATTTGGTCGTCTTGCACTGACCTCATTTGTCGTGAATTGATGTTGGCTTATTCCAATCGTTGATTTTTCATGTAAGTCATTGATAAATTTTTAAAAGTACAATGTAATGTAGTAAAAGTATAATTTATCAGTGAATCAGATGAATTACTTTTGCCAGTACAGCATGGATGTCTTGCCGGCAAGCATTCATTACGCTAACAATTTTATAATATTCAAAAATTAGATGAAAACACAGAAATTATTACCATTACTCCTTTTTGTAGTAATGTTTGCATTAAAAAGCAATGGTCAAGAAAACCCTAGCACACCATTCAACTTTCCAAAAGATAGAAAAATAAATGTAGGGGTATTGGTTTATGAAGGGGTGGAGATTATTGATACCGGAGGCCCTATTGATGTTTTTATAAAAGCTAATAACAGCAATGGGAACTACAATATCTATACTGTTTCAGCTACCGAAAATAAAAGTGTGTTAATGGATGGCAAGATCGTTATCTTAAAATCAAAATATAGCATATTTGATGCGCCACAGGCCGACATACTAATTGTTCCAGGGGCAACACCGGAAGTAATTGCCAAGGTCTCAGCAAACAAGCAAATGATGGATTGGATTGTAAAGGAAAATAATCACACCCAGATGACAATGTCAGTATGTACCGGCGGATTGATTTTAGCTAATACCGGATTACTTGACGGACATTCTGCCACTACCCACCATTGGTCACTTGGTGAATTAAAGTCCCATCCAAAAATTACTGTATTGGAGAAAAAGCGCTTTGTCCTGGATGGTAAATTTTTAACCGGCGCAGGAATCACTTCTGGAATGGATGTCGCCTTAGAAGCGATTGAACTGATCAGCGGCAAAGATGTTGCCGATGATATTGCGAATGGCATGGTTTATAACCGCTATGCAACGATGGAGTTCCTGCCAAAAAAATAGCGATAGACTACTGGTGGTTAATTAAATCATCAGTAGTTTTTTGTTGGATTTTAGCTAATCTGGCCTGATTGTGAAACCTCTTAGGCGTGATGCCTGTATGTTTTTTGAAAAAACGATTGAAGTAGCTGTCAGTTTCGAATCCCAATTTCCAGCTTAGTTCCCTTACCGTGAGATTTGACCAGTATAGTAACCGTTTTGATTCGACCAAAAGATGTTCATCAATAAGTTGTTTGGGCGTAATCTGCGCTGAAAGTTTAACTTTCTGGTTCAAGACATTCACACTTACATTTAAGCTGTCTATATAGAATGAGACATCATGATGATGCCTTACGTTTTCTATAATCAGTGCTCTGAATTTGCTATAAACTTCATCGGCATTTTCGGTTCTTCTTATTGCATTTTCGGCAATCAACCCACATTGAACTAAAAGGACATTCAACAATGCTTTAAGAAGGATGCAGTTTTTCTTTTGCAAAAACTGCTGCTTGATCAGGTTGAGCATAACATCAAGTGATTGAAGTTCCGCTTGAGATAACTTGATGAACTGATGAGAAAAGGTCTTATAGAGCATATTGAAAAATTCCGAATTTTGATCACCAATAAATTCAGTAGAAAAAGCAATTGATCTGATTTTACAATTATTTAGTTCGGGGTGCGTATGCACCTGATGGATGTCAAGTAACAAGATAGCAGGAGCAGAGATACGTTTTTGATCAAAATCTGATAAATGCGATACGGATCCTTCGTCAAGAAAGCTTAGGATATAATAATTGTGAGCATGTGCCTCGTCATTCATCGCCATGAATTCAAACAAGCTTTGGTGATCATAATAATTAAAGTCATGCTCAACCGATTCATTTTTAAGATTGAATTTAGAGGGCTCATGATTCATAGTACATGTATATTTTAGGTTAATCTTTCTCCCCGAGCAGCTGTGCATTTGACCGGCTTATCTACACAAGGATTAAGTATAAAAGTATAATATCGCTGAAAGTCCTCAATGAAAAATCGGATGGATTGATAGATTTGACATAAGTTAGATTGTAAGATCCAGAATTTGCCTTCACATTTTAAATAAATTCTATTGGAAGGTGTTCATGATGAGCTATACAGAATGCTGAACATAGCTTGAAGCATTAATACTTCGGTCAAAATGTAAACTTCTTCAGGATTCAACTTTACCTATCTTTTCCGATTTTTTGGATGTTTAGTCGAATGAATCCTATTTATTCCATTGTATCTCTCATACTAAAACCCCAGCTTTACATATCGGATATTTGGTGCCGATAAGGAACTAATCGTGTCTTTCTTCTCTAACCCAGCTTATCTAAACTATCCCAAATATCTCCATTTTAACTCAAAATGGTATATAGCTTCTGAAATACATGCCACTTTGCTGATGACTTGCCTAGTAATAGCAGTACTCGTAGGTCAATTATACAGGGTTTGTTCGAGGTGGAGAATGAGTTGATTTAGAATTAGTTTGCCATTTTCAATTGCTTGCATTGGTTTCTGGGCATACCATCCACTGCTTACCTTTCGAACCACCACTAAGGGCTGATGATTTTGGAGGTGAAAGGTAATCTCGCCGTTATTCACGGACATCAGGCAGTATCCGATAAGTTTCTGATGCCCGATATCGAGCACAATCCGCCTGTTCATCTTCTCCAGAAAATAGCGGTTTAGCAAATCATCTGTGAATTTGGCCCCAGGCGTAGACTTTCCTGGACTATGCACGGGCTGAGTAGGTTTTAAAAAAAGTGATGTAAAAATTATCCAGGGGGTGAGGACACAGACGGATAAAAAAATGAAAGTTTCCATTCCAACCATAATACTGCTTTTTAGCTTTAAGGATAAATTAATGCAATCCTTTAATAAACTCATATTCGGCATCCAGTTCGTTATCTTGTGAAAGGATGGCTTTATCCTTTTTAAGAATTGAAATTAACGCATAAAGATCAATTAAGCTTTTTGCAGTGAAGAACAAAAATGCGATGGCAAAGGCAATAACATAAATTTCCATAGGTTATAAGTTGGGTTTTGACAAGATAAATTTGGCCAGTTCAGTTCGATCCTCATCCGTAAGATTAACCGGTGTCGGCATAGGCGGACCATCTAGCCGCTTTCTTCCAGGTTTTTTGATCCACTCGATCAGCGCTTGAGAATTGTTATGGTAGATGGAGACCATTTCTTTAATTGGAGGTCCAACGAGTTTGCTTTCAGCATGGTGGCAAATCGCGCAATTTGTCGAAAAAAGCACGCTGCCCTTTGTCAGCACATCTGCCTTTTGAGTTTTGAGGGTGTCTTTAGTTTGGTTTTGATGACGGGCGGCTTGGGAAGCTTTCTGAAATTCAAGGGTTTTGGCTGCCATGAGCTTCTGATGTGGAGCCAAAGTATTTGACCGGTAAATGTGTCGACCGGAAACCATAAAGATAACTGTCAGGGAGAGAAAAAAGGCTACTTTATTAAAATGTCTTCCAATATCCTCGGGTGGCCCGGTAATGGCTTTATATATCCGAAACAGGGCGGGTAGTGCAAGTATTGCTCCGGAAATGATCACCAGAATTAAGTTCCATCCCAAGCCTTTGGCGGGAAGGGTGAGCAAGACTATCGGTCCAATTAAAAATTGCATACTGCTTACACCCAATACCATCGCATATGCATTTTTTCGAACACGATATGCAGAAATAACCCGGAACTTTTTTTCAAATCCATAGCTTACTCTTCCAAAATACCAAAAGATAAACAGCCCTGTGATACCCAGGGAGGCGAGGATGAAATGAAGATAGCGTGGAAAGACATTTGGCAGGGTCAATGCAGAGATGAATCCCCGGATCGATCCCCAGCGTTCCGGAAAAAGCATCAGATTGATATTAGTGAGGAAAATGAGTGGTATAAACAGAAAAATGCAACACGCAACGGCCAGAATACTCAGATGCAAGCCTTTATTTCGCTCCAGCAGTGTCCAGGTATATTTGTGTAAATACGTCAACAAAAAGGCCACCGTGACAAGCGGAATAATGGCAATCCACATGAATCCAGTCAAGGAGTTAGCAGTATAAAAATAGATTGTATACAGGGTATTAATGGTGAGTAGCGGCGCGATACCCATTACTACCGCTAAACTCTTGTTGACGGTAACGGTTTTAGCAAGTTCCATAGCAAGTATATCATATTCCCTTATTTTTAATCCCTTCACCTGATACCATAGTGTAAGCAGGCTTCCTCCAACCATCAGGTTGACAAAAAGAATGTGAATGAGAAAGCTAAGAATTAATATCGACACGAGCAACCATTCCGGAAGGGGAAGTTGCAAGGCAATGTCATGGGGTAATGGCGTTTGTGATTTCATCGGTTAGTTAATGTTTAGTATCCTTATTGAAGCTTTCTACACTTTGATTGGGGTTGACTATAATGCCCTCCTGTTGTGCACCTTCGAGTATTTCCTGGGTGAACTGAATTTTTTTAATGTAACTTGACAGGGCTTCCACTTCTGCTTGATTGCCTGGAAAAGGGGGCATAAATTCGCGTGCCTGGTGCAGGTTGTTGATATAATTCTCCATCGCTTTCTGGTCGAAGGGCTTACCGGAATGGCCATACATTCTATCAAAAACAGCAACAATTGAGTTTACACCCTGTGTGGTATGACACCTGCTGCAGGTGAGGATAAAAACATTTCGTCCTGCCTCGATCTTATTTGTTGCATTAATCACCGGTGTGGAGGTGTAAGTTGCCCATTTTAAGACACCATCACGTTTATAAAGCGGATAATCATCTTCTTTGAGCAGATTAGAATACATGTAGTTACTAATGATGTAAGGCTTCCTGATGAATTCGCGAACACGTTCAAACAGTCCCATGAACCCAAGTGCTAAAACCATGGTGAAAGCAATCAGCCCGGTAGGTAAAACTTTGGGTTTGAAAATGGAAATCAGGGAGGTAACCAAGATAATGCCGCTTGATCCGAGGATGACCTTCCACATGATCTCATACCAGTCCTGAAAGGATTGCGTTCCAATGGCAACAGCTAAATTAGCAAGGTTTGCTTTTGGGATAAACTGGTAATAATATACCGCCCCCGCCACAGCAAAGGGCAACCAGAAGAGTATCCATTTACCAATAGAGCGAAAAGCGGTTATCCGGTGCGAATCTGCTTTTTTTGTATATACCGCAACAAGGAACAATCCAAAACATCCTCCAAGAACCATGGCAAGAGGGGTTCGGTATAGCAATTGGGGTAAATACAGGGGGTTATCGAGCCCACTGATTAACGACTTATCTTTAAGCCAGTTCCCAGGATCCATCATGAACCCCAGAATAGATACGATGATGGCCATGGTAATCCAGGAGAACAGACTCAAGTACCATCCAAACTTGATATGCCTGGTTTTGGCTTTCAAAGACAAATTGGCTTTTTTCCAGGTGAGAAAATAAATCATAATTAATACCACTTCAGTGACAAAAACGGTCCATTCCACAAACCAGGCAAAGTAAAATACCCTAACCAGGCTTGCAATGGAGTTCGGACTGACCAGGGATACGGAGAACCAGATCCCCACGCCCGTCATTGCCCCTATTGTGGTTGTAATAATAAAGGCGGTCCACATCATTTTGTAAACCATTTTATCCCATTTTTGATCCGTGATCTCTTGATTTCCACTATCCATAACCCCCTTATTCTCCAACCAGACTACCAAGGGGACAAACCCCACGGCCAGCGAATGATTAATAAGCGCATGAACGGTTGCAATCAGGGCGATCAACATCCTGTTGTTAAGCCAGTCTAGGTGAAATAAAGGAATGTCCATATTGAAATATTTAGTGCTACAAACATCAGCGAAATCAGTCTTTTTGCATCGAAATAAGGCGTTTAACTGTTTCGATAATCAGGCATCAGAATTTAAACACCAAGGCTATGTTTATCAGAAAACGATATCGGCAACATTGCTAATCAGGACTGCAGTAACTAAAATCAATTCTAACTTAGCAATGTCTATAAGCCACTAACATTCTCTTTTACGAAACTGTTCAGGTGTTAATCCGACTTTTTTTCTAAAAAAGGTAACGAAATAGGAGCCATTTTCGAACCCCAGTTGATTGGCTATCTCATTGACAGAACAACTGGTATAATGCAGCAAGCGCTGCGCTTCAACGGAAATCCGGTCTCTGATCATTTCCCCTGCGGTACTTCCATTCTCTTCCCGGCAAATTTTGTTTAGATAATTGGCACTGATATGAAGAAGTTGCGCGTAAAAGGACGGTAAACTTTCTTTGGTATAGTGCTGATCGATAAGCTGTTCGAATTGCAGCAGTTTTTGGTGCTTTAGGCTTTTGGTTTTCTGGGTCCCCAGGGGATAATGCAAGCGCTGGATATCATGCAAAATAATATTTAAATAAGACCTTAGCACATTCTTCGATTCACTCCTGGTCATTGGAAAGTCCTGTTCTAAAAGGGCCATCAGATTCATAAATCTGCTCAATGCCTCTGCACTTAACCGGATGTATGCTTTGGCACCGACTCTTAAAAATTCAAAATCGTAAAGAATATTATGGTTGTAACGCAGGGAGAAAAAGTCTGCCGTGAAGCACACCATCTTGCCTTTCGCATGTCGGTTGATATCGATCTGCGTCATACAGTGTGGCCGGATGACGATAATTTTTGCTGCATCTAGGCGAATCTTTTCATTATCTATATTAATCTGCCCTTCGGCATTTTCGATAAATATCAGGGTATAAAAATTTTGTCTGTGCGGGTTTTCAAGAACAGGGAACCGCTCCAAAAGCCCTGTGATTTCGATGAGGTGAAAATGATCAGTTCCTTTTCCAAAAAGGCCCATATCAAGTATATCTAAATGCTCGGTTAGCATGATTTATTTGTTGTTTTGTTGTTAAGCTGGAGGAGTAATAAACTGGATCGAAAAACGAGGATAGCCGGTGTTCAGCTGTAGGTTCTTTAGGCATTAAATTACAACCGAAATAACGCACGGGCTCTCTCATCCCCCTTCAGCAAAGGGAATGGCCTGAGTCATACAACACCTGAAATGAACACTGAGCCGGGGCCTGATAGCGATTTATTCGTATAATCCTTTACTGGTATACCCACCTCGTTCCGCAATGGCTTTCGATAGCTGTTTGCGGCAAACGGTCTGCTGAACTCTCACAGCACCTTTTGAGGATGATAAAAAAGAGATATATTGGCCCGGAAAGTGGCTATCCAAGACTAGCACGGCGGGGTAAAGATTTTGGAATCTCGCTGGCAGGGATCAGCGGAAAGAAAGGGAGGGTAATTGGAAAGGAAAGAAGCAAACCTAAGCAAAGTGAAATCGATATCAGCTGGCGCGCAAATCAAATCCACTAGCTTGAATTGATTTTCCTGCTGCTTTTCTTTCTTCTCAGCCTCCATAAGCTTCTTCATCAATACACATTTGCCATTGCAATTCATCCAGGGTTTATCTTTATTAATGCAGGAACTCTTAACAATTGATTCTCTGTTCACCTGAAATCCGGCAACGACGAAAAGCCATGAAAAATTCGAGGCCAGCAGTAAGACAACTAAAACAAGTACAATGGATTTGCTCATATTCGAACGCTACACATAGAAATTCACGACCTAAAAGGGTGATAAAGGCGCATGCTAATTGACTGAGGGACTACTGCTGGCATTTAAATGGAGTTCAAGTTGATTTAAATAAGTCTGATAGGCAGATGTACCAAAAATTTTGCCCATATTTCTTGCACCGGCATACCCGGCAACAATAAATGCAGCTGTTTCACGGCAGTTAACTGTGCTGTCAACTTTGCCAATCTGTTGCCCTTTTAGCAGTAGCTTTTCAAATCCGGACATCCATTCCAGCGTCATCGCTCGCAGCTCCTTTCTCAGCACGGGGTGGTTTGGTGATATTTCCTCAATTAAATTGATCATCGGACAACCATACTTCACGTCAAAGCGTTCATCATCATATAAAATGTCCCGTAAAAGCTGGAGCAGATCCTTGATTGGATCCACCGAGTTCTCCAGCGGTCTGGTCCAAATATCGTAGGTCCTGTTGGCAAATACTTCTTTTAGCATATGCAGGCACATATCCTCTTTACTGGTAAAATGATAGAAAAAAGCACCCTTTGTGACTTGTGTAGCCTGCAGCATATCATCAATACTGGCTGCATGGTATCCTTTTTTATAGATTACCTCCATTGATTTTTTCAAAATTTCTGTACGGGTCTCTTCACTTTTCTTCATAGGGCTTAAATTTAACTACCTCAATTGAGAAACAACTACACCTAACGGGTTTTTGTTGCTCTTTTTTTGTTTCTGTTTCTCAATAACCGATTTCCCCTAAATGCCAACAGATATAAGATAAAGAGGAGTGTGATCGTATAATAAACCCAGGAAGGAATGGGAACGGGATCACCCTGCGCGTAAGAATGCAAACCTGTCAGGTAATAATTAACCCCGAAATAAGTCATGATGATACTAAAGAAGCTTATCACCGACAACGTATTAAATGTAAACCTACTTTGCAGGCCTGGGATTAGCCTTACATGAAGAACAAAGGCATAAATAATTACGGATATGAAAGCCCAGGTCTCTTTTGGATCCCAGCCCCAGTATCTTCCCCAGCTCTCGTTTGCCCAGACCCCACCAAGAAAAGTACCAATGGTGAGCAAAAAGATACCGATCGTTAAGGCCATCTCGCTTACGACCGTTAATTCCTTTATTGATTTTTCAACGCCTGCCGTTATTTGGGAATTGTTTATCGCATAAAGCATTAATACCACCACCCCAATTAGCGCGCTTAGCCCAAAGAAACCATAACTGGAAGTGATAATGGCCACATGTACCATTAACCAGTATGATTTTAAAACCGGTACCAGTGGGGTAATTTGTGGATTCATCTGGGTTCCGGCATGTGCAAATCCCATTAAGATAACGGCAATGAGACAACCTGCTGCTGGAATAAAAGCATTGCTATTTCTATACAATGCCAACCCGGAAAGAATTCCAATCCAACTGATAAACAATACCGCTTCATATCCGTTACTCCAAGGTTCATGCCCAGAGATATACCAGCGTAGCGCTAAAGCCAGGCCCTGTAGCGCTGCGCTGATAATAATCAGCACCAGGACGCCTTTAATTACCTGGGTTATCACCTTATGTCTTACAAATAATCGAGCAAAGGCTAACAGCAAAATTACCGTCCCCAACACCGCATAGGCGATCATTAGGTTGAGAAAGACATTACTCGCATTATACATCAACTCCGCGTCAATCTTCATTTTTGATGGGATCAAATTGCTAGCCAGTTTGATCTGGATGGCCTTAAGCTGATCCAACGCCCGCGTTGCCTGATCCCAGTTGCCGGACTTTTGGCTCGATACAACCTGCTGAAAATACATCAGCAAAGCATTGTTTCTTACATTACCAGGCTTTGTCTCATCACTATAGGAAACCCAGGTATTATTTTTGTCCCCCTCAATGGGCATAATTCTAAGATACTGGCCATTTAAAAGCCTTTGCATGACATATAACTTATCATTCAGTTGGATCACCTCTTTATCATAGAGGTTTTGCTCATTGGCTTTTTTTGAAAATGCACGCTGGTAATCATCTTTCAAGATAAATTGCGGGTTGCCCTCCCTATCCATAGAGAGTAAATTGAGCATGGAGGTTTGGCCTTGCGCATTGGCCTTAACTTTAGCCAGCAATCCACTACCCGCCTTGGCATTAACCGCAATTATCGGCACCCGTATCCAACTGAATGGATCTGTATTGATCGAAAGAAAAAACTGATTAGCATCTAACTGGTAGAAATGATCCTGATGAGCTAACTTGCGTATAATTTCAAGGGCAAGGGTATTTACAGGCTCAATCCGGCCTTCAAAGTCCTGCACTGGGAGTGCTGCAAATGCTTGTGAATGCTGCGCATCAATGTGAATGGTGCTGGCAAACGCTTGTCCATCGAGGCTGGACTGGCTCAGCATTTCGGCCTGCTCAGCAGCATGATTTTCGGTATGCAGCTTTGTCCCTGCCCCGCCATGCCTAAGGGTATCATTAGCAGCCACCGGATCGCTCCCGTGCATATCGATTTTTTGGGCATTAACCGAAATGGGATTCACCAGGAGCACAACGGGCAAGAACACAGCTGCATATTTCCGGAGATCTTTTCTGATTTTGTGAAATCGCGTTCCCTGCCAAAACAGTGTTAAAAACATGCCCAGCGACAAGAGCAGGTAACCCAGATAGGTGATGAGTGTTCCGGGGCGGTCATGGTTCACCGAAAGCACCGTACCCAGCTCATCCTGGTCAAAACTGGCTTGAAAAAAACGGTAACCTGAATAGTCCAGCACGTGATTCATAGAGATGTGATAGGGAATGGACGCACCTCCGTCCTCAATCCTTATTTTAGAGGAATAAGCTGAAGGGCTATCGCTTCCCGGATATTTATCCATCACAAAGTCAGTCAGATGGAGCGAGAAAGGGGTAGTATAAAATTTCGAGCCGTATGCCAGGGAAATTTTGTACCCATCAATTTCACTCAGATGTTGGTAATCTGCTAACCCTTTACCGCCAAAAAATTCTACCGTATCGGTTTGACCAGGGGCGGTAATCTCCACTTTTATCAAATCTTTTGCGTTTTCGAACTTGTGCTTATCACCAGAAAAATGTAAGACTTCTCCCTTTACAGGTGTATTGGGGATGACAAATGTCAGTCCGTTAAGGGTGTAAAGGCTTTTTAGGTGAAGTTCTTGTTTGGTCTCTCCGCCTGTTACTGCCTTTTTCTCTTGGGTAGCCATGATCATATATTCGCCTGCTGTGGGAGAAGAGATTTGGATACCAGCTGGGGAATCATTTATGTTTAATGCTCCTACAGTAGGCTTGTTATAACTCACCAAGGTATTCTGTATGAGCTGAACCTTTCCGGAGACAATAAATTTGTTGGATCTACCCTGATCCAGTACGACCAGATGAAGTACCTTATTTCCGTTTGGCTTCGAAATCAAAGAATCCTGTGCCCTTGGACAAAAATCGAGTACCCGGAATCTGAAAATATCGTCATTGAATTGGTATTTTTGATCAAATCCTTTGGCAAAGGGGCGAAGGAATAGCGGAATATCGTTTTGGACGAGTGTAACCGGATAATCATCGTAAGCACGAATATCACCCTGTTTTCCGATCTGCACTTTAAAGAAAGTCTGATCGGATATAATGGTATTAGCGGATTCTTTTTCTCTAATGTGCATCATTCCTTCAAATCCAAAGTATCGGGTGATGAATCCACCGATAAAAATGATGATAAAAGCAAGGTGGAAGAGTAAAACCGGTATTTTTTCTTTTCTCAGCAACTTGTAGCGGCTGATGTTTCCGAGAAAATTTAAAATCAAAACAAGCATGATCAATTCAAACCACCAGCAGTTGTAGATGAGCACTTTTGCGGTCGCCGTACCAAAATCATTTTCCACAAATGTTCCCAGGGCCATCGCTGAGGCAAAGAGCAACAGTGCGGTTCCCATCGTGCGGGTTGAAAAGAGCAATGTTGTAAATTTTTTAATCATAAAACTTTTATTAAGGGTTGAAGCATATGTTAAATTGGAGCGCTACTGACTGCACGTGGGGTCTTGGTCATCACCTGTAGTTCGCCACCGCATCGTTTTTCATTTATTTTACAGATCAGGGTTGTGGGTAAACTATCTGGAGCTTCGCTTTTCGCTAAAAAGATCAGCAGTGTCTACCGGTAGCGATTTCAGAAAAGCTTGCACGAGTTTTACCCCTTCAGCCTCTGGCTTGCTCATGTCCATGGCCTTTCCATGGCGCTCATCAGGAGACACTAACAGCTCTGAAAGTGCTTTTTTCCTAGCTAGAATGCCCGTTTTAGAAAGCGGAGATTGAAAATTAAAATCCAATTCAGCGGTCTGCTGGTTACCTGGATGATGACAATGTGCACATCGACTATCTAAATACGACCGGGCACGCTCGCTAACGGAGAATGAACTGTCGGTATCACAGGGCTTAGTTAAAAACATCACATCCCCTGAAAACTCAATGGCACCTCTTCGTTCCAGCTCATCGAGTTGTTCAACCCATTTGCCTTTAGTTAACACCGGCCTGTTTAAATTCATTCCAGTAGTAGCGACCGGCATGATCCTTCCATCTGAGTTATGGCAGCTTTTGCAATCATTTTCAGAGCGGATGGAAGGATCGTCATTGACGCTAATTGCTGATGGGTGATCATTTGGAAGAGCGCTGTAAGCTGCCTTAACCAAGAACGCTTCCGTTTTACGCGCATTCCATAGATAACGAGCAGGTTGCCAAACTCCCCCCTTCAAGATCAATAGTCTGGTTTCTACCAGATTTCTTTGCTGCATTGAGTCTAAGCGATAGAGATTCTGAAAAAGGATTGCACCAGATGGAAAATCGAAATTTCCATCACCCTGCATGATTAGCTTTTTCCCCAAAGGTAACCTCACCCCACTTTCTTTATACTCCTGTGAAGGTAAATCCGAGTTAATGTACTCCAATTTAAAAATAAGCCCTGACAGGTTTGTCTCTTCACAAGAGTCCAGTAAGGATAAACCATATGCCGATAACTTATTCTCTAGAACCGAGGGCTTTGCTTGATGGATAGCGAACTCTTGAAAATCGATCCGACCAGGTAAAATGTTCAAGAGCAGAAAAAGGATAAAGAAACTAATCAGGCTATTCATCTAGGTATATATTAACTCTCAAATGGGTAAATTAGGCTTTAATCTATTCTTAAAATACCATTGGGTATATAAAAAATAATATATTAAGCATCTCAATTTGAATTCAAAAACAACCTTCATGTAGTAAAAGCGAATTTTCACAAATAAACATACTGACTGGTTTTTTTTCAAAACTACTTTTATTTCAGGTACCGATCGCCAAAAAAATGTCATATTTAATCGGTAAGCCCCGCCAGTTATCCCCAGCCTTACGCAAACCATCCTTCCAGGGATTTAGAGCGGCTAAATACTTTAGTAGCCAGGAGGCTGGAATGATTTGAACACGGAGAAATGCTTGTTGACAAGGCACATGGAAGCGCAGCTAAGAATTTCTTTTAGAATAACTGCACGGCCAGGAATACCCCATAACTGTTAAAGTTTTGCCTCTCGGGGCCATAGTAGTCAATACTGGTGCCCGCGCCAAGGGTAAACTCTTTCCAACTCACACCTAACCTTCCTGTAAAATAGCTTCTGGCGTGCAGGCCAAGTCTGATCGTTTCGCCGTAGAGTAGTTGAACCCTTGAATATAATTGTAGATCTGGTTTCAATTGCGGCTTATATTCAGCCAGCAATAGCCCTTCAGCATTGGCATTGCGAAAGATATCTACTCTGGGATTAATGACAACCAGCCAGGTTTTATCAGCAAAGCTATACATTAACCCCAGCGATGGCCGAACGCCAGTTGCATTTGAAAGATGAAATCCTGCATTAAGATTAAACCCTTTGTACACCTGAAAAGATAGGCTCCCCTGGGTCATGTAATCGCTTAGCTGGTTGGTGCGCCATTCTGCAACGAAATTGGTCACGCCAAAAAAACCCAGTCTGGGTAAACTTCTGAAGCTTTTGTTTACAATGCTTTGAAAGGTAGCTCCACGGTTGCTGAGTAGCAATTCAACTCCAATTGGAGTGGTATTTGCTTTTTCAGTCTGCTCCTGGGAACGGGCAAACGGAATGAAAGAAAAAATTAGGATAAAACAACAATAAGCGGGAAGTAGGATGAATTTTTGTTTAGGTAACATATAAAAATTAATGAAAATAACGACAGGTGCCCAGTAAGGCAAAAACGGGTGTACATTCCCCCGAATGACTTAGTTCAACACTACCCCAGGGCGTAACAATCGAAGCAAAACGCGGAGTAGGTTTTGAGTTAAGGCCATCGGCTCCAGGGCAAAGCGATAGTGCTTAACGATGCTTTTTCGGCTGATAAATACTGTATTTTCCCGCTCCGGTAAATACTAATGTGCAAGCTGCGCCCAGAAAGAGCAGATTGAGTTCTGCTGTTAAGCCCCCATGGGTTCCAATGGAAAACGCGGACCACCCGAAAGCGACAAATAAGCTGGCCAGCATCATTAACGCTATCCCAAATGCAGAAAACCGGGTGAAGAGCCCAAAGATTAACAGCACTGGTGCCAATACTTCGGTCAATGGGACCATTAACCATAAAAACGCTGGCAACCCTTTACTGATGAGCATACCTTTAACCGCATGATGGCCATGGATGAGTTTGGCTACCCCGTGAAAGAGCATTAACCCTCCTATAGTAATGCGCAGGATTAACACGCCCAAGTCTTTGTTTTCTAATTTATTTGAATCGTTCATAGTTACTGTTTTATTACTGCTGTTAAGGTCACATTTCTTCGTATCAAAGCGCGGTAAAGATTACAAAGCAAGCTTATCCCCTTCGTACCTCAGCGTTGAGCTGCCTGTTCAGCACATTAGCTTATCAACATCAACACCGGGTGTGCTCAGGACACTTTTACCAGCCACCTATCGGCATGGCCCTATGCGAATCTGCTTGCAGTAATTTCCCCAGGTCAGTAAAGTCAAGCGCTAAAATTTGACTGATGGTTAATTAGGCACATGGACTGGGATAGATACTCTAATTCTCTCCCATTCCAAATTGATTTCTCCATCGGTCATGGAGCGTGGGATGACCCGATACCTCAATCTGGGCACTGACTTGTCCATCCTTTGCGCAACGAGTTCAAATCTGGCAACATCTTCATCAGCACTATAATCATCAGCGAGGTGCTGGTTATAATTTTTGTTGATGATTACTGTCCATTTCACTTTACCTGGAATGGTAAATAGCGCATACTTACCCGCTGGAATGACTTTGCCGTTGAGCTCCACGGTATGGGTAAACTTGATCGTTGTTGCCTGATGGGCACCACTAACCCAAACCCGGTCATAGTGCACAAGCTTTCCCCAGATTTCCCTCCCTTTTACCCCCGGTGAACTATAGGTGATTCTCACCTTTGATTTTCCTATGGTCATCCGCTCAAGCATCAGCGGACTGCCTTCCAACGTATCGTGGAGTACCTGGCCGCTATTGATCTCGTCCAGGTATTGCCGCGTCTTGTGGTCTGCGACATGGTGGTGATGTGTGGAGGTTTTGGCTGCTACCGCTCCTTTCCCATCCTCTTCACTTTGTCTGCTATCGCAGGAGAATAAGATAAGAATAGCAAAAACTATGGGCACAAGAATTAATCTTTTAAGCATGATTGTAAGGGTTTATCGGGACTGACTCCGGTGTTCACTAAGCTCTGAGCGGTTTAAAAAATCTTTGTCTTCGAGTGTTTTCAGGAAGGCAATCAACTGGACTTTATCGGTTTTAGTTAAGCTAATGCCTAATCTCCCCTGTTTTTTAAGTAATGGATCAAGGTTAGGCATACTAACCACCCCCCCACTATAATGATCGAGTACCTCACCGATGGTTGTAAATCTTCCGTCGTGCATGAATGGAGCCGTCTGAGTCAGGTTGCGCAGGGAAGGCACCTTGAAACGGAACCGGTCGTGGATATCCAGGGTAATTGCCACCCTTCCACTATCACTGTTGTAGGTATGATCCAGACCATTATTTCGGTAAGAATGGTCTGTAAATAACGGCTCTTTATGACATCCTGCACAGTTCTTCCTAAATACAGCGTATCCGGCTTTCTCAGCAGTAGAAAACTCCACTCCTGTTTTGCGCATTACACTATCATACTTGGATTGGCTGCTGATGCACATGACCATGAAGCTCGATAGCGCCTTAAAGATCTTGGTTCCGGTGATCTCTGCTGATCCATAGGCCTTTTTAAATCGCAGCAGGTATTCGGGCTTTGCCCTTAACTTTTTCAACACATTTTCCATGCGCTCATCCATTTCAACTGGGTTTGTTATGGGCGTGATGGACTGCAAGTCCAGGTTAAAAACGCCCCCATCCCAGAAGAAGGACTTACTCCAGGCTAAATTCATAATTGGAGGAGAGTTTCTGTTCCCGAGCTTATCTTCGATTCCATGACTGATATCGTGACCGTGCTGGGTGAAGGCGGAGGATTGTATGTGGCAAGAGCCGCAGGAAATCCTGTTATCCCGTGACAGGGCTGTCTCATAGAATAAAGAACGTCCCAGCTCGAATTTATCTTTGGTCACAGGATTATTGGCCAGATCATATACAGGCTTTGGAAAATGAACCGGACTGATGAATCCCTTAAAGTCAATTGCTTTAAATGATAATAAGGTAATCCCTATTAAGACCATCCCGATGAGAAAATTTCGCAACATCTCTTTTTAAGTTTAGTTGTCTACTACTGATAGCAGACTAAACATTTTGGCATAATTATCAGCAATCAAACTGCTAAAATCACCAAACATTACTTGTGTATTTTTAGCAATGCTGACGTTCGTTTTTCCATTGAGGACTTTCGCCGCATCAGTTTGCACATTAATCTTTGCCGGGCTACCTCCTTTAATCTCAAGTCCACCCTTTTCTTTCAGGCTAAGGGTAACCTGACGAATATTATTGAGAGAAGGTTTATCATACCCTCCAAATCCGCCGATATGGTACCTAAATTTTCGCTGCCCAGTGCGGTCTATTGGCGCCTGCTCGGATAGCCCTTCCATTTTTAAAAAGATGTATCCACTGTTCCACGTCCAGTACATACCTTCCAGCATTCCGCCAGCGATGTCAAGAGCGCCGGTTCGGCGACTGATGTCCATGGTATTGCGTACGCTATCTACCCCAATAAGAAATGAAATTGACTGATACTTTCCATCCGGCAGCCTGAAGGGCATATTAGCCGTGGTAGAATCGACCGCTTTATGCAAAAAGTAGCTGTCATCTTGCGGAACAACGAAAACTTCTCCGTTTTCCTTCACCAGGCTAATATTGCTGATGAAGTAGTTAAAAGTGGTGATGCTAAAGGATTCATTTGTCTCATTTTTAAATTGGCCATTACCTAGCACTAAGGGTTTACCATTTACGACGTTGTCGAAATGAAGGGTAACGTTTTTGCTATTCTCTTTTGGATTCGGTTGAGCGAAGAGCGTATTTACAATCATGCAAAGTATAGCTGTTGAGGCAATGAACTTTAGTTTGGTGAAAGTTTTCAGATTTGGCGGATTGATCATTTTGATTTTTGGCTTTAGGGTTT
Organism: Bacteroidota bacterium; assembly: GCA_037032985.1. Taxonomy (GTDB): domain Bacteria; phylum Bacteroidota; class Bacteroidia; order Sphingobacteriales; family Sphingobacteriaceae; genus Pedobacter. The sequence continues at coordinate 148,671 of JAZBLB010000012.1, forward strand.
TTCCTCTGGTTAAGTAGTCGGGATCTCAATTTATTGGGTCAGTTCTATCAGCCTAATCTTTAGCTTCATCGCACGCATCAACAGCCATATTTTTGCTTAATCAACTACCGACTTTTTTCTAAAGGGAAAGCAAGGCCAGCAAAACTCAATTCAGTAAGGTTACCTTTCTCAAATCTAGTGACGAACGACCGATCTTTGATTACACTTTTTCGGTCAATAATTACACTTTTGCACGTTTTGAATTATACTATTATGGAGAATCAATCATCCATAACGGATAATCATTATTATTGATGAGTTAATCGCAATTTTCAACAACTCTATTTCAGGCATCGCTATAGCAGGCGTGTGTCTTCTGAGACACCTTATTTTCGTACAAGGGTAGCGCAAACATGAGTCGTTGAAGGAAGTCAAAAGAATGATTAGTTGGGGATGATGAACGGGGGGGGTGATCTTGCGCTATTCTCCTACTGCTCACCATAACTGGATAAGCACCAACAACCGCCCTCGAGAACATCCCTTTTTCTGCCAGCCGAAGCAGCGTAGCATTTAGCCTGCCGGAAGTTGGCTATACCTGATCACAACAAATTGGTAAGACTGCATAGTAAAGAAGGAAATATAAATCTGATGTAAACTGATTCCTGTAATTCTCTATCAGTATAAACTAGCCCCAGCAAGCATCTTACCTCACCACCAGCGTTCACCAGATGAAAGTGGAAGGCTGGCATACCGGTTTCTAGGCTAATTAGGAGAAAAGATGTTCAATAAAAACCCAAAATGCCAATCCCTAATTGGGCACTGGCATTCTCACCACCCTCGCTTAAATGTGCTAACAGCATCCTTCAGGAAAACGGTAGCTTTTGAGGAGCATCAGATTACAAACTAAAACAGTTCAGGTACATCGCATTACTTTGCGTATCTTATTCTTCTTTAAGTAGTCAAAAGCCCGGCAATAGTGGTTAAAAGATAAGCTAATAATACCTCCATCAATCACTACATTTAAACGCCTTAAGTTGAGCTTTGGACAGGACTTAACTTTTGCTAGTATTGCACATTGGCACTATTCTTCCAGCCAATTTTTTCCCCTTTCACTCGTCTGTTTAAATACCGCTATGCTTACCTCTTGAATAATCCTATTAGTCAATTTTCAACTAGTCGTGATATTTCGATTTACGATTAGGTGATGGCCCTTTAAATAATGGATAAGTTGCCAGGTCTAAAACCAACATTAATCCTCGATCACAGTTCGTCCGCCTTTTTGACCCGCAATTTTGGTTTACTTAGGATAGTGGCAATCCGCTGATCAATTCACTAATCAAACCAAGCTTAGTTTGTCTATTGATACATACCACTTAAAAATAGGAAAAAAAGCTGGCAAAATATTTTTCGCTTTATCAGTCAGTCATTATTCAAAACACCATCGCTTCTCAATTCAACCTCAAAATTTCACTCCCCTACCTTGTTGCCGTTTTTTGAGTATAGTTAAATTTGCGAACGCTGTTCAAATGAATAAACGGATCGAATGAAGGATAAGGAAAGACCTCTTGGTTAATATTATTTTGTATAAATCAATGAAGGATTCCGATAGGATTTATCGGTATTATTAAACCAGTCAATGTATACTTTTCCTCCTGAGATGGCCCATTCTGCAAAGTGAAGATACGTTTGAGTCAAATCTTTGTTTTCGATTGGGTATTCAAAGTTTGAAATGGGGATGTTAATGGCATAAGGTAAACCCGTTTTGGTTACATAATACCTTCCTGCAGCGATGTCGGTGGCGTCATCGTTTTGACCAAATAAGGTCTTGTCAGCCAGATCGCTTGGTGGTTTGTTCATTAAATGAACTTCGCGCCTGGAATTGGAATACATATAAAAAATAAAGGGATTGTAGTCGTAGCCAAATTTTTCGAACGATGGGCCATCTATCACATCAAATCGAATAGCGTACGGTTCGGGTTTGCTCTGTTCATTACTGGGTTTTGTATTACCATTCAGCATTTCCTTTCGCATATTTGTGAATAAAACAATAACCGCTTTGCTTTGTCCAGCTTCTAAGGTAGCCCCGGTCAGTCCACCCACCTTGTTATAGGCTAGTGGAAATTCCACCGCAAATCCATTGGGAAGGTCTCCACCAGCGGCCTTTAATAGAAATTTACCGATCACCTCTACTACGATATTCTTGGCATTGGTTACAATGGTATAATTGTAGCTCATGACTAAGTCATTCATATCAAAATCTGCTTTAGAGGGCCACAGGTCTTCAAAGGCAACTGTTGATCCACCCGTTGTGGATGAATAATTGTTAAAGGCTTTGCGTGGATCATTAGGATAATCATCGAGCTGATCTGGAATACCATCCTCATCTTTATCTTGCGCATCCGCAGAACTAGCAAAAGCTGTATTGGTATCCATTGTTATAGCAGCTGTGATGGAAAATAATCTGCCGGTAGTAGTAGCGCCAGCGGTCATGGTAATGCTTGAGGAAGCAAATATATTCCCTAAAAAGCTAGTATATTGACCAATTTTAGCAGATGTGCCTACTTGCCAAAAAACATTTGCTCCCTTTCCACCACTTTTCATCACTACTTTTGAGTAGCTGGTTGTGGTAAGGGTAGAGTCAATTCTAAATATAAAAACTGCATTTCGATCTCCCTGATCATCAAGGGTCAGTACCCCATTTAACTGAGCGGAAGATTTAAAGTGATACACACCAGGCTTGAGGGTAGTTGCACCAGGCGTTTGGCCTAAAATCTTGCCTGAAAGATCCTCCCCTCTTGGATAGGATTGACTAGACAGGTTTTTAAAAATCTTCACAGCATCATCATGAGCAGCACCGGCCAAGCTAGTGGCGCCGCTAAAAATAGCTCCTTCCCTGAAGGATGCTGCTGAAAGGCCTTTTACAACTGTACCTGGACTAACGCCAACATTACCAGTTATTACTGTGGAACCCGTTGAGGATACCGTTGAGCCCCCTAAAACAGCAAAGCTTTGTGAGGCACCAAAAGCAGGCACTGTTTGGGCGAGGGAGGATGTAGAAAATGCCGTATAAACAAGAATCGTTAGGGCGAGAGCGGCGATATATTTCATAAGAATTTCGTTATGGATGAACATTTATGAGCCAAAGACAATGTCTTGTTCAGTGGAGACTATGGAGACGGTTCGATTCGTGGCTTTTAAATCTGGACTAATGCAGACAACGTATAGCTCACTAATTTGATTTGATAAGTAAAGATTGGTTTTAAACCCGGCTACAGAGTTTAGAGAACCTTTGCAAATCAATGTCCCTCCTGTACTTGGGTCTGAGTTATAGATGGCAACCACATAAAGCTTTCCAGGAAATTTCGTTTCAGCAATACTTATGTTAAGATTTACATTTCGTGAATTTTCCCAGCTAAATCCTTTTGGAACTGTGATTTCACCAGTACTTATCGGGGATGTTACGGGCTCAACAAGATTCTTGTTGCAAGATGCAAGAGCTACTGTGGCGGCAAAGGTGATGGAGAGTAGTTTTTTATTCATGTAATTGTGTTGAAAGGGATTTGATATAAGGGTTAATAAAGACGGTTCGGTTACTCCTGAGATATGGGCAATTAGCCATGTAGGTTAACGGAACGAAGAATTAGACAAAAAATGCAGTGGCGAGAGGACATTTGAAAATTTGATCGAGCAATAACTAAAAGGGTAATTGTTAACTAAGATGCTGTAAAGGTAGATAAAATATTCAGCAAACCGCTCTAATCTACAATATCTTAAAGGCAAGCAATTAGTTAATTTAGCGAATCGCTCAATAGATCAAGACGGAACTTTTATATTACGCGCCTCATCATCAGGCGCTTCAACAACAATGCAGGATCACCTGCCTTCAAAATCAAGGCTATTTCGATGAGAAATGCATTAATCCGATGAATAAGAAAATGAGTTTTTAGGAAGCTTCATTACAGGCGGAAATAAAAACGGCGGAGTTCCTTAAGGCATCGATGATGACGCTTAGCCAGACATAGCCAACAAGCCTGGCCATCGGGATTGAAACCATAAACTGCA
>JAZBLB010000013.1:0-148394 GCA_037032985.1 Bacteroidota bacterium
AATGTTGTACAAAATTAAATAAACTTCTCAACTCCCCAACTTTTTTGCTTGATCCGACTCCAATCAATTGCATTGGTTTGAGGATTAAAAGAAGAAACCTTGTTTGCTTCCTTGATAAGGATGTTTCCCGTTAAATTATCTATGGTGATAGACTGAATTTTAGTTTGGAAATTAGAAGAATAATGTGCTTGTCGCTGTGTGAAAGCACCAAAATACAGGCCAGTAATTACCAGACCTGTAAAAAGCATTTTTTTCATAATAATATCAAAATTTGAATTAAATAGTGCAAAATGGTGCCATATTTATTTAATGCTTAATAATGTTTAGGTAGACTGTTCTATTTGGGTTGGGGAAATTTTTCCCCTGTGGTGAGGTATAAGTGCCTCTTTTGATATCAATGCTTTTTACTTTGAGTTTACCTTCTTTAAAACATAAGGAACTACTTTTACCTTATGAAAGTAGAAATTTGGTCGGATGTAATGTGTCCGTTTTGTTATATCGGTAAAAGGCATTTTGAACAGGCTATTGATAAATTGCCTTTTAAAAATGAAATTGATGTGGATTGGAAAAGTTATCAGTTAAATCCTGAATATCATAATACAAGCAACGAGACCGTTTATGATTACCTGAGCAGAAGCAAAGGTATGCCGGTAGACCAGGCGAAGCAGATGACGAAACAGGTAAGCGATATGGCCGCAAATGCCGGATTAAAAATAGATTTCGATCATAATATTCCAGCAAATACGTTCGATGCACACCGCCTTATTCATCTGGCTGCTAAACACAATCTACAGGATGTTGCTGAGGAAAAACTATTTGAAGCACATTTTGTAAATGGATTGAACATTGGGGAATCTGAAGTTTTAATTAACCTTGCTGATGAAATTGGATTAGATAGATCAGAAGCTGAAGCCGTTGTGAATAGTGATCAGTTTGCTGAAGCCGTTCGTTATGATATTTATGAAAGCCAGAATCTGGGTATCCGAGGTGTTCCATATTTTGTAATGGATAGAAAATACGGTGTATCTGGTGCGCAGCCGATAGAAGCCTTTACTGAAGCCTTAACCCAAAGTTTCGCTGCTTGGAAAGATGCTCAACCTAAAACCACGCTTACTTCATTAAATAAAAATAATGATGCCATTTGTGATGAGAATGGTTGTGAGATATAGTTTTGTTTCCCGCAGATTATATGGTAAGCCACAGATTTTTCTGTGATAGTCGTTTAACCTGCGGGAAAAATTAGCCGATTTTTTATGCTGTACTTTTTACCGAGTTTGATTTTTCAATGGCGTAAGTAAATATTCTAATCCATTTACACGAATTTCAAACATTGTTGCCATCAAATCTCCTAACTTACCTTTAGGAAAGCCTTTATCTTTATACCAAAGCAAATAGCTTTCTGGAATATTACAGATTAGATAACCTTTATATTTTCCATAAGGCATTTGCATTTTCACTAAATCGAGTAATAAGGTGGGATCCATTAAAGTATAAAATCTAAGTAATTTTCTCTGCTAATAATTGAAAAGGAGGCACTTGGATAATTCTTTGCGAAAAAGCCGGGGATTTTCTTTTTTTGAGTACTCCATTTAAAGTCGATGGCTATCATTTCTCCATTTTTTGTTTCAATTAAATCAATTTCCTGTTGATCGTAAGTTCTCCAAAAATAATATTGAGCGCCCTGATGTTTGTAGTTTGTTTTCTTAATACGCTCACTAAACCCATAGTTTTCCCACAAAATGCCTTGATCATTTCTAAGAGATAACAACCGAAAATCATTGATAATGGCATTGCGGATGCCATTATCGTAAAAATACCATTTAGAAGATTTTGTTACTTCTTTGCGAAGGTTATTGCTATATCCGCCTACCTTATAAATGATAAAAACTTTCGAAAGTAAGTATAGATAACGATCAACCGTATTTTTGCTAATACCTAATGACCTGGAAAGCTCATCAATCGAAACTTCTGAGCCAATTTGTAACGCAACAAGCCTTAACAAATCAAATAGTTTATTACTGTTCTGAATATTCTCATAAATCAAAATATCCTTCAGCAGATATGACTTAACCAATTCTGTTAAGTATTGCGATTTTTCGGCAAGGGTTTCCAATAGAAATATTTCAGGGTATGAACCAAAAATTAACCGCTCTTCCAGGTTTTGAGTGGTTTGTAAGCCATTTTCGTTTACTGCCAGTTCAAGTTGCGCAATTGGATAAAGATGATAAGTAATGCTTCTACCGGTAAGTGGCTCTCCGGTTTGATTGGAAAGATCAAAGGCAGATGAACCACTGGCAATAATTGTAAGATCTTTGAAGCTATCGATCAGCAATTTTAAAATTTTGCCAATTTCAGGAATCACCTGGGCCTCGTCAATCACCAATAATTTACTCTTACCTAAAATTCTTTTGTAGTTTGCCGCAGTTCTGGTGGCCAAGAGGGTTTGAATATCCTGATCTTCTCCATTTAAAAAAAGATATGCGATGTTTGCTTCAGCAGTTATTTGTTCAATGAGCCAGGTTTTACCTACCCTTCTGGTTCCGAAAAGCAAAATCACCTTATTCTTCCCAATTTTGTTAAGAATGGTTGATTTTAGATATCTGGAAATCTGACCTTGCATATTCAAATATACAAAATTTTATTAATTCAGTCAGTTGGCTGACTGACTTAACGTTAATTCAGTCAGCCGACTGACTGAATTAACGTTTTAATCAATTAGTTCTAGAGTTTGAATAGCTTCCTCCACAGTATTTACATTATCAAAAGCAATCCTTAAGGTGTTTTTTACCTCTTTTAAATTACACATGCGTGGATGATTTTGGGCGAAAGTCAAGATTCTGGTAAATGTATTGGAATCAAAATATTTTGATTGTTTATCACTCAAGAAATATCCCCGAAGGCTGTTTTTCTTGAAGCTAATTTTCTCGAAGCCTAGTTTTTTACCAAACCACTGGAGTCTGACTACACTTAACATGGTTTTCACCTGTGGTGGAACCGGGCCAAATCGATCAGCTAAATGCTTTTCAAAAACGGCAAGTTCGGTTTCATTACTCAGCTTAGAAAGTTCTGTATATAAATTATAGCGTTCGGTAATATTGGTAATATAAGCATCAGGAATATACAGTTCAAGATCTGTATCTACTTGTGTAAAGCCCACAAAAGGTCGTTCAGGTTCGTTTTCAAACAGGCCTTTAAACTCAGCTTCTTTCAACTCCTGAATCGCTTCATCCAATATTTTGTGGTACATTTCGAATCCAATTTCTGCAATAAAACCACTTTGCTCTGCACCTAAAAGGTTTCCGCTACCACGTATGTCTAAATCGCGCATAGCTACATTAAAACCGCTGCCCAAATCAGAAAACTCTTCAATTGCGCTTAATCGTTTCCTTGCTTCAGAAGTTAAAGTAGAAAGCGGTGGCGAAAGTAAATAGCAGAATGCTTTTTTATTACTCCGCCCCACGCGGCCACGCATTTGGTGTAGATCGCTCAAACCAAACATATGTGCATGGTTAATGATGATGGTATTGGCGTTTGGAATGTCTAAACCCGCTTCAATAATGGTTGTGGCTACGAGAACATCTTTTTCACCATTAATGAAATCGAGCATAACATCCTCCAGAGCGTCACCATCTAATTTTCCATGGGCAATTCCAATTCTGGCTTTTGGTACCAGTTTCTGGATCATTCCACCTAGTTGCATTAAATCGTTTACACGGTTGTGAATAAAGAAAACCTGACCGCCACGGTCTAACTCGAATTGTACAGCTTCTTGAATTAGCTTATCATTAAAGACATGGAGTTCTGTACTCACCGGCTGCCGATTTGGAGGTGGCGTACTAATAATAGACAAATCGCGGGCACCCATTAAAGAAAAATGCAATGTTCTTGGAATCGGAGTTGCCGTAAGCGTTAAGGTGTCTACATTTACACGAACTGCTTTTAAACGCTCTTTCGCCGTTACTCCAAACTTTTGCTCTTCATCAATAATCATGATGCCAAGGTCTTTAAACTTTACATCTTTACTCAGCAAACGATGTGTGCCAATCAAAATGTCAACCTTTCCTGCTGCTGCCTCGGCCAGCGTATCTTTGATCTGTTTACTAGTTTTGAAACGATTAATGTAATCTACTGTGACAGGGAAATCCTTTAAGCGGGAAGAAAAAGTTTTGAAATGCTGTAAAGCTAAAATAGTAGTAGGAACCAGAATAGCAGCTTGCTTACCTTCTGCAACAGCTTTAAACGCGGCACGAACTGCAATTTCGGTTTTGCCAAAACCTACGTCTCCACATACTAAACGATCCATTGGATGTGGTGCTTCCATATCCTTTTTTACATCCTGAGTGGCTTTTAACTGATCTGGGGTGTCTTCATAAATAAACGAAGCTTCCAACTCGGTTTGTAAATAACCATCGGGAGAGAAAGCCGTTCCTGCCTGGGTTTTTCTTAGCGCATAAAGCTTGATTAAATCCCGTGCAATGTCTTTAACTTTTTTTTTTGTTGTTTTTTTCAGCTTGTCCCAGGCATCGGTACCAAGCTTATTCATTTTCGGAACACCACTTTCCTTGCCGCTGTATTTCGCGATGCGGTTAAGGGAGTTAATGTTTACATAAAGCAAATCATTATCTGCATAAATCAGGCGGATCATTTCCTGCGTTTTACCGTTTACCTCCACTTTCTCTAATCCGGCATATTTGCCAATACCGTGATCAATATGGGTAACATAATCTCCGGATTTCAGTTCACGTAAATCCTTCAGTGTAATGGCCTGGCTTTTTTGATAGCCTTTTTTAAGCTTGTATTTATAATATCGATCAAAAATCTGGTGATCGGTGTAAAAAGCAGTTTGAATTTGAGGGTCTACAAAACCCTCTCTGAGCATGCTGTTGATTGGTGTAAACTTTGCTGTTTTATCAATGTCTTCCAGAATGGCATATAACCGCTCAATCTGTTTAGGCGAATCGGTAAAAATGAAATTTACGATACCCTCTTTTTCATTCTCTTTTAAATTATGAATCAGCAGATTGAAGTCTTTATTAAAAGAAGGCTGCGGTTTGGTTTCAAATTCAAATCTATCTTCTGTTTTATAAAAGAATTGTTTCCCGAATTCTACTAAAGGAAAATCATGTAAATGATCGCCAAGTAGTTTTTCATCACTAAAAGCAAACTTAGGATCAATCCATTCCGGGTTCTGAGCTTTATCTGCCAATGAAAGCGCTTTCCAAAGTTCGACTGCTTTTTTATAACCAGCTTTTACAATATCAAGTGTAAATTCAACATCTTTAAGCCAAAGCTGCGTATCCTGATCAATGTAATCGAGGATACTAATGTTACTTTCGGTTAAAAATTTGGCCTGTACGTTGGGCACAATCGTGAGCGATTTAACGCTATTAACCGAAAGCTGGCTCTCGATTTCGAAACTTCTGATGCTTTCTACCTCATCTCCAAAAAATTCGATACGGTAAGGTAAATCAGAAGAGAATGAAAAAATATCTACAATTCCCCCGCGGATGGAAAACTGACCAGGTTCATACACAAAGTCACTTCTGTCGAAATCATAATCGATAAGAAACTCATTGATAAAATCGATGCCAAGTTTGGCGCCAAGGCTTATTTCTAATGTATTTTTCTCTAAGGCAGATCGATCTATAACCTTTTCAGCGATAGCTTCGGGATAGGAAACCACTATTTTCCCGTACTCAGAATCATGATTCAATTCATTCAGCACTTCTGCCCGGGCCAGTACATTTGCAGTATCTACCTGGGTAAAATCGAAAGATTTACGGTATGATGAAGGGAATAATAAAACCTGCTTATCCAGCACGCTTTCCAGATCAGACTGAAAATAAGCTGCCTCCTCCCTATCGGGCAAAATGAAAAGCAATGGTTTATGCAGTAAAAAGTAAGAGGAAAGTGCAACAATGGCATCAGCAGAACCCACTAATCCTTTTAATTGTATCTTAGGGCTCTTTGAAGCGTTCAACGCTTTGGTAAATTGGGTTACCCGATCGTCGGTTTTGTATCTGTTTATTAAATCGCGAATGTTCAAGGCACAAAAATAAGCTTATTCTTTAATATTAACCCTCAATTATGTTAAAGGTTTTTTAAGTTTGTGCGAAGTTTGTTCGTTCTCAAGCACTGATTCGTCGGGATATATTTACAGTTGGTCGAATAAGCGTCTAATCCTGTAACAAAGCACATCACAGATCCTCTAAAACATATAAATTGAAAGCATGATATACATTAAAAACTTCCCGTTAGAACTAGCGTTCTGGGTGATGGCTTTAGTGTTACTGGCAACAGCCAACGGTCATGAGCATCATTTTACACTTTGCCCTCTGGCTAATTTAGGCTATGAAGGCTGGTGTCCGGGATGCGGATTGGGGAGGTCGATCAGTCATATTTTTCATGGCGAATTTACCGAAAGCTTTTCCGAACATTGGTTTGGATTGCCGGCACTTTTAATTATAATTTACAGAATTTATACGTTAATCAGGAATAAACAAAAATTTAAAATATTAACTACAAACAAATAAAACCATGGATATATTTCAATCACCTTTAATGTCGTTACCAGGTATAACGCCAGAAGAATATGCATACTTACAACAAGCAACAACTGGCTTAACTGAGCAACAGTTGCGTAACTTCCTGATGATTTACGGAAGCAGAAGAAAACAACCCTCTGAAATTCTATTATTAGCGCTTATCGGGTTTTTGGGCTTCGCCGGGATACACCGATTTGTTATCGGACAGATAGGAATGGGTATTTTATACTTTTTTACCGGAGGATTATGTATGATCGGTACGATTGTAGATGTAATTAACCATAAAAGCCTGTCTTTTGAATATAACCAGAAAGCAGTCTTCGAAAGTCTGCAAATGGTAAGAATGGGTGGTGGATTTCAATAATCCCCAAAAATTCTCCTACTAAAATTAAGTCCGCAACAGATGAAAATATCAGGTTTGCGGGCTTTTTGTTTTTACAGCTGATTTTTCAATTCGCTAAATTCTCCGTGTTTATTGAACTGATGATGAGAAATTTCCCCCTGTATTCCATACTTCCTTTTCAATCAAATATTCATTAGTTTATTTGTCAATGGCTCATTGGTTTGGTTTCAAGTTGATCCGTGTATTCTGTGCTTCCTTGGCAATTCTATGCGCATTAATTCATCCGTTAATAGTTCATTGGTTTTGGTTTACATTTGATCCGTGTATTCCGTGCTTCCGTGGTAACTATATATAAATATGTTCATTGTAACTACTTCATTAGTTTAGGTTTAAATTTGATCCGCGTATTATGTTTCCGTGCAACTAATTGCTATTATTTTAAACACTACTTTCACACCCTGCATTGCAGTTTTCATTAAGCTTAAAACAATGGTTTTGCTACATTCCTTTTCAACAAAAACCTTTTCTATATTTATACCATGAAATTATCCGAAATTACCAATTACCTGGAAAGTATTGCACCGCTGAATTATCAGGAAGATTATGATAATTCAGGGTTAATCGTAGGCGATCCAAATATGGATATTCGTGCAGCGTTGGTGGCTTTAGACTGTATCGAAGCTATTGTAGATGAGGCCATTTCTACAGGATGTAATTTGATTATTACCCACCATCCCATCGTTTTTAAAGTTTTAAAGAAACTAAATGGAAAAAATTACGTAGAACGTGTGGTGTTAAAGGCGATTAAAAATAACATCGCTTTATATGCCATCCATACCAATCTCGATAGTGTACATACCGGCGTAAATGCCCGCATTTGCGAACGGTTGGGCTTAAGTGGAACTAAAGTACTTTCCCCTAAAACCGGCCTGTTAAAAAAGTTGGTAACTTATTGTCCGCATGCTCAGGCAGAGCAATTACGGTCGGCGTTGTTTTACGCAGGGGGCGGAAACATTGGGAATTATAGCGAATGTAGTTTCAATGCAGATGGTTTTGGAACCTTCAAAGGGAATGAAGAATCGGATCCTTTTGTCGGTGAAAGAGGTGTTCGGCATCGCGAGGCGGAAACCAGGTTGGAGATCATTTATCCTACCCAGGCCGAGAGAAAGATTTTACTTGCGCTATTTGAAAACCACCCTTACGAGGAAGTTGCTTATGATATTTATAAGTTAGAAAACAAACATCAGTTAGTAGGCGCAGGCATGTTGGGCTGGCTGGAATACGATATGGATGCCTTCGATTTTCTTCATCTGGTTAAAGATAACATGAAGGCAAAGGTAGTTCGCCATACTGCGGTAACTGGAAAAAGAATCAAAAAGGTAGCTGTGTGTGGCGGCTCCGGAAGTTTCCTTTTAAAGGAAGCAATAGCTGCCGGAGCTGATGCTTTTATTACTGCTGATTTTAAATATCATGAGTTTTTTGATGCGGAAGAAAAAATCATCATTGCCGACATTGGACACTTTGAAACTGAACAATTTACCTCTAATTTATTGCTTGAAATTATTCAGAAAAAATTTACTAACTTTGCAATCCGTTTAACGGAGCAAAATACAAACCCCATAAATTACTTGTTTTAATGGAACAAACCGTAGAACAAAAGCTAAAGGCTTTATACGAATTACAAAATATCCACACCAAAATTGATAAAATCCGTCAGGTACGTGGCGAATTACCAATGGAAGTTGCCGATTTAGAAGATGATGTTTTAGGATTAGAAACTAGAATTTCAAAAATTAAAGCTGAGCTTGATGATTTGGAAGATTCAATCGTAACGCGAAAAAATACGATCAAAGACGCACAGTCTTCTATAAAAAAATACGATACTCAATTAAAAGAAGTTAAAAACAACCGTGAATACGATGCTTTAACCAAAGAAATTGAGATTCAAGGGCTAGATATTCAGGTTTCTGAGAAAAAAATTAAAGAACACGGTTTCGAAATCACTTCTAAAACTGAAATCTATGAAGCAGCAAAAGCAGAATTAGATGGCAGAAAGAAAGATTTAGAGATTAAAAAAGGTGAGCTGGATGTAATTACTGCTGAAACTGAAAAAGAAGAGCAGGATCTACAAAAGAAAGCAGATAAAGCAGAGCCTCAAATTGAAGAACGCTTATTGGTTGCTTACAAACGTTTACGCAAAAATGCTGTTAACGGGTTAGCAGTGGTAACTATTGATCGTGATTCTTGTTCAGGTTGTTTCAACCAAATTCCTCCTCAACGTCAATTAGATATTCGTCAGCGTAAAAAAATTATCGTTTGCGAACATTGTGGTCGTATCCTTGTTGATGAGGCTTTAACTCATGAAGTAGCTGAAGGTTAATCAATCTTTAAAATATTATAATGAACGTCCCGATTTAATCGGGACGTTTTTTGCTTATACACAAAACAAGGATAAAATTTTAGCGTTTAATAGTACCGTGTAAAATTCGGGTTATTATCATTTCAATCGCAACGAATACCATCAAAAATGATCAAAAAGCTACGTTTTATCATCCTCTCCGCTTTACTTATATTTTCCGCTACTCCTCTCTTTGCAAATTTCGATTTCAATGCAAATTGCCTAAAAGCTTACAAAAGCATTTTTGAACTGAAGCTAGGTAACGCCAGAGCTTACATCGCTACAGAAAAGAAGCAACATCCCAATAATTCCATTATCCCGTTGCTAGAAAATTATGTAGATTATTTCACACTGGTTACTTCAGAAAGTAAGGCCGACTTTGATCGGCTGAAAGGCAATAAGTCAAGTCGTTTGGATCAGATTAGTGATGATGATAAGAAGTCTCCATACTATCTATATGCACAGGCTGAAATAAATTTGCAATGGGCCTTAATTCGAGGCCGTTTTAGCGAGTTTTTTAATGCGGCCATGGAAGTTAAAAAAGCAAATAGTCTTCTTCAGGAGAACGTTAAAAAATTTCCAGATTTCCAACTCAATTTTAAAGGGCTAGGTTTAATAAATGCTGTCTTAGGCAATTTACCTGATGGTGCACTGAAAACTGCGCTTTCTACTTTTGGTATCCGTGGCAACCTGCAAACAGGTCTTAATATGTTCGAAAAACTTGCAGATTATCTACCTAAATCTTCTTATGAGCCGTTTTATGATGAAGTGGTGTTTTATTACGCTTACGTATTGAGTGATGTGGCACATAGCCCCTCAGCTTATGCGAAAACAATGAAATACACCGAACGTATAGCAGATACCAGTTTACTAAAAAGTTATCTACAAGGCTACGTTTGTTTAAAGAACGCCCATAATGATGAGGCTATTCAGTTTTTAGCTAGAAAGCCAGAAGGAGGCGTTTACCAGCCATTTCCATATCTGGATTATTTGGAGGGGCTAGCTCACCTCAATAAATTAGATCTCAATGCTGGTGTTTATTTCAATCGCTTTTTGCAAACGAATAAGGGCGTTAATTACGTAAAGGATGCTAATCTTCATCTTGCATGGATTTCGCTTTTAAAAGGCGATAAAACAGGCTATAATACATTTATAGCAAAGACGATTAATAATGGTTTCCTATACACTGAAAAGGACAAGCAAGCGAAAAATGAAGCTTTGGCCCCTCTCCCCCCTGTTGATCTTTTAAAAACTAGGTTATTATTTGATGGAGGATATCTTAATAAAGCTTTGCAGGTACTGGCTGATAGACAAACTTCAAACTATGCAAGTGATAAAGATAAGGCAGAATTTAACTATAGGTTAGGAAGGATTTATGACGGCTTAAATAAAGATGATCAGGCGCTCACGGCATATCAGTCTGCAATTAATCAGGGTAAAAGCTTAAAATATTACTTCGCAGCAAATGCAGCAGTGCAGATGGGTAAGATTTATGAAAAGAAGAAGAATGCATTAAAAGCAAAAGAGGCTTTCAACACTGCCCTCAATATGAAAAATCATGAGTATGAGAACAGCATTGAAAGCCAGGCAAAGGCGGGTTTAAAGAGGTTGGCTAATTAAAAACGGTATACAAATGCGTTGATATGCATTCCTGCTCCTACTGAAGCAAAAACAGCGATGTCACCCGCTTTAACTTTATATCCTTTAACTTCTTCTTTCAAAACTAGATCAAGCAAGGTAGGTACGGTTGCAACCGAGCTATTACCCAACCATGAAATGGTCATTGGAACCAGGTTCTCCGGAACTGTATCTTTACCATATAGTTTAAAAAGACGTTTCATAATTGCCGTGTCCATTTTACCGTTCGCTTGATGAACAAATACAATGTTTACATCATCAACACTCAAGCCTGCCTTATCAATTGCTTTTTTGATCACCTGCGGAACTTGTACAACAGCAAATTCGTAAAGCTTGCGGCCATTCATTTTAAGGTAAAAGTTACCATTATTTTCTTCCGGGTGTGATCCTTTACCCATAGTAAGCAGATTACCGTAATTTACAGCGTGGGTTTCGGTTTTATGCGCTAAAATGCCTGTTTTTTGTTCCTGCTCCTCTTTTCCTTCAAAAATTACCGCCCCAGCGCCGTCAGAAAAGATCATGCTGTCGCGATCATGTGGATCAATGATTCTACTCAAGGTTTCTGCACCAATCACCATCACGCGTTTGGCATCACCACTTTTAATAAAATAATCTGCTTGGATAGATCCCTGAACCCATCCAGGGCAGCCAAAAATGATATCATAAGCGACACAATCGGGATTTAATATGCCCAATTGTTGTTTCACCTTTGCTGCTAGTGATGGAAGAATATCAACTCTGTTACTTCCTAACGGAATATCTCCGAAGTTATGGCAGAATATAATGTAATCTAAGGTTTCCTTATCAATCCCGGCATTTTCAATCGCCCGCTCTGCCGCTTTAGCGCCGATATGATTGCTCAATTGCTCTTCACTGATATATCTTCGTTCTACGATTTCAGTGATCTCAGAAAACTTATGGATAATCTCAGCATTTTCTTTTTCAATGCGATTTCCGTTCTCAAAAAAAGTCGAATTCAGGAATTCATTGCCAGAAATTATATTTTCAGGGATGTAACTCCCTGTGCCGGCTATTACCGTATTTATTGCTTTGCTCATAATTATAATACCGCATACCAAAACGGTATGTAGTATAAAAATATCAATTATATTCGAATATGGAAAATAAATAAAATATTAGCAGTGCTCGATTCTAAAGAAAAAGTTTGAAAGATTCTTTTTAGAAGCAATGTTTGCACTGTGAATTATGCCTTTTAAGCCGACAAACACGATTAAATCCTAGAACTTATTTGCCATTTATAATCGCGCATCAAAAGAGACGATTTAGAAGTTTAGCTAAAATCATCAATCAGAAACACGAAAAGTTCTTTCGGACCATGTGCTCCTAAAACTAATGTTTTTTCGATGTCGGCGGTTCTGCTTGGACCAGTGATATTACTAATCATTGATGGAATTTGATTACCATATTTGTTCTTGAGCAACTGGAAACCATCTTTAAGGTCTAAAACCAATTGACTGGTTTTTGCAATTACAATATGGTGATGAGGAAAAATACTTAATCTCCTTCCGGCAGCGCCCTGATTACTGACCATTACACTACCATTACGGGCAATTAGTGCCTCACAAAGTGTAATTCCTACCTCTGCCTGTTCAAAATCTTTATCGGTTTGATAAAAAGGAAATTCATATTTCGCTAAGAATTCCTGAAGTTCAGGTTCCCAGCAATAGATTTTGCGCCATTTGAAACGATCTGCCAGTTGAAGCATGTTTTCAAAAAAATCTATTCCATCCTCACAAAAAATAAAATTGCCCGATATGGCCGTAAGTTGTTCTGCAAATAAAATTTCGAGCTCCTCCGTGTTTTTCTTGTACAACGGACTTTCCTCTAAGTTAGGATATGGATTTTCACGCTTCTCTAAGAGCGCTTTTCTTATTTTTTTTAAGATCTGCTCTTTCGCTGTCGTATTATCTTTCATTGGGATAAAAAATGAACCCTTGAACTTTTCAAGGCTCAAGGGTTCAAACATATGTATAATTGTGTTTATATGCAATTTAACGCATCACATTACTAGGCTTTATCTGCAGCAGGATTCAATCCGTTTACTTCTTTATTAATGTCTGTATCGCTCACGCCGTCATGAATTAATCCTTCAGCAGCCGGACTTTGATCGCCAGTACCGTTTACGAACTCGTCATAAGTTGTACGTGTATCAAACGGACGTTTACCTAAAATCTCTTCCAAATCTGCCTGGAATAAGATTTCTTTTTCCAATAGCTTTTGAGCCAGTTTTTCTAAACCATCCCGCTTATCTGTAAGCAATTGTTTGGTTTTGATGTAGACATCGCCAATCAATTTACGAACTTCAACATCGATTAATTCCGAAGTTTTTTCAGAATATGGTTTGTTAAAATTGTATTCATTTTGCGGATCATGGAAAGAAACATTTCCAACAGCCTCATTCATACCATAAATAGTTACCATGGCATATCCAAGTTTGGTAATGCGTTCCAAGTCATTTTGTGCACCGGTTGATATCTTGCCGAAAGTGATATCTTCTGCAACACGTCCCCCCATTGTCATACACATACCATCAATTAACTGTTCTGTAGTGTATAAAAATTGTTCTTTTGGAAGATATTGTGCATAACCCAATGCGGCAACACCACGAGGAACAATAGATACTTTAACCAAAGGATCTGCATGTTCAAGGAACCAGCCTGCGATAGCATGACCAGCTTCGTGATAAGCAACGATTCGTTTTTCTTCAGGAGAAATGATTTTGTTTTTCTTCTCTAAACCACCAATCACACGGTCAACTGCATCTTGGAAATCCTGCATATCAACTTGCTCTTTGTTTCTACGTGCAGCGATAAGCGCAGCTTCATTACAAACATTGGCAATTTCTGCACCAGCAAAACCCGGGGTTTGTGCAGATAATTTCTTAGCATCAACTTCCGCTGCAGTTTTAATCGGCTTCAAGTGAACATTGAAAATGTGCTCACGCCCAACTAAATCTGGCTTATCGATAGAAATCTGTCTATCAAAACGGCCTGGACGTAACAGTGCTGAATCCAGTACGTCTGGGCGGTTGGTTGCTGCCAGAATGATAATTCCTGAATCCGTTCCAAACCCGTCCATTTCCACCAATAATTGGTTTAATGTATTTTCACGCTCGTCGTTTCCACCCATTACACTGTTCTTTCCGCGGGCACGGCCAATGGCATCAACCTCATCAATAAAGATGATACATGGCGCTTTATCTTTAGCTTGTTTGAATAAGTCTCTTACACGTGATGCACCGACACCTACAAACATTTCTACGAAATCTGATCCAGACAAAGAGAAGAAAGGTACTTGCGCTTCACCAGCTACGGCTTTCGCCAATAAAGTTTTACCTGTACCAGGAGAACCAACTAATAATGCTCCTTTAGGTATTTTACCACCCAGATTGGTGTATTTCTTCGGGTTCTTAAGGAAATCTACAATTTCCATTACTTCTTGCTTCGCTTCTTCCAGCCCGGCTACATCATTAAATGTAATGTTTACCTGACTTTCTTTATCAAATAAGGTAGCTTTTGATTTCCCGATGCTGAAAATCTGACCACCGCCAGCTCCACCGCCGCCCATCCGGCGCATCATGAAAATCCAGAATCCAATTAAAAGTAACAATGGAAGCCCGATGTTCAGTAAGAGTCCCATGAAAGGGTTACTGCGACTATCTTTTTCTGCCAAAATAGGTTTTTGACCAGCAGGTAAGTTTTTTTGCGACTCTGCCAGTTGTTTGTCTAAACCATCCATAGTACCAGCGTTGAAGTATACAGTTGGACCTGTATTTACTGCGGCGAAAGTACTTGTGCTTTTATACTTTTTATATTCCGGTTTATTTTTTAGCGCTTCAGGTTTAATATACACCTCAACCTTCACTAAATCTTCAGATCTATAGGCTACCAGGCGTTCCACATCTCCGGTTAAAAGCATTTTGCTTTCAAACTCTGGATAGTCTACTTTTTTACCACCGTCGCCAGAAAATAATAGCTGAGCGGCGATAACAGCAATGATGATAGCTGCATAAATCCAGAAAACATTAAATTTTGGTCCTTTTTGTGGTTTTTTTGGAATGTTTGGGATTCTTTTTCCCAGTTTCTTGCTGTCGTTCGTATTTTGATTATCGTTCATTTGTCTTGTTCAAAATGGTTCTAGAGGTTACGCGCTTTGGTAATTTGTACTTTCGGCATCTCCCCACAATTCTTCTATGCCATAAAAGTGGCGCTTTTCTGTTTTAAAAATGTGCACAACCACGTCAAAATAATCAAGAATAATCCAATCGGCCGATTCCTGCCCTTCTTTATGTCTTGGATCGGCCTGAGTGGCCTTATATATTTCTTTTTCTACACTATCGGCAATTGCTTTAACTTGGGTGCTTGAATTAGCACTTGCTACGATAAAGTAATCTGCTACTGATGTGTGAATATTTCTAAGATCTAACCGCACGATATCTTCTCCTTTTTTCTCTTGTATGCCTTGTACAGCTAACTCAGAAAGGTAAGTAGAAAGGGCTACTATTTTCTTTTTTACCATTAAAATGCTTTATTTTTGGAATTACAATATTATAAATTCAACCCTTGCAAAATAACACTTTTTCGACACTATTTGTTGGTCAAAATTTAATCAAATTAAAAGAGGTTGATTCTACTAATAACTTTTTAAAGGAATTGTTGTCAAAATCCGAGCCATTAGCAGAGGGAACTGTAATTATGGCAGACAATCAATTTTCCGGTAGAGGGCAGCAAGAGAGCATATGGCAAACGGAGCCTGGGAAAAACATCAGCATAAGTATTTACCTCAAGCCTGGATTTCTTCCTATTAATAAGCAGTTTTATCTTAATATTGCGGTTAGCCTGGCCGTAAGCGATGCGTTCATGCATTTTGTTACCAGTGGAATTAAGGTAAAATGGCCCAACGACATTTACTATCTTAATAAGAAAGTTGGGGGAATATTAATAGAAAACACCCTGACAGGTGCTGCATTTAAATCATCTGTTATTGGCATTGGCCTGAACATCAATCAGGTAATTTTTTCAGAAGTTATTACGGATAAGGCGACTTCTTTGGCACAGATTCTTCAAAAGGAAATCGATTTAATGAAGATTTTGGAGAAAATTTCCATCTTTATAGAAAAATATTATCTGATTCTAAAATCTGGTCAATATGATATTTTACATAAAAATTACCTTAGTAGACTATACAATTATCAAGTTAGGGCGTCTTACATTCATAATGGAGAGGTTTTTGAAGGTAAGATAACAGGGATTGAAGATGTAGGAAGGTTGATCATCGAAACAGCTATTGATCAGAAAGTTTTCAATTTCAAAGAAGTAGAATTTATACACACAAAATAAACACATAATGAAAAAAATCACACTAGCGTTATCATTGGTATTGCTTACCATTGCAGGAGCGTTTGCGCAAATTGAAAAACCGGTTACATGGTCTTACGCGGCAAAAAAAGTTAGCAAAACAGAAGCTGTGCTATATTTAAAAGCCACTATAGATGATAGATGGCACATTTATTCGCAAAATGTTAAGGACGGCGGACCTGTAAAGACTACTTTTACCTTCTCTCCTTCAAAAGATTTTGCATTGGTTGGAAAGCCGATAGAGCCGAAAGCGATTGTGAAATATGAAGATACCTTTAAAATGAATGTTAGTTATTTTGAAAAATCAGTTGTCTTCCAACAAAAAATAAAATTGAACAAAGCTGCTACTGCTGTTAAAGGAAAAGTTGAGTTTATGGTTTGTAATGATAGACAATGCCTTCCTCCAGAAGAGATTGAATTTAGCATTCCAGTTAAATAGTTGATAATAAAATATTTAAATGACAGTCCCGAATTTTCGGGACTGTTTCTGTTTAAAGTAAAATCTAAGTTGTGTAGGCCCATTTAAACTTCTCGTTTATAAAATTATGCTTAATTTCACGGCCTAAACACACACACACAAATGAAAAAGGTTTTTATTCTATTTTTAATGGCAACGATGTTCATTGCATTGCATGCTATTAAAAGTTATGCCGTCGTGGTTCAAGATACGACCGCAACTGCGCCGCCGGATGATATCGTTTTTACCGAGGTAGGCTCGGCACAAGACAGCGCGGCCAATGAGATTGTAAAAGATTCTGTAAAAAAGGATACTTCAAAAACAGTTTCAACAGTTGCAGCCAGTTCGAATGATGCTGATAAACTAACGCTTTGGCAGACTTTTATTAAAGGACTTCTCTTCGGTTTTGCCGCTATTTTAATGCCTTGCATTTTCCCTATGTTGCCTTTAACGGTAAGTTTTTTTACTAAAAAAGCCGGCAGCAAAAGTAGGGCTGTTGGTCAGGCGGTTATTTATGGAATTTCGATTATAGTGATCTATGTAGCTCTGGGAATGTTGGTTACAATCGCCTTTGGATCTGATGCGCTAAATGCCCTATCTACAAACGGAATATTTAATGCATTTTTCTTCCTTATGCTGGTTGTTTTCGGCGCATCTTTCTTAGGTGCATTCGAAATCACCTTACCAAGCGCTTTTGTAAATAAAATTGATGCGAAATCTGACAAAGGTGGATTGATGGGCATTTTTTTTATGGCATTCAGCTTAGCACTCGTTTCCTTCTCTTGTACAGGTCCGCTAATTGGGACATTACTGGTAGATGCAGCTTCTAAAGGTGATCGTTTAGGCCCTGCGGTAGGGATGTTCGGATTTTCATTCGCTCTTGCCATCCCATTTGCTTTATTTGCTTTGTTCCCTTCCCTATTAAAATCATTACCTAAATCTGGTGGATGGTTGAACAGCGTTAAGGTTGTTTTGGGTTTCATTGAATTAGCTTTCGCATTTAAGTTTTTATCAAACGTAGATTTAGCTTACCACTGGAACCTATTAGACAGAGAAGTTTTTCTAGCCATCTGGATCGCTATTTTCTCTTTAATGGGCATCTATTTATTGGGCAAGATTAAATTTTCTCACGATAGCGATTTGCCTTATTTGTCAGTACCAAGGACGTTCCTGGCAATAGTAGTTTTTGCATGGGTAATTTATTTAGTGCCAGGCATGTGGGGTGCACCTTTAAAATCAATCAGTGCGTTTTTACCTCCAACAGCAACGCAAGACTTCGATTTAAATAATTTAACTGCGGCACAACCGTCAGCAAATACAAAAACATCCATCCCAGTAAGGAAATATGCAGAGCTTTTTCATCGCCTAACCCCAAAAGGCTTTGATCCCTATTATGATTTCGAGCAAGCTAAGCAAGCTTCAAAAGAATTGAGTAAACCAGTTTTAATTGATTTTACTGGCTGGAACTGTGTAAATTGCCGGAAGATGGAAAATAACGTTTGGTCTAATGCAGAAGTTGCGAAAAGGCTAAAGAACGATTTCGTAATGGCCGAACTGGTGGTTGATGACAAAACTGAATTGCCGGTTGAGGAACAGTATGTTTCTACCTTCAGTAAAAAGAAGATAAATACCATTGGTAAAAAATGGAGTGATTTTCAGGCGGCAACTTTTAACAGTAATTCTCAGCCTCAGTATGTAATCGTAGATGGAGACGGAAATGTTCTTGTACCTCCTCAAGGAGCTGATTATAATCCTGAAAACTACATTAAATTTTTAGACAGCGGAAAGGCAGCTTTCCAGAACAAAAACAAATGAGTAAGATAAAGAATATAGGTGTTTTAACCTCTGGTGGCGATTCGCCAGGCATGAATGCCGCAATAAGAGCCGTGATAAGGGCTTCAATTTATTACGACATAGAAGTAACAGGTTTTATCCGCGGTTATGAAGGATTGATCAATAACGATTTCATCCCAATGGATAGAAAATCTGTTGCAAACATTATACAACGCGGCGGCACGATTTTGAAAACCGCACGCAGTGAGGCTTTCAGAACGGTTGAGGGTAGAAAAACTGCTTACCAGAACCTAAAAGAAAAAGGAATTGATGCCCTGGTGGTGATTGGTGGAGATGGAACTTTTACAGGAGCAAATGTTTTTGCGAAGGAGTACGATTTTCCAATCGTCGGCTTGCCGGGAACAATTGATAATGACCTTGCGGGAACAGATTTTACTATCGGTTACGATTCTGCAATTAATACTGTAATTGATGCTGTAGACCGAATCAGAGATACGGCAGAATCTCACGACAGGCTTTTCATTGTAGAAGTAATGGGGCGTGACTCTGGCTTAATTGCTTTGAGAAGTGGCATTGGCGTAGGTGCAGAAGCCATCATGATTCCTGAAGCTAATATGAATGCGGATGATATTCTGCACAAACTGGAACACAGTCGCAAGGACAAAGCCTCTAAAATCATTATAGTTGCAGAAGGTGATGAAAACGGCGGTGCATTTAAAGTAGGTGAAATCCTTCAAGCTAAATACCCGCATTATGATACCAAGGTTTCGGTTTTAGGTCATATCCAACGCGGTGGTAAACCAACTTGTATGGACCGTGTTTTGGCTAGTCAGCTCGGAGTTGCTGCAGTTGAAGGTTTAATTAATGGAGAGAGAAGTGTAATGGCAGGTCAAGTAAATAGGGAAATTGTATTTACACCGTTTGACCATGCAATTAAACATATCGATGCAGAAAAAGTGAGTTCGAAGTGGTTAAAACTGATAGATATTTTATCATTCTAGCTGCGATTTAAACATAAAAAGAAAAGTCTTTCCCGCACCGGAAAGACTTTCTTGTTTTGCTTAGTTTTCGCAATAAGCAATATTTTAATCTGCTAAAATAACAGCAGTTCCATTTGCGCTTACCATTAACATGCTTCCGCCGGTACCAACGGTTTCATAATCCAAATCTACACCAACAATCGCATTGGCCCCTAATGCTGCAGCATATTGCTGCATTTCATTTACAGCAGTGTCCTTCCCCTCGCGTAAAACACGCTCATAAGAGCTGGATCTTCCACCAACAATATCGGTAATGCCAGCAAATAAATCTTTAAAAATATTTGCCCCAATAATGGTTTCGCCCGTAACCAGGCCAATGTATTTTATAATTTTTCTGCCCTCAACTGTAGGCGTTGTGGTTACTAACATAGTTTGATTTTTTAGTATTAGAATCTTTTGACTGCAAAATGTTACACTATTTAAAAAGCGTAATCAATTTTTGCAATAAAGCCGGTGCCTTGAAAAATGCTTAACCTCATAGGCCAAGGATATCAGTATCCATTTTATTTATAAAATGCCTGAATATCAACTAAAAATGAAGGTTCAAAAATAGTTTATGTAATCTCTAGAAATTTTGCATCACTATTAAAACCTAAATTATGAGCATCATCAAACATTTACTGGCTTCCTCTTTATTATTCATCACGATTATTACCCAAGCCCAAATGCCTGTTTTGCAGGTTCAGCAGGCATCGACAGATGAACAGAAACATGCGGTGAAACTAAAATCTTTAAACATCGACGTACAAATCACAGGAAATATTGCTACAACAATTATGAAAATGACCTTTCATAACAGCAGCAATAAAATACTGGAAGGTGAATTAACTTTTCCAATGCCTGAAGGTGTAAGTGTAAGTCAATATGCATTAGATATTAACGGAAAGATGCGGGCAGCTGTCCCTGTGGAAAAAGCGAAGGCAACCGAAGTGTTTGAAAGTATAGAACGCAGGCGGGTAGATCCAGGCCTGATTGAAAAGGTAGAAGGAAATAATTTTAGAACCAGGATCTATCCCTTACCTGCTAATGGAGAAAGAACCATATTAGTTGGGTATGAAGAAGAATTATCCTTTAACAAGAATGTCCTCAAATACCATTTACCCTTGGATTATGGACAGCCTATTGAGCAGTTTGAATTGAAGACAACTGTTTTTGCAAGTGTAATAAAGCCTGAACTTGCAGAACAACCAGATGGGTCTTTTGACTTGAAGGCACTTGGTAATACTTACACTGGTGAGGTTATAAAGAAAAACTATCAGCCAAAAAAGGGCTTAACCATCAATCTTCCCAAACGGAGTGATTTGCCTGAAATTCAAATGCAGAAAGCATCCAACGGCTATTATTTTCTTGTAAATGTTTTTCCGAAATCTCAAAGCAGACCAAGGCAGTGGGCTAATCAGATTGGGCTAATCTGGGATTGTTCCTTAAGTGGCCTGCAACGAGATACAAAAAAAGAAATTGAACTTTTAGGCCGGATGATTAAACAAAAACAGCATCTGACTATCCAGCTAGGCTTGTTGAATAATAATTTTAAAACTGGAGGGACTTTTAATATCACCAATGGAAATTGGTCAGCTTTGAAAGATTATCTGGAAAAAATAATTTATGATGGAGGGACGAATTTTAGTGCTATAAATTCGCAGACTTTCCAGGCAGACGAATATCTCTTGTTTAGTGATGGATTATCAACCTTTGGAAAAAATAGCGTAGCACTTAGTAAACCAGTACATTGTGTGAATACAGCACTTAAGGCAGATTACAATACTTTAAAATACATCTGTCAGAAAACAGGGGGTGAATTTATAAATCTAAATATATTGTCTGTTGATGATGCCTTCCGTCAATTGAATATGCAGAACCTTCAATTTTTAGGAATTAAAAATGGATCAGATGTTCGGCAAACCTACCCATCACTCCGTGTAAATGTGAACGGACATTTAGCTGTTGCAGGAATCTTAAATGGTTTAAATACGGAGTTCATTCTGCAATTCGGTTACGGATCTACAGTAGTTTCGCAGCAAACCATTCGGTTGAATGCCACAGAACATACTTTAAATAGTATTGATGTAAGTCGCGTTTGGGCTCAAAAGAAAATTGCAGAAATGGACGTTCAATATGATCAGAACAAGCAAGACATTAGTGTTTTGAGTAAACAATTTGGTATCATTACCCGCAATACAAGCTTGATTGTTCTGGAAAATTTAGCAGATTATTTGAGATATGAAATTGTTCCGCCAGTTGAATTACTAAAGGCTTATGAAGCTGCTTTAAAGCAGAAACAGACAAATAATCAGGAGCGCAAAACGAACTTAGTAAATGCTGCCGTTACAATGGCAAAGGATTTAAAAACTTGGTGGAATACTGATTTTCTTTACAAGAAACCTGTGGGTAAACAAGAGCAATATCCTACTCCTGAAGGTGCTCTAACATTTGATCAACTGGCAGATGCATCCCCTGGCGGATCCAGATCGAGGAATGAACGTACTGCTTCATCCCGAGTATATGAGGTACGCTCGCCTGCTCCTCCTACAACCACAAGAAGACCAGAGCGGAATGATGGGCAAGAACTTCATGAGGTTTTGGTAGTCGCAGCTTCTCCTCAAGCCAAAAGAATGGCAACGGCAAGTTCTACTAACGTAATAATGGGTATTGGCTCAAACAATACGGTACAATCGCTGCAAGGCGTGGCGGCTGGTGTGAGTGTAAAGCAGGAAAAGCTTAAAATACCTATTGCTGCACCGCGGGCTAGAATTATTATTCCTGAATTTAAAAGTGATCAGAATTACATGAAAAGCCTGGTTGGCAGGCCAGATAGTGCGTACAAGGCTTACCTGAAGGTGCGGCCAGATTATCTCAGTACGCCCATGTTTTATTTCGATGTGGCAAATTGGTTTTATCAGCAGAAAGATAGCGTGAGGGCGTTGACTATTTTAAGCAATATTGCTGATTTGGATCTGGAGAATGCCGATCTGTATAAAACCCTTGCTTATAAATTAAAGCAAACAGGAAATTATGAAACGGAAGTTTTTGTGACCGAAAAAGTGTTGCAATGGCGCCCGATGGATGCGCAAAGTTATCGTGATTATGCACTTGCTTTAGCAGATGCGGGTCAATATCAAAAAGCGTTGGATAATCTTTATCAGGTTTTAACGCAAAGTTACAACAGTCAAATTGCCGATAGAGACCGTGGAATTGAAGAAATTGTGATCTCTGAAATGAATAACCTCATTGCAAGACAGGGTGCTAAATTGAATTTGAAGGGAATCGACCAAAGATTGATTCAGCGCTTGCCTGTTGATGTTAGGGTTGTATTGAACTGGAATAAAAACGATACTGATATTGATTTATGGTTAACCGATCCAACCGGTGAGAAAGGGTATTATGGAAACGCCAGAACCACAATTGGAGGGAGAATTAGCAATGATTTTACTTCTGGCTATGGCCCAGAACAGTTTATGATTAAAAAAGCAGTGAAAGGTAAATACAAAATTGAGGTCAACTATTTCGGAGACAGGCAAATAAATATTAGCGGGCCAACAACAGTAACCGCCGAAATTTATACTTATTATGCTACAGGTAAGCAACAACGAAAGGTAATTGTGTTACCCATGAGTGCAGGAAGGAGTGGGGGCAGCCTAGTGGGTGAATTTAATTTTTAGAAGATAACTCTTTAGATTAGTGCACGCTACCTATTCTGTCCATATAAATTTGAAAATATCATTAAAGTATTTAAGACCTCACCATACGGTCTTAAATACTTTAATAATTGGATCGAGCTTTTGCACTACCCTATTCAGTTAATCGGCAATGAAAAGTTAAACGCTCTTTAAGACTAAAGCAGTAAACCTGCTACCTCTTCCCAGGTATTCACACGCTCGTATTCTGTAATTAGCTGGTTGTGTGGAGAGGTAAACAGTAACGGCCGACCGGAAAAATTGATAAAATTTTTGGTGCGGTCATCAATCATAATGTCCACATCAACTATTTTTTTGCCACAAAAAATAATATGTTGCCAGTCTATGAAAGGGAAATGATCTGCCAGCCAGTCGTATTTGTCTTTTAGGCAATTTGGGAATTCCATAGCAGCAGAAACAATGTAAACATCATATTTCTCTTGCAAAGCTTGTATTACCCGCTGGCTATCAGCGATGATTTCTAAATCGCGGAAAAATCCGGGCTCATTAATATACTCGAACCATTTTTTACTGGCGTGTTCAGGAACATGATGGAATATCTCATTACCTGCATCGATGATTAGATCCAAAGGAACATCATAATCTCGGTTATAAAGCTGAATAAATTTTTTAAGCGGATCGGCAATAACCTCATCCATATCAATGGCAATTCTTTCCATGGTGTATCTGCTAATATTTTGAGCCAAATCTCCTGAAAATAAAGAAATTAAACTATGTTTTTAATTTACAGTATTTTAGTTATCTTTGCAGCCCCGCAGTATGTAGCTCCGGGAACTATGTTGAATACATAAATACGAAAAACAATGGCAACTAAAATCAGATTGCAAAGATTCGGTAAAAAAGGAAAGCCTTTTTTCCATGTTGTGGTAGCAGATTCTCGCTCTCCACGTGATGGTAAATTCATTGAGCGTTTAGGTTCTTACAACCCAAACACCAATCCTGCTACTATCGAAATTAACTTCGAAAAAACTTTAGCTTGGGTTAACAGTGGTGCACAACCAACTGATACAGCTCGCGCTATTCTATCTTACAAAGGTGTTTTATACAAAAAACACTTAGAAGGTGGTGTTAAAAAAGGTGCTTTAACACAAGAACAAGCAGATGAAAAATTCAATGCTTGGGTTGATGCTAAAGCTGGTAAAATCTCTGGTAAAACAGAAGGTTTAGCTACTTCTAAAGCAGATGCTCGTAAAACAGCGTTAGCAGCAGAAGCTAAGAAAAAAGAAGACAGAGCAGCAGTTATTGCAGCTAAAAATGCACCAGTTGCAGAAGAAGTTGTTGAAGAAGAAGCTCCAGCTGTTGAAGCTGAAGCGACTGAAGAAGCACCTGCAGCAGAAGCAACTAAAGAAGAAGGAGCAGAATAATTTTAATTATTTTGATTCAAAAAATAGCGTTTCGAATCTCGGAACGCTATTTTTATTTAAAGGAAATTTTAACATACCGGTTGGTCAGGCCGATCACTCGGCATCTTTTATGCGATTGAGGTCCTGAAATAAATTTAGGATGACTGCAAAACCAGCAACAGCCTGTTTAGGGTTGGCATTATGAAACACGAAGAAGCATTTTACGTAGGCTACGTTACCAAAACCAGGGGTTTAAAAGGAGAAGTTCAAATATTTTTCGAATATGATGAATACGAGAAGCTACAATTTGATGTGGTTTTTGCAGATATGAATGGAAAGCTTGTGCCTTATTTTGTTGCCGATGCCAAATTGCAGGTGAATAAAACGGGATACTTCAACTTTGACGATGTTGATCATATTGACAAAGCTCAGCCCTTGTTAAAAAAGAAACTGTATCTGCCACTGGCACAAATGCCTGAACGTGATGAAAATGAATTTTTCTATACTGATTTGAAAGGCTTTGTTGCAGTTGATGAAACGCTTGGTGAGCTTGGTGAGATACTGGAAGTAAATGAATATCCTCAACAATTCATCGCCATGGTTTCTTATAAAGGAACAGAAATCCTCTTTCCTTTGAATGAAGATTTTATCGTAGAAATTGATGATGAAGAGAAAATCCTGACGGTAGATTTACCAGAAGGCTTGCTGGATATTTATTTAGCGCAATAATTCATAAGGGGGAAACTTTTTTCCTGATTTTCCGTTCAAGTTTTTATGAGGTGCTTATTTATTGCAATTGTTGCTTTATTTCTCTTTATAGGCTGTAACCGAAATAAGGCTACCCAAGCACAGGACGATCGTGCAGGCGCTCACGCTATTACTCAAAAAATAACAGCTAAAGATTCTATAGAAGCGCTGGCGAAAAAAGCCTTAATTGCTTTAAAAGCCAAGGATTACCAGGCTTTTGCTTCGCTCTTTCACCCCACAGAAGGTGTTCGTTTTTCCCCTTACGGATTTATAGATCCCACGCATAAGAAAGTACTTGCGAAGGATTTTTTAGAAGCAATAGATCGGAACTGGACGCTAACTTGGGGGCACTTTGATGGAAGTGGCGATGCCATTAAAATGAAGGTTAAACCCTACATAGAAAAATTTATTTACAATGCAGATTATTTACATGCAGGGCAGAAAAGCTTCGATGCTTTCATTGGTCAGGGAAACACGATCAATAATTTAAAAGAAACCTATCCACAGCTTCATTTCACAGAATATTATTTTAAGGGAACTAATGAAAAATACAAGGGCCTGGATTGGACAAGCCTGAGGTTTGTATTTAAAAAATATAATAATGCCTATTACATGGTGGCTGTTATTCACGATCAATGGACAAATTAGTAATGGCTAAATTCTACTTCGGGCTAAAGACTTCAGACTAAAGACTTACCTTTGCCCCATGCGTTTCGATATTATAACTGTACTGCCCGCTTTATTAGAAAGTCCGTTTGCCCATTCCATTTTGCAAAGGGCACAAAAAAAAGGTATTGCGGAAATCTTTGTTCATAACCTACGGGATTATTCTACCAACAAGCAAAAAAGCGTAGATGATTATCAATATGGTGGCGGGAGCGGAATGGTGATGAGTATCGAACCATTTGCGTCATGTATAGAAAAGCTGCAGGCCGAGAGAGAATATGATGAGGTTATATTCATGAGTCCTGATGGCGTTACGCTTAATCAGAGCACCGCTAATGAATTATCTATCAAAAAGAATATAATCATTCTGTGTGGACATTATAAAGGAATAGATCAGCGCATAAGGGATATTTTTGTTACCCGTGAAATTTCTGTTGGCGATTACGTGCTGAGTGGCGGCGAGTTGCCTGCTGCAATTGTAGTAGATGCGGTAGTGCGTCTGATTCCTGGTGTTTTAAATGATGAAACCTCAGCGCTGTCAGATAGTTTTCAGGGAGAGCTTTTAGATGCGCCTGTTTATACCCGTCCGGCAGATTGGAAAGGTCATAAAGTGCCTGATATTTTATTGAGCGGACATGAAGCGAAAGTGAACGAATGGCGGCACGAACAAGCATTGGAGCGTACCAAACAACGCCGGCCTGACCTTTTGGAATAGAACAGTTTAAAGAGGTCTAATGTGGAATTCTAAAAGATTGTGGAAAAAATTAAATTAGTTTTTTTAATTGAAAAAAAATCCCTAATATTGCAATCCGAATTTCACGGGTTGAAATATCGATTTAATAGCTTAAAATCATGGATTTAGTAAAATTTGTTGAAGAGCAGGCCATCGCGAAAAAAGATTTTCCTGCGTTCAAGTCTGGCGATACAGTGAGCGTACACTATAAAATTCGCGAAGGTAATAAAGAACGTGTTCAAATTTACCAAGGTGTTGTTATCCAACGTAACAGTGCTGGTGCTAACGAAACTTTTACGGTTCGTAAAATGAGCAACGGTATTGGTGTTGAGCGTATTTTTCCTTTTAACTCTCCTAATATTGAGAAAGTTGAAGTGAATAGCTATGGTAAAGTTCGTAGAGCGAAATTATTCTACTTACGTGCTTTAACTGGTAAAGCTGCTCGTATCAAATCTTTGAGAAAATAATATTCTTTATTATAAGATATAGCCTTCACGATTAGTTTCGTGGAGGTTTTTTTGTTTAAGCCATGATGTTGCAAAAGTGCTAACAGATTTCTTATCATTGCCGAATTTATGTTTAGATTTATTTATCTATGTTAGACACTGCATTTTTCGAACAGGTGTTTTGGGGTAATACCGTAAAGGCATATTGCCTGTTTGCGGTTATTCTATTGTTGGGAATAATTTTAAAACGGGTAATTTCCAAGCTTCTGAGTAAGTTGCTCTTCAAGCTTTTCAAAAACTTTTCTCAACAATCCCATGACGATGCTTTCGTTGCCTTGCTCGTAAAACCCATCGAAGTATTTATTCAGCTGACTACGCTCTACCTTGCTATTAATCAGTTGAGCCATCCGCTAGAGGTTGCACTATTTCATTATAGAAAACTGGTTGGAAAAACAAAGATTTCCGTTCCGGTAAGCTTAGGCGATTGTATAGACAGGATATTCCTTTTCATGATCATTTTGTCTATATTCTGGATCATTTTACGAATCATCGATTTCATCAGTCACGTATTGCTTTACAAAGCTTCACTTACACAAAATAAATCTGATGACCAGCTGGTGCCTTTCTTAAAGGAGCTCTTCAAAACATTGATTATTTTTATTGGCTTCTTTACGCTTTTAGGCTTCGTTTTCGAAGTTAACGTGCTTACACTGATTACCGGCTTAGGGATTGGTGGTATTGCGATTGCGTTGGCTGCCAAAGAAAGCCTGGAAAACTTAATTGGCTCTTTCACTATTTTTCTGGATAAGCCCTTTGTAGTAGGCGATCTGGTTAAAGTGGATGGAGTAGAGGGTACGGTTGAGAAAGTTGGTTTTAGAAGCACCAGAATACGCACTTCAGAACGTACCATGGCCACCATCCCAAACCGGGGAATGATTGATGGGGTATTGGAAAATCTTTCGCTAAGAAACTCCCGAAAGGTTAACTTTACCATTGGTTTAACTTATGAAACTACAGCCGCTTCTGTACGCCAAATTGTTACTGAAGTTGAAACATACATCAATTCCCATGAGGGCACAAGTGGCGATGGGACGGCTTCATTTAAAAGCTTTGGAGATTCAGGTCTAATTGTTGAAATTAATTACTTCGTTACGATATTAAATAATGACACCTTTTTAAATATCCGACAGGAAGTTAACCTGGAAATAATGGATATCGTGATGCGTAACCAATCAGATTTTGCTTATCCTACCCAGCGCTTAATCAGTGATCGCCCGTTGTCTGCAGAGGTGGAAAAGGAAGTTGGCAATGATGCTACCGACTAGTTAAAACAGGAGCTGAATAAGTAAACGAATATGTCTTATAAAAGAAACCCCCGATTCGGAACTATCACCAAATCGGGGGTTTTTATTTTTCTATAATCGGTTTAACTCAAAGTAGCCAATGTTGTGATGCCGCCTTTTACCACCTGATTAAGTTCTACGTTAACCTTGGTTCCAATAGGCAAAAAGACATCTACTCTTGATCCAAATTTGATGAAACCAAATTGTTCGGTTTGTACCACCTGGTCGCCTTCTTTTACGTACCAAACAATTCTGCGGGCCAAGGCACCAGCAATTTGACGGAATAAAACAGGAACACCACTTTTATGCTCTACCACCGTTGTGGTACGCTCGTTTTCTGTAGAAGATTTCGGGTTCCACGCAGCTAAATATTTCCCCGGGTGATATTTGAAAAATTTCACCACACCGGAAATCGGGTTTCTGTTGATGTGTACGTTAACAGGCGACATGAAAATCGATACCTGCAAACGCTTATCTTTAAAGTATTCACCTTCTTCTGTTTCCTCGATTACGACTACTTTTCCATCTGCAGGACATATTACTAAATTTTCTCCAGCAGAAAAACTGCGTCCCGGATTTCTGAAAAATTGTAATACGATGAGAAATAAGGCAGCAGAAAAAACATAGATAAACCAGCGTAACCAGGTAATGTCGTAGTATTTATAATCAACAACGGCATTGATAACGAAAATAAGTAAAATGGTTACGGCAATGGTTGTATAGCCTTCTTTGTGTATGGTCATTGTGTAGAATTATTGGGCAAAGGTGCAAAAAATAAATTAATCCACTTAAAAATTATGCCTCAGTAGCCCTGTAAATATCTATCAAGTTTCTTCCCAAGCCATTATAATCTAATCCGTAACCCACTACAAATTCATTGGGAATTTCAAAACCGATATATTCTAAATCATCAATATCGTGTTTTAATGCAGCTGGTTTCAAGAGCAGGGAAGCTACTTTAACCGAAGCAGGATTTTTTTCTTTAATGGTTTTAAGGATATGGGTCAAAGTTAGGCCTGTATCTACAATGTCTTCAACAATGATAATGTCTCGCCCTTCAATATCTGCAGGTAAACCAATGAGTTCTTTAACCTGACCAGAACTGGATGTACCTTCATAGGAGGCTACACGCATAAATGTGATTTCACATGGAATATTAACCTCTTTAATTAAGTCGGCCATAAACAGGAAACTTCCATTTAAAACCCCAACAAACAGGGGGCACTTATTTTCATAATCCACATTGAGTTGAATGCCCATCAAACGGATCCGTTTATTAATGATATCGTTTTCTAAAAAGATTTCAAATTCCTTATCCTCTACCTGTATTTTATGCATGTTTTATTTAAAAATTTTGGACTTAATTTATTTAAGCTAATTAAACAGAGAAAGTTAATTCTGATTTTCCAGTTCTTTCTCCCGTCTTCTCTGTTCTCTCCGCTCCTGCCTTAACTGTTTTTTAGATTTTGTGGTATCGGCTTGTTTAACACTTGAAGAATCTTTTTTGCCACCGCCAAAAATACGATCAAAAAGATTTTTATTGTTATCCTGCATAATCACAGGAGGCATTCCTTCATCATCATCACCGTCAAAGGCTGTCGTATCTACTGCTGCGGTATCTGGTGCTAAATACTGGCGTAGGCCTTCTCTTAAGCGAACATTGTAAAAGCCGTAACCAGAAGTATCAGCAGGCGTTAAACCTCTTCTGGCCATAATGTTCCCCATGAACCTGAAATAGTTAAACATATAAGGCTTTAAGCCGCCACCAGCCATAAATTTATACATCGCCGCTTTAGGTTTCGGTACAATACTGGCTAAAAATAATCCATCACCAATGGTCAGATCTGCAGGTTGTTTGCCGAAATAGTACCGGGAAGCCTCTCCAATTCCATAGATGTTTTTTCCCAGTTCCATAATGTTGAAATATACTTCCAGCATTCTGTTTTTGCTGACCAGGTGATTATGTTCAATTAACCAAACGATCAGAATTTCTTCCGCTTTGCGGGCTAGCGTTTTCTGGCGGCTTAAGTATACATTTTTAACAAGCTGCATACTGATGGTACTTCCACCACGCTTAAACTTTTTCTCTTTATAGTTTACTGCAATAGATTTGCGAATAGATTCTTCTACAAAGCCATTGTGGGTAAAAAACGATGGATCTTCTGCGGTTAATACGGCATTAATGAAATTTTTAGAAATGGCACTAAGCGGAGTGAAGTTCGGATTTGATGGGCCAATCGTAATATCGCGCATCGGTTTTCCGTATTCATAGGGCGTGTAAACGAAAGGGTTGTTAATTTTTTGAAGATCGGTTTTACCCCATCTGGTAATTTTGAAATCAACAGGTGTTAATGTTGAACTAAACCGAACACTGTCCGGAATCTTGGTATCCAGAAAAAAATTCAAAGCATATTTTACTTTCCCCTGAACTTTAAGGCCCTCCAGCGATTCGAAAAGGCCTTGCGGAAAGGCATCTAAAACGCCCTGTGCGTCTTGCTCTTCTGCGGTAAGTTTAAGCTCATAAATCCTATTTTTTCCTAAAGTATATTTTATGAAAGGATGAATTTGAGCATTTTTAAGGTAAGCCGTTGAACTGCTATCCAAAGCGATGTAATTGGGGCCAACCAGGATGTCGGCATCAAGTTTTGCACTTTGCACAACAATATCGTTCGAGGCAATACGCGGCTGATTAATCAGCATATTCTTTACCGACCAAGACCCCGAGATTTTATAATCGTTGCCAGTGTATTTCGCATTTTTCAACTCCGTTTGGAGGGTGTCGAAACTTAGTTTTGCGTGTAATTTATTGTTGAGGTAAGGCAGTTCAAGCTTTTTACCGTCAGCATATGCTGTAAAACTCAACTCCTTACTTCCAGGGTTTACAAAACCATCTACATGCCAGGTAGATTCTCCATTATTAACGTTAATGGTCGATTTCAGATCTCCGCCATCGATTACCGCTGCGGTGGCAAAACTAAGCCGGGCAGTATCGTGATCATTGAATTTAAACACAACGTTTTTTAAATCCATATCATCAGGGATCTTATAGAGCACCTGGTTGAGTATATTATTTGCAACCTCCGCCAAATTTGATTTACCTTTATTTTCTGTGCTGTCTTTCTTCTTCCTTTTTAAAATAAAATCAATGTTTGTCGTAGAATCTTTCAAAACCACGCTGACAAAACCATCGCTCATTTTAACTTCCGAGAGTTTGACATTTCCGAATATCAAAGGAAATAGCTTTACACCGATACTCAATTCCCCGATGTTGGAAAGGGTATCTCGTTCTTTTGGCACAACAGAAATGGCCGTCATTTTTACCGTACTTAAACCTGTAAATCCAGCCGAACCGATTTTTACCTCCAGTCCGTAATCCTTATCTGCTTTAGCTATCGCTTTAGCCACCATTTTCTTTAAAAGGGCTTCTCTTTTAGTGTAGGCGACAGCGCCTAAGGAGATACAAACAATTAAAAAAACACCCAAAACCCAGGCTCCGATTTTTAAATATTTTTTAGGGATCTTGATTTTTGGTATTCGCATATGGTCGTTAAAATGGTTAATTGCTTAAACGTAACAATTAAATGTTTATTTCGTGTTAAAATTACAGTTTAAAAGGCTAAATAAAAGTATTTGTGGCTATGTTTTGTTAATTTTGAATTTAAACTAATACAATGCAAATTAGCCCGCAACAAGTTTTAGATGCGCTTAAAAATGTAGAAGATCCGGATCTTAAAAAAGATTTGGTTACCTTAAACATGATTAAGGATTTAAAAATTTCTGATCACCTCGTAAGTTTTACCCTCGAGCTTACCACACCTGCATGTCCGATGAAGGAGATGCTTAAAAATGCCTGTACAAATGCAATTAAGCATTTTGTTTTTGCAGATGCTGAAATAGCGATTAATGTGACCTCGAGAGTTACTCAACCCACTAATTCGTCATCGCTAGATAACATCAAAAACATTATTTTAGTTTCTTCAGGAAAGGGTGGTGTCGGTAAATCTACAGTTTCCAGTAACCTGGCGGTAGTTTTGGCAAAAGATGGTGCAAAAGTTGGTTTGATTGATGCTGATATTTATGGTCCGTCTGTACCCACGATGTTTGATTTGGTTGATGCAAAACCAAGTGCAGAAGAAACTGCAGATGGAAAAACTAAGATCATTCCAATAGAAAAGTATGGCATCAAGCTATTGTCGCTGGGTTTCTTCGCAGACCCCGGGCAGCCGGTGCCTTGGCGAGGCCCGATGGCTTCAAATGCAGTAAAGCAATTGTTTAATGATACAAACTGGGGTGAACTGGATTATTTAATCGTTGATCTTCCACCAGGAACAGGCGATATTCATATTACCATTACGCAAAGTTTCCCGATCTCAGGAGCTGTTGTGGTGACAACCCCCCAACAAGTGGCACTCGCTGATACCCATAAAGGCTTGGCGATGTTTAAAATGCCGGGAATTAATATCCCAATTTTAGGGGTAGTGGAAAACATGTCTTATTTTACTCCGGAAGAGTTACCAGATAATAAATACTACATTTTTGGTAAAGGCGGTGGAACTAAGCTTGCTGAACGTTTCGATGTGCCGTTTTTAGGAGAAATTCCGATTATTCAAAGCATTTCAGAAGCCGGAGACAATGGTAAACCGGTGGCACTAAACCAAAATCCTGTGTTGGATGTTATATTTGGAGATATTGCAAGTAAGATTGCTCAACAGATATCCATCAACAATGCACAAATGGTGAATTGCTAAAAAATTACTATTTTTATATTTTAAAAAACTTATAATGAATTTAACAGAGCAAGTAGAACAGGCATTGGAAACTATAAGGCCATATTTAAAGGCTGATGGAGGTGATGTTTCTGTTGAAGAAATTACAGCTGAAGGGACCGTAAAGCTTAAGCTTTTAGGTAACTGCGGTTCGTGCCCAATGAGTTTTATGACCATGAAATCTGGTATTGAACAGGCAATTATGAAAGCTGTACCTCAAATTACTTCAGTGGTTGCCGTAAACATGGCGGAGCAAGATTAGCTTTAACACTATTTAACAAGGAAGTTTTATTTTTAAAATTACTTTTGTCTCAATGAGATATTGTGTAGCCCTAATTTGCTTATTTTTTTCTGTTGCCAGTTTTGCACAACAAAAGCCGGCCCGGGAAAAACTTATCCAGTTTTCAGGGATCATCACAGACATTGATAGCTCAAACGTAATTCCATACGTTACCATTACCAACCTTTCAGCAAATAGCAAACGTATTGCTGCAGATTACCGCGGATATTTCACCTTCATTGTAAACCCGGGCGATACGATTTTATTTACCGCTATTGGTTATAAAAAGTTTTCTACGGTTATTCCCGAGGGTACGCCTGACAGCAGGTATACCATTATGGTTAAACTGAAATCTAATGTAATTGACCTTCCTTCTGTTCGCGTCTTTCCTTGGGCAACAACAGAAGAATTTACCCGCGAATTTCTGTCTATGAAGCTTGCCGATGATGACATGGCAATTGCCAAAAAGAACCTGTCGAGATCCTCAATTGATGGCTTGATCCAGACTTTACCTCGTGATGGCCAGGAAATTGGCAGTCAGAATTACCGCTACAATTTCGATAGAATGATTAACAAGAATATGGTGCAAACCAATCCTTTGTTAAATCCTTTCGCCTGGGGAAAGCTGATGCAGCAGATCTTCGATGGGGATAAGAAGAGGAATGAGAATTGAGTTTGGAGACCTAAGAGGTCAGACTTGAGTCAAGAGTCTTAGGTGCTTAACCCAAAGCTTTAAAAGTATTATAAACAACTATGTCTAACTTAATCTTTTTAGTCGTGAGTTATAATTCCTGAGCCTTCAAAATCGAAAGGAATATGGAAAATGCTGCCATCTTCCATTCCATTTAATAATCTTTTATCTCTTCTTACTTTTATTCGGAAACTTCATCTTGTATTCCGTTTGAATATTTCCTTTCGAAATTGCATCTAGCTTGCTTTTGAGCATTGTTTTACGGAGCACACTTACTTTATCAGTAAACAATTTACCTTCAATGTGGTCGTATTCATGTTGAATTACCCTTGCAGGCATGCCATCCACTTCATCTGTATGTTCTACAAAGTTTTCATCCAGGTATGTAATTTTAATATTTGGCTTACGGGAAATATTCTCACGGATATCAGGAATACTCAAACAGCCTTCATTAAAAAACCAGGGTTCACCAGTCTCTTCTACAATTTTTGCGTTGATGAAAACCTTTTTATAGCCGGGTGTTCCATCCTCATCTTCCCCTATGTCTACAATAAATAAACGAATTGGTAATCCAATTTGCGGGGCAGCTAATCCCACACCATTTGCATAATACATGGTATCGAACATGTCGCTAATGAGCTTCTGTAAATCTGGATAATCTTTATCGATATCGGTTCCAATCTTTTTTAAAACCGGATCTCCGTAAGCAACTATAGGTAATTTCATTGTGTAATATATTTTTTATCGCGCCAGTCATTTTCAAGGCAGGCTGAGATGACCAAGCAGCATTACAAATCGAATTAACAATTTGTTTTCTACAAAAATAACAATTATTCCGCTATTGGCGAGAAAGTAAAGATGTTAAGCTTTTCTATAGCTAAAACATCATCAGCAATTTCTGCAATTTCTTTTGTAGTCACGTTATTAATTTTATTAAAAACAGTTTCTAGAGCATCTATCCTGTTATGGTCTATTAAGCTTTTTGCCATGGAAATAATCAGCCCTATTCTATTTTCTTCTCCTAAAGCAATCTGACCAATAAATTTGTTTTTTGCTTTTTGCAATTGAAGATCATTCAGTGGCTTTTCCCTTAACTTTTTAATCTCCTTAAAAATTAATGACAAGGCTTTGGCATGTTTCTCTTTATCTGTTCCGAAATAAATCGAGAAAATGCCGGTATCGCTTAAAGGTGAAAAATTAGATTCTATGGTATAAGCAATCCCGTGCTTTTCCCTAATCTGCAGGTTCAGTACGGAGCTCATTCCATTCCCACCGAAATAATTATTTAAGAGCATTAAACCAACTTTTTCTTTTTGGTGGGCAGAATACGTCTGCGTTCCCAATATACAATGTGCCTGCATAATGGGTTTATAAATAGTGGTTGTTGTCGGTTTTAGAAGCGCTGGTTTTATCCGGTGTAATGTGGGCGTATTTTCCTCAACATCACCAAAGTGCTTTGTGCCTTTATTCACTACACTCTTGAAATTGTAATTACCAATCACAGCAACCACAATTTCATTTGTGCGGTAATTTGCTTTCCTAAAATTGATTACGTCTTCCCGGGTAAAGTT
Source organism: Bacteroidota bacterium (assembly GCA_037032985.1). GTDB lineage: Bacteria > Bacteroidota > Bacteroidia > Sphingobacteriales > Sphingobacteriaceae > Pedobacter. Next base: position 35,875 of record JAZBLB010000013.1, read on the forward strand.
TTGCACTGAATCTGTGGTGCCAAGTATGTTATAGCCGAGTGGATTTCCTGCAAAAAGCATGTCTTCAAAATCGTCGTTAATGGCTTCTTCCGGCTGATCTAAATAAGAAGCAATTTCATCCAGAATTACACTTTTCTCTTTGTCCATCTCCTCTTCAGGAAAAGTAGAATGAAAAATGATATCATTAAAAAGATCTAAAGTACGATCTAAATAAGGATTTAAAAATGAAGCATGAACGCAGGTGTATTCTTTGGTGGTATAGGCATTTAGATCTGCACCCACACTTTCCAATCGATTTAAAATCTGATTTGTACTGCGTTTCTCCGTACGTTTGAAGATAAGGTGTTCGATGAAATGAGCTAAGCCAGCTTTGTTTTCATTTTCATCGCGTGAGCCGGTATTTATGATGATGCAAGCATGAGATATGGCTGAAGCCGATGGCACGTGCAACAAGCGAATGCCGTTCGGTAAAGTGTGAACATTGTATTCCATTAGCAGGCAAAGATACGGCTAAATGATTACAATGTTTCGGTATCAGGATATTGCAATTGTAAAGTAGATATCACTTTATCTTTTGTTGGCCGGTTACGAATAAGAAAAATCAGGTTGGCAGCAGCGAATATTAAAAAGAATGCGTTTTGTGAAATAAATGATCCCACCAGGTTAAAGAGTGCGCCGCCCTCTAACAACGCAGCGCTTAAGATAAATGCAGTTTGATATTGTGTTAGTTTCTGATCAACTGATGAAGACTTGTCGATTTTTGATGTTAAGTTTTTAAATGCGATAATGCTAACTGAAATAGTAATCAGTCCGAAAATTGGAAATATTGGATTGAATGGCGCAGTGTTGGCAGGGTTAGCATCAAAATAAAGGTTATCTCTATTTATAAAGCTAGTGGTACCAGCGAACAAAAATATGCCAAGGCATAACGCCAAATGAATGAGCTGAAGTTGTTTTAATTTAGAATTCATCGAATTTTATATGCAATGTTGAAGTTAATGAGGGGCAAATATTAGCCTGTTGAAAGTAGGAATTTTCAACAGGCTAATCTTAAAAGTTTACTTGGTAATTCCTTCCAGTTTTAGGAAAAAGGCGTAACTCAAGGCTGCTTCTTTGAGGTAATCAAAGCGACCAGATGCACCACCATGGCCAAATTCCATATTGGTTTTTAAGAACAAAACATTTTTATCCGTTTTCATTGCTCTTAACTTCGCTACCCATTTTGCCGGCTCAAAATATTGTACCTGGCTATCATGCAAGCCGGTAGTAACAAGCATATTTGGATATGCTTTTTTCTCCACGTTTTCGTAAGGAGAATAACTTTTCATGTAATCGTAAGCATCTTTCTTTTTTGGATTTCCCCATTCATCAAACTCATTTGTAGTTAGCGGAATACTTTCATCCAACATGGTATTTATTACATCCACAAAGGGTACGTCTGCAACAACGCCGTTCCACAAATCAGGTGCAAGATTCACAATGGCGCCCATAAGCAAGCCACCGGCACTTCCACCGTTGGCATATAAATGACCTTTAGAAGTATACTTCTGATCTATAAGGTACTCACCAGCTGCAATGAAATCAGTAAAAGTGTTTTTCTTTTTCATCAGTTTACCATCCTCATACCATTGACGTCCCATCTCTTGTCCGCCGCGAATGTTCGCAATAGCAAATACAAAACCGCGGTCTAACAAACTTAACCGAACGGAAGAGAAATAAACATCAGAATTAGATCCATATGAGCCGTATCCGTAAAGGAGCAATGGCGATTGACCATTCTTCTCAAAACCTTTTTTGTATACTAATGCAACGGGAATTTTAGTGCCATCCTTTGCCGTTGCAAAAATACGTTCTGTTACATAATTTTCAGGCTTGTAACCGCCAATTACTTCCTGCTGTTTCATCAGCTGCTGTGTTTGGTTTGCCAGGTCGTAATCGTAAACAGAACTTGGTTTGGTTAACGAGGTATAACTATAGCGCAAAGTTTTGCTATCATATTCAGGGTTCGCACCAATGCCAGCATCATAGGCAGGTTCATCAAATTTAATGTAGTAATCCTTACCATCTTTTTTTAATACCCGTAATTCTGTTAACCCGTTTTTGCGTTCTGATAGAACAGTATAATCTTTAAATTCTTCTGCTCTTTCCAGAAGCACATCCGTGCGATGAGGGATTACTTCTTTCCAGTTTTCTTTTTCTGTTTTATCCAATGGGCACTCCATCAACCGAAAATTCTTAGCTTTCCAATTCGTTAGAATTAAGAACTTTCCATCAACCGGCATTACATCATAAAGAACATCTTTCGATCGTGTCGCAAAAACCTTAAATGCTGCTTCCGGGTGGTCAGCATCAATCATTTTATATTCAGAAGTTAGCGTGCCTTGCGAGGCGACGAAAATGTACTTTCCGTTTTTTGATTTCCCTACACCGATATAATTGGTATTATCCTTCTCATCGTAAACTACCGCATCTGTTTTTGCATCTGTACCAAGGGTATGTTTTTTTATCTTCTCACTGAGTAAGGTAACAGGATTTTTCGAGGTGTAAAACAGTGTTTTATTGTCGTTAGCCCAGGCACCCGGACCTTCAGTATTGGTAATTGCGTCTTTATAAATTTCTCCCGTTTCTAAGTTTTTTACCTGAATGGTATATTGCCTGCGGGAAACCTTATCTATCCCAAAAGCCAATAATTTATTGTCTGGACTCACTTTAAATCCAGTTGCACTAAAGTAAGAATGTCCTTTAGCCATTTCGTCTACATCAAGCAGCACTTCTTCGGGCGCAGACAAGCTTCCTTTTTTACGGCAATACTTAAAATACTGTTTGCCATCTTCTGTGCGAGAATAATAGAAATATCCGTTTCTCAAAACAGGCACAGACTCATCTTTTTCCTTAACCCGGCCTTTCATTTCTTTAAACAAATCAGCCTGAAAAGCATCTGTGCTTTTCATCATCTCATCGAGATATTTGTTTTCTGCTTTAAGATAATTGACCACCTTAGTGCTGTCTGGTCCTTTTCTGAAATAATCAATCATCCAGTAATAATTATCTATCACCGTATCGCTATGGATGGTGCGTTTATGCGGAATAATTTCCGCCACAGGTGCCTTTGCATCTGGCCATTTTATAGGTTCCATTTCTTTCTTTTGGGGGTTATTACACGCTGAAATTGTGCCAAGCAAAATCAGCGATGGCAAGATACGTTTCATGTGGTTCATGTTTAGGTTATTGCAATTTATAAAATTTGATTCAGAAATGGCAGTTGTTTTAATGATCATAGCTTTCAACCACATAAAGGAGATGAAATTATCATTTTCATAAAAATAAACCCGCGCTAGTGTTCTCCATCAGAATTATTAAAATAGATGTTAAATTGCCATCACAAATAGCGCTGGTACTATAATGAAGTTAGGGTATAAAAAAATAGTTATTAAAGTTGGCTCGAATGTAATCACACAGGCGAACGGGTTGCCGGATGAAGCAAGAATTAATCATTTGGTAGATCAGTTGGCAGCGATAAAAAAGCTTGGGATTGAAGTGATCCTGGTTTCTTCGGGTGCTGTTGCGGCAGGGAGGAGTCTGATTAAGGTTTCTGAAAAGCAGGATGCAGTAACGACCAGGCAATTATTGGCGGCGATTGGGCAAGTGAAGCTGATTAATACTTATGCAAACTTTTTTGCAACCCATCAGATTAAATGTGCACAGGTACTGGTAACTAAAGAAGATTTCCGCGACCGTGCGCACTACCTGAATATGAAAAATTGTATGCAAATCTTGTTGCAGAACGAAGTTATTCCGGTAGTAAACGAAAATGACGTGGTGTCTGTTACAGAGCTGATGTTTACAGACAATGATGAATTGGCAGGATTGATCGCTTCCATGTTAAATGCTGATGCATTAATTATTCTTTCTAATGTAAATGGGATTTACAACGGCGATCCGAAAGTTGAGGGCTCAGAGGTAATTGAAGAGATTTCGGGTTCTCTCGCTAACCTAGCTTCTTTTATTCAAACAGGGAAATCTCAATTTGGTCGCGGGGGAATGATTACAAAATCTACCATGGCACAAAAAGTTGCTAAACTTGGAATAACCGTTCATATTGCAAATGGCACGCAGGATAATGTATTGACTGCTTTGCTTAACCAAGAATTAATCCATACACGATTTGTTCCTGAAAAAAGTAAATCTGGTAAGAAAAAGTGGATTGCACATTCTGAAACAGCTGCAACAGGCATTGTTAAGTTAAATGATGGAGCGAAAGCCGTGTTAACATCTGGTAAAGCTACCAGTTTATTGCCAGTTGGAATTATTGAAATTCAAACAGATTTTTTAAAGGGCGATGTGATCAGAATTGTAGATGAGCAAAATGCCTTGATCGGCTTGGGAATTGCGGAATACGGTTCGGATAAGGCAAGAGAAAGAATCGGGCAAAAAAAGCAAAAGGCATTGGTGCACTATGATTATTTTTATTCGGTGATATAAGGATTTAACCGCAAAGCGTGCACGGAGAAAGGCACAAAGAAGCCCAGGTTTTTTTAAAGCCTCTTCTTTAGTAAAACACAAATTGCTAGAATCTAATGCGATCGCTATATTCTGCGCCTAGTCCTGATACTAAATACTTACTACTAAATACCAACTCATGAACTACTCAACATACTTGGAAAATGCTAAAAAAGCAACCAGAAATCTCATCAGCTTATCTAAAGAAAAGGTAGATGCTGTGCTTTCAGATTTGGCAACAGCTTTGATCGCCAGTACTGCGGATATTTTACAGGAAAATGAGAAAGATCTTGCTAAAATGCCAGCTGAAGACCCGAAATATGATCGGTTGAAGCTGACTGCCGCCCGTGTTGCTGATATTGCCAATGATGTAAAAAGCGTAGCAAATCTGATTAGTCCGCTAAACGAGGTGCTATCAGAAAAAATATTAGATAACGGTTTAGATCTAAAGAAAGTGCGTGTGCCCTTAGGTGTTGTCGGTGTCATTTATGAGGCGCGGCCAAATGTTACCGCTGATGTTTTTTCGCTTTGTTTTAAAACTGGTAACGTTGCGGTATTAAAAGGCGGAAGCGATGCGGAATTCTCAAATCTTGCCATCAAAAAAGTTATTCACGGGGTTTTAGCCACATATGATATCAATCCGGATGTATTAACGCTATTGCCTGCAGAAAGGGCTGCTACAGAGGCATTATTAAATGCAAGGGGTTTTGTTGATGTGTTGATACCGAGGGGAAGCCAGTCTTTGATTAACTATGTTCGCGAAAACAGTAAAATCCCCGTAATTGAAACCGGTGCGGGAATAGTGCATACTTTTTTTGATGAAACAGGTGATCTGGAAAAAGGGAAAGCCATTATTTTCAACGCTAAAACAAGGCGGGTGAGTGTTTGTAATTCTCTGGATTGTGTTCTTGTTCATGAAAACCGACTAGATGACTTGGCAGCACTATTATCGCCGCTGGCTGATGGAAATGTAGCAATATTCGCAGATCAGAAGAGTTATGAGGTTTTGCAGCAAACTTATCCCAATTCCTTGTTAAATCATGCCCTACCGGAACATTTCGGAACAGAGTTTTTATCACTCAAACTTGCCGTTAAGATAGTTGAAGATTTGGATGAAGCGATAGATCATATTTCATTTTATAGTTCAAAGCATAGTGAAGCCATCATTTCTGAAAATGCAGATCATATTAGCAAATTCCTAAATGAGGTGGACGCCGCTGCGGTATATGCAAATACTTCTACAGGATTTACAGACGGAGCTCAGTTTGGCTTGGGTGCAGAGATTGGTATCAGTACCCAAAAACTGCACGCTCGCGGACCCATGGGGCTGGAAGAGTTAACAAGTTATAAGTGGGTGGTTCGAGGTGATGGACAGGTGAGGAATTGATAAGGAGGGAATGGGAATAGAGAAAGGGAAATAGGGAATCGAAAATAGAAACAGAGAAAAGGAATCAGAAATAGCCTACTAACAGGTTATTGCAGAAGGTTAGCCAGATGTGTTGTTCATGTTGACTGGTGAGTCAAGTAAAACCCTAATGAATACCTTGTTAAATTTCAAACACCTCTCCCCTTTCTGGTGCAACAACATTAAAACCATCTTCTTGCAAAGCAGCCGATAAACTTTTTAAACTTTTGTCTTCCCCGTGTACCAGAAAAACCTTTTTAGGCTGACCAGTTTGTTTCACGGTTCGCATTAAATCGTCGTGGTCGCCATGGCCGCTAAGTAAATCTGTTTGGCGAATCGTTGCGTAAACCATCATTTCACGGTCTTTAATCCGCACGATTGGTGCGCCACTCAAAAGTTTATATCCGAGCGTCCCCTTGGCGCAATAGCCAATAAATAGGATGGTACAATAGTAATTTTGGATATTATAATAGAGGTGATCCTGAATGCGTCCACCTTCCAGCATTCCTGCAGAAGAAATGATGATGCAGGGATCAAAATAGTTCGAAACATCCTTGCTTTCTTTCATCGTTTGCACATAAGCGAGGTGTTCGAACTCAAACTCATCACCCATGGTTTTGTAGAAATCTTTCGCTTCCTGATTCACTAAATTGTGGTGTTTGCGATAAACATCTGTGGCCTGTATGGCCATGGGGCTATCCACAAAAATCTGAATGGGTGGTAATAATTTTTTAGCGAAAATTTGATTCAAGGCAAAAACCAAAGATTGAGTTCTTCCGATACTAAAGGCTGGAATAATCAACCTTCCCGGTGTTTTAATACAGGCTTCTTCAATTTCCTTTACTAACCTTTCCTCCAACGTCTGATCCTTCGTATGGTAGCGCCCACCATAAGTAGCTTCACAGACAAAGTAATCCACTTCCGGTATTGGCTCTGGCTTTACAAGCACAGGATAATGCTCCCGGCCAATATCACCAGAAAAAGCTATTTTCTTTTCCTCACCATGATCATTAACGGTTAAAACGGCCGCGGCGGCACCCAATAAATGTCCTACCGGGACAAATGTTAAACTGATATCCCCAGTAACTTTGAAGGGTTTGTTGAAAGCAATGGTTACAAAACGATCAATCGTATCCATTACATGTTTATGCAGATACAAGGGTTTTGGGCCACTAAAATTTCCGCGTTTGGTTCGTGGTTTTCTGCTTTGTTTGCGCAGAAAAAGCTCAACAGAGTCAAATAACAAGATCGAAGTTAAATCGGCTGTTGGTGGTGTACAAAGTACCTGGCCATCAAAACCAAGGCGTACAAGCGTCGGTAGATTGCCCGAATGATCGATGTGGGCGTGAGTTAAAATAACCAGATTTATGCTCGCCGGATCGAAAGGAAATTGTTGGTTGTCTTCCTGGTAGGTTTCCTTTTCATAATCCAATCCACAATCTATCAGTATTTTATAATGCCCAACTTCAAGCAGGTGCATACTTCCTGTTACCTGTTGCGCAGCACCCCAAAACGTTAACTTCATCTTCTAATCTTTCGGTAAATAGTTGGTGTAAAATAGTACAAATGATGGAGTTTTTAAGCAGTAGCAAGTAATTTTTTAGTTATTTCCATTTTACACAATGCTGCTTTCCCTGGATTAGAATCACAGATCAATGCGGACTATCGTGGTTTTGTCCAGACGAGATTTCCATCTTAAAAAACTTAGCTTTCCGCCTTAAATCATTGTGCTTAAAATGATTTATGATTTATCTTTGTAGAAAAAATCAGCGATGCAAGAACCATTTGATATAGAAATAGGCCCCGTAAACTATTCCGTTTTCCCGGAAGGAAATGATTCTTATACCATTTTCAAAGATGGTAGAGAATATATTCAGATTCAAAAAGATACTTCATCCATTTGGTTAAAAATGGATTATAAGACAGAGCTTCCAATTTTCGAGGAAGATGAAGAAGTGAATGCTATTGGTCAGGCGATCGAGAAATATGTGCCTGAAGAAGAAGATGAGGACGAAGAGGAATTATAGATTAATTTTCTACTGGTCGCTTTGTTAGGCAGCCAGTAGAAAATTGGGATGCTAAATAAGTTTAAGCAATTCTTCAGCAACTTTTTCTGAGGACGCAGGGTTTTGCCCGGTTACCAACAAACCGTCGACCACAGCGTATGGGTTCCAATCCTCTATTTTGGTGTAAATTCCACCATTCTTCACCAACATGTCTTCTACCAAAAATGGAACAACATTAGTTAATTCTACGGCTTCCTCTTCGGTGTTAGTAAAACCCGTTACATTTTTACCTTTCACAAGATATTCACCTTCGACTTTTACATCTTTCAATACACCAGGTGCGTGACATACAAAAGCTACCGGCTTATTTGCAGTATAAAAATCTACAATTAATTGTTGCGAGGTTTTGCTTTCTGCTAAATCCCAAAGTGGACCATGACCACCGGGGTAGAATACAGCATCGAACTCTTCCATTTTAGCATCTGCCAATGGGATGGTGTTTTTTAATTTTTCAAGAAGAATAGTATCATTGTCCATTCTTTTAGTAGTTTCGGTTTGGAACGAAGCTTCTTCACTTTTAGGGTCAATTGGCGGCTGACCTCCTTTAACAGAAGCCAAAACAATTTCAACTCCTTTATCAGCTAAAGCATAATAAGGAGCAGCTAATTCTTCTGACCAAAAACCTGTTTTTTTACCTGTATTTCCTAATTCGTCGTGGCTCGTAAGCACGAATAAAACTTTTTTACTCATATCATTAATGTTTAATGTTAATCAAAGTTAAAGCAATATTGTTTGCTCACACAGGACTTCAATCACAGATTTATTGTGCGTTAAATCACAGTTTTGGCAGAGAGCCTGCTCAATGTTTCTCTAGAAATACCCAAATATGCCGCAATTATGGTTTTAGAAAGTCTTTGTCCCAATTGTGGATATTGATTTGAAAACTGTTCAAAACGTTCCCGTGGATTTGTAGTTAATAGCGATAGAATTCTTTGCTGTAGCGCAACGTAACCTGAGCTATTTTTTACCCTGAAGAAGTGTTCCATTTTATGGTTTTCGCTGCAGATTTTGTCTAAATCCTCTTTGGAAAGTGCAAGTAGCTCCACATTTTCTAGACAGCTGATGTTGGTAATCGATTTTACATTATTATAGAAGGCCTGAAAATCTGAAATCCACCAATTTTCCATAGCGAACTGAATAATATATTCCTTCCCATTTAAATCAATATATGTTGCTTTTAAAAGGCCACTGATCACAAAGTAAATTTTTTTAACCTCTTCATCTGCCTGAATTAAATACTGATGTTTTTTGAGTTGTTTAGGTTTGAAATGGCTAACAATGTCATCAAACTCTTCATCCGTTAGTGGCACAATTTGTTCGATATGCTTCTTTAATTCCAAACTCATTTTATAAAGCTAAGAAAAATCACAATTGAATCCTTTTCTATTCAAATTATCTCCAAGTGAGGCACAAAAAAAAAAGTCCCGACTTTCATCGGGACCTTAAACTTTTCAGATACTAGCGCGTACAATTGGCTGTCCAGTTTCCGTTAGCATTTGACACAGCTACCTTCAAAGTACTGGCATCAATGGTTATCCCAATTGCACCAGTACCTATACTGATATAGGTATTTCCACTTTCCTGGAATTTTACGCCCGTAATGTCGGGAATATTATTTCCAAAGAAGAAACTGTAGGTATCATTAACCTTAGTCACCGTAACTCTTCCATCAGTACTGGTAATTTGATTTCCATCCTTATTATAGGAAACCGTTCCTCTATAAGTACCTACGAAGAAATCTTTATCCGCTGGATCAGTATCTTTTTTACACGATACCATTACTGTTAATGCTATTAAAAGCATGCTAAAAATTTGAACTGTCTTTTTCATCTTGTTGTTTTTTCCAATTGAAACCTCCAAAGGGTGGTAAAAATGGTAGTTAAATGTGACAGTGCTTTTACAACGACTGTGCCAGAAGCAACAGTTGAGCACAATAATAGCATATTAAAATGCGCTTAAAAAAAAATTAATTAAATTTATATATCTGATATATAGTGTTTTATGATTTTGTTTGAGAAGATGCAAATTGGCTCGCCTTCATGGACTTTAGCGCTTAGCTCACTGATGGGGTTTGTTTACTTAATAGGAATATTGACCTTAGCTGAAGTTGGTTTTTCAGGTATTGTACTTCCAGGATAGAAAGAGATTCTTAAGTTAGCCCCATTGTTCAAAAACGATCCCGGACGGTCAACCGCTTAAAGGTATCTATTTTCATTGTTAGCCACTATTTTTTTGGGACATTACACGTGCATTGCTATAGTACAAACTGCAGTCATGGTCACTTAAGTCGCTACTCATTTCAAAATTTATGAGCGTAAGGATGAAGATTTAAGATTTTTAGATGCTAGTTATTCCTGGCTTCCTCAGATGGTGATGTCACTTTTTATAGCGTCTTGTGAGGTGATCTATGCTTCAACTGGTCTTGCGAAACCGCTGTTCCACCGTCATCTGTCAGTTATCACCCTCTAAAAAAAAAGTCCCAACCATTTCTGACCGGGACTTAGTTAGTTAATAATGCGATTTAGGATCAATCTTTCCGCTTAGCTTCCAGACTATCTTTTTCCAAACGGCATCTTCGGCATACCTTTCATCATCGCTGCTGCAGCAGCTGGGTTTGAGAACTGCTTCATCATCTTTCGCATATCCTCAAATTGCTTGATTAGTTTGGTTACTTCTTCTACCTTACTTCCTGAGCCTTTTGCAATGCGTAAACGGCGACTCTGTTGAATAGCGTCTGGGTTTTCTTTTTCAAATGGAGTCATCGAATTAATGATCGCTTCAATTGATTTAAAAGCGTCATCCTGAATGTCTACGTTCTTCATCATCTTTCCTACACCCGGAATCATGCCCATCAAATCTTTCATATTACCCATCTTCTTGATCTGCTGAATCTGGCTATAAAAGTCATTAAAATCGAATTTATTCTTGCGGATTTTTTTCTGTAATTCAGCAGCTTCTTTCTCATCAAACTGCATCTGTGCACGTTCAACAAGGGAAACCACATCGCCCATCCCTAAAATACGGGATGCCATACGGTCTGGATAGAACACGTCAAGTGCCTCCATCTTCTCGCCGGTACCTATAAATTTAATGGGTTTATTTACAACCGATTTAATGGAAAGCGCAGCACCACCGCGGGTATCACCATCCAATTTGGTTAAAACAACACCAGTAAAATCTAATCTATCGTTAAATACTTTTGCTGTATTCACCGCATCCTGACCAGTCATCGAATCTACCACAAATAGTATTTCATGAGGCTGCGTTTTAGCCTTCACTTCAGAAATCTCATTCATCAGGGATTCATCAATCGCTAGACGACCAGCGGTATCGATAATGATGACATTATTGCCATTTTGCTTACCATGCGCAATACCTTCTAAGGCAATGCCAACAGGGTCATTAGACTGGCGGTTGGCATAAACAGAAACACCAACAGAGGTTCCTAAAACCTCCAGCTGATCTACTGCAGCCGGACGATACATATCACCAGCAACCAGTAGTGGTTTTTTGCCTTTACCTTTTAAATGTAATGCCAATTTACCAGCAAAGGTAGTTTTACCTGCACCATTTAAACCAGCAATTAATATAACGGTAGGGTTTGCCTTAGTATCAAGTTCAGTAACCTCGCCACCCATTAAGGCGGCAAGTTCATCATTCATGATTTTGGTAAGCAACTGACCAGGAGAAACTGCAGTTAGCACATTCTGGCCTAATGCTTTTTGCCGCACATCATCGGTAAATGCTTTGGCGGTTTTATAGTTCACATCGGCGTCTAATAATGCTTTACGAATCTCTTTCATGGTTTCTGCCACGTTGATTTCCGTAATACTGCCTTGTCCTTTTAATACTTTAAATGCTCTATCTAGCTTGTCCTGTAAATTATCAAACATCTTTTTATAAGCTAATAGCCTGTTGCCTGAAAGCGCAGACCATTTAATTTTTAATGAAACGCAAATGTATCAAATTTTGCTTGTAAATCTCTGCAACTCAAAGTCAAAACTTTGGCTTGAGATTAATTTTTGCCATGGATGCAACATTCGCACTAAAATCCAGTCTTATGGGTACTAACCTAAACTAATGAAACGCCAACTCACACTCTTTATTTTTCTCATTTCTGTAATTTGTAGCGCACAGACTCCCCCTAAGCAACGGCAACTGGCGGCCATGAGAACTGCTGCCACTCCAAAAATAGATGGTAATTTAGATGATAATTGTTGGATAGATGTACCTATAGCAAGCGATTTTATTGAACTCAGGCCAACTCCGGGGAAGGTTGAAGCCAAAGACAGGCGCACTGAAATGAAGGTGATCTATGATGATTTCGCGATTTATGTTTATGCCAGAATGTATGATCATCCGGATAGCGTTTCTCATGAGCTGGTTTCAAGAGATCAAATTGGGAATGCCGATTTCATCTCCATTATTGTGGATCCGTTTTACGATAAAATGAATGGAAATGGCTTTTTCGTTACAGCGGCAGGTGTGCAATTCGATGCTAAATATTCTCAGGTAGGTGATGAAGATCCCAACTGGAACGCGGTATGGGAAAGCGCCGTTAAAATAGACGACAGGGGCTGGACCTGCGAAATGAAAATCCCCTACTCAGCTTTACGGTTTTCTAGTAAGGACATTCAAAATTGGGGAATTAACTTTAGTCGCCGCACCCAACGCAGCAATGCCCAGGTATTTTGGAACTTTGTAGATCCAAAAGTGAATGGGTTTATTAATCAGGAAGGATTATGGACGGGTATAAAAGACATTAAACCGCCTTTAAGGCTTTCATTTTCGCCATATATTTCTGCCTATGTTAACCATTATCCTGCAAATTTGCCCGGGGTAAAAAATACCACTTCTCGTTTTAACGGCGGGATGGATGTGAAATACGGTATTAACAACAGTTTCACGCTGGACATGACCCTGGTGCCGGATTTTGGGCAGGTGCAGTCTGATAACCGCATCTTAAATCTTACCCCGTTTGAAGTAAAATTCAACGAAAACAGGCAGTTCTTTACTGAAGGAACAGAGCTATTTAATAAAGGTGATCTATTTTATTCCAAGCGAATCGGTTCTATCCCTTCTTATTATAATAGTGATGCCATTTTACCGAACGATAAAATTATAAAAGATCAAACAGAAGCCAAGGTTTTAAATGCAACCAAGATTTCCGGACGAACCGCGAAAGGTCTTGGGATTGGTATTTTTAATGCCATTACCAATAGTATGCAAACGGAAGTAGAAGATGTTCAGGGAAATCTTCGCGAGGTTGAAACGCAACCCTTAACAAACTATAATATTTTTGTTTTAGATCAATCATTAAAAAATAATAGTTCTGCTACCTTCATCAATACCAATGTGTTGCGCCAAGGGAGTGCTTATGATGCAAACGTTACCGCCTTACTCCTTAATCTAAATAACAAAAGCAATAAATACTTCATTAATGCAAATGGCAAAATGAGTGTTTTAAAAGGGCCGGAAACCAATACGGGCTATAGCTATGCACTGCGGTTTGGAAAGCAAAGCGGAAATTTTACCTGGAGTTATAATCAGGTATATGCAGATGACAAGTTTGATCCCTCAGATATGGGTTTTTTTACCAATAATAATTTTCTAGATCAGCGGATTGGTTTGGGCTACAATATATTTAAGCCAGGCAAATGGTACAACGAGTGGCAAAATTGGTTAAACTTTTCTTACTCCAGACGTGCAATTCCAGGCGATTACCAGAGTGCTGTTATACAGGGTGGATCTTATGTTCGATTCAAAAATCTTTGGTCGGCAGAGGTAGATCTTAATTATGAAGCGAGGCGGAACGATTTTTACGAGGCAAGAAACGGACAGATATATAAAGCCCCGGAGCGTTTTGGTTTTGACCTTTACATCAATCCAAACCGTGCAAAAGCTTATAATTTTGGTGGGAATGTCCGTTATGAGGAACAACAGCTTTTTAACGGGAAATCTTATAATCTTTACCTCTTTCAAAATTTCAGGTTGAATGATAAGGTTGCTTTTGGACTCGATTTGTCTTTCAATCCAAACTACGATTATGTGAACTGGGTAACTACCAAAGGGACTCAGTCTATCTTTTCTAAATACGACAGAAGAACAGTAGAAAATTCATTTGATGCGAAATACACCTTTACCAATCTTATGGGCGTAACAGTTGTACTCAGGCACTATTGGAGTGACCGTAGAAACAAAGATTATTACCTTTTAGAACCTGACGGCAATTTAACCGATTATCAGGGACCAGCGCTTAGCGGCTTAGACCGGAACTATAATGTATTTAACATAGATTTGATTTACATCTGGCAGTTTGCACCAGGAAGCACGCTTTCCGTTTCTTACAAAGATGCAGCAGAAACCTCTGATTCATTTTACAGACAGCGATATAACAAGAACTTGAGTGGAATCTTGAATGCACCGCAAAATAATAGCTTATCTATTAAGGTTTTATATTTTGTAGATTATCTTGATTTGAAAAGAAAACACCGAAAAATGTAGCGTAACATTATCGGGCCTTACCCGGACTAACGCCAAATTTTTTACTGAAAGCATTACTGAAATGTTGTACTGAGGAATAGCCCAACTGTTCTGAAATGTTTTTAATATCCAGCGCCTGGTCTGCCAGTAGTGCTTTAGCCTGCATCAGCTTATGATCGCTCAGGTAACCAAAAACGGTGTTATGAAAAGTTTCTTTGAAACCCTGTTTTAATTTAAATTCATTTATTCCGGCGGCTTTTGCTAATTCGGTTAAGGATGGCGGGTTACATGCCCTGCTTAACAAATACTCCCGGGCAAAATAAATCCTGTCTTTATCATAATCAGATTTTAAAGCCTTTGGTGTTGAGTTTAGGTCTGCACTATCAAAGGCTTGCGCTTGTAGGGCCAGGAGCTCCAGGCATTTAGACTGCAAAAACATCAATTTTAATCCCCCGGTAAAAGAACAGTTTATGATGTCATTAATACAGGCATACATGGCAAAACTGATGGGTAAATTTTCTGCAGAGATAATGACAGATTTGTTGTTCATGATGTTCTCTCCGAACTTTTTTAATAGGGTACTACTGTCGCTCGTTAAATCTATAAATTTCTCCCGTTGAAAGTGAACCTCGAAAAACTTATGAGGTTTGTTAGTATCAAAATGCGCAATGCCATCAAAAAAAGGAGTATAGGCAATATTATGCTGGTTTTCCTTTATGGACATTTTCTTATTGGTCAGGAAATTTTCAAGTATGCCCTGGCCTTTGATGGAGAAATGCAGCTCAACCGATTCTGGCTCATCAAAAGATTTTATTCTTAGTCTGCTTTCTTTCACACTTACATCCCCATACATAATCAGAATGCCAGAGAAGCCGATTTGAACAAGCTCCGCATCACCAAATGGAAAACTGAATTTTTCGCGTCGTTCAGTAACCAATGGCAAACTCATTTGCTGCTGGTTGATCGAATCGGCTAATATATAATGCTGATTGTTGTTATCATAGATACTTAAAGCCATATAATCCGTTTAATATAAATCTTTCTCCTTTTGGTGTAAACGTAGGGATTTATTGGACAATTACTTTTGCTAAACGTTACTAAACAATCATCAGATGTCGAATTTGTCTCCCTGGTTAGCCAATACTTTAGAAAAAGTTATTCTCAATAAACTACATACTGTTACCGTTGCTGAAACAGCAAAGTTAAGCAATCATCTCACACAGATTACCTTCCAGGTTTCCAATGAACTGGAGCTCATCCCCGGTAATGGGGTTTTAATTCAGGTAGGTGTTGCTGAATACAGATATTATACGATCTCAGCATTTAATCGGGAAGCAAATACCTGTCAAATTATTTTCCATTTAAACCCACAGGGAATGGGAAGCGCCTGGGCTAAGCATGTTCAGATCGGTGATCGCTTAGAATTCCTTGTAGATCAGGCGGAAATCCAATACGATGTTCATGTGAATCAACATTTCTTTTTTGGCGACGAAACCAGTATTGGTCTTTATGAATCTTTTGGAACAATCGCAAAGAATTTGGGGCATGAATATTTTGGGATTTTGGAGTTAAAAGAGGAAAATCATTGTGCGTTAAAAAACATTAAACTGCTTATCGATGCGGTTTCATCAGAAGTGCTGTTCCCGGCCGAAAGTGCAATAGAATGGATGGAAAATATGCATCCTAAATGTTGGGAGATGTGGAAAGGGGCAAAATTTTATCTTACAGGAAGGGAAAAATCGGTACAGCGCTTTAAAATATACCTTAAAAATAAAGGCGTCAACTCCCTGCAAATTCGAAGTAGCTTTTATTGGGAGAAGGGAAGAACAGGGAACTGATTACCTCGGGAAAACGAAAGCAAAGCCCAATGCCAATGTTTGACTCGCCTGAATTTTATTGGTACCCGTATCCTCATCAAATAATGCGATGCCGGTTATACTCGTATTCATAAAACGATTAATTTTCGCTGTTAAAGCAATGTCAAGGCGATGATCGATCCTACTCCACCTAAAATATTCGTAAGGGATAAGCATCGCATAACGTGCTTTTAAATTGGTATTGGTGAAAATATCCTTATCAAAAGAAGAAACAATTTGAAAAGCCAGGTCATTTTTAAAAGTTTTACCATAGTCTACGCCGTACACTGATTTTTTAGGTTTATTCTTTGGATCTGGATCATTGAATAAGCTCTTATCTAACACAAAAGTCTGACGCGCCGTACCGGTACCAAAACGGGTTGAAAAGTATTTGGAGGGTTTATATTCAAAACCGATTGATTCTGTTAAATAACCAGGACCCATAAATTTTGAAATCAGAGTAGCGGTTTCCGATCCATTTACGGTTGCATAAGAGAAACCCTTATCAAATTGCGATTCGAAGTTTATTGAACCAAAGAAATACCAGTTTTTAGAGAGTTGAAATGAAGCTTTGTTATCCCAGAAAATCCTATCGTTTGTTTTCTTTTGCAACTGGTCTTTATTTTTAATTTTACCGTATTGCAAAATCACTTCGCTCACGTAGCTATAATTATTTTTATTGTACTCGGCCTTCCAGTTCAGTAAGCCACCTACAGCCACTGAATTTACACCACCACCCTTCCAGTTATCGCTAAATTGTGCCTGGTTAACGTTTATTCCAATAGAAGTCTTCGTTTTCCAGTAATTCACCTTGGAGTTAACAATATAAGGTGGAATTTTAACGGGTTCAAAGTTTAACGGACCTTGCCTGCTTGGCAATGGACTACGCTTTAATTTGATGTTCAGGTCTTTTGTATTGATTGGAATGGTATCAATTTCCTGTGCATATGAATGTAAAGAGCATAAACTTAGAACAAGAACAAAGACGGCTAAACAGTTTTTCATCGGATACAAAGAAAACGAAAAAATTTATAGATCAAAAGTTTTAACAGAATCAATCTCCAGTTCGTTACACAAGCTGGTCATCAAATTAAGCGCTATAATTGCTTTAACCAACCATACCAGTTGCCTTTTTTAAGGTATTTTTGGTCTAAGTCATGCCTGTATGCTTCCTTTTCAAAAACGATATTTAAATAGGCGGTATGGTGGTTTCGGTACCGAACCAGGTTAATGAGATAATTCCCCAGATATAAGATATAGAAAGGTAAAATCAACAGCTCTAACTGTTGCCTGAGGTGAATTTTTTCGTGGTTAATGATGTTCCAGTCATGTTTAAGCTTTTCATGTTTAAGTAAGATGAACGGAAAAATGGCCATTCCGGCAGCAGGTAGGTTTTTGACAATTATGATGGGTGGCCTCACAGCTTTTCTATCGTTATTTCAGGAAGCTTAGGCAATTTCAGCGCTTTAGGATTTAGCCGATAACTGCGGTAAGCATTTTTAATAAAAATGTTAAACGAATAATCGTCAGCATCGAGTACAAATTGATAAGTGGGACGATACTGTTGCATAAAATCAGTGAGTTCAGTATCTTTTATTCCAAGTACCTTTTCAACTAAATTTGCATTAAAACGATAGTCTATTAAGTCTTCGTGATAATCTTTTTCTAATATTTTCTGAAGGTGGCGGGCATTTCTCCCCTGCCTGCTCAAAAGGTTATAGATGGCGTCTATCCCCAAGCCCACTCCCCGATTTCCTAAACTGAGAATATCGCTACCACTTCCTTTTTTCGTTTGATAACGATATTCCTGTACCGATTTTTCGTAGAGTTGCTGTGGCGAGAGTTTTTTCTGTTGAATCACTACATCACGCAATCGGATACCTAATGATTTTAACTGAAAGTAAGCAGCCGGTTGTCCATGGAAAACAATCGTGTCTACCCCGTAACCGGTAAGTGCTGCCACCAGCGTATCTCCAGGAATCGCGGCGGTGCTAAATTCGCCCTTTGTATTGTTATATAATCCATCTCCGGTGCGAAGATTATAGACGTAAACTTTGGCTAAACGCTGCTTGGTTTCCTTATCAATGACTATGCCCTGCACAGGTTTGGTTTGTGCAAAAACGAGCATCGTAAAGAAGCTGAAAAGAAATGTTAAAGCGGCAAAAAGTTTCATTAGTCTACAAAACTACAAATATCTTGCACGGAATGTTTAGGCTTAACATTATTTAACCTTCAACACCTGCCCGAGTTTTATTCCATCTGCAGACATTTCATTTAGCATTTTAAGTTCGTCAACACTTAAATTAAATCGTTTTGCAATGTTATATAAAGTATCGCCTTTTACCACCGTATAAGTACCGTCGGCAATAATCGGCTTAGCGCCTGGTGGTGGTGTTTCTACAGGTGCAAATTTCTCTTTTTCTTTAGGAATATTCTGGTTAATCTCTGTAAAGATGCGGTCTTCTCTGGCAATCTTCTGCTTTTCGCTTTCCGGCTGGTCATATTGATAAAGCTGATATTTCTCAATTACGCCAATGAGCAAATCCGGATATTTTGGATTGGTGGCATAACCAGCGGTTTTTAAGCCTTGTGCCCAGCTTTTGTAATCATTTCTATCCAGCTGAAATAAAAAGCTGTAGCGTTTTCTTTTTAAAAATTCAGAATGATCCCTGAACGATTCACGCGCATCTTTATATACCCGAAAACAATCATTTTTTTGATCATCATCCCGGAAATAATTTTTTCCCTTCCACTCTGAGGTGCATTTTATGCCAAAATGGTTGTTGGCATATTTAGCCAGGTCGCTGTTTCCACTGCCGGATTCTAAGATTCCTTGCGCAAGGGTAATACTGGCTGGAATCCCGTCAGAATTCATCTCTTCTATCGCAACGCCCTTAAACTCGTCTATATAGCTTAATGTATTATAGCTCTTGTACGAATTGTTATTGGCTTTGTTGGCAGCCTTTTCAATCTGCTTATTGTTCTTAGAATATTTGCGGGTTCCACAAGAACTTAAAAAAAGGACAATGAAAGCTAAATAGAGATAATTGAATTTCATTTTGATAGTAAGGTGTAAGAATGATTAGGTGATCAAAGTCGTGTCTGAATAATTTATAATCTGATTTTTTGTCCTGGTTTTAATTTCGAGCTTTTCAAGCCATTCTTCTTCATGATGGCTTTGGCAGTTGTACCTTGCCTTTTAGCAATCAGGTTTAAATTATCACCTGATTTTACGGTATATCTTGCTGCGCTGCTATGCCTCTTTTTCCGGTGATAAACAGGTTTGGCATAAGCTGGTTCAACGTAATCTGCAGGGCGATCATCATATCTGTAAAGTTCGTATTTTTTAACCAGTGCAATTACCTGGCTAGCCCAGGTTCGGCTTTGTGCATACCCCGACCTTGCAATTCCCCTTGCCCAACCCTTATAATCGTACTGATCATATTTATTAAAGAGGCTGTTAAATTGTGGTCGGGTTTCCATAATCTCTACAAAGTGATTGTAAGATTCTTCATCACTGTCGTAATCACGGTAAGAAGAATGGATTTCGGTGTTATCGTTCGGGCCTTTAACGCCAAAATGATTATTTAAATGCTGTGCTATTTTGCTGTTCCCGGCTGCTGATTCATGAATTGCTACAGCTAAAATAACACTTGCAGGGATTTTATGCTCTTGCATAAGGCCTTGTGCATAATCTAAGTGCTCGGTTATATAGTTTTCTGTTTCCTGGGCTCTGGCAATAATTCCGCTTAAAAGGACGAAGCAAAAAGTAAGTATTCTCATTCTTATTTTATTCAGGTTTATCCATTGTCATTTACGCGGCAATGAAGATTGTTTTATTTTTTTCTGATCACGAACAGGCCATCCCTAACGGGTAAAATTAGTTTTTCTACACGCTCATCAGCAGCAATTTTATCATTAAAACTAGAAATATTCCTGGTGTCTTTGTCTTGTTTATCGTGTAGAACTTTTCCACTCCAGAGTACATTATCAACAATGATGATTCCACCTGGGCGAACACGATCGAAGATTAAATCATAATAGGTACCATTGTTTTTCTTGTCTGCATCTATAAAAACGATATCGAATATTTCGTTCAATTCATTTACGGTTTCTGTTGCATCACCTAAAATGTATTTGATTTGGCTGTTGTACGGAGATTGTGCGAAATGATTTCGAACCATGTCTTCCAGTTCAACATTAATATCCAAAGTATAAACAATGCCGTCATTGGTTAAACCCTCAGCTAAACACAAAGTGGCGTAGCCGGTAAAAGTTCCAATTTCAAGGATTTTTTTCGGAGAAACCATCTTACTCAACATGCTCAGAACCCTGCCTTGATAATGACCTGAAATCATTCTGGGCATTAAAACCTTCAGGTTTGTTTCGCGATCTATTTTTTGTAACAGCTGATTTTCAGGCTCGCAGTATTGAATTAGTAAATCTTGTAAATCGTCGTTTATCAGGCTCATGTATTCGGTTATAAACGGTTGGTTTCCATAAAATATTGTAAAATGATAGTGGCAGCAATGGTATCCACCCGGTCTTTATCTCTGCGATCCATCTTTTTTAATCCGCTTTGCATAATCGCCTGATGAGCCATTTTCGAAGTGAAACGCTCATCTACCCAATGCTGCGGAATGGTTGGAAATGCTTTTTTCAATAGCGTAGAAAAGCCCTTAACGTGCTGTTTGGAATCTGAATCGGTTCCATTCATTTGTTTTGGATCTCCAAGTACAAAAGCTTCCACTTGTTCTGTCAGCAGATATTTTTGCAGGTATGCTATCGCATCTTTTGGGTGTATAGTATCCAATCCGGTTGCGATAATCTGCAACGGATCTGTAACGGCAATGCCGATGCGCTTGGTACCATAATCAAAAGCTAAAATTCGGGCCATAATTATTAAAAGCTCCAAAGGTAAGGTTTTTGAAATAATCGATAAATTGGACGTATTTCCTTGGTGTGATTCTTGTAATTAATGTCGTTTTAATCTAAAAAATAGTAACCTTCCTTCAAGATCATCGCCGCAAATGTGCTAATCTCACATCTATTTCTTATTTTGCCACCAAATGCAGTTTAGAGATATTATCGGTCAGGAAAGAGTGAAGCAACAATTGGTGCAAACGGTTAAAGAAAACCGGATGAGCCATGCGCAACTCTTTTTATCGCCGGTTGGTTCTGGAGCAGTAGCTTTGGCTGTTGCCTATGCGCAGTACGTAAACTGTTTAAACAAAGGGGAATATGATAGTTGTGGTGATTGTTCAAGCTGCAGAAAGTATGAACGTTTGATCCATCCAGATTTGCATTTCTCTTATCCATTCTTTGCATCAGCCAGTACAAAAGTGGCTGTAGATGTTTTGGAAGAATGGCGGAACATGTTTTTGCAGGATCCTTATTTTGATATGGATATCTGGCGTTCGAAATTAGATGCGGCGAACAAGCAAGCCAATATTCCAATTGCAGAATGCCATGATATTATAAAGAAATTAAGTTATAAAGCGTTTGAGGCAGAAACCAAGGTTTTAATTATGTGGTTGCCTGAATATTTAGATAAGGCAGGAAATGCTTTGCTGAAACTTATTGAAGAACCCCCTGCTAACACGCTGTTTATCTTAATCGCACAAAGTCAGGACCAGATTTTGACAACGATTCTCTCCCGGACGCAGATTGTTAAAATCCCAAAATTAAGCGGGGAAGAAATATCTGGCTACTTATTGGAGAATAGTGGATTAACAGAACATCAGGCCATTGATTATTCTTTTCTGGCTGACGGGAATTTAATAGAGGCAAAATCGCTGGCAGCAGATACACAGAGTGATAGCTCTGGTACTTTCACCGCCTGGTTAAGAATGGGTTTTGGAAACAAGGTTCCTGATCTGATCGATTTTACGGATGTAGCTGCGAAATGGGGAAGAGAGAATCAAAAGAATTTTTTAAAATATGGCGTAAATTATTTACGGGAATGCTGTTTAATTTTAAGTGGAGCAGAAGAATTGGTTAAATTACCTCCCCTGACTTTTGAAACGGCAAAAAAATTGAGTACACATGTACTTAGTCTACCAATGGCGGAAGCCATAATCAGCGAATTGGAGCAGGCGCATTACCACATTGAGCGGAATGCAAACCCGAAAATTCTCTTTTTAGATGTATCTTTACAATTGGTAAAAATTATCAAGTTTAAAACGCTCCCCGCGGGGACTCAATATATATACAATTAGTTATGGGATGTGGAAGTTGTTCAACAGGTGGTGGTTGCACCCCTAACGGATGCAAAAGTAATGGCTCATGTGGTACCGGTGGGTGCCAGACCATGGAAGTTCACGATTGGCTATCCAATTTGGATATGCCCTCAAATTATAAACCTTTTCAGGTTACAGAAGTAAAATTCAAAGGTTCTCGTAAAGAATTCTTTTTAAATAACGATAACATTTATCTGGAAATTGGTGAGTTGGTTGCGGTTGAAGGCCCGACTGGCGGTTTTGATGTAGGCCACGTTTCGCTAACCGGCGAGTTGGTTCGCGTTCAAATGAAGCGTAGAAAAACACCAATGGATCAGGTCGTAAAAAAGATTTACCGCAAGGCTACCGAAGCAGATGTGGAAAAATGGAATGCGGCGAAAGAGATGGAGTGGGAAACCATGCACAAAGCTCGGAAGCTGGCATTAGATCTTCGTTTGTCGATGAAAATCAGCGATGTTGATTATCAGGCAGATAAAACCAAGGCAACATTCTTTTATACTGCAGATGGCCGGGTTGATTTTCGTGAACTGATTAAAAAGATGGCAGAAAGTTTCCGTATTCGGATAGAAATGCGCCAAATTGGAATGCGTCAGGAAGCTGGCCGTTTGGGTGGTATTGGCTCTTGCGGACGCGAATTGTGTTGCTCTACCTGGCTTACCAATTTCAAAACAGTTTCTACAGCTGCTGCCCGTTATCAAAACTTATCTTTAAATACCTTAAAGCTAGCTGGTCAATGCGGTAAGCTAAAATGCTGTTTAAATTATGAGTTAGATACGTATTTAGATGCACTCAAAGATATTCCAGATCGGATTGAAAATCTAGATACCGAAGCGGGATATGCACGTCATCAAAAGACAGATATTTTCAAGAAAATTATGTGGTTTAGTTACCAGGGTGATGAAAACTGGATTCCAGTTAAAGCGGCCCGTGTAAAAGAAATCATGGTGATGAATAAGGCGGGTAAAAAAGCACCAAACCTAAAAGAAGAGGCTGTTCAAATTGCGGCTCCTGTAGTGGTAGAGAAATCTTTCGACTATGAAAATGTAGTTGGCCAGGATAGCCTTACCCGTTTAGATGAACGTGCTAAAGGTAAGAACAACCAAAACCGTAATCAAAAGAATAAGCCAAATAATAACCAGAACAGACGCGAAAGAATTCCTGCTGGCGAAAAAGGCCCGCAAACCAATGCAAAGCCTCAACAGGGAAGTCAAAAGCCTCAGTCAAATAACAGGCCTATACAAAATGGACCTAAAGCCCAGCAAAGTACTATTGCAAAACCGCAGCAGGCTGTA
Source organism: Bacteroidota bacterium (assembly GCA_037032985.1). Classification (GTDB taxonomy): domain Bacteria; phylum Bacteroidota; class Bacteroidia; order Sphingobacteriales; family Sphingobacteriaceae; genus Pedobacter. The sequence continues at coordinate 59,716 of JAZBLB010000013.1, forward strand.
CAGAAACCACAGCATGTTAACGGGCCGAAGCCGCAAAATAATACCCCTAAGCCTCAAAAGCCAGTAGTTAAGGCCGAGGGCGAAGCTGTTGTAGATGGTGTTAAGCCCGAGCAAAGCAAGAATAAAAATAGGAACAACCGTAGGAAAAATAATAACCGCAGAAAAGATAATGGTTCAGAAAATAAACCTGCTGCTGAATAAAAAACAAGCTTATTTACTTGTTTTCCTACTTAGTGCATCCCTTTTTATGGGTTGCACTTCCAGTATTATCGATTCAAACGTTAAAGTTCCGGAACGGAAGTGGACTTATAGAAATCATATCGTTAACACCTTCGAAATAAAGGATAACACTAAACCTTATAATATCTATTTTAAGCTAAGGCACACGGCTGATTATAAGTACTCAAATATTTTTATCCTTGCTCATTTCAAAGAGGGGAATAATACGATCACCAAACGCTATCAATATAAATTGGCCAAGAACGATGGTGAATGGCTGGGTAGTGGTTCAGGAAATATCTTTAGCTATGTCCTCCCGATGCAAACAGGCTATCGCTTCCCAAGAAATGGTAAGTTTACTATAGAAATTGAACAAAATATGAGAGATAATCCGCTGGTTGAAGTGGTGGATTTAGGTATTTTGGTGGAAGAGGTTAAATAGTTTATTTTTCTTGGATTTTTGAGATTTAAAACCAATATTTTTTAGAATAAGGCTTTTTTATTACTAGTTTATTAGTGAAAATTCTGCCGCTGAATAGCTTTTACTAAGAAATAATATAGGAGAAAGACATTATTGTAATAAAATCGTTATCATTGTTTAACCAACTAAATCAATGACTTATGATAAAAACACTACTCAAAATCTCCCTTCCATTTTTTTTTCTAATTATTTCGACCCAACTATTTGCACAAAGTTTACAAGGAAAGGTCGCTGATTCCACAGGTGTTGCTATCCCGGGCGCAAGTGTACAGGTGGTTGGCCAGAAAATTGGCACATCAACAGATGCCAATGGGATGTATGTTTTAAAGTTTCCTGCACCCGGCACCTATAAAGTTAGGGTTTCGTTTACCGGTTATATAAATGCAGAACAGGACGTTGCCATTGAAAGCGCCGTTAAAACTTTAGACTTTTCCCTGTCAGAAACCAAATCAGATTTGGGTGATGTGGTTGTAATCGGTTCCAGATCCACACCGAGAACAAATATCGAAAGTGTAGTTCCGGTAGATTTGATTTCATCAAAAGATGTTAAAGTTTTCGCTCAAACGGATTTAACCCAAATTCTAAACTTCGTTGCTCCTTCCTTTAGTTCAAACAGGCAGACGGTTGCAGATGGAACAGATCACATAGATCCGGCCTCTTTGCGTGGGCTTGGGCCAGATCAGGTATTGGTTTTGGTGAATGGAAAAAGAAGACATACTACAGCGCTGGTAAATATTAACGGTACTTTTGGACGCGGTTCTGTAGGTACAGATTTAAACTCCATTCCCGTTTCTGCCATTGAAAGAATTGAGGTTTTAAGAGATGGTGCTGCAGCACAATATGGTTCTGATGCCATTGCGGGTGTGATTAATATTGTACTGAAAAAGGTTACGCCTTATAGTTTTTCTACCTCATTTGGTCAATCGGATTCGAAAGCTTTAGGAAGAGAATTTAATGATGGGCGGACATTTCAGGTGGATTTTAGCAAGGGCTGGGCATTTAAAAATGATAAGGGCTTCATCAACCTGGCTGCGCAATACTTGCAGCGGGGTTTTACCAATCGCGGCGGACTAGATACCCGTCCGCTTTTATACTCTGCCAATCCGACAAGAGGGGCAACGGAAACCGAAGCCGCGTTTCAAGCTCGTTTTGCAAGTTTAAAAGCTGCAGATGATGCAAGAGCCAATGCTAATGGTTTAAATCGCAACAACATGCGCGTTGGAAACTCAGACTCTAAAAACGGTGGCGCTTTCTTAAATGGTCAATTTAATTTTGGTAAAACAACACAGCTGTACTATGCTGCGGGTTTTACGCATAAAACTGGAAGTGCGGCAGGTTTCTACCGTTTACCTACACAAACTACCCAAATAGATTTGTCAATTTATCCTAATGGATTTCTTCCGCTGATTGACACTAAAATCAATGATTATTCCCTTTCTGTGGGCTTGAGAGGTAAAGTGGGTAGCTGGGATTATGATTTAAGTAATACCAGTGGCGAAAATAATATCAAGTTTGATATCAATAACACCGTTAACGCTTCGCTGCCAACAGGAACCAGTCCAACATCATTCTATGCCGGAGAGTTACTTTTCAGACAGAACACCACCAATTTTGATGTCAATAAAAAGCATGTCTTTGAAGGTGCATTTCTAAGTTCTTTAAATACCGCTTTCGGCGCAGAATTTAGGGTAGACAATTATCAGATCAGAGAAGGTGAATTATTATCTTATTCTAATGGCGGCAGATTAATTGGCACTTCGCCAACTGCATCCGGTGCGCAGGTTTTTCCAGGTTTCAAGCCGGGAAACGCTTTAGATAAATCCAGACATAATGTTGGTGCTTACGCAGATTTCGAAGCAGAATTTGGTCCCCGGTTTACTTTAGGGGCAGCTGGCAGATATGAAAACTACAGTGATTTTGGCTCAAACTTCTCTTATAAATTTACTGGCAAAGTGAAGTTAGTCGATGATATTTCGCTACGCGGTGCTTATGCAACAGGATTTAGAGCGCCATCTTTACATCAACAATATTTCAATAATGAAAGTACACAGTTTGTAGGCACCGTAGCTACCCAGGTATTAACGGTGAATAACAGTAATCCCATTGTTAGTCAGTTTGGTGTAGGTGAACTTAAGCCAGAAATTTCAAAATCAGGAAGTATTGGTTTGGCCGGCCGGATTGCCAAAACATTTACCTTCACTGTTGATGCTTACAACATTGATATCAGCGATAGGATCGTATTTTCTAGTCAATATGCAAGAGAACGCTCCGGAGGTGTTTTGGTACCAACCGGCGTGGTTAACCAGATTTTAAATACGGTAGATCCAAATGCACAAATTAACAGTGTGCAATTCTTTACCAATGCCATTAAAACCAATACTGCAGGTATTGATGTGGTGCTGACCAATAAATTCACGTTAGGTGCAAAGAGTAGCTTGATATTAAGTGTTGCAGGCAACGTGAATAAAACAGTGGTAAGGAGTATCCGTGGATCAGATAAAATTGAAAGTGACCCAACCTTAAAAGCTAAGCTTTTTGACCGTCTGGAGCGCTCACGTTTTGAGAGTTCAGTGCCTAAGAATAAATTAAATATAACCGCAACTTACAACGTAGATAAATTATCATTTGTAGCCAGAACCGTTCGTTTCGGTGAGGTAACTTATTTAAATGCCATTGATCCAAACATTCCTGCAAATGGATTACCTACACAACTTGATCAAACCTTTTCACCAAAATGGGTGTCAGATTTTTCCATTAGTTATGCCCCAAGTAAAGTTTGGTCAGTAACTGTTGGCGCAAATAATATCTTCGATGTTTATCCGGATATGTTGTACATCGATCCAAGAAACAACGCAACAAATTTTAATAGCGCAGCTACCAGCAACTATTCTGGTGGTTTAGACAATACATCAAACGGAAGATTTTTGTATCCACGGGCGGTAAGCCAATTTGGCTTTAGCGGCCGTTATGTTTATGGTAAAATAGCCTGTACATTTTAAAGAATTTAACAAACAAACTATTAGCACGGAACAGAAATGTTCTGTGCTTTTTCATTAACTTTTGTGATTGCTCTTTGATTCGATCACTAATTTATTTACAGATACTGTAACAAGTTTTCCAGTTTCATTCCTCTTGAACCTTTTAATAACACCAGATTATTTATGATCAAATTTTGCTCAAGGAAATGGGCTGCCTCAGCTGGCGTTTCAAAGAATACCCCCTTTATCTGGTCTTTAAAGCCATAAAAGTATTTCCCGATAAAAATGATCTGATCCAGGCTACTTGCTACCGCCTGTTTGGCAATAAGTTCATGCTGCGTGGCAGATTCAGGTCCGAGTTCAAACATGTCGCCAAGTATGGCAGTTTTTTGATCAGCAGATAATGCACTTAAGTTATTGAGTGCAGCGCTCATACTACTCGGGTTGGCGTTGTAGAAATCGCAAATTACGGTATTATGATCAGTTTTAGTGAGCTGCGAACGGTTGTTTTTGGGTTCGTAATTTGCTAATCCCTTATTAATTTCTGCAGGTTGCATATCAAAAAAATCCCCGATGCAAATGGCTGCGAGTATATTTTCAAAGTTATAACTTCCCGTTAATTTAGTTTTTACGGAAGAAGAGGTTTCATGATTAGTCCATTCCACTTCAATAAAAGGATCGCTGCTTTTTAGCGCACCCTTTATGGTATTGCCATTCTCAGTACCATAGTAGAGCATTTTATTTAAGCCGGCGTTGAGACTCATTTCCATAAGAAAAGTATTATCTCTGTTGATGAAAGTATAGCCGTTATGTTGTTTAAGGTAGGTGTAAAGTTCTGCCTTGCCTTTTTTTACCCCCTCGAATCCGCCAAAACCATCTAAATGTGCCATACCGACATTTGTGATGATCCCATGAGTAGGCTGCGCAATAGTACAGAGCAATTCAATTTCTTTCTGGTGGTTGGCTCCCATTTCAATAATGGCAACTTCTACTTCGTTGGTTATGGATAAAATAGAGAGGGGAACACCGATATGGTTGTTAAGATTACCAAAGGTGGCAAAGGTTTTATAGTGTTCGGAAAGTACGGCATTAAGCAATTCTTTGCTGGTTGTTTTTCCATTACTTCCGGTTAAGCCTATTACAGGAATGTTTAACTGCTCACGATGGTAACGGGCCAGGTTCTGAAGTGCAGTTAGCGCATCATTTACCAGTAAACATTTTTCACCTGAGGTATGCACATCTTCATCCACCACAGCGTAAGAGGCTCCTTTTTCGATGGCTTGATTTGCAAATTCATTTGCATTAAAATGATCTCCTTTTAATGCAAAAAATATGGAACCAGGAATAATATTTCTAGTATCAGTAGATATTATGGAGTTTTTTAGAAAGTGTTGGTATAATTCCTCGGTTGTGATCATGTTTCCTAGTAAAAAATATGCTGTAAAATTAATGTTTAGCATCAACAAAAAGCAAAATTACTACATTAGATAAAATTTAATTGTTTTATGAAGAAAAACATAGCGTTTTGTCTGTTTTTAATTGCCGCAACCGTTGTTTCCAAAGCGCAGGTGAAATCGCCGGATGTATTTTTAGGTTATGAACTTGGATCGCATTTTACCCCTCATTATAAAGTAGCTGATTATTTCAGACAAGCTGCGCTCGCTTCCCCACAAAATATTAAGTTGATAGAATATGGTAAAACCAACGAAGGTAGACCCCTGATGGTGGCTATTATTTCTTCGCCAGAGAATATTGCTAAAATTGAGCAGATCCGCACGGATAATTTAAAGTTAACAGCTGGTGGCGCTACGAATATTGATTTAGCAAACCAGCCTGTAATCACCTGGCTAAGCTATAATGTACACGGAAATGAGGCTAACTCTACTGAAACTTCTATGAAGATGCTGTATACTCTGGCTTCGGGTACAAATAAACAAGCAACCGCATGGCTAAAGAATACCATTGTGGTGATAGACCCCTGCCTGAATCCGGATGGAAGAGATCGTTATGTAAATTATTTTAACAGTGTAGTCGGTCAAACGCCAAATGCTGATCCCACCTCACGCGAGCATATCGAGCCATGGCCAGGTGGCAGACCCAATCATTATTATTTTGATTTAAATCGAGACTGGGCTTGGCAAACGCAGGTCGAAAGTCAGCAAAGGTTAGCATTATATAACGACTGGATGCCGCAGGTGCATGTAGATTTTCATGAGCAAAGTTATAATGAGCCCTACTATTTTGCACCGGCAGCAGAGCCTGTTCATCAGGATATTACGCCTTGGCAAAAAAGCTTTCAGGTGGTTGTAGGGAAAAATAATGCGAAGTATTTTGATGCTGAAGGCTGGCAGTATTTTACTAAGGAACGGTTTGATTTATTATATCCTTCTTATGGTGATACCTATCCGCTTTATAACGGTTCTATCGGAATGACTTATGAACAAGGTGGTATTAGGGCTGGTTTATCTGTCGTTACAAATGATGGAGATACTTTAACCTTGAAAGATAGAATCGCACATCATTTCGCAACAGGTATGTCTACCGTAGAGGTGTCTTCTCAAAACCATGATAAGCTGCTGGAGGAATACAAAAAGTACTTTCAGCAGGGAATGGCGAGTTCGCCAGGTGTTTATAAAACCTTTGTGCTTAAGGCGAGTAACTTATCGCGTCAAAAGAAACTGGCTGCGCTGTTAACAAAAAATAAAATCGAATTTGCGTACGGTGGAGATAAATCTGGAAAAGGTTATGATTACGATACGCAGAAAGAGGAATCTTTTACCGTAGGAAGAAATGATCTGATTGTAAATATCCAGCAACCTAGGGCGGTGCTTGCAAATGTCTTACTAGAACCTCAAACTTTGGTTACTGATTCCAATACCTATGACATTACCGCATGGGCTTTGCCATATGTGTTTGGCTTGAAGAGTTATGCCAGCAAAGAAAGTTTTAAAGGTAAATATCCTGATCTGGCCGTAGCAGAAGAGACATCAAATGATATAGATAAGCCGTTGGCCTGGTTATTCTCGTGGGGATCTGCGGAAGATGCACAGGTTTTGAATAAACTTCAGCAAGAGAACATTAAAGTGCGCCAGGCAGATCAGCCATTTACGGTTTCTGGCAAAGAATATCCGGCCGGAACGCTGATTGTTTTGCGAACGGAAAATGAGAAATCAGTTAAAAACTTGAAATCAAAAGTTGTATCTGCTGCCAAACAGCTAGATAAGCCTGTTTTAGGAATTACCAGTGGTTTTGTAGAAAAAGGGAAAGATTTTGGTTCAAATGTTTATCCCATTTTAAAGCAACCAAAAGTAGCTATCGTTTCTGGAAATGAGGTATCGTCTTTAGCCTTTGGCGAGGTATGGTTCTATTTAGAGCACGATCTAAACCTCACCCCAAGTATCATCAATGCGAAAGATATTAATAGTCTTGATATCAATAAAGTAAATACACTTATCCTTCCTGATGGAACTTACAGCGCATTTATTGGAGATGGTTTATCCGCCTGGCTTAATAAAGGCGGGAAATTAATTTTGATGGAAGACGCCATTGAAAGTGTATTGGACAAAAAGGGGTTCGACATTAAAAAAAGAGAGATTGCGGTTAAAAAAGAGGAAAAGCCAGCACCGAGTAAATTACTTTTTAAAGATAAAGACAAAGATGACTACGAATTCGCTATTCCTGGCGCCATTTACAAGGTCTCTATGGATGCTTCACATCCGATAGCATATGGTTTAGGAAAAATATATTACACCTTAAAAACTGATCGCAAGATTTATGAACCCTTTGCCGAAGGGTGGAATGTTGGTTTAGTGAACGAGAAAAGTTTAATGGCCGGAGTGGTTGGTAAAAAAGTACGCGAAGAGTTAAAATCAGGTTTATTAGTCGGAGTTCAGGATTTTGGTCGTGGATCTGTTGTTTATCTTGCAAATGATCCGCTTTTTAGAAATTTTTGGGAAAGTGGGAAGACATTATTTAGTAATGTAGTGTTTTGCAGCTATTAATTTTGCAATTTTGCTGTTAAATTGTAGTATTAATATGAATTTGTCGGTGTTTTTTGGTTTTTAATATTTTTTTTACGCTGTTTAGGGGTTATTTAGCTTTGTTTTTAACAAAAAAGGTAAAATAAATTTGCGCTTAGCGATAAGTGTTGTTAATTTAGGGTCTTCATTATACTACATTAACTAACCTATTCAGCTATGAAAAAACTTCTACCGAGTTTGTTCATTTGTGTGTTTTATGCGACGTTCGCATGGGCACAAGATCGAACAATCACAGGAACAGTCACGTCTTCAGAAGACAAACTACCCATCCCTGGCGTAAGCGTAAAAATTCTTGGTGCCACCGGGGGCACCTCTACCAGTGCTGACGGAAAGTTCTCCATTAAAGCCTCACCGGATGCTAAAACTATTGTGTTTTCCTCAATCGGTTTTGCGTCACAATCCAAACCGATTGGAAGTTCAAATGTAATCAATGCCGTATTATCTTCAGATGCTAACGCTTTGGATGAAGTTGTGGTAACTGCACTGGGCCAGGTTAGGAAGAAAAATACACTATCTTATGCAGCGCAGCAGGTGAAAGGTGAAGAACTTACACAAACACGGTCGTCAAATGCAGCATCCGCTTTATCAGGTAAAGTATCTGGTTTGCAGATTATTCAAGGAAATGCAATTGGTGGTTCAACCAATGTCGTAATTAGAGGTAATAAATCTTTAACAGGAAATAATCAGGCATTATTTGTGGTTGATGGTGTTCCGGTTGATAATTCAAATAATAATTCTACTAACCAGAGAACAGGTAGGGGTGGCTATGATTATGGAAATGCAGCGGCAGATATTAATCCAGATGATATAGAATCGGTTAACGTTCTTAAAGGAGCTGCAGCCTCTGCGCTTTATGGCTCTAGAGGAGCGAATGGTGTAATTATGATTACAACAAAAAGCAGAAAGAGCAAAGGCATGGGGATTACGATTAATAGTGGTTTAACCATCGGAACAATTGATAAATCAACTTTTCCAGAGTATCAAACCGAATATGGCGCCGGATATTCAAGTGGATATGAAAGTGGAGATGGCTTCTTATTAGTTGATGTTCAAGGTAATGGCGTCAAGGAAAGGGTTGTTCCCACTTCTGAAGATGCATCTTACGGGGCTAAATTTGATCCAAACCTACTCGTGTATCAATGGGATGCCTTTGATCCATACTCTCCTAATTATAAGAAAAAAACGCCGTGGGTTGCTGCCGCAAATAATCCATCAACATTTTATGAAACAGCAATTTCTAACAATAATAATATAGTATTTGATGGCGCATCCGATAAAGGGACAATCAAACTGGGCTATACCAGAAGTGATGACCGGGGAACCTTACCTAATAGTAAAATCATTAAAAATATATTAAATTTTGGCTCTACATACCAGATTACCGATCGGTTGACGGCGTCGGCACTTGCAAATTACTCGCAAGTTGAGGGCTTGGGTAGATATGGGTCAGGATACAGTGGGTTAAATGTGAACCAAAATTTCAGGCAATGGTATCAAACCAATGTTGATATGATGGATCAAAAGGATGCTTACTTTAGAAATAAACAGAACGTAACATGGAACTGGGCTGATCCTTCTTCGCCTGAAGGCTTGGTTCCAAAATATACAGATAATTATTATTGGACAAGATATCAGAATTATCAAAATGATACAAGGACCAGAATCTTTGGGAATGCGTCTTTAAATTATAAGGCAACTAATTGGCTAAATATTCTCGGTCGAGTTTCCTTAGATAATTACACTGAATTTCAAGAAGAAAGGATTGCTGTAGGAAGTCAGGGAGCAGCTTCTTATGCCCGTACGGATAGGTCGTTTAATGAAACAAATTTTGATCTTATTGCAAACTTTGATAAAAACGTAACGCAAAAACTTAATTTGAAGGCATTGATTGGAACTAATATCAGAAAGAGTTTGTTAAATAGCGTTTTTTCCACAACAAATGGTGGACTAATTGTACCAGGGCTTTATAGTATTTCTAATTCTGTGGGCGCCGTAGCAGCACCTATAGAAAACTATCAGCCTAAACAGGTTGACGGATTTTTTGGCGGAGCCACCTTGACCTATGATGAATTTTTAACGTTAGATGCTACTTTTAGAAGAGATAAATCTTCTACACTACCAGAAGGTGGAAATGCATATAACTATTATTCGGTTGCCGGCAGCTGGTTGTTCTCTAAACAATTAAAAGATAAGGTTGACTGGATATCATCTGGAAAATTACGCGTTAACTATGCTACAGTTGGAAACGATGCGCCTTGGGGAAGTACCAAAAATGTTTACACCTCTCAAAATCTATTTGGATCAAGTATTTTATTTGCATATCCTTTTACTACTAATAATCCTTCATTAAAACCCGAAAAGACAGAAAGTAGTGAGATTGGTTTAGATATGGCATTTTTGAATAACCGCATTGGTTTCGATGCTTCATATTACTTAACAAAAACAAAAAATCAAATTATACCTGTAGCAGTTTCTGCTGCAACAGGATTTACCAATACCTATGTTAATGCTGGGGTGATAAGGAATAATGGTGTCGAGGTTTCATTGTATGGTTCGCCGATCAAAACACAAAACTTTTCTTGGAATATAAACATCAATTGGACAAAAAATGACAGTAAGGTTTTGGAGTTGTATAATGATAGTAAGAATTTACAGTTGGCTAGTTTTCAAGCGGGTATAAGTGTTAATGCTACTTTGGGGCAGCCATATGGTACCATTCAGGGTAAAGATTATGTCTATAACGCAAACGGGCAAAAAGTTATTGGTGCAGATGGATATTATCAAATAACATCAAGTACAACTAATGTTATTGGCAATATTAACCCAAAATGGATTGGCGGTATTTATAATAACTTTAGATACAAAAATGTGTCTTTAGGCTTCTTAATTGATATCCGTTCTGGAGGCAATGTATGGTCATTAGACCAATTTTATGCTACCTATACAGGTATTTTACCAAATACTGTTGGTTTAAATGATCTGGGTAATCCGGTAAGAAATCCGGTAACCAATAGTGGAAATAGTGGAGGCGTTATTTTAGAGGGTGTAACAGAAGACGGTCAAGTAAACACTAAGCGTGTAGTGATAGATGCCAATTCTCCTACCCTTCCACAATCTGCATTTTCATATGACGCGAGTTATGTGAAACTAAGAGAGGCCACATTAACTTACTCGTTGCCGAAAACTATGATTTCAAAATGGGGTCCAATTAAAGGGATTGATCTTTCTGTTTTTGGTAGAAATTTATGGATAATACATAAAAATCTTCCTTATGCAGATCCAGAAGAGAATTTATCTTCTGGGAACGCGCAGGGGATACAAAGTGGGGCATATCCAACAACGAGAACAATAGGGATCAATGCAAAGCTATCATTCTAATTAAATCAACAATAAAATGAAAAAATCAATCATATTTTTTGCACTGCTTGTTTCTTTTACAGCTTGTAAAAAGGATATTACATCACTTAATATCGATACGAAAAGGCCCTCGGAGGTTCCTGCTGCCACTTTGTTTTCCTATGCAACTAAGTCTTACAGTGATGTTGTTACGAGTGCTAGTGTTAACAACAATGTTTTCAGATTCACTACAAGTCATTGGGCAATGGTAACTTATCAAGATGAAGCCCAGTATGATTTTGGAACTCGAAATATCCCTCAAGCCTGGTGGACTACTATGTATAGAGAAGTACTTCAAAATTTAAACCAATCCTCAATCATTATACAGGCCAATACTACCTTAAATGCAGGAGTAAAATCGAATCAACTAGCAATTATTGATATTATGCAAGTGCTGGCCTTTAGTACATTGGTTAACACTTTTGGTAACGTACCTTATAGTCAGGCACTAGATCAACAGAATCTTTTTCCCAAATATGATGATGCGAAGACGATTTCATTAGATCTATTGAAGAGGCTGAATACCGACATTGCACAACTCAATACTACAAGTGCGGGTTTTTCTGCAAATGAGGACCTTATTTTTCAAGGGAATGTTTCAAAATGGATAAAATTTGGTAACTCTTTGCGGATGCAACAAGCTTTAATTTTAGCAGATGCAGACAACGCAACTGCCAAGACTGCTTTCGAAGCTTCAGATGCAGGTGCGATCTCCTCCGATGTGGATAATGCAACTTTTAAATATCTGGCTGGTGCACCAAACCAAAATCCACTTTTCGTTGATATTGTAACTGGTGGGCGTGGCGATTATGTTGCAGCAAAAGATTTGGTAGACAAATTGTTGGTCCTGGCAGATCCACGTTTGCCGCAATATTTTAGTACCAATGCAAATGGTGCATATGTTGGGGGTATAGTTGGGCAGGTGAATACGATATCTGCGGTTTCTAAACCTAGTGCTAAAGTTTATGCTGCTGATGCGCCAACCTTGCTGATGGATTATGTAGAGACTGAATTTGATAGAGCGGAAGCTGCCGAGAGAGGATATTCAGTTAGCGGTAATGCAGAAACGCATTATAATAATGCGATCACAGCATCGATTTTATATTGGGGAGGCACTGCTACAGAAGCATCTACCTATCTTGCAAATCCACTAGTTTCCTATACAACGGCACCTGGTACATGGAGAGAAAAAATAGGTGTCCAAAAATGGATTGCTCTTTATAATAGGCCTTTTAATTGCTGGACAGAATTAAGGAGATTGGATTTTCCAAAGATTACTGCGCCAGTGGGAGCTAAATCTGGTTTTCCGAACAGGCTTAGTTACCCGAGTAATGAACAGCAATTAAATGGCAGTAATTACAGTCAGGCTACTAGTGCAATCGGAGGGGATGCTGTAACAATTAAATTATTTTGGGATAAGTTTTAACTAAAACATTGCGTAGATATAAGCGGGTGCTCGAAAGGGTATCCGCTTTTTTATTATGATCAGTTTTCATTTTTGTTTTAAGTGCTGTTAATTTGTTAAATCCTTGTCTTTCTGAATTTAGTTCCCTTTTTGATAGGTATTCCTTAGTCATTCCTGTGAGTCTTATAAATTGAAAGTAGAGAGTCGGTTTATATATATAATTAACTTATTTCAGGTAAGACTCCGTTTCGCGATTGGTTTTTTAAATTAATTTACAGTTTGTGGTAAAAGAAAAATACTTTTTGAGTTAAAAATTGCTTTTAGTTGTCTTATTTCAATTGCAAAACTTCATGATAAGTAAGATTTTAACAGCCTCAAGCTAGAGTATTGGGTAACTTTTACCAACAAAATGATTAGTTTAAGGTCTTTTTATTTTTATTAAAACATTGGTTATCAGGTGTATATATGTTTTATTCACCAAGGTGTTAAAAAATGTTAAAAAATATTTCTTTTCATGATCATCAAAACTTAAATTAGGAGAATCATTAATCATTAACTAACCTATTTTTTAAATTATGAAAAAACTTCTACAAAGTTTGTTCATAATCCTGTGCATGGCTACGGCTACGTATGCGCAGGATCGAACAATCACTGGTACAGTTACTTCCACGGACGACAAATTACCAATTCCTGGAGTAAGTGTCAAAGTCCAAGGTGCACAAATTGGCACCGTAACAGATGCAAATGGTAGATACTCGCTGAGAGTTCCATCTGGCTCAAACACATTAAACTTTTCATTTATTGGTTTTGTAACTCAAAGTAGAAACCTTGGTACTTTAACTACAATAAATGTTGCTTTAGCAGGCGATGCTGCTTCACTTGATGAGGTAATCGTTGTTGCAGCTGGCTTAACAGCAAGTAAAAGATCATTAGGTACAGTTAATACGACTATAAAGTCTGATCAATTAATTGGTGCAAAACCTACTAATATTGCTAGCGGATTGCTAGGTAAGGTTGCGGGTTTGCAAATCAATGGAGTATCTGGTGGAACCAATCCTAACTTTAGGGTAGTATTAAGGGGGCAAAGATCATTAACAGGAAATAACCAGGCACTTATAGTATTGGATGCTGTAATTGTTCCAAACGCTGTTTTGAGTAATTTAAATCCGGAAGACATTGATAATGTAACCGTTCTGAATGGCGCCAGTGGTGCAGCCCTTTACGGATCTGATGCATCAAACGGAGCATTGATTATTACTACAAAAAAAGGTAAACAAGGTAAACTGGAAATAAAGGCGCAACAAAGTGTAACAGTTGAGCAAGTTGCCTTCTTCCCCAAACTACAGGAGCAATTTGGTGGTGGTTCTGATAATGACCTGAAGCTTTACTTAGGTTATGAGAATCAGCAGTTTGGTCCGGCTTTCGATGGTGTACCAAGAGAAATTGGACTGCCGCTTGCTGATGGTACCGTAAAAATGAGCCCTTACCAATGGGGTAACGATAAATATGATTTTTGGGATAATGGTTTGACCAGCCAAAGTGATTTATCTTTATCTTCCGGTGATGAGAAAGGAACTTTGTTCATTTCTGGTCAATATGTTGATGTAAGTGGTACACTTCCAAAAGACAGATTTAATAAAGCAAATGTTCGTTTCAATGGGACAAGAAATTTGCTCAAAAACTTATCAACGTCGTTTGCAATAAGTTACGCACAAAATCGCTACAATCAAACCACCTCAACAGGTTTTTACGATCAGATGTTACAAAGCCCGGGTAATTTACCTATTACATCATTTAAAGACTGGAAAAATGATCCTTTTGCTGATCCTGCAGGCTATCCAAATGCTTACTATACCAACCCTTATTTTAGTATTGATAATTTCCGTGAAAATGTAAGAAATGATTATTTAACTGGTAGCTGGGATTTAAAATATAGCCCTGCCTCATGGGTTGATTTAACGTATCGCGTTGGTTATAACTCTAGAAACAATACAAGAAAATCTTATTCTGACATTTATAAATTTAATGACTATATCAAAACCCGTCCTGAAATCGGAGCTTACAAAAGAACTGACGTTGTTGGTGCCGTAACTGATGGGTCTATATATACCGGTCGAATTACGAATGAATTTCAGGCTTCTTTTAAGAAAACTGTAAATGATTTTAACTTCAACTTGGTTGCAGCCGCATTTATGCGACAAGATCGCACCAAGACAATGGAATCAGCAATTAGCGGGTTGGTTCAGCCTGGATTATTCAATTTAAGCAATAGTACAAATACACCAACGGCAACAGAGACTAATTTTTTAGCACGTCAGCAGGCTGTTTATGGATTATTAAACGTCAGCTTTAAAAATTATTTATTTTTAAGTGCAACAGCGAGAAATGACTGGGATTCCCGTCTATCGGCGGCGAATAGATCATTCTTCTATCCAGGAGGTAATATCTCTTTTGTGCCAACGGATGCAATTCCTGCATTGAAGGAGATAAAGGCAATTGATTTTATTAAATTAAGAGCAGGTTTATCAAAAGTAGGTTTAGTTAACGTAGGTGGCGCCGAAAATACACTAGGCGCTTACCGTTTAGATGCTACTTTTAACCAGAACTCTGGGTTCCCTTACAATGGAATCGGTGGCTTTACGGTTGGAAATAGCTTAGTATCGCCAAATATTACACCAGAGTTTTCTTATTCTTTTGAGGCAGGTACTGATATGTCATTCTTGAAAGATAGAATTAATGCAAGTTTTACTTATTACAGTACGAAAACTAAAAATCAAACCGTAACTGCAGCCGTTGCAAATTCATCTGGTTATAGCAATTACTTGTTAAATGCCGGTCAAACGAGTAGTAAAGGTATTGAGACAACATTAGGATTTGTTCCTGTAAGAACATCTAATTGGACAGTAACTGTAGCCGCGAATTATGCACACTATAAAAACATGGTAGATGAGTTATTGGCAGGAATCTCAAGTATCAATCTATCAAACACCACGAATGCAGGATCATATGGCATTGCTGGGCAACCTTTTCCAGTTCTCCAAGGAAGGTCTTATAACAGGGATAATAATGGAAGAATTATTGTAGATCCTATTACAGGTTATCCCTCAGGAACTTCAACACTATCTGTCTTTGGTAATGCTGCACCTACTGATATTTTTGGTATTAACCTAAGTGCATCATTTAAAGGCATAACATTAACGGCATTAGCGGAATATAGAGGTGGCTATTCTGTGTATAATGGCATAGGACCAAACAGTTTAGATTTTAGCGGTGCTGGTATTAATACCGTTGCTTATAATAGAGAGCGTTTTGTGATCCCTAATTCATCTTATCTTGATCCAACAACCAATACTTATGTTCAAAATACTAACATTACCATTAAAGATGGTGGCCCTGGTTATTGGACTATTGGTGGACCAAGAACAAACATCGATGAAAATTATATTACATCAGGTAATTTCTGGAAAATAAGAGAAATTACACTTGGATACGATTTTCCTAAAGCACTATTAGCTAAATCCAAGTTTATCCAGGCAGCTAGAATTAGTGCGCAAGGGCGTAACTTATTTGTATTCCTTCCTAAAACTAACGTCTATACAGATCCAGAATACAACAGCAATTCTACTACCAATAGTGGTAATGGTGTTGGTTTGAATGGAACAGAAACGCCACCGTCTCGTTATTATGGTGCTACGTTATCACTTACTTTTTAATACAGAAATCATGAAAAAAATATTTATATTATTTCTTGCAGCCAGTGTGGGTCTTTCCCTATCATCATGCAAGAAATACCTTGATGTCAATACCAATACCAATCAGCCTATTTCAGGTACACCAGAATTAGTACTTCCTCAAGCAATGACAGCTGTTGCCAATTTAACCTGGGGACAGGCTCCTCTTGAAGGAACTATTCCCAATCCGGCAAATGCTACAACTACAGCATCATTTAACTTCTATGGCGCTCAGGTGGTAGGTTATGCGGCTAATGGAGGAGGTGTAAGTGGTTGGGGAGCAATTATCTCTTATGATTATGCTTCTACAGATTGGCAAAGATTATGGAACAATAGTTATGATATTGCAACTGATTTACAGTATGTTATAGATAACACAGAAGGTAAAGCTGGCTATGCGCAA
Source organism: Bacteroidota bacterium (assembly GCA_037032985.1). Classification (GTDB taxonomy): domain Bacteria; phylum Bacteroidota; class Bacteroidia; order Sphingobacteriales; family Sphingobacteriaceae; genus Pedobacter. The sequence goes on from JAZBLB010000013.1 coordinate 76,369, forward strand.
TTTAATGCGGCAGCTAAGCTGATGAAAGCCTATACTTTCCAAAGATTAGTTGATCAATATGGAGATGTACCATATACTGACGCATTAAAAGGTGCTGCAAGTGTTACGCCTAAATATGACAAAGCAACTGATATTTATAAATCATTAGCAGACCTTTGTGATGCTGCGATTGTAGCATTTAAAGCCAACCCTGCTGCGGCAAGTAATTTCAAAAATGCAGATGTGATGTTTGGTTCAAGCGCTTCAGCTACTGCGGAGATTACCAGATGGATTCAATTCGCAAATACATTAAAATTAAGATTAATTCTGCGTGCAGGCAACAAGGTAGCTTTCACAAATAAAAATTTTGATGGTGTTGGTTTTCTAACGGATGATGCTTCTATTAATCCGGGATATACCAAAATTATAGGAAAGCAGAATCCGGGATGGAATGGTTTCGTTTATTCTGCTGCAGGTGCTGCTGTGGCTGCTGGTTCAAATTATGTTCCAACGCCTTTCATCATGAGTTTTTACAACGGAACAAAATTAACTGACCCTGCACGTGCAAATGTGGTTTATAAGTCGGGCATCTCAACGGCCACAAATCAATTGGGTAATCAGCTCGCAACTGCTGGTCGTGGAGCAACTCCAAACTCATGGTTTAGGGGTACGAGTTCTACTGCTTATGAAGCAATCGGGATTTTCAAAGGTCCAGATGCTGCTCAGCCTGTTATATTAGCAGCAGATAGTTATTTTCTTCAAGCTGAGGGTGCATTAACTGGTGTTATTACTGGTTCTCCACAATCCTTGTTCAATTCTGGCATTCAGTCTTCATTCAGATACTTATATAAGTCAAATACTGGAGTAGTATCTGCAGGTAAAGACCCAGTAGCAGACGCTGCCACGTATCAAGCAGCCAATGCAACGAAATATATAGCCAACTATAGTCTAGCTACTAATCAGGCGCAACAGTTAGAGGCAATTATTACTCAGAAATATATTGCCTTAAACTTAATCTTTGGTGATGAGGCCTGGAATGAATTTAGAAGAACAGGTTACCCGGTAAGTAATCCCGATATCAGTGTAGCTACTCCCGCGCAAACAATTGTTTCTGTTGCTGGAGTATCAACTGCGCCAGATAGATTACCAACAAGATTACTTTATCCTAGTACTGAATTTACTTATAACAGCGCAAATGTCCCAACTGGTGTAAATAAGTATTCAACCAAAATATTCTGGGCTAGATAGAAAGTTATTTAAATTTAAAAGAAAAGAAATGAAAAAAATATTTCAAAACCTGGCAATATTGTTTGTCCTATTGACATTAAGTTCTTGCCTTAAGTCTGATCCGCTTATCGGACCAGATGCTCCTAATAGCACTGGTGCCATTATTGAATTTGATAATCCGGATTTCATCGCCCCCGCTTCTTTAACAGCTAGTGTAAAATTAGCCCGTTATCAACTAACCCTTGCTAAAGGAACAGCATCTCCTTTAAATATCCGAGTTAACTATAGCGGCACAGGTAAACCAGCTCCTTCTGATATTACAGTTGGAATTGGTGTTGATCCAGCTGCGCTTACTTTACATAACACCCAGGCAAGCAGATCTTTTACCTTAATTCCGGCAGCGTGGTATACTATGCCTACAACTGTTGTTATTCCAGCAGGACAGGCAGGTGTAAACTTTGTAATTCCTATTAATACGAATAATTTTGTAGCCGGATCAACATATGCATTGCCATTAAAAATCAATACAACCTCACAAGGAACGATAAGTGGTAATTTTGGATCAATTATAGTAGCAATTGCTGCAAATTAAAAAATCTATATTTTAACTAAAGCCATCCAATTCATTTTGGATGGCTTTTTTGTTAAATACCGATAATGCTTTTGGTTATCGTAAACCTAGGGATAACAAATTCTTATATTTAAGTCCCTAAATCATCATACACCTGTGTGACTAATCCTACATTTAACATCTGAATGTCATTTATTCTTTTGAGTTGTTAAAAAATGTTAATTAGTATAGCAACTACATTAGATTTGCTCCCTTAAAAATTAAAACATATCTACTAACTAAAATTTCATGAAAAAACTTCTACAAAGTTTGTTCGTACTTTTGTTTGTTGCATCCTCTGCAATGGCTCAAGATAGGACAATCACGGGTACAGTTACTTCTTCGGATGACAAATTACCAATTCCGGGGGTAAGTGTAAAAGTAAAAGACACACAATCAGGTACCATAACAGATGCAAATGGGAAGTATTCTGTAACTGTTTCCTCGACAGCTACGGCACTCGATTTCTCTTACATTGGTTATGCCCAAAAATCGGTTAAAATTACAGCGTCAAACGTTTACAATGTCGTTCTAACAAGTGATTCTCAAGGCTTATCTGAAGTTGTTGTGACTGCAAATGCGATCAAAAGAGAAAAAAGGACTTTAGGTTATTCTGCACCAACGCTGAATAATTCTGAATTAACCTCGGGACAAAATCCAAGTGTAATCAACTCTCTAGGTGGTAAAATTGCGGGAGTTAACATTACTTCTTCTTCTAATACACCTGGTAGCTCATCCAGAGTAGTTCTTCGTGGGGGTTCCTCAATTTCAGGGAATAACCAAGCCCTTATCGTTATTGATGGAGTGCCAATAGATAACTCAAGTGTGATCGGCGGTAGCTCTAGTTTAGCAAGTGTGGATTTTGGTAACCGTGGAAATGATATCAATCCAGATGATGTTGCCTCAGTTACGGTGCTTAAAGGCCCGGCAGCTGCAGCCTTGTACGGTTCACGTGCATCAAACGGGGCATTAATTATTACAACTAAAACAGGTGCTAAAGGTGCTAAACCACAAATTACCTTTAGTACTTCAAATACTTTCTCTTCAGTTCTTAAGTTACCAGATTTGCAAAATGGATATGGCCAGGGCTATTATGATGAAGTAGGAACTAATGATTTTAACACTACTTATGTCAATGACCCGAAAGAAAACTGGAGTTGGGGAGCGCCACTTACTGGTGAAATTCAGGAATATGGCCAGTCTATAGGTGGTGTACGCCTAACTAAGCCTTATGCTGCACAGAAAAACAGTCTTCGTGACTTTTTTGATACTGGCTTTGCTACAGATAACAATTTAGGTTTTTCTGGCGGAGGCGATAAAACAACTTTCTATCTTGGACTGAACTCGTTGAACTCAAATTCAACTTTTCCAGGCAACAAAGATGTTTATAACAGGTATAATGTTAGATTCAATGGTTCTGCAGAATTAAGCGAAAAGTTTACAGCAGCAGTTTCATTTAATTACTCAAAGTCAAATTCGAAACAGCCTAATGGTGGTCAAGATGACGGAAGTATCTATAATAATGTGTTGCAAACTCCTAGAGATATGCCAATTACGGACTTTAAAGACTTGAACAATCCATATTATGGATATGGCGTAAGTAGTCCCGGTACATATGGGTACTACGGTGCATATAGTACGAATCCATATTGGTTGATTGAGAACTATGAGAATCAAAACGATGTGAATCGTCTCACAGGGAACTTCACCTTAAACTATAAACCTGCAAGCTGGTTAAATATTACAGAGCGTTTAGGATTGGATACTTATACAGATAGAAGATTAGAGAAAAAACCAAAATTCTCATTTGCACCTGCAGATGATGCCGGAAATTATTCAGCTGGTAGTAACTCACAGATAAAAAATGGTCTTTATCAAATTGCCCAGTATAATGTGAATGAAGTGGTTAATGACTTGATGGTAACTGCATCGAAAAAATTCGGCGAAGATTTTGATGTATCATTAATGGTAGGTAACAACATCAGAATGAGAAACACCTCTAGCAACGTTACAGCGACTAATGAAAGTGGCGGTTTGGTTGTCCCAGGATGGTATAATCTGGCAAACAGTAATGGCCCGGTTGATGTGGTTACAGATTACATCAGCAATAGAAGATTATTTGGTCTTTATGCAGATTTGAATGTGTCTTACAAAAACATGTTGTTTTTAGAGGCAACGGCAAGAAATGATTGGTCATCCACTTTACCACAAGCCAATAATTCTTTCTTCTACCCAAGTGTTAGTGGCTCATTCTTGTTTTCTGAAGTATTGAAAAAGTCATCAGGATTTGAATTCCTGGATTATGGTAAACTGCGTACCAGTTATGCACAGGTAGGTAATGATACTGATCCTTACCAATTGTTTACAACTTTCTCAAGAGGGGAAATCTTAGGAGGTTTCGGCAGTACAGTCTTTCCTTTTGGAAATGTTACAGCGCTAATGGCGGGATCAACACTTGGAAATGCCAATCTTCGACCAGAAAAAACAAGCTCATTTGAAATTGGCACAGAATTAGGCTTTTTGAAAAACAGACTTTCTGTGGATTTTAGTTACTATATCAACAATTCAAAAGATCAGATTTTAAGCATCCCGATTCCAAATTCGACAGGATATGCATTGAGTGTAACTAATGCAGGTGAAATTCAAAATAAGGGTATTGAGTTGAGTTTAAGAGGTACGCCAATTAAAACCAGTTCTGGTTTAAGTGTTGAGCTTTACGGAACATTTACACAAAATAGAAGCAAGGTTGTTTCCTTAAGAGATGGCTTAGAGCAGATCTCTGTTGGTGGCTATTCAGGAATGTCTATCGTTGCTGCAGTTGGTAAGGCTTATGGTGAATTTTACGGTGTGACTGAGGCGAAAGATGCTGAGGGTAGAACAATTGTTGACGAAGAAACCGGTATTCCGATAAATACAACAGCTGCCCAGTATTTAGGAAGTTATAATCCTAAATATCAAGCGTCTTTAGGAACCAATATCAATTTTAAAAATTTCTCATTAGGTGTTTTGTTTGACACAAAACATGGTGGTGTATTCTATTCAAGAACAAGGGATATCATGGCATTTGTTGGTACATCTGCTGAAACAGGCGGTGCTAGAATTAACACTATATTCCCTAATTCAGTTTATCTCGATGCGAATGGAAATAGCGTAGTGAATACAACAGGTTATAATAAACAAGATTATTATCCAAACCGTGCAGAAGGTGCAAATATTGTGGACGCATCATTTGTTAAGTTACGTACGCTTTCTCTTGGTTATACCTTCACCAAAGAACAATTGAAAACCAGCAAAATCAGTGCATTAACAGTTGGATTTTTTGGCAATAACTTGTTCATCTGGACACCAGAATCTAATCAATATGCTGATCCTGAAGTTAACTCTGCCGGTGCTGGAAATGCACAGGGTTTTGACTTTTCAGCAACGCCTTCTGTTAGAAACTATGGCGTTAATCTAAAAGTTTCATTCTAATCTAAACTATTATGAAAATCAAAAATATATTTAGCACAAGGAATTTTCTATTTCTTTTGCTTGCTAGTACAGTCGGTTTTACCGGCTGCAAGAAGTTCCTTGATGTTAATGAAAATCCAAACAATCCAGATAGTGCGACACCAACACTACTGTTACCAACAGTTGAGGCCTCTTTGGGGCAACTAATGGGGAATAGCTTTCAGGTGTTTGGCGGAATATGGGCTCAATACTGGACGCAAAGTCCAGTCGCCTCACAGTACAGAAACTTTGACAGATATAGTGTAACAAACACAGTATTCGATAGAAGCTGGACAACTATTTATCGTAATGCATTGATTAATGCAGACCTTATCATCAAGAGCGAAACTCCAAACAGTGATAATGTTAAAGGCATCGCCTACATCCTGAAAGCTTACACTTTCCAGGCTGCTACTGATGCATTTGGTGATGTTCCATTAGCAGATGCGCTTGATGCGGCTAAATCTTCCAGCCCTAAATATGATGCGCAAGCTGCTGTATATGACAGCGTTTTTACTTATGTTGATAAAGGACTTGCTCTGCTTAAATCTACCGCTACCACGTCCTTAGGTGAGCAAGATATTGTTTTTCAAGGTAATTCAGCTAAATGGACCGCTTTTGGTAATACCTTAAAATTACGAGCTTATTTAAGAATTTCAGGAGTTGATGCTCAAAAAGCACAGTCCGGTATTGCTGCTTTATATGCAACGAACCCGACTTTCTTAAATGAAGATGCTCAGATAAAATATTCTACAACTGGTGGAAATCAAAATCCACTGTATAATGAATCAGTAGGTTTAGGCTTTGTGCAAAACCTTGGTGCAAGTGCAACTGCAGTAAATGGTTTTTTAAGAAACAATGATCCCCGTGCATTTAGATTTTACACCGTAATTGCGCCTGCTGATACGATTTCTTACGTTTTAAATGGTGCAAGTAACCTAAGTTCAAATTCAGGAAAAACGATCTCTTCTCCTTCTGCATTGGTAGGTGGCCGTGCAAATGATCCCGCTTCGGCCACAGCTCCAGTTAAATTAATATCTTCAGCTGAGAGTGCCTTCCTTCAAGCCGAAGCAGTAGCGAGAGGTTGGGCAACCGGTAGTGTTAGCACTTTATTTCAAAATGGTATCCAAGCTAGTTTTACTGCCACTAGCTTAACTCCGGCGCAGGCTGCGGCTTATATTGCTACTGCTCCTGATGCGCAGTTAGGTACAAGCACTGCTACACAAATTAAGGCAATTATCACACAGAAGTATTTTGCAATGTGTGGAACGCAAGGATTTGAAGCGTGGACAGAGTATAGAAGAACCGGCTATCCAAACTTTTTAATTACTTCAGTTACATCTGTTTTAGGAGCAGGTAGAACGCCTCTTAGGTTATTATACCCTAACAGTGAAGCAGTATCTAATGGTAATTATCCAGGAACGGTTGTATTGTTTCAGCCAGTTTGGTGGGATGTGCCTACAACTGTGCTTCCAAATTAATAAAAATATAAGTTATAAAAAAAGGTGCTTATCGAAAGATAAGCACCTTTTTTTATAACTTATATTTTGCCAATGGTAAATTAGTATGTGGTTAATAATAAGATCTCAAAAAAAAATACTGATGTTTTTTAATTCCTAGTTGTAAACTAAAATCTAAACTTCACCAAAATTTATCTTCTTGCATTCTAATCGTTACAACACAGAGTCAAAATTGTTTTCGTGCATTATCATTTTTGTGTCAAAATGTATCTGTTAATTTATGCTGTAAGGGTAAAATAGTTTGCACCCCTTGTATCTCGTTTTTCTATTATTAAATTGCAGATTAATTCAATAAATCAAACAAACTAATTTAAATTCATGAAAAAACTTTTACAAAGTTTGTTCGTGCTTTTGTTTGTCGCATTTAGTGCTGCAGCTCAAGAACGAACAATTAGTGGAACAGTAACGTCTGCAGATGATGGACTGCCACTTCCAGGTGTTAGCGTTAAAGTGCTAGGTAGCCAAAATGTTGCTGTTACAGGTACTGATGGTAAGTATTCAATCAGAACATCATCTTCACAAAGCCTGCAATTCTCTTATTTAGGATTTGTAACAAAAACTGTTAAAGTAACCTCATCATCCGTTATCAATGCTTCTTTAGCTAGTGATTCTCAAGCCTTATCTGATGTGGTCGTAGTTGCTTACGGTACGCAAAAGAAAGAGGCGATAACTGGATCTGTATCTACTTTAGGCGCTAAAGATTTAGAAAGCAGAACAGTAACTAATATTACAGCCGCCCTGCAAGGCTCGGCGCCAGGTATAAATGTAGCCGCTTCTAATGGTCAGCCAGGAAGTTCTGCAGGGATCAGAATTCGTGGTTTTGGTTCATTTTCCGCTTCAAATACTCCCCTTTATGTATTAGATGGATCTGTATATGACGGAAGTATTGGTGACATTAACCAAAACGATATCGAAAGCATTTCAGTTTTGAAAGATGCATCATCTTCTGCGCTATATGGCTCTAGAGGTGCTAACGGTGTAGTAATTATTACCACCAAAAGAGGTAAGTCTTCACAGCCAACTATCAATGCAAGTATCGTTCAGGGGTTCTCTGAAAGAGGAATTCCAGAATACGAGCGTGTAAATGCAGAAGAGTATTATCCATTAGTGTGGCAAGGGATAAAAAATAACCTGATGTATAATGCATCGCCTCTATTATCAGAATCAGCAGCGGCTACCAGAGCCTCAGCTGATGTTTTTACAAATCTTGTTTATAATCCATTTAATGTTCCTGGTGGTCAGATTGTAGGTACAGATGGTAAGCTTAATCCAAATGCATCATTATTGTATAATGATTTCGATTGGTATGATGCGATGGCAAGGCTAGGAAAGAGAACTGATGCAAATCTAAGCTTTTCAGGTAAAAGTGAAAAATCAGATTTCTTTGTATCAATGGGTTACCTAAATGATCAAGGTTTTGTGATCGGATCTGATTATCAAAGATTCAATGCGCGTGTTAATGTTAATACGCAAGTTAAGCCCTGGTTAAAAACAGGTTTAAATGTTTCAGGATCCATGACTACAACAAATACCGCAAATGATTCTGGCACAGGTAATGGTGCAAGCTTTATAAATGCTTTCTCATTTACAAGAGGAATTGGTCCAATTTATCCAGTTAGGGCTTACAATGCTGCGGGTGAGCCAATAATGAACAACTTAACAGGTGAACAGTGGTACGATTATGGGAACCAACCAGGTGCGCTAGCTCGTCCTCAGGGAGCTTCACCTGGTAGACATGTTGTTTATGAAACCTTATTAAATGAGTATTTAACAAGAAGAAATCAGGTAAGTGCAAGAACTTATGTGGAGATTAAATTTTTAAAGGATTTTACATTCACTCCTACATTTAGTATCGATTTAAGAAATAATAATGGCAGTACTTACCAGAATTCAATTGTTGGAGATGGCGTAACCCAAAATGGCTCTAAATCACAAACCACCAGCACAGTTAGATCGTTTACGCTTAATCAAATTTTCAATTATAACAAAACAATTGGAGACCATACCATCTCCGCACTTATTGGCCACGAAAACTATGATTTTAACTATCGTGGTTTTAATGCAGCTAGAACCGGTCAGATTGTACAGGGAAATAGAGAATTTGCAAATTTTGTAACTTCTAATAGTTCTGGCGGACAGGCAGACAATGATAGAATTGAATCTTATTTCTCTAAAGCGAGCTATAGTTATAAAGATAAATATTTCTTCGATGCATCTTTAAGACGGGATGGTTCATCAAGATTTGCACAAGAATCCAGATGGGGTACCTTCTTTTCATTAGGCGGATCATGGTCAATTAATAAAGACTTTTTAAAAGAGGTAAATTGGTTAGATGATTTGAGACTGAAAGTGTCTTATGGTCAGGTTGGAAATAACGCTTTATTAAGCGGAACTAACACGCTATTAGATGGTAATAACAATAGTTTATACTACGCAGACCGTGCCTTTTATGATCTAGGTTCAAATAATGGTACAGAGCCAGGTGCGCTGTTATCATCAGTAGCCAACCCAGCATTAAAGTGGGAGTCTCAGAACACATTCAATACAGGATTAACTTTTTCAGTATTTAAAAGAAGAGTCTATGGTGAAGTTGAGTATTTCAAAAAATCAGTAGACAATTTATTATTTAATGTTCCTCAGCCTTTATCAGATCCTGTAGCCTCAATTAATAGAAATATTGGTTCAATGTACAACTCAGGCGTGGAGTTAATGCTCGGTGCTGACGTGGTTAGAACAGATAACTTTAATTGGAACCTGGTTACTAACTGGACAGTATTGAAGAATAGGGTAACTAAACTTCCTGCGGAAACACCACAAATAGTAAGTGGCACAAAGCGAAGAGAAGTTGGTTATGATTACTACCAATTTTGGTTAAGGCAATTTGCTGGTGTAGACCCATCAGATGGAGCTGCATTATATCTTCCTGATCCTGCTCAAACAATTGCAGCAACCAATAAAAGAACTGTAAATGGAGTGGAATATACTACAAATCAATCAAATGCTGTATTTGATCGTTCAGGATCTGCTATTCCAGACTTGATGGGCTCTTTCACGAATACATTCAGTTATAAAAACCTATCATTATCGGTACTGGTAAATTATCAGATTGGCGGTAAATTTTATGATGGCAATTACCAGGGGTTAATGACCACCTCTTCGTTCGGTTCTGCACTACATAAAGACTTACTAGGTGCTTGGACACAAACTAACACTACAAGTTCGATTCCTCGTGCAGATTATGGTAACTCAGTAAACATTAATGCAACCTCAACCAGGTGGTTAATAGACGCCTCTTATCTGGCTATTCGTAATATTAATCTTTCCTACAATTTACCTAAAAATTGGTTAAGTAAAGTTGATGTGACCAATGCGAGATTATTTGTTACTGCTGAGAACTTGCATTTATTCTCTAAAAGAAAAGGGTTAAATCCTTCGGAGTCATTTGATGGTACTAACGCAAATGTCTATCCACAAGCGAGAATTTTAAGCGTGGGTTTAAATGCTTCTTTTTAATTTTTAATTATATAATATCAAACAGATATGAAAAAGATATTTTACTCAGCCATTTTAGCCAGTATGATTTTAGGCGGAGCGGGCTGTAAAAAAGATTATCTTCAAACAACACCAACCGATAAAATTGATAGCAAGGATATATTTTCATCTACAGCTAATGCAAGTGTTGCTTTGAATGGGATATACCGCTATATGTTCGAAAGAACGACAACCACAACAAGCAATGCGCAAGGGAAACCAGGGGTTGCCGGAATCCTGTTGGGTATAGATTTTATGGGTGAAGATTTGCACCAGGCTGCGGCTACGTGGTTTACCTCTACAGGTGAGGGTAACTACATCGCGGCCCGGACAGATAATGCCGCTAGTAATTTATATTACTATCGCACGTTTTTCAGAATGATTGGTAATGCCAATTATATTATTGAAAATATTGATGCTGCAGAGGGTTTAGCCGCTGATAAGTCCAGGATAAAAGCGGAGGCGCTTACTTTAAGAGCCTATGCTTATTCTTACCTGGTTCAGTTTTATGGTACGAGATACAATCCCAATGCGAAACCCAATAATCAGTTGGCAGTTCCATTGCCATTGAAATCTTCAGACACGAAGATGCCAAGAGTAAGTGTTGAAACGGTTTATGCTTCAATCATTGCTGATTTGGATGCTGCTATCGCCCTAAATGCGACAACAGTTCCAAATAAAACACATGCAGGCGTTTGGGTTTCAAAAGGCTTAAGAGCTCGTGTCGCTTTAACAATGGGTGACTATGCAAATGCAATCAGATATGCTAAAGAAGTAATTGATGGCAATATTTTTCCATTAATGAGTCAGGCAGACTACTTAACCGGTTTCAATAATATCAATTTATCAGAATACATGTGGGGAGCTAACCCTACCACAGAACAGGGTGATTCTTTTGGGTCTTTTTACGCACAAATTGCATATAATGCCAATTCGAGTTATCAGCGCTCAACACCAAAAATGATTAATCAAAATTTGTATAACCTCATTTCTGCAACAGATATAAGGAAGAGAATGTGGGAGCCTGCACCTACGGCAGCAAATTTCCCGTTGCCTTTAACCACATTTGTAAGAAGAAGTTATATGACCAGGAAGTTCTCTGTCAAAGCAGTAGGAGATCCGTCATTAGGAGATGTGCCTTGGATGAGAAGTGCTGAAATGCATTTAGTTCTTGCGGAGGCTTACGCAAGAAGCGGACAAGACGCATTAGCACAAACAGCGTTATTTACATTAGTTGCCAAAAGAGATTTAAGTGCTGTTAAGACCACAAAAACTGGAACTGCTTTGGTTGATGAGATCATGGTGAACCGGAGAGTAGAACTTTGGGGAGAAGGTTTTAGATACCTTGATCTTAAACGCTTGAATCAACCATTAGACAGAACAACTGCAAATGTTCCTAATTTTGTTCCCGGTTCTGTTGGAAATGTATTGCAAATTCCAGCTGGCGATCCGAGATTCTTATTCTTGATCCCCCGTGATGAGCTAAATGCAAATCCAAATATTGGTCCGCAAAACCCTTAATTTAAATTTATAAAGTAAAATTATGAGGAGGCTGTCAAAAAACAGCCTCTTTTTTTATAAAATATAATTTACTGTTTTCTAGTAATCATCTTGCTTTGAGAGCATACCGCGAAACTAACCAAGCGTTTAATGTCAAAACGTTTAAGTTTCCTACCTGATAGCAATTTTATCTAGTTTCATAGTGAAATAGATTCTTAGAAGATTTTAATGTAATTGTATCTTTTTAGTTAAAAAAAACACGCATGATCGAGCGGTTTTATGATAAAATACCTTAAAAAACGCTTTATTTGGCTTCTTACATTAAAAATACTACTCTAATTTAAAAATACTAGTGTTTTTGAACGGATTAAAATTCGTTTGTAAAATTTGCTTTACAAGTTTCAACTCATATATTAGTGGAAATTATAACTAAACTAAACTTAATTTATGAAAAAACTTTTACAAAGTTTGTTCATATTCTTGTTCATCGCAGGCACTGCTATGGCTCAGGAAAGAACAATCACTGGAACAGTTACGGGGAAGGAAGATGGTTTGCCACTTCCCGGAGTAAGTGTAAAAATCAAAGGAGCAGCAGGTGGAACCACAACCGGCTCAAACGGACAGTATTCAATCCGTGTTGCGGGCAGCGCAATAAGTCTGGAATTTTCTTTTATCGGATATTCAACGCAATCAAGGTCGATAGGCGGGGGTACAACAATCAACGTTTCTTTAGTTAGCGATTCTAAAACCTTATCAGATGTAGTGGTTACAGGTTATGGGGTGACCAAGAAAAGAGATTTTACTGGTTCTGCGGCAAGTGTTAAGGGGGATGACCTTAAGGATAAGCCTGTACAAAGCTTTGTACAAGGTTTAACAGGGCAAGCAGCAGGGGTAAGTATTATTCAGCCTAACGGATTGTTAAACAATCCGCCGGTAATCAGAGTGAGGGGCGTTAGTTCCATCTCATTAAGTTCATTTCCATTGGTTGTTGTAGATGGTATTCCTTTTCCAACCGCAGATGCCTCTGTTAACTCTGCAACCAATAATCCGCTCGGTGATATCAATCCAGCCGATATTGAAACCATCGATATCTTGAAAGATGCAGCGTCAACAGCGCTATATGGATCAAGAGCTGCAGCAGGTGTGTTGGTAATCACCACAAAAAAAGGTAAAAGCGGTGATGCTAAACTTACTTACGACGGATGGTTTGGAATAAACAATGCTGTACGATTGCCGGAATTGTTGAATGCACAACAGTACATTGATAGTAAAAATACAGCAATTGCCAATGCCCTACAATTCAATGCAAATGCAGTTCCAGCTACACAAAGAGATGCAAATAATAAAAGCTTCTTTCCAAGCTATAACGCAGATGGTTCTCTTGTAGATACAAAATGGTATGATGAGGTGTACAGAACAGCTCAATCCCAAAACCATAACGTTACCTTAAGTGGTGGAACCGCAAGAACTACTTATTATCTTTCCGGAGGTATCTCAGATCAGGACGGTTTCTTGAAAAACAATACTTTCAAACGATACTCAGCCCGTTTAAATGCTACGCACAAAGCTACAGATTGGTTAAGTTTAACCATGAATGTGAACTATAACAATAGCATTAACCGTGCCCCTAACAGTGGGTCGGCTCCTGGTGCCGCATTCAATTCATCAGGCTTGGGCCGTATCGCAATTGCAATCGCGCCGAATGTACCAGTTTACAACGCTTCAGGTGGATATAACATTTCGGCAAATAATGTTGGCAATGGTGCAAATTTGATTACCAGCACATGGGCGCATCCAACAGTTTTGGTAGATAAAGATGTAAACAGTTCTGAAAACAATAGGTTTTTAACCAATTTAGGTGCAGATTTTAAAATTCTTGAAGGTTTAAACTTCAGATCCAACTTCTCTTGGGAGCGCTCAAATACAGAGAATATTCAATTCTGGAATCCACTACAGGGTGACGGTTATTCTTTTAATGGTTATGCTTACAACAATAACGCTAGAAGAAATAACTGGAACTGGATCAATACCTTACAATATGTGAAAACTTTCAATGGAGTTCACAATTTAAACTTAACTGTTGGAAATGATGTTCAGAATACCAGAACTGTGAACTGGGGTGCAGTTCGTCAGGGATTAGGTGATCCTACCTTCTTTAATCAGTTTCAGGGGACATTTACAACCAATGTACCAGGCGGAAACGGAATCAACGAGATCGCATTCCAAGCGTACTTAGCTAGCGCAAGCTATAACTATAAAGGCAAGTATTATTTAAGTGGTAACTTCAGAAGAGATGGTAACTCAGCACTTTCTTCGGAAAACAAATGGGGTAACTTTGGTGGTGGATCAGTTGGATGGACATTATCTGAAGAAGACTTCTTTAAAAACTCAAGTCTCGCAAAAACCGTAAATTCACTGAGATTTAGAGCAAGTTATGGTAGAGTTGGTAATGCAAATGTGCCTGCTTATAGTGAGTTTACTACTTATAGCCCGGGCTTATACGGCGTTACGCCATTTGCTTGGCTTTTTGGTCAGGCAGGAAATAAAGAGTTGAGATGGGAAACCAGTAATCAATTGGATTTTGGTTTAAACTTAGCAATGTTTAACAACAGATTAACTTTCGAGGCCGACTATTTCAAAAAAGACATCAAAAGTTTATTGTTAAACGTACCGCAGGCCTTATCAAAAGGTATCCCTAACGATCCTGCAGGTACTATACTTGCAAACGTAGGCTCAATGTATAACAAAGGTTTTGAATTCGCCTTAGGGGGAACACCCGTTAAAACGGATAAATTCTCATGGACAGCCAACCTAAACTTTACGACGATAAAAAATGAAGTTACGGCGTTAGATCCCAACGTTTCCCAGATTATTGGAACAACAGGAGGACTAGAGTCTGCCAGTGTGACCAGAGTGGGTGAGTCTATCGGAAGTATTTATGCCGTAAGAACCAATGGAGTGAATCCTGCAAACGGAAGAAGGATCTTCATCAATGCTGCTGGTCGTGAGGTTCAATACCAGCACTTTGGAGGGGCAAATCAATGGACTTATTTAGATGGTACTCCTGCACCATCTGTAGCCGGTGATGCACAGGTAATTGGTGGTACTTTGCCGAAATGGTATGGTGGGTTCAACAATACCCTGAATTATGGAAATTTCGACTTAAACCTAATGTTTACGTTCTCTGGGGGTAATTATATTTATAACGGCTCTCGTGCGGGCTTATTGGATCAGCGGGTTTGGAATAATTCTACTGAAGTGTTAAATGCATGGACAACCCCAGGACAGCAAACGAATATCCCAAGAGTAATCTATGGTGATAACGTCTCTAACGGATCATCATTTGCTATAGATGCGAACGTTGAAAAAGGAGATTTTTTACGTCTTCAGGCTGCAACTTTTGGATACAGAATTCCGAAATCAGTATTCGGTAAATCAGGCATTAGTAGTGCAAGGGTTTACGCTTCTGTAAATAACGCATTCTTAATTACAAATTACACTGGTGTTGATCCTGAGATCTCCACAAACGGTAATAACAACTTGTCTAGCGGTGTAGAACGTAACTCTATTCCACAAGGTAGATCATTTACATTGGGTGTTAGTTTAGGTTTATAATATTAATAATAAGATTCATGAAACTATTTCATACAAAAACATATAAATTGAAGATTGCTGCCGTTGCTATAGCTGCCATTCCACTAGTTGGAAGTATTTCTTCATGTAAAAAAGAGTTCCTGGAAAAAGCACCTGAGCTAACCCTTCCTGATCAGGATGCCTTTGCCAATGCTACCAGAATTCTTGGCCAGGTAAATGGCCTTTATTCATCGACAAAGAACGGATCCTTGTTCGGAGGACGTTATTTAATCTATAACGATATTAGAGCAGAAGAATTTGTAAACAGAACAGGTAATGCTGTAACAGGTTATGATGTATATCAGGCCACTAATAACTCAACCAATACATACATCGCAAGTTTTTTTTCCCAGGCTTATTTGACCATCAACAGAACAAATCTTTTTCTAGCAGGGTTGGCTGAAAACAGTTCTGTGTTGACTCCAGCGATTAATGCAAATTATGCCGGTGAAGCCAAGTTTATCCGGGCGCTTAACTATTTTGCGCTTATTCAAATTTTTGCAAAACCTTACATATCTGACAATGGTGCTTCCAGGGGTTTGCCGTTACGTTTAATGCCGGAGACCTCGTTAGCAAACAATGCATTGAAAAGCAGTTCTGTGGCTGCGATCTACGCACAGATTTTAAAAGATTTAGATGAAGCAGAAGCTGGTTTACCTGATACCTATACTACACCGCTTTTACGCACCACTCGTGCGCATAAAAATTCTGCCATCGCTTTAAAAACGCGTGTTTATTTGGCAATGGGTAATTATGCTAAAGTTTTAGAAGAAGGAAATAAAATCGTTCCGCAAGCCGCCCCTTTTACCAATTCAGCAAGAACTGCTCATGCCCTTCAGGCAAGTGTAGTAAGTGTTTTTTCAGCACCTTTCACTACTTCAGAGTCGATTTTCTCCTTCCCGATGGCAGATACAAATGCGCCAGGTACACAAAATCAATTAGGTTATTACTATAGTTGGGCAAATAACGGAAATCTCGAGTTCTCCTTAAATAAAACTGGAGCTGGAATTTATGCAGATCCTGCTTGGCCTACCACTGATGCTCGGAAATCTCTGCTAACACAAGATGCGACAATCTCAGGCGTACTCCATTCCTATCCCATTAAATATAGTGCAGTATCTCCATTTATTGATTTTGTACCTATTATAAGGTATGCTGAAGTACTTTTAAATGTTGCAGAAGCTGAAGCATTGGCTCCAGGCGGAAATTTGGTTCGCTCTAAAGCATTGCTTCAAGCGGTACGCACTCGTTCCGATGCAAGCTATGTTTATGGTGCGTTGACAACATCTTCCGCATTGGAAGTCGCCATTTTAAAAGAAAGAAGAATTGAGCTATTAGCTGAAGGATTTAGATATAATGATTTAGCTAGAAAAGCAGCTCCTATACCATCTTTCGGTGCTGGTGCTAATATTCCAGTTACCGATCAGCGTTATACTTTCCCAATTCCAATTGGCGAATTAAACACCAATCCTTTGGTAAATTCACTTTAATCATACCGTTGAAGTAAAAAAGGGATTGAAACATGGTTTCAATCCCTTTTTTACTTTGAATTCAGCATGGAACTGGATCAATACTTATGAATCACAGGTACATTTAGGTAATCTTTAGCTACTAAAGCTGCACTTACAGACATAAGCTCATTTATTCCCTAAGCAATTAGACATAACCAACTTTTGTAGCCCTTAATACTTTCACTTAAAGTTCCAAACAAACCTTTCCCATCGATTATCTTTATTTCTTGTCCACACTATATTTCCCGGGTCCTATAAAAATTAATCCCAAAAATACGATGCCTAACTCTATTGCATGACTGGCGCCGCCTAAACCATCTCCTTTGCCAAAATGAACTAAAGCGGCAATAATCATAGTAAAAACAAGAGAAATGCATGCCGGCCTAAAAAATAAACCAACAACCAAAAGAAAGCCTCCAAATGTTTCAGCTACGGCAGCCATAAATCCCCAAAACATAGGAAAAAAGCTTACGCCAACGACCTTCATGCTCCCACCTAGTTGTTCCCAGCCAGCAGGGCCGCCGGCAAGTTTCGGGAAGCCGTGAACAATGAACATAATGCCAATGCCGATCCGCATCAATAGCAAACCCGTGTTGCGGTATTTGCCTAAATTGTCAAAAATTGCCATGTTATAAATATTTAAATTGAACGTTATTTATTTCTATTTTCAAAGATACAGCTGCGCCTAGAACCATACTTAGGTTGTTGTCAATATGCCCGGTCGGAAAATTGAAACAAACCGGGTAATCGTATTCTTTCACAATATCCCAGATTACCTCATCTGCAGTTTGTCCGAAAGGTATTTGCTCTGCTTCAATTTCGTTAAAAGCACCAATAATCAGGCCGTTCAAATTAGCCAGTTTGCCTGCCCTTTTTAACATCCTCAACATCCTGTCTATACTGTATTCGTGTTCGCCAACATCCTCCAGAAAAAGAATTTTATTGTTAAAATCCATTTCAGAAGCAGACCCTTGTAACATGGTAAGCAAGGTTAAATTTCCGCCAACCAATATGCCTTCGGTATCACCAGCACGATTAGTAAATTTATTTTCGTAAGTATAAACCTGTTTCGCGCCAAATAAAGCATTTCTTAAAGAGGCTAAAGCTTCTGGTGTACTTTCTTCAAAGGTATAAGGCATCTGGCCATGGATGCATTGTATCTCGTGCTGCGCAATAATGTGAGATAATAGAACCGTAATGTCGCTAAAACCAACCATCCATTTCGGTTGCAAATTAAATTGCGTAAAATCGAGGGTATCGATAATGCGAATAGTCCCGTAACCCCCTCTTCCGGCAATAATGGCTTTAATAGAAGCATCATCCAGAAAATGTTGAATGTCAGCTGCCCTCAACGCATCCGTTCCGGCAAACTGGTCATGGCTTGCATAAACGCTTTCACCAACAACTACCTCCAGTCCCCATTCGGTTAAAAGCGCTATCGCCTTATCAATAGACTTTGGTAATTTCTTCGCCGGACAAACCAATGCAATCTTATCTCCTTTTTTTAAATATGGGGGCTGTTTAATCATCTTCAAAACACTTATCTTTGCCAAATTAATAAAAAATGTTTTGGATAATAGTAAAATAAAAAGATATACCGTAACGGCAGCACTTCCCTATACCAATGGGCCTGTGCACATTGGGCACCTTGCTGGTGTGTACATCCCCGCAGATATTTATGCCCGTTACCTGCGGTCCAACAAGCGCGACGTAAAGTTCATCTGTGGTTCAGACGAGAATGGTGTTCCCATTACGTTAAAAGCCAAACGAGAGGGCATTACGCCACAAGAAGTAGTAGACAAATACCATAAAATTATTGGCGATTCTTTTAAAGAATTTGGTGTTTCTTTTGATATCTACCACCGTACTTCTTCACAAACGCATCACCAAACCGCATCCGATTTTTTTACAACCCTGCATAATAAAGGTGTATTTACCGAAGAAGTGACCGAACAATATTATGATCCTTCAGCAAAACAGTTTCTTGCCGATCGATACATCACTGGTACCTGCCCAAAGTGTGGAAATGAAAATGCTTATGGCGATCAGTGCGAAAATTGTGGTTCAACGCTAAACGCTACAGACCTGATTAATCCAAAATCTACCCTTTCCGGAGATCAGCCAATCCTAAAGGAAACTAAAAACTGGTTTCTCCCATTAGATCAATACGAGGAGAGATTAAGAGCATATATCGAGAGTCATAAAGAATGGAGACCCAATGTTTATGGCCAATGCCAAAGCTGGTTAAATGCAGGCCTACAACCTCGCGCAATGACAAGAGATTTGGATTGGGGAGTACGCGTGCCCCTTCGAGATGCAGAAGGTAAAGTGCTATACGTTTGGTTTGATGCACCAATTGGCTACATTTCCGCTACAAAAGAACTTTGCAATTATGCCAAGTTAGATGTATGGAATCCAAAGGCAGAAGAATATTATATTAATAATTACGAGAGTGATAAATGTGGTTGGGAAGAGTATTGGAAAAGCGATGAAACCAAACTCGTGCATTTTATCGGTAAAGACAATATTGTTTTCCATTGCATCATCTTCCCTGCCATGTTAATGGCACATGGCGATTATACACTGGCAGATAACGTTCCGGCAAATGAGTTTTTAAACCTCGAAGGACAGAAAATATCCACTTCAAAGAACTGGGCCGTTTGGTTAAACGAATACCTGCGCGAGTTTGAAGGTAAGCAAGATGTATTACGCTACGTGCTTACAGCAACCGCTCCAGAAACCAAAGACAACGATTTTACCTGGAAAGATTTTCAAGCCAGAAACAACAATGAGCTCGTAGCCATCTTAGGCAATTTCGTAAACCGGGTGCTGGTGCTTACCCATAAATATTTTAATGGCTTGGTGCCTACCTGTATGGAGATCACGCCGGTAGATCAGGCCGTGATAGATGAGCTGGCCGGTTATCCCGCTAAGGTTTCGGCTTCCATAGAAAACTATCGCTTTAGAGAAGCATTGTCTGAAGTAATGAACGTAGCCCGTTTAGGCAATAAATACCTGGCAGAAACAGAGCCGTGGAAATTAATTAAAACAGATGAAGATCGCGTTCGCACCATTTTACACCTGTCTCTTCAAATTGCAGCCAATATTCAAATCTTAATCGAACCTTTTTTACCGTTCACAGCAGAGAAATTAATGAATATGCTTAGAAATGGAGTGAATGATTGGGATGATGCAGGTGCAGTAGATCTATTAAAACGCGGTCATGAAATTGGAGCGGCTGCGCTGTTGTTCGAAAAAATTGAAGATGCTGAGATTGATTTTCAAATCGAAAAACTCAACCAAAGCAAGTCGACAAATGCGGCAAATAGTGCCGTAGCCATACCAGCAAAAGAGAATATCAACTTTGATGATTTCTCTGCCATGGATATCCGGGTAGCTACCATTGTCGCTGCAGAAAAAGTAGAGAAAACAAAGAAATTGTTAAAGTTAACGGTCAACACCGGGATAGATGAACGAACCGTCGTGTCTGGTATTGCCGAGCATTATAAACCTGAAGAAGTTATTGGCAAACAGGTAAGCATCATCGTTAATCTGGCGCCAAGAGAAATTAAAGGCATTTTATCACAAGGTATGATTTTGATGGCTGAAAATTCAGAAGGAAAACTTACTTTTGTAGCACCTGCAGAAAAATTTGAAGCAGGTAGTGTAATAAGATAATATTGTTAATATTGCGGTTTTAGTTTTGCATTTGTAAATCTAAAATCGTAATTCTGCAAATCTAAATTACCTTGGTCCCGTAGTTCAACGGATAGAATAGAAGTTTCCTAAACTTTAGATATGAGTTCGATTCTCGTCGGGACCACAACCTTTCGCAACAAAATCGGTCAAAAAGCTGTAAATGAGTAATTTACGGCTTTTTGTTTGTGTGCTGGGCATGGCTATCTGCTATAGGGTTCAAGTCCCGAACACACTTTACAGTAGGAGTGTTAGCCAATGGCAAGGGTGTCCTGGGCGACTGGGAATCCGAAGGAAGCTGGAGGCAAATATGTGGGCTTACGAACAGGAACTGTATACAAGGCGAGGCGATATGGGTATGTTGCAAAACAAACAAAAGCCCGACACTGCACGGAATATCACCCCATAGATGCCAGGGGCCACATCCATAGAAAGCAGATTGCTTACCCCAGGAGATCTCCTTGTAATCCGTCGAGGGCAAGCGCGATTGTCGTAGAGGAAACAATATTCAGATCAACAATTAGTATCTGGTACAGGGAGAAGTCAGCAGCGGTCAGTGTGTCACGAATAAGGTATGGGAATTCCTTAATTCAAACAATAAGGGCAATACCATTAGGTGTTTGATCGCGAATAGACCACCCAAAAAATATCCGATGATCAGGTTTTAAGTTTATTTGGCTATATATGGGTATGTGCTCTTTAAATCAAGTTATATCGCGCTAGTTTTAAAGAAATATGGTTCGTTGAGAGAAGTGATTTATTCTCTAAGCTTGATTGAAGAGTAGTGCCTAAGCTATGAACATCCTCTTTTTATATTATCTCTGGTTATAAGTCAAAAAGTGCATCCATTAGGACCTCAGATTGTACCAGCCCTGGATAGCTTCCTGTATTTTTAACACCATAGGTAGTGACCATTGTTAAAAACACCGTTTTCTTTGTTCCGATTTGTTGTCGAAAACAATCGATTTTATTATTTAGTTCGATCGCATAAGTTTTAGTGATCTCAAAGGGTTTGGCAGAAAATTTCATTTCGCAAACACTAATACACCCATCATTACGATCTATGAGCAGGTCAATTTGTGCGCCTTTTTCTGTTTTAACTTTTGGTTGATATCTCCATACAGATTCTTCAGTGTAGATCGCCTCTATTCCCATTGTCTTTTTAATCTGGGGTATGTGCTTTAGACAAATACTTTCAAAGGCATTTCCGCTCCAACTTGTCCAGGATTGTCCGGTCATGGTTTTTAGCCATGTTCCGCTGCCGGATGCCTTGCTTCCATCTATATATTTTAAATAAAATAACGAGTACTCATCGACCAGTTTGTAAAGTTTGTCCCTGCTTGTTTTTCCAAATGGGGTATAATCCGCTATAAAACCAGATTCAATCAATTCATCCAATAATTTGGTAGCATGTCCACCTGTCGTCAGCTTGCAGGTATCGATGATTTCTTGTCGCGACAAGCCCTTTCCTTTCTTTGCGAGTGCCTTTACGATATCGATATGGCTTTGCGCATTGTCAAAAAGGGAAAAATAGAGGTTTTTAAATTCGTCCACAAGAAGCCCGTCTTTTGTAAAACAAAGCTTATCGATCACTTGGGCAGCACTCTCTCCAGGTACAACTTCCTTTAGATAGTGGGGGATGCCTCCCATAGCCATGTATAGTTGCAAAAGCTGATATTTGTCAAGTTTTATCTTTCTGTTTTTCAGATAAGCAGCTGTTTCTCCTATTGTAAAAGGCAGTAGCCTGATCCGTTTTGTTACCCGGTTATGTAACCCGCCCTTGTTGTTTATAATTTTTGTGATCATCCAGGACGCGGCTGATCCGCAAATGACCACAATAAGTTTTGGCTGTCGTGATGCCCAGATATTCCAGAATTGTTCAAATGCCGGTAAAAAACCGGACTTTGGCGTGTCTATCCAGGGGAATTCGTCCATAAAGATGACAGTTCTTTGCTTTTTAACCAGAGGAGTTAGATATTGTTTGAGCATTTCAAAAGCCTTAAGCCAGCTCTCCGGCTTAGCCAGAGGTAGTGATCCGGAAGCGTGGGTTAATGCCAGACTGAATCCTTCTAACTGTTGAG
This sequence comes from Bacteroidota bacterium, assembly GCA_037032985.1. Lineage (GTDB taxonomy): Bacteria > Bacteroidota > Bacteroidia > Sphingobacteriales > Sphingobacteriaceae > Pedobacter. The sequence goes on from JAZBLB010000013.1 coordinate 99,146, forward strand.
CTAAGGAAGCATGGTGAATGCCTGAAAATTCAAAGGCGAGTTCCCGGCTGAATCCATTTCTGACAAGGAATGTTTTACCTACACGTCTCCTTCCGTAGATTGCCACCAGCTCTGCATCCCCGGATTTCGCTATCTCCAGCAATAACTTTTTTTCTGTTGCCCGCCCGATTATTGTTTCCATATGATCTTTGTTTGTATGACAAAGATAAGTGTTGTATGTGACTTATGGCGTGATAAAGGTTTTTATATTTCGCCATAACTATGTTTTTTAAACCCCTTATGGCGGGTTATTAATTTTTATAATGCGCCATAACTATGTTTTTAAATTCAAGTTGGTAGGGCTCTACGTGAAAATGAACTGAATGCCAGTAAAGTTCTGACATCACAAGTCAGCAATTAATCCGTAAGCGTTCGGTAAATTGCGTCTATGAAAAGCAAGAATAAATATTATAAGCGATTTATTTTAGTTTTCTAACTGCTTTATATATTTGTGATATGGGAACAATCGGACAAACTTTGTTGCATTTACGTGAATCTCATGGTCATAGCCGGAGTACAATAGCTAAAGCTGCTGAATTATCTGGCAGCACCTATTCTGACATTGAACGTGGGCATAAAGAGGCAAGTTTTATCGTCATCTTCAGAATCTGCGTTTTCTACGAGATCAGTTTGCAGGAGTTTGCCGACATTATTGATCCCAGGGAGTTAGCGCGCAGAGAACTCTCCTCACTGCGTATGATACAGAAGCGAAATGCGAAAAGTAGTTAAGCTGTTATTAGGGGAGACCAATTCTGAGGCAGCAGGTCAGTAAATTTATCTTTTTGATATTCGGGCATCCTTATCAGTACATCAGTAAGCCATTCCAGGGGATTGATTTGATGAAGTTTACAAGTTCCGAAAAAAGAGTATATCATAGCGGCCCATTGGCCACCTTCATGGGCACCATGAAACAGGAAATTGCGTTTTCCGATTGCCGATACCCGGATCGCACGTTCGACAGGATTATTATCAACCAAAGTTTGTCCGTTATCAAGGTAAGTAGTTAGTCTTTTCCAGTTGTTCATGAAATAACCAATCGCTTTCCCCATCGGGCTGGAAGTGGTCGTTTTTGATCTGTAGTTTTCCATCCATAATTTTAACTGCGTAAAAATGGGCATGGCATTTTTTTGCCGTTCTTCTTTGAGTTGGTCCTGACTAAGTGCTTTTATTCTAGCATTGTGTTCAATGGCGTAGATCTGCTGAAATTCAGACAGGGCGATTCTGGCCATGGGATCATTGTCCTGGGCTTCCGCAAATTTTCTTCGACTATGGGCAAGACATCCGGCCATTGTTACCCCTGGGGTATCAAACTGATTGTACGCGGCATAAGCATCTGTCTGAAGTGTCTCCTTAAAGGTTTTCAGATATTTTTGTGGGGCGGTTTTATCGCGTCCCTGCTGGAAATCAAACATGACCAGTTTGTCTGGCGGAGATAATAAATCCAATGATCATTGTACCATTTTTCAAAATGCTAGTGATACCCTATATAATTAGTTTAATCAGCCTCCACTTAAATATACCGACCGGATTGCAAAATCGTATAAAAAAAGCTTACCTATAATAAAAAGGGAGGTATTCATCCCCTACTGCTTATCTTGCTTTCAGCTGAAAGTTTAATTGAACGAATTCGGCAAAGAAAAAATTGTCCCAAAAACGAACTATAACGCAATCAAAGTCTCAGCTTAATGAAAATCCAGAAAATTAGAGGTCAGAAAAGGAGGTCAAAGAATATTGAAGATTGGATACATGCCAATTTGATCTACAATAAAAGCTACTTCTATGAAAACCATAGGGAGTATTGTGAAGTTCTCGTGCACCCTTGGTGCGATATCTCTATTATCAATAGCACAATTCCAGAGCCTAGGAGAAAAAATAGAAGAAAAATTATCGCGGGATTACTCGATATCTATGAATCTTGGAAGACCGAACTAGATTCATTCGCCAAAGATTATTACCTAAGAATTTGGTTATTTGAACCATATCTTTCCAAATCGCAGGTCGTTTGTGCAATCGAGGATAAGCTGCACTTTTATGATAATACTTTCCACCAATCGAATCCTCCGAAAGCATTTGAATATAAAAGTTATGGCGAATTAGAAGAAAGATTAAAGCAATACCAATGGAAATCTTTTGAACATGAAATGACTTTAGAAGATGATTACTTAGGTAAGCCCGAAGATTATCGTAACCTGAATGATTACATTGAAACAAAAAAGTGGCTTGGAGAAAAACTTAAAAAAACTCACCGTACATTTACTTTAACAGAAAATGGTACTGAAAGAACTTTTAATGCATTTCCACAAGGAACAATCTGGATTGGAAGCAGATAAAATTAATCACAATTTTACGCATAGTTAATTTCAATCCAAATTAACAGTCATCTCAAAAAACAAGCATTTAAACAAAAGATCATAGACGATATGGGACTTGACAGCATAGAACTAGTGTGGGAATGGGAAAAGTATTTCAAAATTGAAATTCCCGACAGAGAAGCTTCTAAAATGTCAACTGTCCAAGAGGCCGTGGAATATATTTCAACCCAAGTAGAATATTCTACCCATCCAATTGACACAAAAAGAAAGCTTTTAGATGAATTTAAAAATTCCATTGTTGAACTGGGCATTAACCTTTCAATGGCTCCCAGTGAAATTATATTTCAGCGAATATCAGCAAAAGATTACGACATTTGGAAAAGGATTTCTGTGGTAACAAAATTGGAAATGCCAGACCCTTTAACAACCGGAGCATTTGGAAAATTCTTCGACCGAATATTTCCACAAAAGCATTTTATAGAACCAACAACCATAGACAGGTTCATAGATCTTATCGCTGCAGTCAATTATGAAAAAATTATTGACAGAAATAATTTTCAAAGCAAATATGAAGTTATGGTTGCTGTTATGGGGATTACGATAGAGAAAATCGGGCTAAGCCCTTTTGAAGTTTTCTTAAGCAGTTCATTTACAAAAGACCTGGGAATTAACTGATTTTTTTGGTAGGCCAAGAATTCTAAACTTTGCGTTTGTCTCAAAAAACGAACATAATTTGAAATTTCAATAGACCTCGCTTTGGATATCCAGTCTTGCTAATGTTGCTATATCTCCGTTTAATAGTCGATTCAAAAAAAAATGTCAAGTAAAAAGTGTGTTGATATTTTTAGTTTGCTTTTCTAATATCTTATTACGAATTTTAATTCATTAGATATTGCAAATATTTAGACTCAAATCTGTGGTGAGTAACTGGTGAGTTTTGGATTAAAATATAGGAAAAAGTGCCCCAAATTGTGCTTAAACGCACTGGGTTCGATTCTCGTCGGGACCACTTCCTTAGATTTAAACCAGAAAATTGTCGCGCACATCGTTGATTTTCAAGGCTTTGTTTTGGTTTTTAAAACACATTAAGACTCGTTTTCGACCACTTTGAATGGTTAATTTTAGTGAGTCGAAAGCTGATCCTATTGGATTGAATAACCTGACCATTAACTTTAATTCAACAACCTTGCACCCTTGCACGGCATGGAGTGCCGCATCAGTCTGTATGGAATAACTTTAAAAGCTAAAATATCTGTAAGTTTTGATCCGATTTTTTTGTTAAAACGGTATAGGCATTGGCAAACTGTTCCTTTTTCTTCAATCCGAAAAGGTTTCCCATGGTCTTTTTGATATGGTATTCCAGTTCTATTTTTAAGCCCTTAAAAAAGCTTTTAGGTATTTTTCTGTTAATGAACTCGTTAAACTTCACAGTTTCCGGGGCAGTCATAGAGACTTTGTCTTCCAAGATTTCCAATCCCTCACTTTGTAACAAAAACCGCAGTGAAGTGGGCGTATACATATTAATGTGGCCGTAATCTAAAAAGTGTTTCATCCTTTTATCTACTCCAAAACGGTAATCTTTCGGCACCTCGAACACAATAAATTTGGCTACCCGTTTTAATTCCCGGATCAGCAATCTTTCGTGTTCAACATGTTCCAGTACGTGGGCAAGAATGATCAAATCAAAAGCGTCATCCTCGTATGGAATTTTATAACCATCAAATGTGCGCACCTCTTTCAGTTTAGAGAGATTTCTGTGCTTAATTCGATCAACCCCACTTTGTGCAATTTCAAGCGCATAAAGTGCTGGAGAAAAGTTCCACTCATTTAAAAAATGGAGAATACTGCCATCGCCGGCACCCACTTCCAGCACTTTTTTCGGCTTGATGTTTTTACAAACCGCTACAATATTTTTTGCTTTGTATTTTGCACCCAACATCCGCCAGGCCACATCATTGTTATTGTAAAAATTATCGTAAGCTGCTTTTAAATTCTCATCAATCATTGCGCCGGTATATTTTTTAGGTTAAGGTTAAAACGAAAGCCCGAAAACTTAATTGTTTCGGGCAAAAGAATCCAGGCTTAGATCTTAAGGCAATTGTTTTCCTTATAAAATACAGATGTAGCCTTTTCATAGAACAACCCTGGCGAAATACCGCTAAAACTAATCTCTTTAAATCCCTTGTCTTTCAGTAAAGCCCTTGCCGGCTCATAAACTTCGCGCTCACTATCATCCAATACAATTACACCATCAGCAGATAAAGCAGCCAGGCTATACTTGCAGCAATTTACCCGGTCACGTCCGTCTACGATAATAATGTCGAACTTTTGATCCAGTAAAGCAGCCTTTCTGGCATATTCGCCATCACGCTGTAATGCGCAAAATATCATTTCCGCGTTAGCGGGGCTGGTGCCTTTCACTTTATCAAACCAGCCTTGATCATGCTCTACAGAAGTTACCTTTCCGGCACGTTGAGCATAAAAAATGGTCGAACTTCCAGATCCATATTCAAAAATATGTTGCGTTTTATTTATCCTATCTCTTATAAAATCGATGAAAGAATAAGTAACCCATGGCAAGGCCTTACCCTCCCCGTCAACGGCTTGTTTCTGATCAAAAGCGGTAAACCAGCCAATGCTGTTTAAATAACCTTTATGTCCGTATGATAATAATGCTTTAAGCCTGTTTGGCTTTGCAATGAGGGCTGCTAGTGCTTTTAAAGTGCTCAACGTTTAAGTATTTTTTGAAATGCGGTGATCAAAAATAGTGATTTTAACATCATTATCCCCTGGTGTCGGGTTTTCGGGATTAATAAAACATAAAAAGTAGAAACAAAACAGGCAATTAATGTGGCTATAGAGGCACCAACACCCGCATATTTAGGGATGAGCCAAAAATTTAATAAGATATTGGTAATCGCGCCGGCGGCAGTACGGTAAAAAGAAATTTTTGTATAGCCTTCTGCAATTAAATACTGTGAGCTTGCCATTCCTAAGAAAACGAAAATGCCTGACCAAATATGGATTGAGAGCATTGGCCCGGCCCCGTCATATTTACCGCTATAGGCAAGGTGGATCAGATCAGAGCCGAAAAAGCTAATAAATACCGCTATCGGAATATTAATGTAAACAAGCAAATCGTACAAATTGCCCAGGCGTTTTTCATACCTGCTCAAGTCTGTTTTCCGGGCGTTTAACAGGGCCGGGAAAACCGAAACTACAATTGCACTGGGAATAAAATACCAGGCTTCGCTTAAATTCTGCGCACTGCTGTAAATCCCCACAGCCTTACTCCCCACACTTTTCAACATCACTACATCGATCTTCATGTAAATGGTAACCATTACAGCCGAAAGAATTAGGGGGGAAGATTTAATCAGCAAAAGTTTTGCGCGTTCTTTGTTAAAGGTCCAGTTCAAAATCTTCAAACCTCGGTTCTGATAGGCAACGACTAAACCCGTCGCCAAAACGACAGCATCTACTATATAGGCAAAGACGATGTAAATCAACGGCAGACTAAAAGTGATAATCAGGATTTTAAAAACTGATGTAACAATAAGACTCACATTTTGTACCTGTACAACGTACTTCGATTGTACCTGAGATTGAAAATAAGAATCAATTACATTAAATGATTTAAAAAATGAGGCAAATGCGAGGAGTGCAATCAATAAGGTTAGGGAATCGCCGGGGTTGGAAGAGAAATTATGGCTTATGAGGTAAATACCAATTGCAATTGGAATCAGTAAACCGTTGGCAACCATCCTTAATACCAATGATGTGCCTAGAATTTCATCTCTTCTGGCAGGTTCCTGAATAACTTCGCGGATGATAAAGGTGTCTAGACCTAAACCACCAACTGCAGCTAAAATCGCCACTAATGATAATCCAAAACTTAAATCTCCAAATAAAATGGGCCCTAGGTATCGGGTAATTGCTAGATTTACAATCAAACTCACCACCTTTCCAAACATCAGCCAACCTGCATTCTTGAGGTATTTGTTAAATGCCTCTTCATCAAAACCCTTTATGCTTGGTAATTTCATTAGCGCAAAGATGTAAAAAAAATGCGTGAACTAAGTGAGTGGTGCACCAACTGCAATATCACACCTATGGCCAGGGTCGCCATGTTTTGGGTTCAGCCTGGCCCCTGTCTGCGGGGTTTCAAGCGCTCCTGATGTAACTTCTGGTGCTTTAACTGGTATTGCTGCGGGTGTCACAACCGCTTTGGCCGTTAGTGGTGCACCAACTGCTATGTCGCACCTGTGGTTGGGTTGTCCATGCGGCGGATTCATTCCTTTAGCTACTTTTTGCGGCACTGTTTTAGTAACTACAGGCTGGCTGTTTATACTGGTGGCCAATGCTGCAGGTTTAGCATCTAAAGGAGCACCAACTGCAATATCGCATCGGTGACCTGGTTCGCCATGTTTCGGATTTAATTTCTTTCCAGCTGTATTCTGAGTCGAAGAAACGGCAACAGGTGTAGCTTGTGCAGCTGTATTTGCAGGAAGTTTTTGCGGCAGTACGGCAGCTGTTTGATGGAGTGGGGCACCAACGGCAAGTGCACACGTATGTCCTGGTTTACCATGGGCCGGATTATAAATTAAAGTGCGCTTCTCGCTTTCAGTAATAGGTGTATTAACATGCTTTTGCAACCCATTTATGCCATTTGGTGTGTGTATCACGGCTTGAGTACTTTCATTTTTTTCACTGTGGCAGGCGCAGAAAAGAATGATTGCAGATAGATAGAGAATGTTTTTCATGAGTGTCAATTTATGGGTTACTCAAATATGCTAAATTATCCTATCCTTTGAAACTCTTTTCTATTCTTTCCAATTGCCTCAAATGGTGCTTAAGGTGTATTTCTATAAATCTTAACCATTGATTAGCATTGAGATAGCCTAAACGTGGGTGTTGGGTTTTCAGTTGTAGATCTGCCGAGTGGATGGATTCGAAAGAACTTTCGAGTGCAGTTTCAAATTCAAGGATAAAATCTAACGCGTCTGTTTTACTGATTTTTTGAATGCGGTCTACCAGCCTTTTCGGTACCTTGTATTTTTGTGCAGGTGGGAATGAGCCGAGTAGCAAAATTAATCTTACGATAAACTGAGTTGGTTTTTTCTCGCCTTTTCCAGTGATGGAATTATTCAGGGCAATGAGCGATAACAAGCTCGCATCAAAAATATGTGAATAAACTTCGCTATAACTCCATCCGCCAATAGGCGGCGTGCGTTGAAAATCTTGATCAGCATAGGCCGATAACTTCGATTTGTAGGAAGTTATGATGCGATGTATAGAAACCTTAACCTTTGCTGTATTCATATTTAAATATAAGCATCTCGAGTTAAAATAGATGTAATAGTTCCTTCAAGTGTGTAACCTGGCCGCTCACATCCGCTGGCTTATCTTTTTCAAGTGGGTTAAAAAATATAGCCTCTATTCCAAACTTCAGCGCGCCATAAATGTCGGCTTCCAGGCTGTCGCCAATCATGATGCTCTCTTCTTTTCCAGCCTTTGCTTTTTCTAATGCATATTTAAAAATCAATGGATTTGGTTTATTCACACCGACATCTTCAGAGATAATTACATTTTCAAAATATGGATTTAAGTTAGAAAGCCTCATTTTGGTTAACGTAGTTTCTTTGAAGCCATTTGAAATAATGTGCAGCGTATATTTCTCTTGTAGATAGCTTAACACCTGTTCCGCTCCTTCAAATAAATTAGTTTTGGTGGGTGAGATGGCTACATAATCATCTTCGAACTGATTTGGAACCGCATCAGGGCGAATGCCCAATTGAATAAAAGTTTTACTAAATCGCTCTGCCCTGAGGAAATCTTTAGTGATCTTTCCTAAGTGATAATCTGCCCAAAGCTGGTGGTTATTCTCAGTGTAAGCGGTGATGAAATCAGAACAGGAATGAAGTCCCAAGCCTTTCAGGTTGTAAGTTTCATATAGTTCATTCAATGTTTCTTCAGCATTGCGGTCAAAATCCCAAATGGTATGATCAAGATCAAAGAAGATGTGTTTTTTATGTTGATGCATGGTTGCCTGCAAAGGTAACGGTTATTAATTGCTTTACAGGAAATCCGTTACTTTTGCATTTAATTCTTCAATAAGCGCCTCATCAATGTATTGATACTCATCGGGAATATTAAGCACAACCATAGCAGCATGATCAATGTTGTTACCAAACTGCTCACTGATTCTTTGCTTATGTTTCTTTTCCATTACAAAAATTAAATCAGCCCAAAGAAGGTGTTTGGCAGAAAGTTTTATCCTGGCGGAAGGTTCAGTACCTGCAGATCGAACCTGATGTGTTGGATGGTTCTTAAAAATATGCTCGGCTGTGGCACTTCGCCATTTGTTACGGCTGCAAACAAAAAGAATGTTCATTTTTCGACTTTAAACTTTTTCGCCATAAGCCAGATCACCGGCATCGCCCAAGCCCGGAACGATGTAGGATTTACTGGTCATTTCTTCATCAATTGCCCCTAGCCAAAGCTTCGCTTTGGGTAAATTTGCACGTACATGTGTAATCCCTTCTGCACTGGCAATGGCCGCAACAATATGTAACTCAGAAATCTGGTATCGGCTAATGAGTTCTTTACAACACATCACCATGCTTTGGCCAGTTGCCAACATCGGGTCGGCCATGATTAATACCCGGCCATCCAAATCAGGACTTGATATATAATCCATCTGGATCACAAAATCTCCACTTTTCTTTACTTTTCTGTACGCTGATATAAAACAGCACTCCGCTTTATCAAAAATGTTCAATAATCCCTGCTGTAATGGTAATCCAGCCCTTAGGATTGTTGCCAGTACAGGCTGTTGTGTAAGTACATCGCAAGTTGACAAGCCAAGCGGGGTGGTCACTTCCTTACTCACATAAGTAAGAGATTTGCTAATTTCATAAGCGAAAAATTCTCCAAGGCGTTCCAGGTTCTTTCGAAAACGCATCGAATCTTTCTGGATATTTTCATCCCGAAGTTCGGAAACAAAGGTATTGGCTATCGATTTGGTTTTGCTAAGATCAAAAATCATGGGTTGTTTCTTTTTTAGGATAGAAGATTACTGGTGAATTTGATTTCCTGTATGTTCCAGCATCTGTTTAAAAGCATTGTTTAACTTCTTATATTTTAAATGTGTGGACAGGCTTCGCAATTGCCAGCTACTTACAAGCGTTCCGTTTACTACTTTCACCGAATGGCTGAAATGAGCTATTACTTCATTAACATCTTCAGTGTTTAACTGTTCCAGAGCAGCATCTGTAAAACAATATGACTTCACATTTAAAGCGGTTACTTTTTCCAGCTGCAAATCGTACCAGTTAAATGGCGTACAAGTGCCCGCTCGAAAGCCTGGTGTTTCTGCATAACCCATAGAATAATCTGAAGTAACAGCGCTATTGAGCAGATTGAGGTAGCACAGTGGAAACTTTAACACTTCAAGTTGCTGGCTGCTGAGGTTAACCTGGTCTGGAAGTATTTTTTTAAGCTTTACAAGCCCGGCTTTAACATTGCTTATTTTCTGTTTGTCGCTGGCACAAGGACGCAATAAACCGACAGCAGTTTTATTAAGGATCTTCGAGATGCCTGTGATACCGGTATAATCATCAGGGATATCCGGAAAACCGACAAAAAAAACGGGGCTAACGTTCTTTAGCCTGAGATACGAAACTATCTTAGGTAAGGCTTGCTCAACGTTCACATCCAGACCGGTAAGGCGATCAAAACCTGCACTGATAAAATCATTTTCTTTGCTTACAATAGTGTTAAAAAAGAACTTGGTTTTATTGATAAATCCAATGGGAATTTGTGCCGGAATATCAAAATTTATGGTTGGCTGTTGGGAGAAACTTTTTTCATGAAACTTAAACTGCGGATATTTGGTGAGGATGATGTTTCGTAAAATCATTGCCCATTCATCTATAATCGGCCGGTCAAGAATCTTCCATTTAGACTGATAACTTTTATTTGCCCTAAAATTATCAGTTGTTTTTTGCTGATGAAGATACTCTTCGAATCTGCTCAAAATAAAGAAAGAAGCAGCAAAAACATCGAAGGGGAGTTGCGAGTTTTGAACAGGGAAGGGCACCTGGTAATCTCCAAAAGGAAAGGTTTTGATTTTAGTTTCTTCCAACTTATTAGAAAAAAGCAATGCAGAGCTTTTAAAAAATAACTCATCTGCCAGTGGGGCATCACCATAGCTTATTTTAGCATTTGTGCTATCTAAAAAGAACTTACTGTTGCCAGTAAACTCAACCTCAGCCTTGAGGATGTCCCTAAAGATAAAATTAAAAATATATTTTATTCTCGGGGTTAAAACTGTGGAGAAAACGATTAAATGCATACTTATTTAAACAATTTGGTAATGTATAACTAAGATTATTAATAGTGTTCTCACAGAGCTGAACTTCAATTTAGCGAGATATAAAAGTAAACGGTATTTAACACCAATTTAATATTAAGACAAATTATCTTTTTAAAAGTTTGTAGCGAAGGTTTTATCAGGATAAAGAATTTTAGTACTGTGGCGGGTTTTTCCGTTGGTTACATGGACAATACTCATTTGATCATCAAAAAGATCGTATAAAATTGTATTGGTCACCTCAGTGCTTTTCAGTACGTTAACCTTATTAACTTCCAAATAGATATTGGTGGCTTCATGATCAATCTCAAAGCCAACATATTGCAAAGTTACAGGCTTGCCGTTGACCTTGATCTGAAGGTGGCTAATCAGGTACTTTTTTACTACCTCATTCATCTCCGTCTTCATGGATGGCTTGGAAAGATCGGTTTTTTGCTTGTATAGTTTAGCAAGAATGGACTCAAAATCGTCTGTAAAAATCCGGCAACTTACCTCCAATGATTTCTCTTTGGCATTGAAACCAAGTTCTGTGGTACTTACATGGAGCGGATGTTTATCTGTTGCCGAGAGACTTAAGTAAACCAGGCATAGTAAGGGTAAAAGAAACTTCAGTTTATGCATAATTCAATTTGATCATTAACGACTGAATCAAAGTTACAATATTAATGTGCTTTTTTGATTAGACAAATATACATATCAATGATTTTTAGTGGTTTTAACGCTTAGATCGTAACAAGTTTGCTGATTAAGTTGCTCTTTTTAAGATAATCTCTCATTTCTGATGTAAATGAATTAATTTTAGGCCAATAAACGAGTGCTCGTATATAAACCGCTTATTCATTCATGCCTTTACAAGATTTTATCTTCTATTTTAAGTTAGGTTGGGAACACATCATAAGCCTTGATGCCTTAGATCATCAACTTTTCATCTTAGCACTCATTGCGATCTATAGCTATACAAATATTAAACAAGTTCTCATCCTGGTTACTGCTTTTACCATTGGCCATTCTGCTACCTTATTACTGAGTGTTTTAGATGTAATCAGGTTTGATAGTGCATGGGTCGAGTTTTTAATTCCCTGTACCATTGTCATTACGGCGGTGAGTAATTTATTCAGAAAAGATTTTGATCTGAAATCTGTAAGAATAAATTATGTTCTGGCCTTGGGTTTCGGATTGATTCATGGCATGGGTTTCGCAAATTCCATTAGAATGATGTTGGCGAAAGACCAGAACATGGGCTGGGGGTTGTTTGGTTTTAATGTTGGTTTAGAGGCGGGACAGATTTTTATGGTGCTGATCATTTTGATCATTACTTTTCTTACTTTTAACTACACAAAGATAAAACGAATCAGCTGGGTTCTATTTATATCAGCAGCCGTATTTAGCCTGGCTTTAAAAATGGCTTTAGAGCGAATCCCTTTCAATTAATAAAGAATGATTAATAAACTAGTTACATTATCTGGCTTGCTACTGTTTTCGGGTAGTTTGGCTATGGCTCAAAACATTCAGAATAACCCTGGCAGCAATCACGGCAATAAGTTTGAGCAATTGGGTACTATTTTGCCAACCCCGAATGAGCAGCGTACTGCAAGTGGCGCGCCGGGTGTAAAATATTGGCAACAGCGGGCCGATTATAACATCAAGTGTGAATTAGATGAGAAGAATCTGCTTTTAAAAGGTGCTGAAACGGTTACTTATACCAATAATTCACCAGACCCGTTAACTTATATCTGGTTACAGCTTGACGAGAATGAACACAGCACGGCTAAAAGTGCTAATTATCAGGATGCTACAAAAATGCCTGCTGTGGGAACGACACAAAACCTTGATCAGCTGAGTTCGAAAACGGATAACGGAAACGGAATCAACATTACCAAACTTACTGATGCACTAGGAAAGAACTTAAAGTATACGGTCAATAAAACCATGATGCGTGTAGATTTACCAGTGGCTTTGAAAACCGGTCAGAAATTTATTTTTAATGTAGACTGGAGTTACAAAATCACCGATAGAATGAGTGTTGGTGGTCGTGGAGGTTATGAATTCTTCCCCGCTGATGGAAATTACTTGTTCACGATGACGCAGTGGTATCCACGCTTATGTGTTTATAGCGACTTTCAAGGCTGGCAAAATCATCAGTTTACCGGCAGAGGAGAATTTGCTTTAACTTTTGGTGATTTCAAAGTACAGATGACGGTTCCTGCGGATCACCTGGTTGGTTCAACAGGCGAATGTATTAATTATAGTGCAGTATTAACGCCTGCACAATTAAGCAGGTACAATAGCGCTAAAACGGCCACCGCTCCGGTCGAAATTCAAACTTTGGCAGAGGCAAAAGCTGCTGAGACTAAAAAATCTACGGCAAAGAAAACCTGGGTATTCAATGCTAATAATGTACGTGATTTTGCCTGGACATCTTCACGTAAGTTTATCTGGGATGCCATGCCACAAAAAATTCAGGCCAATAACAATACCGTTATGTGCATGAGTTTTTATGGTAAAGAAGCCTATAATTTATATAGCAAATTCTCTACAAGAGCAGTGGCACATACCATTAAGACCTATTCTGATTTTACCATTCCTTATCCTTATCCGGTAGCTCAAAGTATTGAGGCCGCAAATGGAATGGAATATCCTATGATTTGTTTCAATTATGGTCGGACAGATGCAGATGGAACCTATAGTGAAAGCACTAAAAATGGAATGTTGGGTGTTATTATACATGAGGTTGGACACAATTTCTTTCCAATGATTGTAAATAGTGATGAGCGCCAGTGGACTTGGATGGATGAAGGCTTAAATTCTTTCGTTGAATACCTAACAGAAGAACTTTGGGACAATAAATTCCCAAGTAAAAAAGGCCCGGCTTATACCATTGTAGATTACATGAAATTACCAAAAGATGAGTTGGAACCCATTATGACCAATTCTGAAAACATCGCCCGCTTTGGTCCAAACGCTTATTCAAAACCAGCAACTGGTTTAAATATTCTCCGGGAAACCATTATGGGCAGGGAGTTATTTGATTATGCTTTTAAAGAATATTCGAGAAGGTGGGCATTCAAACATCCTGAACCGGCAGATTTATTCCGAACCATGGAAGATGCAAGTGGTGAAGATTTGGATTGGTTCTGGAGGGGTTGGTTTTATGGAACAGATCCTTGTGATATCTCTTTGGATAGCGTAAAGTTTGCAAAAGCAGATTTTCCGAAAGAAGTTCCTGCCGCAAGATCCAGAATGCTGAAAATTGATAAGCCTGCCGTAAATGCTTTTGAAGACATTTCAAAAATCAGAAATAAAGAAGAAAAGAAGGGTAACTTCTACGTGGATAAGAATGCCGCAGCACAGGATTTCTATTATAAGTATGATCGAGGTTTAGTGAGCATAGATACTACACTTACCAATAAGGTAGAAATGGCTATGCCTTTTGAAACCGTTCCTGAAACGGAGCAGGATAAATATAAAAACAAGTTTTTGTATGAATTGAGCTTTAGCAACAAAGGAGGCCTGGTGATGCCGGTTATTGTAGAATTCACTTATAAAGACGGAACCAAGGAAATTGACCGTATTCCAGCTCAGATTTGGAGACACAATGAGTTAAAAACTTCTAAATTCTATGTGAAAGATAAGGAAGTGGAATCCATATTAGTAGATCCGCTTCGTGAAACTGCAGATATTGATACCACCAACAATAGCTGGGGTGGAAAAGCAAAAGAAAGCAAATTCAAGACTTTCAAAGCAAAAACCGGAGGTGCGGTTAGAGGCCAGTCGGTTGGTTCTAATCCAATGAAAGTTGCTGCAGGTAAGTAAAAATTTGTAGCACGAATCTTTCTATCAAATCCTCATTGAAGTCAATTCAATGAGGATTTTTTTGTTGGAAGTCTAAAATAATTTAGTTCCAATACTGCTCCAGCTTAAGATATTATACTTACTTCTGGTTTGGTTTTCAGAACCACCATATATCAGTGTTTTATTTACTTTTTCCGGTGCAGCGAGTGCTGCAAAGCGATCCATTTGCCTAAATAGTTGATTCGAAATAGTTTCTGTTGCTTTTATTTCAAAAACATCAAAACCACCATAATTCTTTATTAGTACATCTATTTCATTTGCATTACTATCCTGCCAAAAATGATAGTCTAGATGAGCATATTGATGGAAATTCTGTTTTTCAAGCTATGCAAGAATTAGGCTTTCAAATAAGTTTCCTTTAAGCCTGTCTAATATAATTTCATTGGCTGATTTGATTCCTAATAAATAACACAATAGGCCAGTGTCATAAAAATATAGTTTAGGGCTTTTTACTAAACGCTTATTGAAATTCTGATGATAGGGCGGTAAAAGAAAAATAAGATAACTACTTTCCAATATTGATAGCCAGGCTTTTGCTGTGGGTTGAGAGATGTTACAATCCTTAGCTAAAGCACTTACATTTAACAATTGCCCTGCTCTCCCTGCGCATAAACCTAAAAATGTTCTGAAAGCTTTTAAATCCTTTACATTTAGAAGCTCAGTAACATCTTTTTCTACATAGGTTTGAATATAGTTAGCGTAAAATATTTTTGGATCTATATCCCTATCAAATATAGCAGGATAAAAGCCTTTAAAAAGTGCTTGCGGGTAATCACTTTCTAATAATTCTACTGCTTTTAATTCCTCAAAATCTAAAGGAAGTAATTTAAATAACGCGACTCTTCCTGCCAGGGTTTGCGTAATGCTATTAAATAAATGAAAATTTTGAAATCCAGAGAGAATATATTGTCCCATTTTTTTACTTTCATCTACTTTTGTTTGAATATATGAAAATAGTGAAGGTACACGTTGTACTTCATCCAGAATAACATTTTCGCTATATTCATTTAAAAAACTAGTAGGATCATCAGTTGCAAAAGCACGTATGTCTGGATTTTCAAGAGAAATATATCTATAATCTTTAAATAACTCTTTTAATAAAGTGGTTTTTCCGGACTGCCTTGGACCTGTTAAAGCCAATATTGGAAATTTCGATTGTTGCTTTTAATTAAATGAGCTATCTGTCTTTTAACAAACATACCAAATTGATTTAAAGGCATATATATATATTGTGATTTTGAAATTACATAACTTTCATTTTCAAATTATATAGCGTTCATTTTGAAATTACATAAAAATTAGCTTTGACTAATCTATCACTTACGAATAGCATAGAAGAAAATTATCTATGTTTACTTGATCCTTGCTGTTATAGTGTTAGCAATCTGCCTTTTTTAAATGTGGCTTCAACAGGTGCTGTTTTTCAACATGAACACAATTGAGTGGCTAAATTGTAAATAATCAATATATCAAATATTTTCATTGACCTTCTATTGCATAAAAAGCGACTTTGCTTTTTCCTAATCCCTAACTTGAATACATTGCATATAGAACGATAATACAATGAAGCTGCGGTTTAAGGTTTTATATTATCCTTTGCCAAACAACTTTCCTGACTTTTAGCTGTTTAGTCTTTACAGTCGAAAATCGTATATTTGATATCAATGAAATTTAAGATCACATCAGAATATAAACCTACCGGAGATCAACCCAGTGCGATAAAACAGTTGGTTGATGGTGTAAATGCCGATGAACATTACCAAACACTATTAGGGGTTACCGGATCTGGAAAAACCTTTACTGTTGCCAATGTAATTGAGCAGACGCAAAAGCCAACGCTTATCTTAAGTCACAATAAAACCCTTGCCGCACAGCTTTACGGCGAGTTTAAAAATTTCTTTCCGGAAAATTCTGTTAACTATTTCGTTTCATACTACGATTATTACCAACCGGAAGCTTTCATTGCATCAAGCAATACCTATATAGAAAAAGATTTAAGCATTAATGAAGAAATTGAAAAGCTCCGCCTGCGTACCACTTCCTCTTTAATGAGTGGGAGAAGAGATATTATTGTAGTTTCTTCTATTTCCTGCATTTATGGTATGGGAAATCCTGAAGACTTTTCTAAAATGGTTTTCCGTTTTGCAGTAGGTTTAAGAATTGCCAGAAATGCCTTTTTACATAGTTTGGTAGAGATTCTCTATTCCAGAACGACAACTGAATTTAAGCGTGGAACCTTTAGGGTAAAAGGGGATACCGTAGATATCTATCCGGCTTATCTCGATCATGCTTATCGCATCTCTTTTTTTGGAGATGACATTGAGGAACTTTCGGCAATCGATCCGGTTTCTGGTAAAACGATTGAAAAACTGGAAGATATGGCAATCTATCCTGCAAATCTTTTCGTTACACCAAAAGATCGCTTTAATCAATCAATCTGGGGAATTCAGGAAGAACTTGAAATTAGGAAAAACCAATTGATTGCAGATAGACACTTGTTGGAAGCGAAACGTTTGGAAGAGCGTACCAACTTCGATATCGAAATGATGAAGGAGTTAGGCTATTGCTCAGGAATTGAAAATTATTCCCGTTTCTTTGATGGCAGAACGCCGGGCATGCGTCCATTCTGTCTTTTGGATTATTTCCCAGAAGATTATTTGATGGTTATTGACGAAAGTCACGTAACGGTTCCACAAATCCGGGCCATGTACGGCGGTGATAGATCAAGGAAATTATCATTAGTAGAGTACGGATTCCGTTTACCAGCTGCGCTGGATAACAGACCACTTAACTTCAACGAATTCGAGGCCCTTGCGCCACAAACTATTTATGTAAGTGCAACGCCTGCTGAATATGAACTAGAAAAATCTGAAGGTGTGGTGGTAGAGCAGGTAATTCGTCCAACTGGTTTATTGGATCCGGTAATTGAAATAAGACCTGCTATTAATCAGGTAGACGATCTTTTGGATGAGATTGACATCACCATTAAAGATGGCGGCCGTATTCTGGTCACTACTTTAACTAAAAGAATGGCGGAAGAACTTACGAAATATTTAGACAGGCTAAACATTAAAACCCGGTACATCCACTCGGAGATTAAAACACTGGAACGTGTGGAAATCCTTCGTGGTTTGCGTTTAGGAGAGTTCGATGTATTGGTGGGGATTAACCTGCTCCGTGAAGGGCTCGATTTACCAGAGGTAACTTTAGTTGCGATTTTAGATGCAGATAAGGAAGGATTTCTTCGTTCAGAGAAATCGTTAATTCAGACCATTGGCCGTGCGGCACGTAATGATCGTGGTAGGGTAATTATGTATGCAGATGGGATAACAGAGAGTATGGAGAAAACCATCTCCGAAACCAATCGCCGTCGTGATATACAGATTGCCTATAATTTAGAGCATGGTATTACGCCAAAAACGGTAGGTAAATCCCGCGAAGCGATTCTGGAACAAACATCTGTGTTAGATTTCTCACAAAAAGCAAGCGATAATAAAGCAAGGGCATATGTGGAAAATGCGGAGGTGAGTATCGCGGCTGATCCTATTGTGCAATTCATGGGTAAAAGTGAACTGCAAAAAGCTATTGATACCACTAAAAAGGATATGCAAAAGGCGGCGAAAGACATGGATTTCTTACAAGCGGCCAAGCTGAGAGATGAAATGTTTGCGCTAGAGAAGATGTTTGCGGAGAAATTCGGGAAGTAAAAAAATATCTGGATAAATTTCTCATCAGTATTTAAATATCGAAATTTGCCAGACATCAATTCAAGTACAATGAACGGGCAGAACAGAAAAGATATTTACGCAGGCTTAGAAGTGGGCATAATTTTAAAAAAAGATCAGCGATCAGGAAATATTACTTATGGAGTAGTAAAAGATTTGCTGACTTCTTCGGCCTTTCACTCACGGGGAATCAAAGTGAGATTGGATGACGGACAAATAGGCCGGGTGGCAGAAATTGTAGAGGATTAGAACTATTTTTTGTTTATCTGTGTTAATTATTTGTAATCAGAATGCAATCAAAGGCGTAAAAAGTAACAAAATAAAATCTCATACGTCTATATTTGTAACAACAGTAAATTAAGAATGGCAATAGTAAAATTCATTTTCATAGCAATATTAGTCCTTTGGCTCATCAGAATGCTGATCCGATTAATCCTGCCTATGCTATTTAGTAACCTGGCAAGCAAAATGCAGCAGCAGGCAAGCGGCCAGTCACAACAGCAACAAAGGCGATCTAAACCAGAAGGTTCAATTTCGATAGATTACATGCCACCAAAACAAACCGGTAAAACGGATAAACTCGGTGACTTTGTAGACTACGAGGAAGTAAAAAAATAATTAGATACCCTGAGCAAAGTCTCGGGGTTTTTTCGTTGTAAACCTGTCGCTTCTGCTATTGTTTTGATTGTGTTGTTGCGATAAACCAGGAGCTTTCTCATATACTTCTCTAATATAACTGAGTTTACCAATTTACCCAATAAGCCAAAAGGAGGGATAAATTCAAAAATATCTATCATTTCGGTGTGTGTATCAAAAGACTTAAACTTGTGCTGATGATGAAGTTTTTTAAACGGACCATTCACCATTTCATCTATAAATACTATTGGATATTCCATTTGCGTTATTTTGATTTTCATACTAAAGTTCAGGCCAAAATGATTTGCCTTCCATGTTACTGTTTCACCCAGGTTAATTAATCCTGTTTGCCTGCCTGCAATAGCTTCTTCTTTTGATGATTGCATAGATTGCAGGTGCAGATCAATACTTCTGGCCAGATCAAAGCACGCTTCAATTGGTGCATTAATCCTTGTTTTGAGTGTAATGGTTGACATGCTTAGCTTCTTAAACTCAATATATCATGTACAGCAGAATCGATTTTGGCATATTGAAATTCAAAACCGTTATCTAACAGAACAGCTGGCTTTACCCATCGGCTTTTTAATATCAGCTCTGTTTCGGTACCAATAATTTTTGCGCCAATGGAGAGTAACCAAGCCGGCGTAGGCAATCCAAATGTAATTCCGTAGGCCTTTCTAATGGAATGCATCAGTTCTTCATTGGTTACGGTATGAGGTGCAGTGCAGTTTACTATACCTTTTATTCCTTCATGATTGAGCAGCCATTCAATGGTGTGAATAGCATCCTGCTCGTGTACCCAATTTACATATTGCCTACCATCGCCTTGTCGCCCACCCAGGCCGAACTTAACCAGATTTAACAGCCTCGGGAAAGCGCCATCACTCCTGCCCAATACGATGCCCATTCTTAGCGCAACCCTTCTGGTCTGAGGTAACGCTGTTTCGAAAAAACTACCTTCCCAGGCTTTACAAACATCTATCGAAAAGCCATATCCAATCTCTCCGGTATGTTCATCCTGAGCACGATCTTCCGCATGACGATAGATTGTTGAGGAAGTAATATTGATCCAAAGTTTTGGTGGATTTGATAAGCTGCTGATCGCTTTTGCAAGTAAGCGGGTTGGAATAATTCTTGAATTGATAATCTCTTCCTGATTCTTCGGCGTATAACGACAGTTTACATTTTTGCCGCAAAGGTTAACGATTAATTCTGCATTTTCTAATTCGCTAAACCAGTTATCTGCTGTTTTTCCATCCCAAACCACTGTCCTCACGTTCCCATTTTGTGGAGCTGCTCTTCGGGCCAGGATAATAACCTCTTTAGTGGAATTAGCGAAATGTTTCGCCAACAAGCTGCCCAGATACCCGTTTCCGCCAGCTAAAATGATTTTTTGATAAGTCATAATTTAAATTATAAAGATTAAACCTAAAACCATCAGGCGGTAAATTACCCAGGTGATGGTCAACAGCCACCCCAGTTCCAACAATCTTGTTCTGCGAATGTGCTCGAAAAACATGAGTCCAGCTACCATTAAGAAGTAAAGAATATATATAACTGGATGAAGATGAACAATGTTATTTACAATCAAACCTAAAATAAGTAAAACAGATCCGGCGAATGAGATTGTCATCATATTGCCCAGATAATCCCAAAGGTTTTCCCTTTTGTAAAAGAAAATAATTATTCCCTGAGAAACCATTTGACCACCACAGATCACATATTCTCTGTATTCACCACCCAATGGAACATATTGAGTGAGGAGATGTGCATAAGCGGTTAAGATATAGGCAGTAGCAAACCAAGTTATTAACAGGTATACCAGGCGATAAGTGATTTTGAAGGTAGGTTGAATGCTGTGGCGCTTTATTTTAGCAGGAATAATTACTTTTCGGTTATATGATATAAAAGCATAAATCTTAGCCATTAAGTAAAGAAATGGTTTAAAGGTAAATAGCGGTCTAAATGCAGGAGCGGCATTACCAATAATTTTAAAAAGACTTTCGATGCCATAAGTTACCTCACCACTTTCGGTATTGATGAGTGCAATTTCATTTGCTGCACGTTGCCGGTCTATCAACGGACAAATCTCAGCAGGGGTTTGTTGATAAGACTCCCTGCCATTTTCTGCTAACATGCCGGTTTTCACAAATGCTTTGGTGTAGACATCGCACATAGGGCATTCCTCATCAAATAGAATAACGTGGTTTGGAAGAGTTTTCATTTTTTATTGTTTAAACTTTCAGTAACAAATGAAAGTTATGGTTAAAAAATAAAGCCACTTAAGGCTTTTGTTTAATACACAAGCTAAATTCAGCCAGTTTATCATTTAAGGTCGACAGGCTATTTAAAGACTTTTAATACCGATCCCCAAAACCAGCTTTCTTCAGCCTTGAGCATTGTTTCAAGCGTTTTATCTACGTTGCCGGCGAGTTTGCTAATATCTGCCACCGATTTTTTGAAAGTAATTAATTCCGGGTCTTTTTCATTTCCGGTAACGGAAGATAATTCATTCAACACTTTCAACACGGGTTCCAGTTCTCTTTTCTTTCTTTCTTTAGCGACCTGACGGGCAATGTTCCAAACGTCTTTGTCTGCAAAAAAATATTCCTTACGTTCGCCTGCTTTGTGTTGCTTTTCTATCAGCCCCCAACCCATCAAATCTCTCAAGGTCATGTTGGCATTTCCCCTGGAAATACTCAAATTCTCCATTATTTCTTCGGTCGTCAATGCTTCAGGCGAAATCAGTAATAAAGCATGCACCTGCGCCATGGTTCGGTTAATCCCCCACTCAGAACCTAATTTGCCCCAAGCTTCAATAAACTTTAATTTTGCTGCTGCTAATTCCATAAACAAATATAATTATTTTTTTAAACTTTCAAAAATTATTGAAAGTTTATTTATTTTGTTTCTATTCGTAGTTTCATCTCATTACCTTGTAGGTCGATTGGTATTCCTGATCTCCTCTGCGATGGTTTGTAGACTGGTGTTGCTTTGAAATTTCTTGATCATCTCTGTTAATGAAGAATCAAAATACACGGCGAGTTTTAGTAAAGGAACGGAAAGTTTCGGCTCGAATAGGGTTCCTTTTGCAAAGCCAACTTCATTATTTTTAGCCCGGTCGCGATCAAATTTTACCGTGGTATTTACATATTCTTCATGTTGTTTCTCTCCACTTACATACGGTAAAAGCCAATCTACAGACTTTTTTATAGCAGAACCGTTTGGGGATTCATAGGTGTAAAAGTTTTTCCCTTCCCCTCTATCGATAATAATGGCAAGCTTAAGCAAAGGTTCTAAATCATAGAGATGATAATGTAGGGCATCTCTTTGCTTGAAATCCAAGCTGGAACCATCCGGGTATAAATTAATAGCGATGTGACTTTTAAGATTTTCAATTGCCCATGTAACGAACTCCCGATTGTTTAGTACATAGCCTATTTCACCAACCTCTTTCAACCGATGGGCATTCCAGTTATTAATAGCAGTGCCTTTGCCCGGTTTCATCCTTTTGCTATTGATTTCAGCCCAGGCTGTTTCGGTTAACCATCGTTCAATAAGTTTTTTATCCCCAGTGGGAAGCGCTGCTTTTATCAAATCATAAGCTTCAATCGATTTATCAAGATTCGTGTCATCTATCGGATCACCTTTGGAATGGTTAACCTTTGCCCATGCACTTAAAAATTCGGCACATTTAGTAAGGTATTTTTGATCGTCTGTTAGCCGATATGCCAGGGCAAGGGAAAACATCTTGTTCATATCGGCCAGTGATTGATATGTCTTTTCCTTTCGAGCATCTCCCTTCAGCAAGCCCTCTGTGCGGATGGTATCAATGGGGTTTGGAAGATCATCTAAATACGCAGTAGCAGATTTCTGAAAGGAGGTAAAAGCTTTTTTTGCTTCTGGATCATTTATGGTCGCTGCCCTTAAGGCTTTGATCTCGCGCTCATTTAAGCTTACCATTTGAGCTTGCGAGATCTGATAGGTCAAAAAAATCATAAACGAGAGCAAAAACTTTCTCATAATACACAGGTTAAATTGGAGTTTCGATCTTCAAAACTAATTTTTTATTCTTCTCACATGCAATTTATTCCTTTTTTATACCGCCCAATTTTTTATTTTTGACATTCGTTTAAACTTAAACAAACCTTAATGAATAACTGGTTTAACAAAAATGGCATCCACCTGGCCATTATCGCAATTTTTGTAGTCATTACTTTTGCCTACTTCAGTCCTGTTTTACAGGGTAAAGCACCACAACAGGGCGATGTTTTGCAAGCGAAAGCAATGCAAAAAGAAATAATGGATGTGAAAGCGGCAACAGGTAAAGGTCCGCTATGGACAAACCAAATGTTCGGCGGGATGCCAGCCTATCAGATCTGGGTTCAATATCCATCAAATATTACCACTTATGGTATTGATATAATTAAAGGTGTATTTCCTGATCCAGTAGGAACGGTACTTCTTTATCTGCTAGGTGCCTATCTTCTTTTTTGTGTACTTAAGATTAATCCATGGCTTGCTGCAGCCGGAGCAATAGCATTTGCTTTTACTTCATACAATTTTATCATCATTGCTGCGGGCCACAGTAATAAAGCGTTAGCAATCGGCTTTTTTGCGCCTATTTTAGCTTCAATTATTCTAACCTTAAGAGGTCGGTATTGGGTTGGAGGAAGTTTATTGGCCCTATTTATGGCTTTAGAAATTCGGTCTAACCATATTCAGATGACTTACTATCTCTTTATAGCCTTGTTCATCCTGGCCTGTATCGAATTTTACCATGCCTTTAAAGCTAAACAATTAGCCGGCTTTGGTAAATCAATCGCTTTTACAGTAGGGGGAATTGTATTGGCCGTTTTAGTAAATGCAGGCACGCTGTGGACAACCTATGAGTATGGGAAGGAAACCATCCGTGGAAAATCCAATCTAACTACAGATAAGGCTGAACCGGCTAACGGTTTGGATAAAGAATATGCCTATCAATGGAGCCAGGGGGTTGGAGAAAGTTTCTCTTTCCTGATTCCAAACATTTACGGTGGCGCGAGCAGTATTGATGAAATGATTAAACCTGAAAGCAATACCTATAAAGCTGTAGAGAAAAATCTTCAAGGCGTTGATCCAAGGCAAGTAATTGGCTATGTGGCTCAAAATCTTAATACTAATCAGTATTGGGGAAATAAGCCTGGCACCTCTGGCCCCTACTATTTCGGAGCGATTATTTGTTTACTCTTTGTATTTGGCCTGTTCATTGTTCAGCACCGCTGGAAATGGTGGATTTTGGGTAGCAGTATATTATTGCTTTTGCTATCCTTTGGACAAAACTTTCCGCTAATTTCCGATATCTTTTTTGATTACTTGCCGATGTATAACAAATTCCGGGCAGTAGAATCGATACTGGCTGTAGTAGGCTTATTGGTTCCTTTATTGGCCATATTAGCCATTAAAGAAGCTCAGGAAGGCAAATATGATCAAAAGTATTTGGTCAAAAAATTAACCTGGTCGGCAGCGATTACAGGCGGTTTATCACTAATTGTGGCAATTATGCCAACTGCATTTTTTAGCTTCACTCAAGCGAATCAACCTCAGGTTTTAGATGCCTTAACGCAAGCATTGCAAAACAACAGAGGGGCGGCAATGGAAATTATCAATGGCGTTGTAGCAGATCGGGTATCCCTTGCACGTGCTGATGCCTTACGTACGTTGTTATTTATTGCCATTGGATTCGGATTAACCTGGGCATTCCTTACTAAAAAGATGAACATGCAATTGGTGTTTGGCCTATTAGCGTTGTTTATTTTAGTTGATTTGTGGCAAGTTGACCGCCGCTATTTAAGCAGTCAGAATTTCGTAAGCAAGTCCGATCTTGCTAACCACTATCAAGCCAGGGACGTAGATAATTTTATTTCGGCAGATAAAGATCCGAATTTCAGGGTTTTCGATTTATCCCTTGGTGATCCTTTTAAAAGTGCGGAAACATCCTATTTCCATAAAACCGTGGGAGGTTTTCACTCGGCGAGGTTAAAACGTTTTCAGGAGCTGGTTGACAACCAATTGACCAAAAGTGTGAATCAGGATGTATTGGATATGTTAAATACCAAATATATCATCACACAGGATCCTCAAAATGGATCTTACAAAATGCAGCGAAATCCTACCGCTGCGGGGAATGCATGGTTTGTAGAAAGCATTCAGTTTGTCAAGGATTCTGATGAAGAGATGAAAGCCATCAGCAGTTTTGATGCGAAGAAAGAGGCGATTGTGGATGAAAGCTATAAAGCGCTGGTTGACAGCAAAATTTTGGGTACCGGACAAGGTGGCTTCATCAAATTAACAGATTACAAGCCTGATCATTTAACTTATGAATATTCAACAGCTAAAGAAGTTGTAGCTGTTTTTTCAGAAATTTATTATAACAAAGGCTGGAAGATGTATATCGATGGCAAAGAGCAACCCTATTTTAGAGCAGATTACGTGTTGCGTGCGGCAAAACTGGAAGCGGGTAATCATAAACTGGAATTTATTTTCCATCCTACCTCGTACTATGCAGGTGAGAACATTTCGCTTGCTGGCTCGATAATTTTGGTTGCCGCTTTGGCTTTTGGAATTTATTCAGAAAACAAAAAGAAAAACTCGCCTGTGAAAGCCTAATAACATGAGTTACATTCAAAACCCATAAGCTGATGTTTATGGGTTTTTTTATGCCCTTAAATTTTAACATCAATTAGCATTTTGAAGAATAATTTAACAATGGCGTAACATTTGGTTGATAGACAGCATCTTATCTTTATCATGCTAAATCAGTTGATATGCTAGAATTATTTTTTGCCATATGCCTGCTTATTGTTGTACTCTATTTCTTCAGCCCTTTTGAGGTGAAACTCGATGAGGAAGAAGACTGGTAGCAACATCCTTTTACTGCTAAACTGCTTTTTTAAAGTGGTACTAAATCCGTTCCCCCAAAATTTTAATTTATGGATAAAAGAAACATTGATGTGGTCGTAATCTCCGACGTGCATTTGGGCACCTATGGATGCCACGCAAAAGAGCTTTTAAAATACCTAAAAAGCATCAAGCCAAAAACTTTAATTTTAAATGGTGATATTATAGACATCTGGCAGTTTAGCAAAAGTTATTGGCCAGAATCACACATGAAGGTCATTCGCAAACTAATGAAGTTTGTCTCTGAAGGGGTGCAGGTTCATTACCTCACCGGAAACCACGATGAAATGCTTCGAAAATTCGATGGTATGGACATGGGTACCTTTCACCTGCAAAATAAACTGATTATGGAACTCGATGGCAAGAAAGCCTGGTTCTTTCATGGTGACGTCTTTGATGTAACCATGCAGCATTCCAAATGGCTGGCGAAGATGGGTGCGGTTGGTTACGATACGCTCATCCTCATCAATAGCTTTGTAAACTGGGTGCTTACGGCTTTTGGAAAAGAGAAAATGAGTTTCTCTAAAAAAATTAAAGCGCGGTTTAAAGATGCGGTTAAATTTATCAATAGCTTTGAACAAACCGCTGCGGAGCTGGCCATAGAAAAAGGATATCAATATGTGGTTTGTGGCCATATCCATCAGGCCGAACAGCGGGAAATTTCAATGGAGAATGGTGTGGTGACCTATTTAAACAGTGGCGATTGGGTAGAAAGTTTAACTGCTTTGGAATATCAAGATCAAGCCTGGACAGTTTTCAAATATGATCATAAAGACTTTATCAAGGATGAGATGGATGAGGGAATTCTTTCTGATGGTGAAGATTTAAAGCGTAAACTGGATATAAATATCCTTTTACAAAGCATTAAATATGAAATTGCTCAATAATTTTGAGATATTCGGGACTAAATGAAAATACTCTACGCAATACAGGGAACAGGAAACGGGCACATTAGCAGGGCAAGGGAAATTATTCCTTTGCTTCAGAAATACGGTGAACTGGATATTCTAGTTAGCGGAACTCAAGCAGATGTTAAACTTAGTCAGCCGGTGAAGTACCAGTTACATGGTTTCAGCTTCATTTTTGGTAAGAATGGTGGCGTAGATCATTTCAAAACCTGGCTGAGTATGAATCTTTTTCGTTTCAGAAAAGATATGAAGCAACTTCAATTAAAAGACTACAATTTAATTGTGAATGATTTCGAACCGGTGAGTGCATGGGCCTGCAAGCTTCAGGGGATAGAATGCGTTTCATTAAGTCACCAGGCAGCCTTTAAATCAAAGAAAGTTCCTCGGCCAAAAACATTAGACTGGGGTAAGCTGATTTTAAGTCGCTATGCTCCTACCAAATACCACATCGGCTTTCATTTTGACCGGTATGATAGCTTTATCCATACGCCGGTCATTAGGTCTGAAATCAGATCCCTGAAAACCGAAAACCTGGGACACTATACCGTTTACTTACCAGCGGTAGATGACCGGCGATTAGTGAAGCTTTTTCTCCAGCTGCCGGAGGTAAAATGGCAGGTATTCTCTAAACATGCTAGTGAGGCTTACCAGGAAGGCAATGTTTCTGTGGAGCCTGTTAATAACGAACGCTTTAACAAAAGCCTGGCTACCTGCGAAGGCTTATTTACCGGTGGCGGTTTTGAAGGACCTTCTGAGGCCCTTTATCTCAAGAAAAAATTACTGGTTGCGCCCATGCGTTTTCAATTTGAACAGCAGTGCAATGCTTATGCGTTAAAGAAGTTCGGCTTGCCGGTTATCTGGGGGAGCACCAGCAATTGGCTACCGATTATAAAGGACTGGGTTGCCAATCCGCAGCAACATGAATTTCATTTTCCGGATGAAACGGCGAAGATCATCGATGATATGGTAAAAAAATACGCCCGGGTGTAACGGGAATACCTTTCCCTTGCTCTACTAAAATCAATGGCCAAAAAAGGTCTACCTCCTTTTTTTTTGAGTATTTAAGATGCGGGAAGTAGGATAAGAACGGTAAAGTGAACATTGGTCACCTTTACTGCGCCTGTACTAGCAGGTAAATAAGTTAACAACAGCCACCACCTGGTGTACACTTCGAAGGGGAAGCGGCAAGATTTTGTAGTTGTATCTTCGGTTTATCTGAGGGAATACCGCATTGGTCTGGAGCTAGACAAGCTGTTGTTTTAGAAATAAGTACGAAGTTATGGCCATTATAATCCAGGTCAAACTTGCCAATTGTCTGGCCTTGGTATTCTACTTCTATTTCTAAATCTTCCATTCCAAGAATTTTTTCAGAAAGGTGAATAATGTTAAGTAATTTTCCCGCCTTAAGACGATGTTCATAATCATTGGCGTCCCATAATTGGAAATTAGCTACCCTTTCATGGCCCACCCCACCGCAGTCGATGAAGTCTTTGGTGACAACACCCACTTCAGTAACATGAAAATGTTCAGGAACTATTGTTCCATTTTCTAATTGAAAGTTTACGCTTTCTGCCTGAGCTAAGTGGCTCTTTATTTCTGATAGTTTCATAATGATTGTCTTAGGTTGGAATGCAGCACTGTAAATGAAAATTTTAGCAACAATTACTTGGAGCCATATAGGCCTCAAAAAACCGGCCAGTTTGCTCTTCTAAAAGTGCCCAGGTTTGAGGGTTGATGCAGTAACAAACACTTACCCCTTCAATAGTACCCTGAATTATACCAACATTTTTAAGCTCCTTAAGGTGTTGAGATATAGTGGCCTGAGCAAGCCCCAACTCATCAACCAGATTTCCACATATACAGCTAGTAGAAGCAAGTATTCTTTGCAAAATAGCAATACGGGCAGGATGAGCGATGGCCTTAAACAGCTGGGCCAGCTGATTTTGTTCAGCGGTAAACATTTCGGTCTTGGTTAGTCCCATATCGCAATATTACGATTAATGTTTAACAATCTAAAGGTGCTCGGAAGTTTGATGTTTCATTGCTACAGGAATGAGTTGTCTTCTTTTGCGTATCACTTTTATGCCATGGGGCTATTCTTTATTTCTTTGCGGAGGATCAGTAGTTTTTCATAGCCTTGGCAAACGTAAAAACTTTTTATTTTTACCCTTATAGAATGCTGTTTGATATTTTCATTCCGCATGAACAGGTTTTCAGAACCGGCAAAGATTTTCTAGATCAGCAGAGATTTAGCCTGTTATTTACCTTTTAGCTCTACGTAGAAAAATTGCAGAAAATAGATGTTTGTTTTTAAAACCGTAATGTAGCGATCGGATGCACCATAGGTCTTTTAGGGCTTCAAAAGATCTAGGAGGTGCTTTTGCCGAATGGCTGTTAAACGCACAGCTAAGTTGTTACCCTAAACTATGCAATGAAGGCTAAACGAACGTACATAAAGGTTTTTAAAAGCTGATAATACCATCGTGATGCACTGGCGAGTTCCCGGGGCGGAATTATAACTAATCTTCTTCGAAATATCTGTTTATTCTCAAATTTGATAATATAGATTTAACCTCTATATTAGCTAAAAATCTTATAGATGCGTGTGCTTGGAGGGCATTCTGATGAAGTTCTATTTAATCTTGTAAAAGAAGACCGGGAGGGTGCGTTCAAGACGTTATATAATCGATACTGGGAAAAATTACTTGAGGTTGCTTATTTGAAACTAAGAAGTCAACAAGAAGCAGAAGAAGCTGTTCAAGAGGTTTTTATTAGTATTTGGACTAACCGACATAAAATCGATCTGAAATATACTTTCCGAACTTACATTTCAGCCGCTTTAAAATATACCATTTATAGACATGTAGCTTCAAAAACTAAGTATCAAAATGTAGAACTGGGCAATGATTTAGAGAATTCGCTGCAGGATCATAGCACAGAGAACTGGTTAGCATTTACGGACGCTTTACTGCACCTGGAAACGGTCGTCGCTCAACTGCCAAACAAATGCCGAATCATTTACCGTATGAGTAGAGAAGATGGGCTCTCAACCAAACAGATATCCTCAGTTTTAGCCATTAGTGAGAAGACCGTTGAGGGGCATATCACCAAAGCACTGAAGCATATTAGAGAGAATTTAAATGATTTATCCATTTTTTTTATTTTTTTTTAAGATAGAGTAAGGGTATTGGTGATTTTTACACACTATATGAGTGTAAATCATGAAAGAAATTAATAAAATGCCTCCTGAAATAGCTATTCTTGCTAAAAAGCAGCTAGAAAATACGATTTCTTTGGATGAAAAGGTAAGATTGGAGGCTTGGTATGATCAACAAGTTGACGAAAAGCCAATCTGGAATCTGATTGATCAAGATAAGGACAAGCTCCAAGAGCGATTGTATCAATCTATTCATTCGAAAATACAATTCTTGCCAAGAACGCGCCGTTCCGTCTGGAAAAATACAATTGCTATAGCAGCAACCTTAGCGGTAATGGTAACTGCAGGGATATTGGCGTGGAGGACCAGCATCCAGAAAAGTCAGTTCATTTCGCTCATTCATGCCTCCGCTAACGGTTCAGTAAAAAAAATCTATTTGCCAGATCATTCATTGGTGTGGTTAAAGGGAAACAGTACACTCGATTATCCTTCGGAATTTAGTGATAGCAGTAGGAATGTTACCCTTGTCGGGGAAGCGCTTTTCGAGGTTACGAAAGATAAAGCTCATCCTTTTTTTATTAAAACTGGGAATTACCTTACAAAGGTAGTTGGAACCAGCTTTAATATTAAAGAAAACTCGTTGAATCGTACCTTTCAATTGACTGTTTTAACAGGTCAGGTTTTCGTTTCATCAACAACGGACAAGGCAAATCAGAAACCATTTTTGGTGTCACATGGTAGCCAGTTAGAAATATCATCAGAACAATCAGATCCCAGAGTATTGCCTGCAATTTTTACTGAAAGAAACAAAATTTTAACCGGGACTGAGTATGATATGAGTTTTGAGAATATTGCATTTGAGGAAGTTAAGCGGCGGGTGGAAAAGAAATTTAATGTGAAGATAAATATCGGAAAAAATGATTACTCGAATTGCTTCATCTCAGCTGATGTAACTGATCAGTCTTTAGAGAACACTTTGAAGGTCATTTCAGCAGTAACAAATTCACAATACAGTGTGAATACAAACCAAATTTACCTTACGGGGGGAGGATGTAATTAACGAACGAACTAACTGAACTAAAAAAAGCAACAGCAGGTGTGCTCGAACACCCTGCTGTGAAGATTTAGAAGCCTAATACTTTACTACTAAAACCAAACAAATGTACAAAAAAATGTCCACAAGGCTAGCCTATGCCCTAAACCTTAGGCTGGTTACTGAACCACTCAAACAGGTTTTTTTTGAAGCCAATTTCTTTGCAAAAATCAGGAAGATTATGAAATTTTCATTACTACAGCTCTTGGGCATTGCGATCGCAGCCCAGTTTAGCTGGTCATCTTCAGTAAATGCACAACTTACCGAAAAACGACTTTCTGTCGATTTTAGCGATCAACGGTTGGAATATGTTTTAAAAACAATAGCCGGAAAGGCGAAGTTTAGGCTGGTATATAATAACCAGCTCGCAAAAAGTGAGGTTTCGATCAGTGGCACTTATCATAATATTCGATTAAAGGATCTACTAGATAGAATTCTTAATGTAAATAAACTGACCTACGAGGTAATCAATGACCAATTTATTGTCGTAAAATCACAAGTGGATGCGAAACCTTCCACGCTTCCTGTTGAAGAAAAGGATATAAATTTAATTGCGCGGGATGGATTTGTCGTTGACGGAAAAGTCTTTGATGAAAATGGCCAACCACTCGTAGGTGTATCTATCCGGATTAAAGGCGGTACGCAGGTGGCTACTACCAATGCAAAAGGTAATTTCGCTATCGGGGTAAGTGGTGCTGGTGCGGTAATTGAATTTAGCTACATCGGCTACAGTACGCAAAACTTAGTCGTGGAGCGTGCATCAAGTATAACTGTAACAATGAAGCCAGATCCTGCTAAATTAGATGAAGTATTGGTAATAGGTTACGGCACAACGACCAGAAGAACTACTACCGGATCTCAATCTGGGATAAGTGCAGCAGAAATCGAAAAGCAGCCGGTAACCAATTTGCTTCTGGCCATGCAGGGCCGATTGCCAGGGGTTTCCATCGTACAAACCAATGGTTTGCCCGGCGCCGGAATAAACGTTCAGATTCGGGGTGCAAATTCATTAGGAAGGGTAAACAGACCACTATATATCATTGATGGAGTACCTTTCCTATCTGAACAGATTAATCTGGCAGCTTCTGCGCCTAACAATACTGGCTTGCCATCAGCCGAGGGGCAAACCAGTCCGATGAACAGTATAAATCCAGGAGATATAGAAAGTATTGAAGTGTTGAAAGATGCAGATGCTACCTCTATTTATGGATCGAGAGCTGCAAACGGAGTCGTATTGATTACCACCAAGAGAGGGAAATCGGGTAAAACCAGATTCGGAGTTAATGTTTCCTCGGGAGCCTCTGTAGTTCCACGTTTTGTAGAAATGTTGGGGGTAGATCAATACCTAGCCTTACGGAGAAAAGGATTTGCGAACAGCACGACCAATCCGGCAGCACCTTCAGTAACGAACGCACCAGATTTATTAGTATGGGATCAACAAGCAAATACCAACTGGATGAAAGAACTCATTGGCGGGACAGCAAGGACTAACGAGGTAAGTGCAAATTTGTCTGGCGGAGACTCGCGAACTAATTTTTACGTTAGTGGTACTTACCATAAAGAAGGCAATGTTTTTCCAGGCGAGCAATCTTATCAACGAGGTGGTGTAAATGTTAATTTAAACCACAGTTCAACCGATCAAAAATTCAGCATGGGGTTAACAGCCAATTATTCTACAGATAAGAATGATATTTCGACAACTGATCTTGCCACGTATGCCTATAATTTGCCTCCGAATTATCCACTCTACAAAGCAGATGGAAGTTTATATTGGGTATCTGGTTTAAATAATCCCCTAGGATTTTTAAACCAAACAAATGATAACCGCACCAGTAATTTGCTATCGAGTTTGAATTTGAAATATAATATTTTAGAAGGACTTGATGTTAAAACAACTTTTGGTTACAGTAAAACCGATTCCAAACAGACCACCATCAGACCATTAAGTGCTCAAAATACGGCGTTTTCGGTGCCAACTTCAGGTACTGCAACCTTTGCATACACCTACACGAATACTTACATCGTAGAGCCACAAATAACCTATACTAAGAAAATATGGATAGGTAACCTTAATGCCCTGGCCGGTGGTACCTATCAGTATCGAAAAGCCGAGCAGCCTTATTTTTCCAGTGCGACGGGCTTTCCTTCTGATGATTTCTTGCGAAACCTTTCTTCGGCTACCACAATTTCCACGAGTGCCTCTTCAAAAGAATTTAAATACGCGTCACTTTTTGGCCGTTTAAACTATAACATTGAGAATAAATACATTGTAAATGCCAACTTTAGAAGGGACGGCTCCTCCAGATTCGGTCCGAATAAAAAATTCGGCAACTTCGGATCTATAGGTGCTGCCTGGCTTTTCTCTGAAGAAGATTTTCTAAAGGAAAAAACAAACTGGTTTAGTTTTGGAAAGCTACGCGGAAGTTACGGAACGGTAGGTAGCGATGAAATCGGTGACTATCAGTATCTGGCAACCTACTCTACCTCAACGGCTGTTTACAATGGGAATTCCAGTTTGAACCCCTCACGAATTGCCAATGACGATTATCAGTGGGAAACGACTAAAAAACTTGAAATAGCACTGGAGTTAGGTTTTTTCAAAGATAGATTATCGTTAGTAGCCTCTTATTACCGCAACCGGAGCAATAACCAGTTGATTGACTACCCGTTGAGTGCACAGGCCGGTTTTACCAGTTACCAAAGTAATTTGGAAGCCAATGTTCAAAATTCCGGGGTCGAATTCAGTTTAATTAGCACCAACATTAAAACTAAAGACCTCACCTGGACCTCTAGCTTCAATATCAGCAGAAACAATAATAAATTACTTTCTTTTCCTGGAATAGAAAAAACATCTTACTACACCCGCTATTTAGTGGGTAAACCGACCAGCTTTTTTACCGGTTATCAGTTTTTAGGTATTGATCCCGCGACTAATTTACCAGCCTTTGGGGATTTAAATGGTGTTGGCGGAACAGCTTCTCCAACCACCGGATTTTCAGAAATCGGCAGGGGCGACCGCTACTATATTGACGCCACTTACCCAAAATTTATTGGCGGTTTAACCAACTCCGTTAGTTATAAAGGACTGAGCCTTGATTTTACCTTTCAATTCGTGAAACAAAAAGGAAGAAGTCTGGCTGCTGCGACATTTTATCCACCCGGTTATATGTATAATGCGGCAGCGAGTGTAGTAAATGATTATCTGGCTTTGGGCTCCCAAGATTTTTTGGTTACGGCCGGAACAGGGGGCGTGAATGGCCGAGCGGCTTATTTTGGCTATACTAACTGGACAGGTGCTGACATCAATGTGGTTGACGCCTCCTTCATTCGTCTAAAAAACGTGAGCCTATCTTACAATCTGCCAAGTAAATGGTTGACTAAGATCCATGCTGAAAACATCAGGTTGTTTACGCAAGGGCAAAACTTGTGGACGATTACCGGATATAAAGGTTTCGATCCGGAATCGCAGGGTGTTGCAACTCCGCCTTTGCGTACGATCGTTGCCGGTTTACAACTCACATTTTAATTCTTCCATCATGACCAAATTAATCCAAAAAATAGCCTGTGGAAGTATAGCTTCCCTAATTTTAGTTTTCTCTTCGTGTGAAAAAACGGTGCAGATCGATCCGCCATTAAATGAAATCACCACCTCTGTTGTTTTTTCATCAGATAAACTGGCCACAAATGCTATGGCCGGCGTGTACACCAGTCTTTCCACGATTACCAGCCAAAACAACTCATTGCCGGTATATAGTTCGCTTCAGGGAGATGATCTGCTTTATATAGGCGCCAACTCCACTTATCGGGAAGTTTATGATAACGCATACTCATCTGTCAGTTCTATCCAAGGTACTATTTTTTCAGAATGGTATGCTATAATCTATCGGGCAAACGCTATAATAGAAGGACTTCAGAAGTATTCTGGAACAACTGATCTAGTTAAACGACAGCTTACTGCTGAAGCCAAAGTCATTAGGGCTTATTGTTATTTCAACCTGGTAAATAGCTTTGGCGGTGTTCCCTTGGTATTGACCACCGATGTTAACATAAGTGCTTTGCTGGCTAAAGAAACCGCGGCAAATGTTTACGTGCAAATTGTGAATGACTTAACAGAAGCAAAAGCGGTGTTGCCAGCCGATTATTCGGCCTCTTCGAATACCAGATTAGGCGTTAACAAATTTGTTGCTGCAGCTTTATTGGCCAAGACAAGTTTATTTACCAGAGATTTTAGCGCTGCTGAAAGCAATGCATCGGAAGTAATCGCTTCAAGTCTATACACCTTAATACCATCTGCAAATATTGCTACAGGAGTATGGACAAAAAATAACACCGAAAGTATCTGGCAAATGTCATCACCCTTAGCCGTAGCAAATCAGTATACTGTAGAGGCTGGAACATTTTTGCCCTTTACGGGCACCGAACCACAGTTCGAAATTCGCCCTGCGTTTTTGAGCTTATTTGCCTCTACAGATCTTCGCCGTCAACGCTGGATGATCAGTTACACGGTTGCAGGCGCAGTTAAAGTGCTTCCCTATAAATATAAGTTTACCACTAATGCGCCTGCTGTTGCTGCCGGTGTTGCTGAATCCCCTACCGTGTTGCGCTTGGCAGAGCAATACTTAATCAGAGCAGAGGCCCGCACCAGGATTGGGACCAATTTGTCAGGAGCCTTGAGTGATTTAAACACCATTCGGGCAAGGGCGCAAACAGCCATCAGCACGACCACGCAGCAAGCAACCTTGTTGGATGAGATCATCTTAGAGAGCCGAAAGGAATTTTTCTGCGAGCAAGGCCATCGGTGGTACAATTTAAAGCGCACCGGCCAGGCTGATGCCATACTCGGTGCGCTGAAACCAAGCTATAAACCCGCCGCGAAATTGCTTCCATTTCCCAATAGCGCTTTAGATGCCAATCCTAACTTAATCCAGAACCCGGGTTACTAAATAGAAACATGAAAAATAACATATCCAACTTAAATACCAGCTCCAAAAGCCTGGTTTTAGCCACCGCTTTGCTTCTTACCCTGGCAAGCTCGTGCAGTATTTTTAAAAGTAATAAGAAGAAAGTAGCCGCTGCAAAAGCGGCAGCTGCAGCCACAGCAGCTAAGCCGAAGGCAGATAGTGCAAAAACAACGATAAAGCCATACGCCGAAGTCATTACAGCAAAAGCGGTTACCCAAAAGGGATTATTTACCGTTCACAGGATAGGAGATAAATATTTTTTCGAGATTCAAAATAGCCTGCTAAAAAAGGAAATACTTGCCGTTAACCGCTTAAGTAAGTCTACTCCTGGTGCGGGTAATTATGGTGGTGAAGAAGTGGGTTCTAGAGTGGTGTACTGGGAGCTTGGTCCGGCCAATAAACTGTTTCTGAAAGTGGCCGCAACAGTGAGCATTGCCGATTCCTCAGAAATGATTTCAAAAGCAGTGGCCAGTTCAAATCTGAATCCCATCTTAGCTGCGTTTCCCATAAAAGCAAAAAGTAAGGATTCTAGTAGTGTAGTAATTGATGTGACGGATTTCCTGATCAGTGAAAGTCCTTTATTGGCCTTTAACGGTGATAATAAAAAGAATTATAGCCTTGGGCCACAAATGGCAGACCGTTCTTATATTGAGAGTGTAAAAAGTTTTCCTATGAATACAGAGGTAAGGAGCATCAGAACCTATACTTCTGTGGGAGGAAGGCTTCCTGCTGCAACTGAGGCAGGAGCAATTACCCTAGGTATGAATACCTCTTTTCTCAAATTGCCTGATCATCCCATGCGTAAACGGATGTATGATCCAAGGGTTGGTTTTTTTGCCAGCGCAAATATTCGCTACCATGATAATCAGCAAAAAGTCGAGCAAGAAGCCTTTATCCATCGCTGGAGATTAGAACCTAAAGCGGAAGACGTGGAGAAGTTCAGAAGAGGTGAACTGGTAGAGCCACAAAAACAAATCATTTATTATATTGATCCTGCGACGCCAAAAAAATGGCGACCATTTTTAATTGCAGGGGTTAACGACTGGCAAAAAGCTTTTGAGCAGGCTGGATTCAAAAATGCAATTGTTGCAAAGGAGTGGCCTGAGGCAGATAGCACCATGAGTTTAGATGATGCACGCTTCTCTGTCATCCGATACTTCGCCTCGTCGCAACAAAACGCTTACGGGCCTAATATTGCCGACCCTAGAACGGGCGAAATTTTGGAAAGCCACATTGGATGGTATCATAATGTCATGAATCTGGTTCACCGGTGGTATATGATTCAGGCGGGAGCAATTGATCCGAGAGCCCGAAAAAATAAGTTTGATGATGAGTTAATGGGTCAATTAATCCGCTTTGTGTCTTCTCACGAAATTGGACACACGCTTGGTTTAAGGCACAATATGGGGGCTAGCAGTACTGTGCCGGTAGAAAAACTTCGTGATAAAGCATGGGTTGAAGCTCACGGGCATACCCCTTCTATTATGGACTATGCCCGTTTTAATTATGTAGCCCAACCCGAAGATGGCATCAGCGAAAAGGGCATCTTTCCCAGAATAAATGACTATGATAAATGGGCCATTCAATGGGGGTATAAACCAATTCTTGATCAGCCCAATGCGGAAGCGGAAAAGAAAATTTTGAATAAAATTACCTTGGATAGCTTGGCCTCCAATAAGCGATTGTGGTTTGGAGGAGAAGGAAGAGATTTTGATCCACGCTCACAAGCGGAAGACCTTGGCGATGATCCGGTAAAGGCAAGTCAATATGGAATTAAAAATTTAAAAAGAATTGTTCCTCAATTAATCAATTGGACTAAAGAAAGCGGTGAAGGTTATGAAAATCTGAAGGAAATGTATGGGGAGGCACTTGGCCAGTATAACCGCTACATCTATCACGTGGTAAAGAATCTAGGCGGCGTGATGATTACTGAAAAAACGACCGATCAGCCCGGGGCAGTTTATCAAGCCGTGAGTCTTGCCAAGCAAAAAGAATCAATTAAATTTCTCAATGATGAAGTTTTTACGACTCCTAAATGGTTGCTAGACAAACAGATTTTAAACAAAATTGAACCCGGATACGGTTTTAACGACGTGCAGGTGATGCAGCAAAATGCAATTGCAGCAGTCACATCACAGAGCAGGTTGTATAGAATGATGGTTAATCAAAGAGACAATGGGAAGGGTGCTTATTCACCTGGCCAATGGCTAAACGATTTGAAAAGCAGTATGTTCAGCGAAATCAAATCAGGTAAAGCCACCGATGAGTACCGCCGCTCTTTGCAAAAAATGTATGTGGGTAGCATTATTACCATGTACAATAAACGTTTTGCCTTGCAAGGATCAACTGATAATATTCTGGCATCAGTTACCCCAACCCAGGTGTTGCTTTATTCAAACGTAAAATCCTTGGCGCTTTCTCATCTGAGGGCTTTAAGAGGCGATATGCAAAAAGGGATAGTCAACACCAAAGATCAGGATAGCAAAATCCATTATCAGTATTTAAAACAAATGCTGGATAAAATTTTAACCGAGAGTCCAATACCGGGTTTAAACTACTAAGGGGTTGAAAAAATGAATTTAAAACATCAGGTGACTAGAATCATTATTCTTTTGAGTTTTATTCTGGTGAGTGCGTCGGCCTTTTCGTTTAAGGCCGGCCAATACCAGATCAAGGGTGCTATCCTTTCTGCCAATGGTACGCTTATTAGGCTCTCCTATAGTTATGATGGAAAGGATATATCGGATTCCACCAGAGTTAACAACGGAGAATTTTTGCTGCAGGGAACTTTTCCGGAAAGCTTAGTTTGTACGTTGAGTAATTCATCCAATCAGCAAATCAAGATATTTTTGGCGCAAAATACCGCAATTAAACTGACGGGTAGAATTGATAAATTTTATGATCTAAAAATTGAAGGAGCCACAGAGAACAGCCTTTACCAGAGTTTTAAAAATAAAACTCTTGAACTTTCTGGCGATTATCGGAAAGCATTGGCTAAGGCTGGCGGAGATTTGCATCAAAAAGAAAATCCTTACTTGCTTTCCTATCTTAAACGCGTTGATAGCTTAACTAAGAATTTTGTTGAAACGAATAGGAGTTCGGTAGTTGCACCGCTGGCAATGATTGATAGCTACATGAATGACAATGGCCGCAGGCTGGCCGCACATGCTTACCCTTTACTCACCGAGGAAAACAAAAAATCTTATTATGCCAAACGCATCAAACGTTTTATCGACACAGAAATTAATCTGAAACCAGGCAATTTGGCTCCAGAATTTGCGCTGAATTCCCTGCAAGGCAAAACGGTAAATCTGAGTGATTATAAAGGGCAGTATGTGCTGCTTGACTTTTGGGCTAGCTGGTGTCCTCCATGTAGGGCTGAACATCCATTACTTAGAAAATTGCAACAAAAGTATCAGAAAGATATAGAGGTGGTCAGCATTTCTATGGATGCGGTGAGTACCTCATGGAAACAGGCTGTGCAAGTAGATCAGCTTTCCTGGATGCAACTTAATGATCCTAAGGCGACCAATGGCGAGGTAGCAGACAATTATGGGGTCAAAAGTCTCCCATTCAATTGTATTATTGACCCCAGCGGTAAGATATTAGCAACCAAAGTGAGGGGAGAAAAGCTGGAGCAATTTCTTGCTGATTTATTTAATAAATAGCGCAGCGCTGACGAGCGGATGGGAATCCCTGAAAAACCCTATTGCACAAAATACAATACTAGTTAATGATGACAGGCGCAGTTGGTGGATGCCGCTGCGCTTTTTTTAAAGCATGATATTAAACTTAAACTTAAATGAAAAAGACTTTTCTACCTATACTTTTCTTTTTTCTCTTTTATACCGCGGGTACATCTGCGAAGGGGATAACAAAGCCAAATGATTCACTTCTAATCCTCACAAATGCCAATATTATTGATGTGGTAAAAGGAAAAGTACTTAAGAAAAAAACGATTACCATCAAGAACGGAATAATCCTCAAGATTGGAAAAATGCCCAACAAAACCGATAAATCCTTAGTTATGGATTTAGGTGGTCAATACATTATTCCTGGACTAATCGATTCTCATATTCACGTTACCTCACCTTACAAAAATTCCATCGAAAAAACTTTTGATCTCCTTAAGTATTACCTTGTTCACGGCATAACCAGTGCACGTGATGCAGGAGGAGACGGGGCTGCGCTTTTCGAAGCGCAAACAGCAATCCGTACTGGTACAAGACTAGGGACGGATGTTTTTTATTCCTCCTTTATGGCAGGTGATTGGTACTACAACCGGGGCAAAAATATTCGTTCAGCCCCTTATACACCTTGGGAGCAAAGGATTATGCCTGGCGACGACCTCGATGAGGCCATGGCTAAGGCAAAAGCATGTGGTGCGACGGGAGTAAAACTTTACCATTCATTTGATGGTCAGTTTCTAGTCAAAGTGGTTGCTGCTGCGAAGCGCCACGGGCTGATTCCCTGGGCACATACGGCATTATTCCCTGCTACCCCGCTTGAAGTTGTAGATGCTGGTGTGAAGGTACTTTCTCATGTTTATATGCTTGAGACCATGCAAACTGATTCCTTGTTTTATCGCCGTTCTACTTCACTTGCTTACCGGGACAGTATTATCGCAGCAATTGATGTTGAGCCTTTTTGCAAAGCAATGGTTAAAAACGATGCGATACTTGATGCAACGGTTTGTGTTTCAGCAGATCACGATCCATGGGTTTTCGCATTGCTAAAAAGAGTTCATCGATATGGTGTAAAGATTTCCGCTGGAACAGATTTGATCGCAGATCCTAAGAAACCATTTCCTCCAATGTTTGATGAATTAGAAAATTTTGTAAATCGGTGTGGTTTTAGTAATGCTGAAGCTTTATATTCAGCAACACAGGTTTCGGCTGAGGTCATTGGTCAAGCTAAAAATCGTGGCAGTATCACCGTTGGAAAACGAGCGGATTTAATTATCCTCAAAGAAAATCCCCTGAGAGATATTAAATTGCTTCGCGGCGAAAAAATTGTGATTCAAAATGGGAGGATTATCAAATTTAACTAGCTTGTTTATTGCTTTTCTATGTAGGTAAACTTAAAGGTTAGATTAAATTGTTTTATAGTAAAAATACACTTAATAAGGGAAAGTAGGTAGCAGCACGGTAATAAATGCAAGCTATTCTAAGTAACCATCAAGACCTCCTTATTAACCTTACTCCAATCACCACCTTGCATATGGATATGCTGGTACATGCAACGTTCAACGCATACAGCTCTATAGGCATGCTTGTATACGAGGTGCCAAGTAAAGCAAAGGAGGTTCAGGCAGGTTTTCGGCTAGAATAGACATTTATGTGGAGTCAATGAGCTAGTTTTATGCTCCAGGGCCCATTTAGGAATTCCTGTCAAAACTATTATTGCATCACCGGTACGCTCAGCATAACATTGATTTGCTGCAGTGTATCCTTCCGGGTGGAATCATAGTCATTAGGATTGATGGCGAAGTTACCGTTAAAGATTACTGTGCTTTTGTTCCCGGTAAAGGGTCTTGTAATAATTTTAGTTGTACCTCTTAGGGCGAGCTTACCAGTAGCTTCGAATTGGTTGTCTTTTTTGATGATGCCTTGTGATTTAAACGTGATCAAGGGATACTTTTTTGCATTAAGTGTTTCCTCTAACAACGCATGACTGGCTTTTAGGAAAAAGCAAGCAAATCTGTATCTTCCAAGCATCGTATAATTTTCCCGGTCTCCCATCCACGAGTTTTCAATACCCAAATGTACAATATGCTCAGTATCTTTATCGTCAATACTATTGTGGCATAACACCACTAACAATAAATCCATAGTGCTTGCATACATCCCCCCCTGCTGTAAGAAATACTATTTTTTTTTATCTTTTTAGGTTGAATGGTGCTTTCAATTAAATTTATTTCTTCAGTAGAAAGTTCTCAAGAGGAATATTTATTGATGTATTTGATGAGATTTTTATGCATTTCTGGTTGGCTTTTCGTAATTCCTGCCAACGCAAATTTAAAACAGTTGTGCGGGGCAACAAGCCCCAAGCAATTTGCTGTAATTATGAATTCAATTAGCAAAGCCCTTTGGGCTTAGCGTAATCAGGCTAAATGGACTCATTTTAGGCAAAACCACTTTCAATTACAAGTAAAAATGAGCTTTGATTTAGTAAATAACTAATATTCGACTCGACTGGTCAAGTTTCTTTACACTTGATGGAATTTCTACATTTATCAGAAAATGAAAGAGGCATGCGGCAGAAACCTACAGTTAATTAAGGTTTTAACTAATGTACAGGTGTTGAGTATAGGGATGTTCTCGCAGGAAAATATCCTCAATTGAAGTCATTTCAGCTACGCAAGGTTTAAAGATGATGGCTTTTATTGCCATCATCTTCAAAACATGGTTTTTTAAGTGTTACTTATCTAAAAAAGGGTAGTCAGTGTAACCTATTTCACCACCGCCATACATGGTTGCCTGGTCGGTTGGGTTCAGTTCTGCATTCAACTCAAATCTCTTTGGAAGATCGGGATTGGCAATAAATAATGAACCGTAGGAAATTATTTTGGCAATACCTTTTTTCAATTCAGCCTCACCAGTTTCTCTGTTATATCCTGCATTTGCAATCACCAAGTGCTTGCTTAGAGGACCAAAGGTTTCCATTGCGTTTTTCGGGTAATTTGGCAGATGATCCAATGGAAACATTCCGTTCATCAAATGCAGGTAGGCCAATGGTAGCTCGTTCAATGCTTCAATCAATGGTTTGAACTGCGCGAAAGGATCACTGTTTTCAATATTATTATAGTAAATCGTTGGAGAAATCTTGATCCCTACCTGATTGCTGCCGGTTGCATTAACCAGTTCCTGCATCACTTCCAGGACAAAACGGTTTCGGTTTTCTATGCTTCCCCCATATTCGTCGTTTCTTTTATTTGCACTTTCTGATAGAAACTGGTTGGGCAGGTAACCAAAAGCTGCGTGGAGCTCAACACCATCAAAACCTGCCTCAATCGCATTTTTCGCTGCCTGACCATAGTCTTTTATAATCTGTTTTATCTCTTGTGTAGTGAGCTCTTTTGGAGTTTCATAATCTTTCATCCCTTGGCCAGTGTAATGTTGCTGGCCCTGTATGCCAATTGCCGTTGGTGCAACAGGTAGGTTACCGTTTTTATCACTAGAATGGGCAACCCGACCAGTATGCCAAAGCTGAGCATAAATGGTTCCACCTGCATCATGAACGGATTTAGTTACCTTTTTCCAGGCATTAATTTGGTCGGTAGTGTAAATGCCGGGTGTAAAAGGACTGCCAATTGCCTGTTCAGAAATATTAATGCCTTCGGAAATAATTAGGCCTGCAGTCGCCCGTTGGGTGTAATACCGAACAGTCAAATCTTGTACAATACCATCGGCGCTTGCACGACTACGTGTCATTGGTGCCATGGCGATGGCATTTTTTACTGTTTGTTCTCCTAATTTTACTTCTTCTAATAATTTCATGTTATATATTTTAATTACAGGTGCAGAACACCAGTTAAAAAGATTTTAGACTTCTACTTCCGTACTTACCTAGATCAAGCCCCGGTCCCGGCAATAATGGCTCACACTTTCCTCGACAGTCGGTAGTTCTCCGAAAAGTTCTTTTTGCCTTTGCGGATTTTTGCTGATATAAAGTCCGGTGCCAATCCACTTGATCATTTCATACATATCTCTAACATTTTCGCTAAATACGGATATCATTGGCAAGATCGTTTTAAGTACAAATGATGGGACAAGTGCTTTGGGTTTTACTGATCTACCCAGTACCTTTTCAAATGTGGAGGCTAAGATCTCTCCATTGACAGGTTTATCCCAACCGATATCAACTGACTTGTTTAGTTCGGTGTCTGGCAATATCACTGCAGCCATGGCCGCATATTTAGCAAGTTCCGAGGTGTAGACCATTCCAAATGTTCCTGTAAGAAAGGTTGGAAATATGCCTTTTTTGAGCTTATTTGGTATATAATCAGGTGTCTGATCCAGGAATGCACCTGGTCTTAATGCAATAAAAGGCTGTTTCTTTTCCACCAGGTATCTTTCAATCAGGTATTTATTGTAAAAATGAGGCACGGACTGGGCCTTGTCGCATTCGAGAATCGAGATCAGTATAAATCGTGGGATCTTTGCTGCTTTGGTAGCATCCACCAAGTTTTTATAGCCGATAGTATCTGTTTCGGGACTGTCACCCTTTGTGCTTTTGGTGTATCCTGCTGCACTAGCCACAATGGCATCAAATCCGTAGTTTGGTGATATGGCATTACTTAAAGAGGTTACATCCATCATATCGCCCACAACAAAGTGGCTGACGCCCATTTCCTCAAGCTTACTTCTATTGCTGCTTGCCCTCACCATTGCAGTAACCTCAACTCCAAGGGTAAGTAACTCTGCGACGATTTTATTTCCAAGGTATCCGGTGGCTCCTGCAACCAATATTTTTTTATTAGACATTTCTTTATCGTTTAAGTGTTATTAATCTTCATTAATTTTGAGGATCACTTTGCCATTAACACCTCCGGCGGTTAAAAAATCCTGCGCTGCTGCGGCGTCCTCAAGTGCAAATACCTTAGAAACGACTGGTTTCAATTTTCCGGACTTTAAGAGTTCTATTCCGTTATGTATGGATGCTGAGGTGATGTTAGAGGCGACGAATGCTGCGCTGA
Source organism: Bacteroidota bacterium (assembly GCA_037032985.1). Taxonomy (GTDB): domain Bacteria; phylum Bacteroidota; class Bacteroidia; order Sphingobacteriales; family Sphingobacteriaceae; genus Pedobacter. Next base: position 143,840 of record JAZBLB010000013.1, read on the forward strand.
CGTTGTATTGTTCTGCTAACGCTTGAGATGGGGGGATAACAATACTCAATAGCTTGCCTCCTGCTTTTAGAACTTTGAATAAATTTTGCTGTGTTTCGCCGCCAGCCGTATCTGCTACTAGGTCAATGTCATTCACTAAACTGGTTAAATCCTGCGATTTATAATCAATAACCTCATCAGCGCCAAAGCTTTTTGCCATTTGTATGCCTTTGCCTGAAGCAGTGGCGATTACATATGCGCCGGCAGCTTTGGCCATCTGGACCATAGCTCCGCCCACCGCACCAGCTCCGCCCTGTATCAATATTCTTTGATCCTTTCCGAGTTCACCTGCTGTAAATACCGATTGGGCAGTTCCAATATTAACAAAAACTGATGCGGCCTCTTCAAAACTCAATCCTTGTGGTTTCAATACTACCGAGTTCTGGTCTGTGGTCGCGTATGCTGCATAAGCACTTGTCTTGGTAAGGGCAAGGACTTCATCCCCCACTTTAAACTTTGATACACCATTTCCGACGGCAACTACTATTCCGGAAGCTTCTCCTCCAGGTATGAAAGGCATTTGTATCGGGCGGCCGGCTTTCATAAAACCCATTCTGATTTTAATATCTATTGGATTTACACCTGCAGCCTTAACCTTAATTAAAACATCATTTTCGTTCTGAATAGATGGAACTGGAACCTCAACTAGTTCGATAACATCAGCGCCTCCATAATCCTTGTATTGTATAGCTTTCATAATCTTCTATTGATAATAAGACAAAGATGGTAGCTATAGGAGAGGTAAAATAGCTCAAAAAGGCGCAAGAATAGTCTTATCCGACAAATTGAGGCTGCGGATTATAGGTCAGCTAAGCTCTATAGGAGAATTTCTTTGGCGTGATGCCATATTGTTTTTCAAATAACCTGCTAAAGTGGCTGAGGTTCGAGAAGCCCAGTTCATACCCAACTTGTGAAACGGAATGTTTAGCTTGTTTCAGCAAGAAGGCAGCTTCTTCCATTCTTGCGCTTTGGTAGTAATTATAGATGGTATCCCCAAAAGTTTGCTTAAATAGCAACTTGAGCTTGGTCTCACTCATCGATGCGCTGGTTGCCAATTCGGAAATCACCGGAGGGGTACTAAGATCGCTTAGTATTTGATTACGAATAAGCAAAAGTCTTTCAGCATCATTGCTATTTATGCTTTTAAAGGTGGTGTTCTCCCTGAGTGATAGCTTAGTAAAAAGCAAATACATTAACTCTTGAACTTTAATTTGTACATAAAAATTATTCATAGAGTTGTTCATGTCAACAGATACGATGTTTTTAAGCAGCAATTGCATTTCTGCATCTAAGCTTTCGAAGAAAAGAAACGATGCGTTTTCCCCAGTGATCGTTTTTATTGTACTATTGGGAGCATCTATAGAAAGAATAGAGCGGAGCCTATCGGCAGCAATTGCAACTACTACATACTGGATATTACTGCCAGCAGGAAAACGGATTTCCGTCTTCAGATCATTGGTAGATAAAAGTATAGAGGCATCATTCTTTTTAGAGAACGGTAGGTGTTCTTCATTCTCATATTTAACTTCAAGATCCTGATTGGTATTGTAAAAGAAAAATGTTCGAACACTACTTGTCTCTGGGGAAGGGTTTCGCTTGATAATCAGATCTTCCTTTAGGGTATAATGATGGATTGTTAATTTAAAATCGCTTCCAAAACCGACTTTACGAACATATCCTACTCCCATTGTACGCGGAATTTCCAAGAAATTATCGATTATAGTTGCTTTGATATGTTTTGCAAAGACCTTAATAAAATCGAATCCAGGCGCTGTGGTAAATTCAAAAATCATTTTTGCAATAGATCATAATTTGTTAGGGGGAGGTTACAAGACTTTACCTAAAGTTACATTCTTCATTGTTTATAACAACAAGGTCCGATTCTTATGTATCAGTACCTTGTTGCGAAAAGATTTCAATGTTACGACTTATTTCTTTTTGTCTTTGCGTGGTTTAGGGGTATTATAGAATTCGCCTTTAATCCAATCGTCGCGCCGAATGTCTACCATATCTGCCGCAAAAAGATACTCCCCAGTTTGGGTATTCAGAATGACGATACCATTAGGGCTAATTTCAGTTCGGAATTTTCCATTATCTGATTCTGGCTGTGATTTGCTGCCCATAGCGAAAAAGGCACAGCTTGCTGTGATTAGTCCAATCAATAAGGACTTCGTGTCTAAAATAATTTTCATAAGCTGTTAAATTTGTGTGTGTCCCTAAGATAGTAAAATTTGCAGCAGATAATCCAACAATAGTTAGATGCCTATATAAGCGATATGAGAATTAATTTACACTTTCTTTTATTTTCCTCTGGGGTTAATATGTCAACGTTGGCTGAGGTATTAAACCGCATAAGGAAGTTCAGGCTAAAAGAGAAGATAAATACATGTTTTGCAATCCGTCGGGTTGCTCTTTTATTCCAATTGTCAAATTGGCTTATAGCTAAGCTAAAGTCAGTTAAAATGTGTTTGATGAATCGAAATGCCGCGGATCCTCAGATTAAACATAATTTTAATGTTTTGATTCTTTTAGGTTTGATGGAGTAACTGACAGGATGTAAATTCATTTACTAAAAAAGCCGTTTTAGTCGTTGCCAAAATATTTATGGACAATTGTGTTAGTTTTTCCTACTTCTGTACTAACAGCAATCAGTTCTCCTGGCATAGTTTTGCATAAAAAAATTATGATATCAAAAGTAATATTTATTTCAGGGGCCTCAAGGGGGTTCGGAAAAATCTGGGCAGAAGCATTTTTAAACGAAGGTCACCGAGTAATCGCAACGGCCCGTGATACCAATGCATTGGCTGATCTGTCAACCCGGTTCGGAGAAAAGTTGCTCACATTAAAATTAAACGTGACTGACCGGGAAGCGGCAACCGCTGCAATTCGGAAAGCAAATGATCATTTCGGAAGAATTGATGTACTCATTAATAATGCCGGTTATGGCCTGTTCGGTGCTGTAGAGGAGAGTTCTGAAGCCCATGCCCGTGACATAATGGAAACCAATTTCTTTGGGTTACTTTGGCTCACACAAGCAGTCCTGCCAATAATGAGGGCTCAGAAAAGCGGTCACATTATTCAGATCTCCAGTATACTGGGATTGCTTGCATGGCCAACAAGTGGGCTGTATAATGCCTCTAAACATGCAGTTGAGGGATTAAGTGCAACCCTTGCACAGGAAGTCAAAGAATTCGGCATTCATACGACGATCGTGGAGCCGGGTGTTTTCGGAACTGACTTCTCTGGGAGTTCTGCAGTTCACGCTACCGCTATTCCCGCATATGACCAGCTGAAATCCGGAATTGATTTAATGATTTCGGAAATGTCATTTGGAAATCCAACAGCAACAGCAGATGCAATGCTGAAATTGGTGAACAGCAATACTCCTCCACTGCGCTATATTTTAGGAAAAGATGTTTTACCAGCAGTAAAACAGGAATACGAACACCGATTAAGTCAATGGGAAGCCTGGCAGAATGTAGCCGTGGCAGCACATGGCGAATAATCTATTTATCAACCATGACAATCTACAGTCTCTAATACTGCAGATTGTCGTACTTTTGAATATGCTTCATTTTGAATCGGTCAACGATATAAGGTCGGCGTGCAACCTTCCTCCTGCGGAACATCCGCTGATATCATTAATAGCAGGTCTAAAAACCTGTCCGTTTGATGGGAAAGAGTTTACAACGAACTGCTACATGATTTCCTATAAAAAGTTCTTATCCGGGGTGATGCTTTACGGCCGCACATCCTATGACCACAGCAATGGTTGTCTGTCTTTTATCAAACCGAGGCAGGTAATGCAGTTCAATCATCTGGATCTGGAAGAAGATAATTTCACCATCTGTATACACCAAGATTTTCTTATTGGGCATCATCTTTATAATGATATAGAAAAATATAGCTTTTTTGATTACGAAGTAAGTGAAGCTCTTCATCTTTCCCCAAAAGAGGAACAGACCATATGGGAGCTGTTCCATAAGATAGAATCGGAATATAACAATAATTTAGATCAATATAGCCAAGATATCATGCTTACCCATATTGATTCTATTCTCAAATATGCTTCAAGATATTACAATCGTCAGTTCATAAACCGTATGGTCAGCTCTGGAAAAACAGTTTCCAAATTCAATGAGGTGCTAGCTTTGTTTTTTGAAGATGGTATCTTGCACAATATAAGTCTACCAAGTGTCGCGCAAATAGCAGAACGCTTAAATATGTCGCGACCTTATCTAAGTGACCTGCTTAAAAAGGAAACTGGTAAAACTGCCATTCAACTCATTCATCTTTCCTTAATTAAAGAAGCTAAAAACCGTTTGCGAAATCAAGGTCAAAATATATCGCAGATAGCCTACCAACTTGGATTTGACAATCTCTCGTACTTCTCAAGATTATTTAAAAAAGAAACGGGTTTAAGCCCTATCGAATTCAAAAAACAACTTGAAAAATGACCTATGGAATTGCAATAGTACACTAGAGATTTTTTTTCGTCAGATATTTTTTTTTGAGA